>JANQQJ010000033.1 GCA_028284945.1 Alphaproteobacteria bacterium | reverse complement strand
CTAAGCTGGTAAATTTGCTCTAGAAACCAATAGATTAGATCATCTTTATCTGTTGAGCTGGAGCGCCATCCGCTTCCAACTCAACAGATGATGATCTAGGGCGCTGCCCCAATGGGTCAGGCGGATTTTTTGGCTTTTGATGGTTTGCGGCGGGCGGTCGCGGGTTTTGCCGCAGCAGCCTTCAGTGCCGCGACCTCATCCTTCAACTCACCAACCAGTCCGGTCAGCGAGGTAACCGCTTCACAGACCTGCGTGAGTGTCACACCGGTATCGGCCATGGCTGCAGACGGGGATTCTTTGCCGCAGATTTCTGCGTGGCATGCGCGCAGCATACGCACAGTGTCACGCTCTTCAGCGATGAAACGACCAAGCAACGCGCCGGTTTCCGGGTCGATGTCAGTATCCTTGAAGATGCCAGCAAACGGATCCCGCTGACCGGGTTTTTCAGCGAACCGCTCCAGCTTTTCCATATCCGAGCCATCTGATTCCAGACAGGCGAACAATTCGCAGGTCGCCTCGTCGATATCCGAGAAATCTACGGCGTGCCCCAGTTCACAAAGCCGCTTCTCGAATGCCGCTGAATGCTCGGCCTCGCGAATGGCGATTTTGGTCAGCACCTCTGCCAGTGCCGGGTTGTCGGTCTTTTCTGCCCAGCTACGAAATGCCTTGGCGCCGCCTGCTTCGCCGGCAGCGATTTTGTTGAGGATGGACAGGTACCCGGGCAGCTCATTAAGGCCAAAGTGCTGTTCACGGTTTTTGAAGTCGACGTCGTCCGCAACGACATTCTTGTTGAAGACTGTAACGAACTCCAGATTCTCCGTACCCGTGTTGGTGATGGCGTGGAATTCACCGGCGGGAACCACAGAGACAGAACCCTCACAAACATCGAAGAAATCATTTTCGATCTGAATCTGGCCCTTGCCGGATTTAAAGATATTGATTTCCTCAACCAGCGTGTGGCTGTGCTCTGAGACCGTTTGCCCGGGCGCCAAGCATGCTGGTGCCACGCCCAGTTCAATGAAATTCGTGTCTTCTATGATGCCTTCGGCCACCCGATCGGCGGCCTGCCATACCTGACCCATCAATCTTCTCCCCATTTGCGTGTGGCTCTAATTTACGCCGTACACCCCGCGCATCAAGCAGAACCGTCAAGCGCGCTGGCAAAGAACTCATCGACGGTTTTGACATATTGTTTGCCCAGCGGCCCACCGAAGGCCGGAAAACCATGTGCCCCGCCAGGAAAAATCTCCAGCTGGCTGGTGTTGCCGGCCGCCGCCCAACGTGCCTGCATCATCAAGGTGTCGTCGAGCAGAGGGTCAAGCGTGCCGACCGTAAACAGAGCATGCGGCATGTCGTGCAGGTCGGCATAGAGTGGCGAGATTTCCGGCGACTGGCGTTGCGCTTTATCAGGCACAAAGCAATCGCAGAACCATGAAATCGCATGGGTGTTGAGCACCAAATAGCGCTCATCGCCCCAATTGCGGACGCTTGGTGTCATCGATACATCGAATACGCCAAACACCAGATTGGCCGCCTTGAAATCCGTATAGGAGTGCTTGTCGCGCATGCGTAGCAGCGTCACCGCGCTGAGGTGCCCACCAGCCGACTCGCCGCCAATGGCAATCCAATCCGTCCCGAATTCGGCTTTGGCGTTGTCGATCAGCCATTGTGCCGCAGCTTCACAGTCATCTGCCGGCGCGGGATAGGGGTGTTCCGGCGCCAACCGGTAATCGACGCTGACCACCGCCAACCCCAGGTCGTCGGCATAATGTTCGAAGGCGGGATCGGCTTGATCGTTCGACCCAACCACCCAGCCGCCGCCATGAATATGCAGATAGATGCCCCTGATACTGCGGTCTTTCGGGCGCATAATCCGCAGGCCGATGTCACCGCCAGGCCCCGGAATGGTCCGTGTTTCAGCCCGATCCGACGTTTCGAGAAGCGGGAAAATGCCTTCGCCGGTGGCGCGCGAATTCCGCAGAACATCCAGCGGGATAACATCAATAGGCGGCGACTTGGCGAAGAATGCCTCAATTTCAGCGTTGATCTTGATGGTTTCCGGGTCGATGGCGTCGGCGCGGAACAGCGCCGGGTCGATGGTGTTGGTCATGATAGGCTCCCCTGACTTGTGCTCGCATCATGCCTTGGGCACGGTGTGGTGAAAAGATGGGGAAGCGACATGCCACTGATTCAGGCGGGCGATATACAGCTCTTCTACGAAACAGCAGGCGAGGGGCCGCGCCTTATGTTCCTCAATGGGTCTGGCGGCGACCTGCGCAACAAACCCAACATGTTTGACGGGCCGTTGCCGAAGCAGTTTGAACTGTTGTCCTATGATCACCGAGGCCTGGGCCAATCGGATAAGCCTGATCAGGCCTATACCATGGCCGACTATGCCAGTGATGCGGTCAATCTGATGGCAGCCTTGGATTGGGAGCGGTGCCATATGCTCGGCTACTCATTTGGTGGCATGGTCGCTCAGGAAGTCGCAATCCGTTATCCCGAACGGGTCGACAAGCTCATCCTCTGTGCAAGCAGTCCAGGCGGGGAAGGGGGCGTATCCTACCCGCTCCACGAGCTCGCCCAGTTACCTCCTGACGAACAAATCGCGTTGAGCCTGAGCATCCATGACACGCGTCATGACAAAGCCTGGCAAGCCGCGAACGCGGACAAAGTGAAACGGCTGGCCGTTCAGATGCAGGCCGCAAACCAACGGTTTGCCGATGAGCCCGGATTGGCTGAAGGGCGGGCGCGGCAACTCGAAGCCAGACGGCACCATGATACGTTTGATCGGCTGGACCGGATTTCAGCACCGACGCTGATCTGTGGCGGCCATTACGACGGAAGCGCCAAACCGGAAAGTCAGCATGCGATGGCGGGTCAGATAGCCGGTGCTGAAGTCGTATTATTTGATGGCGGTCACCTGTTTATCGCGCAGGATAAAACGGCCTATTCCACGATTATCGACTGGCTAAACACCTAGCCGGTGCCACGCATCGGTTTTTTCAAGGGCTTCCAAAGCCTCCTCGTGCCGAGTCTTGACCAGGTCGCGGATATAGCTGTGGGTGAAGATATAGAAATCGCCGCCTTTGATGCCTTCGACGGTCATACGCCCGACTGCGTTGGGGTCCATACCCATTTCGGCGATCATTTTACCGCCCTCCGGGTCGACAACGCGTCGGTCACCGAATTCAGCGGGCCGGTTGCGCTCAGCGTTCCAGATGTCAGTGGCGACAGGGCCAGGACAGATCAAGCTGACCTCGATACCTTGATCGGCATAGTCGCGGCGCATGGAGTCGGTAATACCCAGAACAGCGTGCTTAGAGGCCGTATAGGCAATCATGCTGCCGAAATCGGGGGATGCCAGACCGAAGCTCTGTTCAGACCCCATGTTTGAGATGTGTGCGGGCTGACCGGAAGCCAGCATGCGGGGCACAAACACAGCGCAGCAGTGGAAAATCCCCTTCACATTGACATTCATCACCCAATCCCAATCACCTTCGGTGATCTCATGGATTGGGCCACCGGCGCCCAGCCCGGCGTTGTTGACCAGGATGTCGACATTACCGAATTCGCTATAGGCACGGTCCGCCAAAACCTCTACCTGCGCGCGGTCGGTCACATCGCATCGGACGCCGATTGCCCGCACGTCGAATTCATCCGAGAGGGCGGAGGCCGCCCGCTCAGCCTTGGTTTCGTCCATGCCAACCAGCACAAGGTTGGCACCTTCTGACGCAAACGCCCGGGCAATGCCCAGGCCGATGCCGCTATTGCCGCCGGTGACGACCGCGCATTTTCCTTTGAAGTCCTGCATTATCTATAGTGCCTACCGCTTTGTTCTACCGTGAGGTTTCTCGCATCCGCCTTATCTAGGGCGGCGCTGACCTGTTGGTAGCGCCGATCGACAAATTCGCGGATGTAAGGATGCGTTAGAATAAACGGATCGTTATCCCTGATACCGTCGACGGCGATCCGCCCGGCAGTATCCGGATGCATGCCATCCGCCATCGCCGGTTCGCCGACCTCTTTGGCGATGCGTTGGCCCTCGCCATAGCTTGCTTCGTCACGGTTGCGGGCACTGTCATAGATGTCGGTGCGGACCAGGCCCGGGCAGAGCACCGAGACCTCCAGATTGTACTTCGCGTTTTCAGCCCGCAGCACCTCTGAAAATCCGACGACCGCGTGCTTTGAAGCGGTATAGCCGACGGCGCGGCCCAGATCGGGCAGACCGACGCCGTGCTCGGACGCCGTATTCTGGATGTGCATCGGTTCGCCGGATTCAAGCATGCGCGGCAAAAACGTCCGAACGGCTGTGAAAATCGACTTCAGATTGACATTCATCAGCCAATCCCAGTCTCCCTCGGTCATGTGCCGCGCCCGGCCAGAGACGTGAACGCCAGCATTGTTGCAGAGAATGTTCACCTTGCCGAAGGTGTCATAGGCCTTGTCGACAACCGCGGCAATCGATGCGGGATCCGTTACGTCGCAAGCCGCCGCGATGGCTTCGGCCCCACTTTCCTGGAGTTCCTTGGCGACGTCTTCAGCTCTACCGACTTCAATATCAGCAACGACGACTCTTGCCCCGTCTTCTGCCAGCGCCCGGCAGATGCCTCGTCCAATGCCGCTTGCGCCACCGGTAACCACGGCGACCTTATCTTTCAAATCCTGCATGCATAATCCCCCTAGATCGGCGAAGGATATCTGCTGCGGACTGTCCTGCCTAGCAGTGGATCAATCTTCGATGAAGTACTGGATGGTCGAGACGACGCGGACCCGCTTTTCGATAGATTGGGCTTCCTGCCATTGTTCCCCGGAATCACGGGGTAAAATGGTGAATATCCCTTGATTAGCCTGGCGGATGGCACCAACGGAACTGCCTGAATCATCTGCGAATTGCTGCGCGCTGGTGCGGGCAGACCGGGTTGCTTCGGCGATCATCTCAGGTTTGATGTCATTCAAGCTGGTATAGGCATAGGAGGGGCCGCTGGAATCCGAAAGCACGATGCCGGCCTTGACCAGATCGCCGATGCTACGGCTGGCCTCTACAATGCGGTCCACATCGGATGTTCTGACCGCCAGCGTTTGGGTAACGACGAAGCGACCCCCGACCGGGACCGCACTGTTGCCATAAAGCTGCGCGCGTTTGTCGACGACTTCCAACCGTTCCAGTCGATAGGACTCTGCTGAAATACCCGCTGATTGCAAAAAGCTGCTGATCTGCGCACCATCGGCTTCGATCTTGGCCTGGACCGCGCCCAGATCATCACCCGAAGCAGTGAATCGCAGCGGCCAGGACGCAATATCGGCTTTGACAATGCGTTCCGCCAGGCCCTTCACAGTCACATAGCGGTCGGTGCTGCGGCCCGTCTGGAACCCATCTCCAACAAAAAATCCGCCCACTGCGACGCCCAGTGCGATGGCAAGGCCGGCGATAATGAGTGCGCCACTCTGCTTCATCAAATTTTGCCCTCTTTTGCTGCGCCTAGTTTACGCCGGATTGAGCCATAGGAAAGACATAGAGATGACATAGTTGTGCGCAAACGTGGCAAGGCAGCAGGCGTTCATCGACCTGCGCAGATAATCCTGGTTCACGTTTAGTTATATGGACTTACGCTGCGCTTAATGGTTGCTTGATCGCAAGGAGACACACGAACGTGATCCGCTGAGACTTGCGGTATCCGACGGTGTAGCCTAGCTGTTGTGTCGGGGGCCGACATCACCCCACCATCGATGGAGAGAGGTTTAATGAAAACGTTCAAGAAAAGTGCTCTGGTTCTGGGAACCGCTGTCGCAATGGCGAGTGCCGTTGCTGCTGGACCGGCAACTGCCGGCTGCGGCGGCTGCAAAGGCAGCAAGACGACGACGTCTTGTAGCGCCTGTGGTGCCTGCGGCGGCTGTAGCCCGTGCGGCGCTGGCGGCGGCTGCAGCCCATGTGGCGCTGGCTGCGGTGCATGCAGCCCCTGTGGCGGTGCATAAACCGACCTGGGCTTAGTTTGGACAACCCCTCTTCCGGTTTTCCGGAAGGGGGGTTTCCTTTTCTAGAGGTATAGGGAAGATGTTCACACTTCCGCCGCTCTCGTCATATTCAGAGGCGCAGATCGATGCGATGCGTGACGCAGCCGTCATCGTCGTCGAAACCGCGGAAGCGCTGGCGGAGAAGGGGGCCAACGCAGTCAGCGAAGTGTTGAAAGGCGGCGATGAGTTCGCGGAGTGGAGCCATTACCCAGCCGGTGACGTGCTCGATAAGGCCACCGGTGCGCAATATTACTATCACTCGCATAACGGCGCCGCCGACGAACACGGCCACTTTCATACATTTTTGCGTACCAAAGGCATTCCAGAAGGCATCAACCCGGTACCGCACGCCGGCTCTGATGCGAAAGACTGGCCGTCCGGCGATGAAACAATCACACATTTGGTGGCGATCTCAATGGACCACCACGGGCTGCCGACCCATTTGTTTACGACCAACCGTTGGGTGACTGCAGAGACGGTCTATTCGGCTGAACATGCACCGGCGCTACTAGACAATTTTGTTATTGCCGACGATGTCGGCAGTCGCCCTGAAACCAACCGCTGGATCACCGGGATGGTGGCGTTGTTCCGGCCTCAGATCGAACAATTGCTTGTATTAAGAGACGAAGCGCTGGCCGCCCGTGCGACGCAAATCGCGTCTAAAGATCGCGACGTGTATGAGGACCACGGTGTCGAAATCACCTCAATCTGTGAGATTTCGATCTATGACCAGCTCGACTGGCTGGAAATGCTTGAATAGAGGCAATTGTACCCATCCCACCAAGCCCTAGATTTAAGCGTAGGTCCAACACGAAACGGGAGCAGAAAATGACCCGCACAGCTCTGGTAATCGTGGCCGCGTTTTTGGCTGGTAGCGTTCAAACAGTATCCGCAGACGAGACAACTGGCGTAGTCCCCGATGGCTATATGGCTACCGGCGAGTTCGAGCAGTGCCTCAAGACCTATAATGTCCGTGACTATGACGGTCAAAGCGATGGCCGCACCCTGGTTGTGACCATGCGCAATGGTGACGTTTATCGGTCGGTGATGATGAACCGATGCCCTGGCCTGCGGCAAAACCGTACAATCAGCATCCGGTCCGATAGCCGGTCCGAACTCTGTGGCACAGATACAATTGTAGTCCAGAGTGTTGGCGTCACGTTGCGGGACGCAGGTCTCGGCGGCGGTCACCCGTGCCCATTGTCTGATTTTGAACGGCTGGAGAAGGTTTCTTAAGCCCCTAAGAACCCGGAAGTCATGATATCATCAGCCTATAATCAAGAATGAGAAGTAACGATGGCGTTGACCGAATCCACCATGCTGCCGCTTGGCACACAGGCGCCGCCTTTTGAGTTGCCCGATGCCCACGGAAACCTTGTTTCACTTGACGGCTTGAGCGGTGGACAGGCCCTGCTGGTCGCCTTCATCTGCAACCACTGTCCCTATGTGAAGCAGATCAAACCGGCCTTTGCCGATTTGGCAATGCGTTATCAGCAGAGGGGCGTCGAGATTGTGGCGATCAATTCCAACGACTATGCCGCCTATCAGGCCGATTCTCCTGCGCGCATGGCCGAGGACGTTGCAACATTCGGATATTCTTTTCCCTATCTGGTCGATGAAGATCAGTCTGTCGCACATGCCTATCGAGCGGCCTGTACACCAGAATTCTACCTGTTCGACGCAGACCGAAAACTGGTCTACCGGGGCCGTTTCGACGGATCGAGTCCGGGCAGAGACCAGGCCGTTTCCGGCGGCGACTTGCGCGCTGCGCTGGATGCGCTGCTGGACGGGGCGCCGGTATCGTCACAGCAAATTCCAAGCGTTGGCTGCAATATCAAGTGGAAACCAGGTAACGCGCCGGATTATCTTGGTTGACGGAAGTGTCGTAGCGAGAAGGGGGCCCCGATGGAGGGACCGGTATATCTGCACGTTACGCTGAAAATTCACGCGGCTCACCGCGCAGAATTTTTTGAGACCATGAGTAACGCTGTGCCCATTATTGAAGAATTGGGCTGGAATTTCATCGGGGCATGGATCGACAATGTCGGCCGCTTGAACACAGTGGTCGACCTCTGGGAGCTTCGGGACGCCAATCAGTATTTCGAAGTGATGAAGGAATTCTCACAGCGGCCTGAATATCCGGACATCGTTGCCGTATTCAACAAGGCGATCGAGGAAGAGGTCGTCCACATGATGACTAAAGTGCCGTACGGGCGGCGCTAGGTCGTCAAAACACCCTTCTTATCAAGGATAACGACGAGCCGGCGCATCTGACGCGGTTGGTTCCTGGTGTCAAAGGGCATCAGCCGGTGCAGGAGCGACTGGTTGTCCCAGATCACAAGATCCCCGACTTTCCATTCGTGCCGGTAGACTTCCGTTGATGCCATCGTGCGCCGGTTAAGTCTGTTAACCAGGCTGATGCCTTTCGGCCACGGCAGGCCCAGAATACGCCAGGCATGATGACCCAGATAGACGCTCTTGCGGCCGGTGACCGGGTGCACCATGACCGCACGATGTTTCGGGGCCTTGAAGGTCAGGCTGTGCACGACAACGCGAAGCCACTGAAACAGATGTTCCTTGAGAGAGATGTTGTGCAGCCCGCCAGCCGGATGGCGCGCCCAAGGCAAAATCATCCCATGCCGAAATGCACGGACGCACCAGAAATTGTGGGTCGCGCTCATTCTCTCCAATTCCGCCTGCTGATCGGGGGTAAGGGCGTCAAAGGAGGCTTGCATATCTGCAAATTCGGTATGCCCGCCCGCATCAGGAAGCATGATGCTGTGCAGCATCGTGGCGACACCGGGATGATCGCTCCATGACACATCTGAATGCCAGCGAAGCCCCCAGGAATCATAAAGCCGCCCATTGGGCTTCCCGTCCTTACCCACATTGCCCTCCAGCCGTGCAAGCAGATCTTTCAGGGGCACCGCTGACTTGCGTTTACCAGGAAAAATCCTGCCAAATTGTTCGGCGACAGCGATCAGGGCATCGCTGTCGAGGTCTTGATTGCGAAAAACAAGGACCTTGTGGTCCGCAAGCGCCTGCCTGAGCCCAGCAGCCGTGTCCGGGTCGACGCGCTTTGAGAGATCAAGGCCGTCAACCTGAACAGCAAAGCCTTTTGCCAGCGGCCTCATGGAAAAAGGGGATGCGGAGGCTGTTTCTGGTTCAGACAAGATGGTCGCCATGGCGTGACCCTAGCGCAATTCCCTGCCGACGTGGAATTGATTGTCGATGTAGCAGCGCAACCCTTCAAAATTGATCGTCTTTTGAACGAATTAAAAAGATTTGTAACGCAATGTTAAGACAGGCAGTTTGTAGGTCTGGCGGGGGCAACCAGGCGATGGCACACTATGCATGGGTGCTATCTGCAATGTCGGAAGGTGACGAACCGTGACAAAAAGCCTCTGGGGTGATTTCACCGAAATTGAAGACGTTAGAACCCCTCATCTCTTGCTGAAAGAACAAGCTGGCCATCTGGAAGAAGCAACCGGTGGCTCGGTCACCGGTCATGTCACCCGGTCAAGCGACGAAAAATACCAGATGAGCCATATGACGATCACGGCGCACGGACTGGATGACTATGCGCCGGTTCTGATCACCATTCGCTACACGGTTAAGCACTACCCCTGCTGGATCAAGGACCCACTACACGATGTGTGGGTCGAATCCCGTGATGAAGAGGAGTATCTCTCTTATCTTGGTCGCGTTCTGACATCCGACTATGTCAAACAGGTCATCACCGGCATGATCGCCGAGGTGACCTTCCAGCGCAGGGCCGCTGTCGGCAAATCGTCTCTGGGCGATGAAGACGAGGTCGTCCTGCCGGAAGATCTCAGCGAACACGTCCACTAGAGCAAAACCAGCTTAGTCGGAATCGAGAGATTCCAGCTAAGCTGGTAAATTTGCTCTAGAAACCAATAGATTAGATCATCTTTATCTGTTGAGCTGGAGCGCCATCTGCTTCCAGCTCAACAGATGATGATCTAGCGTCAAATCGACTTGGTCATTTTCCACCTTGGCAAGCAGATGCTTGCGGGGCGCGTTATAATGCGGTCAATCTAACCCAGTCGGCCAACCCAGCCGGCGGAGACCGCCATGAATGCTGTTGAAATTCTGTTGCGTGAGCGCGAGCGCCGTGGCCTGCGGATGGTTTTTATCATCACGCTGGGCATGTCGGCGGTTGGCATATTGGTGAATCTCCTGTTTCTGCCGGACACACCGCTGAAGCCCTATCGGTATGCCAGTTGGCTGGTCCCGATCGGGGGCTCGCTATTGGCGCTTTACTTGCTGAGCCGGCGTCAAATGGTGGTGTTTACAGGCTTCATGTTTGCCGCGATTGTCGTGGCCTATACGGCCTTTATCCCAATCTCCAACTATCTGGCTGTCGGCCCGGAGACCTATCCGGCATCGGCACTGGTGCTGTTGGTCGATTACGGGACCATGGAACTGGTTATTGCCGCCACCGCGCTGACCCTGCGTCCAGTTTATCCCCTCGTCGTCGCGGGCGGTATCAGCGTTACCTATGGGGGATTGCTGGCCTATGCGCTAAGCGATCCGCGCACCCAGATCGCTGACGATTACGGGACATATCTCACATCAGCAACAATACTGCCTTCGCGTGAGGCCAGCATACTGGTGGGGCTGATTCTGACCGGCCTGATTATTGGCACCAGTGTCTATATCGCCCGCCGCATGGTGGTTTCCGCGGTCAGGCTGGAACGGTCGAACCGGCACCTGAGCCGGTATTTCTCGCCCAACATCATCAACCGTATTTCAGCAGCCAGCGCTGCAGCGCCGGCCGTCGGTGGGCGCCGTCAGGACGTCGTTGTGTTGTTTGCGGACCTGGCCGGCTTCACGACGCTCAGCGCGGACATGGCGCCCGAACAGGCACTTTTGCTCCTGTCCAATTATCAGCGGCGCATGGTCGATGTGATTTTTGCCAACAATGGCACGCTGGACAAATTCACCGGCGACGGAATCATGGCGACGTTCGGCACCCCGGATCCCGACCCCCGTGCAGCCAGCGAAGCCGTGGAAAGCGCGCTAGGCATGCAGCAGGCCCTGGCTGAGATGAACCGGGAGCGGGGGATGGATGGCGCACCGCCCATTCGGCATCGGATCGGCATTCATGCAGGCCCCGCCATTGTTGGTAATGTCGGTACCAGTCATCGGCTGGAATTCACGGTAATCGGCAATACGGTCAATGTGGCCAGCCGTATCGAAGAAGCGTGCCGCAATCTGGGTGAAGACATCCTGGCGACGGAAGCGGTTCAGGCCCTTGTTCCGGACGAGTTTGCATGGATCGACCGGGGCGCCGTTACTGTCGATGGTCAGCCCGAGCCCATCAGGGTTTATGTGCCGCAGAAGCTATAAGTTGTTTACAAGAACTCGAAGTCGGCTGGGTCAGGCGCTTTGGTAATTTCCCAGAATCCAAGATGTGTGCCCGGCCAGTTTTGGGTCACCCGGCCATCGGCGTTCTTATACCAGCTGCGGACACCCGGGGCGCCCCAGGCTGTCTCCAGATTCTCCGCGTCGATGAACTCGTTATAGGCGTCATGAACCTCACGCTTCGGCGTCATCGCTGCATGACCGTCCTCCAGAAGCAGCTTCAGGCATCCCATCACGTAGCGCATCTCACATTCTGAAAAGAAGATGATGCTACTGCCCACGACGATGTTTGTGTTGGGCCCATAGAGCATGAACAGATTGGGGAATCCCGGGACGGTCATGCCCTTGAAGGCGCGCGGCCCATCGCGCCATTCTTCGCTGAGTGTTTGGCCGCCCTGGCCGACAAACTTTATGGGCCAAAGAAACTGGTCGGCGTGAAAGCCAGTGCCATAGATGATGACGTCAACCGGGTGTTCGGCACCATCCTCCGTCACAATCCCGGTCTCGGTGATTTCCACAATCGGATCAGTGACGAGGTTGGCGTTGTCTCTCTTAAGAGCTTCGAACCAGACGCCATTGTCGCGCAGTGGCCGTTTCCCGCCGGGCGGATAATCGGGAACGCTTTTTTCGAAGAGATCGGGCCGGTCAGCGAGCTGTTCCTGGATATAGGCAATCAGCTCCGTGCGCAGCATGTCATTGCCCTGGCCGACGGAAAGGCGCCGGTCGTTCCAGCCTTTGTCGGCAAACAGGAAGGGCAGGGCGCCATCAGCCGCGTCACGCCGGAACAGCCACATACGGTACCACTGGGCGTAGTAAGGTAGATGGGTAAACAGCCACCGTTTCCCATCCGGCACAGGTGTATGATAGTCCGGCGTCGGCAGCAGCCAGGGCGCAGACCGTTGAAATACGGTGAGTGAGTCCACGTCCTCAGCGATGATGGGTACGAACTGCGTTGCACTGGCGCCGGTCCCGATCACCGCAATACGCTTACCCTTCAGGTCATGCTCATGTTCCCAACGTGCCGAGTGGAATGCAGGGCCACTAAACCGATCGCGACCGGGAATATCCGGCAGTTTGGGCGTATTGAGCTGACCCACCGCGGTGATAACCGCACTGACAGTGATAGTCTCTGGTCCGTCCGGTCCGCTCAGATCGACGGTCCAGCTGTTCGACCCTTCATCAAAGACGGCCTGATCCACCTGGGTTTGCAGTCGAATGAATGGCATCAATTCATAGCGGTCAACGCATTGTTCGAAATAGCCGAACAGGGTCTTTCGGGTCGAGAAGTAGGCAGGCCAGTCGTCATTGCGTTCAAAGATGTAGGAATAGAGGTGGTTGGGCGAGTCAACCCGGCAGCCCGGATAAGTGTTTTCCCACCATGTTCCGCCGATGGTTTCGTTCTTGTCGACCATGACAAACGGAATGCCGGCGTGCTTGAGCCGGATGGCGGCCAGAATGCCGGACATACCCGCGCCGATAATCAATACTTTGAAGTCAGCCTTGCGGTTGCCGGACATGGACCGATTGATCTCGACCGTTCGACGGTCGACACCATCCATAGCCAGTTCTTCTTCCAGAATAGGCATGTAACCATCGGGCACCGGCAACCCGGTTAGAAATGTCAGCATTTCGCGGACGGTTTCCTCATCCGGCAACGGAGGCAGGGTGCAGCCGCGGTCGCGGTAATCACAGATCGCCTGAAGCGCCTGCTCGCGGATCACTTCACGCTGGTCTTCTTCAAGACCGTCATCACTGTCGCTTAGCGGTGCGGTAATCGGTGTGACCGGGCCGTTCAGAATTTCGGTATTTCCCGTCAAATGGACGATAGATGCCATCAGGGCAGGGATGTTGGCGTCCTTCAGGGCAAGGCGAATGGCGTCATCACCGGCATCAATCGGCTTCACATCGGATTTCATTGACTGCTGTCTCCCAAGATCAGGACCATGAGGCTAGCGCGATGCCTCAGCCGGCGCAAAAGGTCCGTTACCATGACTTAAGACACATCGACGGGTTGTGGCCGCACGCATGCGGCAGGCGGCTAATCCCAGTTTACTATTTCGGCATCGATTTCCCGCGCGGCCTCACGCAGTTTCGAGGTTGGAGATACCGCGATGGCATGGTCGGCCCAGGTCAGCAGCGGGAGGTCAGCATGGTGATCAGAATAGGCGCGGATAGGGCCATCTATACCCATGGAGTTCAACAAGGCCTCGACGCGATCACGTTTTTCCGCGCCCCGGCAATTGCCACCAAGCAGATGACCTGCAAGGAGCCTTTCGTCTGTCCATCCGACCCTTGTGGCAATCACATGATCGAACCCCAATTCCGCTCCGATCACATCGACGTAAAGGTTGGGGCTTGCCGAGGCCAGAACCAGTGTGTCGCCCGCAAGGCGGCGCTCCTGCATTTCGTGAAGTCCGTCTTGCCGGAATCCCTGTGTGCGCAGGTTGGCGATGAACCCATCGACAAGGTTTGTGACTAGGGGCGTTGCCATGCCGCCTAAAATCGCGCCCAGGAACTGCGCTTTGAGCCACTCATTGTCCCTTTTCCCCATTGCAAAAAGCGACGCATAGACCGTCAAGCGTGGCACCACCAGCCAGCGGGAGGGCCGGCGGATCAGGCAATAAAGCAGGAACGCGCGAAACGTGTCGCGATGGGTCAATGTCCCATCAAGGTCAAAGACCGATACGCCGCGGATGTCGTCCGGACCGGTCACGGCGCCAGGGCGGAAAGGGGGGCGTCAGAATTCAGACGAATGGAGCTTTGCGATTGATAGTTGCGGACAGAAATATGGCCCCACTGCTTCTCACCAACAAGGCTGCCCGCTTTCTCCAGCTCAATCTGGATGTCAGAAACCTCAGGCGTATCGTCAACGGTCACCAACCAGACCTGATCATGCTTTGACGCATCATTTGACAACCCGGCCAACGGAATTTCCTCATCCATGCTTAGCAACTTGTAGTGATCAACCGGCAATTCCAGCATCGCGATGTTCCAGTTCAGGGATGCGTTGTCCCGCGCATAATAGTGCACGGACCACTTTGTCGACGACGGATAGAAGTAGACCCGTGCGCCTTCCTCCGCGTGCTGCTGCAGGTATTCAGACGCCTCGTTCCATGCCAGACGCTTATCACCGTGCGCATGGTGCAAGGCGACTCCGAGCATCGATGACAGGCCAATGACGACAAGGAATATGAGGCGAATGCCATTGCCCGGTAGGCGCTCAACGCCATGAGCCATAAGAACAATGAACATGCCACATGTCGTCCAGAGAACGATGCGCCACAAAAAGATCGGCATGTAGAAGCTCAACAGCCACAGGATGACCGGCCCACCAATTAAGATTGTACCGGCGACGAGAAAGACTGATCTGCTGGTTCTTGCGGCCCACAGACCGATAAATCCGGCGATAGCCGGGACAACATTGAAAAGCGCCTGTGGCCAGCCGGAAATTCCCAGACCCGATGCGCCAAGATATGTGGTTGCCAGCGCACGGAAATCGAAGACCAAATTGGAATCCAGCCAGGAATATCCTGTTCGATCAGACGCGACCTGGGCGACCATCAAAATCCAGTACGAACATAGAAAAAGGACAGCCAGGTTCGCCAGAATCCAGCTTTTCAGAAATCCCCATGCGCTAGCCAGGCGCGACAGGATAAATGTCGACGCAGCAGCATTCACAAAAACATAAAACGCCACGGCAGACGAGTGGGAATACAAGAGCAGGGCGGCGAGAATGACATATGCTGTCCACAGCCGAATGTTTGAAGAGGGCTGCGTTACCCGGGCTCGGTCATCTAATTCCTGACGGTCATAGGCATCGAACAGTGAGATCAGTATTCGCGCGATCAAAAGCGTTAGCAGGATAAGGAACGCATAGGCCTTGGCTTCCTGCGCGGCCCAAATCTGGCCCGGAGCGATGGCAAAGATGAAGGCTGCAGTCAGGCCCGTTGCGCCCCCTCCGATCCGTTTGCCAAGCGAGAACACGGCCAAGATCGACGCACTGCCTATCAGCGCTGAAAGGGACCGCATGGCGAACTCGGAGTCACCGAAAACCAGCCAGAACTTCTGAAAGGTGTAGTAGAGCGGCGGATGCGCGCCATTAAGCGCGACCTCGCGGCTCCAGATTGTCCCGAGCGGTAGGTTGGCCATGGTCCAGGCTAAGGATTCGTCAATCCAGATTACTTTGTCGCCGAGGCCGTAAAACCTGAGCGCGACGCCCAGTAAGACGATAAGGGCCAACCACATGTAGACGTTGGAGGGACCTCGAGCGGTGTCGGCGCGTGTGCTCTGGGATGAACTCATTTTTTCTCGTAACGCCGCGCTACCTTGCCAAGAGAACGCCAGCCTTGGCTCATCATCTCTCGGCTTTAACGCCAACGACCAACAACGAATCAAACAGATTCAGCGGGACGGTGATTTTAGCCAGAAACCCCGGAACCGGGGGGCGAAGACGCTCAGGAAGATAAGAAAGCACCCTGGTGGCCAGATAGTCGGCCGTGAAATACCAGCTTGGCCTTGAGACGGAGATGGATTTTAACCCCACAGCCGCCATTGCGCGCTCCAGCGTCGATGTATTGAAATACCCGATATGCGCGATCCGGTAATGCCACCAGCGCGCTCCCATTATCCTTGCGGCAAGTGAGCCCACATCCGGCGTTACCAGGACACAGATACCGTCATCGGACATGACCGAGACCATTTGCCGCAGAAGATCCACCGGGTCCGGTACATGCTCAATGACGTCGATAGAGGCCACGATATCGAATTTGCCGCTGACATCAGGATGTGGCAGCACACCGTGCAGAACCTTGATTCCCTGGGCCTCTGCGACGGCCTGCAGCGGACCGGACGGTTCTACCCCGATTGCGTCAAAACCCTTGGCTGACGCCTCATCGACCATGATGCCAGTGCCGGCGCCGACATCCAACAGCCGTCCCGCAGGTTTGAAACGGGCGATGCGAGATACGATCTTTCGCGCCTGCAGAGCGCGTTCTTCCCGCGTTTCCTCGTATTCCTCATCATCCATCGATTCATAAAGCTCGAGAACATCGAGCATGTCGGGGCATTGCAGAAACCCACAGGTCTCACAGCGATAAAGGTCGGCTGTCAGCCCGTAATTGGCATCGGTTATTCGGACAGCTTCGGGGCCCAGGTCCGTCGGGCTCGTCCCCTGCCTGATCATGCGAAGATCGGTGCCTTGGCAAATCCAGCATGATTGGACACCAGCCCCGTCTTTATTGGCCGAATGAGGGCTATCGGCCAACGCTTATCCCCATCGCCCGCCTAGGCCTATTGGATGACAACAGTTCGAAACTCCTACCTGCCATTCAAGATGATTTGAGAATGTGCGGATCCATCAGAACTTCCATCCACGGCAAGTCGACAAAGAGAAGGAGGGCGGTGACGACCCCAACCAGCGCAACATAACCGACAAACCAAGTCTCTTTGTACAGCTTTTCGGGCCGCTGTGTGACGGAGTCTGCCTTCAGGCCGATCCACAAATACCAGACAAACAGGACAGCCAGGAATGGAAACAGCAAGAGAAACTCAATGCGGTACTTGACCAGGAAGACACCGAGAAAAAGCGACGATGAGATCGCATAGAAAACCGCCGAAAGAAGCAGAGACGACTCGGAATAGAACTCAAATGACCGGCGGTAGAGCGCAGCGCGGCTGGGGTCTCCAATGAAACGGTATTCGGCATAGCGCTTGACCGTCATCAGATAGGCGCCGCCAAACCAATAAGCGATCAGGATGGATGATGGCGGCAAAATAGCACTGGTGACAGCGGCCCAGCCGAGCATAAAGCGAAGCGGGTTGTTGATGGATTCCGACAGAACGTCCAGATAAGGGCGCTCTTTGCTGCGGAATGGGCGGACATTGTAGATGATGCCCATAATCAAAAGCGCAGCAGCAAAGATCAAGAAATACATGCTGATCGCTGCGCCCAAACCCAGCCCCGCGATTGCAAGCACACACCACTGTGTCAGGACCAGTGATCCTGACATGGTCTTTGCCGCGGCGGGCCGATGCTTTTTGGTCGGGTGTTGACGGTCGAACTCCGCATCAAGCCATTCATTGATCGTGTAATTGGCAGACGCGATAAGCGACGTCGCCAGAATGCCGACCAATATCTTGCCCAAAAGATCGAGCGAGACAGCCGTGTCACTGAGCAATATCGCCAGCGCGCAGCCCGGCAACATGAAGACATTCTTGAACCAATGATCAACGCGGGCGATGGCGGCATAATCCCCAATACCTGCAGGGCTTTGTCCGGTTGTCGCTTCAACAGCTTCCTGCATGGCTCTGGTTTGATCCGATTTCAATTGCTACATCACCTGCCTGGCCAATAGCGCCGACTGCCAGGCGCCGATGTTGTATCACCTTGTTCGGCGTTACTCCAAACGGGCAACATTCGGCCAGAGCGTATTGCAAGCGGTCATCGTCCAAGGCGCCTTGCCGCGCCGGATGCAGGGCTTCTAGGCTGACTACTGGAAATGAACACTTGGACTTGCCGATGAATAGGGACTTAACCCCGGAAATAAGCAGATTGAATTGCGAAAACGCGGCCGCGATGGAAGACCTTCTTACACTCTTCGGCCAAGCCTTTGAGGACGCGGAAACTTATGGCGGTGCGCGGCCCGGCCGACCCTACCTAGAGCGATTGTTGGACAGCGATCACTTCATCGCGCTTGTCGCACGGCAAGACGGTGCTCTCGTTGGAGGACTGGCGGCGTATGAACTCCAAAAGTTCGAGCGGGAACGGAGTGAAATCTACATTTACGATCTCGCGGTTGCCCAATCGCACAGGAGGCAGGGTATCGCGACGGCCCTGATTGAGGCGCTAAAGCCGATCGCTCAGGAATGTGGCGCCCATGTCATTTTTGTTCAAGCCGATCTTGGTGACGAACCGGCAACAGCGCTCTATACAAAACTGGGAACGCGTGAGGATGTGCTGCACTTTGACATCCAGCCGACCAGTGCCCCTCAAAGCTAAGATGAGTTCCGCTCCAGCCATTTTGGAAAGCGCACGGTCAAACCGGTGGGCAATTCTTGTCATGTGCGCCGGGGTGCTTTCACTTGCACTCAACGATGCCATGGCCAAATGGCTGGTTGAGCGTTACTCGCCGTTTCAAATCCTCTTCGTCCGCAGCACTTTGGCGTTGCCTGTTGTAGCCATGATGGTGCTCGTGATGGACGGTCCCACTGGTTTTAGGTCAGCCCGACTAAGCATCCATGTGCTGCGGGCGTTACTGGGTATCGCAGCGGCATACGCTTTTATACTCAGTCTAAGATTTTTGCCCCTTGCCGAAGGAACGGCGCTGTTTTTTGCCGCCCCTCTTATGGTGACAGCGCTGGCGGCCTTGTTGCTTCGTGATTCCGTTGATTGGCAACGCTGGGGCGCCTCTATCGTCGGATTTTTGGGCGTGCTGATCATCGTACGGCCCGGCAGCGCAGCCTTCGACCCGGCCTCGCTACTGGCGGTTACAGCCGCTGCGCTTTATGCGGTGATCATGATCAGCGCCCGCTGGATCGATTCGCGGGATGGGTTCCGCACCATGATGCTCTACAGCACCTTGTTCCCCGCCGTACTCTGTTCATTTTCCCTGTTCATGGACTGGCCTGAATCCGAGCCGCTGGATATCGCGATTTTTGCAGCCATGGCGCTGTTCGGACCGCTGGGTGTTGCGCTGCTGACCCAGGCGTTCCGGCTGGCGCCGGCAGGGGTGATTGCACCCTTCGAATATACTGGCCTGATCTGGGCCACCTTGCTTGGTTGGTTCATCTGGAATGGTGTACCCGACTACTGGACGTATTTTGGCGCAGCAGTCATCGTAAGCAGCGGCATCTACATCATCGTCAGAGAATCACGTGCAAATCCGTAGATCAAATGTCCGGCCCTACTTTCACCCATGCTGCACAAGGATCAGATGAGATTTCCTTTTGTCACGGCTGTAATCGCATTCCTCATCGTCGTGGGTCCAGGTCGTGTTCAATCTGACGATTCAAAAGAGGGCCAGATGACCAGCGCAAAAGAACTGATCGTATTGGCCGCGCCGGGGTCAGGCGATCCCTATTATTCCGAGGCCGCGGACGATATCTTTGACTTTCATATCGCCTATGCGCGCCAGATTGCCGGCCATGATGACGTCCTCATCCTGACCGACAAGAAGACCTATCCGAAATACGTTGCCGCGTTGGGAGCCCGTTATGTCGCGGTCGCGCCCATGGATGATATCTGGATGCGGGATTTCGGTCTGTCCCACGCAGAGGACCCGGTGATGTTCCGCTATACCGCTGCCGGGCAGGGGGGCGGGCGCAAGGGCCAGCGCGATGCGGATGCGGTTCAGGACGTGCTGGCCGAAGTTCTTGATCAGGCCGGTCTGGTGTACCGTGAAAGCGACCTGCTGAACGACGGCGGTAACTTTGTGGACGACTATCACGGCCGTTCCGTCATTAGCCGTAAGTTCCTGCGCGATAACGACCTGATAGAGGATGAAGCCAGAGCCGCCCTTCGCGACGAGACCGGGTTAGAGCATGTCGCGTTCATAGATGCTGACGAACAGGGCGGTCTTGAACACGCAGACGGTGTCGTTGCGTTCATCGACCCAAATACACTGGTGATCAACACATATGACGATGATCCTGACTATGCCGAACAGCTGCGCGCAGACCTTGAAGCCGGGCTGCCGGGTGTGGTCATCCATGAGATCGTGACGCCCTATGACGGATCGCAAATCTATGACGAAAAATTCGGCTCGGCCTGCGGGCTATACACAAACATGTTGGTGACCCCTAACCGTATCTATCTTCCCCAGTTTGGCATCCCGGAGGATGCTGAAGCATTGGCTAGGATCGAATCCTTGACCAACAAACAGGTTGTTCCGGTGTCATCCCATCGGGTCTGCCGAATGGGTGGCGGCGTGCGCTGCATGTCCTGGCAGGTGAGGGGGGAGAACGCCCGGCGCCTGTTGGCGTGGGCAAACTCTGCCGACTAAAAGACCGCGTGATCGCCACGCTCGACCGAGGCTTCTCCATTGATCAGCTTTTCATAGAAGTCGAACAGCGTCTCTGACCCCGTGGACGGCGTTGCACCGGCGTCATAAAGGCCTGTTTCAGGATTCAACACCAACATCGACTCTGTCGCGTAATAGCGGCCAATGCGCGCAAGCTCGGCCTTTTTTCGCGCGGCCGGCACGAGATAACCAATGGCGCTCAAGGTGCCGACAATCGCATCCAGCAATCGGACAGGAACATGGGTAAAACGCGGCTCGCGCCCTAACAGCGCAAATAGATGGTCACCCTGTTGTCTTGGCGTGATCGCGTCCCCGGGCCCGCCAATCGGCAGTACTTTGTTCCATC
Organism: Alphaproteobacteria bacterium; assembly: GCA_028284945.1. Classification (GTDB taxonomy): domain Bacteria; phylum Pseudomonadota; class Alphaproteobacteria; order SMXS01; family SMXS01; genus JANQQJ01. The sequence goes on along the minus strand of JANQQJ010000033.1, from coordinate 224,223 downwards.
GTTCCTGATCGGTCAGACATTCGGCAATATAGCGGCCCAGGTCACCGTCGCTGATCGGCTTACAGGCGGTCAGCGACCCATCGCCGAATACCAGGAAGGGCTTTCCTTTCTTGACGCGCTCCACCTGACCAGACAGTGATTTGAAGAACGCCGTGGGCCGAACAATGGAGTAAGTCAGCCCGGACTCAATCAGCGCTCTTTCAAATGCCAGTTTGGCATGCTGGAACGCCAGAGCGGGTTTTTGAACACACAGCGCAGACAGCAGCACCATATGCGATACGCCGTTGATTTTTACGGCCTCCAGGACGTTCATATGGGCGGCATAGTCGATGGCCCAGGCGTCGTCCGGCACGCCTGTTCGCGAGGCCATGCATGACACGACGGCATCAAAGTGCTCGCCCCGAAACCCTTCGCGGCTGAGAGATGCGGAATCTGTTACGTCACAGAAGCGTATTTCAGCACCCTTAATCAGCGGATCTTTTTCATCTGATGCCAACTCCGGCCGGGGCCGGGCAAGGCAAATGATCTCATGACCGCGCGCTGCGACGGCCTGAACGGCGGCACGGCCAATCGTCCCCGTCGCGCCTAGCATAAGAACGCGTTTTGCCGGACCGGGGGACGCCACCTCCGGCCGCCCGTGTTGAACGTCATCTGTCACATGGAAATGCTGGCGCGTCGCGTCGAAACGGTCAACTGTGATGGGCCGTCACCGGACTTGCCCCCTGCGTCACTATCGGAAAATGGTTGGACAATGCAGCGATAGATAGCGACTTCGGCGAGCCGACGCAGCGGGAGATCGAATAGGTGGTTTTGAAGAAGTAGATCGGTCCGAAAAAAAAGTCCTTGAACCTCACGTGACGTGAGGTTGCATAAGATCGGCCATGTCACGAATCAGACTTCATACGGTCGGTCAAATCGCTGAGCTTTCCGGCGTTTCGGTGCGCACTCTGCATCACTACGACGAGATTGGCTTGCTCCGCCCGGCGACCCGATCCGACAGCGGCCGCCGTCTTTATGACGCGGACAGCCTGCTTCGGCTGCAGCAGATTTTGCTGCACCGGGCACTTGGGTTTGCGCTGGAGGAAATCCAGTCGCTCCTCGACGATCCAGCCTTCGACCGCCGCGCCGCGCTGGTCAGGCAACGTAGGGCCGTTACAAGCCGGATTGCCGAACATGAAGCGCTGTTACGGGGCATCGACAGGGCTTTGTCCCTGATCGACGGACACCAACAAAAGGACATGGACATGAAAGACCTATTCGACGGGTTCGACCCCAAGCAGTATGACGCCGAAGCCGAGACTCGTTGGGGCGAGACGGATCAGTGGACGGCCGCCACCCGGCGAACCGCAACTTACACCGAAGACGACTGGGCCCGTTTCAACAGTGAAAATCGAGCGATCTGTGAGGCCCTTGCACATCTAATGGTTCAGGGCACCCCACCAGACGCACCAGAGACGCAGCAACAGGTCGAAGCGTACCGTGCGATGACCAGCAATTGGTTCTATTACTGCGATAGGCAGCAGATTGGAAACTTGGCCACGCTATACAGCGGCGACAAGCGGTTTCGGGACAGTTTTGACCGCTACGCGGACGGACTATCAGTCTTTGTTATCGCCGCGTTTCATGCGTTTGCAGATATGGAGTGACGCTCGCGTCAAACGGCGCCCAAACTAAATCCTATCGTCGATTTTCATCCCTGAAAGGCACATGGCCTATTTGCAAGAGGGGCGGATTTCACCAGGGCTTGCCATGCAGGGCAAAGATGGGAAATGTTCTTTTGCTGTACCGCTATCCAGAGCAGGCCGAAGTTCGGGTAAGCACCGCATTCGCGCCCTTGAGTGCGCCTTGGTAACATTGCGGCGAACTGCCAGAACCGGGCCGTCAGCTAAGGTACCTCACAAACACGATTTCGGGATCGTCCAAGTCCAAATGATCGATGACACCTGCTTTCTGGTAACCGCGCATTTCCAGCAGCGCCTGCATGGGGCGATTGGACTGATTAGTAGAAGTGAAGAGCTGGCGGGTTGTTGCGCTGGTCTCCGCCACTTGAAAGAGGGCAGTGGCTAGGCCCCGACGCCGCGCACTGCCCTTTACCACCACAAGCGACACAAAGTCTCTGCCAAAGAAGTGGCGGGGCGACAAAACCAGATATCCTTCCGGGGGATTACCGCGTCCTGCTACCCAGCAGGTGTTTTCTGCAATTGCCTGCGAAACGAGCGCGCGCCTATCGGCATCAACGCCGGCAACGGCATCAATGCGGGCGATGTCTTCGAGATCACGTTCGGTCGATAGTCGTACCCACATGCCCGTAAATATATACGATGGTCGAGCAACCGAAATCCGCGGGAATTTGTCGTAGCAGAAAGCTCCGAGAAACACAGGCACGTTCTGGGATGTGGCGGATGGGGTGGGATTCGAACCCACGAGACGCTTGCACGCCTGCCGGTTTTCAAGACCGGTGCCTTCAACCACTCGGCCACCCATCCGTTTCGGAGGGGCTATCTAACCCGGATTTGCCGCTTGTGCAATTTTGCCGGAAGATTTTTGCGGGAATGCCGGTTTACTTGAGCGTTTGCGCCGATTAGGTTTCCAATCACAAAGAGAACGAAATCGGAACAAAGAGGGGGATCCTCCCGATGAGCGCACCGGCACCCGCTGGTGATTCCGGGCACACTGACCGGGCTGCGACAATGGCGCAGTTTACTGAAACGCGAGCGCTAAGCCTGCGTCTGGCTGAACCCTTGTCGCCTGAAGACCAGATTCTTCAGTCCATGCCCGATGCCTCGCCCACCAAATGGCATTTGGCGCACACCACATGGTTTTTCGAAACCTTCATCCTGAAACCCCATGCGGCGGGCTATACTGAGTTCGACCCGGACTACAACTACCTGTTCAATTCCTATTACAACGGGGTAGGGGAGCGGCACCCCCGCCCGCAGCGGGGCATGCTGTCACGGCCACCGCTGGACGATATTCATCGCTATCGTGAGTATGTCGACGAGGCGATGGCTGCGTTGATGGAGGATAATGCGGCCTGGCCCGTGATCGCACCGTTGGTGACATTGGGCCTGCATCACGAACAGCAGCATCAGGAACTGCTGCTCACGGATATCAAACACGCATTGTCCTGCAATAGCCTGAAACCTGCCTATCAAGACGCGCTGATGGTACCAACGGTACCTTCGGAAATGGGTTGGGTCGACATCGACGCCGGCCTTGTCGAGATAGGGCATCACGCGGGTAATGAGGCCTTTAACGACTTTGCGTTCGACAATGAAGGCCCCGTGCACAAGGTGTGGCTCGAGGCGTTCCGGATCGCCGACCGCGCCGTTACCAACGGTGAATACCTCGCGTTCATGGCCGATGGTGGCTATCGCAGCCCCGATCACTGGCTGTCTGACGGTTGGGACATGGTCTGCGCCGAGGGCTGGACTGCGCCGCTCTATTGGGAGCAGCGGGATGGCGATTGGTGGCAGTTTACCTTAAGCGGTATGCGGTCGGTCGATCCCAATGAACCTGTCTGTCATGTCAGCTACTATGAGGCGGACGCCTTTGCCAATTGGGCCGGAAAGCGCCTGCCGACTGAATTTGAATGGGAATTGGCAGCGCCCGGACACCCGGTATCAGGCAATCTGATGGGGGCAGGGCACCTGCACCCGGTGAGCGCAGGTGAACGCAGTGGGCTTCGCCAGGCCTATGGCGACGTTTGGGAATGGACCGGTAGCGCCTATCGGCCCTATCCCGGTTTTCGCGCGGCAGCGGGTGCGGTGGGCGAGTATAATGGCAAATTCATGTCCGGCCAGATGGTGCTGAAGGGCGGGTCCTGCGTCACACCTGATGGCCATATCCGCGCCACCTATCGCAACTTCTTCCCGCCCCATGCGCGCTGGCAGTTCAGCGGCATCCGCCTAGCAGACGACCAATCCTGACCTGAGAAATATTCTGAGACTATCAGTGCAAAATATTGAAAAAATTTACGATTATGCGCCAACAGAAGAGCGGTTTATGGATGCGGTCGTCGATGGCTTGAGCCAGGAACAAAAGCAGCTTCCGTGCAAATTCTTCTATGACGCGGAGGGCTCGAAGCTGTTCGACGCGATCTGCGAGCTTGACGAGTACTATCCCACGCGGACCGAACTGGCCCTGCTGGAATCCCATAGCGGCGAGATTGCCGAGCTTATTGGCCCGGGTGCAGAATTGATCGAATTTGGCTGCGGATCGCTGCAAAAGATCCGCGTTTTGCTGTCTGCCGTCAAAGATCCGGCCGCCTTTGTGCCGATCGACATATCCCGCGAACATCTGGTGCAGTCTGCCAAGGATTTGGCCGAGGAGTTTCCGGCCCTGACTCTGCGCCCGGTCGTGGCTGATTACACCCAGCCGCTTGACCTTCCCACCATGGAAAGCGTGCCAAAACGCGTCGGCTTCTTCCCCGGATCGACGATTGGCAACTTCACCCGTCCTGAAGCGGTTCGTTTCCTGAAAGTCGTGGCGGATATTGTCGGTCGGGGTGGGGAACTGCTGATTGGGGTCGACCTGAAGAAAGACGAGGCGACACTCAATGCAGCCTATAATGACCAGGAAGGGGTCACAGCCGCGTTCAATCTCAATATTCTCGAGCGGATCAACCGCGAGCTGGGCGGTGACTTCGACGTCGATGCGTTCCGCCACCATGCCTTCTACACGAAGGAACGGGGGCGGATCGAAATGCACATCGAAAGCCTGAAAGATCAAACCGTTAGAATCAATGGCTCAAGCTTTGATTTCGAACCGGGCGAGACAATCCATACGGAAAACTCGCACAAATATGGCGTCGAAGAATTCCTGATTTACGCCGGTGAAGCGGGCTTCGACCCGGTCCAGACCTGGACCGATCCGAATAACCTGTTCTCGATCCATTATCTGCGCGTGTGCTGATGGCGGACATCGACGTTGCCCGCGCACGTCATGAGACACCGGGGTGCGCAGGCCGTATTCACCTGAACAATGCAGGTGCTGCCCTGATGCCTCAACCCGTGATCAATGCGATCACCGGGCATATTCAGCTCGAGGCGATGACCGGCGGCTATGAGGCGGGTAACGTGGCCGCTGACAGGTTACAAAACATCTATCGATCGGCCGCAACGCTAATCGGCGGAAAGCCTGACGAAATTGCCCTGTTTGACGGCGTAACCCGCGCCTGGAACAGTTTGTTTCACGGCGCTGTTGTGGGCCTTGGCATCGGCGAGAATGATACGGTTCTGACATCCGTCGCCGAATATTGCAGCAACCACACGGCGATGATCCAATTGTCCCGGCGCTACGGTTTTACGGTCAAGGCTGTTCCCGATGACAGTACTGGGCAGATCGACCTGGACGCCCTTGAACGGGCCCTTAAGGACCCGGGTGTTAAGCTCTTTTCCCTGGTCCACGTGCCGACCAATGGCGGCCTGGTCAATCCCGCCATTAAAGCAGGTGCGTTAGCGCGCCAAGCAGGGGTGCCGATGTTTCTCGACGCTGCGCAGTCGGCCGGGCAGATACCGCTCGACGTCAGCGATCTGAACTGCGACGTGCTGACCGCGGCGGGCCGCAAGTTTTTGCGGGGCCCCAGGGGCGTTGCATTTGCTTGGATCAGCGCGGCCATGATGGACAAGATCGACCCCATGCTGCTCAACATGAAGGGAACCACGCTAACCGCCGAAGACGATTATGAGGTGGCGCCAGGCGCCGCACGATTTGAGACCTGGGATCGCCCTGTCGCACTCGATCTGGGCTTGGGCGCCGCCATCGATTACGCGCTGGAATGGGGCGTGCCTGCGATTGAGGCACGGATAAGCGGTCTGGCGGCGGGATTGCGGGCCCGGCTTTCCGATATCCCGGGCGTCACGGTGATGGACAAAGGAGCCAAGCACTGTGGCATCATCACCATGAGGCTGAAAGACCGCGAGCCCGCTGATGTCGCTGCAGCAATGTTTGCCCAGAACATCAATGTGAATGTCAGTCCGCCGCATATGGCGTTCTTTGATTCTCACCGGCGAGGCCTGCCGCCGATGCTGCGGGCGTCCGTCCATATCTACAATACCGAAGAAGAACTCGATCAGTTCTGCTCTGCGCTTGCACCCATGCTCCGGTGAGCCAATTATAGGTTTACCAACCGACTCACTTTAAGGGGCCTTCCATGCGCCGTGTTCTTGCTGCTCTGCTGCTGCTTATTGCGTCAGCCCAACCCGCTTTTGCGCAGGACACACGCCCCAGTTGGGACGAATGGCTTGCTGAAGTCAGGGCAGAGGCGCTGGAGCGGGGCATTCGCCCTGATATCGTGGATGCTGCGCTCGCTGACCTCACGCCGCTGGAGCGGGTCGTCCGCGCAGACCGCAAACAGGCAGAGTTCGTTGAAACCGTCGACACGTACATCAACAAACGGGTCAGCCAGGCCCGGATCGATAACGGTCAGAAGTTCCTTGTTGAGCATGCCGAGATTCTGGCCGACGTGGCGCAGGCCTATAACGTGCAGCCGCATTACATCGTCGCGATCTGGGGCATGGAGACCAACTACGGCCTTTACAGGGTCCGCGAGGATGCGATCCGGTCGCTAGCGACCCTGGCATACGACCCAAGACGGGCGGACTTTTTCAGGCGGGAATTGTTTGCCGCGCTCACGATCCTGAACAATGGCTGGATCGAGCTTGATGATATGAAGAGCTCCTGGGCGGGCGCGATGGGTCAAAGCCAGTTCATGCCGACCAGTTATCTTGAATATGCGGTCGACCATGACGGCGACGGACACCGGGACATCTGGGGCAGCGAAGCCGACGTGTTTGCCTCAATCGCCAACTATCTCGCCAGGCACGGCTGGACAGGGGACCATCACTGGGGCGAACCCGTCACGCTGCCGCAGAACTTCGAAGCCGAGCTGGCTGAACTTGGTGGTTATGAAGGGTCCGGCTGCCGGGCCACGCGCCAGCATTCAGCGGAACTGCCGGTCACCACATGGCAGGCCATGGGTGTTCGGCTGCGTGACGGTGGTGATCTGCCGCATCCTGGCCAGACAGCATCGATTCTGCGGATTGATGGGTCGAGCGACCAGTCCTATCTGGTCTATACGAATTTCCGGACGATCCTTCGCTATAACTGCGCCAATTTCTATGCGCTTGCCGTCGGACATCTGGCGGAGGCCATTGAGTGAGGCGCGTCGCCGCCACGGTCCTGTCAGGCCTGATTCTGGCCTCCTGCGCGACCCGCGAAGAAGCCAAACTGCCGCCCAGCCCTTATCCCCCCGGGTCGGATATGGCCGTACTGCCGGATGGGGCGGGGGGCATCTATAAGGTTGGCAACCCGTATTACATTCAAGGCGTCCGATATGTGCCGAAGGAAAATCGCCGTCATGACGAGCGGGGGATCGCATCCTGGTATGGCCCGAACTTCCATGGCCGCAAGACGGCCAATGGCGAAACCTTCGACATGTACAAGATCAGTGCCGCGCACCGGACCCTGCCGATGCCCAGCATGGTGCGCGTGACCAATCTGGAGAACGGCAAATCGCTGGTGGTGCGCATGAATGACCGTGGACCATTTGCCCGTGGCCGGGTGATCGATATGTCCTATCGGGCCGCGCAGTTGCTCGACTTCGTCGAACAGGGGACCGCCAAGGTCCGTGTTCAATACATCGAACGCGCCGAAATACCGCCCCCGGCCGTACCCAAACCGCCGGTCCAGGAGGTGCAACTGGAAACCTTGCCTCCGCTGGAGGAAGCAGCACCCGCCCCGCGGCCGACTGTTTACCAGGCACCGATTACAGAAGAACCGGCGCCCTTGCCGCCGCGCAGCAGCGGGCTTTATGTCGAGACGCAGGAACTCGCGCCCATCTCCAGCCAGATCTATGTGCAAGCCGGCGCGTTTTCCGATCCCTATAACGCGTCACGGCTGCGGGACAATCTCCAACATATCGGTCCAGCCAAGGTGTCCAGCACCGTGGTCAACGGGCAAGAGTTTCACCGGGTCCGGATCGGGCCCATCGCGACCGTAGAAGATGCCGACGAGGTTTTGGCTCGCGTGGTATCGGCGGGCCAGGTTAACGCGCGAATCCTTGTCGATGAGTGGCAGAATTGATCGGTGCACCGCTGCCTTGCTCCTGCCATGGACGCCCCATAGACTTCGCCTCACCAAGACTCAGCAGGACCTGAACGAATGATTTTTTTCCGCTCTCTCGGGCTGGCCACACTCGTCTTTCTGACCGGACTGACCGGCGTGGAAGCGCAACTTGCAGAACCGCCTTTCGAGGTGCAAGCCAAGCAGGCGATCTTGATCGACCATACGACGGGAACGGTGCTCTATGAAAAGAACGCCGATCAGCGGATGTCGCCCTCATCGATGACGAAATTGATGACCGCCTATGTTGTCTTTGACGCGCTCAACGATGGCACGCTCAAGCTCGACGACGAGCTGCCGGTCAGCGAGCGGTCCTGGAAGATGGGCGGCTCGCAGATGTTTCTGGAAGTCGGCGAACGGGTTTCCATAGAAGACCTGCTGCGCGGCATGATCATTCAGTCCGGCAATGACGCTTGTGTCGCCCTTGCAGAGGGGCTGGCAGGCACAGAGGAATATTTCGCCGAGCAGATGACCGAAACCGGAGCGGAAATCGGGCTGACTGACAGCAACTTTCTCAATTCCCACGGCCTGCACGAGGACGGTCATTATTCAACCGCGCGGGATCTGTCCCGCCTGGCTGGCAGGATCATTGAAGAACATCCGCGTTTCTATGGCTATTATTCCGAAGAGAGCTTTGCTTACGGCAAAGACCTCACCACCGGTGAGCCGATCCGCCAGGGCAACCGCAACCCGATCCTGGGTGTCGTACGCGGTGCCGATGGCCTGAAGACCGGCTACACAACCGAGGGCGGGTACGGTCTGACCGCGTCCGCGAAGCGTGAGGCGACGCGGTTGATCCTGGTGGTCAATGGCCTCCCCAGCACACGAATGCGGGCGCGCGAAGCCGAGAGGTTCCTGGCTTGGGGCTTCCGCAACTTCAAGACCTATGAATTGGTCAAGGCGGGCCAGGTCGTGGAGCAGGCGCCGGTCTGGCTGGGCCTGGATGCGCGCGTGCCGCTCGTGGTCGCCGACGATGTGACGGTCACCTTGAGCCGAAAGGCGCGCCAGGGGCTCGAGGCCAAATTAAGCTATATCGCGCCGGTTCCCGCGTCGATCGACAAGGGCACGCAACTTGGCTCAATCACCTTTACCGCGCCGGAAATGCAGACCGTTACTGTGCCGGTCGTCGCCGGGGCCGCCGTCGAAAAAGTGGGCACGTTCGGCAAGATTAATTCAGCAATCGAATATCTGCTCTATGGCAGCTCCGGTAGCGAGTAGAATGCGCCAATGGGGGGGCAATTCATCACATTCGAAGGGGGCGAGGGTACCGGAAAGTCCACCCAGCTTGGCCTGTTATCTGCACGCTTGAGAACGCATGGTCTCGACGTGGTCGAAACCCGTGAGCCCGGCGGCCCGATCAGAAAGCTGCTGGTTGAAGGCGATCAGGACTGGGACCCGATGGCCGAGGCCCTGTTGCACTTTGCCGCCCGTGCAGATCACCTCGCGGCAACAGTGCGGCCGGCCCTGGCGGCTGGTCAGACTGTGCTGTGCGACCGGTTTGCCGATTCAACCATGGCCTATCAGGGTTATGCGCAAGGGCTGGGGAGAAAGACGGTCGAAGACATCTATGCCTTGGTGGTCGGTGACCTGAAGCCTGATCTCACGCTGATTTTGGACCTACCCATTGAGACGGGCCTGGAACGCGCCATCCGCCGGGACATCGACGAGACGCGGTATGAACGCATGGGACCGGAATTTCACGAGATACTGCGCGAGGCGTTCCGCGATATCGCTGAACAAGAGCCCGATAGATGTGTGCTGATCGACGCCAATCACCCGGTCGATACTGTCCATGAGGCTATATGGGTTGTTGTTCAAGACCGGCTGGGGCTGTCCTGATGCCCCAGGCCGCGCTTGACGATGGAATTGATCCCTTTGCGCCACGCGTTGCAGAAAACCTATGGGGTCATGCCGAGGCTGAACGCGCGCTCTTGGACGCGTTCAACAGTGAGCGTCTGCCCCATGCCTGGCTGATTACCGGGCCACGGGGAATCGGCAAAGCGACTTTGGCCTATCGGTTTGCAAAATTTCTGTTCGATAAGGGCAATGCGCCGGACGTTGGCCTATTTGGTGACGGACCGGCCAATCTGGCCGTATCGACGGAATCTCAAGCTTATCGCCTCGTCCTGCAGGAGGCGCATCCCGGCCTGCGCGTGATTGAGCGGGCCTGGGACGAGAAGAATAAGCGTCTGCGAGCGGAAATCGTTGTCGACGACGTCCGTTCTCTACATGGCTTCTTCGGCATGACGTCCGGTGATGGCGGCTGGCGGGTAGCCATTGTCGACAGCGCCGACGAAATGAACCGGCAGTCTGCCAATGCGTTGCTCAAAATCCTCGAAGAACCACCCAAACGGTCGGTTCTACTCTTAGTCGCCCACGCGCCGGGCCGTCTGTTGCCGACCATTCGGTCGCGTTGCCGGCAGATTTCGCTCAAGCCGCTGGCCGAAGATGACATGGAACAAGTCCTGAGCAAGTGGGATCTCGCGCTGCCGCCAGCCGACAAGGATCTGATTATGGCGTTGGCGGCGGGAAGCCCCGGACGCGCGCTAACGCTGGCCGATGCCGGTGGGGCAGCACTTTACCGTCAAATCCTTGAGGTGTTGGAGAGTCTGCCGCGCCTTGATCCGGCCGCGCTGCACCGGCTGGGTGACAGTGTCACCGGCAAAAAGGCTGCGGATTCCTTCAGACTACTAGGCGAGTTAGTGGATGGCCTGCTGCAACGGCTTATCGCCTTCAAGGCGACGGGGGAACCCGGTCACGTCGCGGAGGAGGGGACACTCTTTAACCGTCTTGCGCCGTTGGCTGGCCTTGATCAATGGGTCGAGGTATGGGAGAACGCGGCCCGCCAGTTTCCAAGGGCTGCGGGGCTGAACCTCGACCCGAAACAGGTGACGATCACCACCTTTACCAAGCTGCAGGCCCTGACCGCATGACCGCCAGTACATTCTACATCACCACGGCGATTTCCTACGTCAATGGCGCCCCGCATGTCGGCCACGCCTATGAGGCCATCGCGACCGACGTGATCGCGCGCTTCAAGCGGTTGGATGGCTTTGACGTTATGTTCCTGACCGGCACCGACGAACACGGGGAAAAGGTGGAGCAGTCGGCTCGCGATGCGGACAAAACCGCAGAAGAATTTGCAACCGAGAACGCCAATAAATTCGAGGCGATGACAGAGCTTCTTCATATTTCCAATGATGATTTTGTCCGCACAACCGAAGAGCGGCACAAAATGGCGGTCCAGGAAATGTGGCGCCGGCTTGAAGCCAATGGCGACATCTATCTGGACACCTATGCCGGTTGGTACTCCGTCCGCGACGAAGCGTTCTTTACCGAGGCGGAGTTGGAAAAAGATGCCGATGGCAACTGGCAAACTGCGGAAGGCAAACCTGTCGAATGGGTGGAAGAACCCAGCTATTTCTTCCGCTTATCGGCCTATCAGGACAAATTGCTCGAGCTCTATGAGCAGGGCTACATTCTGCCGGAAACCCGCAAGAATGAGATCGCGAATTTCGTAGAGGGCGGCCTGCGCGACCTGTCGATTTCGCGCACCAGCTTTGAATGGGGCATTCCGGTTCCCGATGACCCCAAACACATCGTCTATGTCTGGCTGGACGCCTTAACCAATTACATCACCGGTGTCGGCTTTCCGGACGAGCAGGGCGCATTTGCCCAGTATTGGCCCGCCAACCTGCATATCATCGGTAAGGACATTATCCGTTTTCATACAGTCTATTGGCCGGCGTTCCTGATGTCGGCCGGACTGCCGCTGCCCAAACGGGTGTTTGCGCACGGTTTCCTTCATCTCGAAGGCGTGAAAATGTCCAAATCCCTGGGCAATGTGATCACGCCCGATGCGCTGGTAGAGGAATTCGGCCTCGACCAGACCCGCTATTTCCTGGCTCGTGAAGTACCATTCGGCAATGATGGGACCTATTCGCATGAAGGCATCGTCCACCGGATCAACGGTGACCTGGCCAATGGCTATGGCAACCTAGCGCAGCGCACACTTTCCATGGTGTTCAAGAACTGCGACGGACAAATTCCGCAGCCGGGCGCGCTGACCACAGACGATGAAGCGCTGCTTAAAGGGGCTGATGACGCGCTAGCGACCATGCGTGACGCCATGGACGCCCAGCAGATCCATGCGGCGCTGGAAGCGGTGTGGCGGCTGATCGCCGACGCCGATGGCTATATCGCGCATCAGGAACCTTGGTCGTTGAAGAAGACCGACCCTGAGCGGATGAAAACCGTGCTCTACGTGGCTGCAGAGACGCTTCGGAATATCGGCATTATGAGTCAGCCGGTGATCCCCGGTACCGCGCGCAAGCTGCTCGATATGCTGGGTGTGCCTGAAGACGGGCGCTTTTTTGCCCATATTGGCGATGCGGGCCGGCTGATGTCTGGCACACCCATCGACAAGCCGGTCGGCCTGTTCCCACGGATCGTCGAAGAAGAAGTGGCTTAGGTGTATTCGATGACGTGTTTTTGCTGCCACCGCTCAAATCCGTCACCCCGGCGAAGGCCGGGGTCCAGGCCAACCGCCGCTCTGGATTCCGGCCTTCGCCGGAATGAAGAGTGCGTGTGGTCTCCGACTCCGTTTAATCGAGATAGACAGCCGTGCTGATCGATTCCCACTGTCATCTAGATTACCCCGGGCTGATCGAGGATATCGACAGCGTGGTGGCCCGTGCAGGCGAGGCAGGGGTGGGTATGATGCTGACCATTTCGACCTCGCTGGAGGGATTCCCCCGGGTTCGCGCCATTGCAGAACAATATGAGAACATTTACTGCACGGTTGGTGTTCACCCGCACGAAGCTGAAAAAGAGCCCGAAACAGTGGCCGATCAATTGATCGAGCTGTCACAACATCCGCGCGTCGTCGGAATTGGCGAGACCGGACTGGACTATTTCTATGAACACAGCCCGCGTGAGGTTCAGCAACAGGTATTCCGCGAGCATATCAAGGCGGCGCGGATCACCGACCTACCGCTCATCGTTCATACGCGCGATGCAGATGACGATACGGTCAGGATACTTTCAGAAGAAATGGAGCGGGGGGCCTATCCCGGCCTGATCCATTGCTTCAGTGCGACACAGCAACTTGCTGAACGGGCTGTCGATTTGGGTCTCTACATCTCCATCTCCGGCATCGCCACCTTCAAGCGCGCCGAGGACCTGCGCGAAACGGTCAAATCCGTGCCGTTGGAGCGGCTGCTGGTTGAAACCGACGCGCCCTATCTGGCGCCGGTGCCGTTTCGCGGCAAGACCAACGAACCGTCCTATGTCGTCCATACGGCGGCCACGGTAGCCGAACTGAAAGAGGTCAGCGACACGGCGCTGGCCCAAACGACAACAGACAATTTCTTCCGGCTGTTTACCAAGGCCGCCCGGCCCGCGTCATGAGGGTGACAGTTCTGGGCTGCGGCACGTCCGGCGGCGTACCCGTCGTCGGCAATTATTGGGGCGACTGCGACCCGGAGAACCCGAAAAACCGCCGCCGCCGCGTCTCGATCGCTGTGGAGCAGGGGGACACACGGCTACTGGTCGATACGTCGCCCGATCTGCGTGAACAGTGCCTGGATGCGCAGATCGACCGGCTCGACGCGGTGCTTTACACCCACGACCACGCGGACCATACCCATGGGATCGACGACCTGCGGATTCTGTCGTACCGGGCGAAAAAGCGTATCGATGTCTATGCAGACGCGTCGACGCTGGCGACCCTCAACCGGCGCTTTGACTATATTTTCGTCTCACAGGAAGGCTATCCGGCGATCTGCAAGGGAAACCTGATTGACGGGCCGCTAAGGGTTGGCGAGATCGAGGTAACGCCGTTTGAACAAGGCCACGGATCGATTACATCGCTGGGTTTCCGCTTCGATAGAATCGCTTATTCTACTGATCTTAATGTGCTGGATGAGGCTGCGTTCGAGGCACTGGAAGGCATCGATGTGTGGATTGTCGACGCCCTGCGCTACGATCCGCACCCGACCCATGCACATCTGGACCTCACATTGTCCTGGATTGAACGGGTGAAACCGAAACGTGCCTATTTGACCCATATGACGTGGGATATGGACTATGAGACCTTGAAGGCCGCGCTTCCGGATGGGGTCGAGCCCGCCTATGATGGGCTTGTGATTGAGGTTTAGAAGGGGCGGTTAAACCCTTTGGGGGACTCACCAAACGCCGACAGCAAGCCAGCGCGCCGCGATCAATTAGTGGTCGCCGCCGGGATGATATTGGGCGCCGTTTTATCCTTACTGATAGCGTGGCTGTTGTGGCATCGGATCGGCATCACACCCAGACAGATTGGCCTGGACGAGCGGTTGGCCTATGCCGCCAAATGGGCTCTGGTACCAGGCGTTTGCCTACTTATCGGGATCATGATGATCGCCAATCTGCGATTTTTCACCCGGGGCATCGATCCGCTCAGCGGCTTTGAAGACAAAACGTTCGCGATCTGGCAGCGCTACATCCGCAACACGTTGGAACAAAGCGTGCTGTTTGTGATCGGAATCACCGCCTATAGCGCGATCACTTATCAGTATTGGCTGAAGCTGATTCCGATTGTCGCGGTGCTGTTCGTGATAGGGCGGGCGCTTTTTGTGATCGGCTATCTGATCAAACCGACTTATCGGGCGGCAGGTTTTGCCATGACATTCTATCCGATCATCGGGCTCTACGGCCTTACCATTTACCTCTACTGGTTCGCTTAGGGCCGAAGTTCGGGTAATTTTAACTCATTGATTCAATTTATCTGTTAATAATTTTACATAATATAAATTATGCGATTTATGAAGTTACAAAGGTTGGGGTATACCTAGGTGCCAGCGAAAGACTCTCTCGCGGCCCTCGTCCGTTACCATCCGCACGGTGATCGTCAGCGGCCCGTTGTCCGGCACGGATAAATCAACTCGGGTTTGCAGTTCTTGACCGTTCAGGGTTAGTGCTGAGACCTCGTTGGGTTCACCTTCAAAGCCTACGAAAATTTCCCGGTCCGCATTTGCGTTGGCCGTCAGCCGCAGATCGATTGAATGGCCGGCGCGCATGCGGCCGCGTGTTTCCAGCGTCAGCGTGATGTTGTCATCAGTTTGCGTTCCGTGGTTCTGCCAGGTGGGCGGAACAGGTCCTAGAAAAGGAACCAACCCTGCCCAGATGACTAACATAGTGATGGCTGGCCACTTCCACAGACCCATACCCTTCCATGCCGTCGCGAACGTTCCTTTGGTCATGCGGTCAGGGGCGCTGCATCATTGGCCGATGCTGCACCGGGCCCGCCGCGGGCGATGCGTTTGCCATAGATAATGATCCCCGTCACCGAGAGCCCGGACAGCAAAACACCAAAAAGGAACCAGATGATTTTAGTGACAATGCCGCCCCACGTACCGAAGTGAAGCGGATCCGCCAGTTCTGAAAGCCGCTGATGAGCTGTCAGGGTCTCACCGCGCTGAATGCCGGTGACGTTAAGAGTGGCCGGATCCACCCAGACAGTGTTGGCGGTCGGCCGGACCAGGATGGCGTCAGCCTGCCCACCAAAGGTCAAGTTGGCAGTTGGCCTACGGGGCAGCAAAACGACCTTGAGGTCCAGGGATGGATAGGCTTCCATAGCCATGTTTGCAGCTTTTTGCAGATCGGCGCCGGTAAAGCCGGCGGGCAGCACCCCTTCCCGCTCTATCGTCGTCGGCGGTTCCTCGACCCGCGGTGCCGCACCACCCAGGCTTTTCTCAGCCAGATACCAAATGCCGGACAGCGCAATCAGTACCAGGAACCAGGCCGACCAAAGAGCCCCCAGCCGGTGCAGGTCGCCGGTCCAGGTCCGCACCGGCTGGTCGAAGCGCGGTTTTCGGAAAAAGCCGCGCCAGAACTTCTTGTAAACGACGAGGCCTGTGACCATGGACGCAATAAGCAGGAACGAAAACGCACAGACGATGGGAATGCCAATGGCATTGGGCATCATCAAATGCCGGTGAGTGCTACGCAAAAATCGCTGGATGCTGAGCCAGCCGGTCGCGCCTTGATACGCGCCCGTATAAGGGTTGAACCACAGCCGGTGCAGTTGCCCGTCCGGGCCTTGCGCAACACCCTGGGCCGCGAACCAGGGGTCGGGGCCAAGCATGATTGCGGTCAGCCTGCCGTCAGGAAACGCCTCAACCGCGCTGTCATACATGGCTCCCCAGGCAATTGGCGTGCCCTTTGCCTGGGACGCAACCCGCATTTCACTGTTGAAAGCCCAGTCCAGTTCGTTGCTGAACACGGCGAGCGTGCCGGTAATCAGAATGAAACTCATCAGAATCGATAGTTTCAATCCGACCCAGGAGTGGACGTCAAACCAAAGGCGTTTCTTTCGCACGAACAAAGGCCCTGCCCCTAGAACTCGACGGCGATTGAGCCGGTCACGGTGAGCGGATTAATCGTGCCGACCCGAATACCGGCAAACGTGTCTGTCGTGGTCAGCGCCTGCGCCTGGCGGGCGTCCTGGTCCAGCAGATTCTTGATATTGAGCTGAGCTTTCCAACGGTCGGTCTTGTAATAGGTCACAAGGTCGACCTGAACGAAACTCTTGTACCGGGCGTTGTTCTCGGTGCTGATAAAGACATCGTCCTGATAGAAAATGCCACCACCGAACCCGAAGGTTCCCGCATTGGCGATTTCCCATTCGTAAATGGTGAAAAGGTTGAAGCTGTGTTTCGGCACACCGTTGATGCGATTTCCGGTCGGAAAAACCGACCCGAATTCGCCTGTTCCGCCTTCCGCGATCTTTGTATCGAGAAATGCGTAGCCGGCCTGAATACGCCAGTTTTCTGTGATCTGGCCGGTCACCTCGATTTCAAAACCGTCACTGCTGATCCGGCCAGCGTTTTCGTATCGCTGTTCGGCAACGGGCGCGCCCGGATTGGTCACGAAGGGAACGCCCTTCAGATCCATTATAAAGGCGGCCGCGGTGATCAAGAGCCTGCCGTCGTTCAACAGGAACTTCGCGCCAATCTCCCATGACTTGGATGTCTCTGGATCGACGGGGTTTTCATCCACGCCCAGTAATACGGTCGGCGTATACCCTTCGGCGAAGCTGGCATAGAACGACATGTCTTCGACCGGTTCATAGACAATGCCGCCGCGGAAGCTGAAATTCGTGTCGTCCCCTGACGGCCTGAGGATGTTGTTGAAGTCTGAATACCGAAATCCGGCCAAGACGCTCCACTGATCCGTCAGGCGGATCAGGTCGATCAGGTTGATGCCATATTCCTCAGTTTTGTCAGCAAGAGAAAAACCACGGTCACGCAGGCCGAAATCGACCGGACCCAGCACCTCTCCTGGCTCTAAAATGCCGTCCGCCAAGGCGCCTGGTATGGCAGAAAAGTCCGCGACAAAATACTCCTCGGTCAGCAGGTTAAAGATAACGTTGTTATCTCCCCGGAAACTCTGATTCTCGGTGCGTTTGCTCTCAAAGCTGAATGAGGCAAGCAACTCATGCTCGATACCCCCTGTTGAGAAATTCAGGAAGTTTGAGACCTTCACCTGGTTGGCAGTCCCCTTCCCCACGGTCTGGCGGGGCTGAATGAAAACGACATCTGTGAAATCACCGGCACCGGTCAGCGGCACCCCAACATTGGCCTGGAAGAAGTCGCTGAGACTTCCGATGACACCGCTATTGGCGAAAACAGGAAGCGGCGACGAATCCACGTTGGTCTTGTCGTTTTCGGTCCGTGAAGCCGAAATCTCTACCCGCCAGAAATCAGTCAGGGTGAGATCGATCAGCGCATAGTAGCGCATGGACTCGGCCTTGGTGTCGCGGTTCCAATCCGGAATGCCGTAAAACTGCGTCTCGTCCTGAATGTCCTCGTTGTAGAAATAGCCAGCGACGGTGTCTCCATCGAGGACCTGGCCGCGGTCCTGCGTGTATTCGTCATTGAGATATTCGAACCCCAGGGTGACAGACGACCGGTTACCGAAGAAGGCGCTGACTGTAGGATTCAGAAGCACTCGTTCCCGCTCAACTTCATCGCGGAAACTGTCGGAGTTTTCATACGCGCCGACCAGCCGGAACGCAAAACGATCACTGTTGCCCAGGCGGCCGGTCGCATCGACTTCAAGCTTGTAGAAGTCATAGTTTCCGGCAATGGCCTCAGCACTGTAGTAGGGGTCTAATTGCGGCTTCTTCGTGACATAGTTAATCACGCCGCCAGGCTCACCCTGACCGTAGATCAGGCCCGCAGGCCCCTTCAGCACCTCGATGCGTTCGATATTGGCCGTCTCGGTTGACGGGATATTGGATGCGTTCAGGGCGTTGTTGATTCGAGCGCCATCTTTGTAGATCGATTGGGATGCATCAAATCCACGGATGGAAAACTTTTCCTCGCCGCCATTGCCGGTCTTGAACTTCGTGACGGCCGCGACGTTGCGAAGCGCATCGTCGACATTGTTGACCTGTTGGTCCTGCAAGATGTCCTGGGTCACCACACTGATCGCAGCCGGCGTTTCCAGAATGGGTAGAGCGAGGCCGACTGCCGACTGGGCGGTCGTGTTCAGATAGTCGCGTTTGAAGCCGGTCGTTACGATGGTTTCCCGAACCACCGGGGACTTATCTGCCTTTACTTCATCCTCCGTCTCGTCTTGAGCCAGCACAGCGGCGCCAGTTGTCATGACGAACGCAATGGCAAACGCCAGAATTCTAATGAAATTTCTACCCGGTCTCACAGATGACCCCTCCACACTCGATTTTCATTATTGAGAGTGATTCTTAGAAGGGTGCCGTTGTTAATGCAACTGATTCTTATTTGCGAATATGTGTCCTATCCACTTTTCCAACTCACCATCCTCTCACGCATCCGTGATAGACAGACCTGTCTATGTGATTAGCGTGTCTGGTTCGGGGTCGCTAGGTTCGTCTCATCGAAACAGCAACTCGAAGGAACCTGACTATGACTACTCGTATCCGAAATTTTTTCCTGGGCGCGCTGGCGCTCTTTGTTGTCGCACCGGTCACGGCATCGGCCGCCGGCATTGATACCAATGCGGTCGGCCTGCGCGGCTATGACCCCGTCGCCTACTTCAATGAAGGTGTACCGACCCAGGGTGAAAACGGCCATGTCGCGATTTATGACGACGTCGTCTATCTGTTTTCAAGCGATGCCAACAAGGTGGCCTTTGAAGCGGACCCCACAGCCTTTCTGCCGCAATATGGCGGTTATTGCGCCATGGGTGTTGCCCTGGGCAAGAAGATCCCGATCGATCCAGAGGCGTGGAAAATCGTTGACGGTAAGCTCTACCTGAATGTCTCAAAGCAGGTCGCCAAGCACTGGTCGAAAGATATTCCGGGTAACATTACCAAGGCCGACAACAACTGGCCGGGCATTAAGGATGTCTCCCCCGCTGATCTCTAAACTCCCTACCCCATAAGTCGCTAAAAGAGGGCGGGCCGAACGGTCCGCCCTTTCTTCATTCCGCCCTTTCTTTATGGGGCGGCGGTGGTTCTGGTCACACCCCAATCACTGGCACGTGACGCGATGTCAGCAGCTGTTAAGTGACGCGGAAGGCAGCCTGATTAGTCTTTGGGGTCTCAACATCCCTTCCCGAGGAGAGACCCATGCCTAAAGTTTTCCAGTCCCTGATCATTGCCGTTGTTGCCGTGACAGCCATGCCCGCCGCGGCGTCTGATGACGGCCAAAGCAGCGCTGCCCCTGCAATCTCTGGCTACGACCCTGTCGCCTATTTCACCGAAGGCAAGCCGGTTCGCGGCCAGGGCAACATCGTCGCGGTGCATGACGGCACGCTTTACCTGTTTGCCAAGGCAGAACACCGCGACATCTTCACCGCCAATCCGGATCGCTATGTCCCGCAATATGGCGGCCATTGCGCACACGGTGTCAGCCAGGGTGTCAAAGTGCCGGGTGATCCCATGTCCTTCGCCATTGTCGATGACAAGCTCTACTTCACCGTCTCGCCGGACCTGCTCGACGCGTGGAAAATGGATGTCGACGAAAAGATCCAGATGGCGGACCGAAACTGGTTCGACGTTCAGTACATGCCCCTGACCGAACTGAACTGATCCGGAACCACTAGCTCTCCAGATAGCCGGTCGTCGCGTCCAGAACAGCGCGGGCGCGGGCGACCGGGTCTGGATGGGCATCCCGCAAGGCTTTTGACCGCAGCTCGACCGCCAGGGGCAGATCGTCCGGCAATATCTTCAGCAGCGCTGCGATGGGCAAGGCCCCTTCCCCCGGCATCAACCGCCCATCGACAGCCTCGTTCAGAATCGTCTGGATGTCATCGTCCGGCAACGCCGCGACTCCGTCACAAAATTGAGCATAGCTGAGCAGGTCCGGCGACACGTCCTTCAAAAGATCAGGATGACCACCAGACCGCGCCAGATGGGTGGGATCAATCAGCAGTTTGGCGTTCGGGTGGTCGACATCGTTCAACACGTCCAGCGCATCCGCCAGCGTCTTGATCTCGGTAATCGGCAAAAACTCAAGGCATGCATTCATGCCCGCATCAGCGGCCCAGCCGCAAATCTCGGCAAACCGGCGTTTGGTTTCAGCACGATCAGGATCCGAACTCACAATCAGCACATTGCGTGCGCCAATCTCTCCGCCCGCTTCAATCAGCCGTTGATGGTTGGGGTCAGGGCCGTCCGGCTGAATCCAAACCACCTCGATATCCAGCGGGATAATACCGGTTTCTGAAAACGCCTTTGCCACGTCCGCCGTCGTTGCGTCGGTCCAGGTTTCAGGGTCGTACCAGATGCCACAGGCAGGCCATCCCGCTTCCGCACAGGCCCGGGTCACTTCGGCAGGCGAAAACTCCGGCAAGGTCCCGGTAGCAAGCGATAGCAATCGTTGATCTGGCATGGTGTCCCCCTATCTCCACCATGCTATAGGACGCGCGCGCGTCGTCAACGCCACCGGACTCGGGAATGCATCCATTTCGATTAGCTGTCTGCCTATGGGCATGTCTGCTGCCCAATATGGTGTCGGCCAGCGACGCTCCCCATGGCTATGTCTCGATTGTCGTTGAGAACGACGTGATGGTGAGCGACCGAGACCGGCATTATTCGAATGGCTTCCGGATCGATTGGGTGCCGAAAGAGCGCCGGTCCATGCTGGGCCTGACCGGTCTGCTGGAAGGCTTGTTGCTTAGTCGGCCCGAGGGGAGCACGCCTCGCCCATACCTCCAATTTGGCCAGAACATGTACACACCGTCGGACATTACCGACCCTGAGCTGATTGAAGACGATCATCCGTTCGGCGGCTGGCTTTACCTCACCACAGGTGTCGAACTCGCGACCCCTAGATGGACCGATCAGGTTGAACTGACACTTGGCCTCGTCGGCCCCGCGTCACAGGCGGGGCGCTTCCAGCGCGCCTGGCATCGCTGGTTCGGTTTCCGGCCCGCCAATGGCTGGCCAAACCAGTTGCGCAACGAACCCGGCATCAATCTGGCCTATCGGCGCCAATGGCACCTGCCGCTGGGGGCCGATAACGGTGGCCCCCTGCTCTCTCTGCACCCCCATGCCGGCGCGTCCCTGGGCAATGTCTTCACCTATGCCGCGACCGGGCTGACGCTGCAGCTCAGCAAGGGGACCAGCTGGCGCACGCTACCACGCATTTCGCCTGCCCTGCCCGGCTCCGGCATCATTGGCCCAACAGGCGGAAGCTTCGGCTGGTCGGTCTTTATTGGCGTCGAGGGGCGCGCTGTTGCCCGGAACATTTTTCTGGACGGCAATACATTCCGCGACAGTCACGGCGTTCGCAGCAAGGCATTGGTCGGTGATCTGACAGCCGGGTTCATCATGGTGCTGGATGGGGTCTTGGGGCTGCCACCGGTCCGTCTGACCTTCAGCATCACCTTGCGCAGCGGGGAATTCGACGGGCAGGATGGCAGCAATAGATTCGGCGGTGTTTCCGTCACCTTCGCCTATTAGAGATTGCCCCATGAGCCAGTTCGACATCACCGACCTTTTGGGAATCATGCGCAAGCTTCGCCACCCTCAAGAAGGCTGCCCGTGGGATCTGGAACAGGACTTCGACACGATTGCGCCCTATACCATCGAAGAAGCCTATGAAGTCGGCGAGGCGATTGCCGATCGGGACATGGATGCGCTGAGAGACGAACTCGGCGATCTGCTGTTTCAGGTCGTTTTTCACGCCCAGATGGCGGCTGAAGCTGGCGACTTCACCTTCGATGACGTGGTGAACGCGGTTTGCGCCAAGATGCTGCGCCGCCACCCGCATGTGTTTGAGGGGACCAGCGTCGCCGATGCCGATGCGCAGACCGTCGCCTGGGAAGAACACAAGAACAAGGAACGCGAAGAAAAGGCGCGCGCCGCCGGCCAAATCCCCAGCGTCCTGGACGGCGTCGCCCACCGCTACCCGGCACTGATGCGCGCAGTAAAGCTGTCCAAACGTGCTGCCCGCGTGGGATTTGATTGGCTCTCACCGGAACAGGTGCGGGCCAAACTGCAAGAAGAATTGGACGAATTTGATATCGAACTGGAGAAGGCCAGGAAGGCAGGCGGCAACAAGGCCGCCATCGAGGCCGAGCTTGGCGACATTCTGTTTGTCTGGACGAATATTGCCCGCTCTCACGACGTCGACCCGGAGCGCGCGCTTCGCGGCACAAACAGGCGTTTTGAACAGCGGTTCCGGCGCATGGAACGGATCCTTGCTGACTCAGGCGAGCGGATCGAAGACAAGTCTCTCGATGAAATGGAAGCGCTCTGGCAACGCGCCAAGAAAGAGCTGCGAAACGAAGCGGCTGATTAGCCTTTAGTCGACCTGGCGCGCCGCGCTACCTCACTATCAAGTACGAACTGGGATAAGTACCCGGCCTTTGGCTATGATGGCCCCTTAAGGGAAAATCAGGGGAGGGCCACATGGCTGACGAGAAAATTGACCGCGGCGTCGCGCGGATGAAGGAGCTGTTCGGCGACACCGTCGACCCGACACCCGGCCGCGACGACTTTATGGACATCACGATCGGGCATCTGTTCGGCGACGTGTGGACCCGGCAGGGGCTTGAACTGCGCGAACGCTCAATGATTACCTGCGTGGCCCTCACCGTGATGGGCAAGGAGCTTCAACTCAAAACCCATCTGCGTGGGGCCGTGAATGCCGGGATCAGTCATCAGGCGATTGAGGAGATGATGATCCACGTCGCGCATTATGCCGGGTGGCCGGCAGCGGTGAACGGCCTGCGGGTCGCACGCGAAGTCTTCGAGGAACTCGATACCTAGCTGAGCGCGCGGCCGAATGCGGCAACCAAAACGGCCAAGATCAACAAGGCCATCGGTGCCGCCATGCGTTCCATCAATGTTTTCATGGTCTGCTCCATAGCGCTGACCATAGAAAACCATTGATGAACCGAAGCTGAATGCGTCAGGTGCCGCTTTATTGTGAGGCCTCCGGCTTAGCCGAGCGTGCCGAGAATGTCGGATTCCTTCATGATGATCAGGTCTTCACCATCCAGCTTGACCTCGGTGCCGGCGTACTTGCCGAATAGGATGCGGTCACCGACAGCAACATTCATCGGTTCAAGCACACCATCTTCCCGGCGGGCACCGCCACCGACGGCAATAATCTCGCCTTCAGACGGTTTTTCCTGAGCAGAATCGGGAATAATGATGCCACCCGCGGTCACTTCATCACTCTCAATGCGACGGACAAGGACGCGGTCATGCAGCGGTCGAAACGCCATAGTATTACCTCATTTGAACTGTCATTGGGTCTGCGGGCCGCGGCGGGCCAGCCAGAATTGCGCAGACGATATGCAGCCGCCTGATTGAAGTCAACACGCCTACTCAGCAGCCTCCGACAAGGTCACATCCGTCTGCTTTCGAAGTCTGCCGATCGCCTGATCCGACAGTCTGACCTGGAAGCGCGCGCCATCCTCCTGATCCTCCCGATCAAGTACATCCCCGTGATCGTAAAGCCAGGCGATGGTTGCCCCGTCACTATAGGGGACTTGAACCTGAACCATGTGCTGATCGCGCAGCATCAGGTCATTCAGCAAGTTGAGAAGATCGTCCATCCCCTCACCCGTCTGCGCTGACATGGCGACTGCATCGGACCGGCGCATCACGCGGGCTTGCAACGCCTCGCACTCGGCTGCGTCAAGCATATCGATCTTGTTACAGACCTCGATCAGTTGCTGGCCCTCCCGTGGCGCGCCAAGCGACTGAAGCACGTCGAGAACGTCCGCCTTCTGCTCGTCGGACTCGACATGCGCAATGTCACGGACATGAAGCAAAATATCGGCCTCAAGAACTTCTTCCAGCGTTGCCCGGAACGCGGCGACCAGATGGGTTGGTAGATCGGAGACGAATCCGACCGTGTCAGACAGGATAATCCGCCGCCCCGACCGCAACGTAACGCCCCGCATGGTGGGGTCGAGGGTTGCGAATAGCATATCGTCCGCAAAGACACCCCCGGTGGTCAGTCGATTGAACAGGGTGGATTTGCCCGCATTGGTATAGCCAACCAGTGCGACGACCGGATATGGCACCTTCTGACGGCTCTTGCGATGCAGGGTTCGGGTTCGGGTAACCGTTTCCAGTTCGCGCTTCAGTCGGCCAATGCGGTCACTCAGTACCCGTCTGTCGGCCTCAATCTGGCGTTCACCGGGGCCACCCAGGAAGCCAGCACCGCCGCGCTGCCGCTCAAGGTGGGTCCAGGACCTGACCAGCCGCCCCCGCTGATAACTCAGATGCGCCAGTTCCACCTGTAGCACACCCTCCTTTGTGCGCGCCCGATCACCAAAGATTTCAAGGATTAGCCCAGTGCGATCAATGACCTTTGCTTTAAGATCACGCTCCAGGTTCTGCTGCTGGCCCGGTGTCAGCTGGCAATCGACAATGACAAGCTCTGACTCGGTGTCCCTGACCTTGTCCGCCAGTTCCTTAACTTTTCCCGTACCCAGATAGGTCGCGGGCCGAATGGTAGGCAAACCGCAGGCTTCCCGGCCCGCTTCCGTCAGCTGAATGGCCTCAGCAAGCCCTGCCAGTTCTTCCAGCGCGGCATCGGGTGACCGGCGCGCCGGCACACCGCGGACGAACGGATGAACCAGGAACGCACGGGTTCCACGTGTGACCCCTTCACGGTCACTGAAGGCGAGATCTGTGCTGGCCGGGGCCGGTCGCTTTTGATCCGCAGACGGAGTCCCGGAATCAGCCAAGTTTACTCTCCGGCCTGGACCTCAACGTCCATATCGCCATCTGCAGGATTCTCCGGTTCGAATAACTGAACCGGGACCGAAGGCATGACCGTCGAAATCGCATGTTTGTAGACCAGCTGCGAATGCCGATCGCGCCGCAACAGTATACAGAAATTATCAAACCAGGTGATCACGCCCTGCAGCTTCACACCGTTCATCAGGAAGACGGTTACCGGCGTTTTTTCCTTACGCACATGATTGAGAAACACGTCCTGAACATTTTGGGACCGCTCGGAAGCCATGGGGGTTTTCCTTCTTGGTTCTGCGCCGAGTCTGGAATGGAGCTCCTAGACCATTTGAAAATGGTGTCATTTTCGTCCCGGGACAAGGCCGGATTGAAAGGTTCCTTATTTCAAAGTTTATCTAAATAAAAATATTGGTATTCGAGGCTCAGTTACTCCTAGGTTGCAGTTCACAAACTTGGGCTGTGAAAGAAATGCATAAAATTTGTAATATTCGGACGCTGATGGTTGCAGCAGTACTTAGTGTCGTCGGTACTGTTCAGGTATCCGCTGAACCCTTGACGGTCAACGCAAGTGCAGCTGGTAGCGTTAGCGAGCTTGCGGCCCGCTGGCTGGGCCCCTCACGTCCGATGGACCCGGCTGAAACCGCTGAGGAGCGTGTCGCAGCGGCCATTCGCCTGATCATCAGCGGCGGTCAGCGTGACGACTTTGACGGCAGCGGTGGTTATCATACCCAGCCCAGTGATGTTCAGCGGCAGGTCGCGGAGACGAGAGCCGTCCGCTAGCCACTCAGGGAGTGGTCAATAGCCCTCTCCTCATCAAACCGTATGACGAAGTTTGACGACCCCGGTGTTTCTTCGCACCAGGGCCTCACACTTTGGCATGGCAATCCAAAAAAGTAGCGGGCTGTTCGGACCCTCTCCATCCTAACATTCAAATTCATCAGTGTTCCTGTTTATACGGCAGCGGTAATGGCTCGCTTCGCGACCTAACAGTAATCTTCAACTATCGATGCGCCGAATAGAGCGCTGCTTTGCTTAAGGTCTATCGGTAGTTCCCGTGCCATCACCTAGAAAACTCGCCGTAGTATTTACCTTTATCTTGGTGAGCGCATCGCATACCGCGCCTGCCAAGGCAGATCTAATAACGTTTTCTAAAGAGGCGTTGCAAAATGCAGACGCTGTAGTCGCCCGCTGGCTGGGCCCTTCCCGCCCGATGGCACATCCGGAAACGCCAGAAGACCGCATCGCGGCAGCCATCCGCCTGCTTACTGGCGGCGGTATTCGCGACCATCTCCACAAGAGTGGGTCATATCACACGCATCCGGGTGATACGCGAATGCACGTGGATGCCGCGGCCCGGCTGCTCAGCAGCGGCAATGTCCGCCGTAGCTTTCATGACAGCGGCACTTATCACACGCACCCGGGTGTTACGGCATCGCGTGTAACGGAGGCCTTGTCGCTCCGCTAACCTCGCCAGAAAATCGGCGACAACAGTATCAGTAGCGGCAGAACTTCAAGCCGTCCCAGCATCATCGCCAGTGAAAGAACCCACAACGCGGCATCGGATACAGCATGATAGCCCGCTGCCGATGCATCGATCAGGGTTAGCGCCGGTCCGGTATTGCTCATGGCTGCTGTGGCGGCAGCAATCGCGGTATGAAGGTCAAGCCCTGTTGCTGCAAGCACCAGGGTGATGCCGCACAGCGCCAGAATAAATACGATAAAGAATGCCCATGCCGCGGCCATGGCGTCATCCGACACGACTTTGCGGGCATAAGACTTCCGCACCACCTCATGCGGATGAATCAGCCGTGCAAACTCGCGCTCCCCATGCTTGATCAAGATGCGAATGCGCATCTGCTTGAGGCCACCCGCCGTTGATCCGGTGCATCCGCCCAACAGGATTAACGGCATCACAAGCAGTGCCGGAGAGAGAGGAAATGCCCCCTCCTCCCCGGTCATGAACCCGGTCGTGCTCAGCATCGAAACCGCGACGAACAGGCCGGACCGAAGACTTTCTGAAAACGACAAACCGGACCCTGAACCGAGACCAAAACCCAGCGCCATTGTCATCAGCACGCCGGCAATAAGGCTGAACCGCAACAGGCGCTTTACCTCAGGGTCCTTCAGATAGTGAATGCCGCGGCCATAAAGTGCCGCCCAATGAAGCGAGAAATTGATCGCTCCTGCCAGCATGAACGGGATCAGGATCACTTCCGCCACTGGATTGTCATAGACCAGCAGGCTGCCCTCTCGGGGCATAAAGCCACCCGTAGACAAGGTGCTTAACGCCAAACAAATGCCATCCAGTGTGGGAATACCCGTCATCCACAACAGCAGCATGCAGACCAGGGTCAGTCCGGTATAGACCGTCCACAAGGACCGAAGAACACCACGAACCCGGTCGGTGACGATCTCCCCCTCGCCATGCGGCAGTTGATTGTTGAACAACCCCATGCCGCCAATGTTCAACAGCGGGAACACGGCGATCATCATCGCAATGGTCGCGAAACCGCCCAGCCACTGAAGCAGCGCGCGCCAGAAAATGATGGTTTGTGGCACGGCATCAAGATTGGCAAAAACCGTTGCGCCTGTGGTGGTTAGCCCAGAGACGGTTTCAAAATAGGCCCGTGTCAGATCCCACTCAGGATAGGCGAGCAGAAGCGGCGGCGATGCGGCAAAAGGAACCAGAACCCAGGCAAGCGCCGGTGTCAGAATGAGATCCCGGCGCGCGGGGCGTTGCACAAGGCCGCGCATGGTGAAAAGCGTGGCGCCTCCGACAAAAACGGCAGGCACCGCTCCGGCCAGAAAGTCGATGGCGACCTGCGCTTCGTCCAGAAGAAATCCCAGCACTGCGGTCAGCACCATCGCCCCGGCTGCGATAAGAAACAGCCAGCACAGGCTGATGATACAGGTGGTGTAGCGCATAACCGGTGCCCTGGCGCTGCCGGGGACTAAAAGTACTCAAGTTGAACGGAGAACATCTGCTCAACGCGTTTGATCTGCTCCGCCAGGGCAAAAATAATCACGCGGTCGCGCGCCTTAATCACCGTATCGCCCCGGGGAATGATCACATCCTCACCCCGGACAATGGCGCCAAACAAGATGCCGTCAGGAACATTCATCTCCCGCAGCGGTGTGTCGAGCACATCCAAGGTTTCAAGCGCTTCTGCCTCGATCAACTCTGCGCGCGCATCGACCAAAGAGTGCAACCCGCGAATGCGCCCGCGCCGCACATGCTGCAGGATTGTCGATACTGTCGTGGCGCGTGGGTCGATATAAACATCGACACCCAGAGACGACATCAGCGGCCCATAAGCGCGATTATTGACCAGAGTGATAACCCGGTCGCACCCTTCCCGCTTGGCCAGCAGTGACGACAGGATGTTCACCTCGTCATCATTGGCGATCGCGATCAGCATATCGGCCATGTCGACACCGGCTTCAAGAAGGATTTCGCGGTCCAGCGCGTCACCATTCAAGACGATGGTTGAATTGACCTCATCGGCAATCTCCAGCGCCCGGGCCTCGGATGCCTCAATGATCTTGACGTTGGTGCTTGAGGGGTGTTCTTCGAGGTACTGGGCTAGAAACAACCCGACATTGCCGCCGCCGACGATAATGATGCGGCGCGCTTCCGGTTCATCGTGACCAAACGCGGAAAGGGCCCGGGCGCGCTGCCCAGTTTCCGTCACCACATAAACGTCATCGCCCGGCAGGATCATGTCCTCGGGCTCAGGAACAATGGTTCTGTCACCGCGATGGATACCGAGAACTCTGATATTCAGTTGCGGAAACAGCTCTGTCAGCTGGGACAGTGGCGTTTCGATAATCGGACAATCGTCTGTGATGGAGATGCCAAGGACCAAAACCTGTTCATCGGCAAAGGGCACAACCTCGAACGCGCCAGGCGCGTCGATCCGCCGCATGATCGCGCGGGCCACCTCGTGCTCCGGAGAAATAATCACGTCAATCGGCATGTTGTCCTGGCTGAACAGGTCACGCCAGATTGGTTCCAGGTATTCCTGTGTTCGAATGCGGGCAATCTTGGTCGGCACGTTGAACAGGGAATGGGCAACTTGGCAGGCCACCATATTGACCTCGTCAGACAAGGTCGCCGCAATAACCATGTCGGCAGTCGGCGCGCCGGCGGCTTCCAGGACATCGGGGTGCGAGGCGTGCCCGACGACGCCCTGCACATCCAGGGAGGTTGCGATGCGGTCGACCAGTTCAGCCGACCAGTCAATCACCACGACATCGTTATGTTCATCGGCGAGCTGTTTGGCAATTGACGAGCCAACCTGACCGGCGCCACAGATAATAATCCGCATCAGTCGCCACCTGGCTCTGTCGTACGGTCGCCCTGCAGACCAAGTGACTTAAGTTTGCGGTGAAGCGCCGACCTCTCCATGCCGACAAATGATGCCGTACGCGAAATATTGCCGCCAAAGCGTGCGATCTGGGCCTGCAAATACTGACGCTCGAAAGACTCGCGGGCATCCCGCAGAGGCGCCGACATGATCCCCTCGCCCAAACCTGCCAGCAGCGTACCCGCACTGTGCCCGTTGATTTCAGAAGGCAGCATATTCGCATTGATCTGATCAAGAACGTCGTCGGCCGCCAGAATCAACATGCGTTCAATGACATTGCGCAGTTGACGCACATTGCCCGGCCACTCATAGGCCTGAAGAGCGGCGATAACGTCGTCCCCGATGTCATGCCTGGTAAGGCCGCTCGCGTCGCTCAGGGCGCTGACGAAGTATTCTACGAGATCAGGAATATCGTCCGGCCGGGCGGCCAGTGGCGGCACATCAATCGGCACGACATTAAGCCGGTGGTACAGATCCTCACGAAACTCGCCTGATTCGATCAATGGCCCAAGATCGCGGCTCGTGGTGCTCATCACCCGGACATCGACCTGAACGCGCCGGTTTCCTTCGACTCGCTCGAATGTCTGGTCGACCAGAACCCGCAGGATCTTGTTCTGCGTTTCAACCGGCATGTCGCCGACTTCATCAAGCAACAACGTGCCGCCATGCGCCTGCTCAAACAGTCCGATCTTGCGCCCCTGCGGTTGTCCGGGCCGCACGCGTTCGATGCCGAAAAGCTCTACTTCCATGCGGTCCGGCGCAATATTGGCGGCGTTGACAACCACAAAAGGCGCGTTTGACCGGGCAGAAAGCCGGTGAATCTGGCGAGCGACCACCTCTTTGCCGCTGCCTGTGGGGCCGGAAATCAGCACCCTGCTATTGGCTGATCCAACCCGTTCGATGGTCTGGCGCACGGCGTTAATTGCCGGCGACATACCAATCAACTCGTCGGTGGGCATGGTCCTTGACCGGAGCTCTTCGTTTTCCCGTCGAAGACGCACCGTTTCGGTCGCCGCTTCGACAAGCGCAAGCAGGTGGTCTGACTCAAACGGCTTTTCGATGAAGTTGAATGCCCCGCGTTTAATGGCCGAGACCGCCGTTTCAATATTGCCGTGGCCGCTGATGATGATGACCGGCACGCCAGGATGATCCCGGTGAATGAAATCGAGCAGTTCCAGACCGTCCAGCCGGCTGCCCTGAAGCCAGATGTCCAGAATCACGAGGCTGGGCCTTCGGCTTTCGATCTCAGCCAGCGCCCCGTCGCTGTCCGCTGCGGTGCGGGTCTCGTAGCCTTCGTCATCCAGTAGACCTGCTACCAGGTCCCGAATATCGGCTTCATCATCAACGATCAGGATATCTATCGACATAAGGGTTTAGTTACTCCGCTGCATGGGCCGCGGCCGTTGTCTTGCCGTCAGCGCCCTCTGCCAAAGCATTCAGGTGGGCATTGGAGAACACCAGTTCTGCCTGCGCGCCCCCCTCGGCACGATCGTGCAGAACCAATTCACCACCATGATCGCCCATGATCTTCTTGACGATGGCGAGGCCAAGCCCGGTCCCTTTCTCGCGGGTCGTCACATAGGGTTCGGTCAGCCTGTCACGCTGTTCCTTGGGCAGGCCCAATCCGTTGTCTACCACCCGAACGACAACCCGCTCTTCATCTTCGTGGAGTGACACGGAAATCATCCCACGAGGTAATTCACCGCTGATGGGCACCCTGCGGCCATGAATGGACTCGATGGCGTTCTTGATGATGTTGGTCATGGCCTGCGCGATCTGGCGACCGTCACAGGTCACCATCACCGGATCTTCGGGTGCTTCGAAGCTAAAATCGACGTCCGGCGACGAGACTTCGAGGAACAGCAGGGTCTGGCGCGTCAACTCACGCAGGTCTTCGGGCCGGAATGTCGGTGCCGGCATGCGGGCAAAGCCGGAGAATTCATCAACCATCCGCCTTATATCCCCCACCTGGCGGATGATCGTCTCGGTGCATTGG
Organism: Alphaproteobacteria bacterium; assembly: GCA_028284945.1. Taxonomy (GTDB): domain Bacteria; phylum Pseudomonadota; class Alphaproteobacteria; order SMXS01; family SMXS01; genus JANQQJ01. The sequence continues at coordinate 192,551 of JANQQJ010000033.1, read as the reverse complement.
CTAAAGACGTCCGGATCGGTTTCGACTTCGCCCCTGTATTTGCGCTTCAACCGTTCTGCCGAGAGCTGGATAGGCGTTAACGGATTCTTGATTTCATGGGCAATACGCCGCGCGACATCCGCCCAAGCAGCGGTGCGCTGCGCAGCCGCCAGTTCGGTGATGTCGTCGAAGGTGGCGACATATCCAGTAATCCGGCCTTCGGCACGCTCTGGCGATACGCGCACCAGAAGGTTTCTGGGCTGGCCCAGGCGGACAATCGTCAGTTCTTCCTGAACCAGGGCATTGGGGCTGCGCGCGGCTTTCGCCATCAGATCGCTGACTTCCGGCACTGCTTCGGTCAATAGCCGGCCGTTCAGACTGTCCTCGGTCTCGTTCAGAATGGAAAGCGCCGCACTATTGGGCAGGTCAACTTCGCCGTCGGCATTTAGACCGATGACACCGACCTTAACCCCCTCCAATACAGCCTCGGTAAAGCGGCGGCGATGATCCAGCTGTTCATTGGCTTCCACCAGTTCGTTGCGCTGGCTTTGCAGCTGCTCGGTCATACGATTGAATGTGCGTGAGAGGACCGTGATCTCGTCGTCTGTTTCGCCCTCGGTAACCCGCGACGACAGATCGCCCTCACGCACCCGTTCGGCTGCCCGGACAAGGTCGCTGATCGGTGTAATCATACGCGTGGCAAACCAGATGCCAACGGAAACCGCGGCCATCAGCATCGCGAGCGCGAGACCGACAAAAATCAGATTGAGCGTTAACTGCCGCGACTGCCTGTCGCTTTCGAGCGCCGCATAGGAGGCAGCATGGGCTCTGGTGCGCTCAAGTTGTTCCAACACCGCCAGGTCGAGCGATCGGCTCGCATAGAGGTATTGATCAAAAAAACCATCCAGCTTGATTAAAGCCTGCACACTGTCTTCATTATCGCCGATCAGCGGCACAACCAATCCGGAGGCTGCTGATTCCAGCGCCCGGCGGGGTAACGTCGTTACCCCCATCAGGCCTTGGCCGGTCAGGCCTAGATTATAGCGGACCACGACCTCCCCGCTGCCTGACAGCACCACGGCCTCGGTAAACGAATGCGCCCGCGCCTCGTTTTCAACAGCTTCGCGCAGGGCCGCGCTATCGAACTGATATTGCGGCGCACGGCGGTTGAGCATGGTCGCCATGTCAAACAGGTCACGCGGGAAGCTCTTGCGGTGCTCTTCGACATAGTCTTCTGCGATCTGAACCGAATTGGTGACCGCCCCGCGGACGTCGTCCCCGAACCAGGCTTCGAAGCCTTCGTCAAAGACATAGGCTGAGTAAAACGCAACAATGATCGTCGGGATAATCGCAATCAGGCTCAACAGCGTGACAAGTCGAACATGAAGATGCGACCCGGCCGTTCCGCTCCGCCGCGCGACCAAAAGGCGCACGAACCGCCGGGTGACCAGAACCGCAAGCGCTGTCAGAAGCGCCAGATTGCTGAAAATCAGAATGACCGCGAGGTTGCCGCTTTCGGCAAAGGCTTCGCTGGAAAGCACCAGATATGTGCCCAGGCCCCACAATACCGCGATCACCGCAAGGACAATCGGCAGGCCGCGGCTCCGCCGGGCACGGGTTGCCCAGTTCTCGGGTATCCGGGGGTCGTTCGCTGGCAATTTCGATGTCTCAGAGAGGCTCGACATGCACCCAGTCTCTATTGATGCGTGCTATATGAGCAACGATCGGAACGGGATCGTAGCACATTGTTGCAAAAGTGCATCACTTCAATTTTCAGCTATTTGATGCCGCGTGTGACCTGGATATCGAGTTCGCGAATCTTCTTGCGCAGTGTATTGCGGTTCAGGCCCAGCAGTTCGGATGCGCGAATCTGATTGCCCCGGGTTGACGCCAAGGCAATAGACAGCAGCGGCCGCTCTATTTCCTTCAACACCCGCTCATAAAGGCCTTTCGGCGGCAACCCGTCGCCGTGAGCGGCAAAGTACCGTTCTAGATGGGCTTCGACAGCCCCGGACAGATTATCTGCCACGACAGGCCCCTCACCGGCTGCCGGCTGGCTGGTCTCGGAAAGTTCGACCTCGATAACCTCAATGCCGATGACCTCTTCGGAATAGAGCGCTGCGATCCGTTTGATCACATTTTCAAGCTCACGCACATTGCCGGGCCAGTTGTAGCCCTGCAGACGTTCGAGAGCACGGGCATCGATCGATTTCTGTGGCAGTCCTTCCTGTGCGGCCTGCGTTAAAAAATGGCGCGCAAGATCAGGCACATCATCCAGCCGTTCCCGCAGCGCGGGCAGCCGCAGCGGCACGACGTTAAGCCGATAAAACAGGTCTTCACGGAAAAGCCCCTGCTGAATTTGCTGTCGCAGGTCGCGGTTGGTTGCGGCGATTATTCGAACATCGGTGGGGATCGGAACACGGCCACCCACCGTCGTGTATTCACCTTCCTGCAATACTCTTAGCAAACGAGTCTGCGCCTCTGGCGGCATATCGCCAATCTCATCCAGAAATAGCGTGCCCCCCTGGGCCTGCTCGAACCGGCCGCTGTGGCGGGAGGTTGCGCCTGTAAAGGCGCCCTTTTCATGACCGAACAATTCGCTTTCGATCAGATCGCGCGGGATGGCCGCCATATTGATTGCCACAAACGGCCCATGTCGGCGTTTGCCGAACTGATGAAGCGCCCGGGCGATCAGCTCTTTGCCGGTGCCGGATTCGCCCATGATCATGACGGTCAGATCGGTGGGAACCAGCCGCGCCAGCACCCGATAGACCTCCTGCATGGCGGGTGACCGGCCAACCAGCGGCATTTCTTCGTCATCGTCACCCGGCGAATCACCCGCATCAGATCGTTTGGGCCGCGCAAGGGCGCGCCTGACAACGCTGCTGAGCTCGGAAAGATCAAACGGCTTGGCAAGGTAATCATGGGCACCGCGTTCAGTCGCTTTCAGCGCTGTGCTCAGCGTATTGTGTGCGCTCATCACGATGATCGGCAGATCGCCCCGCAGCTTGCGGATGCGGGGCAACAGGTCGAGCCCGCTTTCATCGGGCATGATCACGTCGGTGATCACAAGATCGCCCTCACCGTTCGAGACCCAGTTCCACAGCGTGGCCGCATTGCCGGTGGTCCGAACGTCATAACCCTGGCGGCCCAATGCCTGGTTTAAAACCGTACGGATGGCACGGTCGTCGTCGGCAACGAGAATGGTGCCCTCACTCATGATCGGCCCTCAGCATTTACAGGCAGCAGCACGCGGAAATTGGTCTGCCGGGGCGTTGAATCGCATTCGATAATGCCGCCATGGTCGCCGATCACTTTGGCAACCAGCGCCAGGCCTAAACCGGTGCCGCCGGGCTTGGTCGTAACGAACGGATCGAACAGGTGAGATTGCAGGTCTTCAGGAACCCCATCGCCATTATCGATGACACAGATTTCCAAAGGCAGTTCCATACGCTCACGTGTTCCGGGCATGGCGACGCGGACGCCGTGGCGAAATGCGGTCGTGAGTTTGATTTCAGCGCCCTCACCCTTGGTCGATTCAGCCGCATTCTTGATCAGATTGAGAAACACCTGGATCAACTGATCACGGTTGCCCTGCACTGACGGCAATGACGGGTCATATAGCTCGACAAACCGAACATGCTTGGCAAAGCCGTTTTCGGCCAACTTCCGCACGTGCTCCAGCACTTCATGGATATTAATCGGCGCCCGGTCGATTGGCCTCGGATCGGTGAATTCCTCCATGCGGTCGACCAGAGCGACAATTCTGTCGGTTTCCTGACAGATCAGTCGAAGCAGCGATTTCTCTTCGCTGCCGACATTTTCTTCAACAAGCTGTGCTGCGCCGCGAATGCCGGACAGAGGATTCTTGATTTCATGCGCCAGAACGGCCGCCATACTGGCCACGGAGCGTGCCGCCCCCCTGTGCAGAAGCTGATGGTCAATTTTGCTCGCAATCCCCAGTTCTCGTAGGGTTACCGCTACACATTCGGGTTCTTCAGGAATTGGCGCCATCTGAACATCGACCCGGTGGGTACCAATCTTGGGCGTCGAAATCACCAGTCCATACTCGGAAACAGAGGCACTTCGGCTCCGCACCTGGCCAATCAGGGCCACAAGCGGACTATCAAAGGGGATGACTGTGGTCAGCCCCTCCCGGCGCAGCGCCTTAGCGCTCCGCTGAAAGAAGTGTTCGGCTGCCAAATTGGCGTAACAAATCCGGTCCGACGGATCGACCACGAAGACCGGGTCCGAAAGCGCGTTAATGACCTGTTCTACCGGGACGGGGTGATCGTCCTTCGTCTTGCGGAACTTTACCAGCGCCATCAGGCGGCCATCCGTTCCGCCAGAGGTGCATAGAACGAATGAAGCGCAGAAATAACTTCAGAAGGGTCATCCAAGCGATTGACATAATTCCTGAATTCACTCGATCCGGGAAGGCCTTTTGAGTACCAGCCGAGGTGTTTTCGCGCGATCTTGACGCCGTGCTCACTGCCATAGTGGGTCAACATATCGTCGTAATGCGATAGCACGGCCTCTAACTGCTCGGACAGGTCAGGGTCTTGTAACCGCTCGCCCGTGCGCAAAAACTGGATTACCTGCGCCAGGAACCATGGTTTGCCGTAACAGCCGCGCCCGATCATCACACCGTCTGCGCCAGATTGTTCAAGAGCATCAATGACATCATCGAAAGTGTTAATGTCACCATTGACGATGACCGGTACTGAAACAGCCTTCTTGACCTCTGATACAAAGGACCAATCCGCATGGCCCTTGTACATCTGGCAACGGGTGCGGCCATGTACTGTGATCAGTTTGATCCCGTGCGCCTCGGCGATCTGCGCCAGTTCAGGCGCATTACGGCTGGAATCGTCCCAACCCGTCCGCATTTTAAGCGTCACCGGCACGGAAACGGCGTTCACCGTGGCTTCGATGATGGCACTGGCGTGGTCCAGATTGCGCATCAGCGCAGACCCTGCATCACCGTTGACGACCTTTTTGACCGGGCACCCCATATTGATATCGATGATGGCCGCGCCCCGGTCCTCATTGAGCTTGGCGGCCTCAGCCATGATTTTCGGATCGCAACCAGCCAGCTGAACAGACATCGTGCCCTCTTCGGCACAGTTGCTCGACATCTTCATCGACCGCCGCGTGGCCCGGATCATCGCCTCACTGGCAATCATCTCGGATACGACCAGCCCGGCGCCATACTGCTTCACCAACCGGCGAAACGGCATGTCGGTCACACCTGACATGGGAGCCAGGATGACAGGGTCATCGATCATAATGGGGCCAATGTTGATGGTCATAATCTAAGCAGTGCTTTCCGGTGCATATGCTTTAAGCAAACACGCCTGCCGGTTCAAGGGGCAAGCCAAGGTTGACGGGTGATAAAAACTCCCCCACACCATGACAAGAACTTTATCGATCAAGTGCTTGAACGTCTCATGCGTGTTGCCGCTCTCATCGTCGCTGCAGGCCGCGGTCACCGCGCCGGCACCCCTCTGCCAAAGCAGTATGTGAGCGTTGCCGGCAAATCCATCCTGCGCCGGACGGTTGAGGCGTTCGAGGCGCACCCCGCCATTGATCGGGTGCAGGTGGTCATCAATCCCGCCGATCGGGCGCTTTATGATGAGGCGATTGGTGGCCTGGAAACCCAAGCCCCCTGCCCCGGCGGCGAAACCCGTCAACAATCAGTCTTTATGGGCTTGCAGCGCCTTGCGGATGACCCGCCGGATGCTGTGCTGATCCATGATGGCGCCCGGCCCTTTATCTCCGCAGCGCTGATTGACCGTGTTGTTGAGGGTTTGAGGGCGCATGATGCGGTCCTGCCGGTTATCAAAGTCACAGACACCATCAAGCAGATTGAGGGCGAAATTGTCAGCGGTGACGTGGACCGGGAGGTATTGGGCCGTGCACAGACTCCGCAAGGGTTCCGGTTTGACCCTATTCTGAAGGCGCATCATGATTTGGCTGATACCGCTAACTTAACCGATGATGCCGCGGTCGCGCATGCAGCAGGCATGGACGTCCATGTCGTAGATGGAGACGAACGGAACATCAAAGTGACCACTCCGGAAGACATTACTGCGCTCTCGGCCAACGCCGTGACGGCGCGAACCGGCATGGGTTTTGACGTACACCGGTTGGGACCCGGAGACCACGTGACGCTCTGTGGCGTGCGCCTGGAGCACGATCAAGCGCTGATCGGCCATTCTGACGCAGATGTGGCGCTGCATGCCCTGACAGACGCGCTGATGGGCGCGATCGGCGCCGGCGATATCGGACGGCACTTTCCGCCAAGCGACCCGCAGTGGAAAGGGGCTGCGTCGCGCCAATTCGTGGAAAAAGCGGTCGCGCTCATCGCCGATGCCGGCGGCCAGATCAGCAATGTCGACCTCACAATCATCTGCGAGGCGCCCAAGATCGCGCCCCATGTGGCCGCCATGACCAACTCGCTTAGCGCAATGCTTCAGATCAAGGCGGGACAGATCAATATCAAAGCTACTACGACGGAGAAACTCGGTTTCACCGGCCGCGGTGAGGGCATCGCGGCGCAGGCCGTTGCCACCGTGATGCTGTCATGAAAATTCATCCGATGCATCCGTCCACCATTCTGTCGACATGGTTCTGGGTCGGATTGCTTCCCAAAGCACCGGGAACTTGGGGCTCGGCCGTTGCGGTCGTGATGGCCTATTTCATCCAGACCGGATTTGGCGAACGCGGCACCGCGGTGCTCTTGCTGGCCGCGATTGCGGTGTTCTTCGTCGGCTGGTGGGCGGCGGGTCACTATGAAGCAAGGCTGGACGGGGATGATCCCGGCGAGGTGGTAATCGACGAGGTGGCTGGACAATGGATCGCCTGCCTGTTCCTGCCACCCGTCTGGTGGCTATACCTGCTGGCCTTTGTGGCGTTCCGCGTGTTCGATATCTTCAAGCCCTGGCCGGTCGATCATCTGGACAAGCACGGCACAGGCGGTTTGGGCATCATGCAGGATGATCTTGCCGCAGGCGTCTATGCCCTGTTGGTAATGCAGGTATTTCTGATGACGCTCGGTACGCCATGGACCGCGACCGCCTGACGGAAGGTACTTTATGATCCCTCAATATCTCTTCGATCTTGCCGCAGATATTCTGGCCCGCGCCCAAGCGCAGGGCCTGAAACTGGTGACCGCTGAATCCTGCACCGGCGGGCTTGTCGGGGGCTGTTTCACCGAGGTGCCCGGGTCGTCAAAGGCGTTTGACCGGGGATTTGCAACCTACAGCAATGAGGCCAAGCGCGACCATCTGGGCGTCCCGAAAACGCTGCTGAAAGAACATGGCGCAGTCAGCGAGCCCGTCGCCCGCGCCATGGCCACCGGTGCGCTTGAGGTCTCAGGCTGCGATGTGTCCGTCGCGATCACCGGGATTGCCGGTCCCGGCGGCGCGGGCCCTGGAAAACCCGCTGGCCTGGTTCACTTTGCCGCGGCCCGCAAAGGCGGTGACGTGGTGCACGAACGGCACGAATTCGGCGACCTTGGCCGATCCGTGGTGCGCGAAAAATCGGTCGAGGTAGCGCTGAAACTGATCAAGACACTGATCTAGCCGGTTCAGTCTTTCGAAACATATGCTTTAAGCGTGCCGCAATTTTTGTCGAGCCAGACACTCTTTTTCTTTTCCATATCGTCCGGTCGTACCTTCGCTTCCTTATCGCCTATGCAGCCTTTTGTCGTGGTGTAGACGACGTGATATCTGCACTTGGCGTCGCCTCTGAATGTGAATTTGCCACTCAAAGCACCGTCGCCACCCTGCAGGTTCTCACTCACTGTTGTTGAAATCTCCTCACAGGTGGTCACCCCTGTAGATTGCTGCGTGACTTTTGTCTTAGTAACCGTAGCCCCCGACACGTTCCAGACCGGAACAGTGACACAGTTCTCAGTCGTCTCCGTACAGAAGTCATGTTTCAGATTGTCGGCTGCGTCAGCCGCTGGCGAAACCAGAAGAATTCCTGAAAACACGAGTGCCAAGCCTAAGCAGAATTTGCCCGTCATATTCGTCACCCCTTCTATTTTGACGTGTGTTCATGCAGCGCCTTGCAACACAATTGCGATTGTGTGCGATCAGGGGAGTGACAGCAAAACCATACTTTCCGTGGTAAACTGTTTATTCTGTTTGGGTAATGTAGACGGCCGATGGAAACAGCTCTAAAGCTGATGCAATCGCTCATTTTATAGAAAGTTCAGCCTCCATCATCTCGAAGAGCTTTCGAATCTCCTTCCCAAAATTTGTAGAGTTTCCGCCACCAACGTAGTGACTCTGGACCAAGAAAGGCCTCGAATTCTTGAGAGCGTTCAGTCGCCGCGTCAAAGTCGTGACTCAGATTGTTCTGGATTCCCTCCAAAAGACCAATTGTCGCTGCTTCACGGACGTAGGCGTTCCCTTTTACATGCCACTTTTCAACCAACGCGAAAACAGCGGGAAAATCGTCCGTCTCTCCACGGTCAAGTGAAGCGACGAGATGTCGGGCCAAATCACCAAGTGCAACATAATAAGGTGGTTCCCCCGGCTCGTTCTGCCAATCCTCTAAGAATTCAAGCCATTTGGTTTCAAAAGATGGACAAACCTCTAAAACGGCCGGGAACATTTGATCTGGGGAAATTTGATCAGTGCTCAAGGCTGTTCACCCACTGGAATGCGACAGTGTTATCATCTCTCAATGCTGATGCAGTCGCTGATTTGATAAATCGCCAACTGGTGACACGCCTCTCGAGGAAATTTCATTCTTCCTCAGAGTAGTAGACAGTCACAAATCCCTCGGTCCAATGATCCTTATTGATTTCGTACTCACTCGACTCAAATCCTGCGGGATAGTCACAAAAGCCCGGCTGGTCTTTTAGGCGCTCAATAGCGCCCCGGACCTCACGCTTGCTGGAGTAAGCGCCAATCAGTTTGGCATCGTCACCATACTCATCGTCTTTGCGAACGTGCCAAAGAATAAAGACCGTGTTCATTGCTACACTCAAATTGGTTTAAAAAAGTCACTCAACTAGAGCCGATGCAATCGCTGCTCTGAGCCATAGAGCGCATCAGCCCGGTCAACAAAGGCACCGACCATACGGTGGACGATCTCGTCGAACACGCGGCCGATCAGCTTTTCAAAGAACTTGCTGCGGAACTCGAACTCAATGAAAAAATCAACGGTGCATGACCCGTCGTCATTCGCGTGGAAATCCCAGCGGTTGTGCAGGTGCTTCAGCGGTCCGCTCAAATACTCCACATCGATCCGTGACGTCGGTGTCAACGCAACCTTGGAGGTAAATTTTTCGCGGATCACCTTGTAGCCGATCATCAGATCGGCAAAGAACACGTCGCCCTCCCGCTTGAAGATCCGCAGGCCCGCGCACCACGGTAAAAACTCTGGATACTTCTCCACATCAGCAACCAGATCGAACATCTGTTCAGCCGAATGCGGCAGCACCCGTTTTTCGCTGTGGGTATGCATGGAGGCGTCAGGCGGACTGGGCCGCCAGCTTTTCTTCCCGGTTCGCGCGCAAAACCGCAAAATCGTCCCCGGCCAAATAGCTGGACCGGGTCAGCGGCGAGGCCGACACCATCAAAAAGCCCTTGGCCTTGGCCACGGTTTCATAGCTCGCGAATTCGTCCGGTGTGACATAGCGCGCGACTTCGGCGTGCCGGGGCGTGGGCCGCAAATATTGACCGATAGTCATGAAATCCACGTCTGCGGTGCGCATGTCGTCCATCACCTGCAGCACTTCGCGCTTATCCTCCCCCAACCCGACCATGATGCCCGATTTGGTGAAGATCGACGGATCGAGCTGTTTGACCGAGTCCAACAGCCGCAGCGATTGGAAATAGCGCGCGCCGGGCCGGATGGTGGGATAGAGCCGCGGCACCGTCTCCAGATTGTGGTTATAGACATCCGGCCGCGCTTCCACGACGGCCTCGACGGCGCCGGGTTTGCGCAGGAAGTCCGGCGTCAGCACCTCAATGGTGGTATCGGGTGAACGTTCGCGAATCTGCTGGATCACCTTCACAAACTGACTGGCACCGCCATCGGGCAGATCGTCCCGGTCAACAGACGTGATTACCACATGTTCCAGGCCCAGCTCGCCGACCGCGGTTGCCACATGTTCCGGTTCCAGCGGGTCGACCATGCGTGGCATACCGGTCTTGACGTTGCAGAACGCACAGGCCCGGGTGCAAATATCGCCTAGAATCATCACGGTGGCATGCTTCTGGGTCCAGCACGTGCCGATATTGGGACACGCCGCTTCTTCACACACGGTGTTGAGGTTGAGCTCGCGCATCAGCTTTTTCACCCGCATATATTCGGGTGAGCCAGGCGCCTTGACCCGCAGCCATTCCGGCTTGCGCTGATAGGGCTGTTTGTCGTCCGTTAACGTCTCAACCGTGCTCATGGTCCCTCAGATAGTCTCTCCACGGGCTGTTGTCCAATGCTCTTCCGCGGGGTCTTGTTTGCGCTATGGTGCGACGGATAGATCGATCAGATGTTGAGTCAATCGATGAAACCGAACGCGTTTTACCAGGATACAGACTTAGGCTCCGTCACGTATGACCTGTTCTACGATCAGGCCACATGGAGAGACATTCCATTTTATCTGGAATATGCGCAACGGTTTGGTGGACCGGTTTTGGAGCTTGGCACCGGTACGGGAAGAGTCGCATGGCCACTTGCCAAGTCAGGGGTAGAAGTTGTCGGCCTCGATTCTTCTGATCGTATGCTCGCTGTGGCTCAAGCCAAGTCGAGAGATCATGACGCCGATGTTTCCGACCGTGTGACTTTCGGCATCGGAGACATGGCTGATTTTTCCCTCGACCGACAATTCCCGCTGGTAATCGTCGCGGCACGATCGTTTCAACATCTGATTACGCCCGAGGCGCAGCAACAATCGCTGATCAAAATCCGAGAGCATCTTGACCCAGATGGTCGCGTCCTTCTCCATCTGTTTGATCCCCGGCTGGATCTTTGCGCCCCAAACATCGACATCACAGACGAAGTCGAAGAGGGTGTGGATCCGTCATCCGGAAACACTGTCCGGCGGCATATCGCCACACGAACTGCCGATCCTCTGATGCAAACTCTTGAGTCGACGATCACGATTCAAGTCTGTGACAGGAATGGGGCTGTTGTGAAAGAAGAGCAAGCCACATGGGCGCTGCGATGGACGTACCAGCAGGAGATGCGATACCTGCTGGAGCACTGCGGTTATCGCATTGAGGCGGAATATTCAGATTTTGCGAATTCGCCGCCGGCATATGGCAGGGAACAGATTTGGGTCGCACAAGCCGTTTGAGCGCCCAACTCTTCGAAGGCGCGGGCATCTGCAGACACTAACCGGAGTAAGCATCGTCGACCGCCTGCGTAACGCTCTGCCTCGCGCCTGACTTCAGCAAAGTACCATGGGCGCTGAGCAACGCATCGAAGTCCAATTCGAGCAAACGCCGGAATTCAATCTCCAGCGATTTGTCCTCGGGCGTCATACGCCGCAACCAGATAGGACCGACAACCGTGCGCTTTGGGAAGCCAATAAATGGCAGAATAAGCCGCACCAGGAACGTGTTATTGGAATAATCGCCATAATGCTGGATGGCGTCGCAGGTAAGCAATGTTCCGCCGCCGCGCTTGATAAGAAGCGCCGATTCCGGCTGTGTCGTACCATCAAACACGAAGAGCTGAGAATCAGGAAAGGGCATTTCAATCCCTTCCACAAGTTCAACGTCAATCGGTGGTTCCGGATAGGCCTGGCTGCCCGGTTGCGCCCACATCTCAAGGCCCATGCTCTCGACATAATAAGGATCATCGACGCCATGCAGCGCGCCCAGCCGGATGATCCGTTTGGGTGAGCCCAGTGCTTTAAGCTGCGCTTCACCCTCGGGCGACAAACGGATCGGGTTGATCAGCGACAACTCACCGTCATGACGGACGACTGCCATGTTCCGGCATATCCGCATGAATTTGTTCAGCGGCATCGAGCCGCGCACCATGAACAGGTCTTCGCCGATCTCTTCTATGGGGTCGTGCGGATAGGCTGGAAAGTAACTCACGCTCTTTGCTCCCACTCACAGATATGATGAAGGAGGTTCAGGGTGGATTCAATTGCGCTCTTGGTCCGCAGCGGTCAGCGCATCAGGCCATCAACGACTACCAGATACAATTGACGCTCTGTTTGTTCTTTTGCCCGGACGGATCGCACTTACTGTCGCTCAGCGTGGTCGTATATTTTCTGCTGTATGGGCGATTATTGTGTTCCTCCGTGCCTTCCATTCGGAAAACGCGCCTCTTGCCCGAACCAGCATCAAAATTTGTATGGTCTGTACTTTTGATGTCACCGCCAGCGATTTTTGCTCTCAGTTTCACGACCGTATAGGTTTTGTTTGCAGTGTTTATGTCCGACAATCCGAAACAGATTGAATCGCCATTATAAATCCTGGCGTTACTGCTTTCACCGCGGTCACAGTTGCCCCAGCAACCGACCCTTTTCCACTCTTCGTTTTTGTCCTTGGTGGAGACCTTCGCGAGCGCTTCAATCATGTAGAGGGAATATCCACCACAGTTTTCCAGCTCTAATTGGCTGGCGTAATTGTCTGCCAAGGCTGGCGCGGCCATCAGACCGATGGCGAAACCTATTAAGTATGACTTACGCATGATCTGAGCCCCTTCGTCTTCAATCCTGAGGTGAAAGACCAGCTTGGCTCTAGATCTTCAGAGGTTCCATTACCCAAAGTGAATGATCATCAATTTACCGGGATTTCCCGCAGCATTTCCCTCTCGCCTTGTACATTGCATCGCCCGCAGACTGCTTTATTCACCGACGGTTATAAGTCATCACGAATTTCTCTTTAGGGTTGAGCGCTGAACTGTCGATCCGGGCGTCCTGGATGAGAGGGTCGGCATTTCTTTGCGACCTCATTCCATTGGTCGAACAGCAGATACGGGAGGAAACAATGCACAAATTGGTTGGCGTGTGGATCTACGCAGCACTTTGGCTGCTCGGCACTTCAGGCGCCGCTATCGCGGACGGGACACCGTCGAAAGTCCGGATGATCTCGCTTCAGAACGATGGCGCGTATGTGATTTCAGACGTTTGGGTGAAGTGGAAAGATGAAGACAACAAAACCCAATCGAGAAAATTCACGGCGGACATCACGTCAGGCTACGCCTTTTGCGCCGACCTTGCGCAAATCAAATCCAGCAAGAACGACCCGATCCCGGAAGGCGCTGAAGTCTGGATTGAGGCACAAATTGCGCTCGGCCCAAAGCAAAGCTGCAAAAAGGACAAAAGCCATACCTATAGCAAGACAAAAGGGGGCGATTGGTACCTTCGGATGAAGGGTGAAACGCTGACCAACAACCGCTGCAGGAACACCGGTTCGATTAACGTCGGCCCCGATTACCACTCAGGAAACGACGACGACTGCTTCCCTGATTTTTAGAACGTGGAAGAAACCGTACCGTTTCAAATTGCCTGAGGGTTTTTGACGGTCAGACAGACCCTGGGTGGGTGCATCGCGCACTCACCGACGCTCGAAAAGCATAGCGCCCCCAGGCCGTTCGTGCTGAGGAGGCCCATCGGGCCGTCTCGAAGTACGAGCGGCCGTTCCCCTTCGAGACGCTCGCTCCTCAGGGCGAACGGCCTAAGTAAATAGCAAAAGCATCACACCAGCATCCGGACCGGACTTTCGATCAGCTCTTTCAGCTTCTCCAGGTAGACCGCACCGATCGCGCCGTCCATCGCCCGGTGGTCACAGGCCATGTTGACAGTCATCATGGTCGCGATGGCCAGTTCATCATTCTTGACGACAGCCCGTTTCTCACCCTTGCCGATGGCCAGAATGGCCGCATGGGGCGGATTGATAACCGCGGCGAACTCGCGAATGCCGAACATCCCCAGATTGGAGATGGCGAGCGTGCCGCCCTGATATTCCTCCGGCATCAACTTGCCTTCGCGGGCCCGGCCGGCGAGTCCTTTCATTTCCTCTGAAATGGCGCCCAGGCCTTTCAGGTTTGCGCCGCGGACAATTGGTGTGATCAGTCCACCATCGAGTGCAACTGCAACGGCGATATCGGCGCGGCTAAACCGCCGCAATGTATCGCCCGCAAACTGCACATTGGCATCAGGCGCCTGCATCAGCGCCAGGCCCGCTGCGCGGATGATGAAATCGTTGACGGAGATCTTCACGCCCTCCGGCATGGTCTCGTTAATCTCCTTGCGCGCGGCCAGCAGCGCGTCGATCTCCATGTCGGCCGTCAGGTAGAAATGTGGGACCGTCTGTTTTGCCTCGGTCATGCGCTTGGCGATGGTCTTGCGCATGGTCGTCAGGCGGACTTCCTCAAAGGGCGTGTCACTGTCGGGAACCGGGACAGCCAAAGGCATTTCGACAGCTGGTTTCTCGGTTGGCACGAAACCCTCCATATCCGCCTTTACGATCCGGCCATTGGGGCCAGAGCCGGGAACATTCGCAAGAACATAGCCCTTCTCTTCCGCCATCCGCCGCGCCAAGGGACTGGCGAAGATGCGCTTCTCCCCCGTTCGTGCTGACCTTGTCGAAGTACGAACGGGCTGCTCAGCAGCCGCCAAAACATCACCTTTGGTGATCCGGCCTTTGGGGCCGGTGCCCTGAACGGTCGTCAGGTCGACTCCCAGTTCCTCGGCCTCCACCTTGGCGGAGGGGTTGGCGAGGATCTTACCGTTAGCGCGCGGTGCAGCTGTTGGCTCCGATTCCGTTGACGGTGCGGGCTTGGGGGTCGGCGCAGCGGACACATCAATCTCGTCGGCGTTTTCCCCTTCTTCCAACAACACGGCGATCAGCGAATTGACCGCGACACCTTCGGTACCCTCGGCAACCACCAGCTTGCCGACAGTGCCTTCATCGACGGCCTCGACCTCCATGGTCGCCTTGTCGGTCTCGATTTCGGCAAGCACGTCGCCCGGAGCGACCGCGTCGCCCTCTTTCACCAGCCATTGGGCTAGCGTGCCCTCTTCCATCGTCGGCGACAGCGCCGGCATGGTGACGCTAATCGGCATGCACTAGTCCTTGTAACAGACCGCCTTGGCGGCCTTCACAACATCGTCCGGCTGAACGATGGCGAGCTGTTCGAGGTTGGCCGCATAGGGCATCGGCACGTCGGCGCCGCCCAGCCGGGCAATCGGCGCATCAAGCCAGTCAAACGCCTGTTCCATCAGAACGGCGGAGATTTCAGCGGTCACGCCATAAGCAGTCCACCCTTGCTCCACCACAACAGCGCGGTTGGTCTTCTTGACCGAGTTTACGATGGTTTCGGTGTCGAGCGGGCGGATCGTGCGCAGGTCGACCACCTCGGCGCTGATGCCCTCTTCAGCCAGAGCGTCAGCGGCCTCGAGCGCGGCCAGCATGGTGTAGGAAAAAGCGATGATGGTGACGTCGGTGCCTTCGCGCACCACCTTGGCCTTGCCGATGGGCACTGTGTAATCGTCCAGGTCAGGCACATCCATCTTCTGGCCGTAGAGCAGTTCCTGTTCCAGGAAGACCACGGGGTTAGGATCGCGGATCGCTGATTTCAGCAGCCCTTTGGCGTCCGCCGCTGAATAGGGTGCGACCACCTTGAGGCCCGGCACATGGCCATACCAGCTGGCATAGCACTGCGAATGTTGGGCCGCGACGCGGGACGCGAAGCCGTTCGGCCCGCGAAACACAATCGGCACATTCATCGCCCCGCCCGACATGTAGAGTGTCTTTCCGGCGGAATTGATGATGTGGTCAATCGCCTGCATGGCGAAGTTAAACGTCATGAATTCGACGATGGGCTTCAGCCCGCCAAAGGAAGCGCCCACCGCCAGCCCGGCAAAGCCGTGCTCGGTAATCGGTGTATCGATTACCCGCTTGGCACCGAATTCATCCAGCAAGCCTTGAGAGACTTTGTACGCACCCTGATATTCGGCGACTTCCTCACCCATCAGGAACACATCGGGGTCGGCGCGCATTTCTTCGGCCATGGCGTCGCGTAGCGCCTCACGGACAGTCGTTTCGACCATCGGCGTACCTGCCGGGATTTCTTCATCCGCGGGCGCGGCAGGCTTAGGTGCGGCGGGTTGAGGCTCGGCTTTTACGTCCTTTTTTGCCTCAACCGGTTCCGGCGCGTTATTCTTCGGCGTAGGCGCTTGGTCCGGCAGACTATCGGCCGCCTCACCCTCCTCCAGCAGCATGGCGATCACCTGGTTGACCTTGACGCCTTCGGTGCCTTCATCAATCAGGATTTTGCCGACGGTCCCCTCGTCAATGGCCTCCAGCTCCATGGTGGCCTTGTCGGTCTCGATTTCAGCGAGCAGGTCACCCGCGCTGACGGGGTCACCTTCCTTGACCAGCCATTTGGCCAGCGTGCCCTCTTCCATGGTGGGCGACAGGGCGGGCATGAGAATCTCTACCGACATCAGGCATAGACCTTCGTGTAAAGCTCTTCGGCATCGGGCTCTGGGCTCTCCTGGGCAAAGTCCGCCGCGTCCGACACAATATCCTTAATTTCTTTGTCGATGGCCTTCAGGTCATCTTCGCTGACGTCGCCGTCGGCAAGCAGCCGTTCCTTCAGATGATCAATCGGATCATGCTCGGCACGCATTTTCTGCACTTCGTCGCGGGTGCGGTATTTTGCCGGATCCGACATGGAGTGGCCGCGGTAACGATAGGTCTTCATCTCCAGCAGGATCGGACCATTGCCATCCCGTGCCCAGGCAATGGAGTCATCTGCCGCGGACCGCACGGCCAACACATCCATGCCATCAACCTCGTAACCCGGGATCAGAAAACTCTGACCGCGCTTGTAGAGATGCGTTTCGGAGGACGACCGCTGTACCGAGGTCCCCATGGCGTATTGATTGTTTTCGACCACAAACACGACCGGTAACTGCCAAAGCTCGGCCATGTTGAAGGCTTCATAGACCTGGCCCTGATTGGCCGCACCGTCACCGAAGAAGGCAATGCTGACGCCGCCGTCTTCCTTGTACTTGTGTGCAAAGCCCAGCCCCGCACCCAGCGGCACGCTGGCGCCGACGATGCCATGCCCGCCATAGAAGCCCTTGTCAGGCGCGAACATGTGCATGGAGCCACCCTTGCCTTTGGCAATCCCGCCTGCCCGGCCGGTCAATTCCGCCATAACGGCGCGCGGGTCGACGCCGACAGCAAGCGTATGACCATGTGCCCGATAGGTAGTGATCATGCTGTCGCCATCGGCCATGGCCGCCTTCACGCCAACCGCGACGGCTTCCTGGCCGACATAGAGATGGCAGAACCCCCCAATCAGCCCCATGCCGTACATTTGCCCGGCACGCTCTTCGAAGCGGCGGATCAGCAGCATTTCACGATAATATTCAAGCAACTCGTCCGGTGTGGCCTTCGCCACGGGCGGAGCTTTGTCACGGGCTTTGGGAGAAGAAGACTTCTTTGCCGGTTTGCGCGCCAAGGGAACCCCTGAATGTTGCGCCGGGCCCTATCGCCCGGTCGTTCTCAATTGGGCCTATTACCGTCCGTTTTCCATGGAAAATCAATGGACGAAACATGACAAAGGCGTGTTCGCCAGTTTGTTAGGCGCAGGCCGATAAGTCCGCACCAATCTTGTTCCGGGCTTCCGGCGCAAGTAACAAAATGACCTGAAAGACGGTGGCGCTACTGCGCGGTCGGGGTGAAAATCACCAGATCATCAGGGTGGGCGTAACCGAGATCATAGCGGACGCGTTCGTCCAGCAAGTCCGGATCGACCCCGTTGGGCGACATCAGTGCCACCCGATGTTCCATCGCCGCCCGCTGCTCGGCGACCACGTCAGCTTCGGCCTGCAGGACTTCGACCTGCCGGGTCAGCTTCAGGTAAGCCAACAGCCCCAGATCGCCCTGTACGGCGTGATAGCCGAAATAGGCGATCAAACACATCGCAACCCCTGGCACGATGGCGTCCAGCGTCCGGCGCTTTATGTCTGCTTTGGCTCGCATACTGCCACCGAATCACAGCTGATTCGCCGGGTCAAGACGAATCGATTCATTGATTCAACAAAATGATTCAAAGGGTTGGAAGTGTTGCTTCAGAGACTCAGTTGAGACCCCAACCGTTGCATCCAGGACTCATTTTTCGGTGCTGTCACAAATTCAGGAGACGTTTCGTCTTACCAGCACAACCCTTTAACGATGGACGGAGACAGACATGTTGAACCGATGGGTGGAAAACAGGATCAAGGGCTTTGAAGACCTGACAGGCCAATCGGCAGATTACCTGCGGGACATTTACGAAGGCTCCCATTCGGCCTTTTTTAAGTATCTGATGTTTCAGCAGGGCATCGGCGCGCATCAGAGCGCCGCACCCTCTGACGCATTGGCCGTCGTCGCTATTGCTGTGATGCGCCAACAAGACTGCGGCCCCTGCATGCAGATCACCATGACGTTTGCCGAAATGGAGAATGTCGATGAAGCCGTTCTTAGGGCGGCATTTGACCGGGATTTAGATGCCCTGCCCGCACCGCTTGATATGGTCTATCTCTATGCCGAGGCCGTGGTGCGCAGCGATTGGAAGAGCGCCGACTATGAACCGTTGGTTCGCGCGCATTATGGCGATGCAGCCATGGTGGATTTTGCCCTGCGGATCGCCAGTTCCGCCGTTTATCCAACATTGAAGCGGGCCTTGGGCCATGGGCATGCCTGCACGTCGGTTAAAATTGGCGGTAAGGTAATGGCCGCACCCAGAGTGGAAACGCATGACGAAACAGTCGCAGCCGTGGCCTGAGGATGAGCGGGGCCGTCTGATCGGTCTGGCCTATCGGATGGTGGGCACGGTCGCCGATGCAGAAGACATCGTTCAGGACGCCTATCTGCGTTGGCAGCGGGCCGATACAGGTGCGATTGAACGCCCTTTCTCGTGGCTGGCAACAACGGTCAGCCGGCTGGCGATCGACCACATGCGGTCAGCCCGCAAACGGCGTGAGGTCTATGTCGGGCCCTGGCTGCCTGAGCCGATCATCGAAACCGAAGCGGATATGCCTATTGATCCGGTCGAACGCACCGAAGATATCAGCTTTGCCATGATGCTTGTGCTCGATCAGCTTGCGCCCAAGGAGCGCGCGGCATTCCTGCTCCGGGAGGTGTTTGATTTCGGCTATGACGAGCTGGCCGAGGCGTTGGGAGAGACCCAGGCCAATAGCCGCCAATTGGTCAGCCGCGCGCGGCGTCGGCTGGACGCCGAACAAGATACGCTGGCCACGCCGCCCCGCACCCAACAGAAAACACTGATCGCGTTTGCGCAGGCCATCCGGGACGCCGATGCGCCGAAGCTATTGTCTCTGCTTCGGGAAGACGCTGTGCTGGTGGGTGACGGCGGCGGCAAGGCGCTGACCGCCCTGAACCCGATCCACGGCGCCGACAGGATCAACCGGTTCTACATGAATGTGCCGAAAAAGGTTCAGGACCGGATCGGCTTCGGCCAGACCTTTACGGTCGCACGCATCAACGGCCGTCCTGCGCTGATCGGCCGCACCGAGGGCAAGATTGACCTGGTTGTCAGTATTATCGTCGACCAGGCGGGGCATATTGTCCGTATTTTACAAATGAATAATCCGGACAAACTTGAGCGTGCGAATGCTCATTTCCAAAAGCACTCTCAAATCCGTTCGTCCTGAGCCCGTCGAAGGGCAACTGATTTGAGCCGCTCGTACTTCGACAGGCTCAGCACGAACGGCAGATTTCAACCAAAGGCCGGCATCACCTCGGCAGCGAACTGATCAATGGCGCGTTCCAGCCGCGCCTGATCGTCCGATCCGCCGAAGATCATCGACACCTCATCGATGTCCAATTCAGCCTGCCAATGCTGCAGTTCTTCGATGCACATAGCGGGCGTTCCGGCAATCGCGCGGCCACGGACATAGTCTTCAAAACTGAAGTCTTGGCCGGCAAGCAGCCTGGACAAAACCTCGTCACCGGAATCGTCTGCGGCCCGTGCGTCTGAAAACATCTTGTGGAACTCGACCATCCGGCCCATCCACTCGTCTTCGACGGTGGCAACGTCATCGGCGATCCAGGCGTTGCGCATCAGGCAGATATAGGGTTCTCGCCCCGCCGCCCGGCACGCATCCCGGTAGACATCAACCTGCGCCTTCATCTGCGGCAGCGCTTCCTGTGGCAACGCGAACCAGCCGTCGCCCAGCCGTGCGGCCCGGTCGATGGCCCTGGGCGCCGAACCGCCGACCAGGATCGGCACATGCGGCTGCTGATGACAGGGCGGCCAGACGGGTAAGTCAGGAATCTGGAAGTGCTTGCCCTCAAACCCGTATCGCCCCGTACGCCACGCAGAACGGATAACCTCGAGCGATTCTTCGAGCCGTGACCCGCGTTCCTGGAATGGAACCCCATGTCCTTTGAACTCGTAGTCACGGTACCCGACCGCAACGCCCAGCACCGCCCTGCCCCCGGACATCTGGTCCAGGGTGGCCACCTGTTCAGCCACGCTGACCGGGTGATGCAACGCCGCCAAATAAATACCGGTGCCGAGCCGTAATTGCTCTGTGCGCGCGGCAATACCGCCCAGCACAACGAAGGGCGCGGATGGGTCCCCGGTTTCGGGCGTGAAAGAATGATGCCCGAAAGTCGCCATGTGGAAGCCCAGCCGGTCCACCCGCTGCGCAAAATCATAAACCCGGCCATAGGGATCACGCCCGCCCATATCGACCAGATCGGGCAACATGATCGAGAATTTGAGCGATTTTTCTTTACTCACCTGGCCTACCAACCCTTCCAATCCCAATGATCCCTGCTGGTGCCGTCAGGGACGGCATAAAGGGTACGGGTTGGGTCTTCCTTCTTCTCATATTCGACGAGAAGATCGATGGTTCGCTGCTCTGTATTCTCGTCGTTGTAGTAGACGCTGCCGACCTGACAGGGCTCCTTATAGCTACACTTCATAAACCCGCGCGATATGACGGTGAGCCGCGATGACCATGCGGACGCACCGGACTCGAGCAACAGCTTCACCAGGTCGTGGTCATTATCCTCGTGGGCGCGGAGAATCGGCGAATCAACAAACCAGCTTTTCACAGGCTTCGGTTCAGGGTCCGCACCCCGCGTGATAAGGAACTTCACGAAATCGAGGCGGTGAGCCCTCAACCTATCGACGTCGGCGTCCGTCAGGCCGTTCTTGCCGTACTTGTAACGGATCACACTCATCAATCGCCTCAGCGGCGCCTTGGCATAGGGATAGCGGATGTCCGCTCCGCGCCCGAGCCAGAGATCTACACCGTCCTTGTTCATTTTCAGGACTTCAATGGCCAGGCCAGCGGCAAGATAAGCATCTTTCGCCAAGGCCGGTTCGTGGCGCCAGAAATTATAGTGTGCAGTCCGCTGGCGCTTGACCTTATCGGTCAGGACGGTTTCCGACTGTATGCATTGCTTGCGCCTCACATCCCGGTAACGGCATGAGGCGCCGCCAATCGGCGGGCAGTAATATTCCTGCGCATTGACAGTCGTCCATTGAAGGCACTTTCCCTGCCGTGTGCCCCGCCGTTCCCGGTCGTTCGCGAATACCTCATCGATCAGATCGGCCCCCATGCGACGGGCCCGTTTCCTGACCTTTCTCTGCAACCGGGTGCATTCAGCGTCATTGCATTTTTCGTCATTGGCCCGCAGATCGCCTATGGGTATATATCCAGCGGCAAACCTGGCCTGGTGGGCCCGCAACTCACCGATCCTCATGTCGACAATCTCATTACCTGTTGATGCATCCCGGTCGTCAGCGGGATCAAACATCGCGTCGATGTCGACGAATTGGGGGTCACCCTGGGCCTTGAACGCCCCGGTGGGATAGGTTTCGACAAAAATCTTGGCCTGTGCTTGGCTGCAAATCAGCGCGCTTAGCAGCGCAAATGAGATCAGGCCGGAAACGGTGCGGTTCATCGCTTTACCCCTGGCAAATGGCGAAGGGCCTCAAGCGTATGCTAGCAGCAGCGCCAGTTTTTCGACAACCTCAGCGTTCTGCACAAATTTCGAGAAATATCTGTCACGTCGTAGAGCCCTTGCCTTAATCGAGAATGAGTTCGATGACATGGGTCACCTCTCCAAAAATGTACTCGGGCTTTCCTCCAGGTTCGCGTGGCATATTGATTGCGATACCAGGACGTCGTCGATCATTGTCTTCAAGGACCTCAACAAACTTCTCGAAAGTCTCTTGCCCAAGCGCGTTCCTGGAAGCTTCTGAGTTCTTCCAACGAATGATAAACCCTTCGTCGGGTGTGCCATGCCCACCCTGAAGGACGTCGTTCAGCCAATCGAGGTTTTCTGGGAAGTTCGGCGTGCCCATAACCGCGTTTCCAAACGCGCGGTAGAAGTCGCTCTTTGAGCGTATTTCCGAGCCCTCAAGTACGTAGACTTCTTTGGGCAAGTGACACCTACCGCAAAATCGAGCGGCCGGCATAGGCGGCCATGTCACCGAGTTCTTCCTCGATGCGGATCAGCTGGTTGTATTTTGCCAGCCGGTCGGATCGCGCCAGTGAGCCGGTTTTGATCTGCCCGCAATTGGTGGCAACCGCCAGGTCGGCAATGGTCGAATCTTCGGTCTCGCCGGAGCGGTGCGACATCACGGCGGTATAGGACGCACGATGCGCCATCTCGACCGCCTGCAAGGTCTCTGAAAGCGTACCGATCTGGTTCACCTTCACCAAAATGGAATTGGCAAGCCCGTCGCTGATGCCGTCAGCCAGCCGCGCCGGGTTGGTGACGAAGAGGTCATCGCCCACCAACTGCACCTTGTCGCCGATGGCGTCGGTCAGCAGCTTCCAGCCCTCGAAATCATCCTCATCCATGCCGTCCTCAATGGAGAGAATCGGGTATTTGCCCACCAGGTCGGCCCAATATTTGGTCATGCCGGCAGAGTCGAGGGTCTTCCCCTCGCCTGCCAGTACATACTGGCCGTCCTTATGGAACTCGGTGCTGGCTGCATCGAGCGCCAGCATGATGTCGTCGCCCGGCTTGTAGCCTGCCTTTTCGATCGACTTCATGATGAAGTCGAGCGCGTCATGCGTGCCAGCCAGGTTGGGCGCAAAACCACCCTCGTCACCGACATTGGTGTTGTGACCGGCGGCGGACAGTTCCTTTTTGAGCGTATGGAAAATTTCCGATCCAACCCGAACCGCATCGGCGATGCTGTCAGCACCCACGGGCATGATCATGAATTCCTGCACATCGATGGGGTTATCGGCGTGTTCGCCACCATTGACGATGTTCATCATCGGCACCGGCAGCATGTGTGACGCGGCCCCACCGACATACCGGTAGAGTGGCAGGCCTGCCTCGTCGGCCGCGGCCTTGGCAATGGCCAAGCTGATCCCCAGGATCGCATTGGCGCCGAGCCGGGCTTTGTTGTCAGTGCCATCAAGATCGATCATGATCGAATCGATTGCCTGCTGGTCTTCAGCATCGAGACCGGAAAGCGCGTCAAACAACTCGCCATTCACTGCGTCGACGGCCTTGGTGACACCCTTGCCGTGATAGCGGTCGCCACCATCGCGCAGCTCCACGGCTTCATACGCGCCGGTCGACGCACCAGACGGCACGGCGGCGCGGCCCACCACGCCGGTTTCCAGCACCACATCAACCTCAACAGTCGGATTGCCACGGCTGTCAAAAATCTGGCGGCCAATGATATCGATGATCGCGGTCATGGTTCTTATTCCTTTTTTGCCCCGCCTCTCGATACAACCGTCGCTGCGCGTCGGCCACTCGAGGCGAACGGGAGTGTTTTTCATGAAAAGCCGTTCGTGTCGAGTGCTGGTCCGACGCGGAGCGGAGGGACAGTGTATCGAGACATGAACGGCAGCCAGGTAGCCCTAAACCAGACGCGACTGCTCCAGTGCCGCATGGATGAACGACACGAAAAGCGGATGCGGGTCGAACGGCCGCGACTTCAGCTCGGGATGGAACTGGACGCCGATGAACCACGGATGGTCCGGGTTCTCGATGATTTCGGGCAGATCGCCCGCAGGCGACATGCCTGAGAAGACAAGTCCCGCCTCTTCAAGCTGCTGCTTGAAATTGATGTTCACCTCATAGCGATGGCGATGCCGCTCAGACACGGTTTCAGATCCATAGATTTCAGCAACCTGACTGCCTGGCTTGAGCGCGGCGTCATAGGCGCCCAACCGAAGCGTTCCACCCATCTCTGAGTCCGCCGAGCGCTTTTCCAAGCCGCCCTCGACTTCCCATTCGGTCATCAAGCCGACAATCGGGTCATCGCATGGACCGAATTCGGTCGACGTAGCAGAGGTTACGCCCGCCAGGTTACGGGCGGCCTCGATCACCGCAAGCTGCATGCCGAAACAGATCCCGAAATATGGAACACTGTGCGTGCGGGCAAAATTGACCGCCGCGATCTTGCCCTCTGCCCCGCGCTCGCCAAAGCCGCCTGGCACGAGAATGCCATTCACGTTCTCCAGATAAATGACTGCGTCTTCTGATTCGAAAACCTCGGAATCGATCCACTCAATTTTCACATGGACGTTATTGGCGATACCGCCATGGGTCAGTGCCTCTGTCAGCGACTTATAGGCATCTTTCAAGCCGGTATATTTGCCGACGACGGCAATCGTGATTTCGCCTTCCGGTTCCTTGACGCGGGAGACAACCTCTTGCCATGCGCCCAGGTCGGGTTCAGGCGCATTTTCGATCCGAAACGACTTTAAGACCTGACTGTCCAGCCCAGCCTGGTGATAGTGCAACGGCACTTCGTAGATGGTCTCGACATCCACGGCCGGGATCACGGCTTCGTTGCGGACGTTGCAGAACAGCGCAATCTTGCGCCGTTCATCTTCCGGAATCGGTTGTTCGCACCGGCACATCACAATGTCCGGCTGGATACCGATGCCGCGCAGTTCCTTGACCGAATGCTGCGTCGGTTTGGTTTTCAACTCACCGGCCGACGCAATGAAGGGCACCAGGGTCAGGTGAATGAAAATTGCGTGGTCGTCCAGCTCGTTGCCGAGCTGACGGATCGCCTCCAGAAACGGCAGGCTTTCAATGTCACCGATGGTGCCGCCGATCTCGCACAGGATGAAATCGCAGTCGTCCTGCTGGTCCAGGGCGAACTGCTTGATCGCGTCGGTGACATGGGGAATGACCTGGACAGTGCCCCCCAGATAATCACCACGGCGCTCTTTGGTGATGATCTCCTGATAGATTTGGCCGGAGGTAACATTATCGCTCTTGCGTGACGACACGCCGGTAAAGCGTTCGTAGTGTCCCAGGTCCAAATCCGTCTCCGCCCCATCATCGGTGACATAGACCTCACCATGCTGATAGGGGCTCATCGTGCCCGGGTCGACATTGAGATAGGGGTCGAGTTTGCGCAGGCGAACCTTGTATCCCCGCGCCTGCAGCAATGCCCCAAGGGCGGCGGACGCCAGCCCCTTGCCAAGCGAAGAGACCACCCCCCCGGTAATAAAAATGAATCGCGTCATGAACCGGGGTCAGGCATTTGTTGTTGGGACTCGCTGGGCTGGATTACTCCGACAATGGCACGCTGGGCGTCACCGGTTCAACCGGTTCGTCAGCAACGGGTGCCTCAGCAGGAACCAGGGGTGCGGCATCGTCCATAATCGATGCCGGACCAACCTCGGTGCCGGCAAAAACCGCCAACAGCAGGCTGGTCGCGATAAAGGCGGTCGCCAGATAGGCCGTCAGCTTGGTCAGGAAATTACTGGCCCCGCGTGCCGACATGAACCCGCCCATACCGCCAGCGCCACCGCCGCCACCGGTCAGGTTCGCCGCGCCGCCTTCTGAGCGCTGCATCAGGATAACCGCCACAAGCGCGACGGCGAGAATGAGATGAATAACAAGAATGATCGGCTGCATGGATCTTTCACTTCCGTGGTTTGCGCGGGCTTTTACACCAATGGAGCTTACTGCGCCATATGGTTATTCCGTACCCGCTGCGTCAACCCTGGTGGTTTCAGGAACCTGCCCCAAACCCAGGTGTTTCTGAAGAAACGCATCCATGGCCTGGAAGAACTTTAGCCGATTGGCAGCCTTTGACAGGTAATGGTCTCCGTCTTCTAGCTTGACCTTCACCACCTCTTTGTCACGGCGTCTTAAGGCAGAAATCATCTTTGTGCTCTGGTCATAGTCGACAATCCGATCATCCGTTCCATACGCGACCAGTACGGGTGCCCGGATGTGCTTTGCATTACGGGCAGGTGATACATCACCCATATCGTCCTGCCGCCAATACTGCCGCCAGCGGTGGAAGCCGGTGTAGTACCGGGAGTCATCAATGAGTTCGCCGATGTCTGTCACGCCATTGAGCGAAACGCCACAGGCATAGAGATGTGGTGTTTTAACCAATCCCTGCAGCGCCGCATAACCGCCATAACTGGCGCCGACAATACAGATCCGAGAGGGGTCCGCTATTCCCTCCTCTATTGCCCATTGGACCCCATCCGTAACGTCGTCTTGCATGGCACGACCCCATTCGCCCCGGCCAAGGCGTTCCCAGATGGTCCCCATGCCATCAGAGCCTCGAAAATTCATTTGCAGCACTGCCCATCCGCGACTGACGAAAAACTGCACCCAATAGTCATAAGTCATCCAGTCTCGCGCTGCCGGCCCTCCATGGGGGTGCACAATGACTGGAAGTTTTTTGGCATCTGCACCTTTGGGGATGGTCAGATACCCCGAAACACTGAACCCGTCGCGGCTTTCGTACTCAATCGGGCGTGTATCCGAAATTTCCAGGCCTTCCAATTCCGGATAAGCGCTTCCGAGGTCCTGGAACTGCGGCTTGATGAGGTCAAAATAGTAATAGCTCGGCGGCGAGGACGCGCTTTCGCTCATCGCAACAAGCTTGTTTTGAGACCTGTCCCGATTCAAGACGCGCACGTTCCTGTTTGGAAACGACCGTTCAAGCCCGCCATGGTCTGCTTTTTCTTTGGCGTCGAAAAACACAATCTCAGGCTCATCTGCAATGTATCCGGCGGCGACAAGACGGTCTTCACCTTCGGCAAAAACAGCCCAGCCCGCGTCATAAACTTCGTGCGACAAAATAGTTTCAACGATTTCGGAGGTGCGCGTATCGAACTTATAAAATGCCCGACGGCCCCACTCATTGCGGTCAGAAATAACCAGAATATTCGGGTCCTGTGTGAAGCCTAAAAAGCCAAAACCACCATCAGATGAATCTTCAGGGTCATACTCTGCGATCAATTCAAAATCCTCGTCCGCTGAAGACCGAAAGATCATCCGGATCGTATCCCTGTCCTGTCCGCTGGCATTGCGCCGATACCCCCAGCCAAATCGAACAGTACCTGTGGCATCGGCATGCCAGCTTTGTACGAAGGAACGGTGACGCAGAACTTTGGCCCCTCGGCCACCGGTTAACGGGTACTTGTAAACTCCCGGACTATTTTGTTCCTCCATATCCATAGCGAGAAGTACGTTACTTTGATCATTAGGCAGCAGACTGACCAGTTGGTCCTGAAATTGACCAATATGGTCGCCTCCGGCTTTTACGTTCCTGGTCCGGAACCTAACAAGATTGTTCAGGCTTTTTTCCTCAACATCAAAAACGGCAAGCCGGGTTTCTGTGGTTTCGGTGCCGTAGCGGCGATAGGGAAAACTAAAGCTCAACAACAAATGCCGGTTACTGCCCCACTTGTACCATCGCGGTCTGTATTCGCCGTAACTTGCCAGCGCGAAATCTTCAGATCCATCCGCCGGTGAAGAGAGCATGACCGGCTCGCCATCGAGTTCCAGGATCATTGCGATCCGCTCTCCATCCGGCGACAAAACCGGACCGGTAATCTTGGGTAGCCGTGCAAAATGCTCGACGGGAATTAGATCAGCGGCAAAGGCGGGAAGACAAAAAACAATCAAAAGAACCGCGGGCAGAACACGGGAAAACACAATCTAACCTCTTACTCGTAAAATCGGACTCGCAAGCAGGAGCACTATAGCCCCATTGTTTATCTAGCTATAGGCCCGGATAATCCCCAAAAAGTCTTCGGCCTTCAGGCTGGCGCCGCCGACCAGCGCACCATTGACATTAGAGGCACTCATCAATTCAGCCGCGTTGCCGGGTTTGACCGACCCGCCATAGAGAATCCGCACCCGCTGCGTCAACCCTGGTTGCATCGGGAACCTGCACCGATGTTTTGCCCAACAGTCGAATCTAGTGAAATTTCGCACGCTCGTTCACACCTTTCGGATAACGCCGATTTTGGTCTCCCGGATATCGGCGGGCCTACCCAGTTCGTCCATAAACTCCCGGTACGCCTGATCGGCACCATCCCAGAGCGACTCGTTTAAATCACAGTTATCCACGAGTAGAATGCCGCCTGGCGTCATGACATCATAAAGCTCTGGCAGCGCCTTTTTGATCGGTCGATAGAGATCGACATCCAGCAGACAGAATGACAATGGACCCAGTGATGTCAGATCGAAATTGTTGACGTCGGCTTTGATGGATTGCACGCGACTGATGCCGGACTTTTTGATCGCAAGATCGAACCACTCTTGTTTGTTGTTTGTGAAGTCCGAAGCATACCTGTCAGCGAAAGCCTGCTTGCCTCTTTCATTGATTTCAACCTCAACGTCCTCTTCGACGAATCCGGAGAACGTATCAACGGCATAGTACTTTTTCTCGATATCCAGTTCATCGAGATAGGTATTCAAGAAGATGGTGGTGTTGCCCGAAGCGCAGCCGATCTCTGCCATGGCGCCATCAATGCCAGCGGCTTCCTTCACGCAGGCGCAAAGAAACATGAGTTGTCCGGGATAGAACATGTAGGGGTAACGCGGCAGAAAGTAGCGCCTATAACGGGACCGTATAAGAAGCTCGCGAATGCCCCGTCGCATCGATTTAGGAAGCATGGACTATCCGTTCAAGCATCACGCCGATGATCAAAGAATTAGCACGATGGATGGCAAAAATCACAGGGGCTCACTGAAGACGCGCCGATAGGCACGCCTCATCGTTGATTTAAGCCCGATCTTATCTGCAAATTCGCGAACCGTGGGGACCAGCCTGTCTTTTCGCCACATACCCATTCGCCAGCCGAGGTAGGCCAAGGGATTTCGTCTGAAATAACGCCACCACATCCGGCGCATGCCTGCATGTGTGCGAACCTTTGCCCCGCCACCAAACTTCGTTAATCGCGGTGAAAAATCCGGGTAAAGCTTCATGTTAACAAGTTCGGTCTTCATGAAATTGCCGATCAGCAGATCATCAAAATAGCCGGATGACACGGCATCCATAAGGGATTGCCGGGGGATCATGAAGTGGACACCCTTTTGCCTGTCTGACCGCGGAAGCCCCTTCTCGCCCGTCGGATAGAATGTCCGCTTTTCGCCACCAACCGTGAACGAGATGAAATCAGCCACACCCTTCAGGGTCTCGATGCGCCGAAGGAAGCCCCAAACCTGTTCCCACTCTGCAGCTGTTAACCGGTCGGCCCAATCATCATCTCCCGTCTGCTGTGTTATCCGGCTTAGGTCTGTTTCGTGGGAAGGGTGATTGGGAACGATATCAAGCGTGTCGAGATCGACCGTTACGTAGGGTTCAACAAGCCTCACCTGATCGCTGTACCAGTGGGCCTGCATGTCCTGCCAGGAGATTCGAAGATCGTTGGCCCAGATCGAATCCTGGCGAACATAGAGATGTTGTGACGAGGAACAGCAGAAGTGCTGCACGCCCATTCTTTCTGCCATCTGCGCCCGTGACTCAATCATGTACCTCTTGTTGGTCGTCACATCACGGGGCACTGGCGTTCCAGCCGCGTCGACAAAGTTCACCATGTCGGCCTCGATAGAACATAAGGCGAGCAAAAACGTTTTGTTGGAAGGGGTCTCGTTGACGAGCTTTTTGAGGAATGAGAATTCGCCATTATAGGGCGAGTCATTGGCGTTTACGATCAGCGCGTCGGGGGTGCGGATCACGAGGATCGAATCCTGATTTTCATTATCGACTGTTAGGACTTCGACAGTAGCGCCGACGTGAAACCACTCCCGGTACTTCAAGACGGTTACGTCAAAACCCTCAGCCCGCAGGTCGTCGGCGATCTCAGGATTGTAGTGATCCGCCAACAGAATCTTTGTTGATTTGGGAAATAGCGCGAGTGATTCCGGGTGCAGATGGTCCGGGTGACCGTGCGAGATCCACACATAATCTGATGCGATGGCCCGGTCGATCTGGGATTGGGTGGGCGGTAGATCGTGGGCCCAGCTGCCAAAATAACAGGTGCCGACCAGCCATGGGTCAGTGACCAAAATAGGCCGGCCATCTTCATAAACTTGGACAATGGCATTGCCGAGGGTTTCGAACTGGATATGGCTCACTGGTGATTATCCGACGCCAATTAGGTCATCAATTTGTTTGCTAAACTATCGCCAATCATCCAAACGTCACGACTTGGTTGAAAGGCTCGCCACGGAATCGCTAGGGTTGATACAAGGCGAAAGTTTATACGTCCCACCGCCAACAGCAAAGTTGTACGGGAGCCCAACACGAGCAATCTGGCTGAGACAGAGATGCTGCCTCGCAAGGCTGACTGCTAGCTATAGGCCCGGATAATTCCCAAAAAGTCTTCGGCCTTGAGGCTCGCGCCGCCGACCAGCGCACCATTGACATTAGACGCACTCATTAATTCAGCCGCGTTGCCGGGCTTGACCGATCCGCCGTATAGAATACGCATCCCCTCACCTTCAGGCCTCAGCAACTCTTTGAGCGTCTCCCGCACTGCGTCATGGACCTCGGCGACATCTGCCGGCGTCGGTGTGCGGCCGGTTCCGATTGCCCAGATCGGCTCATAGGCGATGATGGTATCGCTTGCTGTCGCTTCAGGTGGCACAGACCCTTCTAGCTGAGACCGCACAACCGTAAGCGCGTCGCCGGCGTCACGCTCGGCTTCGCTCTCGCCCACGCAGATGATCGCCTTTAATCCAGCCCGCCAAGCAGCCTGTGCCTTGGATGCCACAAGCGCATCTGTCTCGCCGTGATCCTGCCGCCGCTCGGAATGGCCAACAATGACGGTTGTCGCGCCCACATCGGCCAACATTTCAGCCGCGATATCGCCTGTATGCGCGCCACCGGGTTGCGGATGGCAATCCTGCGCCCCCAATGAAATCGCACTTTCACCAAGAACACGGGCCAGAAATCCAATAAGGGTCGCTGGCGGACAGATCAGGACATCGCACTTGGGATCAGCGAGGTCAGCCAGCCCGGCGGCCATGGCCCGGGCCTCGTCACTGCTGGCAATCATGCCATTCATTTTCCAGTTGCCAGCCACCAGCGGCGTGATCGAATTTGCCATCTTGCCCTCTCTTGGATCGTTGCCGTGTTCGGATAGCAAAGGCGGACGCAGAATGCCATGGAATGCGTCAAAAAGAGCGCTACATCAGGACTAGTTGCGGCCCATAGGGCGCCTTACTATGATGCGCGCCCAATTGAGACCCTAACGAAGCCACAAGAGCTTCAGGAGACACCGTCGAATGCTGACAGCCATGCGCGAGGGCGCCAATTCCTGGCCCGTGCGAATTCTGCTGATCCTGATCATCGCCAGCTTTGCGCTCTGGGGCGTTCAAACCGGCACTCTCGGTGGCGCGTCGGCAGTGTCGAGCGTTGGCGACGAACGGGTCACGCAACAGGAATATAGCCGTCTGTTCAACCGGGAATTCTCCCGCCTGCAGAGCGAGCGTGAGGGCCCCTACACGGTCGATGACGCCGTTGCAGACGGCCTCGATACAGCCATTCTGGACCGGTTGACCCTGGCCGCCGCACTGGATCAGGGCGCGGTTGATACGGGTCTGCGCGTCTCTGACAAGCGCGTCGCTGATGAGATCCAGCGCCTGCCGATTTTTGTCGATCCCGACGGCAATTTCGACAAAGTCACCTATGAACTGGAGTTGCGCAATCGCCAGCACACGACGTCCAGCTTCGAGCGCGAAGTCCGCAAAGATCTGGCCCGGGCGGATCTGGTCGAAACCATGATCGACGGTGTCGTGGTGCCGCAGGCGATGATCGATGCGCTCTACGAATTCCAGACGGAAGGCCGGACGGCGGAATATTTCGTCGTCTCAGGAGCCGGAATCACAGACATTCCCCGCCCTTCGGATGAGGAACTTCAGGCGTTCTACGATGCCAACCAGGACGACTATATGCGGCCCGAATATCGGCGGCTGACTTATTTGACCCTCCAACCCGAAGACGTTGCCGACCAGGTGGAGATCACCGAAGAGCTGATTCAAGAAGCCTATAACGACCGCCTGGACGAATTTGGCGGCGGCGAAACACGGGCGCTCAAGCAGATCACGGTTCAGTCGGAGGAACAGGCGCGCGACGTCTATAACGCAGCCGTTGGCGGCGCCGACTTCTTTGAGTTGGCAGCGGATGCAGGCTTGTCCCGCGCCGAAGTCGACCTGGGCAGCGTAGACCGGGGTGCGGTGGAGTATCTCGGCGACGATGCGGTCAATGCTGCGTTTAATGCCACCGAAGGTACCGCGACCGAACCGGTAGAGACCGCGCTTGGCTGGATCGTGTTTCAGGTCGACGAAATCACAGGCACGCAGACAACCAGTCTGGAAGATGTCCGCGAGGAAATCGTTGCCGAGGTGACCGAACGCGAAGCCGGCTACAAACTGGATGATCTGGTGGCCCTGGCTAACGAAGAACTGACCGCCGGCGCGACTGTTGAAGACCTGGCCGATACGCTGTCGCTTCAGGCAATAACGATCGAAGAAGTCAGCCGCGAGGGCCGCGACCGCCGCGGTGACGTGG
Organism: Alphaproteobacteria bacterium; assembly: GCA_028284945.1. Lineage (GTDB taxonomy): Bacteria > Pseudomonadota > Alphaproteobacteria > SMXS01 > SMXS01 > JANQQJ01. Next base: position 159,791 of record JANQQJ010000033.1, on the reverse strand, counting down.
TCACGAATGTACCGGCATCCGCGGCGTTCTTTGATTCGGCCTTTGCCCGTGGCGTCGACGAATTCCTCGATCTGGAGGAAGACGGCGACAATGGTTTTTTTGTCGTCCGTGTTGACGACATCACGCCCGCGGAACCACGCCCGTTTAGAGACGTGAAACGGCAGGTCGAAGATGCGTGGTATGCCGATGCCCGCCAGACAGCAGCACAAGACCTGTCTGAAAACCTGGCGGAAGAAGTTCGCGCCGGAAAAGACATGCGTGAGGCTGCTGAGAGCGTCGGCGCGCTGCTGACAACAACGCCCTCACCCTTCTACCGGACGCTGCAAAACCGGCCCGCACCGTTCAGTCTGGATATCGTCAATAACATGTTCGCCGCGAAGGACGGCGAAATCGTCAATGGCCTGAATGCCTTCGGCAACGGATTTGTCATCGCGAAACTAACCGGCATACGCAAAACCGCGATTGACCGGGACAGCGAATCCTATGCGGCAACCCGTCAGGCGATAGAGCAAAGCCTGCGCAATGACGTGTTCCTGCAGTTTGAAGCGCATATCTATGACGAACACTCAACATCGCGGAATCCGGCTCTGATTTCGCAGATGCTGAACACCCAGCAGTAATGGAGCGTGGGTCTTATGACAGACCTATCCGGTTGGTGCAGAGATGAGCGAAATCGCCCCCGCATTGGACGCGTTCCGGCCCGCCTATACCAGCGGCCGGGCTCAAGTCGTCTGGACCACACTTGTCGCTGACCTGGAAACGCCGGTTTCGGCTTTTCTGAAACTCACGCAAGACCGCACACATTGTTTTCTGCTTGAATCCGTCGAAGGCGGCGCGACCAAAGGCCGTTACTCGATTATCGGCCTAATGCCGGACCTGATCTGGCGCTGCCAGGGCGATAGCGCAGAAATCAATCGGCATGCCCTGCACGATCCCGATGCCTTCGAGGCGGAGGAACCGGGCAGCCTCGATTCAATGCGGGCGCTGCTCGACGAATCCCTGATCGACCTGCCGGATGAACTCCCGCCCATGGCAGCCGGGCTTGTCGGCTATATGGGCTATGACATGGTCCGATTGATGGAGCGCCTGCCCGACCAGAACCCTGATGCATTGGGCGTGCCCGACGGCATGTTCCTGCGCCCGACCCTGATGGCCGTATTTGATTCCGTCAAAGACGTTATCACACTGGTCACGCCGGTGCGGCCACAGCCCGGCCTGACCGCAGAGGCGGCTTATAGCCAGGCTCAGGACAGGATCTGGCTGGCAATCGACGCGCTGGATAACCCGCTGCCGGTGGGTCACAGCGAAGGCATGGATGTGGAGCCGCTGCCGGAACCAACGTCCAATACGCCGCGCAATGAGTATCTGGGCATGGTCGAACGCGCGAAGGAATACATTGCCGCAGGCGATATTTTTCAAGTGGTCCTGTCGCAGCGGTTCGAGATCCCGTTCGAACTCCCACCCTTCAGCCTTTATCGCGCGCTAAGGCGAACCAACCCGTCGCCCTACATGTTCTATATGGACTATGACGGGTTCTCGGTTGTTGGCTCCAGCCCGGAAATCCTGGTCCGGCTGCGCGATGGCGAGGTCACCATCCGGCCGATTGCCGGCACCCGGCCCCGCGGTGAAACGCCGGCCGAAGACAAGGACATCGAAGCCAGTCTGCTGGCCGACCCCAAGGAGCTGGCCGAACACCTCATGCTGCTAGACCTGGGCCGCAACGATGTGGGGCGTGTGTCCAAGGCGAATACGGTCGAGGTCACGGAAAAGAACTTCGTCGAACTCTATTCCCACGTCATGCATATCGTCTCGAATGTGCGCGGTGAGATCGACCCGAAATATGACGCCATCGATGCACTATGCGGCGGGTTCCCCGCGGGTACGGTCTCCGGCGCACCAAAGGTTCGCGCGATGGAAATCATCGATGAGCTGGAGCGGGAAAAACGCGGCATCTATGCCGGCGGGGTCGGGTATTTTTCCGCCGGGGGTACGATGGATACGGCCATTGTACTGCGCACCGCTATCGTCAAAGACAAGACCATGTATATTCAGGCCGGGGCCGGCATCGTCGCCGACAGCGACCCGGTTTATGAAGACAATGAATGCCGCGCCAAGGCCCGCGCGCTGATCCGCGCTGCTGACGAGGCCGTGCGCTTTGCGGCCACCCCTGGCCGGGGGCAGTGACCGTTGACCGGCCAACGGATCAACTGCGCCTATTCTCATTTTCTAAATTCCGTTCGCCCTGAGCCCGTCGAAGGGTCCAATCGAACGGAATTTGGACGTTCGTACTTCGACACGCTCAGCACGAACGGTTAAGGACGCGCCAGGATTAGTTGGCGAGTAAGTGCTTAGACCTTCGTTCGCCCATCCAGGTCGACCCAAAGGCGGCGAATAAATGACGACTTGATCTGCCAGGCGCCATCAACCTTCTCATAGGTCTCTTCGTAATAACCATAGCCCCTCAGCTGGAAGTCGACCGCACCACTCACATTACGGACATTATCTTCCATGGGGACGATTGCTTTAGCCGTTGTTTCAGACGTGATCTCAACTTCAGACAGGTGGCCGTGATGCGCGCTGGCGGCTTCACTGAGCGCTGTTCTGACCGCATCGACGATGGCTGCGCGTCCATGGACCGGCGGAGTCACGACCCGGTCGGGGTCAGGAAAGTTCGGATCGAAATTGGCCTGGGTGAAATCAAACACCGCATCTTCGGCAAAAACTGTTACCAACAAATCCCAGTCATGGGTGTCGATGGCCCGGAAATAACGTGCCTTCAGTTGCCGTACGTCCTCGATCGCCAACAGGCGTTGCAGATCGTCCATAAAAACCTCCCTTAGTTCGCCCCGCCAATATAGTCCGAGAGCGTTTTGTGCATGTGGCGAATCCGCCGCTCCTGATGACTAATCCAAAGCCCCTCATAGGCGCTGGAATTCATCCCTTTTTGGACATGTGGAAGATTGACCGAATCCTGGTCGAGCACCAGCCCCAATGACCGCTCACCATGTCTAAACTGCTCATGATCCGGCAGTGGCGGCCTGGGTGACCCCTTGGGCAGGCGAGCGAAGGTCTGCACGTCATAATACATCTTGCCGGGATCACTCTCATGCGGCCGTTGCCGGAAGTAGAGAAGCTGGTCGACGAAGATGTTCATCGTGATGTTTGGGAAGATCATATAGTGGTAGTCGTCCGAAAGCTGATCGTCAGACAGGCGGCTATAGTCGAAGCCGCGATCCGTACCGACCTCGCGCTTCTTGAGTTGATAATCCCGACGCACCTCGCCGACGCGCCCACCATAGGCTGCCGGGTCCATGCCAATCGCCTTCATCCCCGCTGCGATCGCCGGCGGCACCTCATCAAACGGGTCGTCGATGCGCGGGCTGGGCGCCTGAAACGGAATCAGATACCGGCTATGGCGTTCATAGAGATCAATCTGCAGGTTGATATCGTCATGCTGGTACGACAGCTCAGGATGGATGCAATGCGTGTGATAAACCTCGTTAAAGGCATCCACTGACGTCTTCCAATTGCAGTCCCATTCGACCGTGACGTTCATGGTCATGGCCAGGTTTTCGAATTCGTACGCGTTCAGGTGCCCCGGAATGATGCCCAGATAATCTTGAAGTGGCTCTGCATCAGGATTCAAGTTGAACCATACAAAACCGCCCCAAGTTCCTGATTTTATTTCCTTTAGGCCAAGTTGTTCTTTCGGGCACCCCTGGGTGAAATCTTCCTCATCCGGCACATTGATCAACGTGCCATCAAGCGCATATTCCCAGAAATGATACGCGCATTGCAGCGTCCTGGAATTACCACAGTCATCAAACTTCACCTGGTTTCCGCGGTGGTTGCAAACATTGTAGAAGACCCGCGCCTGCATATCCTCACCGCGGACAATCAGCAGCGACTCTTTGCCGATATCCGTGGTGATGTAGTCGCCGACTTCAGGGATTTCTTCCTCACGGCACCCAACCAGCCAGACCTTTGTCCATATCCGCTCCCACTCAAGCGCCATGTACGCCTTGGATGTGTAGCGCTCTTTGGGAATAATCGCCGCGCCGAGGTCAGGCTCTGGCGCCTTTTCAATCGGCGTCTCTACAAACTCTCGATACGGATTGACGACATTCATCGTAGGATCCCCCGCTTCAACCGCTCCAGGAACCGTAGCCTAGGTAACCGATAATCAGTAACCCAATTCATCCGAATAGGCCGGGTCGACGGCGCCGCCATTGGTGCCTGCACCGCGCATTACCAGAGCGGAAACAGGGACAACGGCAAATTCGGTATTCTGCCGAAGCCAGTTTCGAAGTGCCGCGATGGTCACCGCGTGCGGGTGCCCAATGGCCAAGGCTGCACCCTTGTCGCGGGCAATCTGTTCCATGCGTTTCAGCTGGGCCTCAACGGCCGCGGCCTCGACCTTGTTATCCAAAAAGACCTGGCGTTCCACAACCGGCACACCCGCTTGTTCCGCCAATTCCCGGCCCCTGGTTTCTTTTGTTGTGCGTGAATCGAGAAACAACAGGCCGCGGCGCTTCGCCTCGTCGATCACGACACGCATACCCGCACTATCGGCGGTGAACTTGCTGCCCATATGGTTGTTGAACCCCACATAACCGTCGAATCGATCCAGGTTCCAGGCAAGGCGTTGGCGTAGTTCGCTATCGCTTAAGCCCACACGCATGGCATGGGGCCCCGGGTCGACAGTCGCGCTGCTTGGCTCCATTGGGACGTGCACCATGGTCTCGTGCCCTGCTCTGCGCGCTTTTTTGGTCAACGCTCGTAAATCATCCGCATAAGGCAAAAAAGCCAGCGTGATCGGCGCCGGCAGCGCGATCGTATCAGCGGACCGTTCCTCATTCAGACCCACATCATCGATCACCAGCGCGATCATCGGCCGTCCATCGTCGGGCGCCGCGGCCACCGCATTTTTGCGCCAAGTGGGTTTTTCTGCGGTCTGGACATCCGGCTCAGGGTCCAACGACGCAATCAGGTCACCGATGGGGTCACCCGCACTATCCGGCATGACGTCCGGCTCTGGCTGAGGCGTCGGGGCGTCATCTACCGTAACCGGGATCGGCACGCCATCGTCTTCATCACCACCGGTCAGAAACAGAACTGCTGCACCAACAACAAATACGCCCGCCAGGATGAGCGGGAGGTTGGAGCGGGTTATCCGGGATTTTCGACGTTTGCGGGGCAAGGCCCATTTCTACGCCTCCTGCCCGCCGCCATGCAATGCCGGTTTCGTTTTGCTGACATTCCTGTGCTTGATCGCCTATATAAGACGCGCAACCAAAGGCCGGATTGATGTTTGTCCTGATCGATAACTACGACAGCTTTACATACAACCTGTTCCACTATCTGGCGGAACTGGGTGCGGAGCTTGTCGTCCACAGAAATGATGAGATCTCAGCGCAGGAGGTGCTGGCGCTAAAGCCTACCGGGATCATTATGTCGCCCGGTCCGTGCACCCCTAATGAGGCAGGCATCTGCCTCGATCTGGTGGAGGCCGCAGCCAGCAAGGTACCGCTGCTGGGCGTATGTCTGGGGCATCAATCCATTGTGCAGGCGTTCGGCGGCGAGATCGTGCGCGCACCCACTTTGATGCATGGCAAGGTGAGTACGGTAATCAATAGCGGGAAAGGTATATTTCACGGGCTCCCGGAACGCTTTGAAGGCACCCGCTATCATTCGCTGATAGCCGAGCGCGCTTCCCTGCCCGACTGCTTCGACATTACCGCCTGGACAGAGGATGACATCATCATGGGCGTTGAACATAAACAGTTCGAGGTCCATGGCGTGCAGTTCCACCCTGAAAGCATTGCGTCGGAATGTGGGCACGACCTGCTGCGAAACTTTATTACTCGTGCCCAGACCCGGGATGCCGCCTGATGAGCGATCTGAAGTCCATTATTGCCAAGGCCGCAACCGGCGCCCGCCTCAGCGAGGATGAAACCGGAACTGCCTTTGACATCATGATGTCCGGCGACGCGACACCCGCGCAGATCGGCGCGCTGTTGATGGCGCTGCGGGTTCGGGGTGAATCGGTTGACGAAATCACAGCCGCTGCCCGCGTCATGCGTGCCAAGGCAAACCGGATCAATGCGCCGGACGGCGCCGTCGATACATGCGGCACAGGCGGCGATGGCTCAGGCACCTATAATATTTCAACCGCCGCCGCCATTGTGGTTGCGGCCTGCGGCGTGCCCGTAGCCAAACATGGCAACAAAGCCGCTTCCTCCAAGTCCGGTTCGGCGGAGGTGCTGAGCCATCTTGGCGTCAATATCGATTGCTCGATTCCGGTGGTTGAACGCTGTCTCACCGACGCCGGTATCTGCTTTCTCTTTGCTCAAAAACACCATGGCGCGATGAAGCATGTTGGGCCTGTGCGCGCCGAGCTGGGCACACGGACAATCTTCAACCTGCTGGGCCCCCTTTCAAATCCCGCAGGGGCAAAACGCCAGGTGATCGGTGTTTTCGCTGAAGAGTGGGTCGAGCCGATGGCCCATGTGCTGCGCAATCTGGGTTCAGAACGTGTTTGGGTGGTCCATGGATCTGACGGATTAGACGAAATTACCACGACCGGGGCGACGTTCGTCGCCGAGTTGAAGGACGGCAAGGTTTCTACGTTCACCGTATCCCCTGGGGATGCAGGACTGGCGGTTGCCACCGAAGAGTCGCTGAAAGGCGGATTGCCGGAAGAGAATGCCCAGGCCATCCGGGCGGTTCTGGCCGGCGAACTGGGCGCCTATCGCGACATCGTATTGCTGAATGCCGCTGCTGCACTGATCGTCGCCGACCGCGCTGATGATCTTAGATCGGGCGCTGAACAGGCCGCAAAAGCGATAGATTCCGGTGCCGCATCGGCAACCCTGGCCCGTCTCGTCAAAGAATCGAACGCTTCATGACCGACGTCCTGCAGAAAATTTGTGCCGATAAACTGGAGCATATTGCAGCCTGCAAGCAGTCTGTGCCGCTCCAGGAGGTCGAAAACCAGGCCAGGGCCGCTGATCCGGTCCGGCCCTTTGCCGCCAGTCTGAAAGCCAAGGCCGCAGCAGGCGCATTCGGTCTGATCGCGGAAATCAAGAAAGCCAGCCCGTCAAAAGGGTTAATCCGCGCCGACTTTGATCCGGATACGCTGGCCCGCGCCTATCAGGCCGGCGGCGCTACCTGCCTCTCTGTCTTGACCGATGTGCCCTATTTCCAGGGGGCTGACGCCTATGTTACCGCCGCGCACAACGCCGCCGCCCTGCCGGTGCTGCGTAAGGACTTCATGCTCGACCCCTATCAGGTCGCCGAAGCAAGGGCGATCCAGGCGGATTGTATTCTGCTGATTATGGCAGCGCTTGAAGACGCACAGGCCGCAGAGTTGGCGGCTGCCGCGCGCCATTGGGGCATGGATATCCTGATCGAGGTCCATAATGCGGAAGAGCTGGACCGTGCCCTGCTCGTCGACTGTGACCTTGTCGGGATCAATAACCGTAATCTGAAAACGTTAACGGTCGACCTGCAAACGTCCCGCGATCTGGCGTCGCGTATTCCAGCAGACCGGACGATTGTCGGCGAAAGCGGCATTAACAATCACAATGACCTTATTGACCTAAGGTCTTATGGCATCAACTGTTTCCTTGTCGGCGAGTCACTCATGCGCGAGGCGGATGTGACCCATGCGACCGCCGCGCTGCTTGGCCAGGCCGCATGAGCAAGCTGACCCATTTCGATGCCGATGGGAACGCCGCCATGGTCGATGTGTCGGCCAAAAACATCACTGAACGCACCGCCGTCGCCAAGGGCCGGATCACCATGCAGCCAGAAACCTTGGCCATGATCCTGGCCGGTGATCACAAAAAGGGTGACGTCCTGGGCGTGGCCCGGCTGGCTGGCATTATGGCTGCAAAGCGGACATCGGACCTGATCCCGCTCTGTCATCCACTAGCGCTCAATAAGGTGAGCGTGGATCTGGCCTGCAGTGAGCCAACAGCTGCTGTTGAAATCGAGGCAACCGTCAAAGTTTCCGGAAAGACAGGCGTTGAAATGGAGGCGCTGACAGCGGTCTCTGTCGCCGCACTCACCATCTATGACATGTGTAAAGCCGTCGACCGTGGCATGCAGATCGGTGACATCAGGCTAATCCACAAATCCGGCGGAAAATCAGGCGATTACGAGGCGGCCTGAATGATCCCTGTCAAGGAAGCACTAGAACGGATCACCGGCCAGGCGCGCCTGATGCCAAGCGAAAGTGTCGGCCTGAGCGAGGCCATGGGCCGCGTTCTGGCGCGTGACGCCATATCCAGGCGAACGCAGCCACCCGCCGATGTCTCTGCCATGGACGGCTATGCTGTCCGGGCCACCGATCTGGAAACCGTAGCCACAGTCACCATGGTCGGCCGTGCGCCTGCAGGCGGCGCCTATGATGGCACCGTCGGCCCCGGAGAGGCGGTGCGCATCTTTACCGGCGGCCCGGTGCCGCAAGGCGCGGACGCCATCGTGCTGCAGGAGGATACCGAGGCCGACGGAAACATCATTAAGGTTACGGAAAGCCCCCGTGCAGGCCAGCATATCCGCCGCGCTGGCGTCGATTTCAGCGCCGGACAGGCGCTCCTTGCGGCCAACAGGGTCCTCAGCCCGGCAGATACCGGTTTGCTGGCCTCCATGGACTTGCCGTGGGTGGATGTGCGGCGTCGGCCCCGGGTTTCCATTCTGGCGACCGGAGACGAGTTGGTTCGTCCGGGCGAGCCGTTAGGTCCTAACCAGATCATCAGTTCCAATTCCATCGCGCTCAAGAACCTGATCGACGCCCATGGTGGCGATGGACTTGATCTGGGCATCGCCCGGGACAACGAAGCCTCACTGAAAGCGCTTGCAGAGGGCGCCAAGGGCTCAGATATCCTGGTCACGGTCGGTGGCGCCTCCGTCGGGGAGCACGATCTGGTCCAATCGGTATTGGGTGACATCGGCCTGGAGGTCGATTTCTGGAAAATCGCCATGCGGCCCGGCAAGCCGCTGATCTTTGGGCGGTTCGGCGACGCATTGATGCTCGGACTGCCGGGAAATCCCGTCTCTGCAATGGTTTGCGCGACATTGTTCCTTGTCCCCCTGATCCGCTCCATGCTGGGCGTAGAGCCTGCGGAACTACCACGCGCGACGGCCACGCTCGGTCGGGACCTGCCCGCCAATAAGGCGCGGGAGGATTACATGCGCGCCAAACTGAGCCGGGATGCCGACGGCAATCTCGTCGCCACGCCTTTCGACCTGCAGGACAGCTCCGTCCTCTCTCTCTTTGCGCTAGCCGATGCGCTCGTTATCCGGCCACCCCATGCAGAACCCGCCAAGACCGGGGACATGGTCACCATCTTGCCCCTGAACCAACAGGTTGGCGTTTCCGGTTGACGCAAAAAAAGAACTAAACTAGAACATATGGCCATCGTTTGTTCCCCTTTGGGAGATGGCCATGTTGACGCGCAAGCAGCACGAGTTACTCAGCTTCATTCACGAACGTCTTGAAGATACGGGGATTTCCCCTTCGTTCGAAGAAATGAAGGAAGCGCTAAACCTCAAATCCAAGTCTGGCATTCACCGGCTGATCACGGCGCTTGAAGAACGGGGCTTTATCCGCCGCCTGCCCCACCGTGCCCGCGCGCTGGAAGTCCTGAAACTGCCGGATGCCAGCGGCCAGCCCCCTTCTGACCCGGCGTCCAACGTGGTCGCGCCGGATTTCGCCAAATCCCGGCGGGAGTCCCTGCGCAGCGCTGTCACCGATGGCGTGGTCGATGTGCCGCTCTACGGGGCAATCGCTGCCGGTACGCCAATCGAGGCGCTTCAAAACAACGACCGTTCCGTGGGATACCCGGCTGGCATGTTATCGAGCCGCGAGCACTATGCCCTTGAAGTGTCTGGCGATTCGATGATCGATGCCGGCATTCATGACGGGGACACAGTCATCATTGAACGCTGCGACACAGCCGATAACGGGTCCATTGTGGTCGCATTGGTCGACGACCAGGAAGCGACACTCAAGAAACTCCGCCGTAAGGGCCATTCTATCGCGCTCGAAGCGGCCAACCCTGCCTATGAAACCCGGATTTTCGGGCCTGATCAGGTCAAGATTCAGGGGCGTCTCGTCGGGTTGATGCGCCAGTACTAAAATTCTGGCTGACGCCGGGCATAGCGCGACCAGGGGCGCCTGCCCTGATGCTGCGCGACGGTTTCAATGCGAACACCGGACGCGGTAAACCACAGGGCATGGGCGCCCTCTCTCCAGAGGTCGAACCGGTCGATAACCGTTTCGGGACCCTTGCAGCGTCCAAAAACCGGCACGGCGCTTACGACGACATCGGCACGAGCACAGTCCTCACCAAGCGCATCCGGTGCACGGACCAGCGCTGCGAGCTGACCGGAGGGTGCTCGGTATAGGCAACCGCTGGCATCGCAGGAAAGAGGGCCATCAAGGTCGTCAGGAGCCCATTTCAGCGCCCCTCCCTGCCCGCTGCGGCGGGTCCAGGTATCCACGGCCATGGACGAACGCCGCACGCTATTCAGCATAAGCGATCCGTCTGCGGCGCGAATGCCAGTCAGCTTGGCCTGCTCATCGATCAGGATATCCGGCGGTTCCGAGGCCGCTGCCCAGGCCAAACCGGCCATAATCGGCACCATCCCCCACAACCGCCAGGCGCGCTGCCACAGACACAGCCAGACGCTCCCCAATGTGATCAACACGGTCGCCGCGGTTGGTACAGCGGCTATGTAACCCACTGAACCCGGCATCGCCGCCACCCACGCAGCAATATCAGCCACGAGCTCAATCCCGGCAGTCATCGGCACCAACGCCCAACTTTCCAGGCCAAATGGCAGTAACAGGAAGGCGGCCATGGCCCAGGGCATGATCCACAACCCCATCACCGGAACGGCGAGCATATTGGCCAGCAGGCCATAATTGGCGAACCGATTGAAGTGTACGACAGCAAAATACCCCGTCGCCAGGCCGGCCACGACGCTGGTGATCGCGACACCGAGGAAATAGATACCGATCCGGCGGGTCCATCCATCGCCACGCCCCGGCAGCCAGCCGTGCGACCGCGCATGCTCATAGACCGCCACTAAGGCGATAACCGCAGCGAAGGACATCTGAAAGCTGACATTAAGCAGGCTTTCCGGCGCCAGCAGCAACATGGCGCCAGCCACCATGGCGACCAGCCGCATGGTGATGGCCAATCGGTCGATCAAAACAGCCATCAATACGATCAGCGTCATCGCGAAAGCGCGCTGCGTTGGAACAGTTCCACCGCTGACCATCAGATAGAAGAACGCAGCGCAAATTGCTGCAATTGCGGCCCATTTCTTGATTGGATATCGAAGCGCAAGGCTGGGTACAAGCGCCAGGCCGGCACGAACCACAAAGAATGCCAATCCTGCCATCAGGCCGATATGCAGGCCGGAGATTGCGAGCAAATGCGCCAGTCCGGCTGCCCGCAGGTCTTCAACAATCTTCTCAGGGATCAGACCGCGCTCTCCGGTCATCAAAGCGACAGCAACGGCGCCACCGTCGCCGGGCGCCTGTTTGGCCAGGCGCTGTGCCAAACTGTCGCGAAACCGGGCCAGACGCCATCCATCCAGAATGCCGGTCTCCGTGGGCTGTTCAGCCAGCACAGTTGCGCCGGACACCGCAAACCCGACCCCGCCAAGCCGTTCAAACCAGGCCTTGCGCGCAAAATCAAACGACCCCGGCGCGACCGGTGGTGGAGGCGGCATCAGGACCGCCCGGATCTCAATCCGGTTACCCGGCTCGACCGCCTCTCCCCTGGTTCTAACCCGCAATCGGATGCGTTCGGGCGTCGCATTTTCTTCAAACCCTTCTAAATCCAGCGCTCTAAGGGTGATCCTAGTGTCACCCGCCGGGTAACGCTCCACACGCTCGACGGTCGCCTGAACTGTCAAAGGACGCTTCTTTTCCAGGATCACAGGCGCCGCGACATAGGCACTGCGCACCGCTGAGGCAGCAAAACCGACTGCCATCGCCAAAACGAGGACAGCCCCGAGGCGCGCGCCGCCCCGCAACAGAACGGCCGCCACGGCGAAGACACCAACCAGACTGCAGGGCAAGACAAGTCCCGGATCGGCCGGCCAGGCAAAATAGATGGCGATCCCACAGCCCATCGCAACCGGCAGCCAAAGCAGCCAACGATCCCGTTCAATGGCGAATCGGTTGCTCAGGCCAGCAATCAACGATTGTCGCGAAGGTCCTGAAATAAAACCACGAATATCGACGTGGGTAGACAAATCAATCTCCGGCTATGGCGCCTGCCAAAAGTGTAGTGCGGTTTGCCATCTGTGGTAAAAGGCATCGCCGAACCATCACCCTGATCTGCTTTGCTGGAGCCCGTTTTTGACCGCAGAACCCACCGCAACCGTCGTCACCCGCTTCGCCCCCTCGCCGACTGGATTTCTGCATATCGGCAGTGCCCGGACGGCGCTGTTTAACTGGCTGTTCGCGCGGCACCATGGTGGCCAATTTCTGCTTCGGGTCGAAGACACCGACCGGGAGCGCTCAACCCAGGAAGCCGTCGACGCCATTCTGCATGGCATGGACTGGCTGGGCCTGCATCCGGACGGCGAAATCATCTACCAATCCAAGCGTGCGGAACGCCATGCCGCCGTCGCCCACCAACTTCTGGCAGAAGGTAAAGCCTATCACTGCTATGCCTCGAAGGAAGAATTGGCCGAAATGCGCGAAACGGCCCGCTCTGAGGGCCGCCCAATGCGATATGACGGGCGCTGGCGTGACCGTGACCCATCAGAGGCGCCAGAGGGCGTAGACCCGGTGGTCCGGTTCAAAGCCCCCCAAGCCGGTGAAACAACGATTGATGATGCGGTTCAGGGGCCGGTCACCATTGCACATGACCAATTGGACGACATGGTCCTGCTGCGGGCTGATGGAACACCGACTTATATGCTCTCTGTCGTCGTCGATGACCATGACATGGGCATTACCCATGTCATCCGCGGCGACGATCACCTGACCAACGCGTTCCGCCAATATCAGCTCTATGCCGCTATGGGCTGGAATGTCCCGACCTTCGGCCATGTGCCGCTGATTCATGGCCCGGACGGGGCAAAACTCTCCAAACGGCACGGGGCGCTGGGCGTCGAGGCCTATCAGGAGATGGGCTATCTGCCCGAAGCGCTGCGCAACTACCTGCTGCGGCTTGGCTGGGGACACGGCGACGACGAGATCTTCTCTACCGCCCAGGCCATTGAATGGTTCGACATGGATGGGGTCGGCAAATCGCCGGCCCGCTTCGATTTCGCCAAGCTGGAATCGATTAACGGGCATTACATGCGCGAAGCCGACGACACCCGCCTTGCGCTTCTGGTCGCCAAGGAACTATCGACAAACGCAGGCCATGCGCTGGACGAAAATGAACAGACGCGCCTTGTTCAAGCAATGCCGGGCCTGAAAGAACGGGCTAAAACCCTGGTTGAATTGACCGATGCAGCAGGATTTCTGTTCGCAAAACGACCGCTTGAGGTGGACGAGAAAGCCCAGAAACTGCTAGATACTGACGCACGTACATTGCTGGGGCGAATGCATGGCGCATTACAGTCCCTGCCCGACTGGACGGTCGACTCTCTCGAGACCGCTCTGCGCAATCTAGGCGACGCTGAAAACCTGAAATTCGGCAAAATCGCCCAGCCCTTAAGGGCTGCGTTGTGTGGACGAACGACCTCGCCGGGCATTTTCGATGTTCTGGTGGTCCTTGGCCGCGACGAGAGTCTCGCAAGGATTGCCGATCAAACAGAATAAATCGCCCCCTTTATCAGGGGTGCGCTAGGAGCGAAGGGATAGAACATGGGCGATAACGAACAGGTAGCAAAACTCGTAGCTGGCGATCAGGAGATTGATCTGCCGATTATGGGCGGTTCTGTCGGTCCACAGGTTATCGATGTCAGCAAGCTTTACGGCAATACCGGCTTTTTCACCTACGACCCGGGGTTTACGTCGACAGCGTCCTGTGAATCAAAAATCACCTATATCGACGGCGATGAGGGCGTTCTGCTCTACCGCGGTTACCCGATTGAAGAACTCGCCGTTAAGAGCGATTTCCCTGAGGTCTCTTACCTGCTGCTCAACGGAGAATTGCCGAACAAGGCCGAATATGAACAGTTCGTGCACGACGTCACCTACCACACCATGCTGCACGAGCAGATGATCAACTTCTACGGTGGGTTTCGGCGTGACGCCCATCCAATGGCGATCATGTGCGGCGTCGTCGGCGCACTCTCTGCGTTCTATCATGACAGCACCGACATCAACGATCCGCACCAGCGGATGGTCGCGTCCTTCCGTTTGGTCGCCAAGATGCCGACCATCGCGGCAATGGCGTACAAGTACTCAGCGGGTCAGCCATTTATTTACCCGGACAATAGCCTGTCCTACGCCGAGAATTTCCTGAATATGACGTTCTCCGTTCCCGCGGAGAAGTACAAAGCCAGCCCGACGCTCTCTAAAGCCATGGACCGGATATTCATCCTGCACGCCGATCACGAGCAGAACGCGTCAACATCCACCGTCCGCCTGGCCAGCTCGTCCGGGGCCAATCCCTTCGCCTGTATTGCGGCCGGTATTGCATGCCTCTGGGGCCCCGCGCATGGCGGTGCCAACGAAGCCGTGCTGAAAATGCTGGAAGAAGTCGGCTCCGTCGACAAGATCCCGGAATTCATCGCCAAGGCAAAAGACAAGAACGACCCCTTCCGCCTGATGGGCTTCGGTCACCGGGTCTACAAGAACTACGATCCGCGCGCGCGTGTGATGCAGCAGACCTGCCATGAAGTGCTGGGCGAACTGGGCATTACCGATGACCCGTTACTCGATCTGGCGATGGAGCTGGAACGGATCGCATTGGAAGACGAATACTTCGTCGAAAAGAAGCTTTACCCGAATGTCGACTTCTATTCCGGCATCATCCTCCGGGCGATGGGCTTCCCGACCAGCATGTTCACCGTGTTGTTCGCTCTGGCCCGTACCGTCGGCTGGGTCGCACAGTGGAACGAGATGATCGAGGACCCGATGCAGAAGATCGGCCGGCCCCGGCAGCTCTATACCGGTGCGACGAAACGCAGCTATGTGGACCTTGACGCCCGGGGCTAACGCGTATTCGGCTTAGTCTCGGCTAAAGCGGTCGCTTTTCGATCACAGCGGAAAGCCCTGCCTGAGCAACCACCTTGCCATCCACCCTTGCTTCTCCGGCCAGGCGCCACAGGGTTGAACGGGCGCGCTCCTTGGTCACGTAGAGTTCGATCACGTCGCCCGGCACGACCTGCTGGCGGAACTTCACGTTGTCCAGGGCGGTCAGATAGACATAGGCTGCCTCATCGTCGGTCAGCAGCACGTCCATCGCCATGGTTGCTGCGGTCTGTGCCAGCGCTTCGACGATCAACACACCGGGCATAACGGGTTTTTCCGGGAAATGCCCCTGAAAAAAGGGCTCATTGACGGTGACGTTCTTGATGCCCACAGCCACTTCGCCGCGGGTTAACACATGCACCTTGTCGATCAGTAGAAACGGATATCGGTGTGGGATAAGCCGCTTAATCCGCTCCAGGTCGAATGTCTCAATAATATCAGCCTCGGTTAAGGCATTCATTCCACCGGCCCCGCAATCAACAACGTTTCGCCCCCTTAATAGCAAACTTGACGCAAAGAAAAAGTCCCCTGCGCCCTGTTCAGGCGCAAGGGACCCAATTCTTCTGGGTTTTCCTGGTTCTAGAGACCGCTGGTCGAGGTCCCCGGCGCCGGGATGTCGAGTTTGATGTTGGAAACGGATTGATCGAGCCGCTCAACGACTTCACGCGTCACGTCCAAGCCAGAGCCGGTCATGACCAGCGTGCTGCGCTCCAGGATCAGATTAGCGCCATATTTGTTTAGCAGTTCCTGATAGATCGGGGTCAGCGCGCTCTGCAATTCGCGCTCGGCCTTCCGGGCGCCGATCTGAAAGCGGCGTACCTTGTCTTCATAATCTGACTGGGCGGCGGCAAATCTCTGCCCCATGGAGCGGCGGCGTTCTTCAAACGCATCAGCGGCCAGGATCTGCTGTTGACGGATCAGTTCCTGTTCCTGGGAACGAACCTCTTGCTGCAGGCGGTCGCGCTCAGCCTGAAGTTCGGCGCTCTGGGTTTCGATCTGCTGTGTCAGATCCTTGCCGGCAAGCGAGCTGCGGGTGATCTCAGCGATCTCGACAACCAAAATCTTGGCGGTTTGTGCGCTCTGCGCAATCGCCGCGGTCGCCCCAATGCCACTGATGACCAGCATGGTCAGCGCGGCGACGGAAGTTCGCATAAAGCTTGTTTTTGTCATTTTAGAATCTCGTTCCTACGTTGAACTGGAAGAACTCTGTCCGATCGAAAGGTTCTTTTCTGATGGCTCTCGCAAAGTCAAAGCGGATCGGGCCGAATGGTGATTTCCAGGAGAAGCCAACACCGGCGGATATCCGGATACTTCCGGTCCCCAGCACGGGCTCCCTTGTGACCACGTTACCGTCTTCGTCTATCCCTTCAAGGAACCCATCGACCACCTGATCGACGCCGTAGACGGTACCAAAGTCAACAAAAGCGCTGGCCGTAATACCAAACTCTTCGACCGCACCCAAGGGAATAAAGACCTCCAGGGACCCGGCCCAGAAGGTGTTGCCGCCCAATGAGCTATCGGTGGTTCCGGCCAACCGTGGACCGACACCGGCCTGTTCAAAGCCACGCAAGCGGCTTCCGCCGAGGAAGAAACGCTCGTTGATTCGGATATCCTGGCCAAGGCCGAAGATATGCCCGGCTTCAAGCGAGACGTTGAAGACCCAGTCTTCACCGATAAAGCCCAGGGGAATAAACCAATCGTAATTCAGCCGGGTGCGCAGATACCGCACGTCGCCGCCGGCACCGGCAATATCCTGCGACAGGACGATCTGGAAGCCTCGGGTCGGTTTCAGCCTGTCGTCGCGGACATCATAGTTCAGGGTGTAACCAACGGAGGATGTCAGCAGCTTTTCGGTATCAATAAACACCGAACCAATCGGATCCTCTTCGGTCTCAAACGGATCAACGGTCTTGTCGTACCTGACCACGTAGCGCACACCCATCGACAGATATTCAATCAGCGGAAAGACAGCCCGAAGGTTCATGCCCGTCGAGGTCTGCTCGAACGAACTTTCCCGGAAATCCGACCGTCTGTGGAACAGGTCGAACCCGGCTGCCAGGTTTCGATTGAGGAAGTAGGGTTCGGTAAATCCAAGATCAACCTGCTGCCGACGGCTTGATGCCGCCAAAGACAGCCGCAGGTCCTGCCCCTTACCCAGAAGGTTTCGCTCTCGGATGCTGATTTCACCAATCAGATTTTCACGGCTAGAGACACCGGCACCAATGCTGAGTTCACCGGTCGACTGTTCCTGCACGGTTGCCGTGATCACGACCCGGTCCGGCGAACTGCCTTCGACCTGATCGACTTCGACCTCTTCGAAATAGCCCAGCCCGCGCACCCGCAACCGCGAACGGCGCAGCCGCGACGTGTTGAACGCGTCGCCTTCAACCAGGCGGAATTCGCGGCGGATCACCTTATCCAAAGTCCGGACATTACCGACAATATCAATGCGCTCGACATAGACCCGTGGGGCGTCCAACACCCGGTAGGTGATATCGATGATCTGGTTTTCCTTATCGCGTTGAATCCGCGGCCGGACATTGACAAAGGCATAGCCCAGCTCACCCGCGGCCTCGGTCATCGCCTCAATGGTCTGTTCGATTTCCTGGGCGTTGTATTTCTTGCCCGGCCGGTTGCGGATCAGTTCGCGCAGGTCATCGGGATCAAGATCAGGAATCTGGCTTTCCACATCCAGTTCACCGACGCGATAAACATCGCCCTCTTCCATCGTGATGGTGATGAAGAAGTGCTTTCGGTCCCGGCTCAGTTCGGCATAGGCGGAAATGACACGGAAGTCCGCATGGCCACGTTGCAGATAGAATTGCCTCAGCAATTCGCGGTCAAACAGCAAACGATCCGGATCATACGTGTCGTTAGACGTCAGGAAACGCCACCAGCGCGCCTCTCGCGTGGCCACCTCGCTACGAAGGTCGCCGTCGGAAAAGGCTTCGTTACCGATGAAGTTGATGCGGCGAACAGTGGTTTTTTTACCTTCGCTGATCTCAAAAATCAGGTTTACGCGATTCTGCGGCAATTCGATGATTTTGGGCTCAACCGTCGCGGCGAACCGCCCGGACCGGCGATACAGTTCCACCAGCCGCTGAACATCTGCCTGCACCTTGGCGCGGGTAAACACGATGCGCGGCCGCAATTGTAGTTCTTCGCGCAGTTCGTCATCGTCCAGCTTGTCGTTCCCTTCGAACGCGATCCGGTTGATGATCGGGTTTTCAAGCAGGCTGACTTGCAGGATGGTGTTTTCAAGCGTGATGGTCACATCAGCAAACAGACCCGTCGAAAACAGCCGCTTTAGTGACGCATCGACGATATCGGCGGAGTATCGGTCACCCGGCGCGATCAGCATATAGGAGCGAACCGTATCTGCTTCGATACGTTGATTACCCTCGACGCGGATGGCGGTAATGATCACCCCACTTTGAGCGGCCGCAAGCGATGGCAAGAGCCCGACGAAGAGCGCAACGGCAAGTATCCGAAATCTGAAATTGATCGCTCGCATTCCTCTACCTGATCATTCCTGATCCGCTACTGATTAAGATTTAGGAGACGAGGTGAACAATGTCGTTCCAAGTCACAACGACCATAAAAACAAGAACAAAGGCGAGCCCCATCCGTAGGCCATATTCCTGCGCTTTCAATCCTAAGGGGCGGCCCCTGACCGCTTCGTAGGCGTAATACAGAAGATGCCCGCCGTCCAGCATCGGAATCGGCAAGAGGTTAATCAGGCCGAGATTGACCGATAGCAGCGCCGCAAAGGTCAAAACGGCCACCAGGCTGATCTTGGCCACCTCACCCGAAACCTGGCCGATTTTCAGCGGCCCACCCAGTTCTTTTACCGATCGAACCCCGGTCACCACCTCGCTTAATGTGCGGCCGATCAGGACCACCGTATTGCGGGTCTCCAGAATCGCATACCAGAAGGCTTCAACCGGGCCACGCATGACGTGCTCCTGCGCGGGCCGCATCACGCCGAGCTGTCCGACAATCTGCTCACCGGTCAACGTGTCCTGCAATACCCCCCGTGGCGTCGCCATCACATCAATTTCGGCACCGTCGCGAATTATGCCGAATCGCAATTCGCGGTTCGGATTCATCGCGATGAGCTGTGCCATTTCTTCAAAGGTCTCGACGTAGATGCCATCGACATCGACGATTTCGTCGAAGGGTTGGAACTTGGCTTCAGCAGCTGCGGAATCGGCAACAATGTCGTGAATAATGGGCGGCGTGTACGCCTGCCCGACGGTCATAAAGACCCCTGCAAACAGGGCTATCGCCAGAAGGAAGTTCGCCAACGGGCCGGCAAATACAACGGCCGCACGTTGATAGAGCGGACGGAAGTGGAAACAGTCGGCACGATCTTCTTGTGCCATCTCGTCAAGATCTTCGTCCTGATTGCTGGCGCCGGTCGCATCACCAAAGAATTTTACGTAACCGCCCAGTGGAAGCGCGGAAATCTGCCAGTCCGTGCCCCTCGCGTCGGTCCAACGGAGCAAAGTGGGGCCGAAGCCGATGGAGAAGGTGTCGACGCGGATACCAAACAGCCGGGCGACCCAGAAATGTCCAAACTCATGAATAAAGACGAGGACGGAAAAGATCCCGATAAACGAAACAATCGAGATGCCAACGGAGTTGAAGATATCCATTCTTTTTAGTCTCTCCGGCGATTCGCTTTATTGGGCAATCAGGCTGCTCGCCAGGGCACGGGCATCGCGATCTACCTGCTCAAGATCATCCCAACAATTCAGTGCTGCGAGTTCCATGCGTTCTAAAGCCGTCTCGACAATCCTTGGGATGTCGAGGAACCCCACTTTATGCTGCAGGAAACCCTCAACAGCGACTTCGTTGGCTGCATTCAGGATAGTAGGAGCGGCGCCCCCGGTTTGCAAGGCTTCACGGGCCAGTCGAAGCGCCGGAAAACGAGATAAATCAGGGGTTTCGAACTGCAACGTCGCGACCTCGGCCAGGTCAAGACGCTCCACCGGAGTCTGAATGCGTTCCGGCCATGCCAGCGTGTAGGCGATCGGGGTTCGCATATCCGCAACACCCAGTTGCGCAAGCACCGACCCATCGCGATAGGCGACCATGCTGTGGATGATCGATTGCGGGTGAATGATGATGTCGATCTGGTCTTTTTCAATCGGGAACAAATAATAGGCCTCAATCGCTTCAAGACCTTTGTTCATCAGTGTCGCGGAATCCACGGATATTTTCGCACCCATGGCCCAGTTCGGATGTTTGACCGCGCGCTCCGGCGTGATATCCGCCATTTCAGCATAGGCGAGTTCCCGGAATGGCCCACCGGACGCCGTCAGAACGATCCGGTCGATGGATTCCGGGCGGTCGAAGTCAAACACCTGGAATATGGCATTATGTTCGGAATCGACGGGCAAGAGGGTTGCGTTGCTTTCCTTCACCTCACGCACAAACAAGTCACCGGCGCAGACAAGGCACTCTTTGTTGGCCAGGGCCACGGTTGCGCCACGCCGTGCAGCAGCCAATGTCGGCCATAGTCCGGCAGAGCCGACGATCCCCGCCATTACCCAATCTGAATTTTGCTCTGCGGCTTCAACAAGGCCGCTCGGCCCGGCGGCAACCATGATGTTGCTGCCATTTAGGGCATCTTTCAGGGGCTGATAGAGATCAGGATCGGCAATGGCCACCATTTGTGGGCTGAACTGCTTGGCCTGGTCGACCAGCAATTCGATGTTTGACCGCGCCGTCAGTGCAACAACGTCATAGGCATCCGGGTCACGGCCAATAAGATCGAGGGTGCTGCAGCCGATGGACCCGGTGGACCCCAGCAGCGAAACCGTGCGCCGCGCTTTTCCTGAACTAGCCATAGAGCGAGGCTCCAAGCCAACCGGACAGATATAGCGCGATTGCTATCAATGGCGCGGTGAACGCCAGGCTGTCGATGCGGTCAAGAACACCACCATGACCGGGGATCAGCCGGCCACTGTCCTTAACCTTAAAGCGGCGCTTAATCGTCGACTCCACAATATCCCCAAGTTGCGACCAGCAGGCCAGAATCAACCCGGCTGCACCCAGTTCGACTGCCCCACCCAGGCCAGCAAGAACACCGAATACCGCCGAGACCAGAGCCGCCGTGAAACTGCCGCCGATCAGCCCACTCCACGTTTTACTCGGGCTTAATCGCGGCGCCAGCTTCGGCCCGCCCAGAAGCGACCCAGTTATATAGGCGCCGATATCCGATGCCCAGACCAAAAACAGGACCCAAAACGTCGCCAAAGGCCCTTGTGTTTCCCTGATCCACAAAAGGCTCAAAACCGCACCGCCCAAATAGATCAGGCCGGCAGGCGGCCAAACCGCCGGACCGCGCCTCAGCGCAAGAAGTCCAGTCAAAGCCGCGCATGCCGCAAGGACAGCCAGCCCCATCAAACCTGACATGTTGATCAAAACCCAGCAGCCCGCCGCCAACGCAGCCCCGCTAATGATCAGGATTGCCGGTGACGAAACGCCTGCCATCCGGTTCCATTCAAAGATGCCGTATAGGCCGATGGCCGCGAGCGGCGCGGCGAACCACCAGCCACCATACCACGCCGATAACAGCGCAAGCGGCGCCATGACCAGCGTCGACACTGTCCGAAGGAGCAGTTGTTGTGGGGCGGCGGGCCGGCGTCTCTCGGGGCTTGTGTCAGCGGGCCGGCCGGGCACCGTATCGCCGCTCCCGGGCGTTATATTCAGCGATGGCGGTCAGCAGCGCCGACTTATCGAAGTCAGGCCAATAGGTGTCAACAAACAGCAGTTCGGCATAAGCGGCCTGCCACAGCATGAAATTGCTGAGGCGCTGTTCCCCACTGGTGCGGATAATCAAATCCGGGTCCGGAATATCGGCGGTATAGAGGCGGGATGCGAAGGCCTGTTCGTCGATTTCATCCAGGGACAGTTCGCCCCGCGCATGGGCAGCGGCGATTTCTCTCGTGGCACGGACAATTTCATCTTGTGCCCCATAGCTGACCGCAATGGTCAGACGCATCACTGAATTCGACTGCGTGCGGAACTCTGCTTCGTCGATCAGATCGATAATGTCCTGCGGCAGGCGGGTCCGGTCGCCGATCACACTCAGGCGAATACCATTGCGCTCGAGTTCGCCGATTTCCCGGCGCAGATAGTGCCGCAACAGCCCCATCAGATCGTCCACTTCAGCCGCGGGCCGGTTCCAATTCTCCGACGAAAAGGCAAACAGGGTAAGGCACGAAACCCCAAGCTCCTTGCAGATTTCACCCGTCCGGCGCACGGCGTCCGCACCCCGCCTGTGGCCCTCTACCCGAGGCAAGCGCCGCTTGCGCGCCCAACGCCCGTTGCCATCCATGATGATGGCAATATGCCGCGGAACGATCTGCGGCTCTGCGATGGGTTGAGCTTCCAGCATCTAGACCTGCATGATTTCCGATTCTTTGGTCGCCAGCGCCTCATCGATTTGCGCGATCAGGCGATCTGTCATTTCCTGAATCTCATCAGCGTAGATTTTTTGATCGTCCTGACTGATGTCGCCAGCCTTCTCCAAGCGCTTCAGCAAATCCATCCCATCCCGGCGGACATTGCGGACAGCCACCCGGGCCTGCTCGGAATAACGCCCGGCCACCTTCGTCAGTTCGGTACGCCGCTCTTCGTTGAGTTCGGGGATCGGAATCCGGATCAGCGTGCTGTCAACGACCGGGTTCAGCCCCAGGCCCGAATTGCGGATCGCCTTTTCCGTCGCAGCCACCAGGCTTTTGTCCCAGACCTGGATGCTGATCATGCGGGCTTCGGGCACGCTGACTGTACCGACCTGCGAAATCGGCATTTGACTGCCATAGGCATCAACAATAATGGGGTCGAGCAATGAGGCCGACGCCCGTCCGGTCCGCAGGCCGGCGAATTCCTGCATCAAAACATCATGGGCGCCTTTCATGCGGCGCTCCAGATCGTCGAGATCAATGTCGTCTTCGGCCATGTCGATTCCCTAGTTGCTAATGGTTGTATACCGGCCCCGCCCCGACAGCACGCGGGCAAGTCCACCATTTTCGCCGATGGAGAATACCAGAACAGGGATGTTGTTTTCACGGGCCAATGAGATAGCCGCGGCGTCCATGACTTTCAGGTCGCGCGACAGCACCTCCATATAGTTCAGTGTTTCATGAAACTCTGCATCAGGATCAGTTTTTGGGTCTGCCGAATAAACACCATCCACTTGCGTCCCCTTCAGCAGGGCATCGCATTTCATCTCAGCCGCGCGCAGGGCCGCAGCCGTATCCGTCGTGAAGAAGGGATTGCCGGTTCCTGCAGCGAAAATCACCACGCGGCCTTTCTCCATGTGCCGGATAGCCCGCCGGCGGATATAGGGTTCAGAGATGGTCGACATCGGGATCGCCGAAAGGACCCGCGTTTCGATTTTCTTGTTTTCCATGGTGTTTTGCAGGGCGAGCGCGTTCATGACGGTTGCCAGCATGCCGATCTGGTCGGCACTGGCCCGGTCCATCCCTTGCGCCGCGCCCGACAATCCACGGAAAATGTTGCCGCCACCGACAACTAGGCACAATTGAACACCCTGACGCACCACCGCCTGGACATCATCGGCGATTCGATTAACCGTCGCCAAATCAATGCCATAGGTCTGGTCGCCCATCAGGGCTTCACCCGAGACTTTTAGCAGGACACGGCGATAGTTGGGCGCAGGTTCCAAGGTGACCCCCATCATGACGAAACGCCGGAAGCAGCGTGATAACGCGTTTCTGCCTCAACCCAGCGGCGCGCAACTGTACACCGGAGTTTCGGGCAACTGTAGTCCCGATATTACATCAATGTGTCGAGACTGAGCCCCGTTAGGGGCAGCCGGCACAAAACAGGTCAGTTCACCATTGCAGCGACTTCACCAGCAAAGTCGTCGTCGTCTTTCTCGATCCCCTCACCCAGGATGAAGTGAGCAAATCCGGTGACCTTTACCGCCGTTCCCAGCTCGTTGGCAAAATTGGCGACAGCCTTTTCGACATTCAGATCGGTGTCGTGCACCCAAGTCTGGGACATCAGCACGACTTCCTCATAGAATTTGCGCATGCGCCCCTCGACCATCTTCTGAATGATATCGTCGGGGCGACCGGATTCACGCGCTTTTTCAACCTGAACGGTCCGTTCGCGTTCAACCACATCGGCGTCGAGTTCATCGGCCAAAACAGCCTGCGGATGGGACGACGCAATATGCATCGAGAGCTTCTTGCCGAACTCCTGCAGTTTACCGGCATCCCCCGTTGACTCCAGACCGACGATCACGCCGATCTTGCCCGAGCCTTCAGCAACGGCGCCGTGGATATATTGCGAGACAACCCCGTTTTCGACCGTGATCGATGTTGCGCGGCGCACAGACATGTTCTCACCGATGGTCGCAATCAAGTTGGTCAACTGCTCTTCAACCGTGCGGTTCTCGCCCGGATAGCCGCTCTTCATCACAGCGTCCAGATCACCATTATTGGCGAGCGCAAGATCAGCGACAGTGCTGACGAATTCCTGGAATTGCTCATTGCGGGCAACGAAGTCGGTTTCGGAGTTGACCTCAACGACGGCGCCGGATTCACCCCCGGTGCTAATGGCAACCAGCCCCTCGGATGCGACACGGCCGGACTTCTTGGCTGCCGTCGCCAGGCCCTTCTGGCGCAGCAGGTCAATTGCTGCTTCCAGGTCACCGTCAGTTTCGGTCAGCGCCTTCTTGCAGTCCATCATACCCGCGCCGGATTTCTCGCGGAGTTCCTTAACCAGGGCGGCAGTAATCTGAGCCATGATCCAGTCCTTCTCGAATTTGAATGTCGTCGTCTTCGGGCGGTTCTAGGCCGCCCGCGTTAAGGTTCAGTGAAAAGAGAGGATCAGTCCTTCTTTTCGTCCCCGTCACCGCTGTCCGCTGGCGCCTCTTCTGCCGGGGCGGGCTCTTCGGCGGCTGCCTCTGCCTCGGCTTCTTCAGCAGGTGCCTCTTCCGCCTTTGCCTCTTCTGGCTTTGCCTCTTCTGCGGGCGCTTCAGCCTTTGCCTCTTCAGCGGGTGCGGCCTCTTCGGCAGCCGGCTCAGCCGGCAACTCTTCGACCGGCGGTTCTTCCGATGCGCCAATGTCGACGCCTTCGGCGACCAGTTCGCGCTGAATGCCATCCAGCACAGCGCCGGAGATCAGATCGCAGTAGAGATGAATTGCCCGGCTGGCGTCATCATTTCCCGGAATCGGGTAGTCGATGCCATCAGGATCGCAATTGGTGTCCAGCACGGCCACGACCGGAATGCCCAGAGTATTGCCTTCGGCAATCGCGATCGATTCCTTGTTGGTATCAATCACAAACAGCAAGTCCGGCAAGCCGCCCATGTCCTTGATGCCGCCCAGCGACCGGTCGAGCTTTTCATACTCGCGGGTCATGCGCAGGCGCTCTTTCTTGGTCAGGCCGGTATCGCCGCCTTCAATCTGCTCTTCTAGGGACCGCAGCCGCTTGATCGACTTCGAGATCGTCTGCCAATTGGTCAGCATGCCGCCGAGCCAGCGGTGATTGACGTAGTGTTGACCGCAACGTTTGGCCGCTTCTGCCACAGCTTCAGATGCCTGGCGCTTGGTGCCGACAAAAAGAACACGGCCGCCACCGGCAGTGATGTCGCGAACCGCGACCAGGGCCCGGTTCAACAGCGGCACGGTTTCTGAAAGATCGATGATGTGCACCTTGTTGCGGGCGCCGAAGATGTACTCTGACATCTTGGGATTCCAGCGGTGCGTCTGATGTCCGAAATGAACGCCTGCTTCAAGCAATTGGCGCATATTGACGTCGGGCAGAGCCATGTCTGCAGTCTCCTTTACCGGTTAATCCGCCGCAGGGTTAGAAGCCGACCATCGAAATCATTCTTGGATCAGCACCGGAACGACAAGGCAACACGCCCATGCCGCAGTCCCCACGTGAGTGATGCGCGGGGGTTTAGCGGGATGGCCCGTGGATTGCAAGGGGTTTGGACGGGTTGGAGGGCTACTTATGGAAAGCGCGTTCGACCGATTCTTCGGTGAGGTCGTAATCGGCTTCGGCTGGAATGTGCAACTTGCCGTCACGCATCTCGGGCAACACTGTCACGATGGTGGAATTGCGTGCGGCCTCGAGCGCCTCATCGACGGTCTTGCTACGGCCAAGTTTGGCCACGTTCAACCGCGTCGGAAAGACGATTTCCCGCCGCCCCGCCGCCTCGTCTTCCAGCGCCACGGACGGCTTGATCCAGACCGAATCTACTGACTCATTGCCGTCATGGGCGTGCGTGTGGTCTTCGGGCACACGCGTTACATAAAACCACGTATTGTACCGACGCGGTGCCCCCGGCGGGGTGATCCAGTGCGCGAAAGGCACCAGCATTTCCGTTGCGAAATCAAGGTTCTCTGCCTCTGCCAACTCCGCCATGGACATTTCACCCTTGTCCAGGCGTTCGCGGTGGCGGACGGCGACTTCATGACGGTGCTCATCACTGATGAACGAGCCATCACCGCGTTCGCGGGCCATCAGGATGCCGCATTCCTCAAAGACTTCGCGGATCCCTGCAACCCGGATCGCCTCATCATCATTATTGCCGGTCGTAAACGGCACCGCGGCCTCGTCTGCTGCGTCAACCTTACCGCCGGGAAACACCAGCGCCCCGCCCATGAACTTCATGTTCCGGTGGCGTTGCACCATCAGAACTTCAAGTTCTTCGGGCCGGTCGCGCAGGAGCAGAATGGTCGAGGCGTATGGAATGTCGTCTGACATACTAGATATCCTGAATTTCGAGGATGCCGGGAACCGTCTCAAGCTGGTCCCGCAAGGTGGGGGAAACCTTGTACCGGCTGGGCAAGGTCAACTCAACCTGACGCTGCTGCGTTGGCAATTTGAGAACGACATAGACGTAACCTTTACCCAGGCCGCCCTCGGCCAGCATGTCACGGACGTTGGGCAATGGTTTTTCACTGTCAACAAACAGGCGCAGGCCCGCGCTGGCGTCTGCCACAACATCATCGATGCTGCGGATCGACTGCGCGACCATTTTAGGCATGTCGCCATCCATCCGCGCCTCAACGGACACAACAACGCTGGAATTGGTCTGCAAAATTTCGCGCGATCCTGTCAGCAGTTCGGAAAAGAAGGTCACTTCGAAATTGCCGGTCGGGTCGCTCATTTCGACAAAGGCGAACGGGCGGCCCTTTTGAGACTTGCGCTCCTGCACCCGCGTGATGACACCGGCAAGCCGAAGCCCCGTCGTCCCCTGCTGCATCCGCGCCAGCGCCTCAGTCCAGGGCAAAACATCCTGCTGGGCAAGTGCCTTCGCATAGGCTTCCAGCGGATGTTCAGTCAGATAAGCGCCAATCGCGTCCAGTTCCTGCTTCAGGCGCTCCAACCGGCTCCAATCCGGAATATCAGGCAGCTTCAGCGCGGCAGCGGCCATCGCAGGTTCTGCGTCGCCGAACAATCCCACCTGATCGGATTCCCGATCCTCGGCCGCGGTCGCTGCGTGCCGCAGGACCGTTTCGACGGCTGCAAAGGTCTGCGCCCGGTTGTCATTGAGGCTATCGAGCGCCCCCGCCCGCACCAGGTTTTCCAACTGGCGTTTATTGACCTGCCTGGGATCGACCCGTTGCGCAAAGGCCGCCAGATCAGCAAATTCTCCCGCTTCGTCGCGTTCTGCGACCAGCGCTTCCATGGCATGCGCGCCAACATTCTTGATCGCAGCCAGCGCATAGCGGACACCCCAAACGCCATCCTCTACCTGTTCAACGGCAAAGGTTGCTGAGGACTTGTTCACATCGGGCGGCAATAGTGGAATGTCCAGCCGGTCCAGCTCACGGCGGAACAGATTGAGCTTATCCGTATTGCCCATATCGAGCGTCATGGACGCCGCTAGGAATTCAACCGGATGGTTCGCTTTCAGCCAGGCGGTCTGATAGGAGACCATGGCATAGGCGGCAGCATGGCTCTTGTTGAAGCCGTAGCCGGCGAATTTGTCGACCAGATCAAAAATGAACGACGCCTGCCCCCGGTCGACCCCCTTTTCGACCGCACCTGTCACAAAGCGTTCCCGCTGAGCGGCCATTTCCTCCGGCTTTTTCTTTCCCATAGCGCGGCGCAGCAGATCGGCTTCGCCCAGGCTGTAACCCGCCAATATCTGGGCGATCTGCATCACCTGTTCCTGATAGATGATGACGCCGTAGGTCTCTTCCAGCACCGGCTTCAACCACTCATGCAGATATTCAGGCTGTTCTTCGCCGTGCTTGCGCTTGATATAGGTCGGGATGTTGTCCATCGGCCCGGGCCGATAGAGCGCCACCAGCGCGATAATATCCTCAAACGCATCGGGCTTGAGCTGGCGCAGCGTATCGCGCATGCCCGACCCTTCAAGCTGGAACACGCCGGCGCTGTCGCCATGGCCCAGCATGTCGAAGGTCTTTGGATCCCCAAGCGGCAGGAAAGCCGGATCCACGTCAATATCGCGATCCTTGAGCAGCTTGACCGTCCGGTCGATGACGGTCAGCGTTTTCAGGCCCAGAAAGTCGAACTTTACCAGCCCTGCAGGTTCCACCCATTTCATGTTGAACTGCGTCACCGGCATCGGTGAGCGCGGATCGCGGTAAAGCGGCACGATCTCATCCAATGGCCGGTCACCGATCACCAGACCCGCCGCATGGGTCGAGGCGTGCCGATAAAGCCCTTCCAGCTTGAGGGAGGTTTCCAGCAGATGCGCGACATTCTCATCCCGGTCGCGCTCTTCCTGTAAGCGAGGCTCTGTCTCAATAGCCTGCGCCAAGGTCATCGGATTAGCCGGATTGTTCGGAATCATCTTCGACAATCGGTCGATTTGCCCATAGGGCATCTCGAGTACCCGTCCGACATCCCGCAATACGGCGCGTGCCTGCAGCTTTCCAAAGGTGATGATCTGGGCGACCCGGTCGTGACCATATTTGTCCTGTACGTAGCGGATGACCTGATCGCGCTTGTCCTGACAGAAATCGATATCGAAATCCGGCATCGAAACACGCTCTGGGTTCAAGAACCGTTCGAACAGCAAGCCGAACTTGAGCGGGTCCAGATCCGTGATCTGCAAAGCCCAGGCAACGACCGATCCGGCACCCGACCCGCGGCCCGGGCCGACCGGCACTTCATGCTCTTTCGCCCACTTAATAAAGTCTGAAACAATAAGGAAGTAGCCCGGAAACTTCATTCTGATTATGATATCCAGTTCATGCGTCAGACGGTCCCAATAGGGCTTCTCCGCAGTCTCGCGATCACTGTCAATTTCAGCATCGTCGAGCGAGGTTTTCAGGCGTTCGCGCAGCCCTTCCTCTGCCTGAATACGAAGCTCATCGGCCTCGTCCGTATCCTGGACGAAACTGGGCAGGATCGGGTCAAGAAGTGGCACCTTGAACGCGCAGCGTTTGGCGATCACAAGCGTGTTGTCGATCGCCTCCGGCAGGTCGGCGAACTGCATCCGCATTTCATCAGCGGACTTGAAATAACTTTCGGGCGTCGCGTGGCGCCGGTCGGTCTGACCGACATAGGCGCTATCGGCGATGCACAGCAGCGCGTCATGCGCTTCATACATGTCCCGCGTGGCGAAATAGACGTCATTGGTAGCGACAAGCGGCATGTCGAGGTCGTAAGCCAGATCGAGAAAACCAGCCTCGGTCAGCGCTTCGCTTTCAAGATTGTGCCGCATGATTTCGACATAGGCCCGGTCACCGAACGCTGCGCGAATTGCGATCAGAAGACTTCGTGCCTGGTCACTATGCCCACGCGCCAGGTGCTGACCTACCGGGCCTTCCGGGCCGCCGGTCAGCAGCAACAGGCCTTCATTGTGCTCAAGCACATGCGCCAACGGAATTTGCGGCCGCGTGCTGCCGTCCGAGAGCATATAGGCTTCGCTGACCAGCTTGGCGAGATTGCGATAGCCCGCATCATTTTGAACCAGCAGCACGATTGGTGCGCCTTCGTCGGCATCCTTGCCTGGTTTGGCATCCGCATCCTCGACGACATGAACAGTGCAGCCGATAATCGGCTGAATCCCGGCGCCCGAGAGCGTCACCGACTGTTCAAGCGCACCGAACAGATTGTCCGTATCGGTTACGGCAACCGCAGGCATCTGATGCTGTTCGCACAGCGCAGCCAGTTGTTTCAGATGAATGGCGCCCTCAGACAGCGAATAGGCGGAATGGACACGAAGGTGAACGAATTCGGCGGTGCTCACAGAATGGCTACTTCCATAGAGTCAGGATGAGACTAATCACAAGAATATCAGCCAGATAATGGCCGGAATTGATCAACACCAAGGCAGCCGGGCGGCCTTCAAACGCCGAATTGGTGGCGATGACTGCAATGCAGAACCCCACGCCAACGATCACTCCCAATGTCAGCGCCTGCCCGACACCGGCGGCGCCCGTCCAACCCACCAATAGGGCCATCGCAATGGATGTGATGAGCGCCATAACAATGGCATTAATAATCGCCTTGCCGGGTGCGGGCTTGTCATCAGGCCCCATGCCCACGGCCTTCTGCCAGGCTTTGCCAAACAGCACAGGTGAGTACCACAGGGTCCCGATGACCTGCATCGCAACCACGCTCGCCAGCACAGCAAGCCAATTGATGGAATCAGGACTCATGCCGCACCTCCCTACCCTGCTTCGATGATCCCTCCGTGCAGTACGATACGGCGGTCCATCCGGTCTGCCAATGCAGTGTTGTGGGTCGCGATCAATGCGGCGACCCCGTCTTCGCGCGCAACCCGCAGAAGTTCGCCGAAAACCATGTCAGCTGTTCCCTCGTCGAGGTTGCCTGTGGGCTCGTCGGCCAACAGTACCTGGGGGTCGTTGGCCAGGGCGCGCGCGATCGCGACTCGCTGCTGCTCGCCGCCGGACAGTTGGGACGGCTGGTGTTCCAGGCGGCCGGCAAGCCCCATACGGTCGAGCAGTGACGCCGCCTTATCGTTAGCGGCACTGCGGCTGGCCCCCGCCACAAGCTGGGGGAACATGACGTTTTCCAGCGCGGTGAATTCCGGCAGCAGGTTATGGAACTGGTAGACGAAGCCAACGGTGCTGCGCCTTATGGTCGTACGGCGCCGGTCGGAAAGACCGGAACACGCCTCGTCGTCGATGACGACCTCACCCCGGTCGGCGGTATCGAGCAGGCCGGCAATGTGCAGCAAGGTCGATTTGCCTGATCCCGACGGCCCCACCATGGCGACGATTTCACCGTGAGCGACATCAAGGTTGGCGCCTGCCAACACATCGAGATGCCCGTCGCCCACATCGAATCCCTTGTGGATGTCTTTGAGCTGAAGCGCTGCATCACTCATAGCGCAGCGCCTCCACCGGATCGAGCCGCGCCGCCCGCCACGACGGATAGATCGTCATCAACAGGCTGAGTACCAAGGCGATCCCAACGACAAAGCCCACCTCAACCGGATCGACCGCAGCAGGCAATCCTTCGATTCCATAGACTTCGGGCGGGAAGAACTGCACCCCGAGACTGTTGCCAAAAAAGGTCAGAATCTGCGTCCGGTATTCAAGCAACAACATGCCGATGACAAAGCCCAGCAGAGTACCGACAGTCCCCAGAATGCCGCCGCAGATGATGAAGACCTTCATGATCGACCGTTGGGTGGTTCCGACAGTACGGAGCACGGCGATATCCCGGCCCTTGTCCTTCACCAGCATGATCAGGCTGGACATGATGTTGAATGCTGCGACCAGGATGATCAGAACCAGAATGACGAACATAGTGTTGCGTTCGACCTGCAACGCACTCACTAGGCTTGCATTGAGGTTCTCCCAATTCAGGGCACGATGCGGTCGTTCCACAGCCTGACTGACCCGGACCTGCGCCTCGTTGACCATTCTGGGATCTTCAAGAACAACCTCTACATCCGTTACTAAACCCTTCAAACGAAAATAGGTTTGAGCATCTTCGAGCGGCATGAAGACATAGCCGGAATCAAACAGCACATTGCCGATATTGAAGATCGCGACGATCTGATAGTCGCGCATTCTGGGCGCCGAGCCGAAAGGTGTATCGGTCGTCTGAGGTGAGACCAGCGTCAACACGTCACCGACCGACACGCCCAATGATTCCGCGAGCCGTTTGCCGATTACGACGGAGTCTCCTGGCTCAAAGAAATCAAGGCTGCCCTCTATGACCTTACTGTCACCACGGGCGTTAGGTTCATTCAGGCTATGCCGAAGCAGATCCTCACGCGTAATTCCGTGTACCACGACACCAGCGGATTGTTGACCGACCGCCAACGCCTGGCCGGTGACAATGGGCCTGACATCGACGACGCCGTCGACACCGCGAATCTTTTCGACAATCGGATCGTAATCGAACAGCGGGCCAACCGTGCTCTGGATCAAGATATGGCCGCGCAATCCAAGCAATTGATCAATCAGCGTCTTCTGGAAGCCGTTCATGACCGACATCACAATGATCAACGTCGCCACGCCCAGCATGATGCCGACGACCGACAGCACTGCAGTCAGCGAGATAAATCCGTCCTTACGGCGCGCGCGCAGATATCGCGCTGCAAGCATCCACTCGAACGGTGCAATCATCAGGTAGCCGATACCTTGTTGAGGGCAGCGTCCGGCGTCAGTTCTTCGGTCTCGCCTGTTGCCCGGCGCTTTACTTCAACCACGCCATTCTCCACCCCGCGCGGGCCAATGATGATTTGCCACGGCAGGCCAATCAAATCAGCCTCGGCGAATTTGACACCTGGGCGTTCTTCCCGGTCATCGTAAAGCACATCCAGTCCAGCATTCTGTAACTGGATATAGAGATCATCCGCCGCTGCTGCACATTTATCATCGGCGGGACGGATATTGATCAGCGCGACATTGAACGGCGCCACAGGATCCGGCCAGATAATGCCCTTATCGTCATGGCTGACCTCGATCAGCCCGCCGACCAGACGCGACACACCGATGCCATAGGACCCCATTTCAACGGGGACACTCTCGCCATCCTGATTGGCCACGGTCGCCGCAAGCGGATCGGAATAGTAGGTCCCGAAATAGAAAATCTGCCCCACCTCGATGCCCTTGCGGTGCTGCAGTTGATCCGATTCGACAGGGCAATTATCAGGGTCGTGCTTTTCATCGGCGGCCGCGTAAAGGCCTTCCAGCTCTTCAACCAGCGCCAGATCGGCATTGGCCATCTGTTCCAGGCTATAGCCATCAAACGCCGCGTCGTAATAGACCTCGCTTTCGCCCGTATCGGCTAGAATGTGGAACTCATGGCTCATATCACCGCCGATGGCGCCTGAATCCGCGCGCACGGGCACCGCCCGCACGCCCATCCGCGCAAACGTCCGCAGATAAGCGACAAACATGTCGAGATAGGATTTGCGCGCGCCATCCTTATCCAGATCAAAGGAGTAGGCGTCCTTCATCAGGAATTCCCGGCCCCGCATCACGCCGAAACGAGGCCTGATCTCGTCCCGGAACTTCCATTGGATGTGATAGAGGTTAAGCGGCAGGTCCTTATAGCTGCGCACGCTGCCCCGGAAGATCTCGGTGATCATCTCTTCATTGGTGGGGCCATAGAGCAATTCGCGGTCATGGCGGTCGACGATGCGCAGCATCTCCTTGCCATAGTCGTCATACCGGCCACTCTCACGCCACAACTCGCCTGGCTGAATGGTCGGCATCAGCAATTCCTGCGCCCCTGCCCGGTCTTGTTCCTCGCGGACGATCTGTTCGATCTTTTTCAGTACCCGATGCCCCATCGGCAACCACGAGTAAATCCCGGCAGAGGACTGGCGTATCATGCCCGCACGCAGCATCAACGTGTGCGAGACAATCTGAGCCTCGGTGGGGTTTTCCCGTAATGTGGGAAGAAAGAAAGACGATCGGCGCATTGGCTTCGGCTCTTGATATTTCTAGTTCAATCAGCCGCGGACTTTAGGCAGCAAGGCCCGTCATATCAATCGAATGCCTGTGCTATTTCGCATTTCTCCGCTGAAAACGGCTGTGTGTGATTTATGCCACAGGTTGCCAGAAATGCACCGGAACTTGATGAAAAACGCTGTTGTGCCGGTGACACAGCAAGGTGAATCACCTAACTTTTCCTCAACAACGAGCCGCAACAAAAATGTAATCGCGGCCATGAAGAGAAAAGCTCCGAGCAATATCGGGGTGGCCCAAGTTTGGGGAGGGCCGGTCCTTGTGGGAGGGGACTTAGAAAGACCAAGGCAGCGCAAAAAGCGCGCCGGGAAACGAACACGAAAGAGAAAAGCAAGGCTTCGCGCCTTGCTTTTCTTTTTTGTACCAAGCGCATAGCCTTAATCAAATGAAGAGGGCCCCGGAACGTCGATACCGGCTTCCGGGAACAAACGGGCGGCAAGATGGCACATCTTCAAACCCTGATTGAGGCGATCATTGTCCTGGTCGTTCTGATCGGTGCGGTTCTATGGCTGCGGCGTCGCGGGGTTGTCGACGATAGCCATCGGGACCTGTTCAACCGGCTGGTTACCGAATTCGCGCTGCCCGGGCTGATCATTGTGAACCTAGCCCAACCACCGGGTCTTGGTCTGCACCACCTTCCCGGTGCCGCGCTGATGTTCTTTTCAGTCCTGCTGGTCGGCGCCATTGCGTGGCTGGCTGGTCACCTTATGCGGCTCGAGAAGCCTATTCTGGGTGCCGTTGTTATGGTTTCCGCCTTCGGCAGTTCTTCGACTCTTGGCTATGCCTTTGTCCAACAGATCTTCCCGAACGATCCTCATGCGCTGATGGATGCCCTCATCATTGGCGAGGTTGGTGCCATCATCCCCGTATTCACCGTCGGTGTGCTGGTCTCGAGCTATTTCGGCGGTGGCGACCGGCTGGGCGATGGATCGGCGAGCCCTGCCCGCGCTTTCTTTTCATCGCCCATGTTCATTGCTTTGCTCATCGGCCTTGCGATTTCATGGTCGGGATTGCCGACAGAGAACTGGGTCGGACGGATTCTGGCCCAGCCGCTGCAAGTCGCCAGTGACTCATTGCTGCTTCTCGTGGCGTTCAGCATCGCACTAATGCTGCGGCCGGTCAGTATCAAGGTTCTGCTCCCTCTACTGCTTCTGGTCGGCAGCCTGAAACTGATTGTGGAGCCGGCCGCTGCAGGCTTTGCCGCCGGCGTGATCCACATGGACGATACGGAGCGCGCGATTCTTGTTCTTGAGGCTGCAATGCCGTCCGGTGCGATCGCTGCCGTTGTTGCCGCCCGCTATGGCTGCGACGGGGCCGTGGCCTCGAATCTCGTTATCGCCACCTACTTCCTCAGCCTCGTGACCATCCCGCTGATATTTCTACTGAATCTTTGATCCCGCCTTTGACACGCCCTCCCCCTTCGATAGAGTGACTGCCGAGAAGGGGAGAAATTTGCAAAACTTGACCGTTGGCGACGCGCGGTGACAGCTGCGCCCTCTGAACAAGATTGGCCAAGCCCCGCGCGCGCCTGGATGATTACCGGCCTTTTGCTGCTGGCGTTCATTCTGTCCTTTATTGACCGGCAAATTCTCAATCTGCTGGCCGAGCCCATCAAACACGATCTTGGCCTCACCGATCTGCAGATCGGCTTCGTTCAGGGGCCGGCCTTCGTCACCACATATATTCTGATCAGCTTTCCGTTGGGCCGATTAAGCGACACCTTCAACCGGACAAACCTGCTCGCCATGGGGATCGGGTTCTGGACCCTGGCGACCATGGCGTGCGGGATGGTCCGGGATGTCACCCATCTCGCTATTGCCCGCGCCGGTGTTGGCGTCGGTGGAGCAGCGCTCACGCCGGCGGCCTGGTCTATGCTGGCTGACAATTTTCCACCAGAGAAACGCGCCGCTCCCGTCAGTATATTCCTGACCGGTCCCTATCTGGGTGCAGGTCTCGCCATGCTTTTCGGCGCGCAGGTTCTCAGTGCCTTTGCAGAGCCCATCCAGGTGGGTGATATGACGCTGCAGCCCTGGCAAATCTGCTTCATTCTGGTCAGTGCGCCCGGTCTGCTTCTGGCCGCGATCTTCGTGCTTTTAAGAGAACCAACGCGCATTCTCACCAGCGACGAGAACCCGGAACAACGAAGTTTTCGCGATTTCCTCGCGGTCGTGCGTAGCCGGTGGCGGATCTATGCCGGCCTGTGGCTTGGATCCGGCTTTCTGGCGGTGATGCTCTACGGCCTCCAGGCCGCAACCGCGACCTATCTGATCCGGGTTCACGGCTGGGATATCAGCGATGCGGGCACACGATATGGTGTCATTGCGCTTATTTTCGGATCTCTGGGTGTCCTAAGCGGGCCGTTCATTCAGCGCATGCTGTTGCGGCGGACGGGCAAAGACCACTCCCTGACCATCGGCATGGTGTGCGCCGGCGTTCTGATTCCTGCAGGCCTTCTACTGCCTGTCATTGGTGAGGCTGGTGTGCTGCCGCTTATCGCACTGCTCAGCTATACGGTCACCATTCCCTTCGCGCTGATGACCACGACATTGCAGCGGATCACCCCCAATGTTTTTCGTGGGCGGGCAGCAGCGGTTTTTGTCGTCGCGACCAATGTATTTGGCCTTGGCTTCGGCCCGCCATTCATTGGGTTCCTGACCGACACCGTGTTTGCCGACACGGCCCTGATCGGCAATTCAATGGCGGTCCTCTTCGTCGTGTTCGGGACCGCATCGGCGACCTGCTATGCTATCGGGGTTCGGCCTCTTATCCGGGCCGACCTGCACGCGTCCTAGCCAAGCAGGCCTGCATCCGGCCGTGCGAGAACCACCTGGTGGGCCATAAACGGGGCAGCATCTTGTATCGACATGTTCATATTACTGGTCCGCCACGATCGGGAACGACACTTCTCACCGAGATGATGCGCAACGCCTATCACTGGGATTTTGCGCCGGATAGCGAAGTGAAATATCGCGAATTTGCAGTCGGGTATTCCGGGACCTGTCTGACCAAGCGGCCTGGTGGTGGATCACTGACATCGATCCTGCTATCCCATCCATCAATCTGGCTGGTCTATATGCTACGCGACCCCCGCGACATCATTTCAAGCATCCATGGACGGGCGCCTGACCGCTATTGGACGAGCCTGGACCAATGGCGAAAAATCCGGAAAAAGTTTGTAAATCACAAACCTCATGCCAGGCTGATTCAGCTCCGATATGAAGACCTTGTCTCGGGTCCTGACAAGCTCCAGGAGGAGCTTGAACGGCAAATTCCTTGGCTTGAACAAATCGGGAAATTCTCGGACTTCCATACCCTGGCTCGCCCGTCGCAAGAGTCGCAATTGGCGCTTCGGACGCTTCGAAAAGCCGACACGAACAGTATTGGCAAGTGGCACAACCATCTACCGCGGGTTGCCGGTCAGATTGAACGATATGGCTCAATCCAAGCCGAGTTGCAGCAGGACGGCTATGAGCGTGATAACAGCTGGCTTCAAATCCTCGACGGCGTAACACCCGACATGTCACTGAGCGTGAGCGAGGAAGCCATTTTTCCAAACAAAACCGCAAGACTCTGGCTGCGTAGCCAAGCCGTAGCGTTGCTGGTCTGGGGGCGCATCCTGAAAAGCAGACTGGTTAATATGCTGAATTAGGCGCCCTCGGCCTGAAAGTCGGGCCGCAACGTGATCAAGCCGGACCCCTGAAGCCAGTAATAGAGGCCGAACAAAACAGCAGCGATCAGTGTCGCTGCGATCAGTTTCCATTTGAGGTTGGGGTTGGCCGGTGCACTGGTTGCGTTGCCCTGCTCGACCTCTTCTCCCAGCTCCGGGTGCGTTTTCACGCCGACCGGCAGCAACATAAAGAACACCAGCCACCAGATGATCACATAGACCATGATGCTGGTGAAGATGGTCATCGGCGCGTCAGACCTGCTCGATCTCGACCAGGGTGCCGCAGAAATCCTTCGGCGATAGGAACAGGACCGGCTTGCCATGCGCACCGATCTTGGGCTCGCCGTCGCCCAGCACGGTGGCGCCTTCTTCCTTCAGCTTGTCACGCGCCGACAGAATATCCTCCACCTCATAACAGACATGGTGCATGCCGCCGGATTTGTTGCGCTCAAGGAACTTCGCAATCGGCGAGGCCTCGCCCAGCGGGCGCAGCAGCTCGATCTTGGTGTTGGGCAGTTCCACAAACACCGTCGTTACCCCATGATCGGGCATGTCGATGGGGTCGGACACGTCAGCGCCCAAGGTGTCGCGATAAACAGAGGCCGCGGCCTCTAGATCGTGGACAGCAATGGCTACATGGTTCAAACGGCCGATCATGACAGTCTCCTTAAATTCCTGATGGCGCCTTATGTAGGCGCTTACTCGAAGGCGGGCAATCGGAGAATCTGAACATCCGTCTGCGCCCGCTTACCGGTCAGCTCGCGGCAGGCCCGGCGGGCGGCGATCCGCGCTGTTTCATACACAACGTCCTCGTCTTTCATGGCTTTCGCAGAAAGCTTGTCGAGAGCCAGTTCGACGGCCGCACCGATCCTTTTCTCTATTTCAGCATTTCTCGGCACGCCAAACAGAGTCAATCCAGGCGCCGACGCCAGCTCGCCGTCCTCTTCCAATGCTAAGCTGACGACAAGATGGCCGTTATACATGCCGCGCCGTCGCTCGACGATCGATTCGCCATCATGCGGGACGATCATGTCGCCATCCAGCACCATGCGCCCGGTACGGACAGTCTCGACGATCTCAGCCGGGCCGGGCGCCAGGCGGACAAGGGTTCCGTTGCGGGGTACCACCGTCTGCGGCACTTGCAGTTCTTCTGCCAGCGCCCCATGCTCGAAAAGGTGGCGCGGCTCGCCATGCACCGGCACCGCGATCTGCGGCCTGATCCACTGATACATCTGGGTTAGTTCGCTACGGCCAGGATGGCCCGAGACGTGAACAAACTCATCTTTTTCGGTGATTACATGGATCCCCTGTTCCGCCAGTGCATTGTGCAGCGCCGACAGGGAAAGCTCGTTACCGGGAATGATCTTCGACGAGAAGATCACCGTATCGCCACGGCTTAACTGGACGTGATTGTGACCGCCGGAAGCGATCCGCGCCATCGCGCCGCGTGGTTCCCCCTGGCTACCGGTGCAGATGAACATCACCTTGTCAGGCGGCAAAAAACCCGCCTCTTGCTCGCTGACAAAGGGCGGCAGATCTTGCAGATACCCTGTTGCCTTCGCGACGCCGACATTGCGGATCATCGAGCGGCCGACAAGGACGGCGTGACGGCCATTGGCAGCGGCGGCCTCAGCCAGGCTATGAATCCGCGCAATGTTGGAAGCGAAAGCGGTTACCGCGACACGGCCATCCAGCGTTCCGATCAGTTTGATCAGGTTTTCCCGGACGGTCGCCTCCGACCCGCTGGCATGCGCGTTGAACACATTGGTCGAATCACAAATCATCGCCAACACGCCTTCTTCACCCAAGGCGGTGAGCGCGGCTTCATCGGTCTTGTCGCCGACAACCGGGTCCGGGTCTATTTTCCAATCCCCGGTGTGAAATACCGTGCCTAATGGCGTGCGAATCGCCAAGGCGTTGGGTTCGGCGATGGAATGGGTCAGCGTGATGTAGTCGATCTCGAATGGACCAAGACGAACTCGTCCGCCCAGTGGCACTTCCTCGACCGGGACGATATCGTCCAAGCCCGCTTCGGCAAGTTTCATCCGCAACAACTCGGCCGTAAACGGTGTGGCATAGACCGGGCATTCAAGCTGCGGCCAAAGGTGATGCACGGCACCAAAGTGATCTTCATGCGCGTGCGTCAGCACAATGCCCAGCAGCTTATCCTTGCGTTCGACGATAAAGGACGGATCAGGCATCACGATGTCGATGCCGGGCAGTCCCGGTTCGCCGAACATCACGCCCAGATCGACCATGATCCACTGATCGCCATAGCCGAACAGGTTCAGGTTCATGCCGATCTCGCCCGCCCCGCCCAGGGGCAGGAAGTATAATTCCTCAGACGTGCTCACGCGGCGCTGTTCCTGAGATAGATTTCGATAAGCCCGCGGACGGTGAGATCATGATCGACGTGATCGATCGCGTCAGTGGCATCGGCAAAAAGCGGCGCCAAACCGCCGGTGGAGACCACGGTCATGTCGCCACCATATTCGGCTCTGATGCGGGCGACCAGCCCCTCGATCATGCCAACGTAACCCCAATAGACCCCGGACTGCATCGCCGGCACGGTGGCCGTGCCGATCACCTTGTCCGGCCGGTTGACCGGCACATCGGGCAGTTTGGCGGCTGCCATGTGCAGCGCCTCGAGTGACAGATTGACGCCGGGACAAATGACGCAGCCCAGCAACGCGCCGTCTTCGGCGACTACGTCGAATGTCGTCGCAGTCCCGAAATCGATCACAATCAGCGCGCCGCCATAGGATTTATGCGCGGAAACCGCATTCAACACCCTGTCAGCGCCAGCGCCCTTCGCCTTGACCTCAATTCCATAGTCGAGGGGGTCTTCGCCAACGATCATGGGCACGCATTTGAAGTAGCGGGAACACAGTGTCTTCAGGTTGAATAAAAGCTGTGGCACCACCGTAGAGATGATCGCACCCTCAATCCCGGTCTCGTTGATTCCTTCGCGTTCGATCAGGGTTTCCAACCAGACGAAATATTCATCAGCCGTTCTGTCGCGCTTGGTCGAAACGCGCCATTCACCCAGCAATTTGCGTGACCCGCGCTCGAAAATAGCGAAGACCACATTGGTGTTGCCTGCATCGATAGCCAAGAGCACGACTGTTAATCCTCTTTCGGAAAGTTCACGTCACCGGCTGTAACGTTGCGAATCGACCCGTCAGGCAGTTCTACCACCAGCGCGCCACTTCTATCGAGGTCGGCAAACCGGCCGTCAAGTGCTTCACTGTCCAGTTGAACCCGAATTGGACCGCCCCGTCCGTGTGCCCGGTCGAGCCAATCCTGCCGGGTCACGTCAAATCCGCGGGCCTTCCACGTGCCGTAACGCTGATCGAATGCAGCAATCAGCCGCTCCAGGACGGTATCAGGCCGGGCAGTTTCACCAGCCGCTGCGAGCGCATCCGTGGCCGGATAAGGCGTATCGTCCGGGTGTCCCGCCAGATTGATGCCGATGCCAATAATGACCGTGTCGATCTCTGCCCCTGATGAGGTCGCCTCCAGCAAGATACCGCTGATCTTGGCACCGTCGACCAATACATCATTGGGCCATTTCAGCGTTATTCGATCGTTCAACCCGATATCAGCCAGAACATCTGCGACGGCCAGCGCGGCAACAAATGAAAGTTGCGCCGCTTCGGCAATGGGGCAATCGGGCTTTACAACAATCGAAGCAAACAGATTGCCAGGGAGCGACATCCACGACCGGCCCCTGCGGCCCCGGCCCGCGGTCTGCTGTTTAGCCCAGATAACCGTGCGATCCGCGCCCTGCCCTGAACGCTTCGCTTCTTCATTCGTGCTGTCGATGGTCTCGAGCGCGATCAGCCGGTAGCCGGGTGGCAATGTCGGCAAACGAAGCTCCTATAAGAACAGTGAGCTCGCCGCCTGCTCGGCTGCGCGGATGATCGGGTTGGCGAAGACGACGAATCCAACGGTTGCAATGGCTGAGCCGGAGGCGACGATCACGACACCACGGCTGGGATCGACGTCGGCGTCACCGGATGCTTCATCAAAATACATCAGCTTGACGATGCGCAGATAGTAGTAGGCACCGACAACGCTGGTCAGTACGCCGATGACCGAAAGCGCAATCAGCCCGGCGTCGATTGCGGCAACGAACACATAGAACTTGCCGAAGAACCCGGCGAGCGGCGGAATCCCGGCCAGCGAGAACATGAAGACAGCCAGTGCGGCGGCCATCCCGGGTCGGGTGCGCGACAGACCGGCAAGATCGGCAATGTCTTCTGTGGTGCCCTCACCGCGCCGCATCGACAGGATCAACGCAAA
This sequence comes from Alphaproteobacteria bacterium, assembly GCA_028284945.1. Lineage (GTDB taxonomy): Bacteria > Pseudomonadota > Alphaproteobacteria > SMXS01 > SMXS01 > JANQQJ01. The sequence goes on along the minus strand of JANQQJ010000033.1, from coordinate 117,706 downwards.
GGCCCCGACATTCATGATCAGATAGATCGTCAGGTAGATCAGGATCGATTCCACGCCCTGTTCCGTACCCGCGGCCAGGCCGACCAGCGCGAACCCGACGTGACCGATCGAGCTATAGGCCATCAGCCGTTTGATATTGGTCTGGACGAGCGCGAAGAACGCCCCGAAGCCCATCGACGCGATCGACAGAAAAATAACGATCTGCTGCCACTGGCCGACAATATCCGGGAACTGATCGAACATGGCCCGGACGAAAAGCGCCATCGCGGCAATCTTCGGGGCCACGGCAAAGAATGCTGTGACCGACGTCGGTGCGCCCTCATAGACATCTGGCGTCCACATATGGAACGGCACGGCGGACACTTTGAACGCCAGCCCGGCGGTCAGGAAAACCAGACCGAACAGCAGGCCAATTGAGACATCTTCTGCACCACCGACAGCCGCGGCGATTTCCGGGAATCCTGTTGCGCCGGTATAGCCATAGATTAGCGAGCAGCCATAGAGCAGCATGCCTGACGACAAAGCGCCCAAAACGAAATATTTGAGGCCTGCTTCCGTCGCCCGGGCTGAATCCCGGCTGATCGCTGCCAGCACATAAAGTGACAGGCTCTGCAGCTCAATGCCGAGATAGAGCGCGATAAGGTCGTTCGATGATACCATCATCAGCATGCCGAGCGTGCCCAGCACGATCAGGATCGGATACTCGAACCGGTTCAAGTTCTCACGCCTAAGGAAATCGACCGAGACGATAACGGCAAGGGCGGCCGCAATCAGAATCAGAACCTTGGTGAAGCCGCCGAACCCATCGACGATCACCATGCCAGAGAAGTTTGTTTTCGGTGCGCCGCCATGGGTCGCGACAACAGCAATGGCCGTTGCAAACAGCAGCACAACGGAAAGCGTCGAGACGGTCCGGAGCCCATCACCTTTCGAATAGACGCCAATCATCAGCAGGACCATCGAACCGACGGCCATCATGATTTCAGGAAGGGCAAGAGAGAAGGACAGGAATTCCATGATCAGGGCGCTCCCTCGACATCCGGCGTCTGGCCGTCAGTAACAGGCGCCGATGCCAGCAGTTCATGGGCCGCCAACGCTGTATCATACTGGACAATCAGGTTTTCGACCGATGTGTGCATCACATCCAGGAAAGATGACGGATAGATTCCCATCCACATCACAACAGCGATCAGCGGCGCGAAGATGATTTTTTCCCGCCGGGATAGATCCATCATTTCCTTCAGGTCGTCTTTAGTCAGTTCTCCAAAGATCACCCGGCGATAGAGCCAAAGCATATAAGCCGCGCCCAGGATCAGGCCCGTGGCCGCCAAGACCGCAATCAATGTGCTGACCTGGAATACACCGACCAGCACCAGGAATTCGCCAACGAACCCGCTGGTACCCGGCAGGCCAACGGACGCCATGGTGAAAACCATGAAGACCAGTGCATAGCCGGGCATTCGGTTCACCAACCCGCCATAGCGATCGATATCACGTGTGTGCAAACGGTCGTAAACCACGCCTACGCAGAGGAACAACGCGCCCGAGACAATACCGTGGCTGAGCATCTGGAAGATGCCGCCCTCAATGCCCTGTTGGTTGAACACGAACAGACCAATGGTCACGAAGCCCATATGCGCGACGGAGGAATAAGCGATCAGCTTTTTCATATCCTCCTGCATCAGTGCCACCAGCGATGTGTAGATCACCGCGACCGCACTAAGTCCCAGAACAAGCGGCGTGAAATAATCGCTCGCTACCGGGAACATCGGGATCGAAAAGCGCAGGAAGCCATAGCCGCCCATCTTCAACAGCACGCCGGCCAGTATGACAGAACCTGCTGTTGGTGCTTCCACGTGCGCGTCAGGCAGCCAGGTATGGACCGGCCACATCGGCATCTTCACCGCAAATGAGGCAAAGAACGCCAGCCAGAGCCACATCTGGACATCGGCGCCAAAGACGCTGTTCTGAAGCATGTAGGGAATGCTGGTGGTGCCAGCCTCAAGATACATGGCGATCATCGCCAGCAACATCAGTACGGACCCCAGGAGCGTATAGAGGAAGAACTTGTAGGCCGCGTAGTTGCGCCGCACACCGCCCCAGACACCGATGATCAGGAACATTGGGATCAGGCCACCTTCGAAGAACAGATAGAACAGCACCAGATCGAGCGCACTGAACACGCCCAGCATCAGCGTCTCCAGCAGCAGGAAGGCGATGACATAGTCACGCACCCGGTGTTGGATCGCGTCCCAGCTCGCTAGAATGCAGAACGGCATCAAGAAAGTGGTCAGGATGATGAACAACAGAGAAATGCCGTCGATCCCCATCCGATAGTTGATGTTACCGCCCAGCCAGGCGTACTCCTCGACAAACTGGAAGTTCGCCGTGTCGTAATCGAACCCGAACCAGAGCAGCAGTGATAGAAAGAAGGTCAAACCGGTGACGAGCAGCGCCAGGCGCTTGATGTTCTCATCGGCCATCTCACCACGCGCCAGAAACGCGAACAGCGCACCGAACGCCGGCAGGAACGTAATAACGGACAGCAGCGGCCAGGAACTCATTGCGCCACCCCGCCGCGCACCATGTACCAGGTGATGAAGAGCGCCACGCCCACCAGCATCACAAACGCGTAATGATAAACGAAACCGCTTTGCAGGCCGCGTACCCGGCGCGCGACATAGTCGACAGCCGCAGAAACACCATCCGGTCCAAACCGGTCGATAATGGCGCCGTCACCCTTCTTCCAGAACTGGTAGCCAAGCCATTTGGCCGGGCGCACGAAGATCGTGTCGTACAGCTCGTCGAAGTACCATTTGTTCATCAGGAACGCATGGATTGCGCTCTGGTTCTGGGCAAGCGCTGCTGGCAGATGCGGCCGCTTGATATAGAACCACCAGGACAGCAAAAGGCCGCTGATCCCCATCGCCAAGGGAAGCAGCTTCACCCAAAGCGGGACATGATGCGCTTCTTCAATGACGTTGGTCTCACCGGCGAGGAAAAGGGCCGAACCCCAGAACTGGTCGTAATCATGGCCTACGAAATAGGGATAGAACACTGCGCCGGCGACGACCGCCCCAATCGCCAAGACATATAGCGGCACCAGCATGACGTTGGGCGATTCATGAGCGTGTTCCAGCACGTGCTGGTCCGCCCGGCTCTTGCCGTGGAAGGTCATGAACAACAGACGGCCTGAGTAGAACGCAGTCATGAAGGCTGCCGCAATCCCCATCCAATAGGCGTATTGGCCGACGCCGGTATGGGCCGCATAGGCCGCTTCCAGGACAATGTCCTTGGAATAGAATCCGGACAGGCCGAACACTGCCGGAATACCAATGCCAGCCAATGATAATGACCCTATCCACATCAGCCATGCGGTCTTTTTCATGTGTGGATAAAGCCCGCCCATTTTGCGCATATCCTGCTCGTCAGACATGCCGTGAATGACGGAACCGGCCCCCAGGAACAGCAGTGCTTTGAAGAAGGCGTGGGTGAACAGGTGGAAAATGCCTGCGCCATAAGCGGACACGCCCAATGCGAAGAACATGTAGCCAAGCTGCGAACAGGTCGAATAGGCGATGACCCGTTTGATGTCGTTCTGAACCAGGCCGATGGTGGCGGCGAAGAACGCCGTGGAGGCACCGATCACGGTCACGACTGTAAGGGTTGTCGGCGCCAGCTCGAACAGCGGCGAACAGCGCGTCACCATGAATACGCCAGCGGTCACCATGGTCGCGGCGTGGATCAGGGCCGACACCGGGGTCGGGCCTTCCATCGCGTCGGGCAGCCAGGTGTGCAGGAAAAGCTGTGCTGACTTACCCATCGCACCGACGAAGAGCAGCATGGTGATCAGGGTCAGCACATCAACCTGATAGCCTAAGAACTCGACCGCCTGCCCCACCATTTCCGGCGCAGCAGCAAACACCACATCGAAGCTGACAGAATCGAACACCAGGTAGATGGCAAAAATACCGAGGCCAAAACCAAAGTCGCCGACGCGGTTGACCAGGAACGCCTTGATCGCCGCGGCGTTGGCGGCCGGACGTTTGTACCAGAAACCGATCAGCAGATAGGACGCCAGGCCCACGCCTTCCCAGCCGAAGAATAGTTGGACGAAGTTGTCGGCCGTCACCAGCATCAACATGGCAAAGGTGAAGAGGGACAGATAGGCCATGAAGCGCGGCTTGTGCGGATCGTGCTCCATATAGCCGACGGAATAGATATGAACGAGGGCCGATACGCCGTTCACGACCACCAGCATCACGGCGGTCAGCGTGTCAATCTTAAGCGCCCAGTTAACCTCGAACGTGCCGGAGCCGATCCAGTGCAGCAGGTGAACGTCAACCGGGTTGCCGCCCAGCGCGACCTGCACAAAGGCCAGGCACGACAGCAGCGCGGCAACAACCATGGCGCCACAGGTGACAAGCTGCGATCCCCGGTCACCCAGGCGGTTCCCAAAGAAGCCAGCGGCAATCGCCGCGATCAGCGGCAGGAAGACGATAAGGGAATACATGGCCGCTTAACCCCTCAACCGGCTGACATCTTCAACGGCAATCGTGCCGCGGTTACGGAAATAGATCACTAGAATGGCCAGCCCGATCGCGGCTTCAGCAGCGGCGACGGTCAAGACAAACATCGCAAAGATTTGCCCGGTCAGGTCATGCAGGAAGGCCGAGAACGCCACCAGATTGATATTCACCGCCAGCAGCATCAGCTCGACTGACATCAGGATGATGATGACGTTCTTCCGGTTCAAAAAGATGCCGAACACGCCGATGGTAAACAGCATGGCGGCGACAACCAGATAATGTGAGAGACCGATTTCCATCATGATGGCGTCAGATCCCCTGCCCTGGCGGCACTTTGCGCACTTCGATGGTGGTTGCCGGATCGCGGGCCACCTGATCACCGATATTCTGTTTTTTGACGCCCGGACGCGATCGGTGCGTCAGCACGATGGCGCCAATCATCGCCACCAGCAAGATCATGCCCGCCGCCTGGAACGCGTAGACATATTTCGTATAGATCAGCGCGCCCAGGGCCTCGGTATTCGTTGCCGCGCCTAGTGTCGTATTGGGTTCGGCGTAGGGCGTCATCGCCTCGGGCCCCACCGTCCAAACGCCAAGAATCGCCACAAGCTCGATCAGCAGAACGAGCCCAACCACGCCGCCAATGGGCAGATATTGCAGGAATCCCTGCCTCAGCTCGACAAAGTTGATGTCCAGCATCATGACGACAAACAGGAACAGCACCGCGACGGCGCCGACATAGACGATGACCATGATCATCGCTAGGAACTCGGCCCCGATCAGTACAAACAGGCCTGCGGCATTGAAAAAGCACAGGATAAGGAACAGCACCGAGTGCACCGGGTTACGGCTGGAAATCACCATAAATGCCGACGCAATGGTGACAGCCGCAAATGCGTAAAACATGATCGTTTGTATGATCATCTAAGGGCGTTTCCTGAGTGTGGCCTCGTTGGGCGGGGTCTTATCGGTAGGGGGCGTCGGCGGCAAGGTTCGCGGCGATTTCGCGCTCCCAGCGGTCACCATTCGCCAACAGTCGGTCCTTGTTGTAGTAGAGCTCTTCACGGGTTTCGGTTGCGAATTCGAAATTCGGGCCTTCCACGATGGCATCCACCGGGCAGGCTTCCTGACAGAAACCGCAATAGATGCATTTCACCATGTCGATGTCGTAGCGGGTCGTGCGCCGTGAGCCGTCATCACGCGGTTCGGCTTCAATCGTGATCGCCTGCGCCGGGCAAATTGCTTCGCAGAGCTTACAGGCGATGCAGCGCTCTTCGCCATTGGGATAGCGGCGCAGCGCGTGTTCGCCTCGGAAACGCGGGCTCAGCGGACCCTTTTCATAGGGGTAGTTGACCGTGTGCTTGGGCTTGAAGAAGTATTTCATCGTCAACCACATGGCCTGCAGGAACTCCAGCAGGAGGACTGATTTCGCAGCTTGTGTGATGCTGGCCATAGCGCGCTCCTAGGCCTTGTCCGGCAGCAGGTCAAAGCCGACGAGAACACCCGCCACCACGATGACAGCAGCCAGCGACAGCGGCAAGAACACCTTCCAGCCCAGTCGCATCAGCTGATCGTAGCGGTAGCGTGGCACGCTCGCTTTGACCCATGCAAAGATGAAGAAGAAGAACAGAATCTTGGCGATGAACCAGATCGGGCCTGGTACCATCGCCATAATGTCGCCAACGACCGGCACGAACTGGAAGGGCGGCAGCCATCCGCCAAAGAACAGCAGAGTGGTCATCGCACACATCAGCAGGATGTTGGCGTATTCGCCCAGCCAAAACATGGCAAAGGTCATCGACGAATACTCAACCTGGTAACCCGCCACCAGCTCTGCTTCGGCCTCGGGAAGGTCGAATGGCGGGCGGTTGGTTTCAGCCAATGCCGAGATGAAGAAAATCACGAACATCGGGAACAGCGGCAGGGCGAACCAGACAGTCCGCTGCGCCTCCACCACGTCTGTCAGGTTCAAGGAACCGACGCAGAGCAGCACGGTGATCAGAACAAAACCGATTGAGACCTCGTAGGAGACCATCTGCGCCGCTGACCGTAGACCACCGAGGAACGGATAGCGTGAATTGGATGCCCAGCCGGACATGATGATGCCGTAAACGCCCAATGACGACACAGCAAACAGATACAGAATCCCGACATTGATATCCGATGCCACCAATTGGAAGCCGGCCATCTCGCCGAACGGAATAACCGCCCAACCCATCATCGCCAGGGCAAACATGATGATCGGTGCAATGAAAAAGACGCCCTTGCTGGCACCCGCAGGCACGACCGTTTCCTTGAACACCAGCTTCAGTCCGTCCGCAAAACTTTGTAGCAGACCCCAGGGTCCGACCACGTTGGGACCACGGCGAAGCTGCATCGCCGCCCAGATTTTCCGGTCGAAATAGATCACATAGGCAACCGCCAGCAGTACCGGCAGGATCACCAGCAGCGATTCAGCAATCAGGACGATCGTGATGCCCAGATAGGTATCCCAGAACGCGCTATCCATCTGTGCCCGTCCCTTCGGAGTCAGAGACGCCGATTTCGGCACACTCGGCCAGAATTTCAGAAGCGCGTGCGATCGGGTTGGTCAGGTAGTGATCCTGAACTGCTGAGCGGAATGGTGCGCTATCCAGCTCGCCAGCCTCACCAAAGTCGTTCCAGGCTGCCGGTTCCACGCTGTCGACGGCTGTCAAATGCGGTGCCGCCTCAAGCATGCGCGCACGCAACTGTCCCAGATTGTCATAGGCGAGCTTCTTGCCCAGTACATCAGAGAGCGCCCGCAGGATCGTCCAGTCTTCCCGCGCATCACCCGGCGGGAAAACCGCGCGGCGGCCAAGCTGCACCCGGCCTTCCGTATTGATCCAGGTCGCGTCTTTTTCGGTGTAGGCGGCGCCCGGCAGGATCACGTCGGCATGCTTAACGCCCGCATCCCCGTGACTGCCCTGATAGATCACAAAGGCGTTCTTGGTACGGTCCGTATCGAATTCGTCGGCGTGCAGCAGGTAGAGCAGATCGATATCTCCGCCCTCAACACCCGACAGAATGCCGTCCATATCGCGTCCGCCCTCACCTGGAACAAATCCCAGATCAAGGCCCGCGACCCGCGCGGCGGCTGTATGCAGCACGTTGAAGCCGTTCCAGTCGCTGCTGACCATGCCGTAAAAGACGGCAATATCCTGAGCGAGCTTAAGGATCGCCGCACCATCCGGACGGGCCAGTGCGCCCATCCCTAGAATAATCATCGGCTTTTCAGCCTCACGGAGGACGTCGCTGAAGGAATGCGATCCCTTGACCACTTCATCCAACGTCTCTGCACCCGCCCCCAGATAGTCATACCGGTAGGTCAGGTCCACCTGCTCACCAATCACACCGGCCTTGAATCCACCAGCCAACCAGCGCTGGCGGATACGCGCATTGAGCACGGGGGCTTCCAGCCGCGGGTTCGAGCCGACGATCAACAAGGCATCGGCTTCATCGATACCCGCGATGGTGCTGTTGAACAGGTAAGACGCCCGAACAGACGCATCGAGTGCCGCGCCATCTTGCCGGCATTCGGTATTAGCTGAACCCAACGCCGTCATCAGGTCCTTCAACGCCATCATGGATTCAGCGTCAGCAAGATCACCGGCGATGGCGGCCATTCGGCTTCCATCAAGTCCCGAGGCCTTTTCTGCAATGGCGGCGAAGGCCTCGTTCCAAGACGCAGGCTGCAGCTTACCGTCGCGCCGCACATAGGGCTGGTCGAGGCGGCGTTTGCGCAGACCGTCATAGGCGAAGCGGGTCTTGTCTGAAATCCACTCTTGATTGACGTCTTCATTCAGGCGCGGCAGGAACCGCATCACCTCTGGCCCGCGGGCGTCTACACGGATATTGGACCCGAGCGCATCCTGAACATCGATGCTTTCCGTTTTCTCCAACTCCCACGACCGCGCGGTAAACGCATAGGGTTTCGACGTCAGCGCACCCACCGGGCAAAGATCAATAACGTTACCAGAGAGCTCCGACGTCATCGATTTTTCCAGATAGGTGGTGATCTCCATATGCTCACCGCGGCCAATCGCGCCAAGCTCTTCGACCCCGGCCACCTCAGTCGCAAACCGGATGCAGCGCGTACAGTGGATACAGCGCGTCATCTCTGTCTTAATCAGCGGGCCCATATGCTTTTCTTTGACCGCCCGCTTATTCTCTTCATAGCGGCTGCCGCCGGTGCCATACGCCATGGACTGATCCTGCAGGTCACACTCCCCGCCTTGATCGCAGATCGGGCAGTCCAGCGGGTGATTGATCAGCAGAAACTCCATCACGCCTTCACGGGCCTTCTTGACCTCGGGCGTGTTGGTGTGGATCACCATGCCGTCGCCGGCAGGCATCGCACAGCTCGCAATAGGCTTGGGCGAGCGTTCCATCTCGACCAGGCACATGCGGCAATTGCCGGCGATTGACAGGCGCTCGTGATAGCAGAACCGTGGGATCTCGGCCCCGGCTTCCTCGCACGCCTGCAGGACCGTGGCGCCCTGTTCGACCTCAATTTCCTGACCATCGATGGTGAGTTTGGGCATCGGTCGTTTCCTAGGCGGCGCGCGGCTGTGTTGTGGAAGAACCGGCGATACGCGCTTCCAGTTCTGGACGGAAATGCCGGATCAGACCCTGGATCGGCCACGCCGCTGCGTCACCCAACGCGCAGATCGTATGCCCCTCCACCTGATAGGTGACGTCGAGCAGCATATCGATCTCTTCCGGCTGTGCGTCGCCGCGCACCAGCCGCTCCATCACCCGCCACATCCAGCCTGTCCCCTCGCGGCAAGGCGTGCACTGGCCGCAGCTTTCGTGCTTGTAAAAGGCTGAGAGCCGCGCGATCGCTTTGACGATATCCGTCGACTTGTCCATGACGATAACCGCCGCCGTGCCCAGGCCTGACTTAACGTCTTTGAGCGAGTCAAAATCCATGCGCACCGTGTCGCAAATCGATTTCGGGATCACAGGCACCGATGACCCGCCAGGGATCACCGCCAGAAGATTATCCCAGCCGCCGCGCACACCGCCGGCATGGTTTTCGATAAGCTCCTTAAGTGGGATGCCCATCTCTTCTTCGACATTGCATGGGTTGTTCACATGCCCGGAGATGCAGAACACCTTGGTGCCGGTGTTGTTTTCGCGTCCTATTCCGGCAAACCAGGGCGCCCCGCGCCGCAGGATGGTTGGAATTACCGCGATCGTCTCAACGTTATTGACCGTTGTCGGGCAACCCCAGACGCCGACATTAGCGGGGAACGGCGGTTTGAGCCGCGGCTGACCCTTCTTACCTTCCAGGCTCTCGATCAGCGCGGTTTCTTCACCGCAAATATAGGCGCCCATCCCACGGTGGACAAAGACGTCAAAATCATAGCCCGAGCCGCAGGCATTTTTGCCAAGAAGTCCGGCGTCATAGGCCTGATCGATGGCCGCCTGCAGGTTCTCTGCCTCGCGGTAGAACTCACCGCGGATGTAGATATAGGCCGCATCGGCCCGGATCGCGAAACCGCCCAGCAGGCACCCTTCCACCAGCTTGTGCGGGTCGTGCCGCATGATATCCCGGTCTTTGCAGGTCCCCGGCTCACCTTCATCCGCGTTGACCACAAGGTAGGACGGCCGCCCATCGGACTCCTTGGGCATGAATGACATTTTCAGTCCGGTCGGAAAACCGGCGCCCCCCCGGCCGCGCAGGCCGGATTCCTTCAGCTGATCGATGATCCAGTCCTGACCTTTGGCCAGCAGATCCTTGGTGCCGTCCCAGTCACCCCGGCCTTTGGCGGCGTCCAGTCCGAAATCATGAAAGCCATACAGGTTGGTGAATATTCGGTCCTTGTCGGCCAGCATTATGCCGTCTCCTTCAAGGTCGTCGGCCCACCCAACGGATCGGATGTATGCCGATCGTTCTGAGGGCCGGGCTTGGGTTTCTCGCCTGACTTCAATGCATTCAGGATGCGTGTCGTGCTCTCGGCATCCAGATCTTCATAATAGTCGTCGTCATATTGAAGCATCGGTGCGTTTACACAGGCACCCAAACATTCAACCTCGACCACCGTGAATTCGCCATCTTCGGTGGTCTCGCCCGGGCCGATGCCGAGTGTTTTCTTGCAGGCGGCCAGCACATCATCAGAGCCACGCAGCCAGCAAGGTGTTGTCGTGCACACCTCGATGAAGTGTTTCCCCACCGGCTTAAGGTTGTACATCGTGTAAAAGGTCGCGACTTCGAAGACGCGGATATAAGGCATGTCCAGCATATCCGACACATAGCGGATGGCGGCATCCGGCAACCAACCGCCATGCTGACGCTGCGCAATATCCAGTAGCGGCATCACGGCGCTGGCCTGACGGGCTTCGGGGTACTTGGCAATGTGCATCTTCGCCAGTTCCAGGCTTTCCGGCGTGAATTCAAAGCTGTCAGGCTGCACCACATTCTCCGCCGTCATCGGTCGATCTCCCCGAAAACGATATCCAGCGACCCGATGATCGCGGGTAAATCCGCGAGCATGTGTCCCTTCGCCATGAAGTTCATCGATGCCAGATGCGGGAAACCTGGCGCGCGGATCTTGCAGCGATAGGGTTTGTTCGACCCGTCCGATACCAGATAGACACCGAATTCGCCCTTGGGCGCCTCGACCGCGGCATAGACTTCGCCTTCGGGCACCTTGTAGCCCTCAGTATAGAGCTTGAAGTGATGGATCAGCGCTTCCATCGACCGCTTCATCTCGGCCCGCTTGGGCGGCACAATTTTGCGGTCAAGCGATGCGACCGGGCCGGTCGGCATCTCATTCAAGCACTGACGCATGATGCGCAAACTTTGCCTGATTTCTTCGATCCTCAGCAGGAAGCGGTCATAACAATCGCCGTGCTTGCCCACCGGAATATCGAAATCCATTTTCTCATAGCCGTCATAGGGTTGCGCCTTGCGCAGGTCCCAGGCGATACCGCTGGCGCGCAACGGTGGCCCTGAGAACCCCAGGTCGAATGCTTCTTCGGCGCTGACGATACCGATATCGGCATTGCGCTGCTTGAATATCCGATTTCCCAGCAGCATGGTCTCCATGTCCGCAAGAATGACAGGGAAGGTTTCACACCATTCGCCGATATCATCCAGCAGTTCGGGCGGAAGATCCTGATGTACACCGCCCGGCCGGAAGTAAGCCGAGTGCAGCCGGGCGCCGCAGGCGCGCTCATAGAACACCATCAGCTTTTCGCGTTCTTCAAAGCCCCATAGAATCGGCGTCATCGCGCCGACATCAAGCGCATGGGTCGTCAGATTGAGCAGATGATTGGCGATCCGGCCCAGCTCTGAATAAAGAATGCGAATGTATTGCCCTCGTTCAGGGACTTCGCACTCCAGCAGTTTTTCGACCGCGAGCGCAAAGGCATGCTCCTGATTCATCGGTGCGACGTAATCGAGCCGGTCGAAATAGGGCACGGCCTGCAGATAGGTTTTGTACTCGATCAGTTTTTCGGTGCCGCGGTGCAGCAGGCCGATATGCGGGTCGACCCGCTCGACGATTTCCCCGTCCAGCTCTGTGATCAGGCGCAGCACGCCGTGGGCCGCCGGATGCTGAGGGCCGAAATTCAGATTGTAGTTTTTCAGTTCGACGTCAGACATCAACTCTGCCCGTTCTCGTCAGCGGCCTTCTCGTCGCCGGGAAGAATGTACTGGGCGCCCTCCCAGGGACTCATGAAGTCGAAACTGCGGAATTCCTGAACCAGTTTCACCGGCTCATAGACCACCCGCTTATGTTCCTCCGAATAACGGACCTCGACATAGCCTGTGAGCGGAAAATCCTTGCGCAGTGGGAACCCCTGAAATCCATAGTCGGTCAAGATCCGGCGCAGATCGGGATGGTCACTGAACATCACACCATAAAGGTCCCAACACTCGCGCTCATACCAGTCTGCCGCGCTGAAGATGTCGCGTGCGGTGGGCACTGGCGTTTCTTCGTCTGTTTCAAGCTTAACCCTGACCCGCTGGTTCAGCGTCAGGCTGAGCAGGTGATAGACAATATCGAAGCGCCGCGGCCGTTCCGGATAATCGGCACCGCACAAATCAATCAGAATCTTGAACTGGCAGTGGCTGTCGTCGCGCAGATGTTTGAGTACCTTAAGAATGCATGACGACCGGGTATGAAGAGTCAGCTCACCATGGGCGATGTCATACCCCGTCACCTCGTTATCGAGGGCGGTGACGATCAGTTCGCCAAGTTCTTTAAGAGCCTCATCCATGCGTCATGCCTTAGCGGGACAAGTTTCCGGTGCGGCGGATTTTTCGCTGCAGTTGCAGCACGCCATAAACCAGTGCCTCTGCCGTTGGCGGACAACCTGGTACGTAAATGTCTACAGGGACAATGCGATCGCAGCCCCGGACCACGGAATAGGAATAGTGATAATAACCACCGCCATTGGCGCAGCTGCCCATGGAGATCACGTAGCGCGGCTCGGGCATCTGGTCGTATACCTTGCGCAGTGCCGGCGCCATTTTGTTGGTCAGCGTACCGGCAACAATCATCACATCCGACTGGCGCGGTGACGCTCGCGGGGCAAAGCCGAACCGCTCAAGATCATAGCGCGGCATGTTGGACTGCATCATCTCAACGGCGCAGCAAGCCAGGCCGAAGGTCATCCACCACAGCGACCCGGTCCGCGCCCAATTGATCAGGTCATCGACTTGCGCAACGACGAAGCCTTTGTCGCTAAGGTCGCCGGAAAGCTCATTGAAGTAGGCGCGGGACGCCGCCGTCGACGCATCGAGCGGCACATCGGGTGCTGCCGGTATCGGGGTGTCTTTTACTCCCATTCCAGCGCTCCCTTCTTCCACTCATAAATAAAGCCGACGGTCAGGATGCCGAGAAACACCACCATGGACCAGAAGCCAAACAACCCGATATCCCCCAGCGAGACCGCCCAGGGAAACAAAAACGCAACTTCCAGATCAAAGATGATGAACAGAATGGCGACGAGATAGAAGCGTACATCGAACTGACCGCGTGTGTCGTCGAAAGCTTCGAAACCACACTCATAGGCAGACAGTTTTTCAGGGTCGGGCTTTTGTTTGGCGACGATCAGCGATGCGCCGATAAACACAATCGCAATCCCCAGGGAAACCCCCAAGAAGATCAAGATCGGTAGGTATTCGATCAGCAGAGCCTGCATCGCGCTAATCCGCTTTTTCCTGGTCGATCACAAGGCGAGAACCAGGGAACTCCCGGCCCAGATTGCGCGCAGTATATAGGCGGACCTACCCCTGTCAAAGACGAATGGATACGCCCTACACGCATGCCTGAATTGCTTGAAAATGGCGGGAGTGACGGGACTCGAACCCGCGGCCTCTGGCGTGACAGGCCAGCGCTCTAACCAACTGAGCTACACCCCCTGAACCAAGGGAGCGCACCATGTACGGCACCCCCCAAACCCTGTCAAGGCGAGAAGATCGGCGACGGCACAATTACAACAATTTTCCGCTGCTATCGCGCCTCGTCGTGGGGGTTTAGCGCCAGCGCCGCATTTTTGGTCCGCCAATATGAACTGCCGCGCCGTGCCAGCAGGCCATATCCGATCAACTCCCGGCGGACGGTCGCGAAATCCTCATGGAATCTGGCCAGAAGGGCGTTGACCTCGGTTTCCGCCAGCTTTTTGCCTTCAGGGAATTTGGCCGCCAGCCACTGGAGCACGACAACGCGCTTCTTTCTGCTGGCTGGGATCGCGCGCAACCGGCCGCGGTGCAGGAAGTCCGACAGCACCTTGTCGTCCCACGACCCGAAGTCGATCTCCTTGCGAGCGGCGTTCAGTACTCGCGGCAGGGCAAGGACTTCCGTGAGCCGCTGCAGGCTTTCCGCGCGCGCCGTATAGATCCGTGTATTGCCCTCCGGTTCCACCTCGACCAGCTCGTGGCTCTTGAGCTTGCTCAGATGGTGCGAGATCGTCGCTTCTCTTAGACCAAGCAGTGCTGCTAGTTCTTCGACGCTGCAAGGGCGATGCTCAAGGATCGCCAATAATCTCAGCCGGCTTTCATCGCTCACGGTCTTAAGCAACGTCAGCGTTTCATCGAAGGACATGCGACAATACTCCATCTAATTCGATACTTATCAAATTAGATGGTTATCAAAATGAAAAGATGATGGCAATAACGCTGGCGAGGTACGTGGATAAGTACCCGGCCACAATACGTAACGCCGAAGGCGAAGCGTGGTGGGCGGTGACAGGCTCGAACTGCCGACCCTCTCGGTGTAAACGAGATGCTCTACCAACTGAGCTAACCGCCCTGCAATGGAACTGCCTTACGGCGGGCCCCAAATGCAAACCGACCGCCCCGATCAAGAGCGGCCGGCTAAACTGGTCTTCTAAAGAACGCTAGTTAACGGCGTCCTTCAGGGCCTTACCGGCCTTGAACTTCGGCTGCTTTGAAGCCGGGATCTGAATCTTTTCACCGGTCCGCGGGTTGCGGCCGGTCGTTGCGGCACGATTAGCGACACTGAAAGTACCAAACCCGACGAGCCGGACTTCATCTCCGCCTGACAATGCACCGGTAATACCATCAAGCACCGCGTCTACAGCACCAGCAGCGTCTGCTTTTGACATACCGGCCGCATCGGCCACAGCAGCAACAAGGTCATTTTTGTTCACGAAAACCCCCCTTTTTTTGAGCGTTGTATATGGGCAACTGGACGTCTCTTAACGAGATCGCGAGTGTAGTGCGCGGCCCAGAAGCGGTCAAAAAGAAAAGCCCAAAAACCCGCGAAAAACCGCAAGTTTAAGGGCTTTTGGGCGAATTTTGCCGATGTGTAGGTACAATCCTAGTGGGTCACGACCCCTTCAGCGTCCCCGGCCACCTGATCAGACGAGATTGTCGAGACCGAATCATCTTCGTCGTTCCATTCGATGGGGACTAAGGGTTGAGTGAGCGCATGCCCCAGGACCTCGTCCACCGTCGAAACAGGGATGATCTCGAGTCCGTCTTTGACGTTGTCCGGTACTTCGGCCAGGTCCTTTTCGTTGTCGATGGGAATCAGCACGGTCTTGATTCCACCGCGTAGCGCGGCCAGGAGTTTTTCCTTCAGTCCCCCGATCGCGAACGCCCTGCCCCGCAGGCTCACCTCGCCGGTCATGGCCAGGTCCTTGCGGATTGGGTTGTCAGTTAAGACGGACACGATCGTGGTGACCATGCCGACACCCGCCGATGGCCCATCCTTGGGCACTGCACCTTCAGGTACGTGGATGTGAATGTCTGTCTTATCGAAGACCTTGGGATTGATACCGAACTCGACTGCTCGCGATTTGACATAGCTGGCTGCCGCCTGGATGGACTCCTGCATGACGTCGCCGAGCTTACCCGTAATGGTCATCTTGCCTTTGCCAGGCACTTTGACCGCTTCAATCGACAGCAATTCGCCACCGACTTCCGTCCAGGCCAGGCCTGTTACTACGCCGACACGGTCTTCTTCCTCGGCCACGCCATAGCGGAACCGCCGCACACCCGCATAGTCACCCAGGTTCTCAGGCGTGACTTCAACCTCGATGGCCTTGCCCGTCACCAGATCACGGACCGCCTTGCGGATCAGCCCGGCCAGTTCGCGTTCCAGATTACGCACGCCGGCTTCACGGGTGTAGTAGCGGATAAGGTCCTGTAGCGCGTCGTCTGTGATCGACCACTCGCCGTCTTTGACACCATTAGCCTTCAACTGCTTCGGGATCAGGTGACGCCGGGCGATCTCGACCTTTTCATCCTCGGTATAGCCGCTGATCCGGATGATCTCCATCCGGTCCATCAACGGTCCGGGAATGTTGAGCGTATTAGCCGTCGTGACGAACATCACCTTCGACAGGTCGTAATCGACCTCAAGATAATGGTCGTTGAACGTGCTGTTCTGTTCCGGATCCAGCACCTCAAGCAGCGCCGAAGACGGATCGCCCCTGAAGTCGGCACCCATCTTGTCAATTTCATCGAGCAGGAACAGTGGGTTATGCGACCCTGCCTTCTTCATGCTTTGAATGACCTTGCCCGGCATCGACCCGATATAGGTGCGGCGGTGACCACGGATTTCGGCTTCGTCGCGAACGCCGCCCAGGGCAACGCGGACAAAGTCCCTGCCCGTGGCGCGCGCAATAGACTTGCCCAGCGACGTCTTACCAACGCCCGGCGGGCCAACAAGGCACAGGATCGGCCCCTTGATCTTGCGGGTCCGCTGCTGGACAGCGAGGTACTCAAGGATGCGTTCCTTGACCTTTTCCAACCCATAGTGATCTGCGTCGAGGACCTGTTCCGCCTTGTTGAGGTCCTTCTTGACCTTGCGGTTCTTGCCCCAGGGAATGCCCAGCAACCAGTCGAGATAATTGCGCACGACCGTCGCTTCGGCCGACATCGGGCTCATATTGCGAAGCTTCTTCAGCTCCGCCTCTGCCTTCGTACGGGCTTCTTTCGATAGCTTGGTTTCGCGCAGTTTGTCTTCGAGCTCGGTAAGCTCGTCAGCACCCTCTTCACCTTCGCCGAGTTCGCGCTGAATGGCCTTCATCTGTTCGTTCAGATAGTACTCGCGCTGGGTCTTCTCCATCTGCTTCTTGACCCGGCCGCGAATCTTCTTTTCGACCTCAAGAACGCCGATCTCGCTTTCCATAAGCGCATAGACCCGCTCCAGCCGCGCGCCGACATCATCGGTCTCCAGCAGCTCCTGCTTTTCAGAGATCTTGACCGAAAGATGTGATGCCAGCGTATCGGCAAGCTTGGCCGGGTCTTCAATCTGATTGACCGAGACCAGGACTTCAGGCGGCACCTTCTTGTTGAGCTTCACATATTGCTCGAACTGGGTGACGACGGAGCGTGCCAGTGCTTCCAGTTCCTCGGTGGGTTCCGGCCCATCGGGAATGACAGAGGCCTCTGCCTGGAAGAAATTTGGATTGGGGACGAACGCGTCAATCTCCGCGCGGGCGCCGCCTTCGACCAGAACCTTGACCGTGCCATCCGGCAACTTCAAAAGCTGAAGGACAGAGGCAATCGTGCCAACCCGGTAGATATCATCCTCGCCCGGGTCGTCCTGGCTGGCATCCTTCTGGGTGACCAGCAGGATCTTCTTGTCATCATTCATGACGTCTTCGAGCGCCAGAACAGACTTCTCGCGCCCCACAAACAGCGGCACGATCATGTGGGGAAAGACCACGATGTCACGAAGCGGCAGGACGGGATAGGCGGTTCTTGACTCGTCAATGGTCATGGCTGGCTCTCGATCAAGATGTGGGGGGTCTGCTAAAAGCGCCCCATAGACTTATCTATCGTACCCGCTTAAGTGGCGGTTAGATCACAAAGATCAAGGCCCCTGAACCACCTGAAACAGAATTGCGCCGATTAAGCGCCCTGACCAACATCCTCCTGCCGGTCGGAATAGATATAGAGCGGTTGAGCCCGCCCCTCGACGACCTCGTTATTGATGACGATTTCCTCCACACCCTCGAGCGAAGGAAGGTCGTACATCGTATCCAGCAGGATACCTTCCATAATGGACCGCAAGCCCCGGGCACCGGTCTTACGCTTGATCGCCTTGCGGGCGACCCCGCCCAGCGCATCATCGGTAAAGGTTAGCGAGACCCCTTCCATTTCAAACAGCCGCTGATACTGCTTGACCAGCGCGTTCTTCGGCTTGGTCAAAATCTCGATCAGCGAGTCTTCGTCCAGATCGCGAAGCGTCGCAAGCACCGGTAACCGCCCGACAAATTCGGGAATCAGACCAAACTTCAGGAGATCTTCCGGCTCGACATTTTCGAGAATCTCGCCTGTCTTGCGTTCGTCAGGCGCCTCGATATTGGCGCCAAAGCCGATCGACTTGTCGACACCACGGGCTTCGATGATCTTCTCCAGCCCGGCAAACGCACCGCCGCAGATGAACAGGATATTCGTTGTATCGACCTGCAGGAACTCCTGCTGCGGATGCTTGCGGCCGCCCTGCGGCGGAACGCTGGCCACGGTGCCTTCCATGATTTTCAGCAGCGCCTGCTGGACGCCCTCGCCCGACACGTCGCGTGTGATCGAGGGATTGTCCGACTTACGGCTGATCTTGTCGACTTCATCGATATAGACGATGCCGCGCTGTGCGCGTTCGACATTATAGTCGGCGGCCTGCAGCAGTTTCAGAATGATGTTTTCAACGTCTTCACCGACATAACCAGCCTCGGTGAGCGTGGTCGCGTCAGCCATGGTGAAAGGTACATCGAGAATCCGAGCCAGGGTCTGCGCCAACAGCGTTTTGCCACAGCCCGTCGGCCCCATCAGCAGGATGTTCGATTTGGACAGCTCGACATCGTTGTTCTTGGTCGCGTGATTGAGGCGCTTATAGTGATTGTGCACCGCAACAGAAAGCACCCGCTTCGCGGTATCCTGTCCGATCACGTAATCGTTCAGCACATGGCAAATTTCTGCCGGCGTTGCAACGCCTTCACCGGATTTGACGAGCGAATTCTTGTTCTCTTCACGGATGATATCCATGCAGAGTTCAACGCATTCGTCACAGATGAAAACAGTAGGTCCGGCAATGAGTTTACGGACTTCGTGCTGGCTCTTTCCGCAGAAGGAGCAGTAAAGGGTATTCTTCGAATCGCCGTTGCCAGTTGCCTTGGTCATCTATCCTGTCACGCTGTTCGAGCGCTATGCTAGCCGGGCGCCGCCCAACCGATCAATGCTAAATGTTGTGTTGCTGCTATGCAGCAGCAACAATTCTCATAAATTTCTACGCTGCTTCCTTTGGCGTATCGGCCATCGGGTCCGGGCGCTTTTCGAACACTTCGTCGATAATCCCGAATTCCTTCGCCTGATCCGGGGTCATGAAATTGTCGCGTTCGAGCTGGGTGCGGATCGTCTCGATGTCCTGGCCGGTATGCTTGACATAGATGTTGTTCAAACGTTCCCGGACCGCAAGAATCTCACGGGCATGAATTTCGATATCGGTCGCCTGTCCCTGCGCGCCGCCCGACGGCTGGTGCAGCATGATGCGGGCATTTGGCGTCGCAAAACGATGACCGGCTTCGCCAGCCGCGAGCAACAACGATCCCATCGAGGCAGCCTGACCGATACATACCGTCGACACCGGCGGCTTGATGTACTGGATCGTGTCATAGATCGCCATGCCGGAGGTCACCACACCGCCCGGGGAATTGATGTAAATCGCGATTTCCTTGGTCGGGTTATCGGCTTCCAGAAACAGCAACTGAGCCGTAATCAGCGACGCCATCATATCTTCAATCGGGCCGGTCACGAAAATCAGCCGCTCTTTCAGCAGCCTTGAATAAATGTCGAACGCCCGTTCGCCACGATTGGTCTGCTCGACCACCATGGGTACGAGCGCACTGTAGATTTCTAACGGGTCTCTCATGTCAACGCCTTCCCTGCCTATCTCAGCCTAGTGTGCACATATCTCACACTCAGACCTAATCCCTATTCGGCCTCTTTTGAAGAGGCTGATTTGCTTACCGCAATTTTATCTTGGGTCAGGCGTCGTTGTCAGCGTCGGGGTCCTTGAACAACGTGTCGCGATCAACCTCTTTGTCGGTGACCTTGGCCATTTCGAGAATAAAGTCGACGACCTTGTCCTCCAGCAGCGGCGCGCGGACCTGCTCCATCGCCTGAGGGTTCTGTTGGTAGAACTGCATCACTTCACGTTCCTGGCCCGGGAATCGCTGCGCTTCCTGCATCAGGGCCCGATTCAATTCTTCTGCCGCAACCGTAATCTCGTTGCTCTCACCGATATCCCGCAACAACAGCCCCAGGCGGACGCGGCGAACTGCCATATCGCGGGCCTCTACACGCATTTCCTCTTCAGACTTGTCAGCGCTTTCCAGGTCCTTGCCTTCAGCTTCGAGCGCCCGCTCCTGTTCCTGCCAGAGCTGATCGAATTCCATATCGACCAGACCCTCGGGAAGCTCGAATTCGTGCAAGTCGGCCAGCCGGTCAAGCAGCTTGCGCTTCAGCTTAAGCCGTGAAACCTGATCATGTTCGCGCTGGATGGACTCCTTGAGCGTGGTTTTTAGAGCTTCGAGATCATCAAGACCGACCTTCTTGGCCAATTCATCATCGATCTCTGCATCCACCGGGCGCTGAATCTCTTTGACCGTCACGTCAAAGACCGCGTCCTGACCGGCCAGATCTTCCGACCCGTAATCTTCCGGGAACGTTACCTCGACGGCCTTCTCGTCCTCGACGGTCACGCCGATCAACTGGTCTTCAAAACCGGGGATAAAATTGCCGCTGCCCAGCACCAGCCGGTAATCCTCAGCGGCGCCGCCTTCAAATGCCTCGCCATCGCGCTTGCCAACAAAGTCAATGACGACCAGATCGCCGTCTTTTGCTTTATAGGCCTTGCTCTTGGGCGCTTCGTAGCTCTTCTGCTGATCGGCGACACGCTGGACGGCCTCATCAACTTCGGAGTCCTCGACAGTCGCGACCTCCCGCTCCAGTTCGATTTTCGAGAAATCAGCAGGCTCGATCTCCGGCAATACCTCTACCGAAAGGCTATATTCCAGGTCGCTGCCCTTCTCGAATTCCTTGATCTCGATGTCGGGCTGCATCGCCGGGCGGATTTCATTCTGCTCAAGCGCCTCGCGCGATGTCGTATTGACCGTCTCTTCCAGCACCTCACCCAGCAGCTGATCGCCGTGCAGCTTGCGCAGATGCGACAGCGGCACCTTGCCGGGCCTGAACCCTGGTAGCCGGATTTGCGTGGCGAGCTGTTTCAGCCGCTCATTCAGTTTGCCGTCGAGGACGTCCGCTTCAACTTTGATTGTGTAGTCGCGCTTCAGACCTTCGGCGCTGTTTTCAGTGACCTGCATGAGACCGTGTTCCGTTTCTTAATCTTGCTATTCCAGCCCGCCTTCGCTCTCGCTTCGGCGCAGCAGCCTTCTCCCATCGCCATTGGCCGTCAAGCCTCTGGCTTGCCGAGCCGAAGCACACAAGTGCGAAGGCTGGTGCGGGCGGAGGGACTTGAACCCCCACGGGTTACCCCACTGGTACCTAAAACCAGCGCGTCTACCAATTCCGCCACGCCCGCAGCTTTTCCGGCGGAAACCCCGTGGACCCGCCATTTAAGGCGCGGACCTATACCACACCAATTCCGGAAAACACCAGCGCTGTTGCGCGCCATAACAGGACCAGCCCCAAAGGGCTGACAAAACGGCCCCGGAACCGCTATGATCCCACCACAGATAACGCTCCAGAACTTACCAATAAGAGACTGATTTTAATGCTGATTCTTCATGACAACACTGCCTCAGGAAACGCCTATAAAGTCCGACTGCTTCTGCACCAACTCGGGCTCGACTTCAGGACTATCCAGTACGATGTCACGACCGGTGAGACACGGACGCCGGCTTATTTGGCCGAAATCAGTGATATTGGCCGCATCCCCGTGCTGGAACTTGAAGATGGCCGATGCCTGCCGGAGTCAAACGCGATCCTCTACTACCTCGCCCGGGACACCGGCTTTTTCCCGGATGACAAATGGGCACAGGCGGAGGTGATGAAGTGGTTGTTCTTCGAACAATACAGCCACGAGCCCTTTGTCGCCGTCGCCAAATACATCCTCACCATGTTGCCGGAAGACACGCCCCGCCGGGCCGAACTGCCACGTCTTCATGAAAAAGGCTACGAGGCCCTTCAAATTCTGGAATCGCGGCTGGCAAGTGCCGATTTTCTGGTCGGTGAAAGCTACACGATCGCCGACATTGCTCTGTTCGCCTATACCCACAAGGCAGAAATGGGGGGCTTTTCGCTGAAGGATTACGGCGGCATTCGCGCCTGGATCAATCGCATGGAAGCGACGGCCGGGTTTACCCCCATGTTTCCGGAAAGTTGAAAAACTACAGGATTTTAGAGTTTTATACTCGATAGCTCATATAGTGCTTCCGGCAGCATTTCGGTAATGTCTTCTGCAATCAGGCCGGGGCCGAACAGCGCGCCGGCCATTCCATGCAGCCAGGCACCTGCAGCTGCGGCCTCGAAAGCCGGCATGTTCTGGGCCAGCAGACCGGTGATAATCCCCGCCAGCACATCGCCTGACCCAGCTGTGGCCAGAGTCGACGGCGCGTTGGTGTTGATTGCCGCGCGGCCATCCGGCGCAGCGATCACCGTATCGGGCCCCTTAAGAAGCACGACCGCCCCTGCCCGGTCCGCCGCCTGCCGCGCACGGTCAAGCTTGGTGCCTCCGGTTAGGTCAGGGAAGAGTCGGCGAAACTCGCCCTCATGCGGCGTTAACACGCAGGGACCGTCAATCGCCTTGAACAGTTTTTGAGGCTTTTCTGCCGCCATTGTAATGGCATCGGCGTCTAGTACGCAGGAACGCCCAGCTTTCAGCACTTTAAGCGCATTTTTTAACGTCGCCTTGCCCGTTCCATTGCCGGGCCCAACCAGCACGGCATTTTTGCGAGGATCGGCCAGAACATCGTCCAAATCCTGATAGGCCGCTGTCATGACCGCATTGAGCTGGCTGGCATGGGCGATCAGCGCGCCGGGCGGACAGGCGATTGTCACCAACCCTGCCCCGGCCCTCAGCGCCGCGCGGGCGCCCAGCCGCGCCGCGCCGCTGCTTGCCAAGGGCCCCGACACAACAACCGCATGGCCCCGGCTATATTTGTGGCCATCGGCTTGCGGCCAGGGAAACTGATCAGCCCAAAGCGATGGTGTGTTTTCCCAGGCGAGCGGCGCGATCTCGTCCAGGACATCCGGCGAAATGCCGATATCGACCACCTCAACCTCACCGCAAAGCGCTCTGCCCGGCATCAGCACATGAGCTGGCTTCTTGCGGAAAAAGGTCACAGACAGGTCAGCTTGCACCACCGGTCCTTTGACCACCCCGCTGCCCTCCAGCCCACTCGGCACATCGACCGCGACGACGGGCACCGCTGATTGGTTGATCGCCTCGACCAGATCGGCAAGGTCCCCTTCCAACGGCCGGTCCAGTCCAGCACCAAACAGCGCATCAACGATCAGGACCGCGCCGGTAAGCAATCCGGACGACAATTCTTCGGTCTCACCCGTCCAGCGGACCGCCATATCCGCCGCATCGCCTTTCAACGTGGCAATATCGCCCAGTAAGCCAAGCCGGACGTCCCAGCCGTCACGCTGGAGCAATCGGGCGACGACAAAACCGTCGCCACCATTGTTGCCAGGACCGCACAACACAGTGACCGGCTGCTTTGAATACCGTGATTGAACCGCCGCCGCGATCCCACGTCCGGCATTCTCCATAAGCACCGTTCCCGGCGTGCCCGCCGTTATGGCGAGCGCGTCGGCCCGGTACATTTCGTCACTAGTAAGAAGTTCAGCCCCGCTCATGCGGTCAGCTTAGGCTGCATCCTGCCGCTACAACAATGACCTTTCGTCAGCATCATTCTTACAATCGCTTTTTAGCGAAAGCTCGACCGGATCCTGATTTCAGATACTTTTCAAAAGCGTAGGCTTTGGAATCGTCTGCAAATGCAATGTATGTCTTCACCCGCCAAGGCTTATATTTTGCGGTGTGGCGAACATCGCCCGCGCTATGCGCGCGAAGGCGCGTCTCAACATCGCTGGTAATCCCTGAATAGAACCGTTTCTGATCAGATTCACTCTGGAGGATGCAAACGTATCTCATGGCGTAACAACGTCCGCCTTCGTTCCTGAAGAACTTCGGCGCAACAGCCTTCTCCTAACGCGCTTCTGGCAAGCAAGCCTACGGCTTGCCGAGCCGAAGCACGTAGTGCGAAGGCTGGGGTGGCTGAGGGGATTTGAACCCCCGACCTCAGGTACCACAAACCCGCGCTCTAACCAACTGAGCTACAGCCACCACAGGCGCGCATCTTCTAAAGCCTCTCTGCCACGCTTTCAAGCGCCCAAAAACGCCTCCAGACGGGCAACCGCCTCATCGAGAATTTCCGGTTTCTTACAAAAGCAAAAGCGCACGAAGTTTGTCGGGCCACTCTGAGGATAAAACGCGCTGACCGGCACCGTCCCCACCCGCGCCTCGCGCACCAGATATTGCGCGAAGGCAGCGTCGTCCATCTCGATGCCCAGCGGCCGGATGTCGGCGGTGACAAAATACGTGCCCTCTGTCGGCAACACATCAAACCCGACCCGCTCTAATCCTGCGACAAGCCGGTCGCGTTTTGCGGCCATGTCAGCCGCGAGCGTATTGAAATAGTCATTGGACTTGTTGAGGCCCAGCGCCACACCAAGCTGCAGATTAGGCGGCGTTGTAAAGGTGATGAACTGATGCGCCTTGGCGATGGCGGCAACCAGATCCGGCGCGCCGGTCAGATACCCCACCTTCCACCCGGTCAGCGAAAATGTCTTACCCGCAGACCCGATCCGGACCGTACGATCCGCCATGCCCGGCAGGCTCATTAGCGGGACATGCTCTGCGCCGGGAAACACCAGATGTTCGTAGACCTCGTCACAAACCGCGTAGGCATCGTGCGCCTGCACCAATTCTGCGATCAAGGTCAGCTCGTCGCGGCTGAACACCTTTCCGGTTGGATTCATCGGACTGTTCAGAACAATTAGCTTGGTTTTGTCGCTGAACGCGGACCTAAGGTCAGCTTCCGGCAACGCCCACTCGGACGGGGTAAGCCGAACCATTTTCGCCGTCGCGCCCGCCAGCTCGACGATCGGCAGGTAGCAATCATAGACCGGCTCAATGAGCACAACGTCATCGCCTGGATTAAGTAATGCCAAGAGACTGGCGGTCAGCGCCTCCGTGGCGCCAGACGTCACCATCACCTGCTGCTGCCAGTCCACATCCAGGCCGTAAAAACGCCGATTGTTTTCCGCCACGGCCTGCCGCAGGTCCGGCACACCCATCATGGGGGGATATTGGTTAGGCCCCTCCAGCGCGACGCGCGCGGCTTCCTGACGGACGTCTTCAGGGCCGTCCTGATCCGGGAATCCCTGCCCGAGATTTATCGCGTCGAACTCCTGAGACAGAGCCGACATGACGGTAAAAATCGTCGTGCCCAACTGGCTCAGACTGTTATTGGTCGGCTTCACGACACCTCCTTCAGATCTCCCGCCTCGCATTGAATGCCTATTTTTTCATCGATACGTCTAAATTTTGTGCAATCGAGTCTTTGTTGACGGCCCGACGGCGGTGGAACAGGACGGGATTCACAAGCCTTCCCCGGCGGATGAAACTGGCACGTAATATGCTTGTAAGCTCCTACTAGCATCATTGAAACGGGCTAGGATCACAAAAACCCCTGGGGCGAGACGATTCAAAATGAAAAAAATTGAAGCCATCATCAAGCCGTTCAAATTGGACGAAGTGAAGGAAGCTCTGCACGAGGTTGGCCTAAGCGGGATCACCGTAACCGAAGCAAAAGGTTTCGGGCGGCAAAAAGGCCATACTGAACTCTATCGCGGCGCAGAGTATGTCGTGGACTTTTTGCCGAAGGTAAAGATCGAAGTCGTACTCGACGACGGCCTTGTCGAACGGGCGATCGAAGCCATTCAACAAGCCGCACAAACCGGCCGGATCGGCGACGGCAAAATCTTTGTTTCGACGGTCGAGGAAGCCATTCGCATCCGTACCGGCGAAACCGGTTCCGACGCTGTCTAAGTCGAAACTCTTACAGACTACCCATCCATCAACGAAGACTCTCAAGGAAAAGAGGAAACACCTATGACTGACGTTAACGAGGTCCTCAAACAGATTAAGGACAATGACGTGGAATATGTGGACCTACGGTTCACCGATCCGCGCGGAAAGTGGCAGCATGTCGCCATGCATGTCGATGCAGTGGACGAGGACCTGTTTGAAGACGGCGTCATGTTCGACGGCTCTTCAATCTCCGGCTGGAAGGCCATTAACGAGTCCGACATGACCCTGATGCCCGATCTGGACTCCGTGGTCATGGACCCCTTCTCGGCGCAGAATCAGATGATCATTGTCTGCGACATTCTTGAGCCGACAACGGGCGAAGCCTATGAGCGCGACCCGCGCACCACGGCCAAAGCGGGCCTGGCCTATCTGAATTCGACAGGCCTGGGCGACAACGCATTCTTTGGCCCCGAGCCGGAATTCTTCGTCTTTGACGATGTCAAATTCGACGTTAGCTACAATCGCGCCATGTTCGAATTCGACGATGTCGAAGGCCCGTACAATGCAGGCTCTGAAATGGAAGGCGGCAATCTGGGTCACCGTCCGAAGATCAAGGGCGGTTACTTCCCGGTCGGTCCCGTCGATTCCGGCGCTGACCTTCGCTCTGAAATGCTCAGCACCATGAAGGACATGGGCATTGAAGTCGAAAAGCATCACCACGAAGTGGCTGCCTCGCAGCACGAACTGGGCATGAAGTTCGACTCACTGGTGCGGATCGCCGACAAGGTGCAGATCTACAAATACTGCGTCCACAATGTCGCGCACGCCTATGGCAAGACGGCCACCTTCATGGCCAAGCCTGTCGCCGAAGACAACGGCACCGGCATGCACGTTCACCAGTCGATCTGGAAAGATGGTAACTCGCTGTTTGCCGGTAATGGCTATGCCGACCTGTCCGAGGACTGCCTTTACTACATCGGCGGTATTATTAAGCACGCCAAGGCAATCAACGCGTTTACCAACTCGACCACGAACAGCTACAAGCGTTTGGTCCCTGGTTTCGAGGCACCGGTTCTGCTGGCCTATTCGGCGCGCAACCGGTCGGCATCCTGCCGGATCCCCTATGCGCCGAACCCCAAGGGCAAGCGCGTCGAGGTTCGCTTCCCAGATGCGGCATCAAACCCGTATCTGGCGTTCACGGCCATGCTGATGGCCGGCCTGGACGGCATTCAGAACAAGATCCACCCGGGCGACCCGATGGACAAGGATCTGTATGACCTGCCGCCTGAAGAGCTTAAGGGCGTGCCGACGGTCTGTGCCAGCCTGCGCGAAGCTTGCGACGCACTAGACGCCGACCGCGACTTCCTGAAAGCCGGTGGCGTTTTCAATGACAGCCAGATCGACGGCTATCTGGACCTGAAGATGGAAGAAGTGTCTGCGTTTGAAACGGCGCCGCACCCCATTGAATACGCGATGTACTACAGCGTCTAGGTCAATTTACATTTGAGCAATCAGGGCCCCGGTCATGCCGGGGCCCTTTTCGTTTGAAAAGACATGAAACGGCTGCGCTTGCAACGCCCTCGCCTCGGCCCCAGCTCCATTATAGAATGCACTAATCCTTGACGTGACGGGGGCGCACGCAATGCGGACGACACTCGCAATTTTTATTGGCATGTTGGTGCTGTCACCAATGCTGGCATCTGCTGATAGCTACAGCCGCTATGATCGCTGGTACGACCGCGACCGGTTCTGTGACAGCCACTACGGCGCCATTCACAGCGATTATAGGCGCCTGCAGCGCAGCCATGACCGGTTGGAACGCAGGCTCGCCTCGCAGGCCAAGAATTGTGCGGCAGCCTCACAGCAACAACAGGCAACCTATCAACAGATTATCAATCAACAGCGAGGCATTACGGCTGACCTGTCCGCCCAGCAAGCGGATACCAACGACCTGGTTCAAGACCTTGCCGATGCCAAAGGCATCCCTCAGGACTTGTTGGAGCGGCCCACGCGAGAAGAGTATGAGGCCCTGCAAGAGCGCTACGACACCCTGCTACACGCCTATCGTAATCTGGAGCGGGATCATCGCGCGATCACCGGCCAATGACCGGCGGAGACCACCACATATAGGTGTTTCTGGTTTGTTCGATACAGTATAGTGCGGTTGTTCACTGCCCCTAATTGATTCGGGACTACGCATGCCGCGCAAAGCCGCCAAGGCGGATTCGGACGATCTGTTCGCCGTTGATGCCAAACCATCCGACTATTCCGCCAAGGACATTGAGGTTCTGGAAGGCCTTGAACCGGTTCGCCGGCGCCCGGGCATGTATATCGGCGGCACAGACGAGAAGGCACTGCATCACCTGGCGGCCGAAGTGCTGGATAACGCGATGGACGAGGCCGTCGCCGGCCACGCCAACCGGATCGACATGGCCCTCAATGCCGATGGCAGCCTGACCATCCGTGACAATGGGCGTGGCATCCCCGTTGACCCCCATCCAAAATTCAAGAAGAAGTCCGCGCTGGAGGTGATTTTCACGACACTTCATTCAGGCGGCAAGTTCTCCGGCAAGGCCTATCAGACGTCCGGCGGCCTGCACGGCGTCGGCATATCCGTCGTCAATGCCCTGGCCGAATGGCTTGATGTAGAGGTCGCCCGCGATAAGCAGCTTTGGCGGCAAACATTTGCGCGCGGCGAAGCGACCTCCAAGCTTGAGAAGGCAGGCGCCATTCAAAACCGCCGTGGAACCACCGTCAGCTTCAAGCCCGACCCGAAGATCTTCGGCGATAAAGCCGCCTTCAAACCCGCCCGGCTTTACCGCATGGCGCGCTCCAAGGCGTACCTGTTCAGCGGAGTCGAAATCAGATGGTCCTGTGATCCCGCGCTCCTGAAAGTCGGCGGCGACATCCCCGAACAGGACAGCTTTCACTTCCCCAATGGCTTGCTGGATTTTCTCAGCCAGGAAATCGAAGGCGACGATACCGTCACGCCTTCAGCCTTTGCCGGGCAGAGCGATATGAATGGCGGCGGCAGCCGGGTGGAATGGGCGATCGCCTGGCCGACCCGCCGCGATGGCTTCATCCACTCTTACTGCAACACAGTCCCCACCCCGGAGGGCGGCACCCACGAAGCCGGCATGCGCGCGGCTTTGGTCAAAGGGCTGAAAGCCTATGGCGAGTTGGTCAACAACCGCCGGGCATCACAGATTACCGCCGATGATGTGTTGGGCGAAATCACCGCCATCCTATCCGTATTCATCCCGGAACCCCAGTTCCAGGGCCAGACAAAGGAAAAACTGGCCAGTGCGGAGGCCAGCAGACTGGTTGAAGCCGCCCTGCGCGATCACTTCGACCATTGGCTGTCCGGCGCACCAGACATGGCCGATGCGCTGCTGGCCTATGTGGTCTTGCGGTCAGAAGAACGGCTGCGGCGTAAGCAGGAAAAAGAAATTAGCCGCAAGACCGCGACGCGCAAGCTGCGCTTACCCGGCAAGCTGGCAGACTGTTCCCAGGCGGGCAGTGCAGGCACGGAAATCTATCTGGTCGAGGGCGATTCCGCGGGCGGGTCTGCGAAACAGGCGCGCGCCCGCGCCAGCCAGGCCGTATTGCCGTTACGCGGTAAAATCCTCAATGTCGCGAGCGCCGGACAGGACCGCCTGGCCGCCAATCAGGAACTTAAGGATCTGGTGCAAGCGCTGGGCTGCGGCATGGGCGATGCCTACCGCGAAGGCGATCTGCGTTACGAGCGCGTTGTCATTATGACTGACGCAGATGTCGACGGCGCACACATTGCAACGCTGTTAATGACCTTCTTTTTCCGCGCCATGCCCGACCTTATCAAAGACGGACACCTCTACCTGGCACAGCCGCCACTCTACCGCCTGTCACTGAAGGACAAGATTGTCTATGCGCAGACGGACGAGGAAAAAGACCGTCTAATCGAAGAGGAATTCGGCGGCAGCGACAAGGTTGACGTCGGGCGGTTCAAAGGTCTTGGCGAAATGCGCCCCGACCAGCTCAAATCCACGACCATGGACCCGAAAACCAGAACGCTTTTGAACGTAAGGGTGCCGGACGGCTTCGTCGAACGTGAGGAAACGTCAGATCTGGTCGAACGTCTTATGGGCAAGAAACCAGAGCTTCGTTTTAAATATATTCAAGAACACGCGCCCATGGTCGGTGAACTTGACATTTAGATGACCAAGTTGACTTCGGGTCGAAAGCACCTATGTTGCACTGCGTGATAAAACCTTTTTCCAGTGACATCAATGTGACCCGCACGCGGCTCGCAAGCCGTGTGTACAGGGTATCCGAATGAGCGATTTCGACTTTCTGGGCCTCGCGCCCGAGACCATGCGGGCCATCAATGAGGCCGGCTATACATCACCCACCCCGATTCAAGCGCAGGCTATTCCGTCCGTCCTGATGGGCAAGGACATTATGGGCATTGCGCAGACCGGCACCGGCAAGACCGCGAGCTTCACCCTGCCGATGATCGATATTCTGGCGCAAGGCCGCGCCAGGGCGCGGATGCCCCGATCGCTCATTCTGGAACCGACGCGCGAACTCGCTGCCCAGGTCGCGGAAAATTTCGAGACCTACGGCAAATATCACAAGCTCGACATGGCATTGCTCATCGGCGGTGTCAGCTTTGGCGATCAGGAAAAGAAGCTCGACCGTGGTGTCGACGTGCTGATTGCAACGCCGGGCCGCCTGCTCGATCATTTCGAACGCGGTAAGCTGATGCTCTCCGGTGTTGATATTCTGGTCTGTGATGAGGCCGACCGCATGCTCGACATGGGCTTCATCCCGGATGTCGAACGGATTTGTTCGCTGATGCCGCAGAAGCACCAGACCTTGTTCTTTTCAGCCACCATGCCAAAAGAGATTAAGCGACTGGCCGACAAGTTCCTGAAAGAACCTAAACTGATCGAGGTCGCGTCACCCGCGTCGACAGGTGAAAATATCGAGCAGTTCCTCTGCACGATGAAAACGTCGGAAGCCCGCGCCAAGCGCGACAAGCTGCGCGAAATCATCGAGAAGGAGGACGTTAAGAACGCGATCATATTCTGTAATCGCAAGCGCGATGTCGATATCCTGTTCCGCTCGCTGAAGAAACATGGGTTCAGTGCTGCGGCCCTGCATGGCGACCTGGATCAGTCCGTCCGCATGGACGTGCTCGCCAGTTTCAAAGACGGCACCACGCGCCTGCTGATCGCCAGTGACGTGGCGGCCCGTGGGCTGGATATTCCCGCCGTGTCCCACGTCTTTAATTTCGATGTGCCCTCCCATGCTGAGGATTATATCCATCGCATTGGCCGCACTGGCCGTGCTGGCCTGACCGGCCGGGCCTTTACCATCACGACACCCGCCGATGACAAGTGGCTGAAGAATGTTCACGACCTGATCGGCAAGAAGATCGACCCGATTGAAAAAGCAGGACATTCAAGGGGATCGGAAAGTGCCGCCGAAACACCTGCCTCCAGCGAAGAGGCCGCTCCCAAGAAGCGGCGCCGGCGCAGTAAGAAATCCGATACAGATAAAGCGGCAAATTCTGACGAACAGACCCATCAAGAGTCCAAGCCATCACAGGCCAAGCGCGCGTCACGCGACAATTCGCGTCAGCCGAAGGAACGGGGAGGACGCCGCAGCCGCGATGATTTCGAACCCGTCGTCGGCATGGGCGATCACATGCCCGCCTTCATGATGCAGCCGACGGCAGAAAAACCCGCCAAGAAGAAGACAACGCGTCGTAAGAAGACAAAAGAGACGGCGTAGATATCTTAGCCGTCATTGCGAGCGATACGCTGCGTTTTCGCAGCGGCAGCGAAGCAATCCATGCTTCCACACAAAACGCGCTGACCTTTCAGATAGATTGCTTCGTCGCCCCTCGCCTGCTCAGGGCTTCTCGCAATGACAGTCGGCGTTACCCAGTTCGCTTCTGTTTGCTTTTAGGCTTCTTCGCGTCCTCGCGGAACGCAACGTCAAGCGCCTTGCGCGCCCAGTCCAGCATCTCGTCCTGGTCGTCATAACAACTTTCCGGCGCTGCGAAATACGACATAACGTCGCTTTTTCCGTTCTTTGATTCATAGGTGTACGGTCCGCTGCCCTCGGATTCCAGTTCCGCCCGCAATCCGTCATCGACCTTGAGGTAGAGCGTTTCCCCGCCGATCAGCCCGAACATCACGCCGTGTGCGAACATACCGTCAACGCCGAACATGCCCCTGAAACTGACGTTAACCATCGGCTCCAGCATCTCGGCGATAAACGCCTTGTATTCAGGGCTGGCGGCCATGCCAGACGTTAAAGCCCCAGCATATTGGTGATGCCTTTGGGGAGCTTCACCGTCAGGCCGTCCAGCTCGTCGGTCAATACGATCTGACAGCCCAGACGAGACGTCAGACGCAGGCCCTCTGTCAGATCGAGCATGTCCTCTTCCTCGATCGTCGGCTCAGGTAGCTTGCTGAAATACGCCTCATCGACAATGACATGGCAGGTCGAACAGGCCATCGACCCCTCACAGGCCCCTTCCATGTCGATATTGTTGGCGTGAGCGATAGTGAGGATCGAGTCGCCAGC
Source organism: Alphaproteobacteria bacterium (assembly GCA_028284945.1). Taxonomy (GTDB): domain Bacteria; phylum Pseudomonadota; class Alphaproteobacteria; order SMXS01; family SMXS01; genus JANQQJ01. Next base: position 85,032 of record JANQQJ010000033.1, on the reverse strand, counting down.
GGGTGCGTCATATTCCTGCTTGTTCTTACCGTCTGGACTTACAAAAACAACTTTGGGCACGGGTTAAGCAGCCTCTTTGAGTTTGGTGACATTCCTGATGATGCTGTCGATGGCATAATCGATTTCAGCCGCTGTGGTAAAGCGGCCAATACCGATCCGGATGGAGGCCTCCGCTAAGTCGTCCGGAACACCAATCGCACGCAGCACATAAGATGGTTCAGCGGTCGCTGAAACACAGGCTGCACTGGACGACACGGCGAGATCGCGCAAACTGGTCAGGAGCCGGTCGCTTCGCACATCGGGAAAGCTGAGATTGATGTTACCGGGGATGCGGCGGTCCCGATCCCCGTTGAGGACCGTATTGGGCAAAGCTGCCTGAACGCTATCGACAAACTGCTGAAAAAAATCGCGCAGGCGCTGATTGTCGGCCTCCATTTCTTTAGAAGCAATGGCACAGGCCTCGCCTAAACCAACGCAGAGTGCTGGCGACAAGGTGCCGGACCGCAACCCGCCCTCCTGCCCGCCGCCGCTGAGCAACGGTTCGGGCTTCAGGCGCGATTGCTTGCGGACATAGATCGCACCGACGCCCTTCGGCCCATAGACCTTGTGCCCGGAAATGCTCATCAGGTCGATGTTCATCGCCGTCACATCCAGCAGGATTTTCCCAACCGCCTGGGCCGCATCGGTATGAAAAAACACCTTTTTGGAGCGGCAGAGAGCGCCAATCTCAGCCAGCGGCTGGATCACGCCGATTTCGTTGTTCACCGCCATGACCGAGACCAGAAGCGTGTCATCGGTGATGGCAGCCTCTAGCGTATCCAGATCAACCAGCCCATCGGACCCTACCGGCAGATAAGTCACCCGCATGCCTTCGTGTTCCATGGCGGCCGCCGATTCCAGCACGCATTTGTGTTCGGTGACCACGGTGATGATGTGGTTGCGGTGCTTACGATAGGCACGGCCGATACCCTTGATCGCCAAATTGTTGGATTCCGTCGCCCCTGAGGTGAAGGTGATTTCGCCGGCCTCGGCACCGATCAACGACGCGATCTGTCCGCGGGCGCGGTCTATTGCGTCGGTTGCTTCCCAGCCAAACTTGTGAGTGGTCGAGTGCGGGTTGCCGAATTTTTCGGTCAGAAACGGGATCATCGCATCCAGCACCCGCCGGTCCAACGGTGTGGTCGCCTGATAGTCCATATAGATGGGCAGGTCGATGTTGGCCGGCGCGCTCACGTCAGCTCGCCTCCCGTTGGCGCGTCCGGCGATAAAGTGCTGACCAGGCATCAAACAGCCTGTCCAGATCCTCCTCACGGCTGTTCCAACCCATGCTGACACGAATTACCGATCCAGCAAGGCTTTCCTCAACGCCCATGGCCTTCAGAATACGCGATGCCTTGACCTTGCCTGAGGAACACGCCGAACCGGAACTGACGCAAAGCCCCTCCAGATCGAATGACATCACCTGCGTCTCTCCGGTAACGCCCGGCATCGCGACCAGGCTGGTTCCCGGAAGGCGCGGCGCGCTATCCGAAAACACCACAGCGTCGTTCGCCAGCGACCGTATCCGGTCTTCCCAGCGGTCCCGCCAAGTTTGAATCGCCGCCCAGTCCACAGGCGATTCCGTCAAAAGTTCACAAGCGCGGCCAAAGCCCACAATCCCCGGTACGTTCTCCGTGCCAGCGCGATAGTTGTGCTCCTGCCCACCGCCCCTGATCAGCGGCTGGATCTGCGCCGGGTCGCGTGCAATCAGCGCCCCCACACCCAAGGGCCCGCCCATCTTGTGGGCCGAGATGCTCATGAAATCCACGCCAAGACCGTCAAAATCGACCGGGATCTTGCCCAGGCCTTGCACGGCGTCACAGTGAATTTGCGCGCCGGCCTCATGGGCCATGCGTGTTGCCTCGGCCACAGGCTGTATGGCGCCGGTCTCATTGTTCACCAGCATGACGCAGACAAGAGCGCGGCCTTCTCCCATAGAAAGCGCGGACTGCAGCTCTGCAAGATCAAGAACCCCACCGTTATCCACGGGCACGATCTGATGGGGCAGGCCGCAGTCCTCCGCAACATTCAGCACTGATTCATGCTCGACAGCCGAAACGATCAGCCGCTCGGCACCCGTCCGGGTGACGGCCGTCACATTGGCTTCAGTGGCGCCGCTGGTGAAGACCAGCGACTCTGCCCGCGCATTGACTGAAGCGGCCACCTGGCGGCGCGCGCTCTCGACCAGTCCTCGGACAGATCGTCCCGCGGCGTGCACAGAAGATGGATTGCCGCTTTGCTGAAGAGCATGCGTGACCGCCTCTATCGCCTCCGGCCGCGGTGGCGTTGTCGCACTGTAATCGAGGTAAATCGGATCGACCGTCACGCTTCAGCTCGCTGTTGTAAGGGCCTGATGTTGGGCGATCCGAACCGCCAATCAACCCAGCCAGTCCAGACAGACTTAAGACCGGGGCGGCCGGAAATCGCTGGCCCCCTGTTCGCCCGAACTAGGCAGACAGTCCCGGTCTTTCAGCTCTTCTTCCAGCTCTTCAATTCTGACCGACAGCCGGTGAATGTGCTCCAGCAACCCTTCCATCGACCGTGCAACCGGGTCGGGCACACCCTCCGTCGGCACGCCATAGGCGACAAACCGGTCGGACTCGAACTCTTTCTGCGACGTCGGCCGGGCCAATACGCCAACCATGGTCACATGCGGGGCAACGTCTTTAACGACCACTGCATTGGCGCCCACCCGCGCGCCCTTGCCGATGGTGATCGGGCCCAACACCTTGGCCCCCGCGCCGATGATAACATCGTCATGAACAGTGGGATGGCGTTTACCGGGGTCGAGCGATGTACCACCAAGGGTTACGCCCTGATAGAGCGTAACATTGTTACCAATTTCAGTGGTGCCGCCGATCACCACGCCACTGCCGTGATCGATAAACAGGCCTTCACCGATCTTGGCCGATGGATGAATTTCAATGCCGGAGAACGCCCGGCCAATGGCCGAAACCCAGCGCGCCAGGAGTTTCAGGCGCCAGTGCCACAGACGATGGGCAACGTAATAAAAGACCAGCGCATGGAATCCAGGATAGGCCAGCACCACCTCGAGACGCGAACGCGCAGCCGGGTCCTTTTCGACGGACGCGGTAATCACCGTTCCCAGCTTAGCGAAAAATCCCATGATCCAATGCTCGCATTGTTTCCGTTTGTGCTATAACGACTGCACGTAACCTACTGACCAACAACGCAACTCTTTGCCGCAATCGATAACGCCCTATGTGAGTACAAGGCAATCGCACGTCAAGGTGCATGGTGGCAACGTGTTGCTATTAAACCAATTTTTACCGGATGCCAACCGACTGAGCCAACGGTCGGTCCGACACACCCGGCACCACAGGGAGAATAAACTGCATGCCTGAGGTAATTTTTCCCGGCCCCGAAGGCCGTCTCGAAGGGCGTTATCAGCCCGCTAAGGTGAAGAATGCGCCCATCGCCCTGATCCTGCATCCGCACCCGCAGTTTGGCGGGACGATGAACAATAAGGTCGTCTACCACATGTTCCATGCCTTCGTTCGGCGGGGATTTGCGGTGCTGCGTTTCAATTTTCGCGGTGTCAGCCGGAGCCAGGGCGAATATGACAATGGTGTCGGCGAATTGAGCGACGCCGCATCGGCGCTGGACTGGTTGCAGACCTATAATCCGGATGCCCCGAGCTGCTGGATTGCCGGTTTCTCCTTCGGCGCCTGGATCGGCATGCAATTGCTGATGCGCCGCCCGGAGATACAAGGCTTTATCTCTATTGCACCCCCCGCCAACATGTACGACTTCAACTTTCTGGCCCCCTGCCCGTCGTCCGGCATCATCGTTCAGGGTACGGCAGACAATGTCGTTGAGCCCGAATCAACGGAAAAACTGGCTGAAAAACTCCAGGCCCAGCGTGCCATTACGGTGGACTATGAACGGATCGATGGCGCCAGCCACTTCTTTGAAGACCACATGGAACAGCTTGTCGGCACTGTGAACGCCTATCTCGACAAGCGCGGTGTGACCGGGCCGGCCTAATCCTCGGCCTTGGCCTCTTCAACCAACGGCTCAAGATCAAGTGCTGAGGCCAGCGTGTTCAAGCGGCGCTCAACCGCCTCGCCAACCATGTAGCGGCCGCCCTCGGCAATCCGCAGGATGAGTTTTCCGTCGTCCACCACCAAGCTGGTAAGTTCGAGTAGTTCCTGTGTACCGCCTGAAATCCGCTGACCAAGGCGCAGGGCAAGGCCCAGCTTATAGGCACGGTCGGCTTCATCCTCGTCCAACAGAGCGCGAGCACGCTCTGTGGGCAGAGCATTGACCCCACCGCCATTCAACACGAAAAGGGCCAGGCCGAGAAACGCCCGACCGGGATGATCCGTGCCCAGAATCTGTGCCAGCATGATCTGATCCATCGCCAGCTCCGCCCGGTAATCGGGATGACCGGACCATGCAATATCGCTGAGTAAACATGCGGCATATCGCAGCCGTTTGTCCCGCGCGGACTCTCCGTCGAACAGGGGCTCAGTCCAGCCCATGAAGTAGTCACCATGTTCAGGAAACCGGCTTCGGCGCTGGGCCACTTCACGGCAGAACGCAAGAAGCGGATCAGCCCGGCGAAGTTCCTCTGCTGCATGATGGAACAGAATCCCTTCACGCAATCCCAATCCCGAGACCACCAAGCTCGCTGGCTTCAAGATCTTCAGCAGGCGCGACATCACCAGGGCCGCCACCGGCAACATAGCGACGCGTTTGCGCGCCACGCCCGAGGCCGCAATCAGGTCGTCATCGGGGTCATCCAGAAGCGATTGTAAGAATGCGGCAGCCTCATCGCCTGGCGTCTCGTACTGATGAAGGATGCGAAGTGGATAGTCTTTGGCCGTCATATGAACGCGCGCAATGGCCCGCCAGGTTCCGCCCACCGCGTAAAGCGACCGGCCGCGGTAGCTCTTCAGCCACTCGAGGCCTGACAGTGATTTGTCGATGGCCTTTGCCGCAGCTTTCTGATCATCACCATGGGCATCCACCAGGCGTAGTGTGCCCAGCGGCAAAGAATCCCCAGGCGCCACGATCCCCTCGTCGATCCCGACCAGTTCAAGGCTTCCGCCGCCGAGATCGCCCGCAACACCGTCAGCGTCCTGGATTCCAGCAGCCACACCCATCGCTGCGAAATAAGCCTCCTCCTCACCGGAGATCACCCGAAGCGTTTGCCCGGTAACGGCTTCGACATCGTCGGCAAACTCCTCGCCATTGCGCGATTCACGGACTGCGGCCGTCGCAACGATTTCCAGATGCGCCACGTTCATCTGGCCGGCGATCGTCACGAAGCGATGGATTGTCGTCAGCGCCAGCGTGATGCCCTCTGGGTCCAGTTCACCGCTGGTCGCCAAAGATCGGCCCAGGCCACAGAACGCCTTTTCATTGAAGATCAGTTTGGGAATTCGTCCGTCCATGTCGAAGGCGACCAGCCGAACCGTGTTCGAGCCAACATCGATGACGGCAACACGTGCAGGTACCTGCCAGATATCAGGAGCTGTGAGGGAGTCGGCTAGAGCGCTCATGAACCACGATGGTCAAACGGTGGACGCGCGCACCCTAGCCCGTATCAGTTGGCAAGGAAACCGGTTTGAAGCTAGATAGCTTTAGTCGTCGAGGATCAGTGTCGGTGTGGCCTTTTCAGCCAGGGCTTCACCGCGCCCAGACAGGCTCGGATTGTTCATAAAATAGTCATGGGCGTTGAATCCGTCCTCACCCGCTTCTTCACGGATATAGCTGCCATCAGGCTGCAGCCACCAGGTCTGTTGTTCGTCTTTCAGATTGGCCACCATGACCTGGTCCAGCACTTGCGCGTGGACAGTTGGGTTATCAAGCGGGATCAGCGTCTCAACCCGGCGGTAGAAGTTCCGGGGCATCCAGTCGGCTGACGAGATGAACACCTTGGCCTGGGGCGACGGCAGTTCAGCACCATTGCCGAAGCACACGATACGGGCATGTTCGAGATAGCGGCCGACGATGCTCTTGACCCGAATATTCTCTGACAAGCCCTTCAGGCCGGGCCGCAGGCAGCAAATGCCCCGGACAATCAGATCGATTTTGACGCCGGCCTGGCTCGCCTCATAGAGCGCGTCGATGATCGACGGATCGACCAGCGAATTCATCTTGCCCCAGATTTCGGCGGGCTTACCGGCCTTGGCGAACTCGATTTCCTTTTTGATATTTTCGATCAGGCGCGGTTGCAGCCCCGACGGGGAAATCGCAATTTTTTCAAAGGTCGTGGGTTCGGCATAGCCGGTCAGATAGTTGAACAGGCGCGTCGCATCACGGCCAAGCGCCGGATCATCGGTGAAGTAGGAAAAGTCCGTATAAATCCGCGCGGTCACCGGATGATAATTGCCGGTCCCGAAATGCACATAGGTGCGCAATGCGCCCGCTTCACGCCGCACAACCAGCGACACTTTGGCATGGGTCTTCAGTTCCAAAAAGCCATAGACGACCTGCACCCCTGCCCGCTCCATATCCCGGGCCCAGCGGATATTGGCCGCCTCATCAAACCGCGCCTTAAGTTCGACGAGCGCGGTTACGGATTTGCCGGCCTCGGCTGCATCGATCAGCGCCTTGACGATCGGCGAATCGTCACTGGTGCGATAGAGCGTCTGCTTGATCGCCACCACATTCGGATCGACCGCCGCTTGCCGGACGAATTGCACGACGGCATCGAAACTCTCATAGGGATGATGAACGATAATGTCTTTCTGCTGGATGGCCGCGAAGCAGTCGCCGCCATGATCGCGAATCCGCTCAGGAAAGCGCGGATTGAAGGGCACAAAGGTCAAATCCGGCCGTTCATCGACGATCAGTTCTTTCGTATCTGACAGACCCAGCATGCCGTCCACGACAAACACATCGTCCGGCACCACATCCATTTCAGCAATAACAAAGTTTCGCAACGAAGCGGGCATATTCGCTGTGACCTTAAGCAGAATAACCCGGCCACGGCGGCGTTGTTTGAGCGCCGTTTCAAACAGCCGGACTAGATCTTCAGCTTCTTCTTCGAGTTCCAGGTCGCTGTCCCGGACGACCCGGAATTCTCCGCGCCCGACCAATTTATAGCCGGGGAATAACTGTTCCAGAAACAGCGCGATCACATTTTCCAATGCAATGAACCGGATCGTGTCCCCCGGCAGCCGGATAAACCGCTCAATTTGCCGGGGCAACGGGATCAACGCATTCATCGGCTGGCGGTCAACATGCCGCCTTAGCTCCATCGCGAGCACAAAGCCGAGATTAGGCACAAACGGAAATGGGTGCGCCGGATCAATCGCCAAGGGCGTCAGAACCGGAAATATCTCGTCCAAAAACCGGTCTTCCAGCCAGTCCAGATCCGTATCGCTAAGTTCATCGCTTTCCAGCACATCAATCCCGGCCTCGCCAAGCGCGTCCTTCAATGTGCTCCAGCAGGCCTGCTGTTCGCCGAGCAGGCGGTAGGCCATGGCGTTGATTTCGTCGATCTGTTGGGCGGGCGTCAGGCCGTCGTCGCTGACCGTCGTAATGCCGGCATGAATCTGGCCACGCAGGCCGGCCACGCGAACCATGTAGAACTCGTCCAGATTACTGGCCGAGATTGACAGGAAACGAAGCCGTTCCAGCAAGGGATGAGCCCCGTTATGCGCCTCTTCCAAAACCCTGGTATTGAACTGTAGCCAGGAGAGTTCGCGATTCATGAACCGTGACGGAGCCTCAGCATTCAGCGCGGGTGCAGTCTCTGCCGCAGGCACGTCCCCTTGCTGACTTGTCGCTGCTCCTGACACCTTGAACCCCTGATTTCTCAACAAAAAGAACGCCGCAACGCGCGGAACGGTCACACTAATGTCGCAACATGACCGTTGCATGACACCGCCTAGTCCGGCGGCATCTGCTCCAGCACCTGCCGCGCAAACGGCACTGTAACGGCTCTTCCGGCAGCTAGCGCGGCCTTATCCAGCCGGTCAACCATGTCGCCTGCCGCTGCGAACGACCGTTCCATACGCGATAACAGGTAATTTAGCACACTGGGATCAACTTCAAGCTGCCGATCGGCAAAAAGCTTGACCAGCAGCGCACCCAATAGCGCATCATCGGGCAACAAAAGCCCGACATTGGGTGCCGCATTGAGCCGTGATCCCAAGTCTGCAAGTGACAGGTTCCAAGCCGATGCCGGGGCCTGACCGGTCAGCAAAATTGTTCCACCATGGTCGCGGGCGTGGTTGTAGAGATGAAACAGGGCGGTCTCATCATCGACCCCCCCATTGATGTCGAGGCACACAGCGCCCCTCGCGATGATGTGGCCATGCAACCGCGTGTCTTCGGGGCCATCTGCCCAAAGCGCATTCGCCTGTTGCTGCCAGACATGGGCGAGGTGCGTCTTCCCCGACGCTGTAGGGCCATAGAGGACCAGTGCCGGCGCTGGCCAGTCCGGCCACCGGTCGATCCAGCCGACTGCATCTTCATTACAGGCAGCCACCATGAAATCCTCGCGCCCCATAGCGGGCCGCACCGGCCAGTCTAACGTAAGCTGCTGTTTTTGCTGAAGGGTCACGGTACCCGCTCCATCGTGCCGCGCGTTGTGATCCACAAGACAAGATACTGCACCCATGACAAAACGGTCGTCGCTGCGGTCAACCAGATTAGAACGTCGATCATCCCCCATAGGGTAAACGCGAACCCGCCTTCAAAAAGCACCCCCGCTGCGAGCGCAATCTGGCAGGTGGTATTGAATTTACTCATGGCAACGGGCGCCGGGCGAATTTTGACCCCGAACAAACCGGATACGCCATAGGCCGCGATAATCAAAAGATCCCGGCCGACCACCAGGCCCGTCAGCCACCAGGGAAGATACCCAACATACGCCAACGCCAGATAGGTGGCGGTAAGCAGCGCCTTGTCGGCAACCGGATCAATGATCCGGCCGAAATCCGATACCAGATTGAGCCGGCGGGCGAGGAATCCGTCCAGGGCGTCCGTGATACCGGCTATGACGAAAATGAAAAAGGCAACCTGAAGTTCGTCACCAAGAATGTACAGCACCGCGACCGGTGTCGCGATCAGCCGCGCCCAAGACAGCGTGTTTGGCAGGTTGACGACCGACCAGTTCATTCCAGAGCCTCATTGGGGCGACCTAGCGCTGTAATCCGAGGCGCCAGCCATCCTCCGTTTCGATCAAGTCGATACCATATTGCGACAACGAAACCGACAATTGTTCCTGACCGCCCAGATAGGTGAGCTGATAAACGGCGCGCGTCGTACTCAGGCTTTCCAGATTGATGGAACGGATCATCGGCGCCGCGTCGAAGCGGTTCCGGGCTGTTACGACGTCCTGTAGCGACGTGACGTCCAACGTCGCTGTCAGCGTCCCCTCCGCCCCCTGCTGAACAAGCGCGTTTTTCTTCCACTCGTCAGCAAGCATGGAGCCAACTTCACCTGCGACCCGGACCAGGAAGTCAGCCTCTGACTCATCGCCGCGCAGCGGCACCTCAAAAGGTGTTACCTGCTCTCCGGCCACACCATAGTGTCGAATATCGACAACAAGCGTCGGTTCGCCCGTCCGAAGATCTGTTGACCAGGACGCAGGAGCCACAACAACTTCCGTTGTCCCGTAACGCGAGCCAAGTTGACCCAGCCGTTCCTGATTGCCCCGCATCGCCTGATCCGCACTCAGGGAAGCCAGGTCCGCCAATGTGCCTTCAGGCAGCGCAAAGGGCAGCAAACTCGTCCGCCAATCCATCTGCTGCCAGGCGTCCCACCATGGATTGGGTCGGTCCCACAGCATGTGAGCACCGGCATCTTCATAGATGGGCAGGACCAGCACCGTGTTGCTGACGGGTTCGGCAAAGGGAATGCGCGCCAGTTGCAGCGCCCTGCGAACCCCAGCTCCATCGAATCCGACCGTTAAGTCGGCGATATAGCGGGTCGAAGAATAGCGTTCATTCTCAAATTCAATGGTTCTTACCAACGACTCGACCGTCCGCGAATCGGGCCTAGGGAGTCGTCCGCGATCCTCATCCAGCGTCATACGGCGCAACAATGTCTGTAGCGCTTCCATCTGGCCGCGGCGAATTGCGATCTGGCGGGCGTCAGCAGCCGTCTCAGCGGTCACGTCGACAGCAACGGCACGAACAACGTAGGCATCACCCTGATGCGCCGTTGTCTGCGCCCAGCTCGTCTGGAGCAAGGCCAGCGCAGTCACTACAGCAAAAAGGGATAGGGCGCCGCAGCGCCAATACGCGATCTTCATGGGGAACACCATAGCAACGCAAACAAGAACGGCCAGAACAGAATATGGGGCTCGATTCTGCACACACAAATCCGCTACTGTCGTGGCGCACTTCTTACCACTTTGCTGAACGGTAAAGCACCCTGTCCGGCGATAACAAACCACTCAACTATAAGGATGCCGGCGTCGACATCGACGCAGGTAACGCGCTTGTCGAGCGTATAAAGCCGCTTGCCGCCAGCACGCGGCGGGCGGGGTCCGACGCTGGCTTGGGTGGATTTGGCGGCCTGTTCGACCTGAAAGCGGCAGGCTACAGCGACCCGATTCTCGTTGCCGCCACGGATGGGGTCGGGACGAAGTTGAAACTCGCTATCGAGTCCGGCATTCACAATACGGTCGGGATCGACCTGGTCGCCATGTGCGTCAATGATCTGGTCGTTCAAGGCGCCGAACCCCTGCTGTTTCTCGATTACTACGCCACCGGTCAGCTTGATGTGGACGCTGCAGCCGACGTCGTTGCCGGTATTGCCGAAGGGTGCCGTCAGTCTGGAAGCGCGCTGATCGGCGGCGAAACCGCCGAAATGCCGGGCATGTACGGAAAGGGTGACTATGATCTCGCCGGGTTTTCCGTTGGCGCTCTGGAACGTGGCGGTGAACTAACGGGCAATGCCATTTCAGATGGAGATTTGATATTAGGATTGGCCTCTAATGGATTGCACTCAAACGGATATTCACTGGTGAGGAAAGTCGTTGAAACACAGGGCCTCGGCTACAGCGCCCCTGCCCCGTTCGACCCGGATATACCGCTGGGAGAAGCGCTGCTTGCGCCGACGCGGATCTATGTCCGGTCGTGCCTGGCTGCCATCAAGGAAGGGCTCGTCCACGGCCTGGCGCATATCACCGGGGGCGGATTGCTTGAAAATATTCCGCGGGTTCTGCCCGACGGCCTGGCCGCCCGGATCGACCGGTCCGCATGGCCACAGCCGCCGGTTTTCGATTGGCTTCAAGCAGCCGGAGGCATTGAACCTTCGGAAATGCTGCGCACCTTTAACTGCGGCATTGGCATGGCGGTCATCGTCCCCGCCGACGGTGCCGAAAAAGCCAGCACTATCCTTCAGGACGCAGGGGAAACGGTCTATCGGATCGGTGAGATTGGCCTGCGTGAGCCCGAAGCGCCGGCAATCACGGTGCAGCCATGATCTCAGTCGCTATCCTCATATCCGGCCGTGGCAGCAATATGCGCGCCTTGTTGGAAGCCTGCGCTGATGCGGACTTTCCCGCCAGCGTCGTCTCCGTGATCTCCAACCGCTCGGACGCCAAGGGGCTCGAAATCGCGGAATCCTTCAACGTGCCGACCCAGGTGATCGACCATACCCACTTCGGCACCCGCGAAGAATTTGAAGAGGCACTGCACGAAGCGCTGGTTGATACCGGCGCTGAACTCTTGTGCCTGGCTGGCTTTATGCGGCTACTGGGAGCTGACTTCATCGGCCGCTGGCGCGACCAGATCGTGAATGTGCATCCGTCGCTTCTGCCCGCCTATCGCGGGCTGCATACGCATGAACGGGCGATCGAGGACGGTGTGCGGGTAACCGGCTGCACGATTCACTTCGTCAGGCCGGAAATGGACAACGGACCGATCATCTTCCAGGCCTGTGTGCCGGTGATGCCGGATGACACCGAAGAAACGCTTGAGGCCCGCGTGCTCGACTGGGAGCACAAGCTCTATCCGATGGCCGTGCGCCTGTTTGCTGAAGGCCGGCTGCGCGTCAGCGGCCACCAGGTCATGATCGACGGAGAGATCGAGAGCCCAGCCGGGATGGTGAGCCCTCTGATCAACGACAGCTAGCCGACGATCTCGGTCGCAGCGAAGAAATACGCGATTTCGATGGCGGCGTTTTCCTGAGAATCGGACCCATGGGCCGAGTTGGCCTCAATGGATTCAGCAAATGTCTTGCGGATTGTGCCTTCAGCGGCCTCTTCCGGGTTGGTCGCGCCCATCACCTCGCGATTGCGCGCGACCGCATTGTCGCCTTCGAGCACCTGAACCACGACCGGGCCTGACGTCATGAAATCGCAAAGGTCGTTGAAGAACGGACGTTCGGCATGCACTGCATAAAAACCTTCGGCCTGGCCGCGGGTCAGTTGAATGCGCTTTTGGGCGACAATGCGAAGGCCAGCTTCTTCAAGCATCGCATTGATCTTGCCGGTCAGATTGCGGCGGGTGGCGTCGGGTTTGATGATAGAAAGCGTACGTTCGGTTGCCATGATCTCTTCTTTTCAAAGGAGGGGAATTTTGATCGGCGGTGTCTTAACCGCAACCGCACTTGCCAGCAACCGAAGAATGCGCTGTGCGCCACCATGGAGATTTACCATGCCCGATATGACACCCGGTCAATTGATAGAACGCTTCTACAATGAAGTTTGGAACCAGTGGAACGAGGCCGCTGCTAGCGAGATTCTGGGTCCCAAATTCAAGTTTCGGGGGTCGCTGGGTAGGGAGACCGCTGGAATCGAAGAATTTCTGGATTACACCCGTTCCATCCGCGCCGCTTTTCCCGACTTCCATAACGACATTGAAGCGCTGATCGTCGAGGGCGACAGCGCAGCCGCACGGTTGACCTACACCGGAACCCATCGAGGCGTTGCGCTGAGCATCGAAGCGACAGGCAGGCCGATCCGCTATGCCGGCGCTGCCTTCTTCACCTGCCATAAGGGATTGATCGAAAAAGCCTGGGTGCTGGGCGACCTGGACAGCCTGAAACAGCAGCTGACCGAGAGTTGAGCTACCCCTTTTTCTCCCAGCGGCCTTCGTCGCTTTGTTGCCAGTAGGTGACGCTGTGACCGGCAGCCTTATAGTCTTTCCAGCGCCCCCTTGCCCGCTCGACAGCGTCAGGGTCGTTGCCATTGAACATATCCAGACACCGGTTATAGCTGTCGACGGTTCCAGGCATCCGGCCATCGACTAACACCAGAACCCCTGCATCGTTGGGGTTCGTTTCTTCGGTCGTGAGAAAAATCGGCTGTTCCGCGGCCTCACCGTCCCGGGCGGTCCCGTGTGGCAGAAACGATCCCGGGTCATAGGTCCAAAGCCGGTTGTTCAGCGCTTCGACCTGTTCCTCCGTGTCCGCCACCACGACCGCCCGAAGCCTCGATTCAACCACCCGCTCCAACAGTTTCGGCAAAGCGTTTTCCAGCGGCTGCCGCAGCAGGTGATAGAAGCTGACCTCGGTCATGGGCTTGGTTAACCCTCGTAGTGATCAGCCACCAGGCGATTGAGCAACCGTACGCCGTAGCCCGTACCACCTTTCGGGACGGTCGGCTTCGCCGAATCGGTCCAGGCCATCCCGGCAATATCGAGGTGGGCCCAGGGCGTATCCTTGATGATGAAGCGTTCCAGGAACTGAGCTGCTGTAATGCTGCCCGCTTTGCCGCCGGAACCAACATTTTTCATGTCGGCAATGCCCGATTTGATCATCTTGTCATAAGCGTCACCCATCGGCATGCGCCAGACCTTCTCGCCTTCGGCTTCACCGGCTTCACGCAGGCGTTCGCTGAGTTCGTCGTTGTTGGAGAACAGCCCGGCATATTCATTGCCCAGCGAGGTGATGATCGCACCAGTCAGCGTGGCCAGATTTATCACGAATTGCGGTTTGAACCGATCTTGCGTGTAGTGCAGCGCATCGGCCAGCACGAGGCGGCCTTCGGCATCCGTATTGATCACCTCGATAGTCTTGCCCGACATGGAGGTAACCACGTCGCCCGGGCGCTGCGCCGTGCTGGACGGCATATTCTCCACCAGCCCGATCACGCCAACCACATTAAGCTTGGCCTTACGCCCCGCCAAGGCCTTCATTAGGCCCGTGACGGCGCCCGCACCCCCCATATCCCACTTCATCATTTCCATGCCGCCGGGCGGCTTCAACGAGATACCGCCGGTATCGAAGGTTACCCCCTTGCCGACAAAAGCGACGGGAGCACCTTTTGAGTCTTCATCCGCGCCCTTCCACTGCATAACGACAAGCTGACTTTCGCGCGCGCTGCCTTGCCCGACGCCCAGCAACGAGCCCATGCCGAGTTCACCCATCTCTTTCTCGCCGAGCACCTCGACCTCGACGCCCAGGCTTTCAAGCTTGCGGCACTCCTCCGCAAAGGATTCCGGGTAGAGTACATTGGCCGGTTCGCTGACCAGATCGCGGGTGAAGAACGCCCCCTGGGCAATTTTGTCCAATGGGCGATAGGCGGCCCGCACCCCCTTCGCACTTTCAGTCACGACGACCGCCCGCTTCAAAGAGGGCGCTTTGTGGTTACTGCCCTTTTTGGTGAAGTACTTGTCGAATCGGTAGGATTTCAAATTGGCCCCATAGGCCAGATGCGCAGCGAAATCGTCATGTTCCAGTGCGCAGCCATCCAGATCGTCAGCCATGATCGACACCGCAGCTGGACCAATATCCTTCACCCGGCCAATGATCGAACCCGCGGCATTTTCCACCGTCAGCGTCTTTAATTCGCCTGCATCACCCATTCCCACGAGAAGCACCCGCGCTGCTTCCACCTTGGCAGGCGCAACAACATCCAGCATCTGCCCCTTATCGCCCTTGAATTTGGATGCCTCGATCGCCCGGGTCAGGGCCTTTCCGGTCCGTTTATCCAGATCGCGGGCGCTTTTTGAGAGTGTCTTGCCTTTGGTTACGAAGACGGCGATCACGCCGCTCGGGTCCTTGATGGTGTCTGCAATTGAAATGCGCATGAATGCCTCAGTTGTTGTGCCGGCAGGTAGACCTGTCGGGATTACCCGCCACTCTAGCCCATGCTCTTGAAATGAAAAGACTTGAGCGGCGTTCCTTACTATCGCCTAAGTCTTTAAGAGAATGATCGCAAAGGGTAGTGTTGCGGCTTGGGTCCGTGTACCAAACGGTCCATACGTCGCACGCGCTATCACCCAACCCGCCCAGGAGTCTGCCCACCTTGGCCTGGCTTCAATCATTGGTTCGATTCTCAGCTACATTTTCGGTGGCGGCGCTGCTGTGCGCGATGGCCATTGACGCCCGTGCAGCAGACGAAGAACCCGAAAAAGCCCGATGGGCCGCTGATGAAATCTCTTATGACAGCAACGCGGAGATCGTTACCGCCAGCGGCAATGTCGAGATTTCCTATGAGGGCAACACACTTTACGCCGACCAGATCACCTATGACCGCAATACGGACGAGGCCGTCGCCTGGGGCAATATCCGACTGGACGATGGATCAGGCAATATCGCGACCGCCACCAGCCTGGTTCTGACCGGTGATCTGAAAACCGGTACCGTAGAAGGCATGCGTATTCTGTTCCGCGACGGTGAACAGCTCGCGGCCCACTCGGGACGGCGCGAAGACGGACGCCTGAATATCCTAGATCACGCTATATATGCGGCCTGCCACGTATGCGACGAACATCCCGGCGAAAAACCGGTATGGCAGGTCAAAGCCATCGAGGTCGTCCACAACGAGGAAAAACGCACCCTCGTTTACAAAGACGCCTATCTGGAACTGCTTGGCGTGCCGATCATCTACACACCTTGGCTGAAACACCCGGACGCGACGGTCAAGCGCGCCAGCGGCCTTTTGGCGCCTGATTTCGGCCAGTCGTCACTGCTGGGGTTCACGTTGGAAGTTCCTTATTTCTGGAACATCGCGCCCAACATGGACCTGACGATCTCACCGCTGATCACCACCGATGAGCGGGCGGCGATGTTTCTGGAGTTCCGGCATCACACAAGGTCAGGGCAATACATGTTGTCAGGCAGCGGTACCTACGTGACCAAGCGTGACGATGACGCACAGAAAATCCCGGGCGATGAATTTCGCGGACACCTGTTCGGCGAAGGCCAATTCGACCTGGGAAGCGGCTGGCGCTGGGGCTTCGATCTGGAGGTGACGACGGACGATACCTATCTGCGCCGCTACAACGTGTCGCGCGCCGATAGCCTGATCAATCATCTTTATGTCGAGCACTTTACGGAGCGGAATTACCTGCATATCGGCGCCTATGCATTCCAGGGCCTGCGCGAGGAGGACGTCGCCGGACAGACCCCCATCGCGGCACCCTTCGTCCAGTACAGCTTCGTCGGCAAGCCGGGCTGGCTAGGCGGCCGCTTTGAAGTCGATACCAGCGCCTTGTTGCTAACCAGAACCGATGGAAGTGATACGGGGCGCATATCCGCCGATGGCCGGTGGCGCCTGCCCTATACCTCGCCATTTGGCGAGATTTATACCCTTACACTCGGTGTTCGCGCCGACGGCTACTATCTGGATGAGCCGGGATTTTCGCCGATTGCCGCGCGTGCGGACCAGATTTCCGATGACGAATTCGAAGGCCGAGTGATTCCCTATGCGGCTATGGAGTGGCGGCTTCCATTCATCCGGCATGGCCAGTCTTCCCGGCAGATCGTTGAACCGATGCTTATGGTGGTCGCCAGCATGAAGGATGCCAATAACGACCTGCTGCCTAATGAAGACAGCCAGAGCTTCGACTTCGACACGACGAACCTGTTCTCGATCAATCGCTTCGCCGGCCTGGATCGCTGGGAAGGCGGTGTGCGAATCGCCTATGGGCTGAGGTTCCGGCACTATACTGACAGCGGCGTGCGGGCGACTTTCATGGTCGGGCAAAGCTATCGGTTCAATGAAGATATGTTGCTGCCTGCTGATTCAGGCCTGCGGGATAATCTGTCAGACATTGTCATGACGGCGTCCCTGTCAGTGCCGCGCTATTTTGACTATGTCCACCGCTTGCGTCTGGATAAGGACAACCTGTCCGTGGTGCGCAACGAAGGCACCCTTGTGTTCGGCCCGCGCGAGTTTAGATTCCTGGTTGGGTATACAGAAGCGCGGCGGAATGGCTTCGATCCATCGCTGGCCAATGTACAAGAGGTGCGAACGGGCGCCCAAATCCGCTTGTCGCAATATTGGAGCATGAATGCCGACTTCGCATATGACTTTGAGGCTGATGGCGGCACGTTGACGGCAGGCGGCGGAATCACTTATGAAGACGAGTGTCTGCGGTTCAGAATTAGCGCGCGGCGGGACTTCACAGAAGATCGCGACGTGCCACCGTCGACATCAATCGGATTTCAACTGGTGTTTAAGGTGCTCAGCGCGTCAAATACATCGAAGGGCCGCCGCCATGGAGACCGGTATAACCCGCTGGAAGGGCCACTACCGCAGCAATTCGGCGTAATTGGGGACGAATAGGGACAATGCCGCAAATGACCAGAAAAATTGGCGTGTTTTCGCTGATAATGGTGTGGGCGACCGGCGCCTGGGCGCAGGATTCAGAAGAAGTCCAGCGCATCGTTGCCGTGGTGAATGACGAGATCATCTCTGAATACGATATTGACGAGCGGATGGCACTGATCACGGCGACAACCGGCAACGTCCGCACCCAGGAAGAATATGACCAGCTGCGCAAAACGGTGCTGCAGCTTCTAGTCGATGAAAAACTGCAGATTCAGGAAGCCCGGGAACAGGAAATTTCGGTCACGGCAAAAGACGTGGAGCAGCGATTTGCCGAACTGGCCAGCCGCAACAGGATTTCGCCGCAACAGTTTGACCAGGAACTGATCCGCATGGGTGCCTCCAAACAATCCATCCTGAAACAGTTGCAAGCCGGGATCGCCTGGGAAGAAGTTATCAACGCCCGTCTGCGGCCGTTTCTCGCCATCGGTGAAGGCGAGGTGAACTCCTATCTGGACCGCCTGATCTCGAACAAAGGGCTGCCCGAATATCGGGTCGGCGAAATCTTCCTGGCCGTTGATTCAGCGGAACAGGAAAACGAAGTCCGCCAAACGGCAGAACGCTTGGTAAGGCAGATTCGCGAGGGAACAGAATTCGATGCCGTTGCGCGGCAGTTCTCCGACACGGCGACCGGCGCCGTTGGGGGCGACAAGGGCTGGATTATCGGCGACCAACTTGATGAGGACTTGCGCGACACAATTCTGGGCATGCGCGAAGGCCAGGTGTCGGATCCGATCCGGGTGACCGGCGGCTACTATATCGTCACCATGACCGACAAACGCCGGACGCTGAGCGCTGATCCGGATGAAACCCAGTTGGACCTGACGCAGATTGTGGTGCGGACCAGCGGCGACAATAGCGATGCCCTCGAGCAGCGGGTGAATGAAGAAGCAGCGGGGATTACCCGGTGCAGCGATGTCGGCCCCGTTGCCAGTGCCTTGGGCGCGTGGGATCAAGGCAGCCTGGGCCGTGTCCGCCTGGGCGATTTGCCCCCTGAACTGAAACAGGCTGTTGAAAATCTGGAAGTCGGTCAGGCGAGCAAGGCCGTCCGCCGGAACGATGATTTGCGGGTGCTGGTGGTTTGCGGCCGCGACGAACCGGAAATCAACGAACCCAGCTATGCCGAGATCGAAGATTTTCTCAGTAATCAGCGCCTGGCTATGATGGCCCGCCGCTATCTGCGCGATCTGCGCCGTGACGCGATCATCGACTATCGAACAGAACTCGAATAGCGAGCCCATGCCCCCGCTCGCTCTTACCATGGGCGAGCCAGCGGGCATCGGCCCTGACATCACCCTTCAAGCATGGACTGAACGGGCCGAGCATCAGCTGCCTCCCTTCTTTGTCATTGCCTGCCCAAAGCTTCTTGGCGCGCGCGCCGCGGCGTTGGGACTGCATATCCCCCTAAAGACAATTTTCCATCCGCGCGAAGCAGTCAGTGTTTTTGAGACCGCCCTGCCCGTTCTGCCATTCGACGAACTCGTTGATGCAGGCCCCGGGACGCCTCAAGTCAAAAATGCGGAGGCAACCCTGGCGTCCATTAGGTTTGCCGTCGCGTGCGCGCAGGAGGGCGAGGCGTCTGCCGTCGTGACCAACCCGATCCACAAAGCCGTCCTATATGACGCGGGGTTGGCGCATCCCGGCCACACCGAACTTCTCGAAGAACTGGCCGGACCCGGCATGCAGGCGGTCATGATGCTGGCGATTCCCGGATTGAGGGTCGTTCCGGTCACGGTTCACCAATCCCTGGCACAGGCTGCGGCATCGCTGACCCAGACAGCCATTGTCAATACGGCCATGGCCGTCGCCGAGGCACTGAGACATGATTTCGGCATTGCCTCACCACGTTTGGCCATCGCCGGGCTTAATCCACACGCAGGTGAATCCGGGGCGCTTGGACGCGAGGAGATTGAGATCATTGAGCCCGCCATAGCGCAATTGATCGCCGCAGGCCTATCGGCCAGTGGTCCCCATCCCGCTGATACCCTATTCCATGCCGAGGCGCGTGCCCGGTACGATGCGGCGTTGTGCATGTATCACGATCAAGCGCTTATCCCGTTGAAAACGCTTAATTTCCATGAAGGCGTCAATATCACTTTGGGCCTGCCTTTCGTGCGCACGTCACCCGATCACGGCACGGCCCTCGATATAGCGGGCACCGGCAAGGCCGACCCGCGCAGCCTGATTGCCGCCCTCAAAACGGCCGATCAAATTGCCCGGCAACGGGCCAGTACGCGCGCCGCTGCATGAGCCTGCCGCCCCTTCGTGAGGTTATCGCACAGCATGGTCTGGCCGCACGCAAGCAGCTGGGGCAGAACTTCCTGCTCGACCTCAACCTGACCGGACGCATTGCGCGCGAGGCAGGCGTAAGCGAAGACAGCATTATCTATGAAGTCGGACCCGGGCCCGGCGGCCTAACCCGTGCGTTGCTGGATGCCGGGGCGCAAACGGTTATTGCTGTTGAAAAAGATAGACGCTGTCTTGACGCACTCGCCGACGTCGCCAGCGCCTATCCGGGGCGGCTTAACGTTCATGAAGCCGATGCCACCGATATTGATGAAACCGCGCTCTTTCCGGCAGGCGCCTGCGTTCAGGTGATCGCCAACCTGCCTTACAACGTCTCGACAGTGCTTCTCGCCAAGTGGCTGACCGCCGATCCCTGGCCACCCTGGTTCGCCAGCCTCACCCTGATGTTTCAGAAGGAGGTGGCTGAGCGCCTCCTAGCCACACCCGGCGGCAAGGCCTATGGCCGCCTTTCCGTGCTAAGCCAATGGCGCACAAAGTCTCGAAGACTATTTGATATTCCGCCAAGCGCCTTCGTGCCCCCGCCAAAGGTGACCTCGACCGTGGTGCACTTTGACGTACTGGAAACGCCTGTTGCCGAAGCTGAGGTAAAAGCCCTGCAACAAGTTCTGCAGGCAGCCTTTGGCCAACGGCGCAAGATGTTGCGGTCGAGCCTGAAGGCCCTTAGCGCTGACCCACAAGCGATTTTAGGAAACGCTGGCATCGACGGCCAGCGCCGCGCGGAGACGCTCTCAGTAGAAGAATTCTGCGCCCTGGCGCGGGCGTTTACCGCCCTTCGCGGAGGCGGTTGACGAATTCTACCAACCCCGTCTGGCGAGTGCGCTTGGTTCGTTCGGCTTCCAAAATCGAAACGATCTGGCGATGGCTTTTGTCCAGATCGTCATTGACGATCACATACTCGTATTCTGAAAAGTGACTCATCTCTTCCGAGGCCTTGGCCATCCGCCCTCTAACGACATCTTCCGGATCCTGCGCCCGCTTACGCAGCCGCTGTTCCAGCGCCTCCACCGAGGGCGGCAGAACAAATACCCGCACCAGATCATCACCGGCCTTGTCCGCCAATTGCTGCGTGCCCTGCCAGTCGATGTCAAACAGCACATCGCGGCCCGCGTCCAGCGCCTCGAAGACGGGCGCAGCGGGCGTGCCGTAGCAATTATCAAACACCACAGCGTGTTCCAGAAATGCATCTTCCTCGACCATCCGGTCGAAGGTTGGCCGATCGACAAAGCTATAATCCTTGCCGTCGACCTCGCCCGGCCGCGGTGGCCGCGTGGTTGCAGAGACCGACAGGGAGATGTTCGGATCGGCATCAAGCAAAAGGCGCGACAATGTCGTCTTGCCCGCCCCAGATGGAGACGACAGCACCAGCATCAGGCCGCGACGATGAATGCTCTCACCCATGCCTACTCCACATTCTGGATCTGCTCGCGCATTTGGTCGACGACGGCTTTGAGGTCGAGCCCGATGCGCGACAGCGCCTGGTCACCCGCCTTGGAACACAGCGTGTTGGCCTCTCGGGCGAATTCCTGCGCCAGAAAATCCAGCTTGCGCCCCGCCGGGCTGCCTCCTGCAATCAGGGCCAGCGCGGCATCGACATGCGCGTCCAGCCGGTCCAGTTCTTCGCGAACATCGGCTTTGACCGCCAGATAGGCTGCTTCCTGTGAGATGCGGTCCCGTTCTCCTGATGCCGCTGTTTTCTCCAACAGCTCGTCTATTTGCTGGCCCAACCGCGCATGGATAGCCTCTGGCATTGCGCTGTCGCAGACGCGCGCCTTTTCAACAAGTGCGGCGATTTCATTCAGGTTTGAAATCAGCATCTGCGACAACTGAGCGCCTTCCCGGGCGCGCATTTTAGCCAACGCTTCAATCGCCGATGCAAAACCCGCCACCACGGCGGCATTGCGTTCGGCCAGTGCCTCTTCGGAGCGGACGCTTTCTTCGGTCGACAGCACCCCTTTCAGTCCCATCAGATTCTCGACACGCGGTTTCTTCAGGCCGTGTTTCTTGGCGGCGCGCTTGGCAGATTTCACCAGCGCGTCCAGCGCCGCCTCATCGACCTGCAACCTTCCGGTCGACGCCGTTTCAATCTGAAGATTGCACGAGACATTGCCGCGGCTCAGGCTTTTTGCCGCGCATTTACGAATCTCCGCTTCCAACCCATCCATGCCAGACGGCATGCGCAGCCGCAGATCAAGCCCCTTGCTGTTGACGCTTTTCAACTCCCAGCTCCAGCGATCATCGCCGCACACGCCGTCGACATGGGCATAGCCGGTCATACTGGATAGGGTCATCGGCGCCTTCTGGACGTTGGTTGTGATTGCGGCGCACTATATCGCCGTGGAGGAAGAAGCGTCGATGAAAAACCCAAAAACGATTCTGATCACCGGCGCCTCGAGCGGTATCGGTGAGTCGCTGGCGCTGCACTATGCGGGAGGTGGCGCAACGCTGTTCCTCTGCGGGCGCAACGCAGAGCGGCTGAACGCCGTCGCTCAGGCGTGCAGCGATCTTGGAGCCAATGTCCATCAAGCTGTTCAGGATGTGGCGGATCAGACCAGTATGCGGGCATGGATTGACGGTTGCGACGAAACCGCCCCACTGGACCTGGTCATCGCCAATGCGGGTGTCGGAATCAGGGAGGCAGAGGTCGGCATAGAAGCAGCCGCGCGAGACACCTTTGCCATCAATGTCGATGGGGTTTTCAACACGGTTTTCCCGGCGGTGGATCGTATGCGCAGCCGGAACCGCGGCCAGATTGCCATCGTCGCGTCGCTGGCTGCCTATGTACCGAGCCCGGGAACCGGCGCCTATGCCGCCAGCAAAGCGGCGGTCAAATCCTATGGCGAAGCGCTGCGCGGCACCCTGGAACCCGAGGGGATCGAAGTCAGCGTGATCAATCCGGGATTCGTCAAAAGCCGGATGACCGACCGTAACGACCACGCCATGCCGTTCAAGTGGCCGGGCGAGAAAGCGGCCCGCGTGATTGCTCATCGGCTCGCCAAAAACAAAGGACGGATCAGCTTTCCCTGGCCCATGGTTGCACTGGTCTGGACCCTTCGGGCGCTGCCCATGGGGGTGATCGACTTCATCAGCCGCCGGATCCCGCGCGACTAGACTTGAAGACCTCAGCGGGTAATCAATGCGTCATTGCGAGCGACCCCAGGGAGCGCGGCAATCCATAGTCCTGTCGCGTAGCAACTTTCTGGATTGCTTCGTTGCGCTATCCAGCGCGCCTCGCAATGACGGCTTGTATGTCAGCGGTTTTTGTTGAGCCGGCGCCATTTCCGAACATTGGCCTGATGTTCTCTATAGGTCTTGGCAAACGCGTGGCCGCCCGTTCCATCAGCCACGAAATAGAGCTCCTTGGTTTCCAGCGGGTTGAGCACCGCCTTAATAGACTCAATTCCCGGATTGGCAATCGGCGTCGGCGGCAAACCGGCGAAGTGGTAAGTGTTGTACGGGGTTTTCCGATCCAGTTCGGATTGTCTGATTCGACGCCCCAGCGGTTCGCCGCCTGTCAGGCCATAAATGATGGTGGGATCGGACTGCAGCATCATGCCAAGCCGCAACCGATTAACGAAAACAGCCGCGACACGCGGCCGTTCCGAGGCTACGGCGGTTTCTTTTTCCACGATGGAAGCCAGAATGATCGCCTCGTCCGGCGTGTTGATCGGCAACCCTTCTGCCCGGTTCGGCCAGTGGGTCTCAATCGCGTCGGTCATGTGCTGCTGCATACGCTGGACAAGCTCATCCCGGCTGTCGCCCAGACTGATGTGATAGGTTTCCGGCAACAAGGCCCCCTCTGGCGGCGTTTTGGTTATTTCGCCAGTCAGGGCCTCTTCAGCATCCACCAATGCCAGAATCTGCTTGACGCTCAATCCTTCGGGAATAGTCAACAGGCGGGCCACGGTCCGGCCATCGTGCAGCAATTGCATAACCTGCTGCATGGTCGCACCGGCTGGGATTCTGTACTCACCCGCCTTCAAATATCGATCGGTGCCGTGCAGCCGGACACCAACCGCAAAGAGTCTGCGGTCGGAGATGGCCCCGGCTTCCTCAAGCAGGGCTGCCGTCTTGAGCACACCACTGCCTTTTGGGACGACAATGACGATTTCGTCTTGATTGCCGGGTTCGTGCTGGAACAGCCAATAGCCATAGCCGGCCAAAGCCGCCACCACGATGCCAATCAACAAGAAGAGTGCAACCGCCCACTTGATCAGCGTTCGGGACTTGGATTTCTTCTTGGGTATCGGGTCGTCAGGGGCCGGGCCGGAGGTCGCAGGATCGTCCGCCATCGGCGTCCATCAAACGTTCTTGGCGAAGATCACGCTTGCATTGGTGCCACCAAAGCCGAACGAGTTCGACATGGCCGCGCGCACTTCACGCTCCTTGGCCTTGTGCGGCACAAGATCCATACCCAGGCAGTTTTCCGACGGGTTATCCAGATTAAGCGTCGGCGGCACGATATTGTCGCGCATCGCCAGAATGCAGAAGATGGCTTCGACCGCACCAGCTGCTCCCAGCAAGTGTCCAATCGACGACTTGGTCGACGACATCGAAAGCTGACTGGCTGCGGACCCGAACAGATCGCGGACCGCCCCCAGCTCAATTTCATCGCCCAACGGGGTCGAGGTGCCATGCGCATTGACGTAGTCAACATCCTCCGGCGACAGGCCTGACCGCTTGAGCGCGGCCTGCATGGCCCGGAACGCACCATTACCGTCTGGTGCCGGCGCCGTCACGTGGTGCGCATCGCCCGACATGCCATAGCCGACGACTTCGGCATAAATTTTTGCGCCACGAGCCTTGGCGTGCTCAAGTTCCTCCAGCACCACCATGCCGGCGCCTTCGCCCATGACAAAACCGTCACGGTCCTGATCATACGGGCGGGACGCCCTGTGTGGCTCGTCATTGAAATTGGTCGACAGCGCCTTGGCCTGCGCGAACCCGGCAATACCAATCGGGCAAATCGCCGCCTCAGCGCCACCGGCAACCATGACGTCGGCGTCATCCAGCATGATGAGGCGCGCCGCATCGCCGATGGCATGGGCGCCGGAGGAACACGCCGTTACGACGGCATGGTTCGGGCCTTTGAAGCCGTGCTTGATTTGAACCTGGCCGGAAACCAGATTGATCAGCCGCCCGGAGATGAAAAACGGGCTAACCCGGCGGGGACCGCGCTCATTCAGTGTCGTCACTGCATCTTCAATGCCCGGCAGTCCGCCGATGCCCGACCCGGCCATACAACCGGTGCGGACCAGGCTTTCCTCATCCGTCGGATGCCAGCCCGCGTCATCAATCGCCATATCGGCTGCGGCCAGTCCGAACAGGATGAAGTCATCGACCTTGCGCTGTTCCTTGGGCGACATATGCGCATCGCCGTTGAACGTTCCATCGGAGCCATCACCGCGCGGGACGTCGCAGGCGATCCGTGCCGCCATGTCCGATGCATCAAACTTGGTGATAGGCCGCGCGCCGGACTGTCCCTCAAGCAACCGCTGCCAGGGAACATCCAGGCCGGAACCAAGTGGTGTTACGAGACCAATCCCCGTGACGACGACACGCCGCATGCCCACTACTCCGCAGTGAAGCGCCCGAAGGCGTTAGCCATTCTGACCGATGAAGTCGATCGCGTCCTTAACCGTGAGAATCTTTTCAGCGGCGTCATCGGGAATTTCGATGCCGAACTCTTCCTCAAACGCCATCACAAGCTCAACCGTGTCGAGGCTGTCCGCGCCCAGATCGTCGATAAAGCTGGCCGCGTCAGTGACCTTGTCAGCGTCAACACCCAGATGCTCTACGACTACTTTCTTTACGCGTTCACCAACGTCGCTCATGCTCTTTTTCCCTTCGAAGACTTGCCGTTAACCCATTGAAATCAAGTAGATTTCTACCTGATCTGTTGACCAAAGATCGGTCAAATGCTGCCGGTTCGTATCATATATCGGGTGGCTTGACCAGCCAACCCGGGAACCGTTTAGATCATCGCCATCCCACCATTGACGTGCAGTGTCTGGCCGGTGACATATCCAGCCTCGTCAGAGGCCAAATAGGCAACCGCGGCGGCCACATCAAGCCCTTCACCCATGCGGCCGGTCGGGATGCGCGAAAGCAACGCCTCACGCGCGGCGCCCTCGATCTCATCGGTCATCGCCGTCGCGATAAAGCCGGGCGCAACCGCATTGACCGTGATGCCCCGGGTGGCCACTTCCTGAGCCAGCGACTTGGTCATGCCGACCACGCCGGCCTTGGATGCTGCATAGTTGGCTTGTCCCGGATTGCCCATGGCGCCGACGACAGAGGTGATATTGATAATCCGGCCAAACCGCCGCTTCATCATACCGCGCAGGCAGGCGCGCGACAGTTTGAACCCGGCTTTCAGATTAACGGTCAGAACATCGTCCCAATCCTCGTCCTTCATGCGCAAGGCCAGATTATCGCGGGTCAGGCCGGCATTATTGACCAGAATGTCGAGCTGCCCCATTGCCGCTTCTGCGTCACCCGGCAAAGCATCGACGGCATCCATATCCGACAGATTACACGGCAGAACATGTGTTCGGTCGCCCAGATCGGATGCCAACGCGTCCAACGCCTCCTTACGGGTGCCCGATAGCGCAACAGTAGCCCCTTGGCCGTGCAATACCGTGGCAATCGCGCCGCCAATACCGCCACTGGCGCCTGTCACCAGCGCGCATTTCCCTGTCAAATCGAACATGTCGCGCTCCTTCAAGCGTTCTTGAGAAATTCTTCGATATCCTCGGGTGACTGAATGGACACACCGACCAGATCACGGTTGATCCGCTTGGCCATACCGGTGAGCACCTTGCCTGCGCCCAATTCGACAATCTCTGTGACCCCATTTTCAGCCATATATCCTACCGATTCCTGCCAACGGACGGCACCCGTCACCTGCTGGACTAGTAGGTCGCGAATGGTATCGGGATCGGAAACGGCCTCAGCCGTGACGTTGGCAACCAATGGCACTACTGGCGCGTTGATATCGATGGCGCCCAGGGCCTCTGCCATCTCGTCAGCGGCTGGCGCCATCAAGGCACAATGGAACGGGGCGCTGACCGGCAGCAACATGCTGCGCTTTGCGCCTTTTTCCTTGGCGATATCGACCGCGCGTTCGATGGCTGCCCGCGCGCCGCTTAACACCACCTGTCCCGGTGCATTGTCATTGGCCGCGGTACAGACATCTCCCTGAGACGCTTCCTCTGCCACCTCGCGCGCCACATCCAGGTCAAGCCCCAGAACGGCGGCCATGGCGCCCTCTCCCACTGGCACGGCACGCTGCATGGCCTGACCGCGGCGTTTGAGGACACGCGCAGTATCGGCGAGCGTCAGGCTACCCGCGGCCGCCAGCGCTGAATACTCTCCAAGCGAATGGCCGGCGACAAAGGACGCCTTGTCTGCGAGGCTGATTCCACCGTCTTTTTCCAGAACCCGCATCACCGCCATGCTGACCGCCATCAGCGCCGGTTGCGCATTTTCGGTCAGCGTCAACTCGTCTTCGGGGCCTTCTGCCATCAGCTTGGTCAGGTTCTGGCCCAACGCGTCGTCGACTTCTTCGAAGACTTCCCGTGCGGTTGCCGACGCTTCGGCGAGCGCCTGGCCCATGCCCACGGCCTGGCTGCCCTGTCCGGGAAAAGTGAATGCTCTGCTCATCTCTATGGCTCCCCATTCGCGGCCTTGATCGTGCGGCCACAGATAACGCCTGAAACCAGCCTGTCAAGCAGCCCGCCACCCGGCCACTTGTAACGCTTGCTTTCGCAAGCTTTCTGCGTATAGTGCGCCGCCTTAACAAAAGAACCACTCCTTGCCGGCCCAGCCGGCTAAGCCCGTGCGGCCAAAGGTTCAACGAAACCGGCGGCGGGCATTGAACAGCCAGAAGGAGTTCAGATGGCTTACTACGAGCATATCCTTATTGCTCGCCAGGATATTTCGGGACAGGCGGTTGAAGCGCTGACCGAAGAATTCGCGGGCATCATCCGGGACAATGGTGGCGAAGTCACCAAGACAGAAAGCTGGGGCCTGCGGACCCTTGCCTACCGGATCAAGAAAAACCGCAAAGGTCACTACGTTCTGATGAATATCGACGCGCCGCATGAAGCAGTCGCCGAATTGGAACGCAATGAACGCATTAACGAAGATGTGTTGCGCACCATGACCATCCGCGTTGACGAGCTGAGCGAGGAACCCTCCCCGCTAATGCGCGCCCGCGAAGGTCGTGAAGACCGTTCTGACAGGAGGGATCGCTAATGGCACGCCCCGGACCCTCGCGCCGCCCGTTTTTCCGGCGCCGCAAAACCTGCCCGTTCACCGGCCCCAACGCGCCGAAGATCGACTACAAAGACACCAAGCTGCTGCTGCGCTACGTGTCTGAACGCGGCAAGATCGTGCCCAGCCGCATCACGGCCGTTTCTGCCAAGAAACAGCGTGAACTGGCCCGCGCCATCAAGCGCTCGCGCAACATCGCGCTGCTTCCCTACATCGTACAATAGGAGCCGGCTGTGGAAATCGTGCTGCTAGAACGTATCGAAAAGCTGGGGATCATGGGCGACGTGGTCACCGTTAAGGATGGCTTTGCCCGGAACTATCTGTTGCCGCAGAAAAAAGCGCTGCGGGCCACGCCGGACAATATCGCCCAGTTTGAAGCCCAGCGGGCCCACCTTGAAGCCCGTAATCTGGAGCTTCGCAAGGAAGCCGAAGCGGTCGGCGAGAGAATCGAAGGCGTCAAGATCGTCATCGTCCGCCAGGCCAGTGAAAACGATCAGCTTTATGGCTCGGTCAGTGTTCGCGATATTGCCGAGGGCCTCACCGAAGCCGGTTTCGGCGTTGACAAAAGCCAGGTCGCCCTGGACAAGCCGATCAAGACCATCGGCATCTTCCCGGTGCGGGTTGTCCTGCATCCTGAAGTGTCAATCGGCGTCAGCGTCAATGTCGCCCGTTCTGCTGAAGAAGCAGAAGCTGCAGAGACCGCCAGCGAAGAACAACTGCTGGCCGAAGCCGAAGCCGTCTTCGAAAGCGAGGAACTGGCCCAGCAGGCTGTCGAGACGCTCACCGAAAGTGACGAAGAAGATTCAGCTGCGGGCGACGCGCCCGACGCTGCAGAAGATCCGGAAGCCGGCACAGAATCGGCATCGGACGACGAAAACCCGGACACCGAAAACGATCCGGAAAAGTCCTAACGACAAACAAATAATAATAATCAAGGAAACTCACGAAGGGCGGCGCAAGCCGCCTTTTCTTTTGGGCTACAAGCGCGTATTTTTCGTCGGTACAGAGCCGTAGGGGCTGCGACAATCCATTGGGCGGTCGGGTGTGACCTAGTGCAACTGGTTGCCTCATGTACGTAGCGCTTCGACCTAAGACGTTAAAGGTCGCCAACTCTGGAAAAGGCGACAAGCTGTTTATTCAGGATTCAGCGCCTAACCGGTCTTAACAAACCAGTTGAGGTCGTCTCGATCATGATCTGGCCAAGACGAAAGCAGCTCCTGATATAGCTGCTGGGACACGGGAGCATCAATTGCGTTCAGTAGCTTTATGCAGATGTGACCAAGTCGAATGGTACCCATTACTGGCTCCATAGAATCATAACCGGAAGCAAGCTCCGCCAACTTGAATGCCGTCCGATTCTCATCCCCGTACTGATCGGAGATCTGGTAGATCGCACTGCCACGAACGCTCATGTTGGAGTGCCGCGAATAGTCCGAAAGTTCCTCCCAAGAGAGGCCCCCGCCTCGTATTTGATTTGTGATCTCTATAACGCAGGTCATGACTTTCCTAGCAGAAGATCTCTTTGCGAATTGACGGTCTGTTACTTAAAATTTCTATCGGTGAACACCAACTCATAACTTGGGTTATGGGATTCTCGACCTCTCAACTTACAATATGCGATATCCCCGCCGTCATTGCGAGCGGAGCGAAGCAATCCAGGACTGGGGCCGTATGAACCAACGGTTCTGGATTGCTTCGGCGCTAACCGCGCCTCGCAATGACGGTGGTTGGGCCCCAGGCAATCAGCCTGACACAGACTTACCCCCAATGTTCTTCCCCTGTGGAAAACTTAGCTGGGGGCAGATCGCCGGTTCATGCTATGTTCCCATTGTGGCTTGGCCTCTGAGAATGCCCAATAGGCAGTTCCCATCGAGGCCCCAACAAGGACTAGCACGGCATGTCAACGCAAGCTCCGGAAGCGTCGCATCTTACGCCCGTTGATTCGGGTGAACCCGATTATGTCAGCCTGCCGCATAATCTTGAGGTTGAGCAGGCGCTGCTCGGTGCCATTCTGGTCAATAACGAGGCGGCCAACCGGGTGTCATTCCTGGCGCAGGAGCACTTTTTCGATCCGCTGCACCAGCGGATTTTCGAGACGGCGCTGAAGCTTATCGAGCGCGGCCAACTGGCGCTGCCTGCCACGCTGAAAACCTATCTGGACGATGATGAAGGCCTGCGTGAAGTGGGCGGACCGAAATATCTGGCGCGTCTTGCAGCATCGGCCACGTCGGTGCTGCACGCCGAAGAATATGGCCGGGCGATCTATGATCTGGCCATGCGGCGCGCGCTGATCCAGATCGGTGAAGAGACGGTCGATCAAGCAAGCCACGCAGATACGGAACTGAGCGCCACCGACCAGATCGAGAACACGGAAAAAGCCCTGTTTACCCTGGCCGAAAGCGGCCAGACCGATCAGGGGTTCATCCCCTTCGCGCGGTCAATCAATATGGCTATCGAAGGCATTGAAGCCGCCTATCAGCGGGACGGCCAGTTAACCGGCGTGGCCACCGGCATGGCCCAGCTGGATGAGTTGTTGGGCGGCCTACACAAGTCCGACCTGCTGATTCTTGCCGGCCGCCCCGGCATGGGCAAATCGTCACTGGCGACCAATGTCGGCTTCAACGCGGCGCGCAAATACATCAAAGCCATTCAGGAAGGCACCGATGCCGCCGCATCCGGCGGAGCCGTCGTCGGGTTCTTTTCGCTGGAAATGTCGGCCGATCAACTGGCCACGCGTATGTTGTCCGAACAGGCCAATATTCCCTCCGAGAAACTGCGGCGGGGCCTTTTGAACGCTGACCAGTTCCGCGACCTTGCCCGTGCTGCGGCGGAACTGGAAGAGGTCCCCTTCTACATTGACGACACCCCGGCGCTGTCCATCTCGGCGATCATGTCGCGCGCCCGGCGGCTGAAGCGTCAGCATGGGCTTTCACTGGTCGTGGTTGATTATCTCCAACTGGTTCGCCCGTCAGGCCGGTCCAACAACGACAATCGCGTACAGGAGATTTCTGAAATCACGCAAGGGCTCAAAGCCCTCGCCAAGACCCTCGATGTGCCCGTCCTGGCGCTGTCGCAGCTCAGCCGTGCCGTCGAACAACGCGAGGACAAGCGCCCGCTGCTGTCGGACCTGCGCGAATCGGGCTCGATTGAACAGGACGCCGACGTCGTCATGTTCGTTTATCGAGAGGAGTATTATCACGAGCGCCGCGAGCCCGAACATGGCACTCCGGAGCACCAGACCTGGCAGGAAAAGGGCGAACGGATTCGCGGCATTGCCGAGGTCATCATCGGCAAACAGCGCCATGGCCCCACCGGCATCGCCCGGTTACACTTCAACCGTGAAACCACCAAGTTCGGCGACCTGGTCGATTCGGCCCGCCTTCCGGAGCAAACTTTTTAGTCCATGAAATCATTGGCTAACTCATGAACCCGCTCGCGGTCATTGGGCGCACGACGCTGGGGTTCTTTGCCGAGGCCGGCAGGCTGGGGCTCTTTGCGGGCCATGCGGTCTACAGCATCTTCGTGCCGCCATTTTATTTTCGGCTGTTGCTGCGCCAACTGATATCCGTTGGATATTTCTCACTACCGGTGGTCGGGCTGACCGCCGTCTTCACCGGCGCGGTGCTGGCACAGCAAATCTATATCGGAACGGGCCGCTTTAATGCGGAGTCGACTGTGCCAACCATCGTTGTTTTTGGCATCACCCGCGAATTAGGGCCGGTCCTTGCCGGGCTGATGGTTGCGGGCCGGGTCAGCGCGGCAATGGCGGCAGAACTGGGCACCATGCGCGTTACCGAACAGATCGATGCGCTGATCACCCTGGCAACCAATCCGTTCAACTATCTGATTGTACCCCGTGTTCTGGCAGCAACGCTGATGATGCCGCTGCTGGTCCTGGTCAGCGACGTGATCGGCGTGATGGGCGGCTACCTGGTCTCCACGCAAGTCCTTGGCTTCAACGAAGGCACCTATCTGCAGAACACGGTCGATTTCCTGGAGGCTTCTGATGTGATCTCCGGCCTGATCAAGGCCGCCGTCTTCGGTTTCGTCCTGTCGATAATGGGCTGCTATCACGGCTTCAAGAGCGGCGGTGGCGCGCAGGGCGTGGGCCGTGCAACCACCAATGCCGTGGTTTCTGCCTCGATCCTGATTCTGGCCACCAACTATGTGATGACGTCGGTCATCTTTACCTCGTGATGGATACGCCCAAACTCAGCCTCCGGCAGGTATCAAAAAAGTTCGGCAGTACTGTCGTGCTTGATGGCCTCGACCTGGACATCGCCGCGGGCGAATCATTCGTCGTGATCGGCGGGTCCGGGACAGGCAAATCCGTGATGCTGAAATGTGTACTGGGCATCATTCAGCCCGATTCAGGCGCGATCCTGGTGGATGGCGAAGACATTACGCACCTTAAAGGGCGGGACCGTCAGGCGGTTCTGCGCCGCTTCGGCATGCTGTTCCAGGGCAGTGCGCTGTTTGACAGTCTGCCGGTCTGGCACAACGTCGCCTTTGGCCTGATCTCAGCGCAGGGCATGAATCGGCGCGACGCCAAAGCCATCGCCATTGAGACGCTGGCGAAGGTGGGCCTTGGTGAAAAGGTCGGCGAACTGGCTCCATCCGAACTGTCTGGTGGGATGCAGAAGCGTGCGGCGCTGGCGCGCGCCATCGCCACCAGCCCGGAGATCATCTTCTTTGACGAGCCGACCACAGGCCTCGATCCCATTATGGCCGATGTGATCGACAGGCTGATCGTCGAGCGGGTCCGCGATTTGGGTGCCACCGCCCTTTCCATCACCCATGACATGGCCAGCGCGCGCACCATCGCCGACCGCATCGGTATGCTCTATCAGGGTAAGATCATCTGGAGCGGCCCGGTCAGCGAGATTGACCGGTCGGGTAACGACTATGTCGACCAGTTCATCAACGGCAAGGCCGATGGGCCGATCAGCATGGACGTGAAGGTCAGTTAGGATGGCCCGCGCTGCTGAACAATTCGTTTGCCAAAGCTGCGGTGCCGTTTACCGCAAATGGCAGGGCAAATGCGAATCCTGCAACGAATGGAACACCATCGTTCAAGAGGCCTCTACCGAGTCAGCACCGAAAGGACTGGGCCGCGGCAAGGGCCAGGTGATCGTGCTGACGCCTGTGCGGTCCGACGCCCCTTCTCCACCGCGAATGGTCACCGGCATCAGTGAACTGGACCGTGCTTTGGGCGGCGGCCTCGTCCCCGGGTCTGCTGTGCTGATTGGCGGTGATCCCGGCATCGGCAAGTCCACCATTCTGCTTCAGGCCACAGCCTCGCTATCGTCCAAATCGATTGACTGTGTCTACATTTCCGGCGAAGAGGCGCCCGCCCAGATCGGCATGCGCGCGGAACGATTAGGGCTGAGCGAGGCACCGCTGGTGCTGGGCGCCGATACCAATGTCCGCAACATTATTACCACCCTGGAAGAGCGGCGCCCCGGCCTTGTCGTGATCGATTCGATACAGACCATGTTTGTCGACACGGTTGAATCGGCGCCGGGATCGGTCAGCCAGGTCCGGGCCAGCGCGCAGGAATTAATTCGCTTCGCTAAACGGCGGGGTTGCGCCATGTTGCTGGTCGGGCACGTCACCAAGGAAGGCCAGATTGCGGGCCCCCGGGTGCTGGAGCACATGGTCGATACAGTGCTCTATTTCGAGGGCGAACGCGGCCATCAGTTCCGGATCCTGCGCGCCGTGAAGAACCGCTTCGGTGGCACCGATGAAATCGGCGTCTTCGAAATGACCGACCGGGGCCTTCAAGAAGTGCCCAATCCGTCGGCCCTATTCCTCACCAACCGCAGCGAACCGGTTACGGGTGCAGCGGTCTTCGCCGGGATCGAGGGGTCACGCCCCATGCTGGTGGAGATACAGGCGCTGGTCGCCTCATCGCCGCTGGCCACCCCCCGTCGCGCCGTTGTGGGCTGGGATGGTGGCCGGCTGGCGATGATTATGGCGGTGCTTGATGCCCGCTGCGGCCTCGGTTTCGGCGGGCACGACGTCTACTTGAACGTCGCTGGCGGCATGAGAGTGAACGAGCCCGCCGCCGACCTTGCGGTTGCCGCGGCGCTGATCTCGGCCCTGTCAGAGGTTCCCATCCCGCCGGAAACTGCCCTGTTCGGCGAAATAAGCCTGGCCGGAGAGGTCCGCCCCGTCGCCCAGGCGAACGCACGTCTCAAAGAAGCAGAAAAACTGGGTTTCAAGCGCGCCTGGGGCCCGCCTATGCCCAAATCGGCCAAAACGACGCTCGAATACATAGAATTCGAAAAGTTGCAGGGTTTAAGTGACCTGTTTATCAACCTGAGTTCATGAACGACCTGCCGGTTAACATTCTCGACATCGTCATCATTGCGATCCTTGCGCTCTCTGCACTGGTCGGGCTTGCACGTGGATTTGTGAAAGAGGTTCTGTCGGTCGCTGCCTGGATCGGTGCTGCCTGGGTGACGTTGACCTTCTACGCGGACGCCAAAGCCTATGTCGCGACACAGCTTGAAGACCCGTTCTTTGTTTCAGCAGCCGCGGGCGGCGGCCTGTTCATCGTCTCCCTGGTGATCTTGATGATCATTGCCAGACTTCTCGCCAGCGGCATCAAAAAAGCGTCCATACTGGGCCCCCTGGACCGGACGCTCGGCTTGGGTTTCGGTTTTTTGCGCGGGGCGGTATTTCTCGGTCTTGCCTATTTGTTGACCCTGCAGTTGATCACCGACTCGCAATATGAGCCGGACTGGCTCACCCAATCGAAACTGATGCCCTATGTGGAACGCGCCGGTGTCATCCTGGAATCGTTGATTCCCGCGCGAGTCGGCGAAGCGCGTGAGCTAATTGAAAACCCGCAAGACACGCTTGAAGGAACCGGCTATACACCCGATGTGAATCGCCAGATTCAAGATCTGATCGAGAGCCGAACACCGGAGTGACAGACCCCTTGCCCAGGGCCCAAACGCCGTTCGATGACGACTCCCTTCACGAAGAGTGCGGGGTGTTCGGTATCTACGGCCATTCGGATTCAGCGGCCCATACGGTTTTGGGTCTGCATGCGCTACAGCACCGCGGCCAGGAAGCCGCCGGTGTCGTCAGCTATGACGGCCAGCGCTTTCACTCCCAACGCTGCCTGGGCCTTGTCGGCGATAACCTGACCTCTGAAGACGTGATCAGCGGCCTGCCCGGCGACAGCGCCATCGGCCACAACCGGTATTCGACCACCGGTGACACGGTGCTGCGCAACGTTCAGCCCTTATTTGCCGAGCTTTCGGGCGGCGGCTTTGCGATCGCGCATAATGGCAACATCACAAATGCATTAACGCTTCGCCGCGACCTGATTCGCAAGGGCGCGATCTTTCAATCGACTTCGGACACCGAGGTCATCATCCACCTGGTGGCCCTGAGCCGCAAACCGCGCCTGGTCGACCGTCTTGTCGATGCCCTGCTTCAAGTTCAGGGTGCCTATTCCCTGGTAATCCTGACCCAGAAAAAGATGATCGCGGTCCGGGACCCAATGGGCGTTCGCCCGCTGGTTCTGGGCGAACTGGATGGCGGCGTGCCGCTGCTGGCTTCAGAAACCTGCGCGTTCGATATTATCGGCGCCAAATTCGTTCGTGAGATCGAACCCGGCGAAATGGTTGTCTTTACCGAGGAAGGCACCGAAACGCTGCATCCGTTCCTGCCAGTCAAGCCCCGGCCCTGCATCTTCGAGCACGTCTATTTCTCACGGCCCGACAGCCAGTCCAACGGCACCAGCATGTATGAAATCCGCAAGCGGATCGGCCGCGAGCTAGCGATGGAATCGGGTGTGGACGCCGACATGGTGATCCCGGTTCCCGACTCAGGCACGCCGGCGGCGATTGGGTATTCGCAGGCGTCGGGCGTTCCTTTCGAATTGGGGATCATCCGCAACCACTATGTCGGGCGGACCTTTATCGAACCGACTGATTCGATCCGGCATCTGGGCGTGCGCCTAAAACACAATGCCAACCGCGCCGAGATCAAAGGCAAAAAAGTCGTGCTGGTGGATGACAGCATTGTACGGGGCACGACCTCGATCAAAATTGTCGAGATGGTGCGCGCAGCAGGCGCTAGCGAGGTCCACATGCGGATCGCCAGTCCCCCGACCACCAATCCCTGTTTTTACGGGGTCGATACGCCGGAGCGGGAAAAACTGCTGGCCGCGCGCATGGAACATACCGAAATGGCCAAGCTGATCGGCGTTGATTCGCTCGCCTATCTGACCATCGACGGGCTCTACCGCGCGGTGGGAGAACACGGACGAAATGAGGTGCCGCAATATTGCGATGCCTGTTTCTCCGGCGACTATCCCACGGGACTGGAAGATCAGGAAGGCGGGCGGCAGTCACAATTGTCGCTGCTGACCGAGGCATGACCACAGATTTGACGGGACGGATTGCGCTGGTTACCGGCGCATCGCGCGGCATTGGCTATGCTGTTGCCAAGGCCCTCGCCCGTTCGGGTGCCCACGTTCTGGCGGTTGCGCGCACGGTGGGCGGCCTTGAAGAACTTGACGATGAAATCCAGAACGCCGGCGGCACGGCGACTCTGGTACCCCTTGATCTCAGCGATACAGGCGCCGTTGACCACCTTGGTGGCGCGATAGCCGAACGCTGGGGCAAACTCGACATTCTGGTCGGCAACGCCGCCATCCTGGGTGAACTGGGGCCGATGCCCCATCAGGACCCTAAGCTTTGGAACGACGTGCTGGCGCTCAACCTGACGGCCAATTGGCGTCTGCTTAGAACCCTTGATCCACTGTTGCACGCTTCCGACGCTGGACGGGCGCTGTTCCTGACATCGACTGTCGCCAGCCAGCCCCGCGCCTATTGGGGCGCTTATGCGGTCAGCAAGGCTGCGCTTGAGGCAATGGTGCACACCTATGCCGACGAAATCGAGAAATCCAATCTAAGGGTCAACCTGCTGAATCCCGGTGCAACGCGAACCGCCATGCGCGCAAAAGCACGGCCCGGTGAAGACCCGGAAACGCTCCCCACTCCCGACGCCATCGCGCCGCTGGTGCTGCAGATGGTCTCCCCCGCATGGACGGCCAATGATAGGCTTGTGGACTACCGGGAATGGGCAGAGTCGGCAGATGCAGGAAACCCCTGAAGACCTAGAAGCGCTGCAGCAGCTTCTTGATACCAGCTACGCAGAAGCCGGACCGCACCTGAGGTCTGTCCACGGCGACGGTACGCGGCTCACTGCCGAAGAGTTCTGCAAGGAACTGGACGGTATCTCGATCCTCAATCTGGCAACCGTCAGCAGAACACATGCGCCTTATGTTGCACCGGTTGACGGCGTTCTGTTCAAAGGCCAATTCTGGTTTGCTACTGCGCCTGACTCGCTGCGAATCAAGCACATCAGAAACAACCCGCAAATCAGCGCGGCCTATACACGGGGCGAAAAGCTCTCGGTCATCATCCACGGGCAGGCGCGCGAAGTCGATACCAGCCGAGGCGGGCTTTCGGACCTGCACGATTGCTTTCGCACCGTTTACGGACCCGATTATGACAACTGGGGCTATTGGGGCAATTTTCCGTTTGTCTGGATCGAGCCCCGGCGGCTTTACGCAAGCTGGATGCCGGGCGCATCGGACTAAGCATGTCGACCGGAACACCACCTGCTGAGGTTCAGATCGACGAGGCGCTTGTCCGCAGCCTGTTGCGGGACCAGCATCCCGACCTCGCCGACCTGCCGCTCAAACGCGTTGAAAGCGGCTGGGATAATGAGATGCTCCGATTGGGCGACAGCCTTGCTGTACGCCTGCCGCGCCGGCAAATGGGGGCCTCGCTTATCGAAAGCGAACAAAAGTGGCTGCCGGTCCTTGCCCCTACCATCACTTTTCCTGCGCCGATTCCCATTCGCAACGGAATCCCTGGCAACGGCTATCCCTGGCACTGGAGTGTTGTCCCATGGATTGACGGGGAAGAAGCTGATCGGTCACCACCCGCCGCTGATCAGGCGCCACTATTCGCGAAATTCCTCAAATCGCTTCACCAACCAGCCCCTGAGGATGCCCCCCAAAAGCCATTTCGCGGTATCCCGCTTGCGGACCTTGCCGATACGGCAACAGAACGTCTGGAAGCGCTCAGCGGTGCCACACCTGCAATTCCGGATGTCATCCCGAACATATGGGACAAAGCATTGGCCGCGCCGGCCGCTGACGAGCGACGCTGGCTCCATGGCGACCTGCACACTCGCAATGTCCTTGTCCGGGATGGGCGTATCGTGGGCATTATCGACTGGGGCGACATGACCACCGGCGATGCCGCCACGGATCTGGGTTTCGCCTGGGCCTTGTTCGCTGAGAAGTCGGCCCGCGAGACTGTTCTGCGCGACTATGGCGCTAGCGAAGAACAAGTTTTGAGGGCAAAGGGCTGGGCCGTTCTCATTGGCACCGCACTTCTTCTGGCCGGCAGAGTGGACGATACCAGACACGCCGAGGCGGCTTGGCTGATGCTCGAAAGACTGGCCGAAGACGCCGACTAGAGCAAAACCACCATCGTTGGAATCGAGAGGTTCCAACTAAGGTGTTAAATTTGCTCTAGAAACCAATAGATTAGATCATCTTTATCTGTTGAGTTTGACCGCCAGGCGCTTCCAACTCAACAGATGATGATCTAGCTCGCGTAGGGGTTATCGCCCTTCTTGAATCGCAGGCGGATCGGCGTGCCCCAGAGATCGAACGTCTCACGCAGGCCATTCACCAGATAGCGCTGGTAGGCGGCCGGCAGATCATTGGGGCGGCTGCAGGACACCATGAAGGTCGGCGGCCGGCTTTTGACCTGGGTGATGTAGCGCAGCTTGATGCGGCGGCCCTTGACCGCGGGCGGCGGGTGCGCCCCTACCATGGCATCGAGCCAGCGATTAAGCGGCGAGGTGGCGATCCGCGTGTCCCAGGCCGCTTGCGCTTTCAGGACAGCAGGCATCAACTTGTCCAGCCCGCGCCCGGTGAGCGCTGAAATAGGGACGATTTCGACGCCGCGCACTTCGGGCAAGTCCCGGTCCAGGTGCTGTTCGACCTCACGGCGCACCTCGTCCTTGTCTTCAATAAGGTCCCACTTGTTAAGAGCAACAATCAACGCGCGCCCTTCCCTTGCGACCATGTTGAGAAGGATCCGGTCCTGCCGGTCGAGCGGCGACATTGAATCGATCAGCAGCACAATCACATGCGCGAAGCGGATCGCCTGTAGCCCATCGGCAACCGACATGCGTTCCAGCTTATCGACCACCTTGGCCTTGCGGCGCATGCCCGCCGTGTCAAACAGCCGGATCGGCATGCCCTCATAAGACCAGTCGACCGAGATTGAATCCCGGGTCAGGCCCGCTTCAGGCCCTGCCAATAGACGCTCTTCACCGATCAAACGGTTGATCAGGGTGGACTTACCCGCATTGGGACGGCCGATCACCGCCATATGCAGCGGACCGCCCTCTGTATCGTCCTCGGCCTCTGCCTCTATAACGGTAATCTCTGCCTCTGCCCGCAACCGGTCATAGAGTTCGCTCAGGCCCTCGCCATGCTCTGCCGAAAACTGCACCGGATCGCCAAGGCCCAGAGAGAAGGACTCTAACAGGCCGGCCTCGCCGCCCCTGCCCTCACATTTGTTGGCGACCAAGATCACCGGCGTACCGGTCGATCGAAGCCAGTCGGCGAAATGCTGGTCCATCGGGGTCACACCCGCCCGCGCATCGATCAGGAACAAGGCGACATCGGCATCGGCGACCGCCATATCGGTCTGCTGCCGCATGCGGGTTTCGAGGCTGTCGGGGCCGCCCTCGTCCAGGCCGGCCGTGTCGATTAACTGAAATTTGAAGTCGCCAATCCGCGCTTCGCCCTCGCGCCGGTCCCGGGTCACACCCGGCCGGTCATCGACAAGCGCCTGACGCCGCCCGGTTAGACGGTTAAAGAGGGTCGATTTGCCGACGTTCGGTCGGCCAATGATGGCGGCTGTAAACGGCATCGACCCGGCATCGGCTAACGCATCGCCACCAGTTCGCCCTTGTCGCTCAGCAGGTAAAGCGTGCCATTAGCGACAACGGGGGAGAGGTAGTTCTTTTCATCCGGCAGGTCGATTGCACCCAGGAAATCGCCGGTATAGGGCGACAGCGACACCGCGAATCCGCTGTTGGAAACCAGCAACAGCCGGTCACCGGCGAGAACCGGACCGGACCAGACAACGATGCCTTTGGTGCGCTTGTTTTTCTTCCAGCGCTCCAGCTCATACATCCAGCGGACGCGGCCATTGCGCCGTGACACGCAGAGCACCTGATTGTCGACGGTGAGGACGTATATGTAGTCGCCTGCCACCCAAGGCGTCTGCGACCCGCCAATATTGTTTTCCCAGACACGTGTACCAGTCCGCAGGTCAATTGCCGCCATACGGCCGCTATGGCCAATAGCAAAGACCTGCCCCCGGTCGACGACCGGATGGCCATCAATATCGTTAAGCGTGGACAACGGCGTCGGCCGCCCGGTCCGGGTCAGCGAATCCGCCCAGGCAACCCGGCCATTAATGGAATCCAGTGCAAATAACTCGCCTGAGGAGAACGCGGCCACGACCGTGCCACCGACGACGGCGGGGCTGGAACTGCCCATCAGGCCCGCCGCCTCGGCAATCGCCACATGGCTCCATTCGATCTCGCCGTCGGATGCCCGCAGCGCGATCAACTGATTATCCATGGTCGTGATGTAGACCTGACTGTCGTCTGCCGTGGGCGACCCGCGCAGACCGACATCGAATTTCGTACGCCAGAGCTCGTTGCCGGTCCGCGCATCCAACGCCGCGGCAAACCCGGAGCCCATTGAGACATAGAGCCTGCCATCGTGAAAGGCGATACCACCGCCTGCGTGCGAATCCCGCTTTTCCTTGCCGTCACGCAGGTCGACCCGCCAGATGACACGCCCGTCATTTTCACTAAGAGCAACAATCTGCCAGGCTGACCCCATGGAGAAGATCATTCCGTCGGCAACGACGGGCTGGGCGACCAGTTTCCGGTTCTTGGTCGAGCCAGAGATATCCCGTCGCCAGATAATCCGGGGCGACGCCCCCAGCGCCAGATGCTGCATGGCATGGTGCGAATAGCCGCCGGCTTGTGGCCAGGCGGTGTTGCGGTGGGGACGCGGCAGGCGCACTGTGACATCACGAAGATCCGGATCGATCAGCAGCTGATCTTCCAGCTCAACCACGGCGATGCGCTCGCCTTCCAGGATAATGACTTCGTCGTCGTCACCGCCGCACGCTGCCAGGGTCAGGCTGAGTGCCGATACGACAAGGGCGGCCTTGGTCAGGCGGCGCATATTCATCAAGGCGGCTCCGTTATTCCGTCGTTAAATCGCTGACTGAGACACCCAGAATAGACAGCATTTGTGCTGAGCGCGCCTTGAATCCGGTACCGTCGGGCGCTTCTTCAAACAATTGGCGGAAGCTCTGCTGCGCACCCTCGCGGTCACCCTGGCGGAACTGATTGAGCCCCTCCAGTTCCAGCACGGACAGGCGCCATGCGTGATTGCCTGACAGCTCATCAAGCCGGTCGGAAATGTCGGCGTCGCTGGCCGCTTCCAGCGTCAACATCGCCGCATAAACCCCGGCAAGGTTGCGCCAGACCGAGTCCACCGACCCGTCATCGGCAATGGCGTCATAGACACCGATGGCCGCCTGCACTTCTTCCGTCTCGTAAAGCGCCTCGGCCTGCCGGAACCGCGCCAGAAGGCCATAGCCGTCATCGCCGTTTTCTTCCGCAATAACGGCAAATTCTGCGATGGCGTCGGCCACCTTTTCGTCGACCATCAGGCTCATCGCTGCGGCAAACCGCTCGCCAGTCGCCTCTCGCTCCAGCCTATCCTGTTGGTCGAAATACCGGACCGCAGCGAAGACGATGATCGCCAAAACCGCAGCCGCCGCGACATATTTGCCGTAGCGTTTTACAAAATCGATGATTTGTTGCTGGCGGATTTCTTCATCCACCTCGCGAAAGATATCGCTCAATACAGCCTCCTGACCGTGAAAGCGGCGCTACATTAGCCTTCGCCCCCGGCATTCGCAAACGCCAAGAACGCCGGGAATTCAATTAGTCCCGCATAGAATATGTATGTTCTTCAGCCGGGAATCGCCGGGCTTTTACCTCAGACGCGTAATTTGCCGCGGCTTCGTCAATTGCAGAGCCCCATTCGGCGTAGCGTTTGACGAATGTCGGCGTGCTGGCGAACAGGCCGATCATGTCTTCCGTGACCAGAATCTGGCCATCACACGCGGCTGAGGCGCCGATGCCAATGGTGACATTGGGCACGGCCGCCGTCAGTTCCGCACCCAGATCGGCGGCAACCGCCTCAACAACCGTCGCAAACGCGCCGGCCTCGGCAACCGCCTGGGCGTCTGCAATGATGCCGTCCCACTCCTCGCGTTTGCGCCCCTTGGCCGCATAGCCGTGCATGTTGACCGACTGCGGCTGCAGACCGACATGGCCCATCACCGGAATACCACGCTTGACCAGAAACTCAATGGTCGGGGCCATTTCGGCGCCGCCTTCAAGTTTGACCGCGGCACAGCCGGTTTCTTGCATCAACCGCACCGCATTCGCCATGGCGTGTTCTTTAGACGCCTCATAACTGCCAAAGGGCATATCGACGACGACGCACGCTTGTGGTGCGCCACGCATCACCGCCTGGCCGTGCAGGATCATCATTTCCATGGTGACGCCGACCGTATTGGGCAGGCCATGGATCACCATGCCGACCGAGTCGCCGACAAGCAGCAGATCAACATGTTGATCCAGCAACTGGGCCACCAGCGCGGTATAGGCGGTCAGACAAACCACCGGTTCCTTGCCCTTGCGGGCGGCGATATCGCGCACCGTAACGGCACGTTGTCGTTCAAATTTTGACATGGCCTGAGGAATAGCGCGTTAGGCGGCAAAAATCGACTTTGAACTGCCGAAACCGGCGATTATCTCAGCTCAACCGCGCAATGATCTCGCCTGCGGCACGTTCACCGGTCAGAAACGCTCCATGAACGGTCGCGGCATAGTCGCGCGTCGTCGCTTCACCGGCGAAGAACACCCGGCCTTCCAGGGCGCTCGCCAAATCATCACGCATCTCTGAACGCGCCCCCGGCGGTAGATAGGAATAGGACCCCCGTGCAAAAGGATCACTGTCCCAACGTGTTACAAGCGTCTGAGTCGGCTCGCCGACCGCCTCTCCATACATGGATTGAAGTGACGCCAACGCCTCCAACACTGTTGTCTTATCATCAAGGTCTTCCAGGGAGCGCCCGAAACGGCCACCATTCAGGGCCATCAACACCGGCTCGCCGCTAACGTCTGCCATATTGAACCAAGTCGACCACGCGCCCTCTGGACTCATTCCCCGGGCAAGCAGATTGACGTCTTTGTCCCAGAATATCTGATCAAATTTCAGGAAGACTTTGTTGAGCACGCCCATTTCAAGCGCTTCTATCGCTGCAAGCTTGGCTGGCGGAAGCGGAGGGTCGAACAAGATTGCTCCGGCTTTCAGAACACCCAGTGGCACGGTGATGAGCAGCGCATCTGCATCGTAAACCGTGTTTTCGGTAACGATTGAGGCACCCTCGCTGACATAGCGGATGTCCGTCACGGTTTCCCCCAGGCGAACATCCACCCCCTCCAGCAAGTGCCGGACCAAGGCGTCATACCCATCAGGAAACAGCATGTCTGGGCCTCCAAAGCCGTCGCCTTCGAGATACGCCTCCAGCGCAAGCTGGTCCGTATCAGCCGCAAAATCCTGTTCGATCATCACCTTTTTGACAAACGCCAACTCCGCGTCGGTCAGTCCGGCGAGAATCGGCTTCAAGTCGTCGCTATCCAGGGCATCTTGAACCGTCGCATCGGGATCGCGTTCATGAATGTCTTCGCTCTTGGACCATAGCGCGTATTCCAGGCGCACCATGGCCTTGAACGCCTGTTCACCGTCGTCACCACCGGCACCGAAGTAGCGCATGTCTTCATAGTCCCACTCATAAAGCGGAACACCCAGGCGGCGCGCCAGTTTGTAGATGGGATTGCCGCGCCGGCCATGAATCCAACTGGCACCGAGGTCAGCGGAAACGCCCATGCTGCGATTAGACCAGACACGCCCCCCGATCCGGTCGCGCGCCTCCAAAACCGTGACGTCAACGCCGGCCTTGCGCAGATCATGCGCTGCCTTGGCACCCGACATGCCCGCACCGATAATCACAACTCTGCCACTGATAGGTGTTGCTGAAACCGGTTCAGGTTTGCGACCCCGCCAAAGCCCAAAGGTCACCAGCGCGGCAATCGCGCCAAGAACCGTCAGAGCTGTGCGCCGCTTGACCATTTGGCTCCTAGTCTAGCCCCCTACTCCCACTCGATGGTGCCGGGGGGTTTTGAGGTGACGTCATAGACCACCCGGTTGATGCCGCGGACCTCATTGATAATCCGGGCGGAAACCCGGCCCAGGAACTCATGGT
The DNA here is from genome assembly GCA_028284945.1 of Alphaproteobacteria bacterium. Classification (GTDB taxonomy): domain Bacteria; phylum Pseudomonadota; class Alphaproteobacteria; order SMXS01; family SMXS01; genus JANQQJ01. Next base: position 40,434 of record JANQQJ010000033.1, on the reverse strand, counting down.
CGAAGGGGTAATAGTCCGCCGTCATGCCGTCGGTCGACGTCACGGCCCGCAGCGCACAGACATAATCATACGTGCGCTCATCCCCCATCACACCAACGGTGCGGACCGGTAACAGCACCGCAAAAGCCTGCCAGATCGCGTCGTAAAGCCCGGCGTTGCGGATTTCATCGAGATAGACCGCATCAGCCTTGCGCAGAATGTCCGCCTTCTCGCGGGTGATCTCACCGGGCAGACGGATCGCCAGGCCGGGCCCCGGGAACGGATGCCGCCCGACCAGTTCCTCCGGCAGGCCCAGTTCACGGCCGAGTTCGCGGACTTCGTCCTTGAACAACTCCCGCAGTGGTTCGACCAGTTCCATATTCATGCGTTCGGGCAGGCCGCCCACATTATGGTGCGACTTGATGGTCACGCTGGGCCCGCCGTGGAATGACACGGATTCGATCACATCGGGATAGAGCGTGCCCTGGGCCAGGAACTTCGCGTCACCGACCTTTTTGGCCTCGGCCTCGAACACATCGATGAAGGTACCCCCGATAATCTTGCGCTTCTGTTCCGGGTCAGTGACCCCATCCAGCTTGCCGAGGAAAAGCTCGCTGGCATCCACATCGACCAGCGGAATGTTGTAATGGCCCCGGAAGACATCGACGACCTGCTCTGCTTCGCCCTCCCGCAAAAGCCCATGATCAACGAAGACACAGTTCAGTTGGTCGCCAATCGCCTCGTGCAGCAACACCGCGACAACTGAGGAATCGACGCCGCCGGACAGCCCGCAGATGACCGTGCCGTCGCCGACCTGCTCACGGATTTCGGCAATTTTGGTTTCGCGGAACCCCGCCATGGTCCAGTCGCCGCCACAGCCGGCCACCTTATGGACGAAATTGGCCAGCAATTGCGCACCGTCGGGTGTGTGAACCACCTCCGGGTGGAACTGGACGCCGTAATATTGACGGTCATCGTCGGCAATCGCTGCAAAAGGCGCATTGTCGCTGGTGCCGACAACCCGGAACCCTTCTGGAATATCCATCACCCGGTCGCCATGGCTCATCCACACCTGATGCCGCTCGCCCGGCGACCAGATGCCGTCGAACAGCGCGCAGCTATCGGTAATGGTCAGAAAAGCACGGCCGAATTCCCTGTGGTCTGCGGCTTCGACCGCACCGCCAAGGGCGTCGCACATTGCCTGTTCGCCATAACAGATCCCCAACACCGGGACGCCCCGGTCGAATACGGCCTGAGGCACACGCGGTGTATCGGCTTCGGTCACTGATGCCGGGCCGCCGGACAGGATGATCGCTCTGGGGGCAAACCCGTCGATCATCTCAGCGACCTTGTTGAAGGGTACAACCTCTGAATAGACGCCGGATTCGCGCACCCGGCGCGCGATCAACTGGGTCACCTGCGAGCCAAAATCGACGATAAGAACGTTTTCCTGCATGGCGGGCAAACTACTCAGCGCGCTCCAGCACAGCAACGAAAAACCCGTCGGTTCCATGGCTTGCCGGCGTCATCAAAAGCATTTCATCAGATTGCGCCAGTGTCGGCGGCACGGGTCCGGCCTCCGGCCAGTTTGATACATAGGGTTTCAGGCTGAATTCGGCATGGTCGGACAAAAATGTGTCGACTTGATCCTCCGCTTCGTCGCGCAGGATCGAACAGACGATGTAGATCAGCTGGCCGCCCGATTTTACAAAACCAGCGCCCTGACGCAGCAAAGCCGCCTGAGTTTCTGTGAGGTCTTTGAGGCGATCCGGCATCAACCGCCAGCGCAGGTCAGGACTTCGCCGCCACGTGCCTGACCCACTACAAGGCACATCCAGAACCACACGATCAAACTTCTCAGAAAGACCTTCTAACGTTTTGAAGGATTGAATGTTCCTTGCATCAGCCCGCTTCGCCCGGCTGCGCAGCGAAGACAGTCGTTTGTGATCGATGTCGTAGGCATAGATCTGCCCGGAATTCTCCATCTGCGCCGCCAATGCGAGGCTCTTGCCGCCCGCGCCCGCGCATAGGTCCAGCACCTGCATACCCGGCTTTGCGCCGCATAAAAGCGCGGCAATCTGCGATCCCTCATCCTGTATTTCAACCAGACCGTTTTGATAGGCTGGATCGTTTTGCAAAGGCCGTGGCTGATCGAAACGCAGGCCCTGCGCGGCCCATGTGGCCGGCAGCGCATCGGGATAGGCTGCTTGCGCCTCCTCCACGGAGCCGCGCAGCAGATTTACCCGCAGATCCAGCGGGGCGCGCCCGGACAGCCCAGCCATTTCGGCCTCCAGGCGATCACCAAACCGACCTTCGAGTTTGGCAATCAACCATTCGGAAACATTGAAGCGGGCCCAATCAGGCGCGCTATCGACGTTCTGATTTTGGCTTTGACCCAACGCCTGCACTTCCTCAGACGTCGGTGCTTCAGGGGCGTGCTCGCCATCGAAAACAGTCTGGTCAAGCGGTTGGTCCAGACTTGCAAAGACCTTCAAGCGCGCCGTCGCCGCTCCGTCACCGCCCAATCGCCAGGTCAGCATGCCGCGATCCCGCAGAACGCCATAGACCATCTCGATCACCGCACGCCGGTCCTTGGAGCCCGCATAGCGCCGGGTTCGAAAATAGTGTTGGATCAGGGCGTCGGCAGCATCGCGGCCGTCCACCTGCGCCTGTTCTATCGCCGCGACCAGATCGATCGCCGCCTGAACCCGAGCACCCGGGCGCATGCTAGTTTCCGGGGTAGTTGGGTGACTCGCGGGTGATCACCACGTCATGAACGTGGCTTTCCCGAAGGCCTGCATTGCTGATGCGGACAAAGTCTGCACGCGACTGGAATTCTTCAATCGATGGCGCGCCGGTATAGCCCATGGCGGCCCGGACACCGCCGACCAGCTGATGCAGAACGCTGCCCGCCGGCCCCTTGAACGGGACCTGACCTTCGACGCCTTCGGGCACCAGCTTCATGGTATCGGCGACTTCTTCCTGAAAATAACGGTCGGCCGACCCGCGGGACATGGCCCCGACCGAGCCCATACCGCGATAGGCCTTGTAAGACCGGCCCTGGTAGAGGAACACCTCGCCGGGCGCTTCTTCCGTTCCGGCCAACAGCGAACCGATCATGACGCTGGAGGCGCCGCCGGCCAGTGCCTTAGCAACATCGCCAGAGGTTTTGACACCACCATCGGCGATCACTGGAATACCCGCCTTGTGGGCCTCTTCTGCCACGTCCATCACCGCCGTGAGCTGGGGCACGCCAATCCCCGCGACCACACGCGTCGTGCAGATCGACCCAGGGCCAATACCCACTTTGATTGCATCAGCACCCGCATCGATCAACGCCTTGGCCGCGTCTGCTGTCGCTACATTGCCTGCAATAACGTCCTTCCCATTGGCTGCTTTCAGTCGTTCGACGGCCTCAATCACGCGCTCGGAATGCCCATGCGCTGTATCGACAACAACGACATCGACCTCGGCATCGCGCAATGCGGCAGCCCGGTCCAGACCGTCATTGCCCACGGTGACCGCGGCACCCACCCGAAGGCGGCCCTTCTCATCCTTGCAGGCATCTGGATGAAGCTGCGCCTTCTCAATATCTTTGACCGTCACCAGCCCGACGCAGTGATAGGCATCGTCTACCACCAGCAGCTTTTCGATCCGATGCTGGTGCAGCAGCCGCTTGGCTTCATCGGTGCCGACATTTTCCTTCACGGTAACAAGCTCGCGCGTCATCAACTCGCTGACCGGCTGATCCATCACCGTGGCAAAACGCACATCTCTGTTGGTGATGATACCGACCAGCTTGCCCGTCTCTTCAACAACGGGAATGCCTGAAATCTTGTGCCGGGTCATCAGCTCAAAGGCGTCCGACAAAGGCTGATGCGGCTGAATCGTGACCGGATTTACGACCATACCGGATTCGAACTTCTTGACCTGCCGGACTTCTTCGGCCTGCTGCTCGACAGTCATGTTTCTATGCAGGATGCCCATGCCGCCGGCCTGGGCCATGGCGATGGCCAGCCGGCTCTCGGTCACCGTATCCATCGCCGCCGACAGCAACGGGATACCAAGCTCAATGGAATTCGTCAGACGTGTGTGGGTGTTGACCTGCGCAGGCAGCACGCTGGAGGCTTGAGGCACAAGGAGGACGTCGTCGAAAGTCAGTGCCTCGCGAATGCCCATCGAAACTCCTATGCGGCTGATCGAAAGTGGCGCGGAATATGCCACCGAAGGCTTTGCCCTACAAGGGCAGAATCTTCACGTTCGCTAGCGCCGGAATCCTGTTGCAACAACATAGGCTTCGGCGGATTCAGCGCGGCTCGCCTTCGGTTTTGCATGCCGCACGCTTGCAAAGTGTTTGCGCATTGTGGTCAGCAATGCGTTCTCTGTCCCGCCTTTTAGAACCTTGGCAACGAATGCGCCTTCAGGCTTCAGCACCTCGCAGGCAAAGTCCAGCGCAGCTTCGCATAGCGCCATGATCTTCAGGTGATCGGTCGACTTATGGCCGGTGCTCGAGGCCGCCATATCGCTCATTACGAGGTCGACGGGCCCGCCTGCCATGTCTTTAAGAATATCCGGCGCCTCAGGGGCCAGGAAATCCAGCTCGACCATCTCAACACCGGGGATCGCCTCGAACGGGTCCTTGTCGATCGCGATCACCTTGCCCGAGGGCCCGACCTTGGCCATGGCAACCTGGCTCCATCCGCCCGGGGCCGCACCCAAATCGATCACCCGGCTTCCCTTGCGGATCAGTTTATACCGCTCGTCGAGTTCTTTCAGCTTGAACGCCGCGCGTGACCGATAGCCCTCTCGCTTGGCAGCAGCAACATAGGGGTCATTGAGCTGACGTTGTAGCCACCGGGTCGATGAAATTTTTCGTCCCGAGGCGGTCTTGACCCGAACCTTCAGATCCCGGGCACCGCCGCCACGCCCCCGGCCCCTATCCTGGCGTGCCATGGGCCGCTTCTCGGTCAGCATCCGCCATTAGTTCAAGCAACAGACCCTCACGTAGGCCCCGGTCGGCGACGCGGATCCGGTCCGACGGCCAGGTATTGGCAATCGCCTCATAAATCGCGCAACCTGCAACCACAAGGTCAGCCCGTTCCGTCCCGATGCAGGGGGTGGCCGCGCGCTGCTCGTACGTCATGGACGCCAGCTCCTGAGACACCCGGTAAACGTCGTCGCGGCTGATCCACATGCCGTCGACCCGGTTTCGATCGTATCGCTCCAAACCCAGATGGACGCCCGCAACCGTGGTCACCGTGCCCGATGTGCCGATCATCTGCACACGATGCTGCGCGAGCGTCTTGGCAAGATTGTGTTCCTGGTCAAATGGCGCGAGCTGATCCTCCACATAGCGAACCATGGCCGCATAAGCCTCGGCGCCCACGGTATGGCCGCCAAACAATTCAGCTAGCGTCACGACACCGCAGGGCAAGGATGTCCAGGCAAGGATCTCGCACTTTCTATCCGGTTCAATCCGCGTCCAGATCAATTCCGTACTGCCGCCGCCAATATCAAAGACAAAGGCGTGGTCAGATCCGTCGTCGAAGAGCGAGACACACCCCGCCACAGCAAGCCGCGCTTCTTCCCGGGCACTGATGACCTCAAGCCGAACACCGGTCTCGCAACGGGCGCGTTCGATGAACTCGAGGTGGTTCTCAGCACCGCGGCAGGCCGCCGTGGCGACATGCCGCTGTTTGGTCACGCCGCGCCGGGCCATTTTTTCACCGCAGACTTTCAGCGCGTCGATGGTCCGCTGCATCGCCGCCTCACTGAGCGCGGCACGGCCAGACATCCCCTCACCCAGCCGAACGATGCGGGAAAAGGAATCGATCACCTGAAATCCCTTGCGCGCCGGTTTCGCGACCAGCAGTCGGCAATTGTTGGTGCCGAGATCAACAGCAGCATAGACGTGCGCCCAGCGTCCACTTCGTTTTTCAGCATTCTGCAAGGATGACATGTGCTTGTCCGGCGCCAAGGAAGCCCCACGGCTTGACTGCAACCAAATTGTCATACGCAGTGTAGCGACCCTGCGGGCCCGCGCAAGGCGTTGACAAGGAACCATCCTGCTTCTTATGGTCCGCCGCGTTTAGCCCGTTGGGGAATAGTATAACGGTAGTACAGCGGACTCTGACTCCGTCGGTCCTGGTTCGAATCCAGGTTCCCCAGCCAATCGTGATAAGCTCACCTGATGCAAACGGGTTCCCCACCACATTCAGCGGCAACAATTCTGCGGTCGAAAGCGCTATCGATTCTTGTCGCCGTTCTGATGATCACGGGGTGTAGCCCGAGCGGGTTGCTGGAAATTGAAGTCGTGGAGTTCAGTGAAACCGACCATTGGACCGGCAACGGCAATCGTGCCTGTACGGTCCACTACAAATTGCTGAATAATTCGGGCCATACGGTAAACCAGCTTAGCGTCACCATGGCATGGCATGACAGCCTGGACCGCCCGATGAATACCATCATCCTTCTTACAAATGCGCTCCCTAGCAATGCGGCCTCCAGGACCACCACAACCGATCCGATTTTCGGCCGTTGCTCCGAGATTTCCTTTCAGGGGTTTCGTGACGTGCTGCGGTGTAATGCCGACCCATTGATCGGCGATGCGTGCGCGGAACGGCTGACGATCAAGTTTACCGCGCCTCAACCAACCGGCTGATTTGTTGAGCATCGACAGCCGATTCCAGCTTAAGTGATTTCAGCGTAAGAAGGCCTGCCAACGCCGAATATGTATAGGGTTTGTCCCCCCGATTGATCGGGAAACTGGCCCGAACGGCGCCAACCTCTGCCGCCTCACCGGTCATCGACAGGCTTCGCCGCAAGAAAGCGTTTGTGGCTTTGGCTGCCTCAAGAAATTCAGGCTCGGATGTCTCCTGAAACAGTTGGAGCCAACAAATCGCAATCTGGGCATTGCCAGTCAGACTGGTCCAGGGGACCGTAGCCGCCCAGTGGCTATCCATCCGCCCCGGCAGGGCGCCATCGGCTCTGCGTGCCGCGACAAGCGACCATCCGGTCAGGAGCGCCGTATCGAGAAATCGGATGTCACCAGTGTGCCGATAGGCGCCGATCTTGCCATGCAGGACAGACCCAAGGCTGAAACTGGACGGAGTCGGCTCGCCCTCATAAGAGCAATTTACGATCCATCCGTTCCTGCGAATGCGCTGGAGGATTCGAACCGCCCCACGCAGTCCGGCATCGCCGAATCCAGCGTCTGGCAGCACTCTATCGGCATCCATCAACGCCCAGGCGGTATAGGTGTCCAGCGCAACGCCTGCGCTGGACCCGCTGCCCCAGTCACCGTCATCACCCTGCCCGGCCACCAAGAACGAGGCGAGCGGCCCGATGACATCATCAAAGCCGCCGAAGACCTGCTGCGCTTCGATCATTCCCGACAGGATTCGGGTCAGAGTGGGAATTTTGCTGTGTTCCGAGCCTGGGATTGGAAAACTTCCACCCTCCTGCTGAGTGGCCCGAAGCCACGCCGTAGCCTGGCCAATACGATCTGGATCGCCAGCGAGGACGGGAAGCGCCGCTGCCGTCGCAACAGCATCCGGTGCAGCCCATCCGTCGATCAAACTGAACCCGGCAGATATCCCGCCAATGGCCATTGAATCCTGCGCCTGATGAAGCCAGTCGAGGACTGCCGCACAGGCAACCTCGGCACCAGGGTCTAAGCCGGCCAGCCCCTGTCTATCAGATGCCCGCGCCTGCCGGGCGGCCCGTGGCAGCGCCAAGTGACGCCAAAGCGATCGGGCAAAAGACCGCATCAATCTGTCCGCCGACCAGCGGTAATTGCAAAACGCCCTTCTGCGGCGCGATTGGGGCGACTGGCGATCATAACGCGCTTCCCGGCTTCGAGAATAGATAATTTCTTCATGTTTTTCAGAATATTATAGAAGTTTTATAATAGCCCAGATTAGCGATATCCTCGCGACGCCCTCTCATTTACCCCAATTGCCACGCAAAGCCGACCCGGCATTTTTGCAACCCTCCAGACTGGACTTCGCTGCGTAAACACCAATATATGCACTGCAACAAACCTATCAGTTCGATATATAGCGGATCGAAATAGCATATGGACGTCAGGACTGTTTGCCTAGGCATTCTCTCTCGGGGAAGCGCGACGGGCTATGAAATTCAAAAAGCCATGAAGGAAGGCTGGCCCAGCCTGTTCTTTGAGGCGAGCTACGGCTCGATTTACCCGGCCCTCGCCAAACTCACTGACGAAGGCCTGGTTACGTGCCGGGAAGAGACGGAGGTCGGCCGCCCCGACCGCAAGGTCTATAGCATCACACCGGAAGGCGACCAGGCTTTCAGTCAATCACTGCTGAAACCGTTAACGCCGGACCGCTACCGGTCAGACTTTCTGGCGATGATCTACTTTTCCGATTCCCTGCCGCCTGCCCTGCTTCAAAAGTATCTGGATGACCGGATCCGTGAACACCAATCGGAACTTCAGCTAATCGACGAGCTAAGCGAAGGCGATCAAACCCCCGGTGAAGCGTTCCTGATGGAATGGGGCCGCCGGATCAACCAATTGTGCATCGAATTCATTGCCGACAATCGCGACGTTCTTGAAGACGGCGTGGTGGTCCAACAGGCCGAGGCTGCAGAATGACCCTGAAAAGATCTCACATTACTGCGTTCACCATCGTCGGCTTGATGTCGCTTTGGTTGTTGTCGGGCTTACTGGAAAGCAAGGTCCCCACGGAGGAGGACAAGCTCGCCTTGACGTCCGAACCGGCGCTGACCTCTGTTCGTGCGTCTGCCGTGACCGCGCAGTCCTACACCAGCGATGTGGTGATCAGGGGGCGTACTGAAGCCATCCGCAAGGTTGATTTGCGCAGCGAGCTGAAGGGCCAGATTGAATCCCTGCCGGTCGAGAAGGGCCAGCGGGTCAAGGCCGGCGACGTCGTTTGCCGCCTGTCGGCCGATGACCGGACGGCGCGGCTAGCTGAGGCCGAAGCGCTGGCGCGTCAGCGGGAGCTTGAGGCCAATGCTGCGAAGCGGCTCATGGAAAAAGGTCACCGCTCTGAAACCCAAACAGCAGCCGCCATCGCCCAGCTCGATGCGGCCAAAGCGCAGGTCGCACAGATCAAGGTGGAGATGGAAAACACCAAGATCCGGGCCCCCTTCGCCGGTGTGATCAACAGCAGGCCCGTCGAAATTGGCGCCTATCTTCAAGAAGGCGATATTTGCGCCACCCTGGTCGAGCAAAACCCCTATCTCGTCGTCGGCGACATTTCAGAACAGGATGTCCAATCCGTCCGCGTCGGCGACGTTGGTCTTGTTCAACTGACAACCGGCCAGCAGCTGGAAGGTAAGGTACGCTTCATTTCCGCGGTCGCTAACGAGACCACCAGGACTTTCCGCGTCGAGCTCGTTGTCCCAAATGAAGACCTGTCATTGCGCGATGGCGTAACGGCTATCACCCGGGTCGCCGTGCGCGAGACCTCAGCGCATCTGTTGTCTCCTGCATATTTGGTGCTCGACGACAATGGCACCGTCGGCGTGCGCACCGTCAACGACAACAATGTCGTTCAGTTCAAGCCGGTTTCGATTATCGGCGATGGCCCCGAAGGCGTTTGGGTCAACGGCCTTGATGATCAGGAAATGGTGATTACGGTCGGCCACGAATATGTCCGCGCCGGCCAGGCGGTGGACGTCGAGCCGGTGACCGCCGGAGGCGCCGCTTGAACGCACTTATCGATGCGGCACTGGCACGGTCCCGGACCGTTCTGGCGAGCCTTGCACTGGTCCTGATCGCCGGACTGTCAGCCTATCTGACGATTCCGCGTGAGTCCGATCCAGACATCACGCTGCCGCTGATCTTCGTTAATGTGCATCATGAGGGCATTTCGCCCGAGGATTCCGAACGGCTGATCATTAAGCCGATCGAGAAGGAAGTCCGGGCGATACCGGGCATCAAGAAACTGAACTCAACCGCACAGGTCGGCGGTGCCTCAATCACCATTGAGTTCATGAGCGACGTTGATGTTCAACGCGCGCTGGCCGAAGTTCGCGACAAAGTCGATATTGCCAAGGCCGAACTGCCCGACGACGCGGACGAACCCGTTGTTCAGGAAATCGCGACCAGCGATTTTCCCGCGGTGGTCGTGACCCTGTTCGGCGCGCTGCCAGAGCGGACCCTGCTTCACCTGGCGCAGAACCTTCAAGACGACCTAGAAGCCATCCCAAGCGTGCTTGAGGCGAGCCTGACCGGCATTCGTGAAGAGGTGCTTGAGGTCAATATCGATACCGCCAAGCTGGAAAGCTACAACATCACCCAGGACGAATTGCTGCGCGTCGTTCAACGTAACAACCAGGTGGTCGCCGCAGGCACGCTCGATACCGGTCAGGGGCGTTTTGCTGTCAAGGTTCCCGGGCTGTTTGAATCGGCGCTGGATGTGCTCGAGCTCCCGGTCAAGGTAGACGGCGACGCCGTTGTCAAACTCTCTGATGTGGCGGAAATCCGCCGCACGTTCAAAGACGCGGCCAGCATATCCCGCTTCAATGGCCGACCTGCCGTTGGCGTTGAAATCAAAAAGCGGTCGGGCGCCAATGTCATCGATACGGTGGCCGCCGTGAAACAGGTGGTGGCCAAGCACGAGGCACGCTGGCCCACCGGTCTGTCTTTCTTCTATTCGCAGAATCAGGCGGATGCTGTCGTCGATCAGGTGTCGCAGCTTCAGAACAGCGTGATCACAGCCATCCTGCTGGTGGTTATTGTCATCGTCTTCGTGATGGGGGCGCGCCCGGCAATTCTGGTCGGCATGGCGATCCCCACATCATTCCTGTTTGGTATTTTGATCCTTGCCGCACTAGGCCTTACGCTTAACCAGGTCGTCCTCTTTGCCCTCGTTCTGGCCGTCGGCCTGCTGGTCGATGGAGCGATCGTGGTCACAGAATATGCTGACCGCAAACTGGCAGAGGGACTGCCCCGCCGCGAAGCCTATGCGCTCGCCGCCAAACGCATGGCCTGGCCGATCACGGCATCGGTCGCCACAACGCTGGCTGCCTTTTTACCACTGCTGGCCTGGCCTGACATTATGGGCGAGTTCATGCAGTACCTGCCGCTGACGCTGGTCGCGACGCTGACAGGCTCACTTCTGGCAGCGCTGATCTTCCTGCCAACGCTGGGCGCCCTTATGGGACGTACGGAAACCCGCAAGGCCGAAACACTAGCTGGGTTGAACGCCGTCGAATTCGGCGATACGCGCAGCCTTCCCGGCCTGACAGGCACCTATGCCCGGCTGCTCAGCAGATTGATCCTGCGGCCGTTCTGGGTACTGGCCGCCGCGTTCATGATGCTTGTTACCGTGTGGGGATACTACGCAACCCATGGCGATGGCGTTCAATTCTTCCCGGAGGGCGACTCCAGCATCATTCAGCTCGAAGTACGCGCCCGGGGCAATCTGGCCATCGCGGAAAAAGATGAGCTGGTCAAAGAGGTCGAAGCCGCAATCGCCGAGGTTGACGGTATTTCCACCACCTATACCGTTGTCGGCGGCAACAGCGGCGGTGGCGGCGGCTTTGGCAACGAACCGGCTGCCGACCGGATCGGCATGATCTCGATGCAGCTGCGTGACTGGCGTACACGTCCCCGCTCTGACGTCATCATTGAGGAACTGCGCGAGAAGACGGAGCCGATTGCGGGCATTTATGTCACGCCGTCTCAGAACGACTTCGGCCCGGATCAGGGCAAAGACGTTCAGCTGGAAATCTCGGCATCCTCACCTCAGTTGATCGAGCCAACCCTCGTCAAAATCCGGAATTACATGGAAACAGAAGTTGAGGGTCTGCTGGATATTGACGACACGCGCCCCCTGCCCGGCATTGAATGGAAGTTGAGCGTTGACCGTGCGCAAGCGGAACGTTTCGGGGCGGACGTGGCCACCGTTGGTGGTGTGGTTCAGCTGGTCACAAACGGCATCAAGGTTGGCGAATACCGGCCTGACGACGCCGACGAAGAAGTCGACATCCGGGTCCGTTTCCCGGAGGACGAGCGCAGCATGGCCATGCTGGATGAGCTGCGAGTCAACACGCTGGAAGGACCGATTCCGATATCGAACTTCGTAACCCGTTCAGCAAGGCAACAGGTCAATACTATTGAGCGGATTGACGGCGCGCGCATACTGAAGCTAAGCGCGAACGTCGCCCCAGGATACATGACCGACACCAAAGTAAAGGAGATTTCAGCCTGGATCGAAACCCAGAATTTCGATCCGCGGGTGGACATCACTTTTAGGGGGCAAGCTGAAGAACAGAACAAGGCGCAAGCGTTCCTGATGAACGCGTTTATCGTCGCCCTGTTCTTGATGGCGATCATTCTGGTCACCCAGTTCAATAACTTCTACCACGCCTTCCTCATCCTTTCGGCGGTCGTACTCTCCACCATCGGGGTGGTTGTCGGGTTGATTGTTATGGAACGGCCCTTTGTGATCGTGATGACCGGGGTGGGCATCATCTCGCTCGCCGGCATTGTTGTGAACAACAACATCGTGCTGATCGATACGTTCTCGCGGCTGATGAAATCGGGCATGGACCCGCTGGACGCCATCATTCGGACAGGCGCTCAGCGTTTGCGACCGGTCCTGCTGACGACCGTGACGACCGTGATCGGCCTGATGCCGATGTTCACCATGCTGAGCATCGATTTCGTCGGCCGGGAAGTCACATTGGGCGCACCAACCGGGGAATTCTGGGTCGACCTTGCGCTCGCGGTCGTCTTCGGTCTGAGCTTTGCGACCGTCCTGACACTATTGGTGACGCCGTGCCTGATCGCGGCGCCATACGTCCTAAAACAACGTATCAGACGGATGAGAGTACGCTTCAGACGGCGGCGCACGGCGCCCGCCGAATAAGGTTAAACGTCGTCGCCGGTCTGGGTTTTGGCGGCGACCTGGCGCTGCTGATAGACCGCAACGGGCAGCGATAAAAAATAAAACAGCCCGATCAGCGCCAGCGTGGCCCAGAAATAGGTGGCCAGCGCTGCAACCAGAATACCGATCCCAAGCAGAACGGGCGTTACCAGGCCACGGTCAATGCGGACATATTTCAAGGTCACCGTTGGCAGCCGGCTGATCATCAACAGAGCGATAATGGTGGCGTAAACAGCGCACAGATAGGGAGACTGAAACATCTCCCACCCCAATTCGAAGGTCAGGATCATCGGCAGCACCAGCAGGCCCGCCGCGGCTGGCGCGGGAACGCCAACAAAGAACCGCTGCACGGTGCCATCCTCATTGGCGTCCTGATCGAGAATATTGAACCGCGCAAGGCGCAGCGCACAACAGACGCAAAACAGCAGCACGACGGCCCAACCAAGCCCCCGCACGCCATTCAGGCTCCACAGATAAAGCACTAGGGGCGGGGCAACGCCGAAACAGATCACATCGGATAGCGAGTCCAGTTCGGCACCGAAGCGCGACGATCCCTTGATCATGCGGGCCACCCGGCCATCAAGAAGATCGAGAACGCCCGCCAGCAGGATGGCAACCACTGCCGCTTCCCAACGTTCTGCAAAGGCAAAGCGTATGGCCGTGACGCCGGAACACAGCGCCAGCACGGTCAACATGCTGGGCACTAGACTGCGGACCGGGATTTCCGACGGCAGCGGGTTCCGAATGCGCGGTCGCCTGGGCATATTCTATCGCACCTCGCCCCAGCGCTGGACCTCATTGGCCCGTTCGTCGGCGATCACCGTCTCACCGGCGATCATGGTCTGGCCCACCGCGACCAACGGCACCATCCCATCATCCAGATAAACATCGACCCGGCTGCCGAACCGGATCAAGCCGAACCGCTCACCAGCCTTCAGTTCGGCACCTTGCTCGACAAAACACACGATCCGGCGGGCGACCAGCCCGGCGATCTGAACGAAGGCGATATCCTTGCCCGACTCCGTCGTCATGCGAAGCGCCATGCGCTCGTTCTGCTCGCTTGCCTTATCAAGCGTCGCGTTGAGAAACGCGCCCTCCGTATAGACGCGTTTGGTGACGGTACCGCCCATCGGCGCCCGGTTCACATGGACATCGAACACATTCATGAATATCCCGATCCGTGCGCGGGGTTCGTCCCCCATATCAAGTTCCGGCGGCGGCGGCACGAACTCGACGCTGGATACGACCCCGTCTGCAGGGCTGATCGTCAGTCCTTCGCGGGCCGGAGTGATCCGATCCGGATCACGAAAAAAATAGACCATCCAGGCCGTAATCAGCGTGCCGATCCATCCCAACGGCGTCCATATCCACCAAAACAGCACCGTGACCAAGGCCGCTATAATGATGAAGCGGTGCCCCTCCGGGTGGATGGGCACAAACATCCCCGTAATGCTGTCCAGAATGGTGTGATTGTCGTTGGCCATGCGTGTTCCTTAAAGGTCCAGTGCCAATGTCTCCAGCTTTTCAGCGGCTTCCACCGCTTCAGCCTGACGCTGCCACATTTGCTTATAATGACCGTCAGGTTTCGTCAAAAGCTCTGCATGCCTACCGCGCTCGACGATCCGGCCTTGATCAAGCACGATGATTTCATCAGCATCGACCACAGTGGAAAGACGATGCGCGATCACCAGCGTGGTGCGATCCTGCGAGACCGCCTTCAGCGCTGACTGAATGTCTTTTTCCGTATTGGTGTCGAGCGCGGAGGTGGCTTCGTCCAGCAACAGGATAGGCGGGTTTTTCATGATCGTCCGCGCAATGGCGATGCGCTGTTTTTCACCGCCTGAGACCTTCAACCCGCGCTCACCGACATTGGTCTTGTAGCCTTGCGGCAAAGACATGATGAAGTCATGGATCGCAGCCAGTTTGGCCGCCTGCTCGATCTCTTCCTGTGAGGCGCCCGGCCGACCGTAAGCGATGTTGTAGCCGATGGTATCGTTGAACAGTACAGTGTCCTGCGGAACGATCCCAATGGCCGCCCGCAGACTCGCCTGGGTCACATCACGCACATCCTGCCCGTCAATGGTAATGGCGCCTTCGGATACGTCATAGAAACGGTAAAGCAGTCGCGAAATCGTCGACTTGCCCGCGCCGCTGTGACCGACAATCGCAACGGTCTTGCCCGCGGGGACACTGAAATCCACATCGAACAGGATCTGCCGGTCCGGATCGTAGGCAAAGGATACATTGTCGAACTGGACATCCCCTGCCGTCACATGGATTGAGGCGGCGCCGGGTCGATCCTGAACCTCCACGGGTTCGTCAAGCAGACTGAACATGGCCTCCATATCAATCAGCGACCGTTTCATCTCCCGGTAGACAAAGCCCAGGAAACCCAGGGGCATAAACAGTTGGGCCAGCAGCATGTTCACAAAGACGAAATCGTCGATCTTGTGGCGCCCGGACGCCATGTCATAGGCCGACATGAGCATCACGACCACCAGGCCAATGCCGATGATCGAGTTCTGCCCGATGTTAAGGCCTGACAGTGTCACCTGATTCTTGATTGCGGCACGCTCATAGCGCTGCATCGCACGGTCGAAGCGGTTCGCCTCATGCCCTTCATTACCGAAGTACTTTACCGTTTCGTAGTTGAGCAGGCTGTCGATCGCCTTGGTGTTGGCCTCGGTGTCCTGTTTGTTCATTTCGCGGCGAAACTGTATTCGCCACTCGGTCACCCAAAACGTAAATCCGATATAGATGGCAATCGCCGCCAGCGTGGCCACTGGATAGCGCCAATCCAGCACAATCCACATGGTGATCGCGACAAAGATGATTTCCAGCAATGTCGGAATAATGTTGAACAACATGAACCGCAGGATGAAGTCGATGCCCTGCGTCCCGCGCTCAATCACCCGGCTGAGGCCGCCGGTCCGGCGGTCCAGATGAAACCGCAGCGACAGACCATGCAGGTGATGAAAAACCCGCAGAGCAATCCTACGCAGCGCCCGCTGCCCTACATTGGCGAACACCATGTCCCGCAGCTCGCCAAAGGCGGGGGCCATCAGCCTTGCGATCCCGTAACCCAGGATTAGGAAGACCGGCACGGCGAATTCGGGCGTGCCAACGACGCCACCCTGGTCCGTCAGTAAGGCAACTGCTTCCTTGTAAATCAGCGGCACACTGACTGTGATCGCCTTGGCCGCCGCCAGCAACACAATGGCCAGGGAAACGCGAACCTTCATATCCAGCTCGCCGTGCGGCCACAAATAGGGCAGCAGCGTTTTGATCGTCTGCCATTGCTGACGATTTTCTATTTCTGGCAGTTCGTGAGACCCCGGTCGCATGGCGCGTCTATAGCATAGGCGGCAGCGATGCTGCCAACGGACGGGTTATTCCGCGGCGTCCGCTGAATCCGTGCGCGGCAGAACGAAACGTTGACCGGGATAAATCAGATCGGGATCGACAATATTGGACTGGTTGGCCTGAAAGATCTGCGTATAAAGCACGCCGTGGCCATATACCCGGCGCGCAATATTCCAGAGATTAGCACCAGACTGGATTTGAACCGACGCCTCAGACAACGTGATATCAAGAACGGAGGCCGGGTTGAACGGCTGTTCAACCCGCAGTTCCACCGCGTCACCCTCAACAATCTGATCAAGCCGCATGACATAGTCACCGGCCGCCACCGGCGCTTCCGGAGACATGGACCATCGGCCTGCCTCATTGGCCATCACCGAGGCGACAAATTCATTATCAATGTAGATACGGACCTCACTCTGCGCCGGCGCAAAACCACTAAACGTCGCCATGCCATCGCCGTCGATATCAAGCGTATCAAGCCCCAATTCCACAGTGGGCTGCAGGGCGCCAGGCCGCTGCAGAACGCGGCTGGATCCACGGCCATCACGCGGTGTCAAGACGGCAACGACACCATCGCTGCCGCCTTCCTCGAATGTGGGATCGCCGCGTTCAGGGGTCGCGATCACAACAACATCCACAGATTCGATTGTTGCACCTGAGTCGAGAGTTGCGGCTAGTGTCAGTTCCCGCGTACCGACCTCAAGTGGCGTATCGAAAATCAACACCCATTCACCATCGCGATTGGCACGCACCCTGCCAATGGACACGCCGTCAGACAGGACTTCGACAAAGGCCTCGGGTGCCGACCGCCCCGCCAGAACACCGGTCCCCTCGCGGCTGATGCGGACGACATCGAAACTTGGCGGCACCACATCAGCCGCCACATCCGGCTCTGGCGCCGGATCGGCTGGTGTTTCCACCTGCGCCGGCGCGGGCGCGCTGGCCACAGGTGCCGGTGCTGGGTCGTCGCCCGATAACAACGTTACCGCCAGCGCCACCGCAAGCACGGCGGCAACCGAGATAGCGATAATCGAGGTTGTGTTCACGTCAGACTATCCTTGATGGGCCCCTGAGCCGGCAGCAGACCGTTCCACGTGCGGTAACCATATTATAGCACGGCAACGGCTTACATATTGGCTCGTTTCATTGTACCGCAATCACAATTTCCTATTAAATTGGCTGGCATCGCCTGTTGAAAGAAGTCAGCCATGGCAAAACCAGACTCAGTGGCCGTGTTCTGCGGGTCACGCCACGGATCAGACCCAATAATGGCCGAAAGTGCCTCAAAACTTGGGCGAATTCTGGCTGAGGCTGGCATTGGCGTGGTCTATGGCGGCGGCGGGGTCGGGCTGATGGGCGTGCTGGCCCGTGCCACTCTTGACGCCGGAGGCGACGTTACAGGCGTTATTCCCCAGCATCTCGCACGGCGCGAACTGATGCTTGAGGGACTGACCGACATGCGCGTGGTCGGGTCGATGCATGACCGTAAACGCACCATGTTCGAACTGTCCCAAGGATTTGTTTCACTGCCCGGTGGCATGGGCACTCTCGATGAAACCATCGAACTGATCACCTGGCGGCAACTGGGTATTCACGATCACCCGATCATCATGGTCGATATCAACGGCTACTGGCAAACCTTTGAGGCGTTCATGAAACAGGCCCACAAAGCGGGTTTTGCCTATACCCATGATGCTAAGCTCTACCAGCTTGTACCCGGCGTTGACGCGGTTTTGCCCGCACTCATGGAAGCGAGACCACCGACCGTACCCGCGGTTCCTAACCTCACCTGATTGCATCGGCAGACCAAACCGTGCCTAATCATCAGCCACCTTCAACCGGAGACATGGCTTGAAACTATACGACTTTCAGGGTGCCCCTCACCCGCGCAGGGTGAACATCTATCTGTTGGAAAAAGGCATCGAGGTGCCGCGTGAGCACGTTGACATCACGACGCAGGAAAACCGCAAGCCGCCCTATACCGAGAAAAACCCGGTTGGTTCCATCCCCATCCTGGAGCTGGATGACGGCACCTGCATTTCAGAGTCGGTCGCCATTTGCCGCTATTTCGAGGCGCTTCATCCAGACCCGCCCCTGTTTGGCACCACACCGCTGGAGATCGCCACCATCGACATGTGGTTACGGCGTGTCGAGTTGAGCTTGATGTCGCCGGTCGGCACGGTCTGGATTCATGATCATCCGCTGACAGCAGGCATGTTCGACCAGATCAAACCCGCCGCAGACCAAGCCAGGATCACCGCTGCCTTTGGCTACAAGGTTCTGGATGACCAACTCGGCAACGCAACCTTCATCGCTGGTGAAACTTATTCAATCGCTGATGCCGTCGGCCTGGCGACCGTGGATTTCGCGGTCGATCTGGTCGGCGTCCCCTATGGGGACGACATGGTCAATCTGAAAAGATGGCACGAAATGGTTTCAGCACGCCCCAGTGCGGCGGGCAAACTACCGACGGACTTCGATTTCTAGCTACAACTCTTCGCCTGAACAGCGCCAGAAAGCGCCTTATCGAGTCACGGTTCAAGCAGGTCTCCTGGTTAAGAACACTGCCCCAGTTAGCCGACAATCCCGTTCAACGTCTGTGACGAGCGCATTACGGCGGCCGTTTTACCGTTATCGGTATGATAATAACCGCCGAGGTCAACCGGCTTGCCGCGCGCTGCCGCAAACTCACCCACGATGGTTTCTTCATTGTCGGCCAGCGCCTGTGCGATCGGAGCAAACTGCGCTGCAAGATCAGCGTCCTCACTTTGGGCGGCCAGGGCCTCTGCCCAATAGCGCGCAAACCAATAGTGACTGTCTCTATTGTCCGGCAGCCCCAGTTTGCGGCCCGGCGACCGCCCGTGGTCCAGAATGCCCTGGGTGGCGGCTTCAACGGCGACGCCCAACACATGGGCCTTGGGGTTGCCGCGCGCATCACCCAGGAATTTGAAACTTTCACCCAATGCGCAGAACTCACCCAGGCTGTCCCAACGAAGATGGTTTTCTTCCATCAATTGCTGCACGTGCTTGGGGGCAGACCCGCCGGCCCCGGTCTCGAACATGCAACCGCCCTTCATCAGTTTGACGATGGAGAGCATCTTGGCAGAGGTCGCCAGCTCCAGAATCGGGAACAGGTCGGTCAGATAATCGCGAAGCACATTGCCCGAGATCGCAATGGAATTCTTACCCCCGGTAATGGTCTCCAGCGTGCGTCTTGTCGCCTCACGGGGCGCAAGGATCGTGAATTTCTCAGCAACGCCTCTCGCCTCAAGAATTGGCTTCAAATAGGCAATCAACTGCGCGTCATGGGCGCGGGTCGCATCCAGCCAGAAGATGGCTTCACACCCCTCAGCCGCCTGCCGGTCGATCGCTAGATTGACCCAGTCTTCAATGGCTGCCTTGCGGGCCGAAGCAGACCGCCAGATATCACCCTCCTCGACATTGTGTTGATGCAACACTGTGCCGTCGTCGAGGATCATACGTACAACGCCGTCCGCGGGGATCTCGAACGTTGTGGGATGGCTGCCATATTCCTGCGCCTTCTGCGCCATCAGGCCAATATTCTGCACAGTACCGGCGGTTGCCGGGTCCAGCTTGCCGTTCTCTTTGAAGAATTTGATGGTCTCGTCATAGACAGGCGCATAGGAATCGTCCGGGATGATGCAGTTGGTGTCAGCCTCTTTGCCGTCGGGTCCCCAGCCTTTGCCACCGGCCCGGATCAGCGCCGGCATGGATGCATCGATAATGACGTCTGATGGCACGTGCAGGTTGGTGATACCCCGGTCACTGTCGACCATGTACATCGGCGGTCGGTCCGCCATGACCTGGTCGATGGCTTCCAGAATTTCCGGCTTGTCTTTGACACGGTCCAAAAGGTCCGCGATTCCGAAATTGGGATTAACGCCCAGTGCGTCGAGCTCTCCGCCAAACTGCTCAAAGACCGGCGCCAGGAACTGTTTGACACCATGGCCGAAGATAATCGGGTCACTGACCTTCATCATCGTCGCCTTCATGTGCAGCGAAAACAGAACACCTTCCTGTTTGGTTTTTTCAATCTCTTCAGCGAGAAACGCGTCCAGCGCCTTGGCGGACATATAGGTCGCGTCGACCACCGTGCCCGCGGGATAGGCGATCCCCTCTTTCAGCACCGTCTCGGTCCCATCAGCCGCGGTCAATACGATCTTGGCCGTCGCTTCGCCATCCAACGTCGCTGACACTTCATTCGAGCGGAAGTCACCGCCTGACATGGACGCCACCCGGGTCTTGCTGTCACGTGACCAGTCACCCATGGAATGCGGGTTGGCCTGCGCGAATTTCTTAACCGCAATCGCTGCCCGGCGGTCGGAATTCCCCTCACGCAGCACAGGGTTTACGGCAGAGCCCTTAATGGCGTCATATCGCGCGCGTGCATCCTTTTCGGCATCGCTCGCGGGCGCTTCAGGATAATCCGGCAGCGCATAGCCCTGGCTCTGCAATTCCTTGATGGCCTCGACCAGTTGGGGCACGGACGCTGAAATATTCGGCAGCTTGATGACATTGGCCTGTGGCGTCTTGACCAGTTCACCCAGCTCAGCCAGGTCGTCGTTTTGGCGCTGTTCTTCGGTTAACACCTCCGGGAAGGCGGCAATAATGCGTCCCGCGAGCGAGATATCCCGTGTTCCCACGGTGACGCCCGCCGCCCCTGCAAACTTCTGAATGATGGGAAGAAGGGACGCAGATGCCAGCTCCGGCGCTTCGTCAACCTTAGTGTAGATGATGTCAGGGGTGTTCTGTGCGTTCATGATATCCGTACTTCGCTGATTTTGCGCATGCCATAGCCCACCGGGGCCCGCGTGTCCACGGATCGTGGCGTTCAGGGGGCCGGAAAGCGTTGGGCGGCAACTTTCCAGTCGCTAGGGAACACGGGCTATGGAAGCCCGAATGGACTCGCGGACGCGGTTCGCTTGGTCCTCGTCGATGATTCCCAGCTCCGCAACCGCTTCGTCGAGGCGGGTGGCGGCATGCTCCATCAGATGGTCGCCGATAACCGGGTTTTCGCTGATCAGGTGATAGAGATCCGCCGTGTCCAGCAACATGACCTGCACCCGTGTGGCCGCGGTTACGGTCATATACCATCGGCTTTCATTCAACAGCGCGATCTCGCCAAAAAACTCGCCCGGTGTCAGCTCCCGTACCGTGCCATTCAGATTCGCCTCCAGCGTTCCAGACAGCACGAAAACCATGTGATCCGCATGATCGCCTTGGCGGGCCAGCACGTCGCCGGGGGAAAAGATACGCGATCTCAACAAAGATGAGATGCGGGTCAGCGACGCCATGTCCAGATCTTCAAACAACGGCACCCGGCGCAGCATTTCCTGACTGACAACAAAGTCACGGCGGTGAATTTCGCTGGCAAAGCCGGACGCGATGATGCCGACCGGCAACGCATACATAGCCAGGCCAAAGATCATCAGCACGCCACCAAAGACCTTGCCGGCGGCCGTGGCGGGAATCATATCGCCGTACCCAACAGTGGTGAGCGTAGCGAGCGACCACCACATGGCCTGCGGAATGCTGGAAAACGCTGTCTCATTGTGGCCGCGTTCGATATAGAAAATGATCGCCGCGGAGAACACGATCAGGCCGAGCATGATAACGCCCGCGCCGAGCAGGGCGCGGCGTTCGCTATAGATCACATTGGCGAGGGTATTGAGCGCCGGTGAATAGCGAACAAGTTTCAGCAGCCGCAACAAGCGGAACACCCGCAACACGCGCAGATCTACGTAAAGCGACAGGAAGAACGGCAAAATTGCCGCCAGATCGATTAGCGCATAGGGCGAAACCATATAACGAAGCCTGGCCTGAAGCGGCTTGTTGCGCGGATACCGGACATGTTCCGGACTGACCCAAACGCGCGTGACATATTCGATTGTGAAGATTGCGACCGTGATGATCTCGAACGCCCAGAACCAGGGTTCATACTGCCGGTAGACCGCCTCGACCGTCTCAAACACAACGGCAACGACGTTCAACAGGATGAGCGCCACCATAAACCGATTAAACCACAGCGACCTGCGGTCATCGATCGCACCGATCTCGAGGATTTCGAACAGTCGACGGCGAAGCGATGGCTTGGCGTCGCTCGACATCGCTCGCCTCTAGGCAGCCTCTTCCAGCAGCGCTTCGATGGCCTTGAGTGCCTGATCGGCGTTGCCGCCATCAGGCCCGCCGGCTTGCGCCATATCGGGACGGCCCCCGCCGCCTTTGCCGCCCAAGGCTTCGGCGCCAACGCGCACCAGGTCGACCGCGCTGACCCGTTCGGTGAGGTCTTCGGTCACACCCACGGCGAGCGCAGCTTTGCCGTCATTGACGGCCACGAAGGCGGCGATGCCGGACCCCATTTTCTTCTTCGCGTCATCAATCAGGCCACGCAAGTCCTTTCCGGAGACACCATCCAGGCGCCGGGCCATGACTTTGACATCGCCGATCTGACGGACCTCGTCTTCCTGCGACGCACCGCTACCGCCACCGAGCGCCAGCGCCTTCTTGGCGTCGGCCAGTTCCTTTTCCAGCCGCTTGCGGTCGTCCAGCAACGCTGAAACGCGGTCAGCCAATTCCGCCGGCGCCGCCTTGATCTCGGCAGCGGCCTGCCCCAGCAACCGTTCCTGTTCAATCATATGCGAAACCGCAGCGTCACCGGTCAGCGCTTCAATACGCCGCACGCCTGCGGCAACCGCGCTTTGGCCGACAATTTTGAACAGCCCGATATCGCCGGTGCGGCGCACATGCGTTCCACCACACAGTTCGACCGAGAACGGAACCGCCTCTCCTTCACCCATCCCGACCACGCGGACTTCGTCACCGTATTTCTCGCCGAACAGCGCCAAAGCACCCGCTTCGATCGCCTCATCGGGCGTCATCAGCCGGGTGGAAACATCGGTATTGGCCCGGATCTGTGCGTTCACAGCCGTTTCCACGGCCGCCACTTCTGCCCCCTCAAGCGGGGTTTGATGCGAAATATCAAAACGCAGCCGTTCCGGCGCAACCAGCGACCCTTTCTGGGTGACGTGATCACCAAGAACATCGCGCAGCGCCTTATGCATCAGATGGGTCGCCGAGTGATTGGCCCGCAGGCTGTTGCGGCGAACGACGTCGACCTGCATGTCGACAACATCACCGACGCTGACAGGGCCATGTTCAACCTGACCGACATGCACATGAAGATCACCGGCCAGCTTTTTGGTATCGGTGACCGCCACGGACCCGGTCGGCGCTTTCAACGTACCCGTATCGCCCATCTGACCGCCGGATTCGCCATAGAATGGCGTTTGATTGACCACGACGGACACGGATGCGCCCGCCTCCGCCACCCCAACCTGCGCGCCGTCTTCGACGATGGCGACAATCTGGCCTTCCGCCACTGTGCTGTCATAGCCTAGGAATTCCGTTGCGCCGTGCTCCTCACGAATCTCGAACCAGACCCGGTCGGTCGCCGCATCGCCTGAACCGGACCAGGCTTTGCGCGCCTCGGCCCGCTGGCGCTCCATCGCGGCTTCGAAGCCGGCCATATCGACGGGTCGGCCCTGTTGCCGAAGCACGTCTTCGGTCAAGTCGACCGGGAAGCCGTATGTGTCATAGAGCTTGAACGCGACCTCACCCGGCAATGGCGTGCCATCGCTCAATGACGCAACCTCGTCCTCCAAGAGGCGCAGCCCCCGCTCCAGCGTCTGGCGGAAGCGGGTTTCCTCAAGCTTCAGCGTTTCGGTGATCAGGGGCGCCGCGCGATTGAGCTCCGGGAACGCCTGGCCCATCTTGGCAGTCAGCGCAGGCACGAGTTGGTGCATCAGTGGCTCATCGGCGCCCAGAATATGCGCGTGCCGCATGGCGCGGCGCATGATCCGCCGCAGCACATAGCCGCGCCCCTCATTCGAGGGCAGCACACCGTCGGCGATCAAAAAGCTGCTGGCGCGCAGATGGTCGGCAATCACCCGGTGCGAGGTGGCGCCCGGACCATCCGGATCGGTGCTGGTGGTATCGGCCGATGCCTCGATCAAGCTACGCAGCAGGTCTGTATCGTAGTTGTCGTGCACGCCCTGCAGCACGGCGGTCACCCGCTCCAACCCCATGCCGGTATCGATGGAGGGCTTGGGCAGGTCGATCCGGTCGCCCGGCCCGCGCTGTTCATACTGCATGAAGACGAGGTTCCAGACCTCGACGAAGCGGTCGCCATCTTCATCCGGTGAGCCGGGCGGGCCACCGGGAATGTGATCGCCATGATCGAAGAAAATCTCTGAACACGGGCCGCATGGCCCGGTATCACCCATCGACCAGAAATTGTCTGACGTCGCAATGCGGATGATCCGTTCATCCGGCAATCCGGCGACCTTCTTCCACAGGTCGAACGCCTCATCGTCTTCATGGAAGACGGTGATGGTCAGCCGGCCGGGATCGATCGCAAAATCATCGGTAAGCAGGTTCCAGGCCATCTCGATGGCATCGGCCTTGAAATAGTCCCCGAAGGAAAAATTTCCCAGCATCTCGAAGAAGGTGTGATGCCGCGCTGTATAGCCGACATTGTCCAGATCGTTGTGCTTACCGCCGGCCCGAACGCATTTTTGGCTCGAGGCCGCGCGCACATAGTCGCGTGTCTCGGCGCCGGTAAAGACATTCTTGAACGGCACCATGCCCGCATTGGTGAACAGCAGGGTGGGATCGTTGTGCGGCACAAGCGGCGCCGACGCCACCGCCGTATGGCCGTGCCGTTCGAAGAAGTCCAGAAATGCGCGTCTGATTTCGTTGGCGCTTTTCACCACTGCCCTCACCGGTTGCTGTCGCAGCTAAAATGGGGACTGGGGTCGCCCGAAAAAAGCTCTTTTGCCCCGTTAAGCTGCTGGCGTCCGGCGCTTTTACCGTCTGGCCGAATCCGTGTCCAGAAACCATGCACCATTCAAAAATGGGCCGGGCCGACAAAAAAAGGCGGCCCGGTCACCCGCACCGCCCCTTTTTGAAAACGCCGCTGACGCTAGCGCCCTATGCGTCGTCGTCATCATCCTCGGCTTCGGGACCGCCGGTAATGGCTTCAGCAATGATCCCCGCATTGGCGCGGACCGCCCTTTCGATTTCCTCGGCCATATCAGGGTTTTCGCGCAGGAATTCCTTGGCGTTTTCACGCCCCTGTCCAACCCGCTGCGAGTCGTAGGAGAACCAGGAACCGGATTTTTCAACAATCCCGGCCTTGACCCCCAGATCGAGCAATTCGCCCATCTTGGAAATACCCTCGCCATACATGATGTCGAATTCGACGGTGCGGAACGGTGGCGCCACCTTGTTTTTGACCACCCGCACCCGGGTTTGGTTCCCGACCACTTCGTCGCGGTCCTTGATCTGCCCGATCCGCCGGATATCGAGCCGGACGGAGGAATAGAATTTGAGCGCGTTGCCGCCCGTGGTGGTTTCAGGGTTGCCGAACATCACGCCGATTTTCATGCGGATCTGATTGATGAAAATCACCATGCAGTTCGACCGCGAGATCGAGCCGGTCAGCTTGCGCAGCGCCTGGCTCATCAGCCGCGCCTGCAGGCCGACATGTGTGTCGCCCATCTCGCCTTCGAGTTCCGCCCGCGGCGTCAACGCCGCCACACTATCAACGACCAGCACCTCAACGGCGCCAGACCGCACGAGCGTATCGGCGATTTCCAGCGCCTGTTCACCGGTATCCGGCTGCGAGATCAGCAATTCATCGATGTCGACGCCCAGCTTGCGGGCATAGCCCGGGTCAAGTGCGTGCTCGGCATCGACAAAGGCCGCAACGCCGCCCTTCTTCTGCACCTCGGAGACAACATGCAACGCCAGGGTGGTCTTGCCCGAACTTTCAGGACCGTAGATTTCAATCACCCGGCCCCGCGGCAGGCCGCCAATGCCCAGCGCAATATCAAGCCCCAGCGAGCCCGTCGGTACCGATTCAATATCGACCGAGGCACCCTGCTGGCCCAGCTTCATCACCGAGCCCTTGCCGAAAGCGCGCTCAATCTGGCTGAGCGCTGCGTCCAGTGCCTTTTCCTTGTCCATATTGTCCCGTTGCTTTTCTACCACGCGAAGATTCGCCGACATCGCCTTACCTCCTGTTATTCCATACGCCTGAAACCGTTGCAATGCGCCAAATGTACATGTTTTGTTCTCATTGGCAAGAGGCTTAGTTAACTTATTGATATTATGTGCATAATAAAGGTCATGTTCCTCTTTTACCCCAACCTTTTGCAATCGCACGGAACAAGACTCACGGGATATGCCTGCAGCCAAAGGCACGGCACAAAAAGAAAAGGCCGATCCGAAGACCGGCCCTCTCAAACAACGCCTCTCCCCAAGCGTCTTAGTCGTCTCGATGAATTCTTTCGTTGCGCTCATGCGCTTCCTGCGCTTCGAGCGTCATGGTGGCCACCGGGCGCGCTTCCAACCGTTTCAGGCTGATCGGCTCGCCGGTCACTTCGCAATACCCATAGTCACCGGTTTCAACGCGGCGCAGCGCCGAATCGATCTTCGCAACCAGCTTGCGCTGACGGTCCCGCGTCCGCAGCTCCAGCGACCAATCGGTCTCGGTCGAGGCGCGGTCGGCCAGGTCCGGCTCCTGAATACCGCCTTCTTGAAGGTGGTCCAGGGTCTCACGAGATTCTCTCATAATCTCGTCACGCCAGCTTTGAAGTTTGTGTCTGAAGTAGGCCAGCTGCATCGGGTTCATGAATTCCTCATCCGCGGAAGGCTTGTAGCCTTCGGGGAGGTCAACGTCGCTGGCAATATGGTGTTTGAGCGCTTCGTCGGTGGAGTCGACAATTTTGTCCACGGGCGATTACCTCGTTCTATGCCAATAAGATAACGGATTGGGCCGCAACATAATCAGAGAAACATGCACGTGCAAATGTTTTTTCGCGGACGGTTAAATTAAACGATTATTCTCGCAGAAAACCGGGCTGGGATAATCCGCTGGATTGCCAATCCAACCCCGACACCTTGAGCCACTGACATGAAGCCCACCGAATCCGGCGCTCAAATCAACAGCGCGAATGGCTGATGACGGGCGCCTCACTCGTTAGTGATCCCGGGTGAATTGTGCGGAGCGGGGAAGCTGGTATCTCTTCGTCGTGGCCAGGACGGCCGCCGGGCTTCTTCGCCCCGTTAACCACAGTTCAGTAAGTCAAAGAGTAAGGAACACATCATGAAAAATTCCGCCGTACTGGTTGCCGCTGCCATGACCACAGCCCTGTCCGCCGCTGCCGCATCGATTCCCGCCGCTGCCGCAGACATGGAAAAATGCTATGGCGTCTCGCTCGCCGGTGAAAATGATTGCGCGGCTGGCCCGGGCACGACCTGTGCCGGCACGTCGACCATCGATTATCAGGGTAATGCCTGGAAGCTGGTCCCGTCGGGCACCTGCGCGAATATCGAGCTGCCGGGCGACCGTGTCGGTTCGCTTGAGCCGATCGACCGCGACAACCCCGCGTCCTAAGCCGGTCTGAGGATTGGAGGCCAAGTTGCGTTCGGCATCCCAACCAGCTCATGAGACAACGAGCCCGCCCCCGAAATCCGTCGGGGTCGGGCTCAAGCCTCAGCATTACCAGAATGTGCTGGAGGCAAACCCGCCACTCGGCTGGTTCGAAGTCCACCCGGAAAACTACATGTTCGATGGCGGTCCGCCACATCGCTATCTGGAGCGGGTTCGGCAGGACTATGCCCTTTCGCTTCACAGCGTCGGCTGCTCGCTTGGCTCTGCTCAGCCGATTGAAGAAAACCAACTTCAATGGATGAAACGGCTCACCGAGCGCTATCAGCCATTTCTGGTGTCCGACCATATTTCCTGGAGCGCGGTTGACGGCGCGTTCCTCAACGATCTGCTCCCCCTGCCCTATACAGACGAAAGCCTGACAGCGATTGCCGCTAATGTGGACCGGCTGCAGACAGCGCTGGGCCGTCAAATTCTGGTCGAAAACCCGTCGACGTACCTGCAATACAACGACGATGCGCTGACCGAGCCGGAATTCCTGGCCGAACTGGTCCGGCGAACCGGCTGCGGGCTGTTACTCGACATCAATAATGCGTTTGTCTGTGCATCGAATCATGGGTTCGATACATGGGCCTATCTGGAAGCCATCCCGCATCACGCGGTGCAGGAAATTCATCTCGCCGGACACGCCGTTGAACAAGTCGGCGACACCGAAATCCGCATCGATGATCACGGCGACATGGTCAGCGAGGCCGTCTGGTCACTCTACCAGCGCTATGCCGATGCCTTTGGCGTCCCAGTTACGCTTATTGAATGGGACACCAATGTCCCTGACTTTTCCACACTTTACGGAGAAGCCGTGCGGGCCGCCGGCCTGACGGGCAGCCCCATGGAGGCGGATTATGCCGGCGCTGCATAAGCTCCAGCAGAATTTCGCCAGCGCCATGCTGCGGCATGACGAGGACGGGTTGGCAGGAGCGGTCGCCCCAGGTGACATCGCCCCCGACCTTCGCCTGCGCATTTACCGAAACAACATTCTGTCATCCATGATCAGCGCTTTGGGCGAGCTTTTTCCGGTCGTCAGCAGGCTGGTCGGCGACGCGTTCTTCAAAGCCATGGCGCGCGAATTTGTCCTAACGCAACCACCCGCCAGCGGCCGGTTGGGCGAGTATGGCGATGGCTTTCCTGCGTTTCTGCAAAACTTCGCGCCCGCCCGCTCGCTTCCTTATCTGGCCGATGTCGCATCAATTGAACGTGCCTGGCTCAAAGCCTATCGGGCTGCAGATGCCACCGTGGTCTCAGCAGACGGGATCGCAGCCGTCGCGCCGGAAGCCCTCCCCTCACTAACGTTTACCCTTCATCCATCGGCGACCTTGCTGCGTTCCGATTATCCAGCCGGACAAATCTGGTATGCCAACCAACCCGGCGCTGCCGAAGGCACAAAAATAGAGGCCACTCAGCGCGCTGAATTTCTTTTGGTGATCCGGCCAGCAGACAAAGTCGACGTCAGAATACTCACACAAGCCCGCTACGAATTTCTTGCCGCCCTTAACTCCAACCGCACCATCACCGCTGCGTTCGAAGCGGCGGTCAAAATCGATCCTGCCTTCGACCTTCAGTCGGCCCTTGTCGACTTCATCACGGGCGGGGTTTTCACATCCTTTGCCCTTGCTGACACCCCATAACGCTCTGGAGCTCCCCATGAATATGATCCGAACCCTCAACGGCCTGCTGGCCAATGTGCCTGAATGGCTGATCGCCCTGCTCATTCGAATTGCCGCTGCAGTCCCGTTCTGGAATTCGGCGCGCACCAAGGTCGATGGCTGGGATATCTGGAACGTGAAGGACAGCACGGTTTTTCTGTTCGAGTACGAGTATCAGGTGCCACTGCTCGGGCCACAGACAGCAGCGACCCTGTCATCGCTCGGCGAACATATCTTCCCGGTCCTGCTGGTATTGGGCCTGTTCGCCCGCTTCGGCGCGCTGGGCTTGCTGGGCATGACGTTGGTCATTCAAATCTTTGTTTATCCCAATGCCTGGGCTGTGCATCTGCTTTGGGCTGCGTTGCTGCTCTATACGGTGGGCCGGGGTCCCGGCAGTTTCTCGCTAGACCATGTTCTGGGTCTGGAAAAGAAGTCCGAGTCTGATGCGAAAAAAGAAGGGGCACCTGTTTCGGCTTAAAGCAGGCGCCCCCTCAGTCATCATCCGTCTTGGGGACGGAGGAGTTTGGAAAAACACTTGGCTTAGGGTCGTCGCTCAGCGGTTTCCTGCTCGCAGGCCGGCTCCCACAGGACGCTGGCGCAAAGCCTCTCCCGATCGGCCTCGCAGGGCGCGATCTCGATATTGGCAGTGACCGTTTGGACTTCAGTCGTCGGTGGTGTTGACGCGTTCGCCGCCGGTGACCCCGCCAGCATCAGCAGGCTGACAAAGCTCATCCTGACCGGCAGGGGGAACTTGCCTGCCCTGCGCTTAGCACCGTCCCGGCCTTTGCGGTAATCCGGGTGCTCGGTCCCCATCCAGCGGTCCCACCAGCTGAAGTAAAGGCCATAATTGTGGTTCATATCCCGGTGGTGGAGGTCGTGGTGCAGCACGTTGGTGAGTGCGCCAAATACCGGGTGATGCTTCATGTTTCTTGGAAACAGCTCATGGCCTGAGTGTCCCATCACATTGCGGATGATCATGTGCGCCATGAAAAGGAAAATGACCAGCGGATGCAGCGGCATCAAAAGCGCGAGCATCGGCATGAAGACTGCGTTGACGATGGCCTCTGCCGGGTCGAACGCATAGGCGGTCCAGGGCGTTGGTGTACGCGAACGATGGTGCGTCCGGTGTACCCACTTGAACAGGGCCGGATGGTGGATCGCGCGGTGCGACCAATAGAAATAGGCATCGTGCAACACGACCATCACCACCAGGCTGAGGATCAGGTAGCCGGCGCCATAGTCGCCAACGCTGCTATAGATTTGCGTCCAACCCAGTTCGGTTGCGATGGCAGTCAACAGCCCGTTGATGGAGAAGATAAAGCCGGTCAGCAGAGAGTACCGAATTTCCCGCCCTATCTGTCCTGGTTTGGGTTGCCGGTCCTGAAGCTTACGTGCGGCGAACTGCTGCGAAAAAACCGCGAGGATTGCTGCCATCAGGGATGCGGCGATGAGGTATCGGGCGGTATCGTGAATGAAGATCATCCGCCACGTGGCGATCAGGGCATCGGGTGAAGAGAGCAGGCTTTCCATGTCGGGCTCCATCGGATTGCGTTGTCGATGAGCCAAAGGTGATCAATTCGCGACACGATCTCTCGCCGGGAATGAAAAATGCTTGCTGATTTCAAAAATGACGCCGTTTTTTAGGATTTGGCGAGTCCGGCACCCAGCTTTTTCCGGCGGTATTCCGTCGGCGTCATATCCGTTAACTCTTTGAAAGCACGATTGAAAGGGCCGAGTGACGCGTAGCCGCAGTCCAGAGCAATGGTCAAAATTGGCGTTCGGGCCATTTCCGGGTCGGACAGCGCCGAACGCGCGTCCTGAATACGATATTCGTTCAGCAGCGCGTTGAAATTACGGAATCCGAGCGACTGATTGATCAGTTTTCGCGCCCGGTATTCAGGAAGCCCAATCGATTCAGCGAGTGCCGAAATCGTGAGTCCTTCCGTCCGGTGCCCCTTATCCTCCTCAAAAAATGCCTTCAGTTTTACGATATTGAGCATGTCGGCTTGATCGGCTGATTCCGATGTGCTCTCCCCGCCGTTTTTGGGCCCGGCACCGACCAGGCCGTCGTCCCGTAGCGTCAGGATCATGCCGATGATCGCCAGGGTCAGAATAAAGATCGACAGTGCGTTCAACAGATCCAGCATCGGGCCACCCGGCACCGCGCCCATCGACAGTTCTACCGTCACCACAAGCAAGGCATAGAGCGCCGAGCCCGCGATGACATAGACCCGGCTTCGACGCCGGGGTTCGACCATATCAGCCGAGAAGCCAGCCCCAACCCGAACCATGGTCACAACAATGACGACCAGATACAGCATATGGTCAAGGACAAAGCGGTCCCGCTGAATGCTGTCGCCGAACAAGACACCCGGCACATCCTCCGGCACAAAACGAGCAGCAAAGAAGAACAAGAACGCGCCCGCCACAGCCCAGTGATACCAGCGTGGCCTAAAGCCATCGTCAAACAGTGTGAGCGCAAACATCCAGATGCACCAAGCGACAAAATGTCCGGCAAAGAAAAACGGCGTTCCCCACCCCACTTCGCCGAGTGTTTTGTATGCCAATGGCGCCCAGAGGTAGCCAAGAACGCTGACGACGAAAGCAGCTCCGAATAGAGCCAGCCAACGGTTCTGCTGCGCCGTGGTCAGCTTTAACGCAAACAGCACCAGCAGCCCCATGCTCGCGCCACGGAAAATGAGATCGAGTTCTTCCACGGTCCTCCCCAACCTGCAGCCTAGCCCGCGGCGACCGGTTTTGGAATGCGGTCAGAAGTCCAGAAGCGTCAGCCCGACATGTTTAGGGCGCCACTTCAGGCGCCCTTTTCTGGAATATGTTTTCTTGGATTTGACGACCCGCTTTCGATAGCGCGGGTCGCTGAGTGCCTTCGCGGCCGCGTTGCGTCGTTTCATATCCGTTGTTCCATTCATCCTTCATGGCGCTCACCCACCATTGGGCGAACACGCGGTGCTCTAGCACAGATAGGGACGGAATAGCCAATGTCCATGGAACAACAAGATATAGAAGGGCTTCAATCTGCTCACGTCATGCTCTAGGTTGCACCGCAATCAAAGATAACCGGGAACGCCCCATGAAATTCGAAGGTACAGATACCTACGTCGCAACCGAAGACCTGATGGTTGCGGTCAACGCCTCCATCACCCTTGGCCGTCCGCTTTTGATCAAAGGCGAACCGGGCACTGGCAAGACCGTGCTGGCCGAAGAGGTTGCGCGCGCGCTGAACAAGCCGTTGATCCAGTGGCATATCAAATCCAGCACCAAGGCGCAGCAGGGCCTTTACGAATATGACGCGGTGTCGCGCCTGCGGGATTCGCAGCTCGGCGACGAAAAGGTCCACGACATTTCCAACTACATCGTCAAGGGCAAGCTGTGGGAGGCTTTCGAAGGCGACGAGTCCCCGGTCCTGCTGATCGATGAGATCGACAAGGCCGACATTGAGTTTCCGAACGATCTGCTGCTCGAACTCGACCGCATGGAGTTCTTTGTCTACGAGACGCAGGAACAGATCGTCGCAAAGAACCGCCCGATCGTGATGATCACGTCCAACAATGAAAAAGAACTGCCGGACGCGTTTCTGCGCCGCTGCTTCTTTCACTACATCCAGTTCCCGGACCCGGACACGATGCGCGACATCATCGGTGTCCACTTCCCGGAAATTCAAAAGACCCTGGTCTCGGAAGCACTGAAAATCTTCTATGAGGTGCGCGATGTGCCCGGCCTGAAGAAAAAGCCGTCGACGTCAGAACTGCTTGATTGGCTGAAGCTGCTCATGGCCGAAGACATGCCAGAAGAGATCCTGCGCGAACGCGATCCCAATAAGCTGATCCCGCCATTGCATGGTGCGCTGCTGAAGAACGAACAGGACGTGCATTTGTTCGAGCGTCTGGCCTTCCTGACCCGCCGGGAGAACCGATAGGATTTCCATCATTCCCGGCGAGCGGGTATAAGGAAAAGACCATGTTCACCGAATTCTTCTATGAACTGCGCAACGCCAAGGTGCCTGTCACCTTGCGTGAGTATCTGACCCTGCTGGAAGCGCTCGACAAGGGTGTCGCCCGCTACAACGTCAATGAGTTCTATTATCTGTCGCGCTCTGCGCTGGTGAAGGATGAGAAGAACCTCGACAAATTCGACCGGGTGTTCGGCAAGTGCTTTGAGGGCATCGAGTTCACGGCCGAAGACGACGTCCATGAAATTCCCGAAGATTGGCTGAAACAGCTGACGGAAAAGTTCTTCACCGAGGAAGAAAAAGCCGCGCTGGAAGCCATGGACTGGGACGAGCTCATGGAAACCCTCAAGAAGCGCATGGAAGAACAGGACGAGCGCCATGAGGGCGGCAACAAGTGGATCGGCACCAACGGCAAGTCGCCCTATGGCGCCCACGGCTATAACCCCGCCGGTGTGCGCATCGGCCAGGACAAGAACAAGAACAACAAGGCCGTCAAAGTCTGGGACAAGCGCGAATTCAAAAATCTGGATGACGGGCTGGAGATCGGCACCCGCAACATGAAAGTGGCGCTGCGCCGCCTGCGCCGCTGGGCCCGCGACGGCAATGCCGAGGAACTCGACCTGCCGGATACCATCCGCTCGACGGCGAAAAACGCCGGTTATCTGGACCTGAAAATGGTCCCTGAACGGCATAACAGCGTCAAAGTGCTGCTGTTCTTCGATGTCGGCGGCTCGATGGACCCGCATATCAAGGTCTGCGAGGAATTGTTTTCAGCCGCGCGCACCGAGTTCAAGAACCTGGAATATTTCTATTTCCACAACTGCCTGTACGAAGAAGTGTGGCAGGACAATGTGCGCCGCCGGGCCGACAAGCTGGGTACCTATCAGGTGATGCACACCTATCCACACGACTACAAAGTCATCTTTGTCGGCGACGCGACCATGAGCCCCTATGAAATCGTCCATCCGGGCGGATCAGTCGAGCACTGGAACGAGGAATCGGGCGAAAGCTGGATGCAGCGCATGCTCAGCGTCTATCCCAAGGCGGTCTGGCTGAATCCGGTGCCTGAAGGCTATTGGGATTCAACGCCGTCGATTGAGATACTCAAGCAGATCATGTCCCACCGCATGTTCCCCATGACGCTCGAAGGACTGGAACGCGCGATGAAGGAACTGAGCCGGTAGCGCAATGGCTGGGCCAACTGCGATGGTCTTGCTTCAAGCTGCACCGACTGGACGTCAGCTGAAGCAGATCCAACACGCGCTTGATCTTATTAGCTCGGTTCAAGACGAGAACAAAATCTGGATCAATTCCACCGTTCCTATCGGAGACACAGTCGCCACGGACCAGCATGCCAGACCGTTCCTTTTTTCCCATACGGAAACCGGCAACGAAGACTCCGAGTATGGCGAAGAAGAATTGACGGAGATTGAGCATCACGTTGGCTTCTTGCCAAAACATGAAATTGGTTTGGCAGCAATGTGTAACGACGAGGAGGACCATAGAGTGCTCGGCGAGCTGGCACTCTACTTTGCAGAACTGTTTGACGGCGTAGTAGATTTAGATGGATTGCTTAATCCGGGCGAGTTGGTACCCATAGAGCATGGAAAAACTGATTGGCGGGACATAGAACCGGAGCTCGAAGAGTGGCTCTCTGATTATGAAGGTGAGATTCACGCTGTGACGTATGGAACGGTCGACTCAAGAATTTGGGCCTATCACATCTGCGATGCGACCTTTATGCGCAGTTGGCTAGCAAGCGAACATTTCCGCATGATCAAGTAGGCAAGCAAGCATTCCGGCAGGCCTGGAGCTCAATAAAGAACCCCGTTCACCGGCTCCAGTTTGGGCGGGATGTCGGTTTCGCCGAGTGCCTCCCGCAGATCAATTTCAATCACCCGGCAGAGTGCCGAGATCGACACGTCGGTGGGGCCGCCTTCGAACGGGTCTTCATGGGAGTCGCTGATCTTCTCCATCATGATGAAGACCCAGCCGATCACCGCGCTGAACGGCACCAGGATAAGCAGATATTCGACTTCTGCCGACCCGGTGAGCTTGAAGCGCTCAATTTCGGCGGCAATGGAATCGACCAACGCCAGTGGCGTCAGCAGTACAAAAATCCAGGTAAAGACAGCGCCGAAATAGGCCACCTGCCGCGGAAAGGGTGTGTTCTTGATCCGCTCGCACTTACCCTGATTGTCATAGAGGCTCGCCAGCCGCTCAGTCATGCTGACATGGCGGAACGTGTCCAGCGCGCCATCCTTCACCAGCTCTTTCAGCCGGTCACCCTGACGCATGACAATCTGCGTGGCCGGATTCTGGTAGCCAGCCATTTCATCGCGCTCAGGGCCGTCGAGAAATTTCAGGTAACTCTCCGGGTCGCCGTGGTGTTTGTCTTCGCCCCCGGTAAGGCGGTAGTCGAACATGTGGAGATGCTGTGAGGGCTTGAGCCGGGACGTCTTGCGCAGCTGAAAGGCCAGCGCATTCATCCAGGCCATGTGCCGGTAGATCAGTTCTTTCGCGACATCATCCGGCGCATAGGTCTTAACCATGTTTCCCCATGTCCGGCTGTCATTGACGATCTGGCCCCAGATCTTCCGCGCCTCCCACCAGCGGTCATAGGACGCCTTGCTCTTGAACCCCAGATAGAGCGACACCGCGATGCCGATGGTTCCAACAGGCAAGGCCGGAACGGCCAAGGCCGTAAAGCCAAACCATTCATGCAGAACGACAATCAGCGACGACCACAGGACCACCGCCAGCAGGAAACGCCATGAATCCCAAAACGTGTTTCGAATGGCGATGTTTCGCGTGACGTACATAGGGGCTTCTTCCGGCTAGCTGCCGTCGGCAGCGTTATTTGTGTCTTGGTACCTGACGCAGCGCAGCCTGCACCAAACGGCTGACGTTTGCCAGCTCGCCCTCGCCTTCATTCCAAGGCCCCTCGGTCTCGACCCGCCAGACATTGGTGCCGGTCGCTGCCTCGTTGAAATAGACCGCGAATACGGCGACAAGCTCGCCCTCTTCCACCCGGGCGTCCCGCGCACTGAGACCATAGGCCCGGTCGATATCGACCAGTTCCTTCATGTCGACCGTGAACCGGATGGAGAGTTCTCCGCCCGGCGCACGGGCATATCCCTTTCGTGAAAGCTCGTCCGTCACGGCTGCCCTGACCGCTTGATCGACAGCCCGTGCGTCCATGTCTGGAAACGCCATGGCCTGGCGCACCATCGGCGCCGCCTGGGCGAATTCAAAACTTTGGTAGATCGCAATATTGACGGGATTGATGATCCGCACCCTGGGATCAGAAGCAGGTGCGGCCTGACACGCGGTTAGAATACCTGTCAGAACGACAGCAAATCCGTGCCGGGCCAGTCGGCGGCTAAATATAGCTCACAACCGTCGTCACGCTGCCAACGACGACGCCACCGATAACGGCACCGATCGATCCGCCGCGCACGGTAGATTTCAGGCGGCTGAAGCCGTTCGTGCGCGCGAGCTCAAACCCAAGCAGCGCACCAATCATCGCCGTCACGAGCAAGTATTTCGGCAAGGTTGTCAGCACTAAGACGAGATTATCGTCCATCGGAGTCTCCATCCCGTTTGACATGGCCACCCTCATGACCACCTCATTTGGTATGTGCTCCCAACACCTCGTCAAAATATAGAGGAGCAACTCTTATTAAGTAAAGTTGGCTCCGGGGAATTTCAGGCCCTAAAGCCAGAAATTCCCGAAGTGTGTTTGAATGGCAACACCGCTAAGGCCCGCAGCTTGCCTTGGTGCCCTGATCATCAACGTCCCAATCGCCGCATGCTTTTTTCTTGAACATATTGATGCAGTCTTTGGTGCTGTGGCACTTGCAGCCGGTCTTGTTGCCGTCATCGTCATAGTCACAATCGAATTCGGTACCACCGGGGCCGGTCGCCTTCAGCGTCATATTCGTTGCCGATGCCGGGCTGACACGCGCCGTCGTCTCAGAACTGCTGGCCGCCTTCAGCTTGAGTCCGCCGGGCTTGGCCGGCTGATCCGCGCTATCTGAATCACAGGTCGCGTCCGGTGGGTCCTCTTCGTGAATTTCCAGGTCGCCGGTGCACTTACCGGATTTAATCAGCGCATTGCAGTCTTTGAGAC
The DNA here is from genome assembly GCA_028284945.1 of Alphaproteobacteria bacterium. Classification (GTDB taxonomy): domain Bacteria; phylum Pseudomonadota; class Alphaproteobacteria; order SMXS01; family SMXS01; genus JANQQJ01. The sequence goes on along the minus strand of JANQQJ010000033.1, from coordinate 2,930 downwards.
TGGTGCATGAACAGAAGGTGTCACCATCTTCATCATGGCAAGTAAAGCCGGCGGTATCCTTGGGCGGTCCCGCCTCGTCCATGGCACCTCCGTCCGCGGCCGCCGCGGTTGCCTTCAGCGTCACCGCGCCTTCGCGCGTGTCCGCGTGGGCTGCTGTTCCGATCCCCAAGATCAGAAGAACAGCAAATGCACTCAACATTTTCTGCATTGGTCTCCCCTTTTTCTGACGACGTGGCAGCCCAGGGCTTAGCCAAGGCTTGTCGCGCTTACCATCCAGGCACCAGCAGCGGCGCCAAAGATCTCCGCATGGAAGTAGAAAATGACCACAAAGATTACAATAGCGGCCACAAGGCGCACGATGCCCAGCTCTCCCACCTTCAGCGTATTGCGGCCCTGCGCAATGGCCAGAAACGGGACCCGGGATGTTTGTGCGGCAAACTTTTCCCACCCCTCAGGGTCAACCCGGGCGCGCTTTCGATCGATATTGGCCATGCCCCGCACGACAACGACGAAAAACGTGCCAAAGAAGATAAGGGACGCCAGTTCGCCGTTACTGAGGATGTGGGCAAATGCCCAAAGCGCCGCCCCGAACAGGAAAGGGTGTCGCGTCACGCGCACGATGCCGTAAGCGACGTCATCGCCTTGCAACATCGCTTCCTGACCGGTCGCGGTCGGGTTCTTGGTTGTAATCCCCACCACCGCCAACACGAACGCAACGAACATGATTACCAAGGTGACATAATCGATAGACGGCGGCAGGTCGCCCAGCACCGGAATGTGGACATAAGGCGCGTCGCCATAGGCCATCGACATCCAGATAATCGATCCCAGCGAGATCAGCGAGAAAATCGCCATGTAAGCGCCCTGCCCGATCTTATCGATCAGCACAAACCGCAGACCCGTGCCTGAAACAAGCGAGTGAATAAGAAAAAATATGGCACTTGCGATGATGAGGTTCGTCATCTGCCCCTCCGGCGGTTGGCTCCGCGGCGAAGATTAACCCGGTTTGACAATGTCTGAAAGCCGGACGGACGTTCACCGCCAGAATAACCCGCAGCCTCACCGTTGAGGGGATGACTTTTAGCCCCTATAAGAACCCCCAAGACATCTAGGGGAAGACCAGTCACATGAAGGGTATTAAGGCACTCGCCGTCTCAACGGCGTTGATGTTGGCGGCATGCGCTGGCGAACAGGCGGCTGGACCGGCTGGTGATGAGCCCGTTCGTGAGCCCTCCGTCAAATGGAAGTTGTCGAGCGCCTATCCCAGCACGCTGCCGCAAATCGGTACACTGGGCCTGCGGCTGGCCGAACAGCTCGAAGTCGTTTCCGCAGGCGATTTCGAGATCGAGTTCTACCAGCCCAATGCACTGGTCCCGGCGCTGGACGCGTTTGAGGCCATCTCCGTCGGCGCGCTGGAAGCTGCATGGTCCACACCTGGCTATTGGGCCGGCAAGGTTTCTGCGCTGCAGGTTTTCTCCGCCGTACCCTTTGGCATGCGGGGCGATGAATATATGGCGTGGTACTATTTCGGTGGCGGCCAGGAAATCTTCGAGGAGATCTATCACCGCTACAACATCCATGCGGTGATGTGCGGCATGATCGCGCCGGAGGCTTCTGGCTGGTTCAAGAACGAGATCAAGACGCCCGCGGACCTGGAAGGACTGAAAATCCGCTTCTTTGGCCTCGGCGGCAAAGTGCTGGAGAAACTGGGTGCCAGCACGCAACTCCTGTCGTCCGGCGACATCTTCCCGGCGCTGGAGCTAGGCACCATCGACGGCACCGAGTTTTCGATGCCTGCCATCGATGTCAATCTGGGCTTCTATCAGGCGGCGAAATATTATTACTTCCCCGGCTGGCATCAGCAGTCGACGTTCTTTGACTTGATGATCAACAAAGACGAATGGGACGCGCTCAACGATACGCAGAAGGCGCAGATCGAAGCCGTTTGTGGGGATAACATGCGCTATTCCATCGCCGAGGGTGAAGCCATCCAGGCAGAGGCCCTGACGTTCCTGAAGGAAAAAGGCGTCAAGATTCAGAAGTGGTCGCCCGAGGTTCTTGAGGCGCTTCGCAACGCCTGGGAAGAAGTGATTGTCGAGGAATCCGCCAAGAGCGAGGACTTCAAACGCGCCCATGAATCTTTCGCCGCGTTCCGTGAGAAAAACGCCATCTGGCGCGATCTCGGCTACCTGCCCTAGGCCCGCCTGATGGAGTTCATTGATCGACTGACCACCGGGCTCGACCGCTTTGTCAGCGGTGTCGGCCGCATTGCCGCCTGGCTGGCGTTGTTTTTGATGGCAGCGATCATTTTTGACGTGATCTCCCGCTCGCAAAATCTGCAGATCGTCAGCTCAACCAAGCTGCAGGAACTGGAATGGCATCTGCATGCAACGCTCTTCCTGCTGTGTCTCGGCTATGCCTATCTGAAAGACGCTCATGTGCGGATCGAGATTCTGCGCGATCGCATGAAACCTCGCACAAAGGTGTGGATCGAGTTGATCGGCGCCGTTCTCTTCGTCATTCCCTACTGCGCGATCCTGGTCTATTGGGGCTATATCTTTGCCGACTTTGCCTATGCATTGAACGAAGGCTCCCCGCAATCGGGTCTGAGCGACCGATGGATCATCAAGAGCATGATCCCCATCGGCTTCTTTCTTTTGATGCTGTCTGGCCTTGCAGTTGCGCTGAAATGCATCCTCTATCTCTTCGGGCCTGAACACCTGCGCGGCCACGCCGCCTTTATCGCCGAAACCCACCACGCCGAGCTGGTTGAAGCCGGCGAAGAACCGTTGAAGGACTAGGGCGTGGTGATGCAACGACAGAACAACACCGTTCGACCTGAGGAGGTGCCGTCAGGCGCCGTCTCGAAGGATGAACGGCCGCCCGCACTTCGAGACGCCCTAATCGGGCTCCTCAGCACGAACGGCCTG
>JANQQJ010000030.1 GCA_028284945.1 Alphaproteobacteria bacterium | reverse complement strand
GTTGGTCGATACGGTGTTTGAGAGCAAAACCGCCCGCAATGGCATGATCTTCAGCGATCAGGAGCGCGAGATCAGACACCAGGCGCACCGCGCCGGTGTTGCCGGACTTGTTGAGCTTTGGCCGCCGGAACTGCCCGAGGCGGTTGAGAAATCAGAGGGGTGGGAGCCACCTATCAAGCGGCTCGACATCACTGATCCCGATGTGCGCCTGGCCCGGAAAATCGCCCGGCAAATCACTCACTGGCTGAACGCGCGCGAGGAACTGACCTCAAGAGGCCGCGCAATCCAGCCCGACGACATCATGATTCTGGTGCGGCGGCGCAATGACTTCTTCGCCGCTATGGTCCGCGAACTCAAGCGGCACAATGTCCCGGTTGCGGGTGTCGACCGGATGATCCTGACCGAACAACTGGCCGTCATGGACCTGCTGGCCCTGGGCAAATTTGTCCTGATGCCGGAGGATGACCTGACGCTCGCCACCGTGCTTAAGTCCCCGTTGGTGGGGTTGAATGAGGATCAACTTTTTGACCTTGCCTATGAGCGGGACGGACCACTCTGGCAATCATTGAAAGCCAGCAATAGGGATAATCCGCAAATCGCAGAGGCGCGCCGCTTTCTTACCGCCTGCCTTGATCGCGCGGATTATGTCCCGCCCTTCGAATTCTTCTCGTGGGTGCTGGATAGCGGCAGACGCCGCGCCATGCTTGCCCGCCTGGGCCCGGATGCGCTGGACCCGATGGATGAGCTGCTGGCGCTCGCGATGGATTTTGAGCGTACCCATGCGCCTTCGCTGCAGGGCTTCATCCACTGGATCGAAGCCGCCGAAACCGAGGTCAAACGGGAGATGGAACAGTCTCGCGGCGAGGTGCGCGTGATGACTGTGCATGGCGCCAAAGGCTTGCAAGCACCAATCGTCTTCCTGCCAGACACTTGTGGCGCGCCGACGCAGCCGCCCAATGTTTATTGGGCGGACGCTCCGGATGGTTCACCAACCATGCTCTGGCCGGTATCCAGCGCCAACCGGGTCGGTGCAGCGGCAGACGCGCATGACAAGTCCGTCGCGCTGCGCGATCAGGAATACAACCGACAGCTCTATGTCGCACTGACACGCGCAGCGGACCGACTTTATATCTGCGGCTATGAACCCCAACGGGGCCGCCCTGATCACTGTTGGTACAATTTGATTGAAGCGGCGTTCGAGCGGCTGGAGGTGGTGGAGGCTTATGACGTCGATAATGTCCCCGTCCTACGCTATGCCACGGGTACATTATCCGACGGGGATGAGGACACAACTGTCGTGCCAGCGGTGCATACCGATCCACCGGACTGGCTCTACGCCCCCGCGCCTACAGAGCCCTCGCCCAGCCGCCCGCTCGCGCCGTCGCGCCCCGTATTGCCGGAGATGCCGGTCAGAAGCCCACTGGCCGCTGATAATCGTGATCGGTTCTTACGCGGCAATCTGGTTCACCGACTTTTGCAGTTCTTGCCAGACATTCCACCGCCGCAACGGGCAGCTGCGGCCGAGACCTATCTGGCACAAGCCAGCTTCGCCCTTGAAGACACGACACGGCAGGAATGGGCCGGTGAAGTGTTAGAGATTCTGGACGACCCTGACTTCAACGCCCTCTTCAGTGACGAAAGCGCCGCCGAGGTGCCGGTTACAGGCCTGATCGGCAAAGAAGCCGTCAGTGGGCAGATCGACCGGCTGGCCGTCACGGACAACGCGGTGCTGATTGTCGACTACAAGACCAACCGCCCGCCCCCGCAGCGCGCTGAGGGCGTTCCGATCCTTTATCGCAAGCAGATGGCTGCCTATCGCGCCCTCATCGAACAAGTCTATCCGGACCGCCCCATTCGCTGCGCGTTGTTATGGACCGACGGTCCGGTTCTGATGGAGTTACCGCAAGAGATGCTGGACGAACAGATTGCCCTGCTCACAGCTGCGTGAGAGCACCTTGACGCTGGGATAGGCCATCCCTACGTTCGGTGCCACACTTGGACTCACTCCAACAAGGAATATCCCATGGCGACGAAGAAAATTACCGACGACAGCTTCCAGGCAGACGTACTCAGCGCAGAAGGTCTCGTACTCGTAGACTATTGGGCAGAGTGGTGCGGCCCGTGTAAGCAGATCGCTCCAGCGCTCGACGAAATCGCGCAGGATATGGACGGTTCGTTGACGGTTGCCAAACTCAACATCGATGAGAACCCGACCACACCGACCAGCTATGGCGTCCGTGGCATCCCCACGCTGATGCTGTTCAAAGACGGTGAAATTCAGGCCACCAAAGTGGGTGCGCTGCCAAAGAACAAGATTGTCGAATGGATCAACGAATCAGTTTGATCCTTCTCATAGAGTCAAAAAGGGCGTCCTTCGGGATGCCCTTTTTTATGGATTGAGGCCAGAGTCCGCGAGTACCTGTCCGGCCAGATATAGCGACCCGCAGATAAGCACATCGCCACCCGGCGCCCGCCTCAGCGCCGAGGAAATATCTTCTGCAGCTTCAGAGGGGAGCCCCAAAGACGCCGCGCGAGCCGCCAGATCAAATGGATCGTGCGACGCCTCACCTGGAATGGAAACCGCTATCACCGAATCCACAATAGGTGAAATGCCGCACAAGAAAGCTTCCGCGTCTTTGTTCGCCATCAGGCCAACAATGAGCGTCAACTTTTGACCGCTGAAAGCGTCTGCAATGGCAACCGCCGCTTCCGCGTTGTGGCCGCCATCGAGCCAGAGCGTAGCATCGTCCGTAAGTAACTCTCCAAGAGGCCCCGACTCAATGCGCTGTAATCGCGCAGGCCAATCGACAGCGGCTAGCCCTGCCGCCACATTCTCCGGCTTCAACGGATAGCCAATCCCTTTCAGGCAACCAAGCGCCAGCGCGGCGTTCTGCCGCTGATGCGGGCCTAACAGGCCGGGTGAACCTTCCTGAACCGGTTCGTCGCAAACCGTGAGTGGTGCGCCGACCTGCTGTGCAACCCGCGTGACTTCAGCCATAGCTTCGGGCGGTTGCAGACCAATAAAGCCCGGTATGCCGTGTTTCAGGATACCCCCTTTCTCATGCGCGATTTCAGTTAGCGTATCGCCCAAAAAACTCTGATGGTCGTAGCCGATGGGTGTAATTACTGTTGCCACCGGGCTTTCGATCACATTGGTTGCGTCGAACCGTCCACCCAGCCCCACCTCGACGAGGCAGTAGTCTGCGTCATCCTCGGCACAGGCCAGGAAGGCAGCGGCGGTGGTCATCTCGAAATAGGTGATCGGATCGCCCGCATTGACCTCTTCGCAGCGCGACAGGACATCAATCAGCCGGTCCTCGCTGATCAGCCCGTCAGACAGGCGGATACGCTCATGAAACCGCACCAGATGCGGCGAGGTCAGAGCCTGAACCCGCTCGCCATGCGCCTCCAAGACGGCGCGCATAAAAGCAATCGTGGAGCCCTTGCCATTGGTTCCGGCGACATGAATGATCGGTGGTAGTTTCTGTTCTGGATGGCCCAGCCGGGCAAGCAGCCGCTCAATGCGCCCCAGCGAAAGGTCGATCAGCTTCGGGTGCAGGTCGTAAAACCGCTCCAGAATATCGCTACTTGTCACTGTCGCGGCGAATCCTCGGACTGGACCGGCGTAACGACATCGCCCGGCAACGGCAGCGTCGCGTCTTCATCTATCTCTTCGCCTGAGTCGATGTCGTCCTCGGCCTCAGGCTCTGATTCGACGTGCCCCCCCATCAGCAGACCAAGCAACATGGCAATCTTGTCACGCAGCTCGCTGCGGTGAACGACCATGTCGATCATGCCGTGTTCCAGCAAGTACTCGGCACGCTGAAAGCCCTCAGGGAGCTGTTCACGGATTGTGCTTTCGATCACCCGCTGTCCGGCGAAACCAATCAGCGCGTCCGGCTCAGAGATCTGAATATCGCCCAGCATGGCATATGATGCAGTCACGCCGCCGGTCGTCGGGTCAGTCAGAACAACGATATAGGGTAACCCGGCCTCCCGCAGCATTTCGACCATAACGGTCGTGCGCGGCATTTGCATCAGCGACAGGGTCCCTTCCTGCATGCGAGCGCCGCCTGCCGCGGCAATCATCACAAATGCGGCTTCGTCTGCCAGCGCCCGCTTGGCAGCGGTAACAAACGCATCGCCAGCACCGACGCCAAGTGACCCGCCCATAAAGGCAAAGTTCTGAACCGCCACGACTGCAGGCTGGCCCCCGATGGAACCGGCCGCGGCGACAATCGCATCATGCTGCCCCGTCTTGTTGCGGCTATTCTTCAGTCTTTCCGGGTACTTGGTCTGATCCCTGAATTTAAGGGGGTCGTCAACGCCGGGCCGCACCGAAATTTCCTGGAATGCCCCATCGTCAAACAACGCATCGAAACGTTCTTTCGGCCCGACCCGGTGGTGGTGATCGCAATGCGGACAAACCTTCAGCGCCTCGACAAACTCCTTCATATAGACCATCTGGCCGCAATTGACGCAGGTGTGCCATTTGACGTCCGTATCCGTCTTGCCTTCCCGCTTAAAGACACTTGTTAGCTTCGGCCGGACATTCTTGAACCAGTTCATGCAGCCCCCCTTTGCCGCGCGCTTCGCACCCCGTCGGCCAGAGACCCGACGAAACCTAGCACATGTCCAATATCAGCATCGGTAATGGCGCCGGACTCGTCCACGGCGCCCGCAATCTGATCGACGATGGCCGACCCTACCACCACCCCGTCAGCAACCTGACCGACACTGGCAGCATGGTCAGGCGTCTTGATACCGAAGCCAACAACAACGGGCAGCGCACTCTTCTCCGCTATGCGCTGGCGGGCCGTTTCAATAGCTTGCTGTGCACCCATGGCTGCCCCGGTGATTCCCGCCACCGAGACATAGTACAGAAAGCCGCTGGTGTTCTGCAGCACCGTATCCAGCCGGGCGTCATCTGTCGTCGGTGTCAGCAGACGGATGAAGCGGATCCCCGCTGCAATGGCCGGTTCGCAAAGTTCAGCGTCTTCTTCTGGCGGAAGGTCCACGATGATCAGTCCATCGACCCCGGCATCGACAGCTTCGGTTAGAAACCGGTCGACACCGTAGTGATAGATCGGATTGTAATAGCCCATCAGAACGATCGGCGTCTCCGCATCGTTTTCTCGAAACGCCTTTACCATATCCAGCGTTCCACGGAGGGTTTGCCCTGCCTTCAGAGCACGCTGGCTCGACGCTTGAATCGACGGCCCATCGGCCATCGGGTCGCTGAACGGCATGCCGAGTTCAATGATGTCAGCCCCCGCCGCCGGTAAGCCATTCAGCACCTGCTGGGATTGTTCCGGGTTTGGATCGCCCGCCGTAATAAAGGCCACAAAGGCCGCACGATCCTGCGCCCGCAATGCGTCAAAACAGCGTTCGATGCGTCCTGCTGCCTCGGTCAAATCGTTACTCCAAGCGCGTCTGCCACGGTGAAGATGTCCTTGTCGCCACGGCCACAAAGGTTGACCACCATGATGTGGTCGTTCGACAGGTCAGGGGCAGTGCGCGCAACATGGGCGAGCGCGTGCGACGGCTCCAGCGCCGGGATAATCCCTTCCAGCCTGCAGCAATCCTGAAAGGCCGCCAGCGCCTCGTCGTCGGTCACGGCGACATAGTCAACCCGACCGGACTCTGAAAGCCAGCTGTGTTCGGGCCCAATACCCGGATAGTCGAGCCCCGCGGAAATAGAATGCGCGTCCTTGATCTGGCCATCGTCGTCCTGCAGCAGATAAGTGCGGTTGCCATGCAACACGCCAGGGCTGCCCGCGCTGATTGATGCTGCGTGCTCACCACTATCGATCCCGTGACCAGCGGCTTCAACACCCACCATGGATACATCGACATCATCCAGGAAGGGATGAAAAAGGCCGATCGCGTTCGAGCCACCGCCAATACAAGCGACCAATGAATCCGGCAACCGGCCCTCAGCCTTCAAAATCTGCTCACGCGCTTCCTGTCCGATCACCGACTGAAAGTCGCGCACCATCGCCGGGTATGGATGCGGGCCGGCAGCCGTGCCGATCAGATAATAGGTATCTTCGACGTTGGTTACCCAATCGCGCAGCGCCTCGTTCATTGCGTCTTTGAGCGTGCTCGAGCCGGAGTTCACCGGAATAACTTCTGCGCCGAGGAGATTCATGCGGAACACATTGGGCTGCTGCCGCTCAATATCGGTTGCGCCCATGAACACCTTGCATTCAAGGCCGAACCGTGCGGCGACGGTCGCCGTGGCCACACCATGTTGCCCGGCGCCTGTCTCAGCAATGATCCTCGATTTCCCCATGCGTTGGGCCAGCAGGATCTGACCGATGCAATTATTGATCTTGTGCGCGCCGGTGTGGTTCAGCTCGTCACGTTTGAAGTAGATCTTCGCGCCGCCATAGTGGGCGGTCAGCCGCTCGGCAAAGTAAAGCGGGCTGGGCCGGCCGACATAGTTGGCCATCAAGTCGTCCATCTGCGACTTGAAAGACGGATCGGCCTTGGCCGCCTCATAGGCCTGCTCAAGATCCAGAATCAGCGGCATCAGCGTTTCAGCAACATAACGGCCACCGAAGATTCCGAAGTGCCCGGCCTCGTCGGGAAGAGTTCGGTACGAATTCGGCCGGTCAGGCTTGTTCATTATGATGCGCCCTGCGCTGCTTTGGTAAACGCCATGATCTTTTCCGGGCTTTTGACGCCCGGTTCGCTTTCAACACCTGATGAGACATCCACATAGGCGGCCCCGGTTTGCCGAACGGCATCCGCCACGTTCTCCGGCGTCAACCCGCCTGCAAGGAACCAGGGGATGCTCCAACTCTCACCTGTAAGCAGGTCCCAGTCGAAGGCCAGCCCCGTCCCACCCGGCATCGAAGCAGCGATAGATTTAGGCGGTTTCGTGTCGAACAGCAAGAAATCCGCCACATCTTCAAAGGCGTGCGCTGTCTGGACGTCAGTGGCATCGGAGATCGGAACAGCCTTGATAACAGGCTTGTCAAAGTGCTGTTTGATTTCACGTACCCGGTCCAGCGACTCCGAGCCGTGTAACTGTACGTAATCAAGCGATACAGATGCCAGTGTCCTGGTCAGTAAGTCATTGTCTGGATTAACAAAAACCCCAACGCGCATAATGCCATGGGGCACGCGCGATGACAGGTTTTGCGCTTGTTCAGGACCTATGAAACGCGGCGACGGCGGATAGAAATTCAGGCCAATATGGCTGGCCGCTGCCTGTTCAGCGGCGACCAGCGCATCGACAGTGTTAATACCGCAGATTTTGACATTAACGGTCATAGGGGGCCCCGCGAGAGATCACGGGAATATAGGGGTTGGCTTTACAAGAGCAATAGGCGGCGTTGCTTTGTTCAGCAGCCTTGTCAGGCAGCAATCGCCGTCGCAATCGCCTGGGCGGCAGCGGCTGGGTCGTCGGCGCCGGTAATGGCACGGCCAATGACCAGATGATTTGCCCCAGCAGCCAGCGCCTGTTCAGGCGTCATGACTCGCTTCTGGTCGCCGACACCCACGCCTGCCGGGCGGATACCCGGAACCATAAGGGTCAGGTCAGGCCCGCAAGCTTGGCGGACCGCGGCAATTTCAAGCGGCGAACACACAATGCCGTCCAGTCCACTTTGTTGGGCCAATTCGGCCAACCGGATCACTTGATCCTGCATCTGGCTTTCGACCCCGATAGAGCCCAGATCGCCTTCATCCAGGCTGGTCAGCACGGTGACACCCAGTAGGTTAGGCCGGTTGACGCCCGCGGCCTGCGCGGCTTTCGTTGCTGCCTCTGCCGCAGCCTCCATCATGGCGCGTCCGCCCTGGGTATGAATGGTGATGAAGGCCGGTCCCATTGGAGTCACCGACGAAATCGCACCAGCCACAGTTTGAGGAATATCGTGGAATTTCAGATCGAGGAAAATCGGCATACCGGTATCGGCCACCGCCCTCACCCCGGCCGGTCCTTGCGCACCAAAGAATTCCAGCCCTAGCTTCATGCCACCCACTGATCCCATCAGGTGATTTGCCCATTTGATGGCGACCGCGAGTTCGGATGTATCGAGTGCACAAAAGACAGGATTGTGTGTGTTCATGATGACCTCAGCATGGGGGGAGCGGACGATGGGGGTGTTTCGGAATCGACAGGCGGCGCAGGCTTGTGTTGTTCATGCGCCTTGCGGAGACGCCGGTTCCGGCGCATGCGGGACGACCAGACAGCCAGCCCGCCGGTCAGCGCGCCTGCGGCGAATAGCAAGAAACCCAGCATGTAAAGCGGCACGTCAATCGTCCAGGGCAGCGGCCACAGGTTGATCACCACGTCTTGTCGATTAGAAACGGAAAGCGCAATCACAATGATTGCGATGGGCACGACAATAATGAGCTTTATCCGACGCACGCGCGGAACCTATCGCGAGTGACGCCGACTCGCAACGCTACGATTTGAAAAAACCTATTTGTTCAAGCGCTCGCGCAGTTCCTTGCCGGTCTTGAAGAACGGTACGGCCTTGGCGGGCACATGCACCGCTTCGCCGGTACGCGGATTGCGGCCGACGCGCGCCGGGCGCTGTTTCACCGAAAACGCCCCGAAACCGCGCAATTCCACGCGATCTCCATGCGCCAGCGCATTGGCGATCTCGTCAAATATCGTCGATACGATACGTTCCACTGCACGGTGGTAAAGATGCGGATTCTCTTCCGCGAGCTTTTGAACCAGTTCTGACTTAATCACTCGACACACCCCCTGGGTCGAGGACGCACGGCCACCCCTCGAGGCCACGCTAATCCATTAATGAGCGTGCCAGAGGGTCAACAACCCGTCAAGCGAAAGCCGATCGGCGAAATACGCGTCTCCCGTGATCCAAGCCATTGTTTGCGCTAGGAATGGCAGGTCTTCGATCGGTTCTACATCGATCACCGGGATATCATCGGCGATGCCATATGTATCCTCAAGCCAGGCCAGTGCTTCGGTTTCGCCCCCCAGCTGATCAATCAGCCCATTGGCTGCCGCCTGCCTGCCCGAAAAAACACGGCCATCGCTGACCACGACGAGCTGTTCATCCGACAAACCGCGCCGCTCCTGCACAAGGTCCTTGAACCAGATGAAGGCATCTTCGACCATGCCCTCCAATTCCGCCCTCGTTTCATCGCTCATCGGCTTATAGGGCGACGGGCCACCTTTTAGCGTGCCACTTTTGACTTCGTTCACGGTCACGCCGATGTCCTCCAGCAAGCCGGAAAATTCCGGAATCTGGAAGATCACGCCAATCGATCCCGTCACGGAGTTTTCGTTGGCAACAATGTGTTCAGAGGCGAGTGCGGCAATATAACCACCCGAAGCCGCGACCGAGCGAATGGTCGCAACGACGGGTTTTTCAGCAGCAATAACGCGCAGCTTCTTGTACAGCACTTCCGATCCGACAGCCGTACCGCCCGGGCTATCGATAGAGAGCAGGACGGCCTGAACGTCAGGATCATAGGCAATGTCTTCAAGCATCTGATCCCGCTGGACATCGCCAACAATGATTCCATCGACGGAGACCCTGGCAATGCGCGGGCCGCTATCGCCCCGATCGCCGCCAACAAGGGCAATGACCAGTACAAGCAACAGCGCTACAGCAGCGAGCCGCCAAAACAAAAGCCGACGCTTCATTTTGCGGCGATCAATCAGCGCATCAACATCGACCGTCATCCAGATTCTCCGTTACCGGCCACGCAAAGAAACACAATGGCATCATAAAGTAAGCCCCCCAACCTGAGAACAGGCCAGGGGGCAAGCTTTTGCAAATTTTTCCAGCTCAGGCCGGAAACGGTAATCGACTATTTCTTGTCGTCCTCACCGGCATCTGACTCTGAGGTTTCCGCGTCACCACCCTCTGGGGCAGCGTCACCACGCGCCTTGTCCATGGCCGCGCCCAGAATGTCGCCAAGGCTGGCGCCCGCATCGGTCGAACCATACTGCTCGACGGCCTGCTTCTCTTCCTGGATCTCCAGCGCCTTGATCGACAAGGCGACGCGCCGGGACGAGCGGTCCATATTGGTGACCATGGCGTCGACCTTGTCGCCCGGGGCGAACCGGTCCGGACGCTGATCACCGCGATCACGCGCGAGGTCGCCGCGGCGGATATAACCCGGATATTCGGAATCGCCGAAGGTGACTTCAAGGCCGGGTTCCTGAACTGCGGTCACCGTACAGGTTACGATTTCACCGCGCTTCATGCCGGCAACAGAGGCGAACGGATCCTCGCTGAGCTGCTTGATGCCCAGACCGATGCGCTCTTTTTCAACATCGACGTCCAGAATGACGGCCCTGACGGTGTCGCCCTTCTTGTATTCCTGCAGGACCTCGTCGCCACTGCGGTTCCAGTCCAGATCCGACAGATGGATCATACCGTCGAGATCGTCTTCGAGGCCGATGAACAGACCGAATTCGGTGATGTTCTTGACCTGGCCTTCCACCTCGGTGCCTTCCGGATGGCTGGCTGCGAAGGTATCCCACGGATTGTCCTGAACCTGCTTGAGACCCAGGCTGATGCGGCGCTTGGCCGGATCGACATCCAGAATCATGATGTCGACTTCCTGGCTTTGCGACACGATCTTGCCCGGATGGACGTTCTTCTTGGTCCAGCTCATCTCAGAGACGTGAACCAGGCCTTCAACACCGGGCTCCAGTTCAACAAAAGCGCCATAGTCGGTGATGTTGGTGACACGGCCGGTAAAGGTCGTGCGGACCGGATACTTCGCCTCGATGCTATCCCAGGGATCGGCTTCCAGCTGCTTCATGCCAAGGCTGATGCGCTGGGTTTCCGGGTTAACCTTGATCACCTGAACGTTAAGGGTCTCGCCAATGTTGACGACCTCGGTCGGGTGATTGATCCGGCGCCACGACATGTCGGTCACGTGAAGCAGGCCATCAATGCCACCCAGGTCAACAAACGCGCCATAATCGGTGATGTTCTTGACCACGCCCTCAAGCACCTGGCCTTCGTGCAGATCGGCCAGCAATTCGGTGCGCTGTTCGGCCCGTGTCTCTTCCAGAACGGCCCGGCGTGAAACAACGATGTTGCCGCGGCGGCGGTCCATCTTGAGAATCTGGAACGGCTGAGGGATCCCCATCAGCGGCGCGATGTCGCGTACCGGGCGGATATCAACCTGACTGCCCGGCAGGAACGCAACAGCACCATCCAAATCGACAGTGAACCCGCCTTTGACGCGTCCGAAGATCACCCCTTCAACGCGTGAGCTGCCATCTGCGGCATTCTCAAGCCGGTCCCAGGCCTCTTCACGGCGCGCGCGTTCGCGGCTGATAACAGCCTCACCCAGCGCGTTTTCCATCCGTTCAAGATAGACTTCAACGTCGTCACCGACGCTGATTTCGGCTTCTTGACCCTGCGGCGCAAATTCATGCAGCGGCACACGGCCTTCAGCCTTCAAACCCACATCGATGATCGCCAGGTCATTTTCGATTCCAACGACCTTACCGGTGATTACGGAACCCTCTATGGCGTCCCGTTTCCCGAATGATTCATCTAAAAGGGCGGCAAATTCATCACGAAGGGCGCTGCCAGCGCCCGCAACTGTCGCGTCGGACATTAATGCTCCTAAGTATTCTATTTCCGGCCGCGTGGTTTTGTCCCGCGGTCTTCCTGCCTCTAGGGCGTGCGGCAGGCCTGCACGATGGCGATCGCCGCCATAAGCGCCGCCTCTATATCCAAATTCGTCGTATCGAGCAAGTGCGCGTCTTCTGCGGGTTTTAGCGGTGACTGCGCCCGATTCGAATCACGTTCATCGCGCCGGGCGATATCACGCTCGATTTCCGCCACGTCAGCGGGTTGACCCTTGGCCTTCATCTCAAGCGCCCGGCGCTCTGCCCGTGCCGCAGGTGAAGCGCTTACGAAGAGCTTCACGTCCGCATCGGGACAGATAACCGTGCCAATGTCGCGCCCATCCAAAACCGCGCCCCCCGGCTGGCCGGCAAAGTCTCTCTGAAATGCCACCAATACCTCGCGTACCGCTGGAATCGCTGCAACCCTCGATGCAGCGGAACCCGTCGCTTCGTCTCGTAACCTAGGGTCCGTCAGGTTTTCCAACGCAAGCCCTTGCGCGGCCTGAACCGCAGCACTCTCGTCACCTGGGTCTCCACCGGCATCAAGCACCCTGAGCGCTACCGCTCGGTAGAGCGCGCCCGTATCCAGATGCGGCAGGCCGAAATGCGCCGCCAGCCCTTTGGCCAGGGTGCCCTTACCGGCCGCCGAGGGCCCATCGATGGCAATAATCACCCGCGCTCCAGACTGGCACCCGCCTTCGTCATCAGCGCTTCAAAATCTGGAAAAGAGGTTGCGATCATTTCGGCTTCATCAATGGTCACAGGGTTTGCTGCGGCACAGCCCAGCACGAGGAAAGCCATGGCAATCCGGTGATCCATGAAGGTCTCGACGAAGCCACCCCCCGGCACCAGCCCACCAGCCCCATGAACGGTAAGGCCGGCTTCGAATTCTTCGACGCGCACGCCGTTCGCCGAGAGCCCGGTTGCAACCGCAGCCAAGCGATCAGACTCCTTGACCCGCAGCTCCGCTAACCCATCCATTTCCGTCGTCCCTTCAGCACATGCGGCCGCGATCGCCAGGATGGGAAACTCATCGATCATGCTAGGGGCACGGTAAGCCGGGACGGTAACCCCCTTTAGCCGGCTGAAGCGGGCGCGGATATCGGCAACCTTTTCACCACCTTCCACCCGCTCGTTGTCGAAACTGAGATCGGCCCCCATCTCGCGTAAAGTGTCGAAAAGACCGGCACGAAGAGGGTTGATCAGGACGCCTGTCATTGTCAGGTCAGAGCCTGGGGTAATCACCGCCGCTACCAATGGAAATGCCGCAGACGACGGGTCGCCTGGCACTGCGACAGATGCCGGGGATAGTTCTGCAGGGCCAGTCAGCGAAATTCTTCGGCCTGCACTGGCATCCTCGACCTGAACGTCAACGCCAAAGTGGCGCAGCATGTTCTCCGTATGGTCACGAGTCGCCTCCCGTTCCAGGACAGACGTCGTGCCAGGCGTATTAAGCCCTGCAAGCAACACCGCCGACTTGACTTGCGCCGACGGCACCGGGACCTCGTAGTCGAGGGGTAGTGGATTGATCGCGCCCTCAACAGTAATAGGCAGGCAACCGCCTTCTGCGGCGGTGAACTGCGCAGTTGTCTGGCGCAGTGGCTTCATGACCCGCTCCATCGGCCTGCGTGAAAGCGACTCATCGCCGACGAAAACGGCACGTATAGGCTGGCTCGCGACCAGTCCCATGAGAAGCCGAACACCGGTGCCCGAGTTCCCCATATCAATTGCTGAAGCCGGTTCGCGCAAACCCCCAACCCCTACGCCGTGAACAGACCAGATTCCGTCGGGACTCCTTTCAATCTGGGCGCCCATGGCCCGCATCGCATCGGCAGTTGCCAACACATCAGCGCCTTCCAAAAGCCCGGAAATCCGGGTTTCGCCTACTGCCAACGCACCAAGCATCAGCGCCCGGTGCGACATGGACTTATCCCCCGGCGTGGCAAACCGGCCCGAAAGGCCAGACACGGAATTTGAGCGGCATTGAGTCATTGATCGTCCGTTGTAATTTCGGCGCTTCTCTATCACAGCATCACCGCGGCCACCAGAACCCGGCAGAAAGCGCAAATAGGGCTTTGACAGGGGCCTGTGCTTCATGGCAATGGAATGCCCCGAATTTCCCAGCCCATGAACCGGAGACCCTCAGAGTGACCAAGCCAGAATTGGGAACGAAGCGCCAGTGCCCGAAATGTGCGACTCGCTTTTACGACTTGGGAAACGACAGTCCCATCACCTGCATCTCCTGCGGCGCCGAATTTCAGCCCGAGGTTATCCTGAAACCCCGGCGGACCGCACCTGACCCCACGCCGAAACCAGCGGCCAAGCCCAAGGTTGAAGAGGACGCAGAGGACGAGGATGACGAACTCGCTGTCCTTGACGACGATGATGATCTCGATGACGGCGATGATGACGAAGATATCGACTCATTGCTTGAGGTCGATGACGACGACGACGACGATGATGTCGCGCTGGACGTTTCCGTTGATGGGGACGACAAGGAAGACAACAAATAGCGTCTTGATTTGAAGGGGCGGCGGCGTATAGTCCCGCCCCCTGACGGTAGAGAACCGTCAACCCGTGGGGCCGTAGCTCAGTTGGGAGAGCGCTACAATGGCATTGTAGAGGTCAGGGGTTCGATTCCCCTCGGCTCCACCATTCTACCCCGAGAAATCTAGCCTTCTTGCCGTTTGAATTTCACGATCGATATCTCGTCGGTCCAATCTTCAAAGACGACGGTGACGGGATCGCCGATCGCAATGTCCGCAGGGTCGCAATCGACGATGTTTGTCATCATCTGCGGGCCTTCGGTCAGCTTAACGAGCGCAAGAATCGCTGAGTTGGGATCGGAATAGGCTTTTGAGACAGGTCGGTCGATCACGCTGTAACTCACAATTGTCGCGCGTCCGTCCGCCTCGACCCAGTCAAGATTACCGCTGCCGCAATTGGTACAGTAAGACCGTGGATAGAACTGATGCGTGTTGCAGTCGGCACATTGCTGGATCAGCAGCCGGTGCTCCCTGGCTGCATCCCAAAAGGGCTGGGTCTCTGGCGTGGGGCGCGGCAGATTTTTACCTTCATGAATACTCATTTCATCGCCTCCCTAACTGACCTCAGTGCCCAAAATGACGGTACAATGGCTGGAGAGAATACCCCCCTGGGCATGCACCAGCGCGGTCTGCGCGTCCGCTACCTGGCGGTTGCCCGCTTGCTGTCGCAGTTGAAAGACGCATTCAGACAGCGCGAACATCGACCCGGGATTGCCCGAGTGGCTGTGCGATAACAGGCCGCCATGGGTGTTGGTTGGCAACGACCCGCCTAGCCCGAGGTTCCCTTCGGCGACGAAGTCGCCCCCCTCGCCCTTGCCACAGAAACCAAGATCCTCCAGCTCAATCAGCACGACAGGGGTGAAACAGTCGTAAATCCCGGCAACATCGATGTCGCCGGGTCCCATCCCCGCCATTTCATAGGCGCGGCGGCCGGCATCAGCAGCCCCTGAGCTCACCAGATTGTCGCTGGCACTAATGTGTTCGTAGCTATGTCCCTCACCCGCGCCGAGCAGATAAACCGGTTTCTGCTTCAGGTCGCGGGCCAGCTCGGCCGATGTCAACACAACCGCACTCCCGCCGTCTGACACCAGCGAACAATCCAACAGCCGCAATGGGTCGGCGATCATGCGGCTGTTCAGGACATCCTCAACGGCAATCGGCTCACGCATCTGCGCGCCCTCGTGCCGGGACGCATGGTCACGGGCATTGACCGCAACAGCAGCGAAATGCTCCGGCCCGGTGCCATAGGTGTTCATATAGGCGCGGGCGACCAGGCCATAGAACGCCGGCACGGTGGGGCCATAGGGCCGTTCGAACTGCGGGTGCCCACTGGCCGACTGCATGGCCATCGCCTGATCACGGCTCAATCCGGTTCGCAGGCAATCGGCCATCGCCACCACAACGGTGGTTGCCATACCGGTCACAATCGCCGATGCGGCCTGATGAAGCGCCGCAAAGGACGCACCGCCCCCGGCCCCCAGGCTCAATGTGTGACGGGGGAATATCTGCAAATACTCCGCCATCATTTCCGCATGGTACATATAGGGTTCAGCCATCGAATTCGCGGTGATGAGCCCGTCAACGTCGGCCAGGCTAAGCCCGGCATCAGCGAGCGCGCCATGGATCGCCTGCGCGCATAGTTGCGTTGGGTTCTTGTCTGGCACGACACCAACTTCAGTATCGGCCGCGCCGACGATCGCAGCGGCGCCTCTTAACAGATGCATTTTCTGTCCTTTATCCAGCGGTCCCCGGCAGATTGAGACTGGAAACCGCGCTCCCCGAATGGATTGGTCATTGCTTGACAGACCCTACAGGCCCAAACGGCCCATCCTCAAGATCGATCCTGACGAGACAATCACCCCCGAGGCGTTGGAGACTGCTGCTCTGCCATCCGCTGCATTTCTTCCCAACCGGTATAGCCAAGAAATTTTTCGTCGTCGAAAAAGATGATTGGGCCATTGCAGATGAACAGATATTCGGTGTCTTCCAGCGCCGTCGTCTCGCCGTGCAGCATGCCATTGGCCTCATAGACATAGTCGCCAGCGTTCAACACGCCGTCGCGTACCTGAAGCTTGCCACTGAGAATAAAGGTATGCGATCCGCTGAGATGCTTGTGAGGTGCCGCCACGTACCCTTTAAGCCAGCGGAACAGCACAGCCCAGGAGCCACTTTCAGACCCGGTGTAAAGCACCTTGGTGAAAGCCTTGTCGGCGGTTTGAACCCAATCCGTCTCTGATGCCCGGACCAGCGTGTCCATCACTTCGCTGTTGATCGGATTCACGTCTTGCGGCAGTGCCATATTTCTCTCCCCTTTTTTCTAGTCGACAGGCTGGCCACCCTAGCAGACGGTGCACCTGTCCGTATTGCGTGATATTGCGCAACGCTCTACCGGTCCTATCTTAGAGCAGCATAAACCAGAGAGCCGGAGATTTGGTGTCTAACGTCGAAAACGAGCCCGCCATGAGCATGCAGGAGTTCGAGGCGATCGCCGCAGACGCCTTTGCCGGCCTGCCCAAGCGATTCCGGGCCAGTTGTGCCAATGTCGCCATTCTGGTCGAGGAGTTTCCTTCCTCAGATGTTCACCGCGATATGGGGCTCGAAAGCCCTTATGACCTTCTGGGGCTCTATGACGGTGTCGATATCGTCACGCGCAGCCTGGACGGCTGGGATGGCCCACCGGACGTCATTCTGCTCTACCGATCACCGATCCTGGCCTATGCCGATGCAGAGGGCTTTACCGCCCGCGACGTGATTTCCCATGTCCTGATCCACGAGATCGGACATCACATGGGGTTTTCCGATCAGGATATGGAGGAGATGGAAGCCGAGGCATCAGCCGGTGCCGAAAACCCCGCCAATTGAACCATTGGGACTGGATACGAGCGCGGTTATGCTAGCGCCAATTGACTATAAAGAGTGCCAGGGATGAACGAAGGCCAAATCGTCGAAGCCGCCTGCAGAGCCTATTGGGGCGAGGACTGGAACAAGTTCTCCGCCAACCAACAGGTGAGTCATCGCGCCCGGCTATCGCGGACAATGGCCTCGCTCAAAACCCATGGCTGGATGTCACCGATGCAGATGCTGGGCGTCCATATCAGGCGCGCCGCCAACGAGGCCTATATGGCTGAACTGGGCCAGTTGATCGATGATGTCTATGACAGCGCCATGGAACCGATGCCGGACGTGGATTAACCGCTCTCTAATCTCTCAGGAACCCGGCGCCCGGGTTACGAAGCACTCCGTGCCAGCGGCAGACAGCTTCTGACACAGTGACGCTGCGTCAGCGCGCTCTGCAAACGGGCTGAACTGGGCCCGGTAAAACACACCCTTTTCACCCAGGTCGGCCCGGTAGATTTGGCCCGTCTGCTGAGCGAGCAAAGACTCGTGCCTGGCGGTCGCCTTATCGATCGCATCCTGCGCATCTGCTTGCGTGCGCCGAGCCGCGATCTGAACGCGCCAGCGGTCCGCCTGCCTCACCGCAACCGGTTCGGGTTTTGGCGGCTGTGCCACGGGGGCAGGTGCCGGAACAGGGGCTGGCGGCGGAGGTGCCTGGACAGTGGCAATCGGTTTAGGACTTGGCGCCGGAGGTTTTGAAGCCGGTTTGGGCACTTGGACCGGTTTGCGCTCGACTTTGTGCTCGATAGAGGCCGCAGCCTGAGCCTTGGGTGGCGGTGACACGGGATCAGGGGTTCTAGGTATCTGCGCAACCGCCCGGCTTGGTGCCGGCGGCATATCGCGTATTGAGGTTGGTTTTTCGGCCTGAACCGGTTGCTCAGGGGCAGGCTTTGACGCCGGAACGACTTGAGGTGTCGGAGCAGGCGGCGCAGTCGCCTGTTCGGACCCGAGCGGTATTGACCGGATTGTCCCCGCAGATGCCGTCCTGCCCTGTCCAGTCCCTTCCTGGATCTCGAGCGCGAGCTGGACCCCTTGCTCCAGTTCTTCCGACGACATGAAGCCGCGCATTTCGGCAAGCGCCTTTCGTGCATCGGCCAGCCCCTTGTCTGCGGCCAGCACCATCCAGGCGTAGCCCTCCACCCGGTCACGCACGACGAACTCGCCGTTGAAATACTGCACACCCAGCTGATACTGCGAGACGGCGTCGCCCTGCCGGGCGGCCTGACGCCAGAAATAGATGGCTTCCTTGGGCTGCGGCGGTTTTTTGGTGAAGTAGAGTGAGCCCAGATTGGCCTGGGCTGCCACATGGCCCAGCAGCGCCGCCTGACGATAATAGCGTTCGGCCAATGCCGGTTCAGCCTCAACACCCAGCCCCCGCCGATACATCTGCGCCAGATTGAACAAGGCACTTGCATTGTTCTGTGCGGCCAATGGCTCCCACTCAGCGACCGCCGCGGCGTAGTCCCCCCGCTGGAACGCCGCAACGCCATCTTCGAAGTCTGCCAAGGCCATATTCGGCTTTGCTGCGATGAAAATGACCAAAACGGCAAACAGGCCAGCAACCCCCATAATTCGGGGATTTTCGCGCCATGACCACAATATCTGGCGGATATCCATTATCGAGACCCCAGGAGCAACCGTCGCCGCCACTATACTGATGCGTCACCGGGGCGCAAATAGTGCACTGCAGCAATGCCCTTGAACGACTGCAATAGGACCCCCAAATATGGGGCCGCGGCGCCACCCTTCGGGCCGCTGTATCTGGCGCCAAACAGCGCCAACAGCTCTCGCTTCATGCAAGGAGACACCAATATGAGCCGACCCGTAGGTCTTTCGAGCCCCTTTCTGCTCGGCTTTGACAGGCTCGAAAAGATGCTCGACCGCGCGGCCAAGTCCGCCGATGACGGCTATCCGCCCTATAACATCGAGCAGGTCAGTGAAACGTCCTGGAGGATCGTCCTGGCGGTCGCGGGGTTTGCCGCGGACGACCTTTCCGTCACGGTCGAGGACAATCAACTGGTAATCGTCGGCAAGCGGCCGCAGGACACCGAAACCGTTTATGTTCATCGCGGCATTGCGGCCCGGCAGTTCCAGCGCCGCTTCGTTCTGGCAGACGGTATCGAAGTAACAGGCGCCGATACGAAAAACGGCCTGCTGGCGATCGAACTCACCCGCCCCAAGGTTGAGCCGGACGTCCGCAAAATCACTATCAACTCAACCGCATAGATCAGCTTCAAAAGGAGAGGTCAGATGCAACGCACCGAAACACTGAAAACCCTGTCACCACAGGCCTTTGCCGAACTGGGCATGGAGTCCGTCATCTATATCAAACCGGTTGTCGAGAACGGCGTCACAGCTTTTGCGGTCCACAACGCAACCGGTCAGCCGATCGGACTGATGGAAAGTCCGGCCCACGCCAAAGCGGCCGCGCTTGAGCATGAGCTAGAGGTTGTCAGCCTTCATTAACCGTGAGGTTTAGGCTGCGTCGGCCTGGGTATCCGTCAACAGGATGTATAGCGCATCAGCGCTGTCACTGCCACGCAGCTTGTCGCAGATCGATTTGTCGCGCAGCAGCCGCGACACCTTGGCAAGGGCCTTGAGATGATCAGCACCAGCGCTCTCCGGTGCCAGCAACATGAAGATCAGGTCGACCGGCTCATCATCGATGGCTTCAAAATCGATCGGCTCCGCGAGCCTGGCAAAGAGGCCGTAAAGCCGATCGATCTTGTCGATTCGGCCATGCGGAATGGCGA
Source organism: Alphaproteobacteria bacterium (assembly GCA_028284945.1). Lineage (GTDB taxonomy): Bacteria > Pseudomonadota > Alphaproteobacteria > SMXS01 > SMXS01 > JANQQJ01. Next base: position 18,815 of record JANQQJ010000030.1, on the reverse strand, counting down.
CCCCATGCCCAACGCCAGTGGTTCCCAGGCGTTCGCGGCCCAGAATCGTCTCTAGCAGTTCCCGGCCACTGATCCCGGTAATGACGGCCGCCCGTTCCGACAACTCCTGCAATGCCTGACGTTTGCTCGACGCCCGAAGGGAGTCGACTACTGATTCAGGCGTTAGGATTTGTTCGATTTCCATCCGGCGTCCGTCTGATGCTGAGCCGATAAAGGCTTGGCCCAGCTAGTCCTCTTGCCCTGGATCTACCCAGCCGATATTGCCATCGGCCCGTCGATAAACCACGTTCAAGCCCCCGTGGGCTGAATTACGGAACATAAAGACCGGCGACCCCGCCAGGTCCATCCGCATTACCGCTGTTCCCACTGTCGTCGTGGGAATATCCGTACGCGTTTCTGCAACGATGACCGGCTGGAGGTCTTCTGGCTCTTCTGCCGCGTCATCATCCCCTGCCAAGACATAGCTGGCTGCCGGAATTGTTTCAAGCTCGCCCTTGCCACCATGGTGGTGGTCGACAAGCCGCCGCTTGTAACGGCGCAGACGTTTTTCGATTCTGTCCAGCGCCTGGTCGAAGCTGACATACGGATCTTCCGCGGACGCGTGGCTATGCATATCGATTCCATGACCGGCATGAACCGAACAATCCACGCGGATCATATGGGCTTCGGGTGAAAAAGTGACATGGGCATCAACCGCGCGGTCGAAGTACTTGCTGACCCGCTCTTCAATCCTGTCAACGACGTGGCCGCGTAGCGCTTCGCCGACGTCGATTTGCTTGCCGTTTACTTGTACGTCCATTGGTTCTTTCTATCTTGCGGCCATCGGCGATCGATCATCTAAATCGCCGAACGGCCAGCTTGCCGCCTGGTCAGGCGGCGGGACCATAGTGACCTCCCCGGGCCGTGTCAATTTGCCTGCCTCACGCGCGGCCAAGTCTAAGGGCGTGGCACCTGAGAGGCTTTTATCCGGCGGCGTTGCACCGATGAGGGGATGTGCAATGCATCCCTGTATTTGGCAACCGTGCGTCGGGCGATGTCGATATTCTCGCCCTGTAGCAGGCTGACGATCTTATCGTCCGATAATATCGCTTTTGGGTCTTCCTCGTCGACCAATACCTTGATCCGCTGGCGGACGGATTCCGCCGAATGCGCTTCCCCGCCGGCTGTGGCGTTGATCGCTGACGTAAAGAAATATTTCAGCTCGAACGTGCCCCGTTGGCAGGTCAGGAACTTTGACGCTGTCACCCGGCTTACCGTGCTTTCATGCATGCCGATCTCGTCCGCCACCTGATGCAGGGTCAAGGGCTTCAAATGACCCACGCCGTGCAGAAAGAAACCTTCCTGCTGGCTCACCAGCTCTGTCGCAACTTTGAGGATCGTCTGTGCCCGCTGATCGAGTGCCTTGATCAACCAGCTTGCGTTGCCGAAGCAATCAGACAGGTACGCTTTGTCCTTTTTCGACCGGGATGCCGCCTTAACCTCCGCATAGTAACGGCGATTGAGCAACACTTTCGGCAGCGCATCGGAGTTAAGCTCGATTGACCAACCGCCATCGTCGTTTTGCCAAACAAATACATCCGGTACGACGATCTGCGCTGCCGCGCCTTCAAACGCTTGCCCGGGCTTGGGGTCGAGAGCGCGGATTTCCGCCAGCATATCGGCAAAATCCTCCTCACCGACGCCGCATTGGCGTTGTAACGCGACAACTTCGCCTTCGGCGAGCGCTTCAAGATTTTCAACAAGGGTCTGCATCGCCGGATCAAAGCGGTCCAGCTGCTTGAGCTGCAGCGCCAGGCACTCCGACAGCGACCGGGCAAAAATACCAGGCGGGTCAAAGTCCTGCAGCCCGGGCAAGACCGCCTCGATTTCGTCTGCCGTGCAGCCTAGCCGATCTGCAATGTCATCCAGGTCGTCTGTCAGATAGCCGGCGTCATCCAGCGTATCGATCAGATATCGGCCGATCATCTGCGCGTCGGCCTCCATGGCCGAAAGCGCGAGTTGCTCATGCAAGAAGTCACGCAGCGGCGGGCGTTCCCCCGGCAAGCGGTCCGCCACGTCGGGTGGAGGTAGCCCCTCGCCGCCAACAGAAGACGACGACCACTGACCCCCGGCTTCCAGCCAGCGGCCATCGGTTTCGCCCGCTACCGCGGTCCGGTCGTCATTGGTGAAAGTGTTGTCCCGGCTTACCTGTGATCCGCTGCCGTGATCGATAGGCAGTGTGCCATCCAGCGCACGATCCGTCGTCGTGAGCTCTCGCTGGCTTCGCAGGGGCGCGTCGGCTTGAGCATCGGCCTGATCCGTCCCCCGCTCATCGAGCTCCAGAAGCGGGTTACCTTCGACCTGCTGTTCGATATAGGCCGCCAATTCCGGCGTCGAGAGCTGCAGCAGTTTGATCGCCTGCTGCAGCTGTTGCGTCATGACCAGATTCTGGCCTTGCCGCATGCTTTGTCGCATTCCCGATGCCATGTTCGATCAGGAGCCGGTCGTCAGAACCCAGCGGGGTTTGGCGCCCCGCCCCGACCTACCGGCGGAACCTCTCTCCTAAATAGACTCTGCGGACGTTTTCGTCGGCGACGATTTCGTCCGGCGTTCCGCTCATCAACACGTGACCGTCATAGATGATGTAGGCCCGGTCGATGATATCCAGGGTTTCACGCACGTTATGATCCGTGATCAACACGCCGATCCCCCGGTCTTTCAAATGCGCCACCAGGTCGCGGATATCACCAATCGCTATGGGGTCAATGCCGGCAAACGGCTCATCAAGCAAGATGATGTTCGGCTTGGCTGCCAAGCAACGCGCAATCTCAACCCGGCGTCGTTCACCGCCCGACAGCGATAGCGCCGACGAATGGCGAAGCCGGGTGATGCCAAACTCATCCAGCAGACTGTCGAGCATCTCCTCACGCGCGGCCCGGTCCTTTTCGACCAGTTCCAACACAGCCAGGATATTGTTTTCGACCGACATGCCGCGAAAAATCGACGCTTCCTGCGGTAGATAACCGATCCCAAGCCTGGCGCGCCGATACATGGGCTGATCTGTAACGTCGCGGCCATCCAGCACGATCTGCCCCGCATCCGCCCGGATCAGCCCCACAATCGTGTAAAAGCACGTTGTTTTGCCGGCACCGTTAGGTCCCAGAAGGCCGATCACCTCGCCGCGATGAACATCAAGCGCGATATCCTGCAGCACCGGGCGGCCGCGAAACGCCTTTTCTACCCCGGAAATCGAGAGCCCCTCGTGACCGGTTAAACCGACGGCAACGGGCGCTTCGACAGCGGCCTCGTCTGCGATCTCTTCTAAAGCTGTTTGCGGATTCGACATTAGGTCAGCATACCCTAAGGGGTTGTCTCATCATTGTTGCGCTTGGGCGTGAATTCGCCACGCACCCGGGTGTCACCACCGACCGCTGGTACGCTGACAAAGCGGCTTTGGCCGCTCTCCAAATCCAGTTCCAGCCGGGTCCCACGCAATTCAGCGTCGCCCTGTTTAAGCACCACCTGACCGCCCATGGTGACCAATTGCCGCTCAATGTCATAGACAGCCCAGTCGGCCACAGCCGTATCACCGCGCGAACTCAACCGTACATCGCCTCTTGTATCGATCCGGGAGACGGACCCACCCAGGCCACCGGTATCATTCTCGTCATCGCTGCCGCTGGTGTAGTAGACCCGCACTTCATTGGCCAAGAGTGTGAGGTCACCCTGCTGTGCCTCGACCTCACCGACAAATGTCGCGACACGGCCCTCCTTGCGCACTTCCAGACGGTCGGCAGCGAACCGGATCGGGTCGTTACCGTCATGACCGCTGAACCCGGTTTGCGCGGCCATAGTCGTGCCCCCGACGATCAGAACGGCGCAAAGTGCTGAACCCATGCCTGTGAGAAGTCTAATCACGCCGCCTCCTAGTCTACCGCCCGGGGATAGACCGTCATTTCCACACCGTTGGACAATCTAACGAACTCGCCTTTGACATCGACTTCAACACCACCGGCCTCGAACACACCAAACGGTCCCTGGCCGTAAACCTCTGCCTCACCCTGTCCTGTCCCGGACGACAAATCCAGGCGCAATTGGCGGGTATGGACTTCCAACCCACTGTCAGAGAATACATTTACCTGACCTGACAAATCCAGGACCTCGCCCTTCGGGTAAAACACGCCTGTCGGGGCATCGAGCGCAAGCCAGGCGCCGCTGGTCAGCCGAACATCTGCGGCGATGGTATCCATCATCACCATCTCATTGTCGCCCGCATCGTGGTAAGCGGATTCGGCCGTGATCGAAAACGATCGCTCGTCCATGTCGGTACCGACGAAACGGGGTTTGACCATGCGTGCCGTATCGTCAAACTGCGTCATTTCCTCAAACGCCAGGGTGAACCCAGACTTGGATCCCTGCGTCAACGGCCAAATCGCGACCGCCAGCACAATCACCGCAGCCCCCGCCGGCAACAAGCGTTTGGCAAGTCTAACGTACCGCGTATAGCGATCCGGTGCCGTGATTGAGTAGACCTGCTCCATTCAGTCTGACCAATTGTTGCGGGCATCACAAAACCAACAAGGGGCCATGACGGCCCCTTAACGATATCTATGCGCCCAAGCGCATTGTATCAAGCAACATGTGTGCCAACGATGTGACAAGGCAGCGTGATCAGTGCGCGAAAATATCGATTTCCGGCCAGCCGCCCAGATCCAACAGAGCGCGCGTCGGCAGGTAGTCGAACGAAGCCTGCGCCAGATCAGCCCGCCCTTCACGCGCCAGCATGTCGTCCAGCCGTTCTTTGAGGCCGTGCAGATAGAGCACGTCAGAGGCGGCATAGTTCTGTTGCGCCTCTGTCAGCTCTGCCGCACCCCAGTCCGAGCTTTGTTGCTGTTTGGACAGGTCGACACCCAGAATCTCCCGGCACAGTTCGCGCAGGCTATGCCGGTCGGTATAGGTCCGGACCAGCTTGGATGCGATTTTGGTGCAATAAACCGGTGTCGTCATCACGCCCAACGCGTTGAACAACATCGCAATGTCGAACCGGGCGAAGTGGAACAGCTTAAGGACGTTCGGATCGCCCAGCATACGCGCGAGATTCGGTGCCTCGATCCGCCCCTGGGGCACCTGCACCAAATGCGCATTGCCATCACCGGATGACAGTTGAACCAGGCACAGCCGATCGCGCACCGGGTTCAACCCCATCGTCTCGGTATCGATTGCCACAACCGGCCCCAGGTCGAGGCCGTCGGGAAGGTCATTTTTGTACAGCGTAACCGTCATGTTTTGAGGGCCTGTGTAAATGGTGCCCAGGAGAAGACTCGAACTTCCACGACCATACGGCCACTAGCACCTGAAGCTAGCGCGTCTACCAATTCCGCCACCTGGGCACGGCTCCGTCTATGACGAGAGGATGCAGTGGCTAAAGCCCTGCGCGAGCGTTGTCAACATGGCAAAGCCACACCGATGGATCAAGAGATACCCGCGGCAATCGCCTGCCAAGAGAAATTTGCGCTGGCATTCAGGCAGTCCAGCGGTATCTTACGGCGGTTTTTCACAAGGATAACCGGTTTATGAGACCTGAACAGGCGACTGTGATCGGCGGCTCCGGCTTCGTTGGCCGCTATATTGTCCGCAATCTAGCCAAGCGTGGCACGCGGATTCGCGTCGCCGTACGCAACCCGAATGATGCGCTGTTTCTGAAGCCCATGGGAGACGTCGGCCAGGTCCTCCCCGTTCAAGCGAATATCAGAGTCCCAGCGTCCATTGAGCGAGCAGTCGAGGGCTCAGATATCGTCGTCAACCTTGTCGGTGTTCTGCACCAATCAGGCCCACAGACTTTCAAGGCTCTGCAGGCCGATGGCGCGGCAACTGTTGCGGCAGCCGCGGCAAAGGCCGGCGTGTCCCGGCTTATTCAGATGTCTGCAATTGGCGCCGATCCGAAATCCAGCGCGCCCTATGCCCGCACAAAGGCCGAGGGTGAGAAAGCCGTTCTGGACGCATTTCCCGAGGCCACAATCCTCCGTCCCAGCATTGTCTTTGGTCCGGAAGACGACTTCTTCAACCGGTTTGCAGCCATGGCCCGTATCGCGCCTGCATTGCCGCTCGTCGGTGGCGGTGAAACCAAGTTCCAGCCCGTCTATGTCTGCGACGTGGCCGATGCAGCGACAGCGGTGCTTGACGCGCCTGATTCGCGCAGGACGACCTATGAATTAGGCGGGCCGACGGTCTATTCGTTCCGGGAAATCCTGGAGCTCATACTGCACGAAATTCAGCGATCCAAGCCGCTGGTGTCGATACCCTTCGGGCTCGCCAAGTTCATGGCCTTCTTCGCACAAATGATTCCCAATCCGCCGTTGACACCCAATCAAGTTGAGTTGTTGAAGACGGACAACGTCGCCGGTGGTGATGCCAAGTCACTGACTGACTTGGGCATCACCCCGACAAGCGTGGAAGCTATTGTGCCCGCCTACCTGCACCGGTTCCGCCGGCATGGGCAGTTTGACGAACACCCTGTCGACGCAGGCGTTTAAGGACTTCCTAGAGGTCGACGTTAATTGAGAACCGGACGTCCCGGCCAGGTAGCGGCGCCGCGTCCTTAATGAACGAGCTGTGGTTCCGCGCAATCTTGTTGAACAGATTCCGTCCGCGCACACTGAAACTGACGCCGTCGACGTTGGAGAACGGCCGCCACGTCAAATAGGCGTTGAACAACGTGTAATCGTCCGTCGGCTCCTCAAACATGGCCACCCGATTTTGCGCATCAACATACCGGACCTCCGCGCCCACATCGAACTGGTTGCTCGAGTAATCCAGGCCGGCGGCAAAGCTGAGCGGCGGAATCTGCGGCAAAGGTTCGTCGGTTGCATTGACCTTGGCGCGGACCCAATCAACCTGTGTCCGCCCCCTTAACCCCTCGACGATCTCAACGGAGAGTTCAGCTTCCAGACCATAAAACGTCGCGTTGGCTTGGTTGAACATGAAGATCGGCAGGCCGTCTTCTTCTCCACCAGTCTGATAGAGGAAGATGTAGTCCTCATAGCCGGTGTAATAGAACGACGCTTCAAAATCGACCACATCGCCATGATAGTGAGCGCCAATTTCGGCGCTGTAAGCCGTTTCCTTAGACAGCGTCGGGTCACCAACTTCGAAACTGTTCGTCGCCAGATGTGGACCGTTGGAGAACAGCTCTTCAGCCGTGGGCGCCCGCTCTGTGCGTGACAGATGCACCGTCAACCGGAACGGATCGGCAACCTGCCATACGGCACCGGTGGAGATACTGAACTGATCAAAGTTCCGCGCTTGATTTCCGGCATCAAGCTTCACCCGCGTGTGGTCGTAGCGAAGGCCGCCCTGTAGCGTGACGTCACCGATTTCGACCTCTTGTGCGGTGAATAACCCCCACTCAGTGGTTTTGGACGGTGGCGTAAAGGCTTCTTCACCGATGGCAGCGAAGTCCCGCTCACGCGCCTGGAAGCCCATGCCGCCCGACCACGCACCATCGTCTTTTTGAACCAGGTCGATCCGGCCTTCCCAGCCCTTGTTGGTGAAGACCGTGCCGACTTCATCACCTTCAAACTCAGTGTGCTCATAGTCGGCCCAACCGAACCGGACCTTGGTTTCCTTGAAGATCAGGAAATCCGTATCAAGGCCACCCATAATGTCGATGCGGGTTTGCTTCAGATCGAGGCGAACGATTTCCTCTTCTTCCTCACCATGCTCGTCATCGTGACCGTGTTCATCTTCATGGTCGTCATCATGTTCGTCGCCATGATCATCATCGTGCTCATCGTCATGACCGTCTTCTTCGTGGCCGTGACCGTGTCCCCCCGGAATGCCGTAATTGCTGTCCAGATGGGATACCGAAATGCCGAAAAAGCCTGAGTCGCCGATGAAGGAGACGCCCGCCGTTCCGGAAGTCACGCGATAGTCGCTGTTCTCGACAATGCGGGGATTCTCGTCTTCATGATCGTGCTCATCCCCATGCTCATCGCCGTGATCGTCGTCATGATCATCATCATGGTCGTCGTGGTCATCATCATGGTCGTCGTCGTGGTCATCCTCTTCGAGAATGGCGCCCAACGGCACCCTGTATGAGTCTGCTTCCTGGTGGAATCCATCCAGGTGAATCGCGATGTTTTCGCCAACGCCCGCCGTTACGCTGGCAGCAAAACCGCGTTCATCGGCGTTGGTGCCATAGAAAGCACGCCCGGCAGCCTCGAAACCGTCCTCGGGCATTTCCGTCGGAATGCGGCCATCCAGAATGTTGACCACACCGCCAACGGCGCTGGGGCCATAGAGCAGCGTACTCGGTCCCTTGATGATCTCGACCTTTTCAATCGACAGGCCCTCACCGGCAACAGCGTGGTCGGGGCTCACAGATGACGCATCAATGCTGCCAATACCGCCAATCAAAATGCGGACTCTGGGTCCGGACTGGCCGCGAATAATCGGCCGCGACGCAGCAGGCCCGAAGAAGGTTGAGGAAATGCCAGGCAGGCTCGACAAGGTTTCACCGATCGACGCCTCTATCTCCCGGTTCAACAGATCCCCCTGCAGAATAGAGACACCTTGGGTGAGACTTTCGCTGTCTGCACCATAGGGAACAGCGCTGATTTCAATAACGTCATCGACGACAGGGGTGGGTGCGTCGCCTTGCGCCCAAGCCGTCAACGGCATGAGTGCGACAAGGGGTAAAACCCTCGCATAGTGTTTCACGTGCGTACTCCAATATCTAAACGCTCCGCCGATGACGACAGAGACGAACTAAGACCAAATCGAAATGAGACTTGGGTGCTAGACTGGAGGCGCGCGCGACGCGTAGGGCGTGTAGCTCTGCTCACGCTCGTCGCGGGTTGCCGTGATCAGATAAGTAACAGGCGGAAACGCCGGAACACCTATTTCAACCTCAGCCGGTGTCAGGCTCGCGCCGAAAGTATCGAGAAGTTCGAAGACCTGACAGGGCTCATCATGGTGGTCATGGGGTTCCGCGCCGAATTCGTCAGCGTGGGCAATGGGGCCGAAAAGCGCCAGCAAATAGGTCACGACACCAGCAAGTGCCGCTCCCTTAAACGATCTGGCGTGTCGCTTTCTAAACATCGACGAATCCGTGGCCAATCGCGATCAGGATGACCCCAAGGACAACCCTGTATATCACGAAAGGGGTCATTGTCGCATGGCGTACCCATCTTAGAAAGAGGGCAATTGCGGCATAGGCGGCGACAAATGAAAGGGCAGCGCCTATCAATGCATCAAGGCCAAGCGCGACATTGCCGTCTGCGACGAGACCACCACCGGTCAGGACCCCTGCTGCTGCAATTGTCGGGATCGCCAATAACATCGAAAACCGGGCCGCCCCCTCTCGGTCAAAACCCAGCGCGCGGGCCGCAGTGATCGTAACGCCCGCGCGGCTGGCGCCCGGAATCAACGCTAGGACCTGCGCCAGTCCGATCAGTAGGCCATCTCTCAAGCCGATTTTTTCGAGCGGGCGAACCAAAGGGAAAAAACGGTCGGCAATCCAAAGTAAGATGCCGAAGCCCAGTGTCGCCCATCCGATGACAACCAGGCTCCGCAGAGCGACATCGACCCCCGTAAGCTTCAGCAGCATGCCTGCGACCACAACGGGGATCGTTCCAAGGATCAGCGCCCAGAAAAGACGTTTGCCGGGTGTATTCCCGTCAGCGACCCCACCTTTCAATGCGGTCAGGATATCGCCGCGAAAATAGATCACCACGGCAAGCAGGGTGCCAACATGAACGGCCACGTCGATTACCGGGCCCTGATCGGGCATGCCCGTGGCCTTCGGCAACAGGATCAGATGCGCAGACGAGCTGATGGGCAGGAACTCAGTAATGCCCTGAACCAGCGCAACAAGAATAAGATGAAAAAGGCTCAAAGGGCGCCTACCTGACGTTTGTCCGGGTTATAACAATGGATGTGAAGAACGCCAATGCCGACATCTGTGAGCCGCCAAACTTGTATGGTAGTGTCGCCACGGTCTAACGAATTTTAGGGTCACCCGGCCACCCATGCGCCAACTTTATCACCTTTGGCTTTCGCCCTTCTCGCGCAAGGTCCGCCTGGCACTTGCGGAGAAACACCTTGAAGCAGAACTGGTCTCGGAACCTGTATGGGAACGGCGGTCGGAATTTCTAGCGCTCAATCCCGCCGGTACCGTACCCGTCCTCATCGATGAGGACGGCACCACCGTCGCCGACAGTCAGCCGATTTGCGAGTACCTCGAAGACTGCTGGCCAGACCGGCCACTAATCGGGCGAGAACCGTCGCAGCGCGCTGAGGTACGGCGGCTGACCCTGTGGTTCGATCTGAAGTTCAACCGCGAGGTCACCCGGAATCTGGTCGACGAAAAGGTGATGAAACGCTTCATGAAAATGGGTGAACCCAATTCCAGTGCCATCCGTGCGGGCCGCAGCAACGTCGGCTATCACCTGGAATATATTGCCTATCTGATCGAACGCCGGAACTGGCTGGCAGGCGAGGTCTTTTCGCTGGCCGACATCGCCGCAGCGAGCCACCTATCCTGCCTGGATTATCTGGGTGATGTGCCTTGGGTGGACTATCAGGGCGCCAAGGACTGGTATGCCCGGGTGAAATCAAGGCCTAGCTTCCGTGCCCTGCTGGCCGACCGCATCCCCGGCCTGCCGCCGCCGAAACATTATGACGACCTCGATTTCTGACCTTACGGCAGCCGCCCAGGAAATCCGGTTAAGGCTCGCTGAGGAGGGCTTCGACCAAATCGCCTTTGTTAGGCCCGACGCCGTACCCGATGTTCCCGAGCGGCTGAGCGACTTCCTGGACCAGGATTGGCAGGGCGACATGGCCTGGTTGAAAGACAAGGCCGACCGGCGCGGCGACCCCAGAACGCTTTGGCCAGAAGTGCGCAGCATCATCATGGTGGGCCTGAATTATGGCCCTGCCATAGACCCGATGCACCGGCTGGACCAGCGGGACACAGGCGTGATCTCCGTCTACGCGCAAAATCGCGACTATCACGACGTGATCAAGAAACGCATCAAGCGTGTGGGCCGCTGGATCGGCGAAGAATACGGTTCAGGCATAAAGGTTTTTGTCGATACTGCACCCGTCGCCGAAAAACCGCTGGCAGCGGCTGCCGGGATTGGTTGGCAGGGCAAACACACAAATCTGGTTTCAAGACAGTTCGGGTCCTGGCTGTTTCTCGGTGCAATCTTTACCACCATGGACCTGCCGCCAGATGCACAGGAAACGGACCATTGCGGTACCTGTTCCAACTGCCTGGATGTGTGCCCGACCAACGCATTTCCCGCGCCCTACAGGCTCGACGCGCGTCGCTGTATTTCCTATCTGACAATCGAACACAAAGGCCATATTGACCGTGAATTCCGCAAGCCTATGGGCAACCGGATCTATGGCTGTGATGACTGTCTGGCGGTCTGTCCCTGGAACAAATATGCCCGGATCACATCAGAAACTGCATTCCATCCACGTGACACCCTGTTCGCCCCTAAACTGATCGAGTTGGTAGCGCTGGACGACAGCGAATTCCGCGCTTTGTTCACCGCCTCGCCGATCAAACGGATTGGAAGGGACAGGTTCATACGCAATGTACTAATCGCCCTGGGTAATAGCGGCGACCCATCGGCTGTGCCCGTTATCGAGGCCCGATTGAAGGATCATTCACCGCTGGTTCGCGCCATGGCGGTCTGGGCACTTAAGGCGCTGGCGCCTCAGGATCGGGTAGCGGCGCTTCAAGATGACCATCTACCGGGCGAAGTGGATTCGGCTGTTCGTCAGGAGTGGACGGCCTAGCCTCATCTTTCGCGGGGTTTGCACGTGCCTCACGTACACTCTTGATGTTCGCCTCTGCGGCCAGCGCCGCGGGTGTATCGGGCGCCAGATAGGTGACCTGCAACCAGTCGACGATTGCCGCATCCTCATTACCCACCTGGTGGTTCAAATGACCGCGTTCAAACCAGGCTTCAAAGTGATTGGGATCAAGCTCGATCGCCTGTTCAACATCGGCACGGGCCTTGACCACCGCACCCAAGGCTCTTTGCGCAGCTGCCCGATAGGTAAGAATATCCGCGCGCGGTCCGGCCAGCGCCAACGCCTCGGTCAAATCCTCGACAGCCGATTCCTGGTCATTCAAATCGGCCGCGGCACGGGCGCGGTCTATCAGGGTTTCGGTCCGCCAATCCGACGGGAGTTCCGGGACAGCCATCGCATCGGTGAAACTGATATAGGCCTTGTCCGGCGCCTCGGCCAAAAGCCAGGCATTGCCCGACTGAGCGAGCAGATCCGCCCGTTGCAATGCAATATCCTGTGCCGACCGTCCTTTAGAGGCCGGATCGGCCTCTATACCGCGCGCCATGTCATCGAGAATTTCGGCCGCCCGCTCATGCTTGCCCTGACCGACCAAAGCGATTGCCAGACAGTGTTCAGCGCGCGCGCCACCACCATAGTCGCGCCACTCTGCCGCGATCTCATAGCCACGATCCGGGTTGTTGTTCGCGATGATCAGGCACTGCTCGTAATTGTCCGCCAGCGCCGCCATCGGCGATACGAGCGCACAGAAGAAAGCAATTGGAAGAGATTTTCTAAGGCTGGGCATGCCGCGATTATGGATTAGGTTAGTCGCGCAGAAGATATAGAGGCTTTGGGACCCGCATGCGACTTTTCGTCTTTGGTATGGGTTATACCGCGCAAGTGATCAGCCTGCGGCTGTTGGACGAGGGCTGGCAGATCGCCGGCACGTGCCGCACGGCCGAGAAAAAGGCCGCGCTCGACGCAGCTGGCATCAGGGCATTCCTGTTCGATGCGGATATGCCGCTTGAAGACGCCAAAGCGGCGCTGAACGGGGCCACCCACATCCTGCATTCCGTCCCACCGGGTGAGGATGGAGACGCGGTGTTGACGCATCATGGCGGCGACATAGCAGACCTGTCAGGCCTCAACTGGATTGGCTATCTTTCAACGACAGGGGTCTATGGCGACCATCAGGGTGGCTGGGTCGATGAGGATACGCCACGCTCGCCTGCCGGCCCCCGTGGCCAGCGCCGCGCCGATGCAGAACTCGGCTGGATGGCGCATTTCGAGCAAGCCAGCCTGCCTGTACATCTGTTTCGCCTGCCCGGCATTTACGGGCATGGACGCAGCGCGCTAGATTCCGTACGTGCCGGCCGGACGCGGCGGCTATACAAAGAAGGGCAGGTCTTTTCCCGAATCCATGTCGAGGATCTGGCATCGGGTGTTATCGCTTCCATGAAAAAGCCCAATCCCGGATCAGCCTATAATCTCTGCGACGACGAACCGGCCCCGCCACAGGACGTGACGGCCTTTGCCTGCGAGCTGCTGGGTGTGCCTGTAGAGCCGTTAACGCCCATTGAAGAGGCCGACCTGTCGCCCATGGCGCAAAGCTTCTACGGCGAAAGCAAACGCGTGAAGAACGCCAGAATGAAGGATGAGCTCGGCGTACGGCTCGCTTATCCAAACTACCGTGAGGGGTTACGCGCCCTGCTTGCTCAAGGCGCATAGTCGAGCATCGTCATTGCGAGACCCACAGGGGCGAAGCAATCCAGATTCCTAACCTCGTATCATTGTCTACTGGATTGCTTCGTCGGTTTCGCCTCGCTCAAACCTCCTCGCAATGACAGGTGAGCGTATCAGTCAGCACCCGACAAGCCGTCCAGGATTGTTTCCAGCCGTGCCAGATCATCCGGTTCAGACAGGCTGTGATTGCCGTTCTTGACCAAGATCACCTCTACATCATCAGCGGTGAGGTGCTCTGCGAGCTTCGGCGCGGTCTGCCAGGGCACATCATTGTCTTGCATGCCCTGGATAAGGCGCACGGGACAGTCCATCGCTAGCGGACTGCGCAAAACGAAATTCTCCCGCCCCTCTTCGATCAATCGCATGGTGATTGGATAGGGATCATCATAATCGCTGGGCTGGTAGTAGAGCCCTTCGGTCCGCAGCGTTTCGCGGATGGTTTCATCAAAGTCGGCCCACATCATGTCTTCGGTAAAGTCAGGTGCGGCAGCGATTCCGATAAACCCCGCGATCCGCTCTGGCCTGGCCCGCGCCAGTAGCAGCGCAATCCACCCACCCATGCTGGAACCGATGACGATCTGTGGCCCTTGGGTCAGCTCATCGAACACAGCAATGGCATCTTTCGCCCATTGGCCGATGGTCCCATCTTTGAAGTCGCCGCTCGACACACCGTGTCCGGAATAGTCGAACCGCACGAAGGCGCGGCCCCGCCGGCGGCAATAGTCGTCGAGCATGGTCGCCTTGGAGCCGGTCATATCTGACATGAAGCCACCGAGGAAAATCATGCCCGGTTGCCGCCCGTCGCGCACACGGCAAACGATCTGGTTCCCACCAACAGCAAGGGTCTCGGTCCGATCTGTCATTCTGTGCCTTCTGCCTCCTCCGCCTCTTCGTTGTCAGCATCGGGATCACCGCAAATCCAGCGAAGCGCCTGCCAATCCTCTTCCGAGAACGGCATCTTACCAACATAATCGCCGACCATTGCCCGGGTCGCCATCGACCGTTCATTGAGCGATGGGTGCGTTGACAGGAAGTCACTGAAATTGGGCATTTCGGCCCGCTTTGTCGCCAACCGGTCAAAGAAGCGCACCAGTCCATCTGCCGGCATACCCGCTTTCTTTAGAATTTCTATGCCGGTTTCGTCTGCTTCGCGCTCATCGTCACGGCCATAGCTCAGCACCATGATCAAGCCTCCGGCCGTACCCAGGTCGCCGCCTATGCCTGAGAAGACAATTTGAATGCCAAAGATATCGATCAGACGTTTCAGCGCATGTTTGTGCCTGACATGGCCCAGTTCATGCGCCAGCACCCCGGCTACCTCATCCATCGTCTCCGCATCGGTGATAAGCCCGCTGAGCAACACAACCTGGCCGCCGGGCGCGGCAAACGCATTGACCGTGCGCGACTTATCCACCCGCACCCGCGCGTCGTAGGGCAGATCAGCATTCACGGTCAGTGCCTCTGTCAGGCGCTGCAGCACCGCCATGCCGGCCGGATCATCGCAGGTGTCACCCGTACCCGGTACTGAATCGACAACCGCCTCACCCCATGCAACGGCCCAGCTCTCCGGAATGACGGCAACCACAGCGTTTTTCAGGACCGGATAGGCAAAATAAAGCCCGGCGAGTGTGGCAATGATCGCCAGCGACACCAAAATGGCTTGCTTCGTATCGCGGCCGGATTTGCGCCGATGCTGCGGCGCATAGATATCGAGCGCGTCGCGGACCCCGCTGCCGGCAATTGTCAAACGTTCGTCTGACGCGCCCACACGGGACACCGCAATCCTATTACCATCGCGCTTGGCGGACATGACGGTGAAAGAGTCATAGGGCCAGATATCTGTGCTGCCGTCGGGTTTGGTCAGCATCAGCCCGACGGACACGATCTCGACCATTACATCGATCCCCGCCGCGGATTGGCCATCATAGAGCGTCCCGCTGAATTGCCTGGCCATCTGAACTAGAGGAAGGCTTCAGCGAGGCCTTCGCCGAATTTCGGCATATCCTCGGTACTCTGGGCGATTTTGGTGAAGTCAGGTTCGCCATGAATCTCGACCACCTCGACGATCAGATTAAGCCACCTCACCTGAACCCACGGATAGGCGATGCCGCCGGTCACGGCCAGAATGAACCAATTAAACAGGTGGAATTTCAGAAAGCGGCCACCGGTAAGTTTGCCCGAGAAGGCCACGCCTTCAAAGCTGCTGCCGGCCAGGATGGTGCGGTAAAGCGCTGCGTTGTACCAAAACAAGGCGATCCAACCGACGAATAGCACCAACAGACCGAGAGCAATCAATCCACCGGGTGACGCCATTTCTTGGAGCAGCTCGTCCGCACGCTCCTGATTGTCGGCTTCAAGCGCTTCGGTAAGCTCCATCTGTGTCATCAGCATGTCGACATATCCGAAGATCAGAACCGCGAAGCCGATCCCGAATATGATGCCCGGCAACAGATAAATCTTGAACAGGGGCCGCCAGTCCGCATGAAACTGAAGGCGGCCACTGCCAAGCCAAACATTGTTGAGCTGATATTCGAACAGCTTGATCGTGACATAAGGCGTCGCAAGCCACAGCGTGACGATCTGCAGCAACGTGTAGCCAAAATAGCGAAACGAGTACCCGAAACTGGACCCGGTTAAGCCACCGCGAATGCCACGCCATAACGTCCGCGACAATCGGTACATGAGGGCCCGATATATGGCGGCGCCAAACAGCACAGCGACAATAATGTAAAACAGACCCAGGATGAGACCGCCGAGGACCTCGTTTCCGTTTTCCATCAGCCAGAACGCTGCGATGTTCAGTCCTGTAATTGGCAGGACCACCAAAAACAGAACAATCACAAACCCGACAAACAGCTCCAACCCCGTGCCGGTATATTCGAACGCATCGTCCTTGTAGCGGAAGTGCGACCACATGTAGCGGCGCACGCGGGTTTTCCACCAAAAGCGATAAATGCCCAGCGTGATGATCGTCAAAAACAAACTGATCACATGAATGCCGAACAGCTCGCCGCCATCGGCATCGCAGTCAAGCTTCTCTGGCCCAGAGGCCTCGGGCGCGGGCACTGGCTCCCGAGGCTGCCCGAAATAGGGTTCCATTTTATCCATTGTTGTCCGCCACGCTGAAATCCGTGGCCGACTATAGCAATGCTTGATCAGGCATCAACCGGGCCGGCACCAAGGTGCCCTCTGACCGCTTGACAGCGAAACGATTAGGAATAGGGTCTGCACCAAATTTAAAGCGACGGAAGATCATGAACCAGGCTGCCCCCAATCCAGTGACAATTACCCTGCCCGATGGCTCACAGAAGCACTATGACGGGCCGGTCACTGGCACCCAAATTGCGACGGATATTGGGCCTGGCCTAGCCAAGGCAGCACTCGCCATGCGCGTCAACGGCGCCCAATGGGATCTGCAGCGCGCCATCGACCAGGATGCGGCAATCGAGATTATCACCCGCAAGGATGATGACGCGCTGGAACTGCTGCGGCATGACGCGGCCCATGTGATGGCTGAGGCGGTTCAAGAATTGTACCCGGATACACAGGTTACCATCGGTCCTGCCATCGAAAACGGTTTCTACTACGACTTTGCCCGCGAAGAGAAATTCACGCCGGAAGACCTTGAGGTCATCGAAGCCCGCATGAAAGAGATCGTCGGACGCGATGAGGAGATTGTCCGCGAGGTCTGGAACCGGGAAGACGCCATTAAGCTCTTCAAGAATATGGGCGAGGATTATAAGGCCGAGATCATTGCGGGCATTCCGGAAGGCGAAGACATCTCGCTCTATCGACAAGGCGAGTTTATCGATCTGTGTGCTGGCCCTCATTTGCCGTCTACAGGCAAGCTGGGTAGCGCCTTTAAGCTTACCAAGGTAGCCGGTGCCTATTGGCGTGGGGACTCCAACAATGAAATGCTCCAGCGCATCTACGGCACCGCCTGGCGCGACGACAAGGAACTGAAGGCCTATCTTCACCGGCTCGAAGAAGCTGAGAAGCGCGATCATCGTCGCCTTGGCGCCGAGATGGATCTGTTCCATCTGCAGGAGGAGGCGCAGGGGTCGGTCTTCTGGCACCCCAAGGGCTGGACGCTGTTCCAGACCCTTATTGATTATATGCGTCATCGTCAGACCAGGGCAGGCTATGTGGAGATCAATACGCCGGACATCATGGACAAGGGCCTGTGGGAACGGTCGGGCCATTGGGACAAGTTCGGCGAGAACATGTTCACGACCGAAGCCAAGGAAGACCGTGTTTATGCGCTGAAGCCGATGAACTGCCCCGGAGGCGTCCAGGTCTATAGGCAGGGGATCAAGAGCTACCGTGATCTGCCCATGCGTATTGCAGAATTCGGCAAGGTGCACCGTTTTGAACCGTCGGGCGCCCTGCATGGCCTTATGCGCGTACGCGCTTTTACGCAGGACGACGCGCATATTTTCTGCACGGAAGAGCAGATCACCGATGAGTGCCGAATCGTGTGCCGGCTCATCTTGGACATCTACAGCGAATTCGGCTTCGACGATGTGCGGATCAAGTTCTCCGACCGGCCCGAGAAGCGCATTGGCTCCGATGCAATCTGGGACAAGTCCGAGGAAGCGCTGAAGGCCGCGGTGGATGCAACGGGCCTTGAATACAGCACCAATCCCGGCGAAGGCGCGTTTTACGGGCCTAAGCTTGAGTTCGTTCTGCGGGACGCTATCGGACGCGACTGGCAGTGCGGCACGCTGCAGGTCGACCTTAACCTGCCTGAACGCCTCGACGCCTTTTATGTCGGCGCCGACGGCGAGAAGCGCCCGCCTGTGATGCTTCACCGCGCCCTGTTTGGGTCGTTAGAACGCTTCATCGGCATTCTGATCGAGCACTATGCCGGACGATTCCCGCTTTGGCTGGCGCCATTGCAGGCGATGGTGACGACCATCACCTCCGACGCCGACGACTATGCACGCGAGGTTCTGTCGGCCGTCCAGGCAGCAGGCCTGCGCGCCGAGATCGACCTGCGTAACGAGAAGATCAACTACAAGGTCCGCGAGCACAGCGTCTCCAAGGTTCCGGTGATGCTGGTCGTCGGCAAGAAAGAAGCCGAAGAAGGCACGGTTTCGATCCGCCGGCTGGGCTCGAAGGATCAGACTGTCACCAGCCTGGATGAGGCTGTTACCGCGCTGGTGGAAGAAGCGCAGCCGCCTGCCTAAAGCGGGATCAGGAAAAGTGGATACCGGTTTTCCGTCCGATCCCGCTCTAACTTGTTGAATCTAGATCACGTTTATCGGTTTAGGTGAACCCACCTAAAC
>JANQQJ010000022.1 GCA_028284945.1 Alphaproteobacteria bacterium | reverse complement strand
CTGGTGATCGCCGGCGGCACCGAAATGATGTCCTATACCGGATCGCTGCGCAGTGACGGCCCGGCACTGATGGACCGGGGCAATATGCGCCTGCGCGCGCATCACCCACAGTCGCACCAGGGTGTGTGCGCCGATGCGATTGCGACGCTGGAAGGCATCGACCGCGACGCCGTCGATTCGCTGGCGCTGGAAAGCCAGCAAAAAGCAGCGGCTGCTATCGATGAAGGGCGTTTCGACAAGAGCCTGGTCCCGGTCTACAACGAAGATGGATCATTGGCGCTCGACAAGGAAGAGTTCCCCCGCCCGCAAACGACAGCAGAAGCGCTGGCTGGCCTAAAGCCCTCGTTCCACGCCATGGCCGACTATGAGCTGGACGAGCAAGGCACCACGTTCCGAAAGCTGATCCAGCAAAAATATACCGATCTGGACTTCAACCATGTGCATCACGCAGGCAACAGCTCTGGCGTTGTGGACGGGTCCGCTGCAATCCTGCTGGCGTCGCCGGACTATGCCGCGAAGAACGGCATGAAGGCACGGGCCAAGATCACTGCCTATGCCAATGTCGGTGATTGCCCGACCCTGATGCTGAACGCACCGGTTCCAGCCGCCAAGAAGGTGCTGGAGCGCGCCGGACTGACCAAAGACGACATAGACCTTTGGGAAATCAATGAAGCCTTCGCCGTGGTTGCGGAGAAGTTCATCCGCGACCTCGACCTCGATCGCAGCAAGGTCAACGTCAATGGCGGGTCTATCGCGCTGGGTCACCCCATCGGTGCAACCGGCTCTGTCCTGATCGGCACGCTGGTCGACGAACTGGAACGCCGCGACCTGCAGCGTGGCCTTGTGACCATGTGTGCTGCTGGCGGCATGGCCCCGGCCATCGTCATCGAACGGGTTTAGCCGCCAAAGCCGGTTTCATACCGCTAGGATAGCATTTCCCGAAAATCCTCCCGCCGCTGCGTGATCTTCTGCTTGTCGAGATATTCAAGCAGCGGCTGGAGAAACTTTCGGGTCACGCCGAGATGCTCGCGCGCCTCGCCCAGACGAAACCGGGCAGGCGGCGGCCACGCCTGACGCAAAGACGCAACGGCGTCTTCAATGTCCGTGGCATGGAACAGAAACAGGTTCTTGCGCTTAAAGTCGTGCAGCGGGACGACCTTGCCCGTTTCAATCAGTAGTTCGGCACTTGCCTTGTTTTGGCGGTCCAGCGCGACGACCTCATCGAGCGTCGGCGGCATCAACGGGGTTTCGCGAATGAGGCTTTCGAGCGCCTCGACCCGAGCCCGTTCCCGGTCGTCCAACGATTCAAGCGGATCAAAGTCTGCAAGACTGATCTGCGCACCATGATCAATTAGCCGTCCAGCAGCTTGCAACCGCGCCAGTAAATCGGTCATGGTCTGACGCTCCAAACCAAGTTTGTCCGCCAGTTCAAGCCTCGGCATCCCGACGCGCATGGGGTGCGATGCGTGATAGGCTTGCACGGCCTCAATCATGCTTTCTGATGGGTCGACGCCGTCATCCTCGGCCTCGCCTGATGCCAGCCTGCGGATTGCATTTTCGTCGTAACGTTTGATGCGTGTTGCGGCCGTATCGAGAAACCGGCCCCCGCCAACGGTTTCCACAGGTGAGATGGTTCGGACAATGAAGTGCTCCTGGTCCCAGGCACCCTCTGGCTGTTTTAGATGAAACTGGACGTTAGCCTGTTCGCCCGGCGCGACGATGTCCCGGTCCAGCAGCCGCAGCGTCGCGATCACCTCGCGCGTACCATGTAACAGACGAACCGGCTTACCATTCTTCAAGCTGACCTCAACGTCGCCGGCCATATTGAGGCTCGCGGACCACCATTCAGACGGCTCGATCCAGCCGGGCGCCGCAACCGCCTGACCGCGTTCCAGCGTCACGCCTCCATCGACCCGCAGATTGGCCGCGACCCGTTGGCCGGGCTTTGCCACATCCACCTCGGTACCGTGGACCTCCAACCGGCGCACCCGGGCAGCCGCGTTCGTGCCGATAATCTGGCCCTCGTCTCCAATCTTCATGGTTCCCGCGCGCAACGTGCCCGTTACAACGGTGCCAAAGCCGCGCACCGTGAAGACCCGGTCAAAAGGCAAATAGAATTTATCGCCATGGGCCTGTTCGGCTTCTTTCTGGAATAGCTGTTCGAGTGCAGCGACCAGCCGGTCGACCCCCTGACCCGAAAGCGCACAGACCGGCACAAAGACAACATCACTGAAGCCAACGCTCGACAAATAGGTCCTTAGCGCCGCCTCTGCCGACGCCACGACTCCATCCGTCGCCAGATCGATCTTCGTCAACGCCACGACCAACCGTGAAATCCCCAAAAGCGAAACAATCCGCAGATGCTCACAGGTTTGCGGCATGATCCCTTCATTGACGTCAACCACCACCAGCGCGGCGTCAATGCCCGTCGCGCCGGAAATCATGGTGCGGACAAAATCCGCATGCCCCGGCGCGTCGATGAAATCGATCACACCCTTGTCGGTTTCACGAAAAGCAAAGCCCAACACGATGCTCAGGCCCCGCTCGCGCTCTTCGGCAAGCCGGTCCGTCTCTGTCCCGGTCAAAGACTTGACCAAGGTGGTCTTGCCATGATCGACATGGCCCACCACGCCAACTGAAAGATGGTCCTGCACCGGGTCTATGCGCTTTCAGAGATCGCCATCAGCGCGGCGGCAATGTCATCCACATCGCCCGGCGTCAGCGTCCGCACATCGAGGATCGCCTGATCGTCAACAATACGGCCAATAATGGCAGGCTCGTTGGCCCGCAGGCGCGCAATGAGCGCTTTGCCAGTCAGGTCGCCGACGCTGAGCGCGATCCCCGTGGAGTCCAGTTGAACGCCGGGCAGCGATCCACCGCCTGCCTCTGACGGAATCGGAAGGGTTTGGGCAGACACGCCCGGAACCTGTCCAAGATCGGCAACCAGCGCACCTGCGTTTTCGGCCAAATCCTCCGCGGATGCCGTCAGCATGCGGAGCACGGGTACGTCGTTAAGTGGATCATGCGGTGGGCGATAGAGCCGCAATGTGGCCTCTAGCGCGGCCAGTGAGAGCTTGTCGCTCCGCATCGCCCGCAGCAACGGGTTCTTTCTGACCTGGGCGATCAAGTCGGCCTTGCCGACCAGGACGCCGCATTGGGGCCCGCCCAACAACTTGTCACCGGAGAAGGTCACCAAATCGACGCCGGACCGGATGCTGTGCGACACGGTCGGTTCATCACCGATGCCATGAGCTGCCAGATCAACAAGCGTGCCGCTGCCCAAGTCTTCGACCAGAATGAGATCGTTGGCGTGGGCCAGATTGGCGAGTTCGTTCAAAGACGGTTTGGCCGTAAACCCGACCAGCCGGTAATTGCTGGTATGGGTGCGCAGCAGCACCGCCGTTTCCCCGCCAATCGCTCGCTCGTAATCGGCAAGATGCGTCTTGTTGGTGGTGCCGACTTCACGCAGCCGCGCGCCGTTCTGGGAAATCACATCGGGCACCCGGAATGACCCGCCGATTTCGACCAGTTCGCCACGCGAGACAACAACCTCCCGGTCGCGGGCAAAAGTCGCCATGGCAATCGTCACGGCTGCCGCGCAATTGTTAACCACGACCGCATCTTCCGCACCGGTCAGCTCGCAGAGAAGGTCGCGAATATGGTCGTAACGGGAGCCGCGCCTCCCGGCCTCAAGGTCATATTCGATATTGGCATAGCCTTGCGCGACGTCCTGCATGGCTTCGATGGCCTGCGGCGCCAACGGCGCACGGCCCAGATTGGTATGGATGATGATCCCGGTGCCGTTAATGACCCGCCGTAGGTTGAGCCGCTTTTTCGCCTGCAACTCTGCTTCGACGTCAGCAACAAAGCCGTCGGAGGCAAAGTCAGGCAGCGCCCCACCACTGCCCAGGTCAGCACGCACACTATCCAGCAGCGCTCGAAGCGCGCCAACGATCTCAGTCTGCGACCACCCATCACGCAGCGGCGACAAAGCCGGCGATGCCGCAAGCTCGCCAACCTGAGGGATTTGCCTGAAGAGTTTCTTATCCATCCGTGCGACTATAGCGTAAGCCAGTGTCGAAACTTATATCCAAGTCCTAACGGTAGTCCCATGGAAGAGGAGCGACTCCTATGAAACGGAAATTTCTCGGTTTGGCGACACTTATAATTGGCGCAGTCGTCGCCGTACCGGCAATAGCTGACGATGCTGCCACCAGTACGGCGAAGTCCGCCGATAGTACCGATGAATCGGAAGGCACCGGCGGTCACGGTGGCAAAGGTGGCGACAGTGGTGCCGGCGGCCAGGGTGGTCTGATCTACGGCAGCGGCGGGGCTGGAGGCGACGGCAGTGACAGTGGTCATGGTGGCAAGGGTGGCCTGATTTATGGGAGTGGCGGTGCGGGTGGCGCTGGCAACGACGACGATGGTGACGGCGGTTCAGCAGGGGACAACGACAGCCGCTAACGCCGCCCATGATCCACAGCCTGATTCCTAATCGTTTCTAGTCGACCGTTATCGAGCCGCCGGGACCCTCAGTAACCTCGCCGATGTGCCAGACCGGTTCGCCAGCCGCATCAAAGGCAGCCAATATCTCATCCAACGCTTCCGGCCCGACCGCGATCAGCAACCCGCCGGAGGTTTGCGGATCATAGATCAGCCGGTGGCGTGGCGATTCAGCATTGGCCTTGGTGCTGACCCACTGGGTGTAATAGTCGCGGTTCCGGTCCATGCCGCCTGAGCCGATGCCCTGTTCCAGCAAGTCCTCAGTGCCTTCCAGCACCGGCAGGTCAGCCAGGCGAAGGTTGAGCGCCGTGCCGGACAGCGCCGCCATCTCATGGCCATGTCCGGCGAGCGAGAAGCCGGTGATGTCGGTCACAGCGTGAACTGCATCACCACCTGCCTCCTTCAAGACCTCAACAGCGACCTTGCTCAACCGCGTCATGCTGGCGATGGCGTCGCGGATGGAGGGCTCTGACGCCTTGCCCCGCTTCAACGCCGTCGCGATCACACCGGTCCCCAGCGGTTTGGTTAACAGCAACTGGTCGCCCGCCTGCGCGCCCTCATTACGATAGATTTTGTCCAGATCGACGAGCCCGATGACCGCAAGCCCATATTTCGGTTCTTCATCAATGGTCGTGTGGCCGCCCGCGACGACCGCCCCGGCCTCCAGCACCTTGTCGGCCCCACCGCGCAGAATGTCAGACAGGATTTGCGGGTCCATATCCTTCGGGAACCCGGCCAGATTGATTGCCAGAATAGGCCGCGCGCCCATGGCATAGATGTCAGACAGCGCGTTGGTGGCCGCAATCGCGCCGAATTCAACCGGGTCATCGACGATGGGCGCGAAGAAATCAGCGGTCAGGACCAGCGCCTGTTTGTCATCGAGTTTGACCACAGCGGCATCGTCGGGTGCGCTCAAGCCTCGCAGCACATCCGGGAAGTCCGCTTGCGGAAACATCGATTTCAGCGGCCGCAAAACTTGCGACAGGTCCTCTGGCCCTAGCTTGCCGGCTCAACCAGCCGATTTGGCAAACTGGGTCAGGCGGACATCCACCCGATCCGTCATGCGCGATGACTCCTTTGTGGTCTAACGACCTGATTTTTGTAGTGCATCGCCAGATTCCGGTCCAGACACCTTGACTTGACCGGCTTTGCTTGCGAACGATCTCTTCAAACAAGGCGCCACCTGAGGGAGACGAATGGAGTCTGGTGGCTTCCACGGCCTTCAAAGCCGGTGACACATAGCGATATGTGTGGTGGGTTCGATTCCCATCCGTCTCCGCCATCCGCCTCTCGCCGCGCAGGCGCTGGCGCAGCGGGTCGCTGATTTTGGCAAAGCCAAAATCTAGCTTCGGCGTGACGAGCCGGAGCGTGCGAAGAGGATGCCGCGCCGAAGTGAAACGTAGGCGGGCCAAAAAGACGGGGAAACTGGAACTATGACCGACAACCGAACCCTACCCGCTTTCACGCTCGCCGATCCAACCGGCAACGAACATCGCTTTCCCAGTGGCCGCCATGCGCTGATCGCTTTCGTCAAGGAAGATTGCCCGACCTGTAATGTGGCGATGCCGGTGATCGATGCGCTCTTCAAAGCTTATGGAGACACGGTGGATTTCTTCGTCGCGGGTCAAACCATCGAGGGCAATGAAAAACTGGCTGAGGTGCACAACCTTGCCGGGCCGATCCTCGACGACTCGGCGCTCAAGGTCGCCTTTGAATACGACATCGATACGGTGCCCACGCTCTACTGGGCCAATTCCAAAGGCGAGATGATCGGCGAGGTGATCGGCTTTGTCCGCGATGAGTGGCAGGCACTGGATGCGGAAATTAGCAAAGTGACCGGCAGCGCCCCTGCCGTTGTCGACTGGCCGTCGCTACCCGAATGGCGGCCGGGCTGTGGCTCCCTCTCCGTCGACCCGGTGATCGCCGACCGGCTGCGGGCCGAGGCCTCGAACAGCCCCCTGCGGGCCCGCTCCATCGACATTGCCCCTGCGGACGACGAGTTCGAGTTCATGTTCGACCAGGGTTTTACCGATGGCCTGCCGGTCGTCCCGCCCACGCCGGAGCGGGTGATCCGGATGCTCAGTGGCACCAAACGCGACGCGCAGGACATCGTCGCCCAGATGCCGCCCAATATGGGCGACGTAACGGTAGAAAAGATCGCCATCAATGCGGTTATGGCCGGCTGTAAACCTGAATATATGCCGGTGCTGATCGCCGGAATCGAGGCGATCTGCACAGACGAATTCAATATCCATGGGGTGATGGCCACCACGATGGGGGCCGCCCCGGTGATGGTGATCAACGGGCCGATCCGCCACAAGCTGGATATGAATATGAAGCTGGGCGCGCTGGGTCAGGGCAACCGCGCCAATGCAACCATGGGCAGGGCCCTGCGGCTGATCGTCCGCAATGTCGGTGGTGCTGAACCCGGCGGCACCGAGCGATCGACCCTCGGCAATCCGATGAAGTTCACCATGTGCTTTCCCGAATGGGAGGAGCGCAGCAATTGGGACCCGTTACACGTGGAGCGGGGGTTCGAGCCCGAGGATTCAGTACTCACCGTCTTTGCCATGACCAGCGGCCCGACATTGATCGTGGACCAGGATTCGCGCGAGGCCAGCCAGATCGCAGGCTCCATGGCGATGTCTCTGGAAAGCGTGTTTCACCCAAAGGCCCACCGGGTGGGCATCGACACGTTGCTGGTAGTGTGTCCAGAGCACGTCGATACGCTGAGCCGGGGCAACTATTCCAAGGCGGATCTGCGGCGCCAGATCCAAGCGGTCACCGCCCGGCCTTTGCGGGAGCTGATCGCCGATGAAAATTCCGGAGTCGGGCTCAAGCAGGAGGTCGCGGACACCATGGCTGCAGAGAAGCTGGACCGCATGGCGCCGAAATTTGCCAGTGAGGATTTCGTCCATATTGTCGTGGCCGGATCGGACGCCGGCAAATTCTCCGGCGCGTTTCACGGCTGGGCCAGCGGCGAGATCGGCTCGATGCCTGTTTCCAGAAAGATCGAAGACGGTTAAGCTTGCGCCGAATGAATAGGAGAGTCCTATGACAACAATTCTGGACCCGACGGATGAGCGGGTACCCGTGGAGCGGCAATTGACGCCGCGCAGCGGCGAGGTCTCCGGCATCGTCGGCCTGCTAGACATCCGTAAGCCGCGCGGCGACGTCTTCCTCGACAGGCTTGATGAGCAGCTGCAGACCAAGCTGCCTGGCGTTGAGATCAGACGCTATACCAAACCGACCTTCACCAAGCCCTGCCCGGACGATCTGCGCCTCCAAATCAAGGACGAATGCGATTTCGTCGTGGAGGCGCTGGCTGATTGAGGCTCATGCACGACGTGCAGTTTGCACGACACTGTATGGTTCGAAATCCAGGGCATCCCCTCCGTTTCCGTCGCCTCTGAAGAGTTTGTCGACGCCGCCGATGTGCAAGCAACAGCGCTTGGCATGAAAACGGCCAAGGCCGTCTTCGTCGATCATCCGATTCAGGACGCAACGGACGACGAAATGCGTCAAAAGGCCGATGACGCGGTACAGTCCATTCTCGACGCGCTAACAAAGTAGGAACGGGCGAACGCATGGCACGCATGGAGGACATGGACGAGACTCTGCGGGAACATCTGGAGCATCTGGAGATACCAGAATTTCCCGATACGCCGCTGGCAAAGGGCCCGCCGCTGTCCGAGCGCCGTGTCGCCATAGTCACTACAGCGGGGCTTCAACGGCCCGGCGACCGCCCATTCGGCTTTGGCGCCGCCGATTACCGGGTGATCCCCAGCGACGCAGCAGGATCAGTGCAGATCAGCCATCTATCGACCAATTTCGACCGCACCGGGTTTCAGCAGGACACCAATGTGGTGTTCCCTCTGGACCGGTTGAACGAGCTCGCTGCGGAGGGTGTGATCGGCTCCGTGGCGGAATTCCATTACTCGTTCATGGGCGCATCCGATCCGCTGACTATGAAGGATGCCGCCGATCAGATCGCCGGATTGCTCAAACAGGATGCCGTCGACGCGGTGCTGCTAACCCCCGTCTGACCATTCTGCACGCGCGCCGTTGGCGGGCTCAGTCATTATTTTGAAGCGGCTGGTATCCCGACCGTCGGGATCAGCCTGGTGCGATTGCATACCGAGAAGGTCAAGCCACCAAGGGCTCTATGGGTGCCCTTCGAGCTGGGCCGCCCGCTTGGCGCGCCTGAGGATACAGCCTTCCAAACCGGCGTGTTGCGCAGCGCTCTTGATCTGCTTGAGCGGACGGATGGCCCGATCCTTGAAGATTTCCCTGACGATGCACCGGCATCGTCAAGCGAAGACGATGAAGGCTGGGTCTGCCCGATCAACCTGCCCGCGCCGGAAGCCGAACGCGATCAGGATTCTGCGCTGCTGGATGAAATCGAGGCGCTGCGCTCCTGGTACGACCTCGCAGTAGATCGCCGAGGGCGTACGGCGGTCGGCACAAGCCAATTGGAGATCGAAGACCTGGTCCGTTACCTGTCCGCGTGGGCCCGCGGCGAGACGCCGGACGCCGGTCCGGAAGAGAACGATCTGCCAACGCAACTGCGTCTGGCCTGCGATGATTTCAAAGCCTATTACTCAGAAGCGGCGACGGCCCAACCCGGGCGGAACGGGTCCGATCCTTCAAGCAATGAAATAGCCGACTGGTTCTGGTCGCAAACCCTGGGTGGCGACATGCTGCTCCGGTTGCGTGCGACCTTGTCAGAGAACGAAAACCAGATGGTCTCCATCACCGGCAAGATGTTGATCGTTCCCTATACGGAAAGCCACCGGCAACCGAGATAGACATTTCATTCGGCCAGGTCCTGTATCGCGTTAATTGCTGGCGCTTTCTTTGCCGCTTAACGCGCAGTGCACCCAAAAAGCAACACTTTCCTCAAATCAACACGGCCTCGGCCCATCCGGTGATCGACCCAATTGACCGACTCTATCGATTGGCATACCTTCATGCTTGCAGGTTTCTACAGGTGCGAACCCTGCTGCAGTTGAAAATCAGGCGATTCCTTTGGGGACGACAAGATCTGGTAACAGCTGCATAGAAAGACCCAAACCGGGAGGGACCAAAGCCAATGATGCTGTGTGCCAATCGTCCGCGGGTGCGTGGGTGGCCGGACATTGTATTCATGACCAACCCCTTCCAAAAAAACGCGAAAATTTGATGTGCAATTGCACATCGATAAAGAGGAAAAAAGTTCAGATCGGCTGATTGCAGGGGCAAAGCCGGCAACCTGAGTACCGCTAATTGTTAATCTGAGGGGAAAAACAAGATGCTGAGAGACTTAAAGAAGGGAGCGGTAGCCAGTGCCGCTTTCGCAGCAGCGACATTCGCCTGGACCGCACCGGGACTTGCTGTCGACGACGAGATCAGAGTGCAGGCTCGTGGCGTTGAGCAGGAAGTACGTGACATTCCTGTTGCGATTACAGCCATGAATGAAGATGTGCTGGACCGGTATGGCTTTAAGGATATGCGCGACGTGGCGTCCTTTACGCCGGGCATGGAAATCGCCCGAAACTCGAGCGGGGCCGGCGTTCAGATCAGCTTGCGCGGTATTTCGTCCAGCGCGCAGACCATCGGCATCGAGTCGTCGGTCGCACTTATTTTGGACGGTGTGTACTTCACCCAGTCGCGTGCGATCTTTGAAGGGCTGATTGACACCAACCAAGTTGCCATTCTGCGTGGCCCCCAAGCGCTCTACTTCGGCAAGAACGCAACAGCAGGCGTTATTTCCCTGCGGTCGAACGATCCCGGTGACGAGCTGGAAATCATCGGCAAGCTGGGCTACGAAATCGAAGCCCAGGAAATTGCCGGAGAATTGGTCTTCTCGACACCCATCAACGAGAAATGGGGCGTCAGGCTTGCTCTGGCCGCCAGTGACATGAACCAGGGCTATATCCGCAACACTGCCGGGGCAACCACATATACGGTGATCGATCAGGCAACGGGCATTGTCTCGCAGCTTGATAATCCAGCGCCCAGATCCGGGTTTGGCCCAGGAGAAGAATTTCTGTTTGGCCGCTTCACGATTAAGGGCACGCCGAGTGACAACCTGACCTTTCGGCTGAAGGCGTCTTATGCGGATTCCACGGTCAACAACAACAACATCGCCGAACGGCAAGACTGTACGGCGTTGAACGGCCTGCCTCACATGACCAGCCCGGCACCGTCGGCACCGCCCAATCAGTTTCCGATTGACGTGTCATCGCCAGCCAATGAGTGCATGACCGACCGGGCAGCCGGTCAGAACCCGCTTCCGCCGGACCTGGCCGCGACCACGCCTGATGGCGGCCGGTTTGGCGGCGAACTGGGTGAGTCCTATAAGTCCTATAGCATCACGGGTGACATCGATTGGGACATCGGCGACGTCAATGTACAGGCCATTCTGAACTACCATGAACAACGGGTTGGCTGGATCATCGATGCTGATGGCGGTGGCCTGACGTCGGTTATGGCAACCGAGTTCAGCACCTTTGACGCGTTTTCTGCTGAAGTGCGCGCTGCCTCCAACTTCGACGGTCCCATCAATGGCGTTCTAGGCTTCTACTATCAGGACACCAAACGCGACTGGCGCCAGGAAGTGATATTTGCCGGCGCGCAGAACACGGCAGTGACGGACCCGGCTGATGAGTTCATCGCTTATGACAAGGTTTCCCAGACCGATGGCGAAACACTGTCAGTCTACGGCGAAATTATCTGGGATATCGTCGATCAGCTTCAGCTAACTGCGGGTGCCCGCTATATCCATGAAAAGAAGGACTCTTTCTTCACGCAGCCTTATGTGAACCCGTTCTTCCGTGGCCGTACGGGTCCTGACTTTACCTTCGGCCCGAATGACGGTCCTGCACCGCTGTTTGTTGAGGGACGCATCCTGGCTGATGACAGTTCGTTCGATGACTTCGTTCCCGAAGTCACCCTGCGCTGGCAGCCGAACGACAACACGACACTCTATATCGCCTACAAGCAGGGCTTCAAGTCCGGCGGTTTCGACAACGGGTCCATTGACAGTACGCTCAATGCCGATCCGATTGGCGACATCACCTATAATCCGGAAAGTGTGGAAGGCTTTGAAGGCGGTGTGAAAGCCGACCTGGCAGGTGGTGCGCTCAATATCGAGCTGGACTTCTTCTATTACAAATACAATGACTTGCAGCTGAACTTCTTCAACGCCACGACCTTTGCCTTCCGGACGTTCAACGCCGGTGGCGCGAAGACCAAGGGTGTCGAGCTGCAGGCCACCTGGGAACCGGAAGGTGTCCAAGGCCTCGTCCTTAATGGGTCACTGGCCTATAACGATGCCAAGTACACGCAGTTCACGGCACCTTGTTTTGCTGGCCAAATGCCGTCTCAAGGCTGTGTTTTTGATCCGACGCTAGCGCTTCAGAACCAGGACCTAAGCGGTGGCCGCAGAGACCTGGCGCCGAAATGGAGCGGGAACATCGGCTTTGACTATGTTCGTCCGTTTGGCAATGGGTTGGAATTCGGCATTGGCGCCAACATGCGCTTCAAGTCGAAGTACCTACCGAACTCGTTCATCCAGGACCGGTTCCAGAAGGGCTATGTCTGGCTTGATGCGGTGATCCGGGTTGGCGATGCCGATGGCACCTGGCAGTTCTCGATCATCGGCCGGAACCTGACCGACAAATACGTGCTGAACCGGCTGGTCGATGTGCCCAGCACGGGTGGCAACCAGGGCCTGCCAAACGCGTTCAATGCTGACCGTTCCGGCACACCACTCAATCCACGCACGATTGAGTTCGAGCTGAGCTTCCGTTTCTAGGACGGAATTTGTTCGCAACTGAAGACGTTGACGGGCGGGCCTTTGGCCCGCCCGTTTTCATTTAAGGGAGAGATTGATTTGGCCTTCACCGGACCAACCGACGACAGGCTGGCGATTCACGAACTGGTCGCGGCTTATGCCGATGCCGTCTCGCGCCGCAGTGCTGAGGACTGGGGTAAAACCTGGGCCGAAGACAGCACTTGGCACGTGCCCGAATTTCCGGGCCTGCAGAACCTGAAAGGACGCGAGGCCATCATCGCAGCGTGGTCCGCCGCAATGGAGAATTTCACCCTCAACTTCATGACCCAGACTTTGGGCGCCGTGGACATTCAGGGCGATCACGGAACCGGCCGTGCCTATAATCACGAGGTGGCGCACAAACTGGACGGCAACGTCACCCAAGCCACTGGCCGGTATGAAGACAAATACGTCAAGCAGGAGGGCCTGTGGCTGTTTGCTGAGCGGGTATACTATCCCCTGCACAGTTTTTAAGCCGCCAGGGACCTGAACCATGTCGACACAGAGAATCGAAGACTACCCTTCATCGGCACCGCATGCGGCGATCACACGCGACCGGTATATCTCCACCGATTTTATGCAACAGGAAGCCGATTATGTCTGGGCCAAGGTCTGGAACATTGGCGGACGCCTCTCGGAAATTCCGGAAGCCGGCGACTACATCACCCATCAGCTCGGCCGGGATTCCATCCTGATGGTGCGGCAGGAAGATGGATCAGTCCGCGCATTTCATAATGTCTGCACCCATCGGGGCAACCGGCTGGTCTATGGCGAAGAAGGAGCGACCGACCTTTTCACCTGCTCGTACCACGGCTGGCAATTCAGTTTGGATGGCGTACTAACCTATGTGCAGGATGCAGATGACTTCCCCCAAGGCAACCCGTGCGGCGTGCTGAACCTGCCTGAGGTCCGATGCGACATTTGGGGCGGTTTCATCTGGTACAATATGGACCTGGACTGCGAGAGCCTCGACGGCTTTCTGGGCGAGGTCAAAACCCTGCTCGACGGGTACGAGATGGAGCATATGGTCCGGATTTCCTACCTGGTCTCCGAGGTGCCATGTAACTGGAAATCAATTCACGACAATTTCTGTGAATCCTACCACCTACCAACGACGCATCCGGAGCTCAGCGAGTTCTTCGACGACGATTACAAAAATACGGTGTTCGAGTTGTTCGACACCGGCCATAACTTGATGCGCATGAAAGGCGCCCTGCCCTCGCAGCGGGACGATGAACCCGATCAGGTGAACCCGGCCTTGGCCGCGGAACTGGAAGAATGGGACATGAACCCGCGTGACTTCGACGGCCATGCCGGTGATGCGCGCGAAGCGCTGCAACAGCAGAAACGCAACCTTGGCCCCGGCAGAAAGTACACCTACTTTCCCAAGCTCCTCGATGAGCAGCTGACAGACCCATTCCACTTTAACCTTTTTCCCGGAACGACGATTACAGCGCAGGCAACGGTCGTCGGCTTGCAACGCGCCGAACCGCACCCGACCGACCCTAACAAGTGCATCTATGAGAATTGGCGGCTGGTGGCACCCGGCGACGGAAAAGCCCGCGTGCCGAACGAATTGGGTGAGGATGTCGCTATCGAAGAGGTCGAAAAGACGGTCGTTACCTTCGGTGAAGGATCACTGGGCTACATCCCCGATCAGGACCTGCGGGTTGCCACAGGCCAACAACTGGGATTCCAATCGCGAGGGTTTGCGGGTGCCTATCTCACAGGGCAGGAAAGCCGGGTACAGCAGTTTCATGACTGCCTTGACGCGTACATCCGACACGGATGTGCAAATTCGGCCTGATCGCCGCAGTCTGAACTGGATACTATGTCTTACGACTGGTTCGAAAATAGTATCGACGATTGAATCACCCGCACTTATTCTCGCCCTCTAGGCGAAGGATGGGCGGGGCACCCTTATGAACGACAATTCGGCGCAGGGCATTATTCAACTGATGTCTGCGGAAAGCGGTAATCTCCTACCGCTTTTGATCGAGCATCTGCCTATCGGGGTCGCGATGCTCGATACCGACATGCGCTATCTTGTCGCTAACCCCCGATGGTATGTGGACTACGGACTGCCGGAAAAATCGGTCATTGGCCGGTCTCACTTCGATGTTTTTCCCGATCCGTCCGGATATTGGCAAGACATTCACGGCCGCTGTTTGAACGGCGAAGTCTTAAGAAACGATGAGCAACGCTACGTTTTGGCGAACGGGACGGTCATCTGGCTTCGTTGGGACCTTATACCCTGGCGCCAAGCCGATGATCAGATCGGTGGCATCATGTCGTTTACGCAAATCATTACGGAACAGGTCGAAGCGCGACAGGCGCTTGAAAACCAGCGTGGCCTGATCGATGCCGTCCTGGAAAACATTGATGATGGCATCATTGCCTGTGACGCCGACGCCAATGTGACGCTGGTCAACAGGGCGACCCGGGACCTACTTGGCCTTGGAACTGCGGATGAATGGCCGGAAACCTGGAGGCAGAAATTCCCCCTGTTCCATGCCGATGGGACAACACCGATGGCCGGCAAGGACATTCCTTTGGCGCGGGCGCTTCGCGGTGAGGTCGTCAAGGATACCGAAATGATCATCGCGACAGCCGGGCGCGATCCTGTCTTCACCCAATCCGATGCCCGGCCGCTGGTCGGCGCGGCGGGCGAGAATCTGGGCGCTGTCGCCGTGATGCACAACGTGTCAGACCTGCGGGAACGCGAAGCGATACTTCGGCGTGAAGCGACCCGCCTTCGCAATGCTGAACGCGTGGGCGGTACCGGCAGCTGGGAATGGGATGCCAGAACCGGCATGGTGCACTGGTCAGACGGCGCCAGACGCATCCTCGGCCTGCCAGCCGAAGAGGGCATCGACTTTTTTGAGACGCTGAATCTGGTCCACCCCGACGACCGCCAGGAAGTGCAGGACTTTCTGT
This sequence comes from Alphaproteobacteria bacterium, assembly GCA_028284945.1. GTDB lineage: Bacteria > Pseudomonadota > Alphaproteobacteria > SMXS01 > SMXS01 > JANQQJ01. The sequence goes on along the minus strand of JANQQJ010000022.1, from coordinate 30,787 downwards.
TGGACGCGCTCGACAACAAGGACTCTTATGTCCACGAATATCGCGGCATGCGTCCTGATGGAACCGTGCACGACGTCAGATCACGCGGCGAGGTCGAGCGGGATGCGTCAGGCAAGGGTATCAAAATCATCGGCACCCTTCTTGACGTAACGGAATACAATCAGATCGGAAGATCCCTAGCGATGAAGGCCGAACAACTCAGCCGCGCAGAGCTGATCGGTCTGTCCGGCACGTGGGAACGGGACCTGAATACAGGTCACGCGGTCTGGAGTGACGGGATGGCCGCATTGCTTGGAACAACGGCCGACCCCGAGACGATGGCGCGTGCCCAGCCTGGCGATTTTATACATCCGGAAGATCGCGATGAGGTGGTCAGCACAATCGAAGATGCCAGCCAAACCGGCGACGACTTCGAGATTGATTGCCGCATCGTCCGCACCGATGAGGCGGTACGATATGTTCAGTTTCGCGGTGGCTTCATCAAAGATGCGCGAGGCAAGCCCTTCAGACTCGCGGGCGCGATGCACGACGTCACGGACCTCAAAGAACAGGAAATTGAACTTCAGGCGCTGACCGAGCGATACCGACTGGCCAGTGAGGTTTCAAAGACGGCGACCTGGGAGCTTTGGCCGGAAGAACGCCGTATTCTCAGCGACGAAAACCTTCCTCGTCTGTTCGGTGCGGCAGCGGAATCCGACGAATTCGATGACTGGCTGGGACGCGTCGACCTTGCCGGCCAGCAGGCCATCGATCAGCAGCTTGAGGACGTCGTGGCCGGCAGATTGGACACGCTTGACATGACCGTCAGGGCCCAACGCGTGGACGGTACGCCGATCTGGCTTGCCCCCTTCGGGCGCGCCATACGCGATGAAGGCGCATTGCGAATTGTGGGAACCGTCCGCGACGTGACTGCCGAAGTGACGGTGCAGCGCCAATTGGAACAAAAGCAGCAGGAACTCACTGAATATGCCGAAGAGTTGAAGCGCTCAAACGCCGATCTGGAGCAGTTCGCCTATGTTTCCTCGCATGATCTGAAAGCACCCTTGCGGGGCATCGACTCCCTGGCGAGTTGGATTGAGGAAGACCTGGGCGATGCGCTGCAGGGTGAACCAGCAACCAACCTCGCTCTTTTGCGCACCCGGATTCGCCGCCTTGAGGATTTGCTGGAATCACTGCTCCAATATTCCAGGGCAGGCCGCAGGCAGGGTTCGGCCGAGATGGTCGACACGGAAAAAATTCTGCGGGACACGATCGACCTTTTGGGGCTGCCCGAAACCTTCTCCGTCTCGATCGAGCCGCCTATCCCGCAAGTCTATGCTGATCCTGTCGCGCTCCGTCAGATCTTCAGTAATTTGATCGGTAACGCGGTGAAACACCATGATCAGGCGGCTGGCGTGATCTCCATTTCCGCGGCACGGAAAAGTGGCATGATCGAGTTTACGGTCGCAGATGACGGACCCGGCGTTCCTGAGCGGTTTCGCGAACGCGTCTTCGAAATGTTCAGGACGCTAAAGCCGCGCGACGAGCTGGAGGCCAGCGGTATGGGTCTGGCAATCGTACGAAAGACCATTGAACGCAGCGGCGGAACCATTCGTATCCAGGGCAGTGACAGTGTCAGGGGCGTTGCCTTCGTTTTCACCTGGCCGCATCATGGAGACGAAAATCTGACCACCGGATAACCAGGAACGGGAACATGTCCACTGCAGCGAACCTGAATTACATGGATGGTGGCACAGCCGCCCAACTTCGTGGCGACCCCATTACCGGCGACCGTTATACGTCGACCGACTTCATGCAGCGCGAGTGGGACCATATGTGGACTCGCATCTGGCACTTGGGTGGGCGGCTGGCTGAAATGCCCGAACCCGGCGACTACACCATGCATGATTTCAGGCATGAATCCGTCATCATGATTCGGCAGGAAGACGGATCGGTCCGCGCTTTCTACAACACCTGCCGCCACCGGGGAACGCGGCTTGTCTGGAACGAAAGCGGCAGCGGCAACGGGTTCACTTGTCCCTATCACGGGTGGCAGTGGGGCATGGATGGCGTGCTGCAATATGCTCAGGACCCGGATGATTTCGAGAAAGGGTGCCCCGTCGGCGAGCTATCACTGTCCGAGCTGCGCTGCGAAACATGGGGCGGTTTTGCCTGGTGGAACATGGACCCGGATGCGCCAGCGCTGCTCGATTATCTGGACCCGATCCCAACCCTGTTCGCCCATCGCGGCATGGGCGACATGATCCGGGTTTTCTGGCGAACATTTCATGTCGATACCAACTGGAAATTCGCCTCCGACAATTTCAATGAATCCTATCACCTGCCGTCGGTTCACCCGCAGCTGCGGGCAAATATCGACGAGGATTACGCCAATACGGTCTTCGAGATGTATCCGAACGGCCACAACCGCATGATCGAGATGGGCCAGCCGTCCATGCGGGCCGATGTTCCCAACGCCGTCGAGTCTCCGTGGGACATGATGCTGGAAAAATGGGATCTGGATCCAAAGGACTTTGAAGGACGGGCCCGCGACGGCCGGATCGCCATGCAGAAACAAATGCGCAAACTTGCAAAGGAAAAAGGGTATCTGCACCTGGACGGTTTCACGGATACCGAACTGACCGACCCGCACCATCACACCTTGTTCCCCAACGTGACAATGACGGCCGGCCATGAGGGCGTGTTTGTCTTCCGGACAGAACCTCACCTCACGGACCCAAATAAGTGCACCTTCGATTGCTTTTGGCTGGTCAACAAAGTCCATGGCCAGGACACAATCATGACTTTGGTCGGTGAACGTCCGTTCGAGGAATGCGAGCACGAGCATATCGATTACGGGTCGGGTGTCGATATCCCTGACATGGCGGGATCGTTTTTGATTCAAGATCTCAGCGTCGCTGTGGGTCAGCAACGCGGGCTCGCCTCCCAGGGCTATACCGATGCCCATCTGACCGGTCAGGAGAGCCGGGTGCGGCGATTCCATGAAGTCCTGAACGATTATCTGGAAGGCCGCCGCTAGACCATCATTGCGCAACCGATTTTGGTCAACTGTCTACTAATTCTGACACTCAAACATGACAATTTACGTTGACGCTCTTTCTAGCCAGATGTAACCTTTAACAGCTCGGAGAAGTTTCTCCGGGACAGCTACCTGGAAAGGGAGATGAATCCATGGCTGAAATGCAAAGTGCCGATCTGGACGATCCAAACCGGATTTGGCCAACAGGTCTGACGATCAAGGAGTCCGAGGAGCTGCACAAACACATCATTGATGGCGCGCGTGTATTCTTCGTCATCGCGGCACTCGCGCATGTGCTCGTCTGGCTTCGCACACCGTGGCTCGGTTAAGGAGGGAATAAGACATGAATCAAGGTAGAATTTGGTGTGTCGTTAACCCGACCGTAGGCCTGCCGCTGTTTTTGGGTACGGTCTTGTTGATCTCGCTGCTGATTCATTATGCAGTATTGAACAACTCGTCGTGGTTGCCCGCGTTCCTGAATGGCGGCTAAAGTCGTCTGATCGAACCGCTTAATTACTGACCCTGCAGGGGCCGGGACAACGGTCCCGCCTCTTGCGGGTGAGTGTTCAAGTCGATGCCTGTGTCTGGCGTCGGGAAAGGGGAGTTATGTCCGGGACCGTACGACTTTTTGAAACAGAAGACGCGGCACGCAACGCTGCGGATAAACTGGCTAAAGCTGGCTTTGGCAACTGCCAGGTTCTTGTCGCCAGCCAATTGGCCGGCCAGGAAGAGGCTGCCGTTAGAGCTGCTGCTGCCGATGGTGTGTTACCTGGGGCCCATATCAACTCCTCGATAAGTGGCCTGAAACAGGGCCGATCGCTGGTCGCGGTCGAGGCGCCGTTCGGCAAAGCTAAGCGCGCCGTGCATATCATGGAAACGAACGGGGCCGTTGAATCGGAGAGTTTGCCTGCCTACACCACCGATGATCCGTCGCCGTTTTCGGACCTTATCGGATTTCCGACACTGTCAAACGTCAAACCCAGCACAAGCCTAGCGCGGCATGACTGGACGTTTTCTTCCATGTTCGGGCTTGGGTTGCTGAGTAAGAACCAGAAGGGTTCAGACCGGTCGTTTGGGATGAAGACCCTGGTGCCTCATGTCGATAAATCCAGTTTCGGCATGTCATTGCTCAGCAAGGATCAGAGCGGGCCGTCAAAGTCATTCGGCTTCAACACGCTTAGCGCCGGCAAGTCGAAGACCAAGCTATCAAGCAACCCGGCACCGTTTTCGTCGCTTTTCGGTATGTCGACTCTGACCAACCGCAAGTAGCGCCATGACATCGGGCAGGTTCGGCATGCACACAATCATAACGCCCCCTGCCCCATTGCGGCACCGTTCCTGACAGGAACCACCATGAGGATCGGGCAACGACTCGTCGCAACCTGGACGGCTCTCGGGCCGCGCTATCTTCCGTTTGCGGATGTTGCGACGCCTGATCTTTCGCTCGGGCGTCTTTTAAGGCTTTCTCTTTTTCAAATTTCCGTCGGCATGACCCTGGTTCTGCTGGTCGGTACGCTGAACCGCGTAATGATCGTCGAACTGGACGTACCGGCGGCAGTCGTTGCGGTGATGATCGCGTTGCCGCTTGTTTTTGCGCCGTTTCGGGCCCTGATCGGCTACAAGTCTGACACGCATCGCTGCGAGTTAGGCTGGCGCCGCGTTCCCTTCATCTGGAAGGGCACAATGATGCAGTTCGGGGGCTTTGCCGTCATGCCCTTTGCCTTGCTGGTTCTGGCGGGTACCGGACAATCAGCAGATGTTCCAGCCTGGGTGGGCTTGTCTTCCGCGGGACTAGCGTTCCTGCTGGTTGGCGCCGGCGCCCATATTGTTCAGACCGCGGGTCTGGCGCTGGCAACAGACCTGACACCACAGGAATCACATCCCCGGGTCGTTGGACTGATGTATGTCATGATGCTGATTGGCATGATGGCCAGCGCTCTCATTTTCGGCGCGCTGCTGGCGGACTTCAGCCAAGGCAAGCTGGTTCAGGTGATCCAGGGCTGTGCGGTCACCTGCCTAGCTCTCAATGCGATCGCCATGTGGAAGCAGGAAACCCGGCATCCACGGCGCGGTGCACCCCTGCCGGCCGTCGACCCGACATTTGCTGAGTCCTGGGCGCAGTTCTGTCAGGGCGGACAGGCCGTCCGCCGTCTTGTTATCGTCGGGCTGGGGACCATGGCGTTCGGGATGGCCGATGTCTTGCTCGAGCCTTTCGGTGGGCAGGTGCTGAACTGGACGGTCTCCGCCACCACGAAACTAACCGCGCTATTCGCATTGGGCGGCTTGATGGGGTTTGCCTATGCCTCGCACACACTGGGGGCCCGCGGCGGCGACCCGTACCGGATGACGCAGAACGGCGCCATCATTGGCGTACCGGCCTTCGCACTGGTTATTCTGGCCGCGCCGCTTCAGCTCTCAGCGGCGTTTCTGGTCGGCAACTTTCTGATTGGCTTTGGCGCTGCAGTCTTCTGGCACGGCACGTTGACCGCAACCATGCGGCTGGCGCCGAAGGATCAGATCGGTCTGGCCTTGGGCGCCTGGGGCGCGGTCCAGGCTACAGCCGCCGGGATTGCCATGGCCCTGAGCGGCACGATCCGGGACTTGGTCAATGCGGCTCTCGGCGCGACCGACACGCTCTTCGGCTTCGACCGCGCCGCCAGCGGCTACATCACCGTCTACGCCCTTGAAATCGCGCTATTGCTGGCAACGATCGTAGCCCTTGTCCCGCTGGTCCGCCGCTCATCGGCCGAGCGTGCACAGAGCACAAAAACGCAATCGACCGGATTGGCACAATGACCGAGCCGGCTGACAGCTTGGGCATTTTGGAGTTTCCCGACCCACGGCTTCGGCTGCGCTCAGCGCCTGTTACAGAGTTCGATAGTGCGCTGACCGGCTTGACCGACCGGTTGCTCGAAACGCTTTATGCCACCAAATCAATCGGCTTCTCTGCGCCACAGATCGACCACCAGCAAGAGGTGCTGGTGCTGGACCTGTCAGAGGACCAGTCGGACCCGCAGATTTATGTCAATCCGCAGATCATGTCGAAAGGGGCCTGGGGTATCGTTGAAGAACGATGTGTCTCTGTTCCGGGCTTGGTCGGCAATGTGTTTCGCGCAACCAGAGTGCGCGTTCGCGCACAAGATCAGCATGGCACCGCGTTCGAGCGGAATTTGAGCGGGATGCACGCCGTCTGCCTGCAGCACGAAATGGACCACCTGGCGGGTAAACTATTGGTAGACCGGGTATCGATCTTCAAACGTCTGCGCATTCGGGCCAGGGCCCGGGCGAAGGCCAAAATGGTTGAGGCTGAATCCGAAAATCATCCGGTGGCAGCAGAGTGACCACGATTTTCTTGAACGAGCTCTAACCTAATAGTCCCACTTCCAGCGCAACCGCAGCTTTCGCGTTCCCGTGGACGTCGCCTCAGTACCAACCGTCAGATTCTTCGTTAGCTCCGCGTCAACCGACGCTGATGTGGCATCGTCTTCGTCCCTGGCTGTGCCGACCTCGACATAGATATTGCGTGTCAGATACTTGCCACCCCGGATAAGCGGCGAGGTCCCGGATTCGCCCCGAGTCCCAATCTCCAGCCGTTCCAGAGCCAAGGCGCCGCGAATGCGTCCCACAACGTCAAAACCGCCACCGGACCCTGAAAGCGAGGCTGCGGCGGCACCCAATTGCGCCGCTTGTAGGATCGTCAGCCGGTCTTTGCTTGTCCCGAACATGATACGCGACAGAATTTCGTCCTCCGGCAGCGCCGGCCGTGACGACAGTGTGAGCGTGGGTTTGGAAATAGGCCCAGTTAATCTGATCTGCGCCTCAAGTGTCTCAACATCGTAGACAGCGGTGAGTGCCATTTGGGGGTCGATCTCGCTGCCACCACTGAAATTCAGTGTTCCTTCCTCAAGCACGAACCGTTTTCCCGCGAACTGGAAATCACCCCGCAGCAATTCAAGACCACCAGTTAGCCGGGGTTCCGCGAGTGTGCCCGCGACGAGAACATTGCCCTTCCATTCCGACTCCAGGCCCCGTCCACGCAGAAAAATCCTGTTCTTGGCCCCAATAGTCGCATTGACCTGCGTCTGGGAACGTTCACCTTCGGGCTGATCAGGGAGTGTCACCAAGCCATCTGGCCGATTGATTTCAATAACGTCCAGCTCAACAAGGTCGGGCGGAAGCTGATCAATCAGTGCCACTTCGGCTTCATCGACGGCGACGGTGCCGGTAAGCGACTCAGAGTCAGCTTCCCCTTGGTAGCGTACACTCCCGCTCGCAGTCAGGGTCACATCCCGCAGGCGGAGCAGCTTGGCCTTTTCAAGGTCTGCGCTCAAGTCCGCCCGAACACCGTCTGGTGCAAAAGGCCTGACCCACCCCGCAAGCCTGATCTGGCCCGACTCTCCATCGGTAGCACTGGTGGATGCCAAGTTCAGCAGTCCGTCCTGCAGGCTGAAATCGATGCGTTGGGCAAGCATTCGGAACCCAGTAGTCAGATTGCGGTAGGTCGCCTGTTGTACCGCGAAGGTACCCGCCAGGACGGGCTCGTCGATGGTTCCAGACAAATCGAAATCAACCCCGGCCGTACCGCCCAACACATGTTCATAGGCACCCGCCAACGGCCAAAGATCGTCCAACTCGGCCTGACCCGAGACCTTCAAATCAACAGGCTCATCCACATCGACTTCGACCGTAAGGGCGCTTGGATCCAACGAAACCGGCAGCCGGGCCGTCGCGCCCAGGTTCAACCTCTCCGCCGTGACGATAGCCCCCTCGGCTGTCAGAACGTCGTCTTGAAGCGCGGCGTTAAGTGAAATGTCGATCGGATCCTGCCGAAGTTCGTCCCCAAGCAGAAGGTCCGTAAGACTGATCGACAGGTTCCCGTTGGGTTGGGCGGTCGCGTCCAATTCGAGTTCGATGTCGAGGACACCGAAAACATCATCAGCGCCGGCGAACATGGACACCAGCCCCATATCAAGATCACTGGCCGTCAGCTTTATCCATTTGCGCTCCACCCCATAGTCCAGCGCGGCCTTCAACCGGCCTTGACTGTAGCTCAGATCAAGATCATCGAACGTCACGCGGCCCGGCTCGAATTCAACTCGGACGGGGGCCGCCAGCTGCAATTCTTGACCGACAAGTGTCCCCGTCAATTCATTTAGGTTGAGCGAATTCGGCGCCGTCAAGACGGCCCTTTCAGCCTTCGCCGACAGAGATAATGCCAATGGCTCGACGAACTCGCCGGACAGGGCTGCCGAAACATCCAGTCCGCCGGCATTTTCAGAAAATCTCGCCGATATGGTGTCCAGCTTCAGATCACCCGACGTCACCGCACGGCTTTCGAAAATCAGCTCATCCATGTTGATGCCGTCTGCAACCGCAAGGGTACCGGACAATTCAGCCACCTCGCCCTGGTAGCGCCTCTGATTGGGCAACCAGACCTCAAAATCGCGGATCACACTTTCAAATGTGACCTGCTGAGTCCCGGCCTTGTCTTCTAGCGCGACTGATGCCTCCCCTTGTGCGATGACAGGGACACCGATCAAGCCGGTCCAGATGTCCGACTGTTGGACCACAAGTTCCATTTCGCCGGTTACGGGCCCTGCGTTGCTGGATGCCAACGATCCATCCAAGGCGACCGACGCGCTTTTCAGCGTAAGATCATCCAGTCGCCAAAGGCCTGACGGGCCGCTGGTAAGCTGTGCGCCCCCGGCCAGGGCCTCACCACCCATCAGGAACGCCGCCTCCAACGCACCCGCCGGTGCGTTGCCAATGTCACCAAGGTCGGCCCGCAGATTGACGTTGCGCATCGCTACGGAACCCAGCGCGATGGACTCCGTCGTGACCTTGCCGACAAGCGACGGCGATTCCAGCTGACCTTCTAGTCGACCCTTGGCAATCACCGGCGCCTCAAAGACCAGACCACTTTCTCCTGCCAGCTCGGGCAGGGCCTGAAGGCGGCCGCTGAAATCGGCGTCAACCGCCGAAAAATCCCCGGACAGCGTGCCCTCTAGAGCAGCGGAGAGCGCTGCGCCATCGAGTTGCACGTTCAGCCCCAGCCCTTCTGCGTCAACACGATCCTTCAGATCGATATCAAGGGAGGGTGCGGATCCCAAAATGCCAGAAACCAGCGGATCGTCATGGCGAAGGGACTGGGCCCTGATCCCAACATCAATCCGTCGTCCCTCATCCGACCAGTCGCCGTTTACAGAAGCCGTCAACCCACCCGCGACGTCAAAATCCAGAATGCCGCTCCACTGCGCTAATTCCTGAACGACCAGGTCGAGTGTGAAACGGCTGTCAAACGGTGTGAAAGCAACGCGCCCCTCACCCTCGAGCTGAGCAATCTCAGCATCAAACGTCAAAGTGTCGATGAATAGCTGATCCCGGTCATATCGCAGGGTAATTCGCCAGCGCGCTGACCGCGCCTGTTCGAGAGGGGCGCCGATCAGCAGATTGCCGGCCGCATCCAATCGGGTACCATCATCCGCGACGCCAAGCTCGCCCTCACCCGTAATGCTATCGATCACGACATCGGGCCCGACGATTTCTTCGGCTCTCAAGGCCAGGCGGATGCCTGGACCCGTCTCTTTTTGAACGACTTCACCGCGCAGTTCAGCCGGGCCAAGGCCCCACCCGTCCGGCGTCAGGCCCAGGGCTCGAGGATCGCTCAGACGAACCAGGAATTCCGGAGAGCGAAGTTGCTCATCGGTCACCAGGCCGCCGCTGATCGTCGCGTAGAGCGCCGAGTTGCTTAGTTCAGCCGTGTAGGATTGCGGAATTGAATCGGCGAAAGCCAAGTCAGCATCTACGCGAATAGGCTCTGCCAACGGCGTTGATCCTGAATCCGCAAGAAGCGGACCGGGGTTGATCGTTCCTTCGACCTCCAAGGATTGACTGACAATCGCTAACGCCAGATCGACCACTGACTCGTCGCCCAGACTAGCATCCAGCGTTCCTCGCCACGTGTCGATCGGCCCCTTGCCTTCCAGATCGGCCCTCATACCCCTCAGGGCGGAGGGCAATACAAACTCCGCCAGGGCGCCGTCTTCTTGCGTCATCAACTCCAGGTCGACAACGAGCTCCTGTTGAGCAGGTCCGTATTGCACCAACAGCGCAATATTCTCGTTCTGTCCGCCGGCCGGCTTCAATTCTGCATTCAAATCCAGGGCACTGGCCCGGTCCAGAACAACACGGCCGCTGAGCTGAAATGAGGGGCCACCGCCGGGAAGCCACACGGATGGTACACTTACGACATCAACCGACAGATCGACCGGCAGACTTGGGATAAGGTCGCTCGGCGCGTCAATCCTTTCGCGCACATCGCCCGGATCGGATAGCTTTACTGATCTTGCTGACAAACTTTCAACATCAAGTGTCCCGGTGAGCAGCGGAAGTGGGCGCCACTGCATCGAGACATCTTCGGCTACCACGGTCTGCGTGCCATCCTGCGCGACGATGAGGGATCGGACCTTAAAATCCGACAGAGGATTTCCCGAAAGCCCCTCAACAGAAACGACCGTGCCTGAACGCTCGTCGCTGAGCGCGGACTCGATCAGCCCAGCCACAAACGAACGCCCAGGCGCCGTTTGCAGGAATATCGCACCCGAGATCAAAAGCAGCAGACTCGCGCCGATCAAGGCGCCAGCAATTTTAACGGGGACTGCCCTACGGCCTGAGATCGCACCTTCCTTCACCATCAGAAGCTCTGCCCGATGCTGATATAAATCTGGAAGTCTTCATCGACCGGGCGCTGATTGATGGGGAACGCCACATCCAGCCTTATTGGGCCGAACGCCGTGTAGTAGCGCAGGCCAATTCCCCCAGCCCAGCGCAGGGTCCCGGAAAAATCTGGATAGGATGAGTCGAAGACATTGCCGCCTTCGATGAATGGAACCACACCCCAGGATTCAGTTAATTTGATCCGCAGTTCTGCACCCAACTCGACCACGGATCGCCCGCCCAGCGGATCACCTTCTTCATCAAGGGGGCCGACCCGTTGGAACTTAAACCCCCGGATCGACGCACCGCCGCCCGCGTAGAACCGCTTGCTGGCCGGAATATCGTCCGTCCCCGGACCAAATAGAAACCCCACCCGCACCCGGGCAGCGGCCACAAAACGGCCTTCTGCGTCCAAGGGCCAATAGGCGCGGCCTGAAAGATCAATCACTGTGAAAAAATCACTGCCGCCATCCACAGACAAATAGGGCGTAACCTCGGCCGACAAGCGCAGCCCCCGGGTGGGGTCGAGCAGGTCGTCGCTGGAATCAAACTCAACAAGGGCAGGAACCCCGAACAGAAAGAATTCTCGGTTGGATTCCTGATCACGGATATCGCTATAGGCCAACTCACCGCCCAGCCGGACTTTCCAGCGGGTGTTGATCTGTCGCTCCACCGCGCCTTCTAGCTTACCCGTATATTCCAGAAAGGCATCGGTGTCGTCGCGGAGACCCTCGACGCCCAGAAGCAGTTTTTGATCCGGACGCAGGAAGCGCGGCTTTGTGAAGTCGGCCTGCGCAGACTGCTTCTGCTCATTCGCCTTCAGACTCAGCAGCAGGTTTTCCCCACGCCCCCGAAAGTTCCGGTTCTCCCAGAACACCTCGCCGCCGAACCCCTTGCTGGTCGAAAATGTCGCGCCAACGCCAATGGTTCGGCGCTTTGATTCCTCAAGAGAAATCTTGATCGGCTGGCGTTGATCGCCATCAAGCGGGTCATCGGAATTAATGTTCACCGATGTGAACAGGTTCATGGCGACCAGCTCTTGCCGCAGGGACTCGACCTTACGGCGATCAAATGTGTCGCCCGGTTTCCACGGTACTTCTTTCAGGATCACACCTTCCCGCACCCTGTCGAGACCTTCAACGCTGGTTTCGCCGAAGCGCACCAATGGCCCCGTATCGATGCGAACAGACACGCTTACCAGGCTAGTTAGGTGGTCGGCCTCGATGCGCCGGTCGTCCAGCGATACGCGTGGATAACCCTGTTCCGGCAAAGCACTCAGTATTGCGCTGTAAGCAGCCACGATTTCGCTGTTCTGATGTGGCCTGCCGATTTGGGCTGCGGCGGTTTCGGCCGCCAATTTGAGCAAGGGTTCGGACTGGGCCCCTTCTCCGACCAGATCGACTTCATAAGACCCGACAGTGAACTGGGGGCCGAGAACAGTTCGAATGCGGACCACGACCGGCCGTTCACGGCGCAACAGGTCATAGCTCAACCGGGCGCCGAAATATCCCTGGCTTCGCAGAACCGTTGCAAAACCGTCCAGGTCACGACTGATCCGCGCCCGCAGTTCCCAGATGGATGCCGGGGGTTCCTTCTGAAACCGCACAAGATCGGAGTGATCGCGCAACTGCGATTCCAAGCCGGAGTCCTTAAGGCCGGTAAATTCGACCTTATAGCTCAATTTATCGGCGTTTGAATTCGGCTCTTGGGCCAGCACCGCAGCGCCATCAGCGGCAATGACGGCAGCAACCAACCAAAAGACAAAACCAATCATCCGGGCGCAATACGCCATTGAATACAAGCCACTGACTCTCGTTGAAGGGGCACGCGCACCCAGCACTAATCTATAATATGGAGTTCCGACAGCAATTCGTCTCCTTCAGTTTTGAGAAGATCTATGCGCGCCAGCACCGGGGCAGAAACCCGCTCCAGAATGTCGTATGCTTATCCGACAAATCAGGGGGGATATCGATGTTCAAAACAGTCTGTCTGCTGAAACGCCGTGACGGCATGTCGTTTGAAGAGTTCATGGACTACTACGAAAACCACCATCGAAAAATCGGCGAAAAGGTATTGCCGAAAGGCGTTCAATATACCCGCCGCTATTTACGGCCGGTACCAAACCCGGTGACCGGTGAATCCTCCGAACTTGAATTCGATGTGCTGACCGAGATGTGGTTCGACAATCAGCAGGCGTTCGAAGACGCCATGGCTGCGCTGGGTGAGCCGGAAATCGCCGCCGAAATCGCCGAGGACGAAGAACAGCTGTTCGACCGCAGCAAAATCCGTTTCTGCACGATCGAGGAACACGCCTCTGTCCCGAACTAAGCCTGTAGGTGGCCGATCCAACAGCCGGTGACTCCTGCTGAAGCGCGTGCTATCGACCGCGCATTATGCTCAATCTGAATTCTATCACCGTGCGACTCGGCGGGCACGTCATTCTCGATCAGGCGACAGCCTCGCTGCCGCCGAGAAGCCGTATCGGGCTGATCGGCCGCAACGGCGCTGGCAAGTCGACACTGTTGAAGGTCGTCACCGGCGAGAACGAGCCGGATGACGGCACGGTGGAAACGCCCCGTGATACGCGGATCGGCTATGTGGCGCAGGAGGCGCCAGGCGGGACGGCAACGCCTTTCGACACGGTTTTGGAAGCCGATGTCGAGCGCACCAAACTTCTGGCAGACGCCGAAAATACTGAAGACGCACACCGCCTTTCTGACATTCATGAACGGCTCAACGTTATTGACGCGCATGGCGCGCCGGCCCGGGCGGCTCGTATCCTAGCCGGCCTTGGCTTTGACGAAGACGCACAACATCAGCCGTTGAGCTCATTCTCGGGCGGGTGGCGGATGCGTGTCGCGCTTGCTGCGCTGCTGTTTTCCGAACCTGATCTGTTGCTGCTTGATGAGCCATCGAACCATCTCGATCTGGAAGCGGAGATCTGGCTGGAATCGTTCCTCAAAAGCTACCGCAAAACCATCCTGGTGGTCAGCCATGAGCGCGACCTTTTGAATAATGTTGTCGACCATATCCTTCATTTGCAGGGCGGCAAAATCACGCTTTATCCCGGCAATTATGACTCGTTTGAGCGGGTCCGCCGGGAGCGGCAAGCTCAGGCCGAAGCCGCTCGCGCGCAGCAGGAGGCCAAACGCAAACAGTTAACGGCCTATGTCGACCGCTGGCGGTACAAGGCGCACACGGCCCGGCAGGCCCAAAGCCGGATCAAGGCGCTGGCACGGATGGAACCGATCGCCGAGGTGATGGACGACCCGACGCTGGTGTTTGACTTCCCCAGCCCCAAGGAACTGCGCCCGCCGCTGATCTCGCTCGACGAAACAGCGGTCGGCTATGTGCCTGATACGCCGGTGTTGTCTGAACTTGGCTTGCGGATCGACCCGGACGACCGTATCGCGTTTCTGGGTGAGAACGGTAACGGCAAGACCACCCTGGCGCGCTTGCTGGCCGGCGACCTGAAGCCAATGGATGGCGAGCTTACTGCGAGCAACAAATTGCAGGTCGGGTATTTCGCCCAACACCAGATTGAGGATCTGGTCCCCGAAGAAACACCGCTGGAACATATGACGCGGCTGTTGCCGGATGCAAAACCCGGCCTTGTCCGCGCGCAACTGGGCCGTTTTGGGTTCTCAGGCGACAAAGCCCATGTGCCGGCGAAAAGTCTCTCGGGCGGGGAGCGGGCCCGGCTTGCGCTGGCGCTGATTACCCGCGAAGCGCCGCATGTCTTGATCCTTGATGAGCCGACCAACCATCTTGACGTGGATGCACGCGAGGCCCTAGTCCAGGCGCTCAACGACTACAGTGGCGCCGTGATTGTTGTCAGCCATGACAGACATTTTCTGGAATTGACCGCCGACCGACTCATTCTGATCGCCGATGGCACCGCCAAGGAATTCGACGGCAGCCTGGAAGACTACCGGGATCTGGTGCTGGCCCGCAGTTCCGGTGGCCCTGGCAGTGCCACCAAGCCGGCCAAGCGCAATCGCAAGGAGGAACGCCGCCTGGCCGCCAAGGCCCGCGAACGGCATCAGGAGCTGCGTAAGGCGGTCAGGCAGGCAGATGCCGAAATCAAGCGTCTGACCGATGAAATGAAAGAAATCGACCGCGTCGCCTTTGCACCCCAAGACCAGCAAAGTCAGACCGATGGCGCGACGCTCACCGAGCTGCTTCAGAAGCGCAGCGACATAGAGAAGGCGCTGGAGACCGCGGAAGAACACTGGCTGGACGCAAGCGAAGCGCTTGAAGAGGCCGAAGCGAAGTCCGAGGAAACTTCTGCCTAACCAGTCCAGCCATCGACAAAAATTGGAATGTGTTTTAGTTTCTGAAAATCACGATTGTCAGAAGTAAGGAGTAGGCCATGCAATACACTCAATTCGGCAATAGCGGCCTTCAAGTCTCAAGACTGTGTCTGGGCTGCATGACCTATGGCGTTTCCGGCCAGGGCACCCATGACTGGACGCTGGATGAAGAGGCCAGCCGGCCACTGATCCGCCAAGCCGTTGAGGCGGGGATCAATTTCTTCGACACGGCCAATGCCTATTCCGGCGGCACGTCGGAGGAAATCACCGGCCGGGCGCTCGCGGACTTTTGTAACCGCGATGAAATCGTTGTCGCCACCAAAGCCTTTGCCCCCTGGCGGCAGGCCCCAAATACGGTGGGCCTGTCCCGCAAAGCTTTGTTTCAGGCGGTCGATGACAGCCTGACCCGGCTGGGTATGGACTATATCGACCTCTATCAAATCCACCGCTGGGACTACAACACGCCCATTGAAGAGACGATGGAAGCGCTCAACGACATCGTGAAGTCGGGCAAGGTGCGCTATATCGGCGCATCATCCATGCATGCGTGGCAGTTCATGAAGACGATCCACGTGTCGAAAATGAACGGGTGGTCGCAGTTCATTTCCATGCAGAACCACTACAACCTGCTTTACCGTGAAGAAGAGCGGGAAATGATCCCGCTCTGCCAGGATCAGGGGATCGCCGTGATGCCCTGGAGTCCGCTGGCGCGCGGCCGGCTGACCCGCGACTGGGATGAGCAGACCGAACGGTCGCAGGCCGATGAGTTCGGTGATCAGCTGTATGGCGGTACCGCCGATGCGGACAAAAAAGTGGTTGAGGCTGTGGCGCAGATTGCTGAAGCGCGGGGCATTCCCCGGGCCCAGGTCGCGATGGCGTGGTTGCTCAGCCGGCCCGGGATGACATCGCCGATCATTGGGGCCACGAAGGAACACCATCTACCCGACGCCGTCGCCGCGCTGGACGTCAACTTGACTGACGACGAAGTCGCAGCGTTGGAAGCCCCCTATATCCCGCATCCGGTGCTTGGACTGGTCGGGCAACTGCCGATTCTGGGCCAGACCACGCTGAAAGACTGACACACTACCGACTTCATTTGAGGACTTGGTCCTGACCCTGTACTACTGGGTTCAGGAATCAATTCGATTATCAGGGGATAGACTATGGATCTGGGACTTAAGGGTAAGAACGCGATTGTCACGGGCTCGACCAAGGGCATCGGGCGGCGCATCGCCAATCTGCTGGCGTCGGAAGGCGTCAATTTGGGCATCTGCGCGCGCAATCAGGCTGAAGTGGATCAAGCCGTAAAGGACCTGTCCGCCAACGGCGTCAACGTGATCGGCGGGGTCGTCGATGTCATGGACCACGACGCCTATCAGGCTTGGCTGAAGGAAACGGCCGAGGCGCTGGGCGGGCTCGACATGTTTGTGCCCAATGTGACGGGCGGCGGCGGCTTCGATCCCGAGAATTGGAGCATGGGCTGGCAGGAAGGATTTAACGGCGACATTATGGGCACTGTCCTGGGCGCCGAGGCGGTCACACCGTTTCTGGCCCAATCCAAGGGATCGATGGTGTTCATCGCGACCACCGCGGCAGGCGAATATTTCAACGCGCCCATGGCCTATAGCTCGGTCAAAGCTGCCGTCGTCAACTATGGCTCCAACCTGGCGCAGTTCCTGGCCCCGCAGGGTATCAATGTGAACATCGTCTCGCCCGGCTCGATCTATTTCGAGGGTGGGGCCTGGGACCAGATCCAGCAGAACGCGCCCGATATGTATGAGGCCGTGTTGGCCAGCATCGCCATGGGCCGTTATGGCACACCAGAAGAAGTGGCCAATGTGGTCGTCTTCCTGCTCAGCCCGGCTGCTAGCTGGGTGACGGGTGTTAATGTCACGGTCGACGGCGCCCAGACCAAACGCACGAAGTTCTAGTCCCGGCCTTCTGGTTCATGTCCCCGGTCCCGGCAAAAGCCGGACCCGTTCGCCCTGAGGAACGAGCGAAGCGAGTGTCTCGAAGCCTGTCCTGAGCGACGCCGCAAGGCGGCGTCGAAGGGGGATCCTGCGAACGGGTCCAGCTACTCTGGCAGCGCCGTTCGCAAGGAGCCTTCGAGACGCCCTCGTTACACTTCGGGCTCCTCAGGCCGAACGGCTTCTGTAGCTACCCCATCGGGTAGAGGATGTCTTTGGTAACCGCGTCGATGGCGTCCAATACGTCCTGATCGAGTTTCATATCAGCAGCAGCCAAGATGTCAGGCAGCTGGTCCTCATGGGTCACGCCGACAATCGTGGAGGCGACGAAGTCGTGCTGTTTGCTCCAGGCCGTCGCCAGTGTCACCGGCGCCATACCGGCCTCGGCGGCAATAGCCATGAACTTTTCCGTCGATGACGTGGTCTTGTCGTTGACGAACCGCTTGGCCATTGCGGCCTGACGGCCACCCAATTCGAGGTAGTTCGAGAAGCGCGCGCCTTCCGGCCGCGCCCCGCCATTATATTTGCCCGACAGCACGCCGCCGCCCAATGGCGAATAGGGGATCAAGCTTACGCCCTCATGACGGCAGGCTGCGGCCAATTCATCCTCGAACCGGCGGTTTGCCATGCTGAAATTGTTCTGGATCGTCTCGTGCCGGGCGATCCCCAGCCGCGAGGATGCCTCCAGGCTCTTCATCAGGCCATAGGTGGTCTCATTACTGCAGCCGATAATGCGGATCTTGCCCGCCTGGATCAGATCATCAAGCGCCAACATATGATCGTCATAGGCGGTGCCATGATCCGGCCAGTGGGTCTGATAGAGATCGATATAGTCCGTATCGAGCCGCCGCAGGCTGTCCTCGACCGCTTTGATGACATTGTGCCGGTCCAGCGCTGTCATGCCAGCCCGCGCAGCGCTCTTGATCCAGCCATGGCTGGGGCCGCTGACTTTGGTTGCCAGAATAATGGCGTCCCGGTCCTTGGTTTTCAGCCACCGGCCAAAGATCTCTTCGGTCAAGCCGGCATATTTCGGATCGGGCGGCACCGGATAGTTTTCAGCGGTGTCGAAAAAGTTGATCCCGGCCTCGAACGACTGGTCGAGGACCTTGATGGCCATTTCCTCATCAGCGTGGGTGCCAAACGTCATGGTCCCCATACAGATATCGGACACAAAGATCGGGCTTCTGCCGAGGCGGCGATTTTCCATGGATATTCTCCGGAATTGAGACGGGCGAGATGTGCAGACCTGGAACGATGAAGATACGCCCAAAGAAGTCAAGCCTTGGCGCTTGGCCGTTCCTTGATCGCACTGTACCAACGGGTCAGGTTCGGCAAGTTTTCAGGCGGGCGCTTGCCGACGACCTTGGCGAAGTCGGCCGCTACAAACGCGGTGATGTCGGCCAGGGTGATCCGGTCTGTGGCCAGCCATTCTTTTCCTTCCAGGAAGCCGTCCAATAGCTCGTAGAAATGATCAATGCGCGCGAGGCCCCGTTCAGCCAATTCAGGGATCTGCGGCAGCGGCCGGCCGCCGGATACCGCCTGGCCCTCATAGAACGGGTTGCCGTTCCGGAACGCATCGGCAACGGGCATGATGCCGTGCTGTTCCATACGCCGTTCCCACATCATGATCGTGGCCACTTCTAAAGGCGTTCGCCCCAGCAGGTTTGGCTCGGGATGCAGGCCTTCAAAATAATGGCAGATCGCAACCGACTCCGTCAGCACCGTGCCATCGTCCAGTTCCAGGGCCGGAATCTGCCGCATCGGATTAATCTTGATGAAGGCATCGTCGAACTGCTCCCGCTTGCGGGTATCAACCTCGACCTTGGGAACCTCGATCCCTTTCTCGGAGAGGAACATATTCAAGCGGCGCGGATTGGGTGCGAGACCCATTTGATAGAGTTTCATGCGTGTCCTAGTCCTTCATGAATGCGGCAAAGTCGTCTTCGAAGCCGGGGTGCCAGCGGGACAAAGCCGGCCGGTTTTTGATTATATCATCGGCGTTCCATTGAATACGCTTTTCATCCATCTCCCGGGTGACATCGTTGTCGGGGCAAAGGATGTAAAAATCCCCGCGATCAAGGCTCTCAAACATGAAATCGACTGTCTGCTCACAAGTCCATGCAGCATCCGGCTTCTCGGGCATATGGCGTGCGATCATGCCGGAATAGGTGAACCCCGGCACCAGCAGGTGGGCGCTGATCTGGCAGTCAGGAATTTGCCGCAGCGCGTGAGCCAGACATTCCGTATAGGCGACAACACCGGCCTTGGAGAGGTTGTAGGCGTAATTACCCGGCGGCTTGGTAATACCTTGTTTGGACCCTGTATTGACGACGATGGCGGGCTCGCCTGCGTCTAGCATCAAGGGGATAAATGCCTGACAGCCATGGATGATGCCCCACAAATTGACCTCCAGGAGCTGTTTCCAGCTATCCAGGTTTTCCCACGGTGCGCCGGTCGGGAACCCGGTTCCCGCATTGTTCATCAGGCAATTGATCGTGCCAAATTTTTCAGAGGCCAGGTCACGCAAACGCTCGATGTCCTCGAGGTTCGACACATCAACCAACATCCCGTCGACGGTGGACGGCTCCGCTGACTGTTGTTTTAATTCGTCCAGGCTGGCATCCAGCATTTCTTCGTCCCGGTCGGCGATCACCACATTCATGCCGCGCGCGACCATGCGTTCGGCAGCCGCAAGACCGATCCCGCTGGCGCCGCCGGTGACCACAGCCGTGCCACCCGGTTTGTTCCAATCCCCATTCGTCACTTCAGGCTCCTGAAATCAGATTATTTCCTTTCGATCATGGCATTACCGCCCTGACAGTGGCATCTGAGAATTCAGCAAAATATGACCAATTCCACCGTTCACCGCCCGCATAACCCAGATAAGTTGCAAATTTGCAACGCCCGGCAGCGGACATTCCCTCCAGTGTTGCAAAAAGGCCTGAAATCTGTGGACAAAAACCTTCAAATTGAGAGAAAACCGCACTGTTACTGATCCAGGTTGCAAAGAGGGCGTAAAGAACCTCAGGTCCGGGTCAGAAAAACGAAAAGTTCCAAGGTTTGCGCCAATTGCGAACCGACCGAATGACCCCAGTTGGGAAGGGAAAAATCATGAAACTATCACTACCGTGCATTCGCACGAGCACGCTGGCTATTCTGCCTGCGGCTGCATTTGCGTTGACGGCGACGTCAGCGCCAACCTGGGCCCAGGGCGAACAGGTCACCGGCACCCCGGTTCAGGCCGTCACCCGTGAAACGATCACTACGACGGCCCGAAAACGCGACGAAGGTATTCAGGACGTGCCGGTAACAATCACCGCCGTCGGGCAAGAAACTCTTCGGAAGTTCAACATCGAGGAAGTGGCCGACCTTTCGTCCCGCGTCCCATCGTTGAATGTTCAGCTTGGTGGTTCCGGCTCCGGCGCGCAGGTTACGCTTCGTGGCGTGGGCTCGACGAATATATCTGCGGCGTTTGATTCTGCCGTCTCGCTCAACTTCGACGGTGTTTCAGTCGCGTCCATGCGTGTACTGCAGTCAGGCTTCTTTGACGTTGCCCAAATCGAAGTCCTAAAAGGCCCACAATCCCTGTTCTTCGGAAAGGGTTCGTCAGCCGGTGTGATCTCCATCCGCTCGGCTGATCCGACTGACGAATTTGAAGTCGGCGGTTCCGCATCCTACGAAATCGAGGAGCGCGGCTATACGCTGGAAGGTTATGTCTCCGGCCCAATCACGGACGAACTCGGTTTCCGACTGGCCGCTCACTGGAACGATATCAATCGTCAGTACGTGAACCAGGCACACTTTGTTGACCCGGCGTTGGACAAGAATAAAGGACAAGAGAACGTCCTGCTTCGTGCCACGTTCCAATGGGATCCGGCTGACAATTTCTCGGCAAACCTGAAACTCAACTATGTCGGTCACAAGAATGATGGCGCCATTAACGACGCTATTCTCGACTGTGGCGCAGACGGCATCGCTGATCCAATCGTGCACCCGATGCTCGGGCTGGTTGGAATTGTTGGTGGTGTATATCCCACCATCGACCCTGGCTACGACTGTGACCATGGGCGCAAGCGGCAATGGCGCTATGGCGGCGCACCCGACCTGGCGCAGCGCAACCCAACGATCGAAGGAACCAACCGGCCTGACGTCCGGGGCGGGACACCTTTCGGTGACTCCGACATCTGGTACGCTCGTCTGGAACTGGATTACGACATTACGGACGATCTCAACATAACCACGGTTACCGCCTACTTCGATCAGACCGCACAGGACAGTGACTGGTATAGTTATGGCGGCGTCTGCACTGACCAGGCGGCGTGCCCCTGGTATGGCCCAACTGAAGCGGCGCTCGACGACGTAATGGCACTGAGTCAAGTGTTTCGTGGTCCAGACTTTATGGTTCGAGGTGTACCGTTCACCGGTCTGCCTGCACTTGACAGCACCAGCTACTCACTCGGTGGCGGTATTACCGATCACCAGTTGGAGCAATTCAGCCAGGAAGTTCGCCTGACGTCGAACTATGACGCGCCGGTGAATTTCATGCTCGGTTTCTTCTTCGAAGATCGGAACACGGAGTTCAACACCAACCAGTATGCGGTCAACTTTGCGAGCTTCGCCGGGCCTTCTGGCCTGACAGGACCGGACGCTGATGGCTTCGGCTCTGACTGGTTCAAGCGCCATATCTATGATATGCGGGCCATCTCGATCTTCGGGCAGATCATCTGGGACATTACCGACGATCTGGAACTGTCCGGCGGTGTTCGTTGGTCGGACGAGCGCAAGCGCAACAATGTCGTTGTGCCATACATGCACTGGTTTGGCTCTGAAATCCTAGGTTTCGTGCCGAGCGGCTTCGACACCGGCGACATCATCTTCAAGGACGATAATCTATCGCCTGAAGTTGCTTTGACCTGGTCCGCGACTGATGAGATCAACTTCTTCATTGCTTACAAGACCGGCTTTAAGTCAGGCGGCATCGACAACTCTGCGCTGCCATCTCGAGCTCTGGCAGGCTTTGCCAGCGACGATCCGGTGGTACGGGCAATGGCGGCAGACTCGTTGATCTTTGATTCAGAGACGGCCAAGGGTGGCGAAATCGGCATGAAGGGTTTCTTCTTTGATCAGACCCTGCAGCTGAATGTCACCGGCTACTACTATGTTTTCGACGATCTGCAGGTGCAGAACTTCGATGCGGTGAACACACAGTTCCTGACCACCAATGCTTCGGAGCTGACGAATAAGGGTATCGAGCTTGAGTTCAATTGGATTGCGCCAGTTGATGGATTGACGATCTTCGGTACGGTCGCACTGAACAGCACGAAATACACCAAGCCGTTCGATCCGGACCCACTTAACGACATCGAAGAGAGCATCGAAGGCCGTAAAGCTGCGCGTGCGCCGACCTGGGCGGGCAACATCGGTTTCGACTATCGTCGGCCGGTAGGCAACGGTCTTGAACTTGGCCTCAACACCAACTTCGCGTTCTCAAGCAAGTACTTCACCAACGAAGACAGCTTCGAGGATACGATCCAAGGTGGCTTCGTGACCATTGATCTTGCAGCGTCGATAGGCAGCGCTGAAGGGACCTGGGAGTTCGCTGTCGTTGGACGAAACATCACCGATCAGCGATCGATCACGACGAGTGGACCGCGTCCATTCGCAACGGTGCCCGACGAAGTATGGAACCTGAGCCGCGGTCGTCAGATCTTCTTGGAAGCTTCAGTTAGGTACTGATCGACCTTCAATAGACGCCTAAAAGAGCGCCGCGCCCCCATGGGGCGCGGCGTTTTTCTTTGTCCAGCTAAAATGAAAAGTTAATCGCTATTCTGCAGCGATCTTGTTCGCCTGATCCTTCAGCGGGCGACGCCCTTCAATGTAGTCATCGATCAGTTCGTGATAGCGGCGAATGCGGTGTTCCTGTTTAGCCAGATAGACACCCTTATAGCCACGGGAGCGGAAACCAAGCTGTTGCCCGGTTGTAACCCCCATATCCTGGTCGATCAGCAGGCCGAGGCTCTTTTCGCCATAGTTGAACTCGTCGTGCTCGCAATCGGCATCAGCGTCCATCGGGCCGTTGATCGTGCGGACCTTTTCGCAATTGTCCTTCGGCACCGGCGCATACCACCAATTGTCGAACACCGATTTGGTCGGATCCGTCGGGTGCGGCCGCGCCCGCAGGAAGTGGAACCCATCGGCCCAGACCGACACGGCAAAGTTCGGGAAAATGAAATAGTGATACGTGTCGGTCAGTTGGTGGTCGCGCAGGTTACCAAAGTGATTATAGCCACGTTCCGGTCCCAGCTTGCGCATCTGCTGCTGGATTTCTTCACGGGTTTCGTATTCACGGCCCTCAAAGTCATCCGGATCAAGCTCCCAGCGCTTCAGCTGATCCTCAAGGCTTTCGTTCATCAGCGGCTCGTCGGTGCCGATCAGCGCGCGTGAGGGTGCGCCGCCTCGCATCCACATGCGGGCATGGCCTTCCGGCGCCATATCGAACTGGGTCCATTTATAGTTTTCTTCGATCCGGCTGGACGTTTGCGGGTGCACTGTCGGCAGGTGATAGGACTCGTTGAAGTTATCCAGGATCACCTTCCAGTTCACCGGCGAATGCGCGGTCATCGCCACATAGCGCTTCCAGTCATCGATTTCATAGGCTGACCATTCGTCCCAGATCGGCCCGAGATAATCTTTCAGGGGTTCGGGGTCCGGGTCCATATTGACCCAGATGAAGCCGGCGAAGACCTCACAGGCCACTTCTTCAAGCTTCAAATTGTCGCATGGGTCACCTTCGGGGAAATCTTCCGGATCGAGCACATGCGTCAGCGAGCCATCCAGCTCCCAGCGCCAGCCGTGATAGGGGCAGGTTAGCGCTTCAGTCGTGCCTTCTTCGTTGAAGACGAGCCGCGCGCCGCGGTGCTGACAGACATTGTAGTAGGACTTAATGGACCCATCTTGCTGGCGAACCATAACGATCGAGTCCGGGCCGATCTCTTCCATCTGGTAGTCGCCGGGTTCCGGCATATCCGTCGCACGGCCCAGCAGCAGCCAGACCTTAGTCCACATATTCTCCCATTCCTTATGGAAGAACTCATGACTGTGATAGCGGTAGCCCGGTATCCGGTGGCCCCTGAATTCAGGTTCCGGCCACTGCGGCGCCGGTTCTTTCTGCCATTCGCTGCTGTCGTGCAGGTCACTTGCCATGATTTTTCCCCGTTGTTACGGCGACTCGAGGTCCCAGAGCCCGCACCATAAAAAAATTCACGCGTGCATGCAAATGACCGAGATCAATGTTCAACGGGTTCAAGAGGAAAGCTAGAGGTCGCCGACGTCGCAGCCGCGCGCCTCCAGCACCGGACGCATCTCCCAATAGGCACGGGGCGTTCGGTAAAGCGGGATACGCGGATGCAGATGGTGGATGATATGATACTGCATCCCCATCGACCCGATATTGCCCCAGAAGGAATTGAAGCTGCGCGTGTCCTTGTAGCGCCCGGTTTTCTTGGCGGGATGGTGCGGCGCCCATGACAGGAAGAAATAGATATAGCTGAGCGCCAGGTGCCGCGGCAGCCACCACAACAATGCGGCTTCGATCGCATAGCCGGACCAGGCGAGAACCGTGAGAATCCCGTAGAAGGACACCCTGTATATCAGCGCCAGCAGCAGCGCTTGCTTCGCCTCTGGCGTACCCATATTCGTCAGCAACCGGCCATAGGCATTAAACCCGCCCTTGGCGCCGGGCTGCCGGTTCACGATGCCCCGCCACAGGGCGCTCCAGGGACCAGGCGCACTGGTCGAGTAGTCCGGGTCAAGTTCCGGGTCATTGGCGTGCCGGTGGTGCTCCATATGGGTCAGCTTGGCGACGCTATAGGGCAATACCAGCGGAATAGTGGATGTGTGCCCCACCAGTTGATTGAGCCAGCGCAGCTTGTCACCGCGGCGGGCGATAATGTCGTGCTGTGCCTCGTGCGACGGCAGATAACACGCCGAGACACACACGGTGGCAATGATGAAGCCGGCCCATAAGGGCAGCGCGCCCGTGAACACCAGCGGCCAAAGCGCAAGCCAGAGGCCCAGATTGCCGAACGCCCAAATCACCGCCAGCCAGGGAAAGTGACCGATATGCTTGCGGGCTATATCGAACTCCAGCTTGCGCAACTCGCTGGGCGACAGACCTTCAAGATGCGACCCGATACTCATACCCAGCGCCCTCGAAGTTGGGCAAGGCCACCCCACAAAGCCGCCACGACGAACCCGAATAGCAGCGGTGACAACCCCCAAGGCGGTGTCCATCCCACCCGCTCAATCACTTGCCAGAATAGCGGGGTCAAGAAGCCCAGGGCGAAGAGCAAGGGCCCAACGGCATAGAGCTTCCTAATCAGGTCAATGATCGCACCCTCCTACTCATTAACTCGATAACGTACCATACGGTAACATAGGTATAGATGTCATCGACCAGTTTTGAGCCGCACGATCTGACGACTCCGACTATGGCGCTTTGTCGTCGTCAAGCCGCGGCACGCCATAGGGTTTGTTCAGCCGGTCGACCAGCCAGCCCGGCAGGTTGATCGCGATCATCGCCAGCCAACGCACCTGCCACGGGAAGGTGATGCGCGCCTTGTTGCGGGCGATCGCCCGCCGCATGATCTTCGCGGCTTTGTCCGCATCGATCAGAAACGGGACGGAAGCCATATTCTCGTTCAACATGGCGCTGCGCACATAGCCGGGGCACAGCACAGTGACACCGATGCCCATGTGCCGGACCGCGCCGCGTAGCGATTGACCATAGGCCTTTACACTGGCTTTCGACGAGACATAGGCCGGCGAGCGGGCAGACGCCAGATGCCCCCACATGGAGGACATGATGGCGATCTGCGCGTCCTTGACCGGCCACGGCCGCTTGGCCATCCGCTCCAACGCCGGGTGGATGGTGTTGAGCTTGCCGGTGACATTGGCTTCAAACACCTGCGAGGCCACGTCCTGTAAGCCAGACACGCTCGTCGCATTCATCGCGATGCCGGCATTGGCGATCACCAGATTTAGCGGTTCCCGGTCATCGCTGGCGTCGATCCAGGCGCGCATGGCAGCTGCGTCCGTCACGTCGCAAACCTGTGTTTCAACCTGCGTCCCCTTGGCGCGGCATTTTTCGGCAATGACCTCGAGCCGGTCAGCATCGCGCCCGCCCAGAAACAGGGTGACACCGGCTTCGGCATATTCCTCAGCCAGCGCCGCACCGATACCGCTCGACGCACCGGTTATCAGGATAGATTTCGGGTTTTCAAATGCCATGGCCGCTCCTATCGCCCCAGCCAGTCGGCAATGATCGCGTCCCGGTCGGCATCCAGTTCGCTCAAGTCGCTGGCCTGCAACGGTGGGATATTCCCCAAACGAATGGGGCTCGACGTAAGGGCAATGGTTCCAAGTTGCGGATGTTCAACATCGAAGATCGCGCCCCGTTCATGCATATGCGCATCGGCAACCACCTCGTCGAGGCCACGAACCGGGGCGGCGGGAAAACGGAATTCCCGGGCGGCCTCCATCACCTCATGTCGGGTCCGGCCGCCGGTCCATTCAGCAACGATCGCATCGGTCTGATCAATATGGGCGACCCGGGACTTATTGTCCTTGAACCGCTCATCACGCATCAGTTCTTCGCGGCCCATGGCCACGGTCAGATGGTCCCAGTGACGGTCCGTGACGCAGATGATCGCAACATAGCCGTCACTTGTTTCAAACACGGTGTATGGCGCGATGGCATTACCCCCATGGTGATTGCCATTGCGCGGCTGGGTCTTGGTGCGGTCGCCATAATAGACCCCCAGATTGGATGCCAGCGCGGGATAGGCCGCCTCGATCATCGCCACCTCGACCCTGGTGCCCTTGCCAGTACGCTCGCGGTCATAAAGTGCGGTCATGATGCCGCCATAGACATGGGTGCCTGACAAAAAGTCGGTGATCGCGGGGCCCGCTTTCAGCGGCATGCGGTCCGCCTCCCCCGTTGAGCCCATCATGCCCGACGTCGCCTGGATGGTCAGATCCATGGCGAGCGCATCCCGGTCCGGACCCGACAGCCCATAGCCCGTGCCCGATGCGTAGATCAGCCGCGGATTGGCCTCTAACAGGCTGTCTGCGCCCAAACCGAGCTTGTCCATCACACCGGGACTAAAGTTCTCCAACAGCACGTCAGCCTCGGCAACCAGCTCCAGGAAGAGTGCCCTGCCGTCGTCCGACTTCAAGTCAATCGCCATCGAGCGCTTAGAGGCGTTGAGCATAATCATCGGAAAGCTGGCGCCGCCGCTGACCAGAATGCGCGCCCGCAGGGGTTCGCCATCAGGCGGTTCGACCTTGACCACATCGGCGCCCGCCATCGCGAGCAGAAACCCGGCATAGGGCACCTGATAAACATGGCCCAGATCAAGAACCTTGAGACCCTCTAATGGCCGCCGAACGGTTTCGTCGTTCAACTTGATACATCCCCCCTCGTCTCGACCCCCATAGTTGGAGCCGGAATTGATTCCGTCCCGGAGCCGTGTTTATCTTACGCCGTAAAAGCATGTCGCATTGTCCGCGAGCTTGCCCTTACCAGCAACGATACGACCGAGCCAGGCTATGTGAGCCCAGGATTTCGGACAGGAGCAAAGATGAACGAATTTCATGTCAACGTCACCACACCAGATGGAGAAATGGAGTGCTTTGCTGCCCACCCGGATGGTGATGGCCCCTTCCCACCCGTGATCCTTTACATGGACGTGCCGGGCATTCGCGAGGAACTGCGCGACTTCGCGCGCCGGATCGCCGGCCAAGGATACTTCTGCCTGTTGCCCGACCTCTATTACCGTGATGGGCGGGTGCGCTTCGACTTGTCGAAAGGCGAAGAAGAACTCAAGAAGATGTTCAAGATTGGCCGCGAGCTGACAGTCGACCGGGTAATGCGCGACACAAGCGGCATGCTGGACTACTTCAAGGGCAATAGCACCGTGACCGGCAAGGTCGGCTGCATCGGCTATTGCATGAGCGGCCAGTTTGTCGTGGCAGCAGCGGGCGATTACCCGGATGACTTCGCTGCCATCGCGTCCCTCTATGGCACTTTGATCGTGACCGACAAGCCGGATTCACCCCACCTCAAAGCCGCCAACGCCAAGGGCGAACTTTATCTGGGCTTTGCCGAAACCGATCACTTTGTCGAAGACAATGTGATCCCGGATACAACTGCGGTGCTGGATGCCAACAACGTACCCTATACTGTTGAGGTACACCCCGGCACCGAGCACGGTTTCTGCTTTCCGCAGCGTCCGCAATATGTCGAAGCAGCCGCCGAAAGCGTTTGGACGACCGTTTTTGATCTGTTCGAACGGCGGCTGAAGGCCTGATAGGCTCTACCCCATCATTCTATTCTGGAGAGACCACCATGAGTGCATTACCTGAACAACTGGACCCGCATGAGCACTGGCATCTGGTGGGCAATTGGGCACCGGTCTATGAGGAAGTGACCAGCAGCGCGCTGACCGTGCGCGGCGAAATCCCCAAATCACTGAACGGGCTCTATGTGCGTAACGGGATGAACCCGCAATCGGGCTATAGCGACCACTGGTTCTTCGGCAACGGCATGCTGCACGGCATCAATCTGGAAGATGGAAAGGCGCAGTATCGCAACCGCTATGTCCGCACACCCTATTACGACAAAGACTTGAACATGATGAGCGCCATGGGCGACATGACCGCATCACCTGCCAACACCCATATCGTGCGGCATGCGGGCAAGATCCTGGCGCTGGAGGAAGCCCATTTCCCGTGGATTGTCGATGAAGAACTGGGCACCGTCGGCCCGCATGACTTTGGCGGGAAGCTGAAGGGCCCGATGACGGCCCACCCGCGCATCTGCCCGGAAACCGGTGAGATGCTGTTCTTCGCCTATACGATGATGCAACCGCCTTACCTGACGTACTACAGGGTCAGCGCCGAAGGGGAATTAGTGCAAAGCGAAGCCATTGATATTCCCAATCCCGTCATGATGCATGACTGGAATGTCAGCCGGAACCACGTGATCTTCATGGATCTACCGCTGGTGTTTGACCTTAATGCGGCGATGAGTGGTAATGCGCCCTTTGGCTTCCGGCCCGATGTTGGCGCGCGGCTTGGCGTGATGCCCCGCAACGGCACCAATGCCGATGTGCGCTGGTTTGAGGTCGATCCCTGTTTCGTGTTCCACCCGATGAACGCGCACGAGGAAGGTGACAAGATCATCCTGCACGTCTGCCGCCAGGAGAAGGCGATGGTCGGCGGCATGGATCAGATTTATGGCGGCGATGAGACTCTGGGCAAACTGACCCGCTGGACCATCGATTTGACAGCAGGCACCGTGTCAGAGCAACAGCTTGATGATGCGCCGGTCGACTTCCCACGGGTCGACGACCGTACGGTGGGCCTTCCCAGCCGCTATGGCTACGCCATGGGGTTGGATGCAACGGCTGAAACACTGACCTTTGACCGGTATCTCTACAAATACGATCTCGATAACGGCACCCGCGACGTCCATGACCTGGGCGAGAACCATCATGGTGCAGAGCCGGTCTTTGCCGCGCGCAGCGGCGATGCCAAGGATGACGATGGCTTTGTGCTGTCCTTCGCCCATGACGAGAGTACTGATACGTCGAAATTCGTCATTCTGGACGCGCAGAACTTCTCATCCGATCCGCTGGCCGAAATCATCCTGCCGCAACGGGTTCCCTATGGCGCCCATGGCAGCTGGTTGCCCAACGAATAAGCGGGCCACCAAACAAAAAAGAGAGGAACATCTATGCCTTTGTCTTTGACCAAGGACTCCATCGACCTTGGGATCATCACCACCAACGCCGATGCCATGCTCGCCTTCTATCAGGGCGTGCTGGGTCTGGAACTGCACAGCAAGGCAGAGCGGCCCGGATCGACGATGGTCCGGCTGGCCTGTGGGACCAGCCTGATCAAGATCGTTCAGTTTGACAAAGAACCCCCGGCCAAAGCACCGGGCGGCGGGCTACAGGGGGCGACCGGCAACCGGTATTGGACGATATCCGTCGACAATGTCGATGAGATGGCCGCGGCCTGCGAAGCCGCCGGCTACAAGGTCCCCATGCCACCGTTTGAGATCGAACCGGGCCTACGCATCACCATGGTGGAAGACCCGGACGGCAACTGGGTCGAGTTCATTCAACGAGACCAGTAAGGGGAGCCAGCATCATGGACATGAGCGATATGAAGGCGTTCAACGCCAAGATCGTTGAGGAATTCCGCGCCAATGGCGGCAAGGTCTCCGCCTTCGATTATCCGCTGATTATCCTCCATACGATTGGGCGCAAGTCGGGCGCGACACATCTGGTGCCGTTGGGGCTCGCACCCAGCGACGACAACGAGATCTATCTCTACGGCACCTTCGCGGGCTCCAAGACGGATCCGAGCTGGGTGCTGAACCTTCGCGCCAACCCGGACATCACCGTCGAACTGGCTGAAGAGAGCTATCCCGCACGCATTGAGGAACTGCAGGGCGACGCTGCCGAGACGAGGCTGCAGGCGATGGCCTCATGGTCGGAGCAGTTTGCGGAGTATCTGACCTCGGCCGCACCACGGAAAATCCCGGTTTTTCAGGTTCACCGGGCCTAGCGGAGCAC
The DNA here is from genome assembly GCA_028284945.1 of Alphaproteobacteria bacterium. GTDB lineage: Bacteria > Pseudomonadota > Alphaproteobacteria > SMXS01 > SMXS01 > JANQQJ01. The sequence continues at coordinate 129 of JANQQJ010000022.1, read as the reverse complement.
GTCCATGAGCGAGTTCTCGAATGTCTGGCAGATCGGTGACGTCAAGATCACCCGGGTGCTGGAAGGTGAGCGCGCCGGCGAGCTGGCCATGCTGCCCGATGCCACGCCCGAAGCCCTGCAGAAGATGGA
>JANQQJ010000010.1 GCA_028284945.1 Alphaproteobacteria bacterium | reverse complement strand
GTGCGCCAGAGCCATCAGACCCTGATGGGTTGGCTCGCCGAAGGAAAGATTAAGCCCTTGGTTTCCAAGACCTTACCGCTTGACCAAGCGGTTGAAGGGCTGCGCGCTGTCGTCAGCCGCAAGACAACCGGGAAAGTCGTCATAACACCCTGATGTTGCATCGGTTTCCAGAATCTCCTTGGATTCCGAGCGCTCCCGGAGTACTATTTTACTGGTATCGGCTGCGCGTTTTCCGCGCGCTGATACTGCCCTTCGTGGGCGTTTCCTCCCTAAACTTGGGCCACTTCGAGTGATCGGAGTGGCTCTTTTTTTGTTCAGGCAGCAGATGCGTTTGAGCTGGCCTCTCTGGGGCCGTTCGTGCTGAGGAGGCGCGCCAGCGCCGTCTCGAAGCATGAAGGCCCCCAATCCTGTTCGACGCCCCCCCTTCGACGCCGCCTTGCGGCGTCGCTCAGGACAGGCTTCGAGACACTCGCTACGCTCGTTCCTCAGGGCAAACGGGATTGGGATATTCGAATTCAGATCAATCGCAAAAACCCTAAGCCGCAGGCGCGCGCAGCGCGTCGAGCGGGACCTGTGCCAAAGCTTCGATCAGCCCGGTCAAGCCATCGCGCAGACCGGTAAAATCCGACGTGCGCTCCAGCGTTTCTTCGTTCACGTAAAGCGCCCGGTTAATTTCAATCTGCAGCGCGTGCCGGCCGGTTGCAGGCGTGCCGTAAAACCGGGTGTTGTAGCCCCCGGCATAGGGGTCGTTGCGCACCACATTAAAACCCAGCCCGGCCAGATGCTTTTCGGCGACCTCGGTAATTTCCGGCGCGCAGGTGCGGCCGTACCGGTCACCCAGAATGAAGTCGGCGTTCACGCCCTTGCTTTTCAGCGGCATGTCGCCCCAGGAACTGCCGGTGGACGGCATGGAGTGGCAATCGATCAAAACGGCGCAGTCGAACTGCGATGCCGATCGGTCAAGCAGGCGCGCCTGGGCCGCATGATAGGGCTCATAGACATGGGCAACCCGGTGCTGTGCATCGGCAAAAGACAGGCGCCTGGCGTAAATCGCCGTCCCTGCCGCAACGACACGGGCGATGGTGCCCAACCCGGCGGAAATCCGGCCTGACTTGCTCTGCACATAATCCGGCAATGGTTCATCGAACATGTCGGGATCGAGTTCCCAGGCCTCGCGGTTCACATCCAGATAGGCACGGGCATAGACAGCCTGCAACAGCGGCGCACCGTGTTGGGGTGCCGCGCCGAACAGCTCGTCGACAAAGACATCTTCAGACGCACGCAGTGTGTGCGGGTCCAGCCGGGAACTGTCGAGAAAATCCGGTGGATAGAACCGCCCGCTATGGGGTGAGGCATAGACGACGGGCGCCGTCTGCCGGGCAGGTTCAGTCAGCAGATAAGACGCGGGCGCGGTGGCTTTGGCATCACCACCGGTATCGGCTGTCTTCAAGGCTGGTTCGGCTGGCGTCATCGGCTCGTCACGCGCTGTCGGGCATCTTTCAACTGCGGCCCGCCGCCGGAACGGCCAGCCAATGATCGTCGGATTATGACGGTTTTCTGAAGAAGCACAATCTAGCAGCGCAAGCACCAGCCCTGCAGCGTGGCGATATCGGCCAAACGGGCCTTGCCTAGGCCGGTGTTTTCACTATATTGCGCCGCCTGACCGGCTCAAACCGGTCCCTGCCCGGAACCGGGTATGGGCGTGTAGCTCAGTGGGAGAGCACTTCGTTGACATCGAAGGGGTCGCAAGTTCAATCCTTGCCACGCCCACCATTTCCAAGAAACCGGCCATGAACCAAATTCGTCCGACGCACCGAATATCCTGATCACCCCGAAGATTTTCTTTGGGGCGTCAGCTCTGGTGAGCGGGCGGGGCTTATACCCCTGCAAGCGGCAGATTACCGTGCACGGGTGGGTTCGAATCCCACGGCGCCTACCACTGTTGAATTGATCAGTCTGACCCTGTCGCCTACCTTTAGCGCGAGGAGGAGCGGACCATGGTTAAATTTAGGAGACTGATAGGCACCCTTGTCATTGCGGGGGCGCTGGTTTCGGCCTGTTCCATATCGGCGCAGCCTCTCACGTTGCCTGGTAACGATGGATCCGGTAGCGGTCTGCCAACCTGGCTGGCGTGTTTTACCAGTGCCGCTGCCGCCCCGACTTGTTCGCTTGGTTGTGTTGCTAGCTATAACCAGTGCAAACGGGACTATCCCGACAGACAGCAATGCTGCAAGGACGCCGCCGTCCAGTGCCAGGCCGATTGCCAAGCTGAGTTTCCCGACGACGGGCTTTAAACTCCGATACAGTCAGCAGGACCAGGTGTGGCCGGTCCATGTGTTGAACACCATGCAGATGTCGTCACTGGCGTTCGACGCATCGAGCGTGAAGGTGTGGATCTTGTCTTTTGCGGGCCAAAGCATCGTCTCACGGGCATGAAACCCGAACGTGCAGCCAATCGGCAGCGTGATGTTCTTGAGCAAGGTTGTCGCGCCCGACTTCATATCGAGCGTAAATTCCGGAACCCCATAATAAGGCGATGTCGTTGAGGTGGTTGCGCCCTCACAATAATTGTCCGTATGGATGTTCACCCGGTCCAACCCGGCGGCGACTTTGCCGGTACTGCCACCGCGGTCCTGCTCGATGTAAAGCTGCAGGGTGAAGCACTCCAGTGTTTCGCCCTCCTTGCAGTTTTCATAGGCGACGCTTTCTGTCGAGTTAACGCCAACCTCAAAGGCCAGCGACACTGGTGCAGCCAGCGCCACGGCCAGTGCGACGGCCAATTTTGTGCAATCCATGATCCCCTCCTGAAGCTGCCCCAACGAAACGGAACCCAAGGGCCCTAAGCCAAAGACGTAATTGTACGGAGTGTGAGCGCAACCCCTGACCAACACTCTAAGATTGTTCCATCACCCATTTTTCGACGTCTTCACGAATGATCTTACCACTCGAGCTGCGGGGAAATGCATCCAGATCACGAAAGTACACGCCCTTTGGACGTTTATATCCGGCGAGCGCGGTGCGGCACATGTCCTCTACGTCTGATGCGGTGAGATCATCTGAATTGCGCGCGATGACGGCGACCGGCACTTCGCCCCACTGGTCGTCAGGCGTGCGCACGACAATGGCGTCCCCGACCCGGGAGTCCGCCAGCAGGACCCGTTCGATTTCCGCCGGATAGATATTTTCGCCACCGGACTTGATCAGATATTTGGCGCGGCCGACGAAGTGGTAGCCGCCCTGTTCGTCCTGGGTGAACAGGTCGCCCATGCGGAACCAACCATCGCGGAAATCATTGCGGTTGGTCTCGTCCGCACCCCAATAGCCGCTGAACAGAGTCGGGCCCTTCATCGCCGCCTCACCGGTCTCGCCCTGCGCGACCTCGTTGCCATCCGGGTCGAGCAAGCGGAATGAACACAGTGAACTGGGCTGTTTGCCCAGATTGCTCAAATCCGCACCCGGTGCCAGCAGATGGCCTGACAGTGGCGGCAACCCGGTCTCGGTCGCCCCGAAACTGTTGAAGAAGGCCGCATCGAGCGCGGTTGAGATTTCTTCAATGATGGCCGGTGGCACCAGGTCTGCCATACAGCCGACAACCTTGACCCCCTTGACGGTGGGCTTGCGCTCTTTCAGTGCCGCCAGAAGCGGCTCAATGGTCGCGGGCACCAACAGCAGCCAGCCGATCTTGTGCGCCTCCAGCGCGTCGATGATCGCATCGGTATCCAGGCCATCGGCCACCACCACCGACCCGCCCATCATCAGCGACGACAGGCTGTGTTCCGTGCCCCCCACATGGAACATGGGCGCCCAGGCCATATAGGCGTCATCAGGATCGAAGCCGAGGTCGAGCCGCAGGTTCATGGTCCGGATGATCTCGGCCCGGTGGCTGATCAGCGCGCCCTTGGGCAGGCCCGTGGTACCGCTGGTATAGATCAGGATCAGCCCGTCTTCGGGATCGACATTGGTCTCGACCGTATCCGGCGGTGCGGCCGCGATCAGGTCTTCATATTCACTGTCGAGCGATAGGGCAGGCGCGCCCCCCAGTTCCAGGCCGCCAAGCAAGGCGTCGAACCGGTCCGATGCAGCAATCAGGCTCGGCGAGACCAGGTCGATGCAATGCTGCAGTTCCGGCAAGGCCAGCCGCCAGTTCTGGCAGGTCACGATCGCGCCGATCCGGCCCGCGGCAAGGATCACCTCGATATATTCGATCCGGTTCTGCGAGATCATCGCGATCCTGTCGCCGCGCCCAACCCCCTTGTCGCGCAGCACAGCCGCCACCCGGTCGACCCGGTCCAAGAGCTGGCCATAAGACAATTGCCGCGACCCCATCTCGATTGCCAGCGCATCCGGTTGCCGATAAGCCTGCTCACGGAACATCTGATAGACGGTCAGGCGGGCAGCGCTGGTGATCTGGGCCGTCACACTCGGGTCGGTTGATGCCGATGTCATGGTGCGGCGACTCCTTCTCCTGAGCGAAAGCTTGCGAGCATCGCATAAAGCGGATCGTCAGGCTTCTTTTGTCCAAGATGCTCAGGCTCGGCTGACGCCATGATCTGGTCGGCAGGTGGCACCACCCGCTCAAAATCATGCAGTCCGGTTCGGCTGGCAATCTTCCATTCGCCGCCGCGCTTTTCGAAGATGTCGAGATAGCGGCCTTTCAGGAACATGTCCTCCTCACCGGACCCGTCCGCCGCGTCGCGCCGGTGATGGGCCAGAAAGCTGCATTCAGCGATGGCCCGGTCACCATCCATCTCAATCATCGGGTTGGTGATCAAATGGCTCATCGACTTGACCGCTTCCATCGCTTTCATGCCGCGAGTCACAAAATCCTGAGATGCGCCTTTGAACCGGCCATGCGCGTGGACCGAGTCATGATGAAAGCATGACCTGACCGCCTCTTCGTCGAAGCGGTCCCATCCGCGGGCATAGCGGTAGAGCACTTCGGTGATCGCCTGCTTGTCGAGCAGCGTCTCGATTTCTTTTGCTGTCATGATCCTCCCCCCGGTGATGACGGCCGGACAGATGATACCCTGCGCGCGCAAAACGCCGCCAGACCTGTTTACCGGCTTTGCGGTGAGACCCAGCTGGACTAGTCTTCGCAGTCTGATTCAGGGGAGATGATCATGACCGAAGACGCTTTTACCGCCGACGAAATCAAGCGCCTGCGCGAGCTGCTTGAGATCGATGCGATCAAGAAAACCAAAATGCTCTATTCGCAGCTTATGGACAGCCGCGACGTTGACGGGCTGGCAGAAATCTTTGCTGAAGACGCGGTCTGCGAGTTCGGGCCGGAATTCGGCAATTGGGAAGGCCGCGAAACCATCCGGACAAACTATAAGGCGGTGTTCAAGGACGCCGTGCCCTATGGCGGTTTTCACGTCACCACCAATCAATGGGTCGAACTGACCAGCGCGACAACGGCGGTCAGCCGGATCTATCTGATCGATACCGTCCATGAGCCGGACCCGCGCACCAACCCTGTGATCTGGTACGGGCTTTATGACGAGGATTACGTGAAGGTCGGCGATGCGTGGCAGATCAAACGCTGCACGCTGCAGTTCCTGTGGCCCAAACGGATGATCACCGGCGATTGGCCCGGCGCGTTTCCGCCAGCCTCCAACTAGAAAGGCGTCCTATGTCAGCAGCAGACTGGATCGATTTAAGCGGTAAGAACGCCCATGTAACCGGCGGGGCCAAGGGTATTGGCGCGGCCATTGCCGAGGCGCTGGCCCTGGCGGGAGCCAAAGTCGCAGTGAGCGATGTGGATGAAGCCGGCGCAGCAGCGACCGCAGAGCGAATTGGCGGCATTTCTATGGGACTTGATGTCAGCGACCGCCCGGCCGTCGATGCGGCGTTGGAGGCCACGGCCGACCAGCTCGGTAGCCTCGACATCATCGTCAACAATGCCGGCGTCTATAATGACCTGGGCGGCCCGGTTCGCGATATCACCGACGACATGTGGCGCACGTTGTGGTCGATCAACGTGGACGGCCTGTTTTATTGCTGCAGGGCCGCCGCGCGCATCATGATCGACGGCGGCAAAGGCGGTCGGATCATCAATATTGCGTCGACCCAGGCGGTTTCACCGGGTGTCGGCGTCACCTATGACGGATCAAAGGCAGCCGTGGTCCAGATCACTAAGGCGCTCGCCCTCGAACTGGCGCAGCACAAGATCAATGTCAACGCGATTGCCCCCGGACCCACATGGGTGGGCGACGAGCCGGCGCCACCGATCACCGGAGACGTGCCACCACGGACAGGTGACCCATTGGGCGACACCATCGCGGACCGTATCTCCCGGCTGCCCGCCGGGCATTGGGGATCGCCGATGGAGCAGGGTAAGGCCGCCGTGTTCCTGGCCTCACCCTTAAGCGATTTCGTGACCGGCGCTTACCTGCCGGTCGACGGTGGCTGGTTGACCCTCTAGAGCAAAACCAGCTTAGTTGGAATCGAGAACCTCCAACTGAGCTGGTAAATTTGCTCTAGGAACCAATGGATTAGATCATCTGTATCTAGGGCCTACCTGCCTAGCCCATCATTGATCGCATCGATGACGTCTTCACCTTTTTCTCTGACGTCATCGAGCGCTTCAGTGACCGGGCTGTCTTCGTCCTGGCTGGTCAGCGCCACCGCGCCGATGCCAATGACCGCGGTCAACAGCGCGAACTTCACGATACCTGAACTCATAGTTGGCCTCCTCCAATAATCAGTGTCGGGGTCGCGGCGCCGCCCCAGGCGCCACGGCCCTGTTCGATCAGTTGGTCAGATCGTCCGCTGCATCTTCCATCGAGTCTTTCATCTCTTCTGCAGCGTCTTCCATGTCTTCAGCCGCTTGTTCCAGCGGGCTTTTTTCTTCACATGCCGTTAGCGTCAGCGAACCGGCAGCCAGCATGGCGGCCAGAGTTACCGTTTTCAGCGATTCTACCAGAGTCATCGTCACATAATCCTTCTTCAAAGCATCAAGTCAGGCCAGCCCCCGCGGGGCCACGCACACTATTTCAAACCGCGAGTCCGAACGCAAATTTGTCATCCCTGGCCTTCAGGCTTTTCTTTTGGGTGGCGAGGCGTAATCTGGCGGTCGGCGCCGTGAAACAGGGGACAGAGCATGGATTTGGGACTGACAGGCAAGCGCGTCATTATTCTGGGTGGCAGCCGGGGTATCGGCTGGTATACGGGCAAATTGATGCGCGAAGAAGGCGCCTCTGTTGCGCTTTGCGCCCGCGGACAGGACGGGGTTGATACCGCCGTCGAGGAATTTTCCGCCATCGGTCCCGGCACCGCATTTGGCCAGGCCTGCGACATGGCCGACGGCGAGGCGGTTAAAGGATTCTGTGCCGCTGCGCTGGATGCGCTGGGGGGTTGCGATATCTTGATCCACAACGCCAGCGGGTTTGATATGGCCGGAGATGAAGAGGGCTGGGCCCGCAGTTTCCGGGTCGACATGATGGCCGGCGTCATTGCCGTCGATGCGGTCCGCCCAGCCCTGGAAGAAAGCGATGCCGCCGCCATTACGTTCATCGGTTCGATGGCGTCGAAATTCTATTTCGGGCGCCGCTCGTCTTACGGCCCTGCGAAAGCCGCGATGCGTGCCTATGCCAACGAACTGGCCCAAAGCCTGGGGCGCAAAGGCATCCGTGCCAATGCGATTTCGCCCGGTGCGGTCTGGTTTCCCGGCGGGTCCTGGGACAAGCGCAAGCAGGAGCAGCCGGACTTTTATGCCAATGTCGAAAAGTCGATTCCGCTAGGCCGCTTGGGGACCGGCGAGGAGCTTGCTCGGGCAATTGCATTTGTTTCCAGCCCGGCCGGCATCTGGATTAACGGCGCACATCTTGCCGTCGATGGCGGCCAGGTCGCATCGGTCGATTAACTGGTGGACAGCAGCGACATCATTCTGGTCTATGGCGATGCAGCGAGTGATGCCGTCTGGTCTGCTGCCGTCGATTCTGCCCAGCCGGACGCGCCTCGCTACAAACTATCTGAGGGACAGTTGAACGGCTATACGCCGGCCCGGTTCGGCTATCTGGCGATCCTGACCAGCACGGCACAACCGGGCGTGCGCACACTTCGCGAGATGACCGGCCACGACGCCACGTCCTGGCGCTTTTCGCCGATCACCGATCTTATCGGCAGCGAACCCAGCGACCTGCGCAACAGGCATGTTCTGCCGACGCTCACGGTGCCTTATGCGGGGCGCATGAATGATTTGGATTATTGGTACACCCACCATCATGTGCCGGAGGTAACGCAAGTTGAAGGCTACGCCTGCGGCCGGCGCTACCGGGCCGTTTACCTGCCCAAGACTACCTTGCCGCTGCAGCACGAACGCCTGGCGCTTTATGAAATCACCGGCGACGATCCCGAACCGGCGCTGAGGCGGCTGGAGGCCGCGTTGGCCGGCATGGTTCAAACCGACGCCCTGGACGGGCCGAAGATCGCCTCCTGGTGCTATTCGCCAATCAAATGAACCGCCGGCACCTGATCGCCGCGGGGCTGAGCTTGTCTTTGGCACTTGCCGCGTGCGGAGAGGAGCGTCAACCGGTCGAGCGCCAAACAGCTCTGGACCTGCCCGGCTTTTTTGACTGTATCCGCGAGACCGACGCGGTGCTTGTAAGCGCCCACCGCGCCGGGCCAAGCCGCGGCCTGCCCGAGAACGCATTAGAGACCATCAACGCGCTGCTCGAACTCGGCCCGGCCATGGTGGAAGTGGACGTGCGCACCACCCGCGATGGCGTGTTGGTGTTGATGCATGACGAAACGCTGAACCGGACCACAACAGGCAACGGTTCCGTCGCTTCAAAAACCTACGCCGATCTTGCATCGCTGCGCCTGCTTGATCCGGATGGGGCGCGAACACCCTATCCGATCCCCACCCTGCGCGAGGCGATATTAGCCGTGAAGGGCCGCGGGATTCTCTCGATCGACACCAAAGGCACAGATTTCGGGTTGTTGCTGGATGTCGTGGACAAGACAGATGCGATGGCTTGGGTCAGTTTCATTACCTATAGCGTCAACGCGGCGGCGCATCTGCGCCGCATGGCACCGGACGCCATGATCTCGGTCACGATCAAATCCGAACAGGGATTGCGCAGCGCCCAAGATCGGCTTGGAGACCTGAGTAGAATTACTGCATGGACCGGCACCGGCGATCCAAACCCCAGACTCTACCGGGCCCTTGATCAGGCCGGTGTCGAGGTGAGCCTGGGCACCTTCGGCAGCGCCGACCGACAACGTGGCAATGCGCGCCAGAATGCCTATCGGGACCTGCACGACCGCGGTGTCGATATCATTGCAACCAATGAACCCCGCGCCGCGATGGCGAGCCTTCCCATGGGCCGGGTGTCGACATGCCTGCTGCCATGAAGGCGCATCTATGGCACACTGAGCCTTGGGGCGATTGGTGTTCTGGAGACAAAAGATGGCGTGGAAACAGGCGTTGACCTCTCTGGCGGCGTTAGCCGTTATCATGGGATCTACCGTGCCCGCCGAGGCAAAAACCCGGGTCACTATTAAGAACTGCTCACAGATCGAGTACCTCACCTATAAGGCCTACAACCCGTGGGACAGCAAACGCAAACTGCCCTATCAGTTTGGCAAGGGGACCGTTTATCCGGTCATGACCCGCGAAAGCGCGACCGTCGAATGTGCCGGACACCATTGGTTCAAGGATACCAATGAGTGCTGGGTCAATGTCTCCAAGGCCAACCTGGTCGATGCGACAAAGAAACTGAGCGGTGGCGATCACGTCTATCGCGGTGGAGATTATTTCGGTTCCGGCAACCACTGCTAATCCCAGGCAATGCAGGCACCCGAACTGGTGAGACCTATCACGCTGAACTAAGCTAGCAGTCTGAAAAGGGAAAGGGCCATTATGGCCAGTGTGGCAGAGACCGGGCTGCGCCGTCAGATCAGCCCGCTAGCGCTTTTTTTCACCGGCATTACCTCTGTCGTCGGTTCCGGCTGGCTGTTCGCCTCGATGCACGCGGCGCAGATGGCCGGCCCGGCAGCCATCCTTGCCTGGGTGATCGGCGGCGCGATCTCTTTCATCATCGCATTGGTTTATGCGGAAACCGTGCCCATCGCACCGGTCGCCGGATCGATCGCGCGCATTCCCTTCTTCACCCATGGCTCGATGAACGGGTTTCTGGGCGGCTGGTTGTGCCTTGTCGCTTATATGGCGACCGCTCCCATCGAAGTCATGGCGGTGCTGGATTATGCCTCGAATTACTTTCCGGAACTCAGCACCAACGTCCATGGAAACCGGGTGCTGACAACCGAGGGCATTGTAGTGGCGGCCCTGATGCTGGTTCTGTTCGCCTTCATCAATCTGAAGGGCGTTCAATGGCTGGCGAATTCGAACACGACAATCACATTCTGGAAGCTGGTCATTCCGTTTGTGGCCCCCATTGCCCTGATGCTGACGGCATTCGACAGCAGCCATTTCAACGACTATGGCGGCTTTGCACCTGAAGGCCTCTCCGGTGTATTCGCCGCCGTTGCCGGTGGCGGTGTTATCTTTTCATTCTTGGGCTTTCGGGCACTGCTCGACATGGCTGGAGAGGTTCGCAACCCGCAACGCGCCATTCCCGCCGCGTTGTTTGGCACGATCGGTGTTTGCACTGTGCTCTATATCCTGCTGCAGGTCGCATTTATCGGCAGCATTCCCAGCGACCACCTGTCGGATGGATGGGCCGGGATTACTGAAAATGCCGCAGGCGGCCCTTTTGCAGCCTTTGCCGCGCTGTTGGGGCTGAAATGGCTGGCCCTGCTTCTTTATGCAGATGCGGTGATTTCACCCGGCGGTTCCGGCTTGGCCTATACCGGGGTCGCTGCGCGACTGAACTTTGCGATGGCCAAGAACGGCCACCTGCCGCGCTTCTTTGAGTCACTCAGCACCACCGGTGTTCCGGTCTGGGGCATTGTTGTGAATACGGGCCTGGGTCTTTTGATGCTGGCCCCGTTTCCCAGCTGGCAGGCCCTGGTCGCCTTTATAAGCAGCGCGGCTGTTCTTTCCATGGTGTTTGGCCCGGTCTCGTTGATGGCGATGCGGCATCAGCTTCCTGATGCCGACCGTCCATTTAAAGTACCCTTTGCCAAACCGGTCGCAGCGCTTTGCTTCATTCTCGTGAGTTGGCTGATCTATTGGACCGGTTGGGATAACAACTGGAAGCTGCTGATCGTCATCGGCATCGGCCTGATCATCATGGCCGCGTCGCGCCAGGCAGAGGGCAGGAGCGGCGATCCCCTCCACCTGAAAAACGCAGCCTGGATCGTGCCCTATCTGCTGTTAATTGGCGTAACGAGCTATATCGGAAACTTTGGAGGCGGGATCGCGCTGATTCCCGAATGGCTCGATATGCTGATCATCGCGGCCGGCTCGCTGATCGTATTCGGCATAGCCGTCCGTCAACGCCTGCCCGACGATGAGGCACGCGCACTGGTCGAGGCCGCGCAGAAGGACTGAAGACGGAGAGCGATATGGAAGAACTGGCAACCGGCTATGGCCTGATCGAAGGACCAACCTGGGACCCGTCTCGGGGATTGATATTCAGTGATGTGATCAATGGTGGCGCCTTTTGTCTCGCGGCGGACGGCACCATCAGCACCGCAATCGAACACCGGCGCGGCATGGGGGGCATCGCGCTGCACGCCGATGGCGGGCTGATCGTATCGGGCCGCAACATCTCCTACAAACCGCCCGGCGGCGGCGACACGGTGGTGCTGCTGGAGCCGGACGAGGCGCGCGGCGAAAAAGGCTTCAACGATCTGAGTGCCGATATGGATGGCCGAATCTATTGTGGGTCGGTTGCTTTTCGCCCGGTCGGTTCAGACGACGATCCCAAACCCGGTTCGCTCTATTCCATCGATCTGGACGGGACTGCCCGGCACCTGCATTTCCCGGTCGAGCTGACCAACGGTATCGGGATATCACCGGATGGGAAGACCCTCTATCACGCCGACAGCAGCACCTGTGCGGTCTGGGCGCAAGACCTGGACGGGCAAGGCGGGATCGCCAACCGGCGGGTCTTCGCCGACCTGGGCAAGGGACGCCCGGACGGGCTTGCCGTTGGCGCCGATGGCTCGGTCTTCATCGCCGATGCATCGGGCGGACGGGTCGCGGTATTTGCCGCCGACGGCACTGAATTACCCTCACTCGACGTACCACTACCTATGGTCACCAGCGTCTGTTTCGGCGGTGAAAACCTGGAACACCTCTACATCGTTACCGGCTCTCGTGGTACGGGTCGAGATGACGCTGGAACGATCTTCCGCACTGATAGGGGCGTTGCAGGCTCGCCCGTGCCGCTGGCCCGGGTCAAACACACCTAGCCGGGTGGCATCGCATTCCAGGTGTGGCGATAGACCTTCCAGGTCCCGTCGTCCTGACGGCGCAGGACATCAAAATATTTTGACCGGTTGACGTCGTCGGTCAGAGCGCCTTCCTGGCCGATCTCCGTGCTGCCTTCTTTCATCTCGACCCGGACCTCATAATCGTAGCGCGCGAACGCCCAATCCCCCTGAACCTCGACATCGATCTCGCTGATCGGAATGATCTGATAGGTCGCATTGTCGAACACCGGCTGCAGGAACGCTTCATAGGTATCGCGGCCGACGAAATCAGCGGCCCCCGGCGGCATCAGTCGGACATCTTCATCCAACACCGACACGTATGATTTGATATCCGCCCCTTCAACAGCAGCACGCCAGTCTGCATAGATCTGCTGGATCGCGGCGACATCGTCTGCATCATCGGCGACGGCAGGTTGGATAACGACAACGGAAACAAGAGCGGCAAGCACCGCCAGAGACTTGAACATTCTTTCCTCCCGGATTTGTTTTGCCTATAGGCGGTCATCCAGGCGTTGAGATCAAGCGCGGATTGTCACCCGGCCGCTTCGGCCACCCGTTTCGCTACTCAAGTGAAAGACGGACTAGCTGGGCTTGCGCCGGGCAGTTTCTGGCATATGTATCGGCGATTGCTAGAGCTAGTAGAGGTCAAAAAATGAGTGTTGAAGCGTTGTGGACTGCTAGGTTTGGGGACGTATCCAGCCCTGGAACCTGGGAAAACGGTGGCGTCGTTGTTCTTGAGACTGGTCGAATTTACGGGGGTGACGGAGGTACATACTACATCGGCACATATGAGATCGACAGGGGTAGCTTCACCGGCAAGTTTAAATCCGTAACTTTCGACCCGCGTTACCGATCTGCGTTCGGCGAATTAGGCCCGGAAGTCGATGTTGTGGCCGTCGGGACAATGGAGGGTGACGTCATGAAAGGAACCCTCTCATCGCCTGCTGCCCCAGGTCTGAAAATCGGATTTGACCTCACCAAACGTGAAGAACTTCCCTAGACGATAATCACCCGGCCGCTTCGGCCACCCGTTTCGCGGCCGGGTAATTCGCCTTGCCATTGGGGGCACGCAGCTCTTCCGTGGTGACGATGATCCGTCGCGGCACCTTATAGTCGCTGATCCGGGTCTTCAGCTTGCTGCGCAGCACGTCCTCGTCGATGGTCTCGCCGTCGGCAGTATGGACAACCGCCACCACCTGCTGTCCGAACCGTTCATGCGGCAGGCCGACGACCAGCGCATCGGCGATGCCGGGCGTGGATTTGAGAGCTTCTTCGACCTCTTCAACAAAGACCTTTTCGCCGCCGGTATTGATCATGGCGTTGCCCCGGCCCTTAAAGCCGATCACCCCGTCCGCATCGACCGAACACATATCGCCGGTCATGACATATCGGATGCCATCGACAGTCGGGAATGTCTTGGCGGACTTCTCCGGGTCACCGTAATAGCCCAGGGGCACGGGTCCCGCGACGGCCAACATCCCCAGTTCGTCCGATCCTGGCGGAATGGGCTGCATGTCATCGTCCAGCACTTGGGTGCGCGGCCCGATGACGAATTTGGCGGTCTGCGGCTTTTCATCCTTGGTGGCCATGTTCATGGCAAACCCACCCACCTCTGACGAGCCCAGGGAATCGACCAGGATCATGTCCGGGTTGTGTTCCAGCAGCCGCTCCTTGTTGCGCGTCGACCAGATCGCACCCGACGACACCATGGACCCGATGCCTTCGAGCAGTTTCTCATCGGCATGCGCGTCCAGCGCCTCGACCAGCGGATAGGCAAAGGCATCGCCGACAATGCCGAGCAATTCCACCTTCTGCCGCTTGGCCTCGCGTAATGAGGCCAACGGATCGAAGCGCTCGCCCGGCACAGTGATCACCGTCGCCCCGCGCGCCAGCAGGACGATGGCTGTCATGAAGGCGGCGCCATGCATCAGCGGATTGAGCGGGCAATAACGCGGCCCGACCTGGTAATTGGTCATATTGGTGATGTGGCCAGCCATATCGTCCGGCACCGGCGGCGACAATTCCGCCAGGGTCGGGCGCAAATCATGTACCGCCATCGCCGACCACATGTCCTCGTTGCGCCACATCACGCCCTTCGGCATGCCGGTGGTGCCGCCCGTGGCAATAATGATCACGTCATCATCGCTAAAATCACCGGCCTGCGCCGGGCCTCCAATTGCCTCGTCCCAGCCCATGGCAAATTCATTTTCCGGCGCACCGGGTTCCGCCTCGATAAAGAGGCCGATATCGAGCCCCATATCCTTCAGCGCGGCCACTTCGCCGGCGAATTCCCGGTCATAGACCAGGGCGCGCATATCGAGCGTATCGAGCAGATATTTTAGTTCGTCGGCCTTATAGCGATAATTGACGTTCACATGGACCATGCCTGCCTTGGCACAGCCATAAAACGTTTCCAGATAGGCTGGCGAATTACGCATGTAGTGCCCGACATGCGCCCCCCGGTCGAGCCCGGCTTTCTTAAGCGCCCGGGCAATCCCCGAGGCATGGGCGTCCAGCTCGCGATAGGTGATGTTCCGGTCGCCATGGGCGAGCGCAACCTTGTCCTCCGGCAGAGCTGCTGCCAGCCGCTCTACCGCTTCACCGAAATTCCAGGCCATGGGGGCTCCCTTCAACGCACAACATTCACCGGCAATCTAGAGCTAATCCACGCGCCGTCCAGCCTTTAGGGCCCGCCCGGTCATCGACTTGTCGCTTGCCAATGTTGCGGCGCACAATAAACTAACCTTCTGATCCTGGTAGGAAGTACAATGAAACCACTCAGCGGAAAGAATGCCATCGTCACCGGCTCAACCAGCGGCATCGGGCTTGGCATTGCCGAAGCACTGGCCGATGCCGGCTGCAACGTCATGATCAACGGCCTGCGAAACCCCGCCCTGATCGAAGAAGCCTGCAGCCGATTGCGCGAACGCGCCGGTATTGAGTCGATTTACTCCAGTGCGGATATGACCAAGCCGGACCAGATCGTTGAGATGGTTGAGGACGCCGAGGACCGGTTCGGCCAAGTCGACATCATGGTCAACAATGCCGGTATTCAGCATGTCGCGCCAATCGACGAGTTTCCGGTCGAGAAGTGGGACGCGATTCTGGCGATCAACCTGTCATCCTCGTTTCACACCATGCGCGCCGTTCTGCCGGCCATGAAAAAGCGTGGCTGGGGCCGGATCGTCAATATCGCCTCGGCCCATGCACTGGTCGCCTCGCCCTATAAGGCTGCCTATGTCGCGGCCAAGCACGGCATTGCCGGTCTGACCAAGACAGCTGCGCTTGAGGT
The DNA here is from genome assembly GCA_028284945.1 of Alphaproteobacteria bacterium. Classification (GTDB taxonomy): domain Bacteria; phylum Pseudomonadota; class Alphaproteobacteria; order SMXS01; family SMXS01; genus JANQQJ01. The sequence continues at coordinate 40,438 of JANQQJ010000010.1, read as the reverse complement.
GGCGGAGGAAGGCATTACGGTCAACGCCATTGCGCCCGGCTATGTACTGACGCCCTTGGTTGAGAAACAGATTCCCGATACGGCCGAGGCGCGCGGCATGACCGAGGACGAGGTCATCCGCGATGTGATTCTAGAGGCGCAGCCGACCAAGAAATTCGTGACGGTCGAGGACGTCGCGGCTTTGGCAGTCTATTTGTGCGGCGACAATGCCGCATCAATCAACGGCACCATGCTGCCGATCGAAGGTGGCTGGACTGCGCAGTGAGTCGATCCACCAGCCCACTGCCGATCAATCTGGCGCTCCAAGGCGGCGGGTCACATGGCGCCTTCACCTGGGGCGTGCTCGATAGACTGCTGGAAGATGGCCGGCTGGACTTCGAGGGCATCAGCGGAACCAGCGCGGGCGCGATGAACGCGGCCGTGCTTGCCGACGGCATGATGAAAGATGGGCCGGATGGGGCCCGCGAAGCCCTGCACAGTTTCTGGGAAGCGGTGGCACGCGAAGGGGCAAAGAGCCCGATTCGGCGCTCTGCACTGAATGTACTGACCGGCGCCTGGGACCTGGATAACTCGTTCAGCTATCTCTGGTTCGACGTGCTGAGCCGCATGGCCTCGCCTTACCAGCTTAATCCGATGGACCTCAATCCGCTTCGTGATCTGGTCGAGGAGACCATTGATTTTGACCGCGTCCAGCAATGCGATTGCCTGAAGCTGTTTATCTCGGCGACCAATGTTCACAATGGCCGGGTCAAGATATTCGGCTGCAGCGAGATCACCGCCGACGTACTGATGGCTTCGGCCTGCATCCCTTATCTCTATCAGGCGGTCGAAATTGACGGCATTCCCTATTGGGACGGCGGCTATATGGGCAATCCGTCGCTATGGCCCTTTTTCTATGAATGCGGCACGGACGATCTGTTGCTGGTGCAGATCAATCCAATTGAACGGGCCGAAACGCCCCGGACCGCGAGGGAGATCTTTAACCGGATGGGCGAGATCACCTTCAACGCCTCGCTGATGCGTGAACTTCGGGCCATGGACTTCGTTAGCCGCCTGGTCGACGACGGAAAACTGGAGGAAGACGATTACAAAAAGGTGCGCCTGCATCTCATCCATGGCGATGAGCCGCTAAAGTCGTTCTCAGCCTCAAGCAAAGTAAACACAGAGTGGCCGTTCCTGCTCAATCTGCGCGACATCGGCCGCGCGGCAGCAGATGAATGGCTGCAACGGGATGCCGGAAACATCGGTGAGCGGCCAAGCGTCGATCTGACAGAGCTTTACGCTTAGTGCACCTGCCGGTCTTCACCGGCCCAATAGCGGGCCCGGAGCACCCTTTTGTCCGGCTTGCCGAGCGCGGTTAGCGGAATTGAGTCGGCAAAATCCACGGCTTTGGGCGCGATCACCGAGCCTTTGTGTTGCTTCACCAGCTCGATCAATTCTTCTTCCATGACCGCCGCAGCTTCATGGGGCACAACGACCGCCAGAACCTTCTCACCCCACTGATCGTCCGGCACGCCGATCACCGCGGCCTGGGCAACGGCGGGATGGCGGGTCAAGACATCTTCTATTTCCTTGGGGTAAATGTTGAACCCGCCGGAGATGATCATGTCTTTCTTGCGGTCGACGATATAGATGAATCCGGCCTCATCCTCGCGCGCCATATCACCGGTATGCAGCCAGCCGTTGCGCAACGCTTCGGCGGTGGCCTCGGGTTGGTTCCAGTATCCCTGCATCACGACGGGACCACGGATACAGATCTCACCCACATCGCCCTGAGCAACTTCCTGATCGCTTTCGTCCAGCAGCTTGAGCTGCAATGTCGGCGGTGGATGCCCGCACGACGCCAAACGTTCGGGATATGCGGGATCATGGTCCCAGCTATTGAGCGTCGTCAGCGGCATGGGCGCTTCCCGCTGTGCATAGAGTTGCAGAAAGACCGGCCCGAAACGATCCAGCGCGCGCTCCAACGCGGCCGGCTGGATTGGCGCGCCGCCATAGATCATGAGCTTCAGGCTGGAAACATCCGCCTGGTCCAGGCCGGGATGGTCAAGCAGTCGATAGATCATCGTCGGCACCAGCCAGGCAGCGGAGATCCGTTCGCTCTCGACGGCGGACAAAAAGCGCCCGGGGTCGAAGCCAGGCTGAAGTACGACCGTGCCGCCTTTCACCCAGACCGGCAGAACCAGCCCGCCCCCGGCGTGAGACAGGGCGGTGACGACCAGCATGCGTGGCCTGTCGGGCCATTCGAACTCGGCACACATTGTGGTCGTGCTGGCAATCGTCGCCCTGTGTTTATGGACAACGCCTTTAGGCACGCCGGTGGTACCGCCGGTGTAAACCAGTTGTGCTATGTCCTCAGGATCACTGTCGTCGCTGAGCGGTTCGGGCACATATCCATCGGCAAGAGCGGTGAGATCGTCACCAAAATCGGCTGGGCCTGTTCCCCAAATCTTTTTGATTGACGGTGAGGCATCCAGAATACGCGACACCGAATTTTCAAATGCAGCATCCGCAATCAAGAATTCACTGAGCGAATCCTTGGCGATAAAGGCATGGTCCTCTGCGCTGCTCAGGGGATTGAGAACGACCAGCCGCACGCCCAGCACTTGGGCGGCGGTCCGGATCAAGAGCGCATCGATGGAGTTGGCGTGCAACTGGCACAGTCCTGAACCCCGTTCGACGCCGCCGGCCCGCAAGGCCTGCACCAGTTGGCTGACCCGCGCACCCATCTGGGCATAGGTTAGCCGTCTGCCGCCTTCGACCAACGCCTCGCGGTCACCGTAGCGGGCAATCAACCGGATGATGATCGCGCCAATCGTCGGCCCCTGCAGTGACGCATCCATTCGGGGAGCCCTAGTTAGCGCCTGCGACGATCACCTTACCCAGCATGTTACCGTCACCGACACGCGCGATGGCTTGCGGCACCTGATCGAACGGAAAGACCTTGTCGACCGGAACCCTGATTTTGCCAGCGGCGATCAGCTCATTCATATGCGCCTGATGGGTTTTGTTTTCTTCCACCGTGGTCGCACCGGCAAAGGCGCCGATGATGTTGTAGCTGCGCAGCACACAATGCAGCGGATCGACCTTGGCCCAACTGCCGCTGCCATAACCGATCAGAATGATCCGGCCATATTGGGCAACGCATTTGGTCGCCTGCTCATAGGCGCTGCCGCCCACCGGGTCATAGACAATACTGGGGCCGACCCCACCGGTGATGTCCCGCATGGCGTGATGGATCGCGGTCTCACGGTGATTGATGACATCGTCGGCGCCGAGATCGCGGCAGAAATCCGCCTTTTCATCGCTGCTGGCTGTCGCGATCACCGTGGCACCCAGCGCCTTGCCAAGCTGGATCGCCGCAGACCCCGAACTGCCCGCGCCGCCAAGAACCAGCAGAATTTCACCTGCCTTGAGTTCGCCGCGCTGCACCAGCCCGACATAGGCCGTGTGGTAGGGGACCAGAAAACCCGCCGCCTGTTCAACCGGCAGGCCGTCCGGAATCAGGGTCGCCATCGACGTATTGCACAAGCAGCGTTCGGCAAAGCCGCCGGAGCCTTGAGCAAACATGGTCGAGGCCATCACCCGGTCACCGATGTTGAAATCGGCACCGGGACCGACTTTGGTCACTACACCGGCAACTTCCTGTCCCGGCGTCACGGGCGGCGCCTGAACGGCGGGATAGTTGCCCGCCGTCATCAACACATCCGGCAAGCCGACGCCGGTCGCCAGCACTTCGACCTCGATGGTGTTGTCGCCGGGTTCCGGCAGGTCGACGTCCTGCAGTGTAAGAATATCCGGCGTTCCGAACTTTTCTGACTTCCATGCCCGCATGGTGATTCCCCCTTGAAGATTCGCGAATTGCCGCGACCCTAACCTATGTCGCGGACCCGCGCGATAGGCCGCCATTGGCATTTTTGATGAAAGACTTACACTGCGTGCGCAGAGACTGGGGCCGGGGCGGCGAGGGAGAACATAATGGATTTCATGAAATGGACGGTCGGCGACGTCACCATCACCAAGGTGCCGGAGCTGGACCGGGTGCCCGGCATGCGCGGCCTGCTGCCTGATGCGACGAAGGAAGCCATCGCACCCATCGACTGGCTGCGCCCCCATTTTGTGACCGAGGAATTGAGGATGCTGGCCAGCATCCACGCGCTGGTTGTTGAAGCCGGTGAACGGCGCATCATGGTCGACACCTGCGTCGGCAACGACAAGAAGCGTGCCTATGACAAATGGAACCAGATGGACGGGCCTTTTCTTCACGACCTGGAAAAAGCAGGGTACCCGCGCGACTCCATCGATACGGTTCTATGCACCCATCTGCACATCGACCATGTCGGCTGGAACACCATGTGGGACGGCGAGAAGTGGCGGCCGACCTTTCACAAGGCCCGCTATCTGATGGGCAAGACCGAATACGAATACTGGGAAAAAGAGGCTGAAGAAGACGACGGCAGCGCCATGTTGGAAACCGGCGAGGTTTTCGGCGATTCGGTGCGCCCGGTCTTCGAGGCGGGATTGGTCGATCTGATCGAGACGGACCATGTGATCTGTGATGAGGTCAGGCTGATTCCGACAGTCGGCCACACACCGGGCCATGTCAGCGTATTGATCGAATCACAGGGTGAGACCGCCCTGATCACAGGTGACTTCATGCATCATCCCTGCCAGATCGCCCGGCCGGAATGGGCCGCTGCCGTTGACTACGATTCCAAACAATCAACCCAGACCCGCCTCGACATGTTCGAACGCTACGCGGATACGCCTACCCTGATTATCGGTACGCACTTTTCCAGCCCGACGGCAGGGCGGCTCGTCCGCGATGGCGACAGCTATCGGCTGGACGTCAGCTAAGCCCCATGTCGGCTACTCGCCTCCTTACCGCGTTGATCGCCGCCGCCGTGGTGGGCGCAGCGATCTATGGCGCGGTGCTCTGGGGCGATGGTGCATTTTCCGAGCCGGACTTCCGCGCGCCGGATACCCCCTATGTCCCCACCCCCGAACTGGTCGTGGGCAGAATGCTTGAAGCCGCGGAACTTCAGGAAACCGACACACTCTATGATCTGGGCTCCGGCGATGGCCGCATTCCGATTGCAGCTGCCCTGACCCATGGGGCAACCGCGCGCGGCTTTGAGCTGGACCCGGAATTGGTCAGGCTTTCGATTGAAAATGCCGACGCCGCATCAGTGTCCGACAAAGTCTCGTTCGAGCGGGCCGATATTTTAACGCTCAACCTCTCCGCCGCCGATGTGATCACCCTGTCACTCAATGACACGCTGAACCGCAAACTGATCCCACAGTTCGAGACCTTGAAACCTGGTGCGCGAATCGTCAGCCATGACCATGGAATCGGCAGTTATGTCGCTGACAAGCTTATTCGTTTCGCCCCAGAAATTACAGGGGGGCGCGAGCACCTGATCTATGTGTTTACGACACCCTTGCGAACCAGCGACCAGGCGCCGCGGCGGTCGCCGGGTGAACGGGAACCGGACATCAATTTCGTGCCGACACCCGAACCGGTGGTCGACGATATGCTGATGCTGGCCCGGCTCGAAGAGGGCGAAGTGGTCTATGATTTGGGATCCGGTGACGGCCGGATTCTGTTGGCTGCCGCACAACGGCACGGGGCCTTCGCGGTCGGATACGAAATAGACCCGAAGTTGGTGGCGCTATCGCGCGAACGCATCACGGCGGCTGAATTGGAAGACAAGATCGAAGTCCGCGAAAGCAATCTTTTTGAGTCCGACCTCAGCCAGGCGGATGTGGTCACCCTCTACCTCAGCCCGGCAATGAACGCCAAACTGATCCCGCAATTCGATGCGATGCGACCGGGGTCACGAATCGTCAGCCACGACTTCGATATTCCTGGCATCAAGCCGCAGACGGTTTTGCGGGTAACCCCTGGCGGCCGATACAAACGGGAGCGCACGATCTACCTTTGGACGACACCGTTGCAGCGGGCCGAACCCTAGACTTGCCTGCAGTTTGTCGGCTTTTTTGGCGCAGATGGCATAGCGCCTGAAAGGAAAATGAATAAACTGCCGCCTCCCGAATAGCGGAGCGCAGACCATGACAACCTTTTCCAGCATCAATCCGGCCACCGGCGAAACCATTGAAACCTTTGCCGCCCATACCGGTGCGCAAATCGGTCAACGGCTCGAGGAAGGCTATGCCGCATTTGACGGATGGCGCCGAGTTCCCATGGACGAACGTGTCGAGGCGATCCGCCGCCTTGGCGCGGTGATTGAGAAGAACCGGGAGCGCTATGCCCAGATCATTACCGCTGAAATGGGCAAGCCGATTGTCGAAGCCCGCGCTGAGGTCGAGAAGTGTGAGTGGCTGTGCCGCTACTATGCTGAGAACGGCGCCAATTTCCTGGCGGACGAAGTGGTCGAAACAGACTTCAACAAGGCTTTCGTGACGTTTCAGCCGATTGGGCTGTTGTTCGCGATCATGCCCTGGAACTTCCCGTTCTGGCAGGCGCTGCGCCCCGCGGTTCCGGCCATTCTGGCGGGCAATGGCTTTGTATTGAAACATGCGCCCAACGTCTTTGGGTCGGCCCGCGTGCTGGAAGAACTGTTCCTCGAGGCAGGCTTTCCACCCGGGCTATTCACCAGTCTGTTCGTTGATACCGATGCGGTCCCTGAGATTATCGCCCATGACGCGGTTCAGGCTGTCACGCTGACGGGCTCCGTTGGCGCGGGCAAGGCTGTGGCCGCTCTGGCCGGGGCCAATCTGAAAAAGTCGGTGATGGAACTGGGCGGCAGCGACCCGTTCGTCATTCTCGAAGACGCCGATCTTGATAAGGCCGCCGAGGCCGGGGCACAAAGCCGCCTGTTCAACACCGGACAGACCTGTGTGGCCGCCAAAAGGTTCATTGTCGTCGACCCGGTGGCCGATGGGTTTACCGACCGGCTGGTGGCCCGCATGCAGGCCCGCAAGCAGGGCGATCCCATGGATGAATCCAATGCTCTCGGCACCTTGGCGCGCGCCGACCTGCGTCAGAACCTGCAAGCGCAGGTGGAACGCACCTTAGGGAGCGGCGCCGCACGGGTCGCCGGCGGTGATATCCCCAATGGTGACGGCATCTTTTATCCCGCCACGGTGCTGACAGGTGTGGAACCCGGCATGCCCGCCTTTACCGAAGAATTGTTTGGGCCCGTCGCATCGATCATTCGGGTGAAGGACGAAGCAGAAGCGCTGCAGATCGCGAATTCCACGTCCTATGGTTTGGGTGCGGCGGTCTTCACCGAAGATCTGGACCGGGGCATGCGGATCGCCAAGAGCGGGTTGGAGGCCGGGGCCTGTTTCGTGAACGACTTTGTTAAATCAGATGTGCGGCTGCCCTTTGGCGGCACCAAGAACAGCGGCTATGGCCGCGAACTGTCGCAATACGGCATGCGCGAATTCGTCAATATCAAGACGGTCGCCGTCGGGTGATCCTGTCCATGTGTCGGTGAGGATTGCGCCGCACCTGCTGCCCCGCTAGCATCGCCGTCCACAATTTACGGTGTATGCGGGGAGTAGGAAGATGGCTCAGGCAGATATTGCAATCAGGAACGGGCTTATTGTCGACGGGTCGGGCGGCGAGCCCTATAGCGGTGACATCGCGATTGCCGACGGCAAGATCGTCGCGGTCGGCAGCTACGATGGTGATGCCGCACAGGAAATCGATGCCGGCGGCCAGGTCATCGCACCGGGCTTTATCGACATTCATACGCACTATGACCCGCAATTGTGCTGGGACCGGCTGGCGACACCGTCGCTGGAGCACGGCTGTACGACAGTGGTGATCGGCAATTGTTCGCTCTCCGTCGCGCCGATTCGCGACAAGGGCGCATCGACCAAGCTGGTCAGCATGTTCCGTGTGATTGAGGATATCGGCAACGCCACTTTCGACGAAGGCGTGCCGTGGACCTGGGAAAGCTTCCCCGATTATCTGGACCATATCCGCCAGGGACTGGGCATTAATGTCGGCGCGCTGGTCGGCCATTCCGTGTTGCGCCTGTTCGTGATGGGTGAGGAGGCACAGGAGCGCGCCGCCACCGACGCCGAGATCGACGAGATGTGCCGCCTGCTGAAAGAAGCTATGTCGGCCGGCGCGATCGGGCTCTCCACCTCCTATGTCGATGTGGATGAGAATATGAAGCCGGTGCCCAGCCGTTATTCCGAGCTGAAGGAAAAGATCGCCCTGGCCAAAGCCATGGCGGAGACCGGCCGCGGTGTCATGCAGACCGTGCCGGACTTCATCACCGAGGGCCAACAGATCGCCTGTATTGAAGAGCTGGCTGAAATCTCCAAAGCCTCCGGCGTGATGTGCACGCTGGCGCCGATTATTCATAGCTCGCTTTCGGATGTCTGGAAGCAGTCGCTCGAGAAGCTTGAAGAAGTCAACGCGGCCGGTGCAAAGGTCTATGGCCAGTCCATGCCGCGGCCCTTCGATATGAATATTCGGTTGAGCGAGAATTCGTTCCTGCTGCTCTCCATGCCCGCCTGGGCGGCAGCACTGAAAATGTCACTGGAAGAACGGCTGGCCTATTTCAACGACCCGGCGACCCAGGACACCCTGATCGACCAGATGATGAACTCGGAATCGCCGGTCTTCGCCATGGTCCGCGTCGGCCGGGTGACCCATCCGGACAACAAGAAATATGAAGGCAAGTCGCTGGTCGAGATTGCCGGCGAAGAAGGGTCAAACGTGCCACGGGTGATGCTCGACATCGCCCTGCGTGAAAATCTGGAAGCCGAGTTCCAGCTTGTCGGCCTGATCCATGCCGACCCGAACTATGTCGCGCAGATCCTGGATCACGAGTTTTGCCATGTCGGCGCATCGGACGCAGGCGCCCATATCGCGCAATTCTGCGGTGCGGGCGACACTTGCTATATGCTGTCCAAGCACGTCCGCGAGCGCGGCGACATGACCCTGGAACGCGCGGTCCACCGGATGACCCACGAAGTGGCCCAGGCCTGGGGCATGTCTGACCGCGGTCTGCTGAAAGAAGGCCTGGCTGCTGACGTGGTGGTGTTCGATCTGGACAAAATCGACCGCGGGGAAGAGGTGTTCGTGCATGACGTCCCGGGTGAAGCCAACCGCTATGTCCGCCACCCGGATGGCATCGACAAGGTGCTGGTGAACGGCGCGGTCGTGGTCGATGGCGGCGCTTATACAGACGCCCGCACCGGCCAGGTGGTTTAATTCACCAACCCAAGACGACTGTCATTCCGGACGCTAGACGAGCCCAAAACTGGTTTTGGGTGCGAGTGTCGCGATCCGGAATCCAGAAAACCATGGAAGCAGCTCCGGCATTAGCCTGGATTCCGGGTTCTAAGCCTCGTATCCCAAATCCCTAGGATTTGGACTCGGCTAAGCCCCGGAATGACAGTCTTTTGGACTGCCCCCATGTCACAAAACCATAACTCGACTCTATTCCTTATTTCGGCAAATATCGAAACATGGAACAGAGCAAAGCTGTGCGCGCCTTTGCCGCGCTGGGACAGGAAACACGCCTGAAAATCTTCCGTACCCTGCTTCAGGAGGGGCCTGATGGGCTGCCCGCAGGCCGCATCGCCCAGATGCTGGAGGTCGTGCCGTCGACCCTATCCAGCCATCTGACGCTGCTGGAAGGCGCCGGACTGATTCATTCCCGGCGTGACGTCCGGCAGATTTTCTATGCCGCCGACATCGAAGGGACCCGCAATCTGCTGGGCTATCTGACCCGCGATTGTTGCCGCGGCCGGCCTGAAATTTGCGGTGATATAGGCCTTTTGGGCGACCTTGCGCCGGAGGGCACGTTCCAGGAGACGAGGGAAAAGGGGGTTATCTGATGAATGAGCAAAAAATCTACAACGTGTTGTTTTTGTGCACCGGGAATTCGGCGCGCAGCATCCTTGCCGAGGCGATTTTGAATCGCCTGGGTTTGGGTAAGTTTCAGGCATTCAGTGCCGGCAGCCACCCGAAACCGGCCCCCAATCCGCACGCCATCGCCCTGCTCAAACAATTGAACCACCCGACCGATACGCTTCGGTCCAAATCATGGGATGAGTTCGCCGCCGAGGGCGCGCCCGACCTCGACTTCGTGTTCACGCTGTGTGATTCCGCCGCGGGCGAGGTTTGCCCGGTCTGGCCAGGCCAGCCGATGACCGCCCATTGGGGGTTTGAAGACCCAGCGGCAGCCGAAGAGGTTGAGGGTATCAACGACGCCGATATCGCACTGGCCTTCGCCGATGCCTATAAGCAGATTCACAACATGCTGGACGTGTTCATCAATCTGCCATTGGCGTCGCTGGACAAGTTGAGCCTGCAGAAGCGCCTTGATGATATGGGCCGGTCGCGCGACAGCGCCGCCTAAACCAACTTCATGTATTCTCTGAGCAAGCGCCTGTGTGCCGAGGCGCTGGGAACAGCCATTTTGCTGGCGACCGTCGTTGGCTCCGGCATCATGGGCGAGACATTGGCGGGCGGTAACACCGCCATTGCGCTGCTGGGTAATACGATCGCGACCGGCGCAATCCTGGTGGTTCTGATCCTGATCTTCGGGCCGATATCCGGCGCCCATTTCAACCCGGCCGTCACCCTGGCCTTTGCCATCCGCCGCGAAATTACCCTGCCGCATGCCGGGCTTTTTGTTGTCGTCCAGATCATTGCCGGCATTGCCGGTGTCATCATCGCCCATGCCATGTTCGGTCAGGACCTGTTACAAACGTCCGTCAATGTCCGCGAAACCAGAGGCGAGATGCTGGGCGAGTTTGTCGCGACCTTCGGCCTTGTCGCCACCATTCTGGGCTGTGTGCGCTTTCGCCCAGATGCGGTGCCCTACGCGGTGGGCCTCTTCATCACCGCGGGCTATTGGTTCACCTCGTCGACGTCTTTCGCCAACCCGGCGGTTACCATCGCACGGACCTTTACCGACACGTTCTCCGGCATCCAGATCGGCAATGCCCCAGGCTTTATCGCGGCCCAGCTGGCAGGCGCTGCGGTGGTGACCCTGTTGTTCGGGTGGTTGCTCCAGGACCCGGAAACCTAACCCGGCTGTTTGTGAACCAGGCTATCGCCGTAATAGCCGAACACGCATTCACCGGCTTCGTCGCGCAGCTCGTGCCGGATGGTCACCCGGCCAATATCGTCCCGCTTCTTCCAGGGGCGTTTCTCCAGGATTTCCGCCCAGGCGCAAATCTTGTCGCCGGGCCGCATCGGTTTACGCCAACGGACCTTATCCCAGCCGATGCCGCAGACCCAGGCGACATCACCAAACACTTGATGATCGAGAATCCGCCAGATCGCCGCCGTATAAATGCCGCTTGAGGTCAGCCCCTGAAACACGGGGTGATCGGCCGCAGCGGCTTCATCGGCATGGAAGTATTGAGGATCATAACGGCGAGCAAATTCCACCATCTCGTCCTTATCGAGGATAAGCCAGTCTGACTGGACGGTTTCACCAATCTGCAGATCTTCAAAATAGCGCCACGCTGTCGTTTGTTCGGGCATTCGTTTCGATCTCTATACATTCAAAGGTGAAGGGCCTATCTAGGGCCACCCTCTCGGGGGTCCAACCTACCCTGTCTGCCTGCCGATTGCCCATATGAACTATCTCGCCTTCATCCTCTCGAACCCGCGTTTCCTGGCCTATGGGTTCCTGATGCTGTTCTTTTCCAGCTTCGGGCAGACATATTTTTTTGGTCCGTTTACCAACAGCATCCGGATGGATTTCGACCTGAGCCATGGGGAAATCGGGCTGTTATTTTCCGTCTCCACCGGCATCGCCGGCGTCCTGATGATGTGGGTCGGCCGCAAGATCGATGATGTCGACCTGCGCCTATTCACCGCCTTGATTTGCGCCGGGCTGATCGCCGGGTGTTTTGCCATGTCGGCGGCAACCAATGTCGTCACGCTGCTGTTTGCTTTCTTCCTGCTGCGCCTGTCGGGGCAGGGGCTGATGATGCACGCCTCCTTCACCACCATGTCGCGCTACTTCGACAAAGAACGCGGCAAGGCGATTTCTGTCGCGGGCTTTGGTATCGCGGCGGCTCAAGCCGTGTTTCCCGGCATCGCCCGCATCATGGATACCGAACTGGGATGGCGCGACGCCTGGCAGTTCAGCGCGGTCTTCCTGACCCTGTTCCTGATCCCGCTGATGATGTGGCTGCTGACTGGCCATGGCGAGCGTCACGAAAAGTTCCTTGAGGAGAGCGAGGAAGGCCAGGCCGGCGGCATGGCCAAGAATGAAGCGTGGGTGCGAACCGTGTTGTTGCGGGATATCCGCTTCTACTTGATGTTTCCGGCATCCATGGCGATGCCCTATCTGTTCACCGGTTTGATTTTCCACCAGCAATTTGTCGCGGACGCCAATGGCTGGTCCTACGACCTGCAGCCCGCGGCCTTTACCGCCTTTGCCGGTGTCGGATTCATCTGTTCGATTATTGGCGGGCCGCTGGTTGATCGATTTGGCGCGCGTTATCTGATTCCGTTCAACTCGATACCGTTGATCCTGGGTATTTCGATGCTTGCCATCACCAATGATCCGATCGCTGCCTGGCTCTATCTGGGGCTGGCCGGTGTGACCCTGGGTTTCGGCATTCCGATTGGCGGCGCCTTCTGGACGGAAATGTACGGGCCACGCCATGTCGGTTCGGCACGGGCGATTATGGGGGCGCTGGCCATGATCGCGACCGCACTCGCTCCCTATACTATGGGCTTGCTGTTTGACAGCGGCGTTTCGGTCGAAGCCGTCGCGATCGGTGCCGTCATCTATATGATTGTCGGGCTTGTACTGGTCTGGCTGATGGTGTTCCGTTACTGGTCTCAACCGGGCGTTACACCAGGGGTCCCAGCACGATGATAAAGTTCGAGTTCTTCTTCGATTGTTCCAGCCCCTGGTCCTATCTGGGCTTCCACAATGTCCAACCCATGGCCGCCGAGTTTGATGTCGATATCATCTGGAAGCCGGTTTTGGTGGGCGGCATCTTCAACATGGCCAATGACAGCGTCTATAAGAACCGCGACAACCCGGTTCCGGCCAAAGCGATCTGGACAGGCAAGGACCTGCAAGCCTGGGCGCGGTTGGCCAGCATCACCATCAACTGGCCGTCAATCTTTCCGGTCAATAGCGTGAAAGCCATGCGTGGCTGCTTTCTGGCCATCGACCAAGGCAAGCTCGTCCCGTTTGCCACCAAAGTCTGCGAAGCCTATTGGCGCGATGACAAAGACATCGCCGATGACCTGGTGCTGACAGAGATCGTTGACGCGGTGGGCATGGACCGCGCCGATTTCTTCGACGGGATTGCCGATCCAGCCACCAAAGCGCGCCTGCGCGACACGACACAGGAAGTTGTCGACCGGGGCGGCTTTGGGTCACCCACCATGTTTATCAATGAAACCGAGATGCATTTCGGCAATGACCGGCTGCCGCTGGTCCGCGATACGTTCGAGCGACTTAGCCCTTGATAAGCGCGTCGCCTTCGAAGGCCCGCACCTGACGCACGAAAGACTCCGGCACCGGGACGGGCCGGTGTGTCGCCAGATTGGCTGCCACCAAAATCGTTTCGCCTGACGCCAGCAGATCATCTTCACCGTGACCATGAATCTCGAACAGATTGGTCATGCTGGAGGTGCCGATCCGCGCCACCCGGACACAGACATCGAACAGTTTGTCGAATTTGATCGGCTGTTTGTATTCAACCACCGATTTCGCCAAATGAAAATCGATGCCGGTCTCGTCGACCTCAGCGGCATATTCGATCCCGGCGGCACGCATATATTCGGTATGGCCAACGTCAAAATAGGTAAGGTAGTGGGCATTAAAGACCACACCTTGTGCATCGATCTCTGCATAGCGCACCCGCATGGTGTGGTGAAATTTGAAGTCTGACCGGGCCAACCCCACCTCCTGAACCGTGTTTGCTTGCCTTAAGCGACCATCAACCGATTTACAAGCAACACAGAGTCTGCGAGCGTTGGTCCATTATGCGTATTTTGAGCACGAGGGCGCTGCCCCTTTTTTTCGCCAGCATCATCCTTTGGCCCGCCTTGGCATCGGCCACCCCGCAACCCGCGCCGCCGGGTGGCCCCATCGCTGCCTTTGCCGCCCACGATCCAGACAGCACGGCGCAGATTCCGCACAGTACATGGAAGCGGATTCTCGAATTGATTTCGGACGATATGACAGCCGGCCGCCGGCCGATCAGATATGATCAGCTGAGTGATACGGCCCTTGACCGGCTGGACAGCTATATTGCCATTCTGGAAGGCACCAACGTCGAGGCGCTGAACCGCAACGAACAGCTCGCCTTTTGGCTGAATCTCTATAATGCGACAAGTTTGAAGCTGACCTATGCAGCTTTCGATGCGCTGACGGAGCGAACAGGCGCGACCTCAGGCCGTGACGTCTTCCGGACACCGAAGCTGAAGCTAAAACGCAGCTATCTGGGCAAGTCCAATGATTGGGCGGAAAAACGGCTTACCGTTGGCGGCGAGTCGCTCTCCCTCAACGATATTGAGCACCGGATTTTATATGCGCATTGGGACCCTGCGCTTGTGATGTATGGCCTATCCTGCCCGGCGAAGGGATGCCCGTCACTTCAGCCGGTTCCTTTCAGGGGGCATAAGGTCATGGAACAGTTGCGCAGCGCCGCCCGGGAATTCATCGCCCGCAAGGATGGCGTCAAACCCAAGGGAAGCAAGGTCGATCTGTCCGAGATCTATGAGTGGCAAATGCCGCTATTCGGCAACGAACAGGCGCTGCTGCAGCATTTGAAGACGTCAGCCGGGCCCGCCAGGGCCGCCGAGCTGGCAACGGCGACAAGAATCGGAAAATATGATTTCAGCTGGTCACTGAACGGCAAGCAACCACCACCAAACTACCGAATGCCACAGGGAACCGTGACGCGGGGTGTCAGTCCCGGGAACTTCTGATCCTGGCTTGACCGCGGAAAATTTACTTACCGGTAACATTTGCTAGAATGCGCCGTCCCGACCCCAAGGTGCAGCACAGGAGCATCCTATGGACCAGCAGCAGATTGCCGACATCCTTGATCGCCAACGCAAAGCCTATCTGCGTGATGGGCCACCCGATGCCACAACACGCAAATCCCACCTGACCGCGATTGAAGGCCAAGTCCGGAAGTACCGGGATAGAATGGCCGAAGTACTGACCGAGGACTTCGGCAATCGCAGCCGGCACGAGACCCTGCTGGCCGAAACCATGGCCACCGTCATGGCGATGAAACATGGCAAGAAGCATCTTGAAAAATGGATGAAGCCACAAAAGCGGCCCCTCAACAGGATGCAGCACCCGTTTGCGAAAGCCTATGTCCACTATCAGCCGTTGGGCGTGGTCGGCATCATGTCGCCATGGAATTATTCCTACCAGCTTTCGCTGATCCCGTTGGGACAGGCATTGGCCGCAGGCAACCGGGTGATGCTGAAGCCGTCGGAATATACGCCTGGTGCGTCCGACCTGATGAAAGAAATGCTGGGCGAGGTGTTCGATGAAGACCAGGTCGCCGTCATCACCGGAGGGCCAGACGTGGCGGCCGCCTTCAGCAGCCAGAAATATGACCACCTGATGTTCACCGGGTCTACGGCCACAGGCCGGCGGGTGATGATGGCTGCGGCTGAAAACCTGGTGCCTGTGACACTCGAACTGGGCGGCAAATCGCCGGCCATCATCGGGCCTGACTACGATATGGCAAAAGCCGCAGGCTCCATCGCAACAGGCAAGTTTCTGAATGCCGGACAAACCTGTATTGCGCCGGACTATACGTTTGTTCCCAAAGGGAAATCCGATGCGTTTGCCGACGCCCTGTCCGATCAGGTGACGCAGATGTATCCCAGCCTAGCGGGAAATTCGGACTACACGTCGATCATTGCCGACCGCCACTATGAGCGGATTACCGGCTTGGTCGAGGACGCCAAGGCCAAGGGCGCCAGGGTTCAGGAAATCAACCCGGCGGGCGAGGATATGAGCAACCAGCGCAAAATCCCCCCGACCATGGTGTTCGACGTGACCGACGATATGGCGATCATGCAGGAAGAGATATTTGGACCCGTCCTGCCGGTTAAGGAATATGCCGCTCTGGAAGAGGCCATTGACTATGTCAACGACCATGACCGGCCCTTGGCGCTCTATCACTTCAGCGACGACGATGCCGCGCGCAATCAGGTGATCACGCGCACGACAGCGGGCGGCATGACGGTCAACGACACCATCCTGCATGTTGCCGTTGAGGAACTGCCATTTGGCGGTGTGGGCCCGAGTGGCATCGGCGCCTATCACGGCGAAGCCGGCTTCCGCACATTCAGCCACGGCAAGTCGATCCTTGAGCAGTCAAAAATCAATTTCAGCGGTGGGCTGAAGCCGCCCTATGGCGCAAGGCTGGAAAAGATCGCCGATATGATGATTGGCAAGTAGCCGCAGCGTGACAGCAGCAGGCAATCGTTTATTATCGGCAACCGCTTTCGGGCGTTAGGCCCGATTCATTTCATTCGGTTACGGAGTTCAGCATGCTGCGGAAAATCTGTGCGTCGTTTACGGCAGGCACCTTTGCACTTTCAATGGCGCTGCCATCGGTCGCAGCAGACTGGCCCAGCATGTATCAGCCACAGGATGATCTGATGGCCGGGGTCGTCGCCGAAGACGAGCTTGTCGGCATGGCCTATCTTAGAATTCCGTTCGGCGGTGCCCCTCACCAGCGTGACAACGAAGCCTATTTCGGCCTGTCCATGAGCAAGGCGCTACCGCGTCGGTTCCAGTCCTACCGGGGCGGCGGCAGCCGCCGCATGATGTCGCTGATGGACCTGCAGCTTTCAACCTCGGGGATCGAAGATCTGCGAATCAATGGACTAAGCGCCCGCGAAACCCATCGGCGTCTCTATCAACGCAGCGAAGGTGAGCCTTCGGCGCTTTGGACCTATGGTCTGATGGCACTGGCCCTGGGTTCGGTTGCTGTGCTGGTCCTGACCAGCGACGGTGACGGCTTCAAGTCAAACGACGATGTGCCGGAAGACACCACCACACCAGGAACCGACACCGGCGGCGATGCTGGAGACGGCGGCGATGCTGGAGACGGTGGTGATGCCGGAGACGGTGGTGATGCCGGAGACGGTGGCGATGCTGGAGACGGTGGCGATGCTGGAGACGGTGGCGATGCTGGAGACGGCGGAGATACGGGTGGAGATACCGGCGGCGACACCGGTGGAGACACCGGCGGTGATACCGGCGGTGATACCGGCGGAGACACGGGTGGCGATACCGGCGGTGATACCGGCGGAGACACGGGTGGCGATACCGGTGGCGATACGGGTGGCGACACGGGCGGTGATACCGGTGGCGACATGGGTGGCGACACGGGCGGTGATACCGGTGGCGACATGGGTGGTGATACCGGTGGCGATACTGGCGGCGACACCGGGTCCAGCGTTCTCGACACCGACCTGTCGATCGACCCCAATGACATTCCAGGAAATCAAGCCCCAGGCGGCGGCGGATTTGGCGGCGGTTTCTAGATCATCATCTGTCGAGTTGGAAGCGCCTAGCGTTTCAACTCAACAGATAAAGATGATCTAATCTATTGGTTGCTAGAGCAACTTTACCGGCTTAGCTGGAACCTCCCGATTCCAGCGAGGCTAGTTTTGATCTAGGGAGACCCGCGGCACTGTTGACATCGCCGGGCGCCCTCCATATGTTCCGCGCTTCGATTCAGGCCCAGACGGGCGCGGAGAAGAAGAATGAAGGTCAAGAATTCGCTGAAATCACTGAAATCGCGTCACCGCGATTGCCGTGTGATCCGCCGTAAGGGCCGGGTCTATGTGATCAACAAGACCCAGAAGCGGTTCAAGGCGCGCCAGGGCTAAGCTCCACAGCAGCCTGCTGCTACATCAAGCCGCGTCTAATTGACGCGGCTTTTTCTTTGCCTAATCCGCTTCATGAACCTGCGCGATCCGCAGGATATTGGTCCGCCCCGGCGTCCCGAAGGGGACCCCCGCAGTAACCACAATGTGGTCGCCGGGCGCTGCAAATCCGTGCGCTTTTGACAAGCGCCGGGCCTTCGCCACCATATCGGCAAAATTCTGCGCATCTTCAGAAGTGATACAGGTCAGCCCCCAACCAAGGGTCAACCGGCGCGCCGTTGCCAGGTTAGGCGTTACCGCCATGATCGGCACGGTCGGCCGCTCGCGCGAGGCACGCGATGCCGTCGACCCGGAGGTCGTATAGGTGACGATCGCGGTCGCCCCCATGGTTTCAGCAACCTGGCGCGCGGCACGGGAAATGGCATCCGCCGTCGTTTGCTGCGGCAGGGTGCGAACCGTCTCAAGATAATCCCGATAATGCTCGTCGGTTTCGACCTTCACGCCGACCCGGTCCATCATGGTGACCGCTTCGACGGGAAAGTCGCCGGCGGCCGACTCCGCGGATAGCATCACAGCATCTGCGCCTTCAAAAACGGCGTTGGCCACGTCTGAAACCTCGGCCCGTGTGGGCACAGGCGCACTGACCATGGATTCCAGCATCTGTGTCGCGACAATAACGAACCGGCCGCGCCGCCGGGCCGCGTCGATAATGGTTTTCTGGGCGCCGGGAACATCTTCCACCGGCATTTCCACGCCCAGATCACCGCGCGCGACCATGACGGCATCGGCCAATTCCAGAATACCGTCCAGATCGCCAAGCGCCCTGGGTTTTTCAATCTTGGCGATCAAACCGGCGCGCCCGTCGATTTCAGCCTGTGCGGCGGCAACATCGGCCGCGGACTGGACAAAGGAGAGGGCAATCCAATCCGCCCCGAGGTCGAGCGCAAAAGCCAGATCAGTCCGGTCTTTTTCTGTCAGGGGCGGCAGATCGAGCATCGATTCGGGGAAGTTGACGCCCTTGCGATTGCTCAGTCGGCCGCCTGTCTCAACGATTGTTTCGGCAAAATCAGGGCCCACCGATTCAACCCGCAATCTGATCTTGCCGTCATCCAGTAACAGGCACTGTCCTGGTTCCAGCGCACCGAAAATCTCCGGATGCGGTAGACAGGCCCGGGCGCTGGTACCGTCTCTGCCGTCCAGATCGACGGTGAATTTCTGGCCGGGCTCCAGATCGACCGCATCGCCCTCAAAGGTTCCGCAGCGGAATTTCGGTCCCTGCAGATCAGCCAGAACGCCGATCGGCCGACCGACTTGCATCTCGACATCACGGACGGCGGCATAAAGCGCGGCAATATCTGCCTGCGTGCCATGGCTCATATTCAACCGGAAGACATCGGCGCCAGCGTCATAGAGCGCGCGAATACGGGCCGCATTATTGCTCGCGGGACCCAGCGTCGCGATGATCCGAATACTGCGTTGACGTCGCACCACTTTTTCTTCCTCAATCAACCCGCCCCGCTTATCACAGCTTTGTTTCACGTTATAGTGCAGCAATGCGCGCGCAGACCGAAAACCAACCCATTGCGAGTGATCGTTTCCCGCCGGTCATGGCAGGCGAACCCGTTACGGTGATCAATCCGGGCGGGACATCCCCGTTCCTGCTGATGTGCGATCACGCGTCGAATGCGCTGCCCCTGGATTATGGCCGGCTGGGCCTGCCGGAAACTGTTTTTGACCAGCATGTCGCTTGGGACATTGGCGCGCGCGACGTGACGCTCCGGCTCGCTGAACAGCTGGACGCCACAGCTGTGTTGACCAACTTTTCGCGCCTGTTGATCGACCCCAACCGTGAGCCCGATCATAAAGGCCTTATCCCGCATGAAAGCGACGGGATCGCAATACCCGGCAATATGGGCTTGGATGACACCGAGGTCGCGCATCGGCTTCACCAGTTCCACCAGCCCTATCACGACGCTTTGGCGCAACACGTCATTGCCATGAGGACACGCGGTACAACGCCGGCAAGCATTGGTATTCATAGCTTTACGCCGATTATGCAGGGCGCCGGGCGGCCTTGGCAGGTGGGTATCTTGTGGAATCGCGACCCGCGTGTCGCTGAGCCATTGATTGGTTGGCTGCGGCGCGACGTGCAGTTGACGGTCGGAGATAATCAACCCTACTCCGGGCGCCTTTTGGGCCACACCATGAATGAACATGGTGGCAAGCTTGGCCTGGCCAATGCGGTGGTCGAGATTAGACAGGACCTGATCGATACACCCGACAAGGCCCTGCCTTGGGCGGACCGTATCGCGGACGCCCTGCGCGCCGTGGCACGCGACCCGGATGTCTTTACTGTCAGGCATTACGGATGACAGCGCCCGCCGAGCCAAAGCTGACCCTGGGTATCGAAGAAGAGTATCTGCTTGTCGACCTGGAAAGCCGCGACCTCGTGCGCGAACAGCCCGATGGCTTGATGGACGCTTGCGTCAGTGAATTGGGCGACCATGTTACGGTCGAACTGCTGCAATCGCAGATCGAGGTCGGTACCGGGGTCTGTGACACCGTTCAAGAGGCCCGCCATGAAATCGAGGCCATGCGGCGCTGTATCGCTAATGTGTGTTCCCAATTCGGGATCGCACCGATCGCGTCTTCGACCCACCCCTTCGCGAAATGGTCCGAGCAGGTACACACGCACAAAGATCGATATCACGACCTGATTCGCGATCTTGGGACCAGCGCGCATCGCATGGTGATCTGCGGCATGCATGTGCATGCCGGCGTCGAAGACGATGATCTGCGGATCGATCTGATGAATCAGATCAGTTACTTCCTGCCCCATTTGCTGGCGCTATCGACATCATCGCCGTTCTGGCAGGGCACGGATATGGAATTGATGTCCTACCGGACCGTGATCTTCAGCTCGCTGCCGCGCACGGGACTGCCAGCGCGCTTTGGGTCCTGGTCGGAATATCAGCGGTTCATCGGGCAACTGATCGCTGCTGGTGTGATTGATGAACCGACGAAAATCTGGTGGGACATTCGCCCCAGCGCGCGCTTTCCAACCCTGGAGATGCGCGCGGCCGACATCTGCACCCGGGTAGAGGATGCGATGACAGTAGCAGCGATGTATCAGTGCCTGCTGCGATATCTGTACCGGCTGCGCCGCGACAATCAGATCTGGCGCCGTTATCCCCTGCCGCTGATCGACGAAAACCGGTGGCGGGCGATGCGCTATGGCGCCGAGGGTAGCCTGATTGACTTTGGCAAGGGCGAGACCATTGCTTTTTCCAGCCTTGTTGATGAAATGATCTCTGAACTTCATGAGGATGCAGACGCTTTGGGCTGTATGGCGGAACTTGAACATGCCCGGGAAATTATTACGCGGGGCACCAGCGCCCACCGGCAGCTACATGTCTATAACGCGGCCCGGACCGCAGGCGCCGATGATGCCGAGGCGTTGCGCGACGTGGTCGATGACTTGGTCATCCAGACCGTTGATTTCGGTGACGCCAAGCGACCCGCTTGAATTCAATCGCAGGACCGATAAGGTCGCGTCCGGATTCGTCCCAACCACCACTGAAACAAGGATGCCCCATGCCCGAAACCGCAGGCCTCGCCGCAGGACAATTGAAGTCGTTCATCGAACGAATCGAGCGGCTTGAAGAAGAAAAAAAGGCACTGGCAGACGACATCCGCGAAGTTTATGCCGAAGCCAAGGGCAGCGGGTTCGACGCCAAGGTGATGCGCCAGGTTGTGCGCGCCCGGAAAATGGAGACCGCCGAGCGGCAAGAGCAGGAAGCCCTGTTCGATCTCTATATGAGCGCGGTCGGTCCCTGATATGGCGCAGGCTCTGCCAGAATGGGACCTGTCGGCGCTCTATTCCGCCCCGGAGTCAGACGAGCTCAAGTCCGATCTTGATCAATTGCAGGCTAAGGCTGCCGGATTCCAGGAGCAGTATCGCGGCACCGTCGCTGACCTGAGCGGCGCAGCGCTGGCCGAAGCCGTCAGCGCCTATGAAGCCTTGCAGGATCTTTCAGGCCGGTTGATGAGCTATGCGGGTCTATACCGGGTGACCCGGCTGGACGATCCCGAAGCGGCGCGATTCGCGCAGTCGATCCAGCAGGCGCTGACTGATGCCGGGTCGCTGCTGCTGTTCTTCACGCTTGAATTGAACCGGATCAACGACGATGCGTTGGCTGAAAAGCTCACAGACCCCGCGCTGGCGCATTACGCGCCTTGGATAGATGAGGTTCGCCAGTACCGGCCGCATCAGCTCTCGGATGAGGCTGAAGAACTGCTGCATGATTTTTCGATTACGGGCCGGTCCGCCTGGACCCGGCTGTTCGACGAAACCATTGCGGGTCTGCGCTTCACCGTCGACGGCGACGAGCTGACCGAGCCGGAATGCCTGAACCTGCTGTCCCATCCCGATAGCGAAATGCGCCGCAAAGCCGCCGACGCGTTGACCGAGGTCTTCGAGCGCAATGCGGGCCTGTTCGCACTGATCACCAATACATTGGCGAAAGACAAGGAAGTTGAGGACCGCTGGCGCAAATTCGACGGGCCTCAGGCGTCCATGCATCTGGCGAATCAGGTTGAACCCGACGTGGTCGATGCGCTGGTCAGCGCGGTCAGGGCCGCCTATCCACGACTGTCGCATCGCTACTATGCGCTCAAAGCCAAGTGGATGGGCGTTGAGACCATGCCGTTCTGGGACCGCAATGCGCCACTGCCAGAACACGATGACACCAAGATCGAATGGCAAGACGCGCAAAGCACCGTCATCGAAGCCTATCGGCGCTTCTCGCCCGAGCTGGCAAATATTGGCGGGCGGTTCTTCGATGAAAACTGGATCCATGCCCCGGTGCAGCCGGGTAAGGACGGCGGCGCATTTTCCCACGGCACGGTGCCCTCGGCACATCCTTACATCCTGCTGAATTATCAGGGTAAAACCCGCGATGTCATGACCCTGGCGCATGAATTGGGCCACGGTGTGCATCAGGTCTTGGCCGCCGGGCAGGGTGCGCTGATGGCAGGGACGCCGCTTACCCTGGCGGAAACCGCCAGCGTCTTCGGCGAAATGCTGACCTTCCAAGCGCTGCTGTCGCAGGCTGACGATCCAGTCCGCCGCAAAGTCATGCTGGCGGGCAAAGTTGAAGACATGATCAACACGGTGGTCCGTCAGATCGCGTTTCACACCTTTGAAGAACGCGTGCATGGCGAACGGCGTGACGGTGAACTGACGCCCGACCGGCTGGGCGAAATCTGGATGGACGTTCAGCGCGAAAGCCTGGGCCCGGCGCTTGAGTTGACCGACGGGTACCGCCCCTACTGGAGCTACATCCCGCATTTCGTCCATTCACCCTTCTATGTCTATGCCTATGCCTTCGGCGACTGTTTGGTGAATTCGCTCTATGCCGCCTATCAGGCCGCACCGGATGGATTTGAAGGCAAATATCTCGACATGCTACGCGCCGGCGGCACCAAACGGCACAAAGAGTTGCTGGCGCCCTTTGGACTGGATGCGTCCGATCCCGAATTCTGGCAACAGGGGTTAAGCGTCATCGAAGCCATGATCGACGAGCTGGAGACGCTTTAACAATTTTCTGCACTCTCCCTGATCCAATCACGCGTGACTGTGCGTATATCGCTTAGAAAGTTCACTAAATTATGCTGCACTGCAGCAAAACCTTGCAGGCGAAGAATCGTCTGTTATAGTGCGCGGCCCTTTACGGGGTCGAAATCAAGAAGCAGCGGGGGAGCCCTCAATGAAGATCGCTGTACCGAAGGAACGGCGCGCGCATGAACGCCGCGTTGCCGCCTCACCGGATACTGTCAAGAAACTGACCGATATGGGATTCGATATCGTTATCGAATCCGGCGCTGGAGAAGCTGCGGCAATGCCCGACAGCCTGTTCTCTGATGCCGGGGCCACGATTGCCCCTGATGCCGCGGCCACCTATGCCGACGCTGACCTGGTGTTCAAGATCCAGCGGCCACTGCGCGCTGGCGAAGGCGACGTAGACGAGCTGGCGCTGATTAAATCAGGGGCCTGTCTGATCGCCTCACTGGCGCCCTATGCGGACGACGAGGGCATCAAGGCCTATGCAGCCGCCGGTGTGAATGCGTTCTCGCTGGAACTGATGCCACGTATCACGCGGGCACAGTCGATGGACATTTTGAGTTCGCAGAACAACCTTGCGGGCTACAAAGCCGTCGTCGAGGCAGCCGATCACTTCAATCGCGCCATGCCGATGATGATGACGGCAGCCGGCACCGTTGCACCGGCAAAAGTCATGGTTTTCGGCGCCGGCGTTTCCGGTCTGCAGGCCATCGCGACCGCCAAACGCATGGGTGCCGTCGTGATGGCAACCGATGTGCGGCCAGCGACCAAGGAACAGGTCGAATCGCTGGGCGGCAAATTCGTCATGGTCGAGGACGAAGAATCCGCAGAAGCTGAAACCGCGGCCGGCTATGCCAAGGAAATGAGTGACGAGTACAAGGCCAAACAGGCCCAGCTGATCGCTGATACCGTCGCCAAGCAGGACATTGCCATCACCACCGCGCTGATCCCGGGCCGGCCCGCGCCGATCCTGATCACCGAAGAGATGGTCAAGTCGATGAAGCCAGGGTCAGTCATTTATGACCTGGCCGCTGAAACCGGCGGCAACTGCGAACTGACCGAACCAGGCGAGGTGGTCGTCAAACACGACGTTACCATCATCGGCCATTTGAATGTGCCGAGCCGGGTGCCGGTCGATGCATCCAATCTGTTTGCCAAAAATCTGGTGAACTTCCTGTCGCCGCATGTCGATACGGAAAACGGCACGGTCAACTTTGACTGGGACGACGAAACCGTCGCCGGCATTTTGCTGACCAAGGACGGGCAGGTGGTTCATCCGCAGTTCGGCGGACCGCAACCTGAACCGGAGCCCGAAGAAACGGCACCTGAAAGCGAGGGAGAATAATCATGGAAGCTGTCGATCCTTTTGTATTTCAACTCGCGATCTTCGTGCTGGCCATTTTCGTTGGCTATTACGTGGTCTGGAGCGTGACGCCGGCCCTGCATACGCCGCTGATGTCTGTGACGAACGCGGTGTCTTCTGTGATCGTGGTTGGTGCACTGATCGCCGTCGGCGTTGAACTGGTAACCGACAATGCCTGGACCGCGAAGGTGCTAGGCTTTGTTGCGCTAACGCTTGCATCGGTGAACATCTTTGGGGGCTTTCTGGTCACCCAACGCATGCTCGCCATGTACAAGAAAAAAGAAAAGTAAGGGGGCCGGGAGATGTCAGCCAACCTGACTGCAATTCTATATCTCGTCGCCGGCGTCCTGTTCATCATGGCGCTGCGCGGCCTGTCCTCGCCGGAATCATCCCGGCGCGGCAATATGTTCGGCATGATCGGCATGGCCATCGCTGTCGGTACGGTGCTGATCAATATCGCCCCGTCGCTGGATGGCGTGACGGTCGCCATGATCGTCGGTGGTATCGCCCTTGGTGGTGGCATTGGCGCGGTGATCGCACGCCGGGTCGCCATGACCGCCATGCCGCAGCTAGTCGCTGCCTTCCACAGTCTGGTCGGTATGGCCGCTGTTCTGGTGGCTGCTGGCGCTTTCTATTCGCCAGTGGCATTTGGTATCGGGTCCCCCGGTGAAATCTACACGGCCAGCCTGATCGAAATGGCGCTCGGCGCGGCCATCGGTGCCATCACCTTCTCTGGATCGATCATCGCCTTCCTGAAGCTGGCGGGCATGGTATCCGGCGCGCCTGTGGTGTTCCCGGGCCAGCATCCGCTCAACGCCGTGCTGGGCCTGGCACTGTTGGGCCTGATCGCCTATTTCACGGTGAGCCAGGACCCGACGGTGTTCCTGATTATCATCGCGCTGTCGTTCCTGATCGGTGTGACCATCATCATCCCGATCGGCGGTGCTGATATGCCCGTCGTCGTGTCAATGCTGAACTCCTATTCCGGTTGGGCAGCCGCCGGCATCGGCTTCACGCTGTCCAACACCGCGCTGATTATCACGGGCGCGCTGGTTGGCTCGTCCGGTGCGATCCTGTCCTACATCATGTGTAAGGGCATGAACCGCTCGTTCTTCAACGTCATCCTGGGTGGTTTCGGTGGCGAGACCGCTGGCCCCGCCGCAGGGGCGGGCGAACAACGCCCGGTCAAGCAGGGTTCTGCCGATGACGCTGCCTTCATCATGAAGAATGCCGGCACCGTCATCATCGTTCCCGGCTATGGCATGGCCGTTGCCCAGGCGCAGCACGCGCTCAAAGAAATGGCCGACGAGCTGAAGAAGGAAGGCGTCACCGTCAAATACGCCATTCACCCGGTGGCGGGCCGCATGCCCGGCCACATGAATGTGCTGCTGGCGGAAGCCAACGTTCCTTATGACGAGGTGTTCGAGCTCGAAGACATTAACTCCGAGTTCCCGACCGCCGATGTCGCCTTCGTGATCGGGGCCAATGACGTGACCAACCCGGCCGCCAAGACCGATCCGCAAAGCGCGATCTATGGCATGCCGATTCTGGACGTGGAAAACGCCAATACGGTGTTGTTCATCAAGCGCTCGATGGGCTCCGGCTATGCCGGCGTGGACAACGAACTGTTCTTCCGCGACAACACGATGATGCTGTTCGCCGACGCCAAGAAGATGGTCGAGGACATCGTCAAAGCGTTGTAACCCCGGTTACAGAGTAGAATTGAAAGGGCCGTGCCGTCGGGTGCGGCCCTTTTTCATTGCCTGCCCTTCCTTACAAAACCCCTCAGTCAATCTTTCCCAAGCACCTTGCTTAGAACTTCGACCGCTGACCGCGCGTCCCGCTCGTTGATATTTTGGCAGAATGTATCGACGATTCGGTCCCTGACCTTAGATACCTGCTCGCCTAGGGCGCGCCCCGTGTCCGTAAGAGAAACAACGTAAGCACGGCGGTCATCTGCATCACGCTGGCGGACGATGTATCCCTGCTTCTCCAACTTCTTCAAAGACCGTCCAACATTACTGCGGTCGACCACGACCGCCGCGGTAAGCACTTCCTGGGCACAGCCATCCTGCTCCCGCAGCAGGCTCAACAACCGCGCTTCGGTGTGGTTCAACGACAGAACCATAAGTTCCCGCTCTGCAAGCCGGAACCTTTTGCGCGCGAGCTCTCCGATCAGGTCAAAAAGCTTCGATGTCTGCGACACCTGAAACTCCGGTTGACATTGCCTAGCCCTTCTTATTAATTG
Source organism: Alphaproteobacteria bacterium (assembly GCA_028284945.1). Taxonomy (GTDB): domain Bacteria; phylum Pseudomonadota; class Alphaproteobacteria; order SMXS01; family SMXS01; genus JANQQJ01. The sequence continues at coordinate 13,356 of JANQQJ010000010.1, read as the reverse complement.
CGTGCGCACGCAATTAATATCAGATGACGGAGATTTTGCAATGATAGTGGACGACGCAGGCGAAATTCTCGGTGATATGTTCAAGGCCATCTCAACCGATGCCCTTTCGGCAATAGACAGCCTTGGCCTGCCGGAAGACGCGACCGTTCTCGACGTCGGCACGGGCGCCGGCAATTCAGCAATCTGTCTGGCGCTGCGCGGTCACCGGGTCATCACCGGTGAGCCCGCCACCGACGAAACGCATTACGCCAGCCAGAACTGGCAAGAACGCGCGGCACAGGTCGGCGTGCGCGATAAAATTCAGTTTCAGGCGTTTTCAGCGGACAATATGCCCTTTGATGACAAAGCGTTTGACGCCGTGTTCTTCTTCGGCGTGCTGCACCACATCGACGATCCCCTGCGGCAAAAGGCGTTCGCCGAAGCGGTCCGTGTCACGAAGCCAGGCGGCTCGGTGGTTTTTTATGAACCCAGCGAGAAGACGCTGGAACGGGCGCGCATCAACGATCCGACCCATCCGGATCCGGCCGACCCTGATATTTATGCTACCGGCCAAAATGTACGGAGGTCGAAGCGCGACGGGTCGATGATGACCATCTACAGCTACCGGCGCGCCGGGTAGAGTAGTGCCCCTGAATCACAAAAGCCGCCTTTCGGCGGCCTTTCAGTCCGTATCAATACGGAGATTTCTTAAGGCTTAGAGGCCGTCGCGTTCAGCGCGCTTGCGGTCCAGCTTGCGGGCACGGCGAATAGCGGTTGCGTGCTCACGGGCACGGCGTTCTGACGGCTTTTCATAGAAACGGCGTAGTTTCATTTCACGGTAGATGCCTTCACGCTGCATCTTCTTCTTCAGGGCGCGAAGCGCCTGATCAACATTATTATCGCGAACCGAAACTTGCACGTTCTCTCCTGTTAGATCATCTTGCGTTGAGCAATAGATATGTGCTTCGCCACGTCATTCAACCGGCGAACGCGCGATTATCTAGCAGACCTGGCCGGGTTTGTGAACCCCTTTGACCGCCTCGGCCCATCGCGCCATAGTGGCCGGATGACCGACCCGTTGGAAAATGACCATTTAGATCCGGTGCGCACCCAGTTGCTGGAAGCGGCGTTACCGCATGTACCCTTCGACGGCTGGAGCCAGATCAGCCTGTCAAAAGCAGCGCGGGAAGCGGGTATTGAGGAGGGCATGGCCAAACTGGCTTTTCCGGGCGGCGCCAGGGACCTGTTGACTCTGTTCGTGAGCAACGCCGATAGGGCGATGCTGAAGGCGCTGAAGGATATGGACCTGCCCAATATGCGGATCCGCGACCGCATCCGGGCCGCTGTTAAAGCGCGCATCGATGCTGTTACAGAGCACAAGGAGGCCGAGCGGCGGGCGATGACCTTCCTGGCATTGCCGCACAACGCACCGCTGGCGGCAGAATTTATTGCCCGGACAGTCGATTTGATGTGGCGGGCGGCAGGCGACACGTCGACAGACTTTAATTTCTACACCAAACGTGGCCTGTTGGCCGGCGTCTACGGCTCGACGCTGCTTTATTGGTTGAACGACGATTCAGAAGACCACGAAGCAACCTGGCGGTTTCTTGACCGGCGGATCGACGGGGTGATGCAGATCGAAAAGGCAAAAGCCCAATTCCGCAAAGCGACCGCGGACATGCCCTCGCCGCTTAGCCTGCTGACCCGGCTGCGCTATCCGGGTGAATCACGGATGAAGCCTTAAACGACCTCTGTGACGTGGCCCATCTTGCGGCCGGCACGCACCTCATCCTTGCCATAAAGGTGGATTACCGCATCATCGCGGTTCTGCCATGCTGATAGATCGTCTACATCATCACCGATCAAATTGGTCATAACCGACGGCCTGACCGGGTCAACCGGTCCTAAGGGTAGGCCGCAAATCGCCCGGATGTGGTTCTCAAACTGGCTGGTCTTGGCCCCTTCAATCGACCAGTGGCCGGAATTGTGCACCCGGGGTGCGATTTCATTGACCAGTAGAGCACCATCGACGGTTTCAAAGAGCTCGACGGCCAGGATGCCGACATAGTCCAGCCCCTCTGCGATCCGCCTTGCCATATCTTCTGCGCGCCGGGCCAATGCCTCCGAGACATTCGGGGCAGGGGCGGTCGTCTTATGAAGAATGTGATGGCGATGTTCGTTTTCCACCAGCGGAAAAAACGCAATGGCCCCATTGGTACCGCGCGCGCAGATGATCGAGAGTTCACGGGTAAACTCGATAAAGCCCTCAACAATCGCCGGCTGGCCCATCAGGTCGCGGTGCGCCGTACCAATATCATCGGCAGACCGGATCATCGCTTGCCCCTTGCCGTCATAGCCGCCGCGCTGTGTTTTGAGCACACATGGAAAGCCCAGCAACGGCACCTCGGCGATCAGATCGTCCAGCAATTGAATTGCTGCAAATGGCGCCGTGGGCACGCCGATGCCGTTGAGAAAGGTCTTTTCAGTCAGCCGGTTCTGTCCGGTGCGTAATGCTTCAGCAGCCGGTTGCACCGAAACCTCCCGGCCATTGGCCCCTTGCGGCCGCCCGGGCCGGTCGGCAGTCAGAAAATTGACCGTCTGCAGGGGGATGTTTTCGAACTCATAGGTGATGACGTCACAGCGGCCTGCAAAGTTCCGCAAGGCCGCCTCATCTTTATAGGCCGCGATGATCGTATCATCGGCCACCTGGCTGGCCGGACTGTTCTCTTCAGGACAGAAAATCAACGTCCGGAACTGCAGGTCGGCAGCCGCCTGGGCCAGCATGCGGCCAAGCTGGCCGCCGCCCAAGATGCCAATGGTCCCGCCGGGTGCAACCCGCATGAGCCGGATTAACCCTCATCCTTGGGGTCGTGCGCGACCATATCGGTTTGCGCCTGCCGCCAGGACTGCAACTGATAGGCCACATCGTCATCGAGCAACGCAATCACACTGGCAGCAAGAAGGCCTGCATTTTTGGCGCCCGACGAACCAATCGCCAACGTGCCCACCGGTACGCCGCCCGGCATCTGAACGATGGAGAGCAGGCTGTCTTGGCCTTTGAGCGCCTTGGATTCCACAGGAACGCCAAAGACCGGCAGCGTCGTCATGGATGCTGCCATGCCAGGCAGGTGCGCCGCGCCACCGGCACCGGCGATGATGACTTTGAGACCACGGTCCTTGGCCGACTTGGCATAGCTGTAAAGCCGCTCAGGCGTCCTGTGCGCGGAGACAATTTTGGTCTCATGGGGAACACCCAGTGCTTCAAGGATATCGGCGGCATGTTTCATGGTCGGCCAGTCTGACTTGCTGCCCATAATGATTCCAACCTGTGGCGCGCTATCGGCCATACGGTATCCTCGCCAGGAAAAGCGCGGGATTATAGGGGGGATTGCCCCTTGGGCAAGTGAAATGGCCGTTAAGACACATGGGGATCAAGCGATAATGTCGGGTCTGAGCTTATCGCGGATATCGGCCATCTCGTCCTTAAGCGCGAGTTTTCGCCGCTTTAACCGCTGCACCTGAAGCTGATCGACATGCAGCTGGCTCTCCAGCGCGGTAATCGATGCATCAAGATCTGCATGTTCAGTTTGCAGTTTCACCAGCTTGGCGGTCAGCTCATCCGGTTCAATTGTCATGGGGCGCCGGCTACCTCGTCACTTAGACCCGTCTATGATACCAGAGAGCCTCGCCCCGTCGCACCATTCAGGTCAATTGCATGGCAAATACATCCGGCTTTTGGGACTTTTCCGTGTCGCTCTATGAGAATGCCGACGTTCAGGCTGCCTGTCTCGACCTGCAGGAACAGTTCGCGGCAGATGTGAATGTGGTGTTGTTTTGCCTCTGGGTCCCCGCGCTGGATGGCGAGTCGCTGGACAGGGCGCTGGAAGCCGCGTGGCCCGTGCAGCGCGACTACATCCAGCCGCTCCGGCAGATGCGAAGGGCCCTGAGCAAATCTGGCGACGAAGCCGCATTACGTGAAACGGTTGCAGCAGCAGAGTTAGCCGCGGAACAACTGGAACAAACCCGGCTGAGCTCCTTGATTTCGCGGCCATCAGGCCCAGCATCGCTGAGCGAGGCGCGCGATCATCTTCTCGCCTATGCCACAAAACTTGGGGCGGACCAAAATGACTTCATGGCGCGCGCGGCGCCATTGCTGCGCGCTATCGCTTAGCCTCGTCCCCATCCCGCCAGCGATGCGCGAGCGGATTATCGATATCGAAGAGGTCCAATATGCGGCCCACGGCATTATCGACGATCTCATCGACAGTTTTCGGCTTCGGATAAAATGCAGGCAGCGGCGGCGCGATAATCGCCCCCATCTCCGTCAGGGCTGTCATGGTCCGAAGATGACCCAGATGAAACGGCGATTCGCGGACCTGCAAAACCAGCCTGCGGCGTTCCTTCAGCACCACATCGGCGGCCCGGCTCATCAAGGTCGCGGTCACACCTGTGGCGATCTCTGACATGGTTTTGACCGAACAGGGCACAATGGCCATACCGAGTGTGCGGAAGGAGCCCGATGCAATCGCCGCACCGATATCCTTCACCTTGTAATGATGATCCGCCAGCGCATAGACATCAGCAGGCTTCAGCTCGGTTTCATAGCTCAACGTCAACTCAGCAGCTTTCGACATCACCAAATGGGACTCAACGTCCGAGTCGCGCAGCGCTTCGAGTAACCGCACGCCATAGATGACGCCAGAGGCCCCGCTGATACCGACGATCAACCGCGCTGGAACGCTTGGTTCTCCGGGCATTAGGGGACGCTCCTGTTCTTGCCGCTCGATCTACCGTGACACATCGGTCATTCCCATGGTTTAATCAAGCGTTGAGGTCATTCTAAAGGAGCAAAGCATGAACGGAGAGGCGCATCTGACGTCCCTGGAAAACAAGCACCACACTTTAGAGACACAGATCGACGCGGAACTTCACCGCCCGGCCCCCGATCAATCCCGCCTGACCTCCCTCAAACGGGAAAAGCTCCGAATAAAAGAAGAAATCTCCCGCTATCAAAGCTGACCGAAATCAGCGGACACTGCTGATCAGTCGAAACTGATATCCGGCTGGGGCGCACTGCCCAGATCGATCGCCGGCTGTTCAGCGTCCGGTGCCGATACATCAGGCTTTTCTTTTGCAACCCGCTCTGCCGCCTTCTGGATTGCGGCGTCCAGTTCAATCTGCGTGCACAGTCCCAGGGACACTGGGTCTGTTGGTTTCAGATTGGCCATATTCCAATGGGTGCGATCACGGATTGAGGCGATGGTCGGCTTCGTCGTACCCAACAGCTTGCCGATCTGCGCATCGGTCAGTTCAGGGTGATTGCGCACCAGCCAGGCGATGGCGTCGGGACGGTCCTGGCGTTTCGATACCGGCGTGTAGCGCGGGCCCTTACGCTTTTTCGGTTCCGGCATATTCGATTCAGCAATTTCAAGCCGGGCTTCCGGATCGGCTTCACACCGGGCGATTTCTTCCGCCGTCAATTGCTGGTTCGAGGTCGGGTCGAGGCCGACAATGTTCTGGGCGACCTCGCCATCCGCGATGCCCTGCACTTCAAGCGAGTGCAGCCCGCAAAAATCGGCGATCTGCTGAAAGGTCAGCGTCGTGTTGTCCACCAGCCAAACGGCGGTTGCCTTGGGCATCAATGGTAATGCCATAGTCTTTCTCCTACGCGCCGCATCGACGCGTGCTAATCAGTCAATGCTGTTGTGATTAACCCGTCTTATAGGCTGCCAAGAGCAGAATATGAAGCGATTTGGGGTACGATCAACTAGCCGCTGCTCAGCACCGCCAATAGAGCTTGAAAGCTTTCCTGTTCGGTTTGACCGGCGGTATCGATGACCAACCGCGCCGAGTCCCACGGCTGATAGTCAGACCCGACGATGTCGGTCCATGAGGGCAGTTCAAGGTTGGGCACGTCTGTTATCCTGGTTTCGACCCGCCGCCGATGCTCATCAGGATCGGAACAGATGATCTCGACCTCCTGAACATTTGCCTGGGCGTCTTCTCCCACCGCCCGCCAGGCAGCCCGGGTCAGCGCCAGCGGGTTAACGGAATCAGCAATAACGGTTCTGCCCAGCTTCAGATTGTCCGCCGCGACCGCATATGCCGCCAAATACCCTTCAGGACCGGCAAACCGGTCGCCGATGCCGTCCCGGATCGCTTGTTCGATACTATCGATGCGAAGCAGCACGGCGCCGACCTCCACCGCCAGCAGGCGCGCCAGCGTTGACTTTCCACTGCCCGGCAATCCGGCAAAGACAATGAGGGTTGGGGCGGCCATCGCCCTAGTCGACCGTCAGGATGATCTTGCCAATGTGAGCGCTGGTTTCCATGCGGCGCTGCGCGTCGGCGGCCTGGGCCAGCGGCAGCGTTGAATCGATGACCGGTTTGATCGAGCCGTTCTCGAATAATGGCCAGACCTGATCATGGACGGCGGAGACCACCTCACCCTTCTGTGCCGGTGTGCGTGTCCGCAGGGTGGACCCGGTCACCGTCAACCGGTTCAGCATGATCGGCACGATGGAAATTTCGGCCATCGGGCTCTGCAGGAAGGCGATGCTGACATGCCGGCCTTCCATCCGCAGCAAGGTCAGATCCTTGGCCAGATAATCCCCGCCCACCATGTCGAGAATAACGTCGAGACCATCCCCCGTTTCCTGCTTGATCACCTCGACAAAGTCTTCTTCGCGGTAGTTGATCGCCCGCTTGGCCCCCAGATCCTCGCAGACCTTGCACTTTTCAGCGGAGCCCGCCGTGGCATAGACTTCCGCACCACGCGCCTTGGCCAGCATGATCGCCGAGGTGCCGATCCCCGAAGACCCGCCATGGACCATAAACCGCTCCCCGGCCTGCAGCCGGCCGCGGTCGAACACATTGGTCCAGACCGTGCAGAAGGTTTCCATGATCGCCGCGCCTTGAACCATGTCGAAGCCCTTGGGTAGCGGCAGCACCTGGACCGCTGGCACCGCGCAATAGGTGGCGTAGCCACCGCCAGCTAGCAGTGCGCAAACGCCGTCACCGATTTGAAAACCGGTTACACCGTCGCCCAGCGCAGCGATTTCGCCCGCACATTCCAGGCCCATAATGTCAGAAGCGCCCGGTGGCGGTGGGTAGTTGCCCTCACGCTGCACTGAGTCAGCCCGGTTCAGCCCTGCCGCACGCACCCGGATCAACACCTCGCCAGGCCCTGGCTGCGGTACCGGTACGTGGTCAAGTTTCAGGTTTTCAGGCCCCCCGGGTTCGGTAACGACAATGGCAGGGGCGGTTGCGGGCAGGTCAGCCATTTAGGCGCTCCTCGTTTTCAACTATTGTTGCAGGCAACATAAAGCGAGTTGCCGAATCAAACCAATGGAGAACGGCGATGGATTTGGACGATCTGCCGCGCAAGCAACCCACCGCCGCTGAGGCGTTGGCCAAGGAATCCCTCGATGATCTGTCCGTATACGAACTGAAAGAGCGGATTGAGCTTCTAGAGGCCGAAATCACCCGGACGAAGCAGGCCATCGACGGCAAGGAATCCGGGCAGTCCGAAGCCGAAAAACTGTTCAGCTGACGCCCGTTGAAGCCCGGTACACGGGCCGATCACATCTTTGTTAATGGTGCGTTCAGAAATAGTCCCTATATAGAACCTGTAACCGGCCTTTCCCCTCCCTCGGCCGGTTACTACCTCCCTAAACTTGGGCCGCTCCGCGAAAGCCGGGCGGCCCCTTTTTTTGTTCAGCAAGGTATCGTTCAGGGGCCCGGTGGTGGTGGCTTGAAGCGCCAGGGCTCTGACCGCCGCAGCGGCTTGCCCATGGCACCCGGCATTTTGACACGCGCTTTCTTGAGTACGCCATCGAATTTCGGGTTGGTCCGGCGGTATCGGCGGACGGCGCGAAGTACTGCGGGGCTGGAAGAAAGCAACAGCGAAAGCCCCAGGACCATGAGAACAAGTCCTGTGGGGACCGGCAGCGGTACCGTCAACGCACCCAATATAATGAGCACAAGACCACATATTTGAAGCAATAAAGACATCAATGCCGCCGCCAACCGGACGCCGACATTGACATCCTTAGGTTTCCACATAGACCGATCAACCGGTATCACCAGTCAGAACATCGCGGGCAGGGGTGGCCTTAGAGCGCTTCGCCCTTCAATAGCCGCGGCAGCGTACCGACCGTGCCGCGCGCATGTTCCATAAAGAACCGCTTGAGCGGCCCCATGCGCTGAACGGCTGCGACGCCGATATCGCGGGCAACCCGCACAGGCGCGATATCGTTGGAAAACAGCGCATTGAGACTATCGGTGACAGTCGCAAGCGTCAGCGTATCGACCCGGCGCCACCGGTCATACCGGTCGAGCACATCGCCCGCGCCCACATCAAGGCCCAGCCGTGCCGCATCGGTCACGAGTTCGGCAAGCGCTGCCACATCGCGCCAGCCCAGATTAAGGCCCTGACCGGCAATCGGGTGAATACCGTGCGCTGCATCGCCGACCAGCGCCAGCCTTGTATCGGCGAACCGCTCGGCCACGTGCACCGCATAAGGATAGCCAAACCGAGGCCCGGTGGCGTGAACCGCGCCCATAAAACCGCCGAACCGGCGGGCAATTTCCTGATCGAACGCCTCATCATCCAGCTTGAGAATCGTCGAGGCCACGTCGGGCTCTTCGCTCCAAACCAGCGATGACCTGTTGCCCTGCAACGGCAGAATGGCAAACGGCCCCGGTTTCAAGAACCGTTCATGGGCAATGCCATGATGGGGTCTTTCGTGCTCGACCGTGGTGACAATGCCGGTTTGATTATAGCGGTGCCCGACGGTTTTAATGCCGGCGGCCTCACGCAGCCGCGAGGACCGGCCGTCTGCAGCGATAGCCAGGGATGCCTTGACCTGCTGGCCATCGGATAGATGTGCAACTGCACCTGTCGCTTCCCGGTCCAGCCGATCGACCTTTGCCGGTGCGATCACGGACACAGTGGGCATGGCTTCGAGAGCCTCGATCAATCCGCCCCGGATATGGCGATTTTCGACCATCTGACCGAAAGGATCGCGCCCCAGGTCCCGATGATCGAAGTTGAGAAAGACCGGCGCTGCAGCATCCGTTACCCGAATATCAAGAATGGGTTCCGCCTGGGGCGCCATCCCGTCCCAGGCATCGATGGCCCGCAGCATCTGCCAGGACGAGTAGGCAATCGCGGTCACGCGGCCGTCGAAATCGGGGGCCACCGTATCTTTCAGGTCAACCGCATCAATCAACACAACATCAAGGCCGGATCGACCAAGCGCCACCGCCAGGGTCAAACCGGCCATGCCGCCGCCAACAATCAGAACATGAAAAGGCCCGGAATTGCTCATCCACACAATCTCGCGCTGCTCATCCTCATTGTCTACGAGGATTTTGTGCAAAATTTGCACAATATTTAGCCTCGTTTCCCATGGTGATTAAACTATGTGCATCTGACGGGCGGGTGACGCACAGCGCGTCACGTCAATTCGAGAATTTTTATCTATTAGAATCAACGTTTTATTAACCAATTTCCGATTCTGGCACGGTTCTTGACTCGTAGATCGGTGAAGGGCGCGGGATACACCCGGGCATCTTTCCAAAAATAGTTCGATCCACGAGGCATAGGACGATCCCATGAAACTGATCATAGCGATCATTAAACCATCGAAACTGCAGGAGGTACGCGAGGCGCTTACCGAACTCGACGTCGCAGGCATGACTGTCAGCGAAGTCAAAGGGTACGGGCGTCAGAAGGGCCACACGGAAATCTACCGTGGTGCCGAGTACGAAGTCAGCTTCCTGCCGAAGCTGAAACTCGAAATGGCGGTACCCGCCGACAAAGTCGAAAGCGTCGTCGAAGCGGTCATGACATCCGCCAAGACCGGCAATATCGGCGACGGCAAGCTGTTCATCGTACCGGTCGAGTACGCAGCTCGCATCCGCACCGGCGAGTCGGGCGAAGAATCGCTCTAGCCAACAGCACTCACGGAGTAAAACAATGACAAAAACCAACAAACTTTTGGCCTTTGGCGCGGTTGCAACCGGCGCCATGGCGCTGACGACGCCCGCTGCGGCCGCGGTGTCGGATGAGTCGCAATTCATCTTCAACACGCTGCTATTCCTGATCGGCGGCTTCCTGGTGATGTGGATGGCTGCAGGCTTCTGCATGCTGGAGGCCGGGCTCACCCGGTCCAAGAACGTCGCCACCATGTGCCTGAAGAATATCGGGCTCTATTCGCTCGCCGGCATTATGTACTACCTGATCGGCTACGATCTGATGTACGGCATCAGCGATGATGGCAACCAGTTCCTGGCGCCGTTCAGCTTCTTCTGGACACCTGATGACGCCGCCATTGAAGCCGGTGACTTCTCCGCCGGTTACTCGGCCTCTTCCGACTGGTTCTTCCAGATGGTGTTTGTCGCCACGGCGGCTTCCATCGTCTCCGGCACCCTGGCCGAACGCGTTAAACTGTTCCCCTTCTTCATCTTCGTCATCATCCTGACCGGCATCATTTACCCGATCCAGGGCTCCTGGGAATGGGGTGCCGGCTGGCTCGATGACATGGGCTTCTCCGACTTCGCCGGGTCAACCCTGGTTCACTCGACAGGTGGTTGGGCCGCGCTGGCGGGCGCCATCCTGCTGGGTGCACGGACAGGCAAATATGGTCCGGACGGCCGGGTCAATGCGATGCCGGGTTCCAGCCTGCCGCTGGCGACCTTGGGCACATTCATCCTGTGGCTTGGCTGGTTCGGCTTCAACGGCGCCTCGCAGCTCGCCATGGGCAGCGCCGTCGATGCCGCTGCAATCGCCAACATCTTCGCCAACACCAATGCTGCAGCCGCAGGCGGTGTCGTCGCGTCGATCCTGCTGGCCAAAGTGCTCTATAAGAAGGTCGACCTGACCTTCGCGCTGAACGGCGCACTCGCCGGTCTGGTATCGATCACGGCAGAACCGCTGACCCCGACCATCGGCCAGTCGATCCTGATTGGTGGTGTCGGTGGCGTGATCGTCGTCTTCGCGGTGCCGCTGCTCGACAAGCTGAAGATCGATGACGTGGTTGGTGCCATCCCGGTTCACCTGTTCGCCGGCATCTGGGGCACGCTGGCCGTGCCGCTGACCAATAGCGACGTGTCGTTTGGTCCGCAGATCACGGGTATCCTTGCGATCGGTGCCTTTGTCTTCATCGTCAGCCTGATTGTCTGGATGGTCCTGAAAATGACCATGGGCATTCGCCTGAGTGAAGAGGACGAGCACGAAGGTGGCGACTATGCCGAGCTGGGGATGGAAGCCTATCCCGAATTCGGCAAAGGGTCGCAGACCATCATGTAACGGAGGGGGTCGGCCTGGAGACAGCGCGGTCTGCCGCAACGTTTCTAGGCCACCATCCCAAAATACTCTCCCCGGCTTCTCCCAGCCGGACGCCCTTCGGGGCAACCGGGCCCGCTTAAGATTTCATCGTCTTGAGCGGGCCCGGCCTAATTTTTAGGCATTTTCACGGCATATCAGCGCTTTTGCCGCTCGGCCGCAACGGTCCTTAACCCCTTACGATTCCGGCCAAAAGTGGCGTAGCCCTCAAAACTGGCACGGTTCTTGGTTTACCTATCCCTGAGAGACCGGCCAGACGATTGCACAATCCCTGGCCACTGGGAGAAGGATAGGGAGAAGATCAATGGAAGCCACCGTACAAGGGGCCGACGTATTTTTTGTGCTGATGGGAGCGATCCTCGTTTTCCTGATGCATGGCGGGTTCGCCTTTCTTGAAGTCGGCACCGTCCGCAAGAAGAACCAAGTCAACGCGCTGATGAAAATCCTGGTCGATTTCTGTATGTCGACCATCGCCTATTTCTTTGTCGGCTACATGGTTGCCTATGGCACCAGTTTCCTTCTGGATGCCGCGATGCTGAATGGCTCCGCCGAAGGATCACCTTTCGGTGGCAGCGGCTATGATCTGGTCAAATTCTTCTTCTTGCTGACCTTTGCAGCCGCCATCCCGGCAATCATTTCCGGCGGTATCGCCGAGCGCGCGCGCTTTGTACCGCAGCTGGTTGCAACCGCGGTCATTGTCGGCATCGCCTATCCATTCTTTGAGGGTGTGATCTGGAATGGCAATTTCGGGTTCCAAGGCTGGCTTGAGGCCACCTTTGGCGCGGCGTTCAATGACTTCGCCGGCTCAATCGTTGTTCATGGTGTGGGCGGGTGGATTGCCCTGGGCGCCGTCATCACCCTGGGCGCGCGGCAGGGCCGTTACCGCTCGGACGGTTCGGTGGTTGGCATTCCACCCTCCAACATTCCGTTCCTCGCGCTGGGTTCCTGGTTCCTGTGCGTCGGCTGGTTCGGCTTCAACGTGATGAGCGCACAGGCGCTTGACGGCATTGACGGCCTGGTCGCGGTGAACTCGCTACTCGCCATGGCAGGCGGTGTGCTGGCGGCCTTCATCGTCGGCAAGAACGACCCCGGCTTTGTCCACAATGGCGCCCTGGCCGGCCTCGTTGCGGTCTGTGCCGGATCGAACGTCATGCACCCCATCGGCTCGCTTGTGGTGGGCGCCGGTGCCGGGGCGATTTTCGTGATCTTCTTCACCCTATGTCAGAACAAGTGGAAGATCGATGACGTGCTGGGTGTGTGGCCGCTACATGGCCTGTGCGGCCTGTGGGGCGGTATTGCCGCCGGCATCTTCGGGTCAGAAGCCCTGGGTGGCCTGGGTGGTGTCAGCTTCATGAGCCAGTTGATCGGCAGCCTGGCCGGGGTGGTGTTTGCCCTAGTCGTCGGGTTCCTGGTCTATGGCGCGATCAAGGCAACCATCGGCTTCAGGATGTCTGAAGAGGACGAGTTCCGCGGGGCCGACCTGGCGCTGCACAATATCGGTGCCTATCCCGAGGACGATCTGAGCACACGCTAAGCGTCCATAGGCTTCACAAAGGGGCGGCATCTGCCGCCCCTTTTTCCTGCCCAGCTTCCGGCTTGTGCCAGAGTCCGCGCCCCGGTACAGTGCCGCATGTTTTGCATTTGTTCCGGTTTGACCGGTGCTTAATCCCAGACTGACCCAGCTTCCCGGACATACCTGGAGCCAGCTTCGTGCGCTACTGGACGATCTGCCGGCGGGCCGAACCGATCCGCTAAACCTCACCATCGGGGAACCAAAGCATCCGATGCCGGCCTTGATCGGCGAAGCACTGCGCGCGCATGAAAGCCTCTATGCACAATATCCCCCCATCCAGGGCACCCCGGCCTGGCAACGGGCCGTGGCTGGCTGGCTTGAGCGCCGCTATGGCCTCGACGACATCGACCCAGACCGGCATATCCTACCGGTGTCGGGCACGCGCGAAGGGCTGTTCAGTGCGGCCTTTATAGCGGTCCCTGGCGAGCAGAAAGACGACAGGCCACTGGTCCTG
>JANQQJ010000002.1 GCA_028284945.1 Alphaproteobacteria bacterium | reverse complement strand
GCGCTGCTGCGGTCGGCATCGCGGGCCATCACCACATCGCAGGTGATGTCGACGGCGTCTTCAGTCCGGCCTGCCGCAACACAGGCTTGCGCCAGCGGGTCTTTCAGCGCGGCCACCTGTTCCGGTGACAGCTGCCAGGTGTTGATGGCATCGCCCAATCGGGCGGCAACCTGCAGCGCCATGCCGGCCTTATTGAGACCGATGACAAAGGGTGGGTGGGGTTTCTGGACAGGCAAAGGGGCAAAGTCTGCCTCGCCCTCATAGCGGTGGAACTTGCCGCGAAACCCGTCGATCTGGCCCGAAAAAAGTTGTTTCAGGATGCTTAGCGTATCCTCCAGATACGTGACCCGGTCTTTGAATCCCGGCATATCGAAGCCATACGGTTTGAAGTCCTGCACTTCATAGGCGGTGCCGATGCCCAGAATCGCACGGCCGTTTGACAGTGCGTCTACGCTGGCGACCTGCTTTGCAAGCCGGGTGGGGTGATAAAACGGGGCACCGGTTACATGGGTGCCGAGCCTGATCCGCTCTGTCATAGCCGCAGCATAGGCCAGCCATGTCCAGGATTCTGTTACGGCAAAGGATGGGTGGTCGGCGACGTAGAGCGCGTGCAGGCCAGTTGCATCCAGTTCACCCAGATGCGGCGTCACCCAGTCCTGGCTGGTGGCGATGATGCTGAGGTTTAGTGGCATGATGTCTTCCCCGGACGATGTCGGGCAAGACTATCGTCTGATAGCCCATCAGGGAACCTTGGGCTTGTCGTGGTCAGGCCGGTTCGTTCGCCGGCTCTTCAGGCGCCGTGACGCCGGCGGTGTCACTCTTGTTGCGAATCTTGTCGAAGTTCTCGACCAGCGCCTGGGTCACTGTGCGCAGGATTTCGAGGAACTGCTCCGACGGATCCCGCGAGGCGAATTTGTCAGGATGGCACCGCGATAGCAGGTCATGATAGCGCTTACGAACGGTGTCGATGTCATCGTTTGGACGGGCCCCGAGAACACGATAGGGGTTCGGCTCGTTGAGGATCGCCGTCACATTGCAGATCTCGATCACCTTGCTGATGCTCGGCTTGGCGATAATGACCACTTCGCCATCTATCTGTTCGAAAGGAATGAAATCGCGGCTGTCGTTGAGTGCGTCGGATAGCCGTGCGCTGCGTTGGGCAAACAGCCAGCCATAGACAACGCTGGCGGATGAGAGTTCCAGTTCGACCAAAAGCCGGTCTTTTTGAACGTGGTGCGGGCCCTTGGCCGTAGAGTCTGCATTGCGCACGATATTGATCCAATAAATTTTATGATGTCAGATTTGGTGAATCTATATCCAATGAAATAATGGCGTCAATTTTACTTGATTGAATGAAAGACGTTTAAAATTTGTATTTTGACTGACTAGTTCTTTGTGAAATCAGGATGCAGATAATGGTCCACCCGGGCATCCAGGCCGTGCACACCGACCTCCCATAGTTGAAGCAGAAACGCGCCCGTCGGGGCATGAATCCGGTGTTCGCCCAGTTGCAGCCGCAGCATGGGTTGTTCTTTGCCGTCGACAGGAATGTGTTGAACCGCCTGCTCACCGCTGAAGCGGGCCAGCGGTATCCGGTGAATCGATGCGACCTCATCAGGGCTGGGTGCCATGTCAGACAGGTCGTCCGCCCAGAACACATAGGGCGTAATGGCATATCCCGATCGCGACGCCAGCCCATCCAGCCGGCCCAGATAGTGGCTGTCATCAAGCGACAGGTTGATTTCCTCGTGCATTTCCCGAAGCGCTGCCTCGAACGGCGTTTCGCCAGGGTCAACCCGTCCGCCCGGCAGAGCCCACTGACCGGCATGCTTGTTCAGTTTCGAGGTGCGCCGGGTCAATAGCATGGATGCGCCGTCGGCCTCTCCCTCGCCATCGACGATCGTCAGGGCAACGGCAGCCTGTTTGGGTAACGAGCCGGCAGGTTCGCGGTACTCAAAGCCGTTTAGATTCGACGCAAGCTGATCCCGAAGATCGGTATTGAAGCGGTAGGCATCGTCCATGAACTAACCCCTCTATCGGGGCCACACTGACCGAATGAGGGGAAGTTGTGAAGCCGCAACTTAGCGCCTGTTGAGGATCAAAGCGTCAGTTGGTGGTGCCATTTGGCCGTGTCTGGGCGAACTGGATGACGTCACTGTCCTGCACGGTCGCTTCCATCAGTTCAGAGAAAAGCAGCACCGCGTTGCCGCCGCTTTCCTTGGCCGCGTACATCGCCTGATCCGCGCGCCTGAGCAAGGTGTCGATATCGCCGGCATCGTCTGGATGCATCGCGATGCCGACGCTGGCGCCCAGCACGATTTCCTGGGTCCCAACGTGATAGGGAAGAGACAGGTAGTCGATAATGCGGCGTGCGGCGTTCCGGGCCTCACCAGCCGTGTGGGCATCTACCAGATGAACGGCAAATTCGTCTCCGCCCAAACGGCAGACCGTGTCATCTTCCCGGACGGACCGTTTCAGGCGATCCGCAATTTCCTTGAGGACCGTATCACCCGTCGCATGGCCATAGGTGTCGTTGACCTGTTTGAAGCCATCCAGATCAATGAACAGCATGGCCGTGTTGATGTTGTCGCTGCGTGCCGCGCGCAGCGCTTTCTCGCCCAGTGTCCGGAAGTGGCTTCGGTTTGCCAGGGCCGTCAGCTTGTCAGAGCTGGCACGCTGGTGCAGCTGAGTCTCTCTGATCTGGCGGCGCATCAAATCGGTGCCGAGCGCCCGTAGCGAATATACGCCCGCAACCGTGCCAACGGCAAAAACCAGGAAAAGCAGAACGCCCAGCGTGATCAGCGCGCGCTCCTC
Organism: Alphaproteobacteria bacterium; assembly: GCA_028284945.1. Classification (GTDB taxonomy): domain Bacteria; phylum Pseudomonadota; class Alphaproteobacteria; order SMXS01; family SMXS01; genus JANQQJ01. Next base: position 55,469 of record JANQQJ010000002.1, on the reverse strand, counting down.
TCGGCCTGCAGCTTCTGCAACAGCAATGGAGGTGAAGTTCTCAATGTCCTGCAAAATTTGTTCGATCTGGGCTCGAAGCTTCAGATTTCGCGGCGATGCTGTCGCGGCCAATTCAATCGCGGCGACCGCTTCGCCATTATCCAACAACTCGAAGACCAGGTCCGCTGTGGCCTGAAACGTGTTGAAGTCGTTTTCCATTTCGCGCAACAGGTCGTGCATTAACAGTGCTTCTGCGCGGGTATCGTCGTTACGTGTGTTGACCAAAAGCGCCTTCGCCTGCGCCTTTGTCGCCACGATCGTTTCAACCAACTCGTTGCCGATTCCGAAATAGGCTTGTTTGGTCGCCTGATAGGCTTTCTCGGCTTCCTCGGACCGATTGGGCTCAACACCCAGCCTGACGGCGCGTTCGAACAGCACGGCCTGGCCGATGCCACCAATGGCCACGGTGGCGGATTTTTCGGCAAGGGGGACCTCGCTCCCCGCGACCTCGGCAAGGTCGCTGCGAATTTCAGCGATGTATACCGCAGCGACACCGCATATCAGCGGAATCGACAGAAGCAAAAATGTCAGGACAAGGCCAAACCTCTTGGCATGCGGTAGCCGTTGAAACAGCGCTTTCACAGTGCCGCTCCGCTGCAAGAGGGAAAAATCTGGAATTCTCTAGGCACGGGACCTCCGCTGCGATTGCATCGCAAACGTGTTTTGGCCCCCACAGATTAGATATGGGATAGTTGTGGTCCTGATGCACGTTAAGAACTGTAAATTGAGGGCATGTAACCCGTGACATCCGTGCACGTAAGTAACTCAGCTGACTATCCGGACGGTTTCGTGCGGCTGCGTGAGGTTGCGCCGCAGATACTTCAGGATGTCTGTTACTTCGGCGCTGAGAATTTCGTTGGCCGCCCGGTTGATGGCTATGAAGCAGCGGAGTGCCTGATGACTCATGCTGCCGCCGAGGCGCTCGGCGCTGTCGACCGGGACCTGCGGACGCGGGGCATGGCTCTTAAGGTGTTCGACACCTACCGTCCGATGCGGGCCGTAGCCGACTTCCTGTCCTGGTCAAGCCAGCCTGATGACCCGGCGGCAAAAGCAATCTATTACCCGCACTTGGACAAAGCTGATCTATTCCGGCTTGGTTACCTGGCAGAACGGTCCAGCCATTGCCGTGGCAGCACGGCCGACCTGACGGTGGTGCGGCTTGATGATCAGGCCGAGCTCGATTTCGGCACCTGCTTTGACTTTTTCGATCCGCGCAGCCACACGGCCAGCCCGGATATAGGCGAAGCTGCGAAGGCCAACCGTTCGATGTTGCTCAAGGCCATGGCGGCCCATGGATTTGAGAACTTTCCGCAGGAATGGTGGCACTTCACCCTGCGAAACGAGCCCTACCCCGATACTTATTTCGACTTTGTTGTCCGGTAGGGCGTTACTGCAACGGGTCGTGTTCTTCGAACACCGGGTCGCCATCCAAGCAGGCCACAGCCTTTGGCGACATGCTGGTGTGATAATCCGCGTCTGAATAGCGGTCATAGGCCGCCTGATCCGGGAAGCTGAGGAAGTAGAGATAGGTCAGCGGCTGACCGCGAACCCGGCGAACCTCGTAAATGGCGTCGGGTTCATTGGCGTGAACGTCGCGGATCAGTTGCGAGACCAACCCCTCAAATTCTTCGACCTTGTCCTCCTGGACCTTCAACCGGATTGTAACTGTGACCATGTCATTCCCCTCAATGATGGGGCCGAGCATAAAGCCATCCAGCGCCTATTTGAAACGGCAACTCGGTTGTTTTGCTGACTCATTATTGTTGATCAGCCGGTCGAAGCCGTGGTCGAGGATCTTTTTCATAAAGTTGTCGCGGCTCTTCGACGTGCCACCGCCGATAACGACGGCGATCAGCCGGTGGCCGCCACGGATCGCTGAGCCGATCAAATTGAAGCCGGATGCGCGGGTATAACCGGTCTTCATCCCGTCCGCGCCGTCATAGTTTTTCAGCAGGCGGTTGTGGCTTTCAAAGTCCTTGCCGTCATAGGAAAATTCCTTGGTCTCGAAATAGGCATATCGCCCGGGAAAGTGCATCCAGATCGCCTCCGCCAGCGTCGCCATGTCCCGCGCAGAGGTGACCTGTTCCTTGTTCGGCAGGCCCGATGCATTGCGAAACAGCGTCCCATCCATGCCAAGCCGGTGTGCGCGCGTGGTCATCATATGGGCAAACTGCTCTTCCGTGCCGGCCAGCGCTTCGGCCACCACCGTTGCCACGTCGTTGGCTGACCGTACGATAAGCGCCAGGATCGCATCTTCGACAGTGATGGTGTCTCCGGCTTTCAGATCGAGTTTGACCCGCGGCTGTCTGGCGGCTTTTCGCGACACGATCAGTTCCTGATCCAGCGTCAGCGTGCCGCGTTCAAGCGCCTCGAAGGTCAGGTAGAGCGTCATCAGCTTGGTCAGCGACGCGGGAAACAGGGTTTGCTCCTCGTTGCATGCCAGGATCACGTTGCCGGTATTGGCATGCACAACGATGGCGCTTTGACCTGTTGGTGCGGCGGTGGCAGGTAGAGCCGTGATAATGAAGCAGAACACCGTCAGCAAGGCCGCGATCCGCGGCATCTTTGGCAGCAGGTGTTGAGATTTCGACGTAATGATTGCCTTCAACCCAGATGACCGAAAAGAAATGCTGTGCCCGTCCGTTAGGATAACACAGGCAGTAAAATATAGGCGTCAGAAACCCGTCTTGCGATCCGGCACAATTAAAGCCGGGACGTGGGTGGTAGGGTTAGTCTTTGTCCCAGGTCTTGTGACCATCGGTCATGGGCTCTGCCCTGCATTTGATGACGCCGGACTTTGCCGCCAGCGCGGCGGCCTGCATGGGCGATTGTTTCTCTGCCGCGATCCGAAGGCCGATCAGCCTCCTGGGATCCATTTTCACGTCGTTCATTGTCTTCTCCCTCATCTTGCTCAAGACGTGACGCTAGCCCGCCCGGCGGCTCTTGGCAACGGTGGTAGCCGCGTCAATGGAACCCCATCACAAACGAAGGCTCAGCCGTGCCCGCACGGTGAAGGGCTCTACCGGATGGAAGTGAATATCATCTGTGCCGGTGGCCTCGCCGGCCAAGCGGGATGCAAAGAAATAGGTGATGTCGTTGTCCTTGACGTTAAACAGGTTCAACAGGTCAAGCCCGGCCTGTACCCGGCCGAAATCATAGGTGAAGCCCAGATTGACCAGTGTTGTGGCCGATGATCTGACGCTGTTGTCTTCAATCAGCGGCGCGTCGCCAAAATGGCGCAGGCGCAGGCTGGCGGTAAACCCGTTTTGGAAGCTTGCCGTGGCCCCGGCCCCCAGGACAAAGCCGATGGCATTGGGAATACGGTCCTCCCCTGGTAAATCCTTGAACCGCGCATGGGTATAGGCGGCGCTGGCATCGAAAACCAGCCAGCTGGCCGCCTGCCAGAAGGCAGATGCCTCAACGCCATAGCGCCGAGTGGCGTCATTGGGTTCAGTGGTGCCGGCGTCGCCGACAAAGACCAATTCGGAGTCCAGGTCGAGCCAGAAGCCGGCAACCGCAACGGACAGGCTTTCTTTCAGTTCAAAGCGGACGCCGACTTCAGCCCCTTCGGCCTTTACCAGCGCGTCGACCGCCGGAACCGGTTCGCCCGAGACGGGATCGATGCTGATGGTCGCGCCGCGTACATCGTTGGAATGGAAGCTTTGACCATAGCTGGCATAGAATTCGATGCCGTCAAATGCCTCCCACGCCAGGGAGGCTTTTGGGCTGACGATCGCATCGGTGCCGCTGCCGCTATTGTCGGTCAGCTGGGCGGCAACGCGGTAATCCAGCACGTCAACGCGAAAACCGGTGCGGGTACGAAACCGCTCCGTCCAGTGCATTTCCACTGACCCATAGAACCCGGCCTGGAGTTGTTTGACCCGGTCATCACGCACCGCCGAGAGACGGGTGCGGGCGGCAGTATTGTAGAGACCGACGGCGCCGATATCGTCGTAACGCAGGGTTAGGCCGGTGCTGATAGTGGCAGGGCGGGAAAACAACGTGACTTTGTCTTCATATCCTACCGCACCGCCGAGAACCCATCTTCTATCCGCCTGTTCGAACTCATCCCCGTTAACGGGGTCATTCAGAAAATAGGTGAAGTTTGAGTAGAGCGAGAGATCGTAGTGAACCGCATAGGCCCGCACCTCGATATGCGGCCACAGAAACTGCGCACTTAGACTAAACCGGGTGGTCTCACCCCCCAGATCGGGATCGATGAAACCGCGCCGCGGGATCAGTCCATCGTCAACTGCGCGCTGTGGAATCTGATCCGTCGCTGTCCAGGTGGACCGGTAGGCGGTCGCGATGAACTGCGCATCGGCCCCCGCGATGTCGCCGGTATATTTAACCAGTAGATTGAACTTCTCCAGATCTTCATCCAGAACCCACGGGCCGTTATAGAATTGGGCTTCTGCGGCATAGAGCAGGTCGCCCTGTCCCAGCCGGTGTGAATTCGCCAGTACGCCGCGGTAATAGCCATTTTCACCAATTTCAGCCGTGGCAAACCCCCGGGTGAGGCTGTCATAGGTTATGAAAGAGGCTGATCCGGCTGCCGAAAAATCGCCGCTGGTCATGTGGTAGGGCCCTTTGCGGAACGCGACATATTCGACGAGCTCAGGGATGATGAAGTTCAAATCCAGGTAACCCTGCCCATGTCCATGGGTCGGCAGATTAACCGGCACTCCATCAGCGTCGGCGGCGAAATCGGTGCCATGGTCCAGGTTGAAGCCGCGCAGAAAGTACTGGTTTGCCTTGCCAGAGCCGCTGTGTTGGGTGGCGATCATACCGGGGACGACCTCCAGCAACTCGCCCCCCCGCAAGATGGGACGCTTCGACAAATCCGCATAGCCCACCAGACCTTCCGACGCGGTCGTTGCCTGGCCGATCTGCTCGATCCCCCGGCCCCAGATGATTATTTCGTCGAAATCCTGTGTGGAGTCACCGCTATGCGCCGCTGCTGTGGCCGTTAATTTAAGGCTGACAAGCACACCCAGGCCGAAAATTCTCAACATAAATATCCCCCAACAATATCAATTGCTTACACCACAACATTTCAGTGTGGTCAACCGGCTGATGGGCCGTGATAGTCCTCGCCGCTTAAACAGATTGGGGGCGGTATATCGACCAACGGTGCATGAGTAAACTAACGCCCGAACGAGGTTCGTGCGCCGTGACCGAAACGGTTCCGATATTGTTGGCGCACCCGATAGGATTCGAACCTATGACCTCTGCCTTCGGAGGGCAGCGCTCTATCCAGCTGAGCTACGGGTGCCCGAAGCGCGAGCGTTATATCCACTCGCCAAATCGCGGCGGAGCATAGGCGAAAGCAGTCTCGCCAGCAAATCCTGATTGGGCGCACGTTTGGCCAAAATCGGTCCCGGATTGGATTATTGGGCGGTGCCGCGCTATCTAAGGCCCAAGCAAGGGAATCGGTAAAGGGGAAAGCAGATGCACGACATTGCAATTCGCGGTGGCACGATCGTCGACGGGACAGGCAAGGCGTCGTTCCGGGGCGATGTCGGAATCAAGGATGGCAAGATCGCCGAGATCGGTGAGGTCGGCGCGGCGGACCGAACCCTTGACGCTGAAGGCGCCATCGTCACCCCGGGCTTTGTCGACATCCACACCCATTATGATGGCCAGGTGTCGTGGGACAGCCTGATGGCGCCGTCGTCGATCAACGGCGTGACCTCGGTGGTGATGGGCAATTGCGGCGTCGGCTTCGCGCCGGCGCACCCTAACAAGCATGACTGGCTGATCGCCCTGCTGGAAGGCGTGGAAGATATTCCCGGCACCGCCCTGGCTGAGGGCCTGACGTGGAACTGGCAAACCTTTCCTGAATATCTAGATGCGATCGATGCGCGCGACTTTGCCGTCGATATCGGTGCCCATATGCCGCATGCGGCGCTGCGGGCCTATGTGATGGGCGATCGCGGCGGCGACCATGAGGAAGAACCGACACAGGCCGAGATCGAGCAGATGGAAAGCCTGATTGCCGAGGCGCTGGCGGCCGGCGCGGTCGGGTTTTCCACCTCGCGGACCTATCTGCACCGGTCGCGTAATGGCGGCACGATTGGCACGCTGACAGCCCCCGCTGAAGAATTGATGGCGGCGGCGCGCGCGATCCGGGGCCATGGCAAGGGCGTGATCCAGCTGATCTCTGATGCCTATCTCACCGCTGATGACGCCTTTGCGTCACGCGAGCTGGACCTGATTGAAATGCTGGCGCGGGCGTCTGACAGCCGGCTGTCCTTTACCATCCAGCAGACCGACGACGCGCCGGATCGCTGGCGGATGATTTTCGACCGGATCGAAAAGATGGTTGCCAAGGGGCTTGATGTGCGGGGTCAGGTGGGCCCGCGCCCGATCGGCCTGATCATGAGTTTTGCCACCACCGTCAACCCGTTCTATGTCACCCCGACCTGGCGCAAGCTCTATCGCGAGCCGCTGGAAGACAGGCTGGCGGCGCTGGCGACGCCCGAGGTCCGGGCCAGGATCATCGAAGAACACCGGGCCGACCGCCGCACCGGTTTGATTGAAACCATCACCAAGGGCTTTGACCGGATGTTCCGGATGACCGACCCGGTGGATTATGAGCCCTCTGCCGACTCATCGCTGGAAGCCGAAGCCAAGCGCCTGGGCAAGCCGCTCGACGAGCACGCCTATGACGTTTTGCTGGAAGAGGGCGGCCGGCGGTTGCTTTATGCCCCGGCGATCAATTTCAGCTATGGCGACCTGAAAGACGTGCACGGCATGATTACCCATGAACACGCGCTTTATGCGTTGTCGGATGCCGGGGCGCATTGTGCGACGATCTGCGATGGCAGCTTCCCCACCACATCACTGGGCCTCTGGTCGAAGGGCAATAAGGCCGGGCAGACCGTCCCGGTCGAGGCGCTGGTGCATGGCTATACCCAGCGCAACGCAGCCCATGTCGGCTGGCACGACCGCGGCGTACTTGCACCAGGCTATCTGGCTGATCTCAACATCATCGATCTGGAAAATCTGGAACTCGGTCCGCCCGAGATCATTGCCGACCTGCCTGCCGGTGGCACCCGTTTGTTGCAGACGTCCCGCGGGTATCGCGCGACGATCAAAAGCGGCGAGGTGACGTTCGAGAATGGACAATCGACCGGGGCGCTGCCCGGCGGATTGCTGCGCGGCGACCAGGGGCTTTAGAAGGTCGCCGAAAGACGCCTCATTCTCCGTCATCGCGAGGCTGCTTGACAGCCGAAGCGATCCAGAAACCAAAAGATCCTGGATTGCTTCGTCGGCCCCGCCGCGTCCTGAGCGATGCCGACAAGCGGCGGAGAAGGGACCTCCTTGCAATCACGATTCCTAGCTTCTTTTTCTCTCAATCTCTTTTATAAATCCATAAATGGACTATATATTGTACGAATATGTACAATATGATTTATGGAACCAGCAATGTCGCAACCCCAGCCGCAATTCAGTGAGGCGCCCGCAGGGCCGGCTGCCGTCCGGCTTGATAGTGCTGACGACCGCCAACGGTTGACGCCTGCGGCGTTGAAGGCCTTCTTTCGGATCGTCGAAGCCTGGGGCCTCACGGGCGATCAGGCGCGGCTGCTGCTGGGCGGCGTATCGAACGGGCGCTATGCCGAATTGCGGCGCAAGGTCGATACTGGGGCGGGCGACTTCCGCGCCCTCAGCATGGATGAGCTGCAGCGGATCTCGTTCCTGATCGGGATTACCAAGGCATTGCGCATTCTACACAGCCCGCAACTGGCGGATCGCTGGATGACCATGCCGAACACCAATCCACTGTTTGGCGGTCTCGCGCCGATTGATTATGCGCTGCGGGGCGGCATCCCGGCGCTGGAGACCATCCGCCGGCTGGTCGATGGCCGCCGGGGCATGCTGGCTTGAGGCCGCCCCTCACGCGGCTGGATCAATCCCAAACGCACAGATTGATCCCGTCCAACTTTTCAACGCCTGTCCTCGATGACCTTTATGATAATGCGGACGAGGCCGCCGATGTTTTCGCGCTGGATGGTCGGACCAATGACCGGCTGCTGGCGGAGGCCGACCAAAGCCTGGGCATCAATCGCGACGAGCTGGTGTTTCATGTTCCCAACGCGCACATCATCAACGCCGCGTTCACCCATCCACGCCCCGGCGGCGGGCGGTTCAACGCCTTTCCTCGTGGGGCATGGTACGCAGGCTTCGCGCTGGAGACCGCCCTGGCCGAGGTGACGTGGCACCACACACGGTGGCTAAGGGAAATCGATCATCTGGTCGATGACATCACCAAGGATGATTGGTTGGCGGATTTTCATGGGGCGTTTGATGATCTGCGTGGAGCGGAGGTCGATTTCGCCGCCTGTCTCGATCCGGACCCGCTCACCGGCTATCCCGCCGGTCAGGCGCTGGCGCAGGAGATCCTTCAGGAGGGCGGGATCGGCGTGGTCTATCCTTCGGTTCGCCACGAGGGCGGCACCAATATTGCCTGCTTCCGGCCCGCGCTGGTCGACAATGTGCAAAAGGGTGCGGCGGTCCGCCTGATCTGGGACCATGCTGAGGACCCGGTGGTCGAGATCCAGGGCTGACGTGGTTATCGTTTTTGCTGCTGGCGTAATCCGAGCCCCTCTATCCCGTTCGTGCTGAGGAGCCCGCATTGGCGGGCGTCTCGAAGTACGGGCGGGACCATTCACCCTTCGAGACGCAGGCTAGGCCTGCTCCTCAGGGCGAACGGTTTTGGGAAAAGTTTAACCTACCTTACTCCCGCCCAACCGTCCGGCCGGCCATGGCATAGTCGTTGATGCCCAGATCATCGCGGATGTCTGTCGTGGCGGCGGCTGTGGCCTCATCCAGCGGAATGCCCGTCGCGTCGGCCACCCGGACCATGCGCTCAAAGTGCCCGATCACCCCGGCGGCATCGACAAAGGCGTCGCAACCCACCGCATCGATCAGGGCGGCGCGGGCATCTGCAAGTTCCTGGTCTGTGCCCTGCAATACCGCTTCGCCGAAGACGACGATGGCTTTGGCATGGGGCACACGGTCATCGACGGCATCGCCGCCCTCGACAATCCCGGCTAAATCGACCTCCTCGCCCTTTGTCTGCATGCTCAAACTGAGCATCATCGCGTGCGAGGCCGTTCAATAAAAACAGTCGTTGATCGCCGAAACCCGGCCCGCCAGCAGTTCCATCTGGTCACGGCCCAGCGTACGGCCCTGGGAAAAATCCGAAGCGAGATCCATCGGCACATATTGCACCCGCGCCAGGATCAGCAGGTCGCGGACCGCATCGGGAACAAGGCTCATCGCCCGCAGGCCATAGAAGATTGAATTTTCATCCCACAAGTCGTCGTCGGGCGGCGCGGGTTGCCGCGCCGGCATCATCGGCACGAAGGCTTCGCCCGCCGGCTCGACCTCGGGGCGCGTTTGGCTAGGGTTGCCAGCCTTCGGTGATGGCAGGGCGTGAAACGGCACGCCAAGCCCGAGGCACGTCTGATCCATACTGCGGATCGCGACAGCGACACCCAGCGCCTCGACATAATGCGCATCGGTCAGACCATGCTCAGACAGTTTATGGATTGCCGCCTCGGTCATGCGCGTGGCATCCGTCATGGCGAGATGGATCAGGTCGACGATGGCGTCGGGCAGGACACCCGCATAGTCCGGATCCACATCATGCTCGCCCTGGATCGTATAGGGGCTCAATGCCTCCTTGCGTTCAGCGCAGAACTTGCAGTCGCGGGCCGACCGTGCCGCGGCTGCAATCGCGATCCGTTCCGCGCCGGTCCACCAATTGCCCGGCATGGTGATACGGGTCAGCACCAGCGCATGGGCTTCGGCCAGGTCGTCCCGCACCGGCACCCGGCACTGCGCCATGTCGCCTGTTACAGCGGCAAGGACGGTTTCATCCGGCGATTGATCGATGCGTACCATGTGGGTTCCCCGTTCGAGATGCGCGGCCGTGCACCTTCAATAGAGATGTACCCTAGAAAGTTGATTGCCGCTATATGGCTCGCCCAACGAGCCTAATTGCGCCCAATGAGGGTCCCGATGCCGTGTGAGGTGAAGAGTTCCAGCAACAGGGAATGCGGCACCCGGCCATCCATGATGACGGCGGCTTTAACCCCCTGTTTAATGGCGGTCAGGCAGGTTTCTACCTTGGGGATCATGCCGCCGGCCACGGTGCCGTCTTCAATGAGGCCGCGCAGGTCGGCATCGGTCAGCCGGGTAAGCAGCTCGCCATCTCTGGAGAGCACACCAGCGACGTCAGTCAGCAGTAAAAGCCGCCTGGCATGGGTGGCCGCGGCTACCGCACCGGCGAAGGTATCGGCGTTGATGTTGAAGGTTTCCCCCTCTGCGCCATACCCAATCGGTGCGATCACGGGGATCACGTCGGATTCGGCCAGCACTTCCAGCACATGCGGGTTCACCGCCTGCGGCTCTCCAACAAAGCCCAGGTCCAATTCCCGTTCGATATTGGAATCCGGGTCGCGCTTGGTGCGGGTTAGTTTTTTGGCCAGCATCAGGTCGCCATCGCGGCCGGACAGGCCCACCGCATTGCCGCCCACCCGGTTGATCGAGGCGGCGATTTCCTTATTGATGCGGCCGGCCAGCACCATTTCGACGATTTCCATGGTGGCCGCGTCGGTGACGCGCAGCCCGTCGATGAACTCGCTCTCGATCCGCAGGCGGTCCATCATTTCTTTGATCTGTGGCCCGCCGCCATGCACCACCACCGGGTTAATGCCGACCTGCTTCATCAGCACGATGTCGCGGGCGAATTTATCGGCCAGATCTGCATCACCCATGGCATGGCCGCCATATTTGATGACGATGGTGGCCCCAGCATATTTGCGCATGAAGGGCAGCGCCTCCGACAGGGTCGCGGCGGTCAATAACTGGTCTTCAAGGCTCCGGCTGTCGGGCATCGTGCTCTCCGGCTAGAGTCCTTTAGAGGAACTCATGGTCAATTCTGTTTTTGGCTCTAGACGGCGGGCCTTATAGCGGACGCGGGCGGCTGAGGCCAGCTTTCCGCTGCCAGCGATTCGTACTGGGCCCTTTCAAAACCGTCACTTGGCCTCTAAACCAGCGAATGCGCCGCCTTGTATCTGTTGCATTCGCAGCGGCATGTGACATGGCGACTGGATGTTCAAGGACCTATAGCGTTGGAAACTCGACAAAAAAAGGCTGCCCGCGACTTCAAAGACATCACGGTCTGGGCTTTCGATCTCGATAACACACTCTATCCGGCAGATTGCAGCCTGTTCGACCAGATCGGTGCCCGCATGGGCGATTTTATTGCTGAATTGCTGGGCGTCGAACCGGTCGAGGCGACGAAGCTGCAAAAGGACTATTTTGTCAGCCATGGCACCACCTTGCGCGGGCTGATGGAGTATCACCATGTCGACCCCAGCGACTTTCTGAACTTCGTCCACAATGTGGATATGAGTCGTATTCCGCCAAACCCCCGCCTGGGCCGGGCGATTGAGGCCCTGCCGGGCCGCAAATATGTCTTCACCAATGCGGACCGCACCTATGCGGAACGGGTGCTGACGCGGCTGCAGATCGAAACCGTTTTCGATGGAATTTTCGATGTCGCCGATGCCGACTATCACCCCAAACCGCGCGAGATCGCTTACGACCGGTTTCTGGGGCGGTTCAACGTCGATCCCACCCGCGCCGTCATGGTCGAAGATATGGCCAAGAACCTGACACCGGCCTATCGCCGCGGCATGGGCACGGTCTGGATTCCCACAGGCTCTGAATGGTCATCGTCCGGGGCAGACCATAACCATATCGACTATGTGGTCTCGGACCTGACCGACTGGGTTGCCAAAGCCGCCGGTCTGGCCGATTGACTTGGCCGAAGCGCCCGCTATGGTCGGCGCGCCTTTTCAAGATTTGAGCCGAGAAGACCATGGATCTGAGCAATCTGGAAACCACCATCGACCGTGCCTGGGACGATCGTGACAATGTCAATCTGGAGACCGGTGGCGCGGTGCGCGACGCGGTTGAAGCGGCGATGGCGGCGCTCGACAATGGTGATGCGCGGGTGGCCGAAAAGCGTGATGGCGAATGGGTGGTCAATCAGTGGCTCAAAAAAGCCGTGCTGCTGTCGTTCCGCTTGCATGACATGGTGCCGATCCCCGGTGGGCCGGGGCATGCTGCACCGTGGTTCGACAAGGTGCATTCAAAGTTTGAAGATTGGACGGAGCAGGAATTCCGTGCCGCGGGCTTTCGCGCCGTCCCTGGCTGCGTGGTGCGCCGGTCCGCCTATATCGCGCCGGGCGCGGTTCTGATGCCAAGCTTTGTTAACCTGGGCGCCTATGTGGGCGAGGGCACCATGGTCGACACCTGGGCCACGGTGGGCTCTTGCGCGCAGATTGGCAAGAACTGCCATATTTCTGGCGGTGCGGGCATTGGCGGCGTGCTAGAGCCGCTGCAGGCTGACCCGGTGCGCATTGAAGATAATGTCTTTGTCGGCGCCCGGTCGGAAGTGGCCGAAGGCGTCATTGTTGAAGAAGGCGCCGTGCTTTCCATGGGTGTCTATATCGGCGCCTCGACCAAGATCGTCCACCGTGCGACCGGTGATATTCACTATGGCCGGGTGCCGGCGTACTCAGTCGTCGTCCCGGGCAGCCTACCGGGCAAACCCTTGGCCGATGGCACACCCGGACCTAGCCTCTACTGTGCAGTGATCGTCAAAACGGTGGACGAGGGCACCCGCTCCAAGACCTCGATCAACGAACTGCTGCGTGACTAACCCCATTTCGCGATAGGATTGCGCCATGGCGCGCATCGACCCCATAGCCTTGTCTCAAGAGCTGATCCGCTGTCCCAGTGTGACACCGGCGGATGCGGGTGTGCTGGATGTGTTGCAGGCCGTATTGGAAAGCCTGGGCTTCCATTGCAAACGTTTTGTCTTCTCTGAAGAGGGCACGCCCGACGTCAATAATCTCTATGCGCGGCTGGGGACAGCCCAGCCCAATTTCTGTTTTGCCGGGCATACGGATGTGGTGCCGGTGGGGGATTTAGACAGCTGGACGGTCGACCCGTTCGCTGCCGATATAACGAATGGTGTGCTCTATGGCCGCGGCGCCTCGGATATGAAGGCGGCGATCGCGGCGTTTGTCGCTGCGGCGGATCGTTTTACTGCTGCGGGGCCGTTTGATGGTTCGATCAGTTTGTTGATCACCGGCGATGAAGAGGGTCCGTCGATCAACGGAACGAGGAAGCTGCTCGACGCGATCACCCGTGAAGGCGAGCAACTGACCCATTGTTTGGTGGGCGAGCCGACAAATCCCATGACGCTGGGTGACATGGCCAAGATTGGCCGGCGCGGTAGCCTCAACGGATGGATCACGGTCAATGGCGCGCAGGGGCATGTTGCCTATCCGCATTTGGCGGACAATCCGGTGCCACGGCTGATCAGGCTTTTGGCGCGCCTCGACACACTCGAACTGGATAGTGGAAACGACCATTTCCAGCCGTCCAATCTGGAAATCACCGCGATCGAGGCGACGGAAGGCGCGGAAAATGTGATCCCGGCCCAGGCGCGCGCGCGGTTTAATGTGCGCTTCAATAGCGAGCATTCATCGGACGATGTGATCCGGCTGGTGCGCCACGCGCTTGATCAGGAATTAGTCGATTACGATCTGGATGTCCGGGTCAGCGGCGAATCGTTCCTTACGCCGCCCGGCAAACTGTCGACTTTGGTATCAGACGCGTGCCAGGCCGTGTTGGGCCGTGCGCCCGAACTCAGCACCACAGGCGGCACATCCGATGCCCGTTTCATCAAGGATTATTGCCCGGTGATCGAATTCGGCATGGTCGGCCAGACCATGCACAAGGTGGATGAGCGTTGTTCGGTTGACGATATCGAAAACCTGACAGCGATCTATGCGGAGATTCTCCGTCGTTATTTCGGCGGATAAACAACCCTGGTCAGATAGAGCCCATCTGGCGGGGCGTTGAACCCCAGCGCGTGACGGTCAGCGGCCTCCAAAGCGGCTTGGACATCATCAGCAGACCACTTGCCTTCACCGACGAGTTTCAGTGTGCCAACCATCGACCGCACCTGGTGGTGCAGGAATGACCGGGCTTCAGCGGTCACGCTGATTTCGTTGCCATGCCGCATGACATCCAGCCGGTCGAGGGTTTTGAGGGGCGATTGCGCCTGGCAGTGGATTGACCGAAACGTCGTGAAATCGTGATAGCCGACCAGCCGTTGCGCAGCGTCATGCATGGCCTTGGCATCCAGCGGAACGGCGACCTGCCAGGCATAGCCTTGATCAAAGGTCAGCGGCGCGCGCCGGTTGATGATCCGGTAGCGGTAGTGACGGGCAATCGCATCGAACCTGGAATGAAATTCAGGGTCGGCGACGTCGGCCTCCAGCACCGCAACCGGGTTCGGCTTCAGGTGATAGTTCAGCGCGCCCATCACCTCACGCGCGCTCTTGTCCTGCTCTAGGTCGAAATGGACGACCTGCCCCTCGGCATGCACGCCGGTATCGGTCCGGCCTGCGCCGAACAGGGTGGCCGACTCGCCAGAAAACGCCTCGATGGCTTCTTCAATCGCCTGCTGGACCGAAGGGCCGTTGGATTGACGCTGAAACCCGACAAAGGGTCCCCCGTCATATTCGATGGTCAGGCGGTAACGCGGCATGGCTAGTTCAGCCTCTAGTCTAACTGAGTGCCTGCAGGAATCGGGTGGCCCCGCAGGTAATTCTCTGCGTCCATGGCCCCTTTGCCTGCGCGCTGGAGTTCAAGTAATTGCACAGCGCCGTCGCCACAAGCCACGGTCAGGGCATTATCGAGGCATTCACCCGCTGGCCCGCTTCCCACGACAAGACGACTGCGCAGCACCTTGATGCGGTCACCGTCTTTTTCGAACCACCCTCCGGGGAAAGGACTGAGCCCGCGAATCTGACGATCTACTGTTGCCGCGGGTTGCGACCAATCGATTCGTGCCTCGGCCTTGTCGATCTTTTGGGCATAGGTGACACCCTCTTCCGGCTGTGCCTCGGGCGATGCACCTTCGCCTAGATCGCTGAGTGCTTCGAGCAGGGGAGCAATGCTCATGGCCGCCAGCTCGTCGTGCAACTCGCCCGCCGTCATCTCAGGACCGATATCGATCTCCCGGCGGCGATAAACGGGACCCGTATCCAAGCCTGCTTCCATCTGCATGATGCAGACGCCGGTTTTGGCATCGCCGGCCATGATCGCGCGCTGGATCGGCGCGGCGCCCCGCCAGCGCGGCAAGAGTGAGGCATGGACATTGATGCAGCCAAAGCGTGGTGCCTCAAGAATGGGCACCGGCAGGATCAGCCCATAGGCCGCGACGATCGCCACGTCGAGATCAAGTGCGGCAAAGGCTGATTGTTCATCGTCACCTTTCAGGCTGACCGGCGTATGCACCGGTATGTTCAGCTGATCGGCCAGCCTATGCACCGGTGTCAGACGGGTCTTCTTGCCGCGGCCTGCGGCCCGTGGCGGTTGGCTATAGACCGCAATAAGTTGGTGCCCCAGATCAGACGCCCGCTCGGCCAGGTCGGCAAGAATGACCGCCGCGAAATCCGGCGTTCCCATAAAGGCGATACGCATGGCTGGGGTTTATTCTGCGGCGGCTTTGCGCGCCTTGACCAGCCGGCGCACGATCATATCGCGCTTGATGCGTGACAGATGGTCAATGAAAAGCACGCCTTCCAGATGATCCATCTCGTGCTGAAGGCAGGTTGCCAGCAACCCGTCGGCATCAATTTCCTGCTGCTTGCCGTCATAGTCGAGAAAGCGGGCTTTGACGGCGGCAGGGCGGTCGATTTCACCAAATTCTTCGGGGACCGATAGGCAGCCTTCGTTATAGGTTGCCAGTTCCTCCGATGCCCAAAGGATTTCCGGATTGACGAAATAGCGGGGTTCCGGCGGCTCGCCCTCCTCGCGCAGGGACAGGTCCATCACGATTACCCGTTTGGGGACGCCGATTTGAATCGCAGCCAGGCCAATGCCCGGCGCGTCATACATGGTCTCCAGCATGTCATCCATCAACGCGCGCAAGTCGTCATCCACTTGATCGACAGACTCTGACACCCGTTTCAGGCTCGGATCAGGTGCAGTGATGATAGGGCGGATGGCCATGAATGTCTGTCTCCTGCTGGTTCAGCGTACTTAGTGCCCGCTGGACAGACCGTCAAGCTGGGCAAGGGAGTCTTGGCCGTGATACGATTCGGTTATGGAGAATTTACCCGCCTTTGCGTACGACCCGCTGTTCCAGGCGATCTGCGGGGTCGGGCTTATACTGGTCCTCGGGTTTCTGCTTCTTTGGCTTCGATTGAAGCCGGATGAAGAGCCGAAGGAAGACCCGGAAGAATGGCGTCGCCAGGCAGAGTTGGAAGGCCGTCTGAAAGCCCTGGCAGACAACCAGGTCGCGCTGCAAAAGGCGATCGATGACCGGCTGGCAACGGTGTCACAGCGCCTGGGCGAAGGGCTGCATCAGAGCGCGGAAAAGACCGCGAAGTCGCTGGGGGAGTTGCAGCACCGGTTGCAGGTGATCGACAAGGCGCAGGAAAATCTGACCAAGCTGTCGACGGATATGGTTGGGCTGCAGGACATCCTGTCAAACAAACAGGCGCGCGGTGCGTTCGGGGAAATCCAGCTCACCGATCTGGTCAGTGCGATTCTGCCGCCCAGTGCTTTCGAGATGCAGGTAACCCTCAGCAATGGCCGCCGCGCCGATTGTTTGATCAAGATGCCCAACCCACCCGGACCGATCGCTGTCGATGCCAAGTTCCCGTTGGAGAGTTATCAGGCGCTGCAGGATGCGGGAAAATCCGACGCACGGGTGGCAGCGGAACGGGCCTTTCGCGTAGCGGTGCAAAAACATGTCAGCGACATTGCCGGCAGATATATATTGCCGGGCGAGACGGCAGAATCGGCGCTGATGTTCCTGCCGTCAGAGGCCGTCTATGCCGAACTGCACGCCAACTTCCGTGACGTGGTCGAAAAGTCCTTTGCGGCACGGGTCTGGATTGTCTCGCCCACCACCTTGATGGCGACCCTGAATACGATCCGTGCGGTGCTGCGCGATGTGCGGGTGCGCGAACAGGCGCATTTGATCCAAAAAGAAGTCCGGACCCTGATGCAGGACATCGGCCGCCTCGACGACCGTGTTAACAACCTGCAAAAGCATTTTGGACAGGCCGAAAAAGACATTCGGGAAATCGGCATCTCAACCGGCAAAATCACCAACCGGGCGGACAAGATCGAAGAGCTGGAACTCGAGGAAGAGCAGCATTTGCGGCTGGTCCCCGATCCGGCTGTGAAGGCGGTTTCGGAGTAAGTCTCTTTATTGTCATGCCCGCCAAGGCGCGAAGCGGCGCGAGCGGGCATCCATGTATTCGCAGGGTTCTGACGTCTAGATGGATCCCCGGTCACACTGCCCCTTTGGGCTGCTTGCCGGGGATGACAAATAGAGGCTTTAAAACGGCAGCCGGGCGTTCATGGCCGCCGACAGCGTCCCATCATCCAGGTAATCGAGCTCACCGCCGACGGGTACGCCGTGGGCCAGCCGTGTCACCTTCACGCCGGTATTGTGTAGCCGGTCGGTAATGTAGTGGGCTGTGGTCTGTCCATCGACGGTCGCGTTCATGGCCAGGATCATTTCCTGGGTTTCCGGCAGGCCCGCCCGCTCTATCAATGAGGCGATATTGAGGTCTTCCGGCCCCACGCCGTCGAGCGCTGACAGCACGCCGCCGAGAATATGGTAACGGCCCTTGAAAGCGGTGCGTTCCAGTGCCCACAAGTCGGATACGTCTTCGACAACACAGATGATTGCCGGGTCGCGCCGGGGGTCGGTGCAGATGTGGCACGGGTCGTTCGAATCCAGATTGCCGCAGATGCTGCAGGACCGGATGGTGGCGGCGGTCTCGCTCAGCGCCCGCGCCAACGGTTCCATAACCGAAGGCCCTTTCTTCAACAGATGCAGAACGGCCCGGCGCGCAGACCGCGGCCCCAGTCCCGGCAGCTTGGCAAGCTGCTGGATCAGTCCATCGATTTCTGGGCTGACAATGGGCCGGGGCATGGTCGCGTTAAAACGGCATTTCCATGCCGGGCGGCAATTGCAGGCCGCCGGTAATCTTCTGCATTTCCTCGGCTGCATGGGCCTCGACCCGGGCCTTGGCATCATTGTGGGCGGCAACGATCAAATCTTCGAGAACTTCGACGTCATCGGCGGTGGCAAGCGATGGGTCGATCTTGATGCGCTTCATATCGCCCTTGCCGGACAGGGTGACCGTAACCATCCCGGCACCGGATGAGCCATCGATTTCGGCGGCCGCCAGTGCGTCCTGCATCTCGGCCATGCGGCCCTGCATTTCCTGGGCCTGCTTCATCATTTCGGTCAGTTTCTTCATAGATCGTCGTCTTCCAGTTCTGAATCAGTGTCAATCGGGGCCAGATCTTCCGGCGCCTCTTCTTCGATGACCGCAGTGATACGGGCACCCGGAAAGGCATCCATCGCCGCCTGTACCAGCGGATCGGTGGACACCTCCGCGTGCAGCGCTTGTTCGGCGCTTTCCTTTTGCTGCTGCAGTGTCGGGTCACCGCCATCGCCTTTGACCGACACCACCCACCGCGAGCCGGTCCAATCACTCAGTTTTTGGCTCAGGCGGCCGGCCAGGTCGGGCGGGGCGCGTTCGGTCAGGCGCAGTTCAATACGGCCTGGTTGGAAGCGCACAAGATGTGCATTGTCCGTCAGGTGGGTTTCCAGCATCGGTTCCCGGTGTTCAGCAACCAGGGCGACCACCTGTTCGAAACTCTGCGGTTGCGGGCTGCCCTCTGCCTGGGCCTGGGGCTCGCTTTGTGCATGACCGGTCGGTGCCTGGGGCGGCGGTGGCGCAGGGCGGGGATCAGCGGCCTCGGGCTGAACGTTCGAGGGCGGCTGGCCATTGCCCTCAGGCGAAGGGGCGGCTGATGTGGTTGCAGCCGCCGGTGAGTCTGCTGGCGCGTCGCGCAGCGTGCGGACCAGATCGGCGGGGCTGGGCAGATCGGCAGCATAGGACAGCCGAATCAATATCATTTCAGCGGCCCCGATGGGTGAAGGCGCCATCCGGGTTTCTTCCAGGCCTTTCAGCAGCATCTGCCAGGCCCTGGTCAGGGCCGGCATTGGCAGTTGGCCGGCAAGGCGTTTGCCGAAATCGCGTTCACCATCAGACACGGCCTGATCGTCTGCACCCTCCGGCACGGCCTTCAACTGAGTCACCCAATGGGTTAGCTCGAGCAGATCCTGCAATACGGTCGCCGGGTCGGCACCCGCATTGTACTGGCTGCGCAGATTGGCCAGGGCGGCTTTGATGTCACCCGCCATGACCTGTTCGAACAGGTCGAGGATCAAGGCCCTGTCTGCCAGGCCCAGCATGTCGCGGACCTGTTCTGCGGAAACAGTGCCTGCGCCATGGGCAATGGCCTGGTCAAGCAGCGATAGCCCGTCGCGCACGGAACCATCAGCAGCACGTGCAATCATGCCCAGCGCTTCATCATCGAGCGAGACGCCTTCGCGCCCCGATACGTCAGCGAAATAATCCTTCAGCGTATTCTGTTCCACCCGCCGCAGATCGAATCGCTGGCAGCGTGACAACACCGTCACCGGCACCTTGCGGATTTCGGTGGTGGCAAACACAAATTTCACGTGCTCGGGCGGTTCTTCCAGCGTCTTCAACAGCGCATTGAAGGCGTTGCGCGACAGCATGTGGACTTCATCGATGATGTAGACTTTGAACCGCGCGTCCGAGGGAGCGTAACGCACCGACTCGATAATCTCGCGCACGTCGTCCACGCCCGTCCGGCTCGCGGCATCCATCTCGATGACATCGACATGGCGCGATTCGGCAATGGCCAAACAATGCTCGCACTGGCCGCAAGGATTGGTCGTCGCGCCCTGCTGGGTGCCGTCCGGCCCAATGCAGTTCAGCGCCCGAGCGATTAGCCGCGCCGTCGTCGTCTTGCCGACACCGCGTACGCCAGTCAGCACGAAGGCATGAGCCAGTCGGCCGCTTTCGACCGCATTGCGCAGGGTGCGTACCATCGGCTCCTGGCCGATCAGCTCGCTAAAGGTGCCGGGGCGGTATTTGCGGGCAAGGACGCGGTAGTCGCCACTATCGGCGCTCACCTGATCTGACGTGTCGCTAGGTGCCTCTGTCATTGCGTCCGCGCAGGCGGTCCATGGGACCGTAAAAGAAAGTAGGAGGCTGGATAATGACCCAAACCGGGCTCGTTACGGCTGCTTCCTTTCGGACCTGACCGGGTTGGCGAGTGGCCTGCCCACCACCAACCTCCCGCCTCCTATATCGGCCATTTGTTTGAACCGCGCAAGGGGTGCTGATCCGGCAACGGCAAGGTTTCCTCTGGGCGGCGGGTTGTCTAAGGTGCGCGCCATGCTGAATACAATTCCGGGTCCGGACGGACCGCACGCCTTCGCTGGAAATCCGCTCGACCGGTCCGAGCACCTGCGGGGCAAGCCTGAAAAAATCCAGGAACTACTGGCCGCGTCAGACAGTCTGTTTCTGCCCTATTGGCAGCTCAAGCCGCTGTTTGATCCGGGCGAATCGCCACGGCTGCACTGGGTTGACGGGACGGTTGCCCGGCCATTTGTGGATCAGGGTGTAAACTGGGTCTTTTTGGGGTTGCGTGATGGCCGGGCGCATTTTGCGTTCGATGTATCGATCCTCGAAGAACCAGAACGCGAAGGCCCTTTTGCAGGGCAGGGCACGTTTCTTGACGCGTTGCGGGCCGCCGGGTCGCTCAACCATGAAGATGCAGGACTGATTGCACAGTCCAAATCGCTGATCGACTGGCATTCAAGGCGCGGATTCTGCTCGGTCTGCGGATCGCCGACCGAAATGCGGCAGGCGGGGTCGTCGCGCCACTGCACCAACGAAGACTGCAAGGCGCAGCACTTTCCCCGCACCGACCCGGTGGTGATCATGCTGGCAATTTCCAAAGGCCGCTGTTTGCTGGGCCGCCAGCCGTTTTTTCCGCCGCACATGTTTTCCGCCCTTGCGGGCTTTATCGAACCGGGCGAATCGCTGGAAGAAGCGGTGCGCCGCGAAGTGCAGGAAGAAGCCGGGGTTATCGTCGGCGATGTGCATTATCACTCCAGCCAGCCCTGGCCGTTTCCGTCATCGCTGATGATCGGCTGCATCTGTGAGGCGACAGAAGATGCGATCGATGTGGATGGTGACGAACTTGAAGAAGCGCGTTGGTTCGACAAGGACCTGGTCCGTGAGGCGCTGGAGGGAAAGCGCAGCGATGAACTTTGGGTGCCGCCACCCTTTGCCATCGCCCATCAACTGATCAGGTCATGGGTCGCGTCTGACGTCTAGGCGCCCACCGTGTCGCGAAACGCGTCGCGGGGATAAGCGCCCAGTTGCACGACGGTCGACGAATAGAATTCCAGCTCTTCCAGTGCCAATTGCACGGACCGGTCTTCCGGGTGGCCTTCGATGTCGGCATAAAACTGCGTGGCCTGGAAGCTGCCTTCCAGTTGATAGCTTTCCAGCTTGGTCATGTTGACGCCGTTGGTCGCGAACCCGCCCATCGCTTTGTAAAGCGCGGCGGGCACGTTTCGAACCTGGAACACAATACTCATCATGGTTGGCGCATCGATTGCCGGCGTTTTCGGTTCCCGCGCCATCAATAGGAAACGTGTTGTGTTGTGAGCTGCGTCCTCGGCCTCACTGACAAGCGTTTTCAGACCGTAGATTTCTGCTGCAAGCGACGACGCCAGCGCGCCCATATGTTTGTCGCCCTGCTCGGCGATATGTTGAGCCGCTCCGGCTGTATCCGCGTGGACATGGGCGCGGGCGCCGATCTGGCGCAGTAATTTGCGGCATTGGCCCAGCGCATGAACGTGGCTGTAGACATCGGTAATATCGTCCAAATGCGCGTCCGGTAGACCAAGCAGCTTGTGGTTCACCCGCTGAAAGTGCTCGCCGATGATGTGCAGGCCCGATCCCGGCAGCAAATGGTGATTGTCGGCAACCCGGCCGGCAATGGAGTTTTCCACGGCAATCATCGCGATACCGGCTTGGCCGTCCGACACGGTCTGATAGACGTCTTCGAAGGTTGCGCAGGGCATTGGTACCATTTCCGGGCGGGCATTGCGGCAGGCCAGATGCGAATAGGCCCCGGGTTCACCCTGGAAGGCGATAATCTTGTCCGGAGAGACGCCGGTGATGTCGTCCGTCATGGCTTTGGCCTGCGGTTTATTCCTATGCCCTAAACGGGCGGCTGGTTCCCGGTTATACGGCTTGCCAATAAGCGGGGGAAGCGGCTAAGTTCCGCGCGAATTTTGGACCGGCGGGTCCATCGTCAGCAGTTAAGTGTCAACGAGGACAACATAGTGGACAGCTTCGAGCTCAACAAAATGGCAGGCGCGGTATTGTTTGCCGCGCTGATCGTGTTCGGCATCAGGGAAGTCAGCAATGTGGTGAACCCCGAGCCTCATGCGGAGGCCCGCGGCTATGTTGTCGAGGGCGTTGAACTCGCCGACCTGAGCAGTGGCGAGGAAGAGGCTGTCGCCGAACCGTCATTGGCTGAACTGCTGGCCGTCGCCGATGCTGCTAACGGCGCCAAGGTGTTCCGCAAATGTGCGACCTGTCACACCATTGATAATGGCGGCGCCAACCGGGTTGGCCCTAATCTCTATGACACGGTTGGTGCGGCCTATGGTCACATCGATGGCTTTAACTATTCCAATGCGCTGATGGATGCCGGCGGCACCTGGGGCTATGAAGAGCTTGATGACTGGATCGAGAATCCGCGCGCCTTTATCCCGGGCAATAAAATGGCCTATGGCGGGATCCGCGACGCACAGGACCGGGCTGATCTGATTCTTTACATGCGTGATAACACGGCGAACCCACCGCCCTTGCCGGTTGCAGCTGTTGAGGAACCGGCCGCCATGCCCGAAGAGATGGCGCCGGAAATGCCGGCTGAAGACGGCGAAGACGCACCCGCCGCAGAAGGCGAGGAGGCACCGGCTGAAGATGCGCCGGGCGATGAAACGCCTGCCGGTGAAGGCGAAGTCAGCTAGCGCGCGCCTATTCGTCGCTGAATCAATTGAGGGGCCGTTTCCGGCCCCTTTTTTGAACCTGGACCCGGCAGTGCTATATCTAGCTCTGGTTTCGCACGGGAAAGACAAACATCTATGAAAACAGTGATTTTCGCCGCTGCGCTGGCGCTCGCGCCGGCCTGGGCCCTGGCATCGGATGCACCGGTTAAGGTCCGTACGACCCATGCGCTCTCGCTGATCGGCGAGCCGCAATACGGCCCCGATTTCAAGCATTTTGACTATGTAAATCCCGATGCCCCCAAGGGCGGGGAAATCACCACCAGCGCCTCGCCCGATACGTTTGACAGCCTTAACGGGTTTATCGTCAAAGGGACCCCGGCGCGCGGCATGGCTTTGACCTATCAGTCGCTGATGAGCTATCCGCTCGGCGAACCGTCTGCGGCCTATCCGTTGATTGCAGAATCGGTGACGATTCCCGACGACCATTCCTGGGCCGAATTCACACTGAACCCGAATGCACGCTGGCACGACGGTAACCCGATCAGCGTTGAGGATGTGATCTTTTCATTCGAGACGCTGACGACCAAGGGCAGCCCGCTTTATGCCTTTTATTGGAAGAACATCGTCAAGGTGGAAAAGTCGGGTGAGCGGAAAGTCAAATTCACCTTCGACGAACCGGGTAATCGCGAACTGCCGCTCATCACCGGCCAGCTGCCCATTCTGGCGAAACACTATTGGGAAGGCCGCGCCTTCGACGAGCCAACATTGGAACCGCCTTTGGGGAGCGGCCCATACAAGGTGGGCGATATTAATCCAGGCCGGTCGATAAGCTTTGAGCGGGTCGATGACTATTGGGCCAAGGACCTGCCCGCAGAGGTCGGGAAATACAATTTCGACCGTATCACCTATCAGTATTTCCGTGACAAGACCGTGGCGTTTGAGGCGTTCAAAACCGGCAAGTTTGATTTCATATTGGAAAACAGCGCCAAGGTCTGGGCCACCGAATATGATTTTCCGGCGATCAACGATGGGCATGTGGTCAAAAAGGCGTTGCCTAGCAAGCGCCCGACCGGCATGCAGGCCTTCGTCTTCAACACCCGGCGCGACATGTTCAAGGATGCCCGGGTGCGAAAAGCGCTCAACTATGCGTTTGATTTCGAGTGGTCGAATAAGAATCTGTTCTTCGACCAGTATACGCGCACCACGAGCTATTATTCCAACAGCGCCATGGCCAGCGACGGCTTACCGTCAGACGCTGAATTGGCCCTGTTGACGCCATTCAAGGACCAGCTTCCTGAGGCCGTGTTTACCGAACCATTTCAGGTGCCGACCACCGACGGTGCCGGTGGCATTCGCGGTAATTTGCGCAAGGCCGCGGAATTGCTGCGTGAGGCGGGATGGGCGGTCAACAAAGGTGTGCTGACCCATAGTGAAAGTGGCGAAGAACTGGATTTTGAAATCCTGCTCAGCCAGCCGACCTTCGAACGGGTGGTGTCGCCCTTCATTAAGAACCTGGAACGCCTGGGCGTCAAAGCGAGCATTCGAGTCGTTGACCCGTCGCAATATGAGGTCCGGACTGAAGATTTCGACTTCGACATGCTTATCCATACCTTTGCTCAATCCAATTCGCCCGGAAATGAGCAACGGGACATGTGGGGCACTGCAGCAGCGACGCGGACCGGCAGTGAAAACCTGATCGGCATTGAAAACCCGGCCATCGATGCGCTGATCGACAAGATCATTTTTGCCCAGACCCGCGAGGACCTGATCGTCGCCTGCAAGGCGCTGGACCGGGTGTTGCTGCATCATCACTTCGTCATTCCGCAATGGCACATCAATACATTCCGCGTGGCGTGGTGGGACCGTTTCGCGCGGCCTGAAACGTCACCGGGCTATTCGATTGGTGTGCTGCAGACCTGGTGGGCCGATCCGGAGAAGGACACCGCCCGCAAAAGCGCCACTCCGTGACGCTTTAGGCATGTGTATCGGCTGGCTTTTGGTATGATCGCGCCATGATCTTCCGACCCCTTGTGCTGATGCTCGCTGCGGCGATTGCTGTTTCAAGCCCGTCTCGCGCTGAAACCACCGTTAGCCATGGGCTGTCGGCCTTTGGCGACCTGAAATATCCGGCCGATTTCAAGCACTTCGATTTCGTCAATCCCGACGCCCCGAAAGGCGGCGATCTCGCATTGATGAACAATCTGCTCCCGGGGACGTTCGACAGCCTGAACGCGTTCATTCTGCAGGGCGACCGGCCGCAGGGCATCCGTAACGAGGAACCGCGCAGCCTCGTCTATGACACGTTGATGACGCGGGCCTGGGACGAGCCCGATGCGGTCTATGGCCTGGTCGCAGAAAGCGCTGGACTGCCGGAAGACCGGACCTGGGTGATTTTCAATCTGCGTAAGGAGGCACGCTGGCACGATGGCACGCCGATCACCGCCGATGATGTTGTTTGGACTCTGACCGCGCTTAAGGAACAAGGCGATCCGGTTTATGCGGTTCAGCTACGCGATGTTGAGAAAGCGGAAGCGCTGGGCCCGCGCAAAGTCAAGTTTACTTTCAACCCGGATGGGCCGGTCCGCGACCTGCCCATGATCGTGGCCGTTCTACCGATTCTCTCGAAGGCCTATTATGAAAAACATGACTTCAATGCGGTCTCGCTCGATCCGCCGCTGAGCAGCGGTCCTTACAAGATCGGTGATGTCAAACCGGGACAGACCATCACCTATGAGCGGGTAAAGGACTATTGGGCTAAGGATCTGCCGGTCAGCGTCGGCCGCTTCAACTTCGATAAAATCCGGTTTGAATATTTCAAGGAACGGTCCATTGGTATGGAGGCGTTTCTGGCCGGCACTTACGATCTGCGCGAAGAATTTACCTCCAAGACCTGGGCGACCGGCTATACGGGCCCCGCGGTCGAAGCCGGATGGATTGTGCGCGATACCTTGCCCGACCGGCGCCCCTCTGGCGCCCAGGCGTTCTTCGTCAATTCGCGCGAACCCAAGTTTCAGGACCCGCTGATTCGCAAGGCACTCGACTATGCTTTCGACTTTGAATGGACCAACAAGGTGCTGTTCTTCGGTGCGTATGAACGGGTGACCAGCATGTTCGAAAACTCCAGCTTGGAAGCAAGCGGCATGCCGACGGATGCCGAGATCGCCCTGCTGGAGCCGTACCGCAAGGATTTGCCGTCCAGCGTCTTCGGTCCGGCCTATCAGCCGCCCAAGAGCGATGGGTCAGGCAGTAACAGGGGCAATCTGCGTCAGGCTGCGCTCTACCTGCAGCGGGCAGGCATGTCGATCAAGGGCGGGGTGATGCATCTGCCTGATGGTTCGCCATTTGAGATCGAATTCCTGATCTTCGAGCCTGGATTCATCCGCATCATCGAACCCTATACGGAGAGCCTGAAACGCCTAGGGATCCAGGCCAGCATTCGCCAGGTTGACGCGGCGCAATATACAAGGCGGGTGAAGGACTTCGATTTCGATATCACCACAACGCGGCTGACCATGCCGCTGACACCGGGTGTTGAGCAGCGAACCTATTGGGGGTCTGAGCAGGCTGATGTTGTCGGCAGCCGCAATCTCGCCGGTGTCAAGAACCCGGCGGTGGACTCCCTGATCCAGACCATCATTCACGCTAAGACACGTGAAAGCCTGGTCTCGGCAGTCCACGCGCTCGACCGGGTGTTGATGCATTCAAACTACGTCGTACCGCAATGGTACAAAGGGGCTCATACCGTCGCCTGGTGGGACCGGTTCGGTATGCCGGAAACGCCGCCGCCTTTTGCGCGCGGTATCATCGACCTGTGGTGGTTCGACCCGGCGAAATCAGACAAAATCGACCAAGAGAAAAAGGGCAAGTAGGACTAGATGGGAGCTTATGTCCTACGGCGCCTTCTGCTGATCATCCCCACATTGCTGGGGATTCTGGTGATCAATTTTGCCGTGGTGCAGGTGGCACCCGGTGGTCCCGTGGAACAAATGATCGCCCAGCTGACCGGTGCCGATGCCGGCGCGACCGCGCGCCTGGGCGGCGGTGCAGGCGGCGATTCCGGGGTGGCAACCTCTGATATTCAGCTCAATGCCGGCGGGGCTGAGAACAGCAAATATCGTGGCGCGCAGGGGCTCGATCCGGTGCTGGTTGAGCGCATTGAGAAACAATTCGGGTTCGACAAGCCGCCGCTGGAGCGGTTCTGGTTGATGCTGTCGAGTTACGCCCAACTCGATTTCGGCGAGAGTTTTTTTAAGGGCCGTCCGGTCATCGACCTGATTGCGGATAAATTGCCGGTCTCGGTCTCGCTGGGGCTGTGGACCACATTGCTGGTCTATCTGATCTCGATACCCCTGGGCATCCGTAAGGCGGTGCGCGACGGTTCACGCTTTGACGCCTGGACGAGCGGCGTGATCATTGTCGGCTATGCGATCCCCAGCTTCCTGTTCGCGGTGCTGCTGATCGTGCTGTTTGCGGGCGGCAGCTATTGGGACATCTTCCCGCTGCGCGGCCTGACCTCGGATGGCTGGGAAGACATGGGCTTCTGGGCCCAGATCGGCGACTATTTCTGGCATATCACCTTGCCGGTCTTCGCCATGACCATCGGCGGCTTTGCCGGGCTCACCATGCTGACCAAAAACTCGTTCCTGGACGAGATCAACAAGCAATATGTGGTGACCGCGCGCGCCAAGGGCCTGGCTGAACGGCGGGTGCTTTATGGCCACGTGTTCCGCAACGCGATGTTGATCGTGATCGCCGGGTTCCCGGCCGCGTTTATCGGGATTCTGTTCACCAATTCCCTGCTGATCGAGTTCATCTTTTCCCTCGATGGGCTCGGCCTGCTGGCGTTTGAGGCGCTGATCCAGCGCGACTATCCCATCATTTTCGGGACGCTCTTTATCTTCACCCTGATCGGTCTGGTGGTGAAGCTGATCGGCGACATGACCTATGTGCTGGTTGACCCCCGCATCGACTTCGAAAGCCGGGATGTCTCGTGAGCGCGCCGCGGAACGACAAGATCATGTTCTGGCGCGTCACACCCCTCAATGCGCGCCGCTGGTCGAATTTCAAGGCCAATCGGCGCGGCTATTGGTCGCTGTGGATTTTCGGCATTCTGTTTGGCTTGTCGCTGTTTGCTGAATTCATCGCCAATGACCGGCCGATCATCCTGGAATATAACGGCTCGATCTATATGCCGGTCTTCAAGGACTATCCGGAGACCGAGTTCGGCGGTTTCTTTGAAACCCCGGCGGATTACCGGGACCCTTATGTTAAAGAACTGATCACCGAGTCCGGCGGTTGGATGGTCTGGCCGCTGTTCCCCTATGCCGCCGACACGATCAACCGGGAAATCCCGGTGCCCGCGCCCGCGCCGCCCAGCCTGGATAATCCGCTGGGCACGGACGATCAGGCGCGCGATGTGGCCGCGCGGGTGATCTATGGGTTTAGAATCTCTGTCCTGTTCGGGCTCGCGCTCACCTTCTTTGCCACCATCATTGGCGTCTGGGCCGGGGCCGTGCAGGGCTATTTCGGTGGGCGCACGGACCTTTACATGCAGCGCTTTGTCGAGGTCTGGTCCGGCCTGCCCGAATTGTTCCTGTTGATCATTCTGTCGTCCATTGTCACCCCCAATTTCTGGTGGCTCTTGGGCATTATGGTCCTGTTCCGATGGGTGGCGCTGGTCGATGTGGTACGGGCCGAGTTCCTGCGGGCGCGGAATTTTGACTATGTGCGGGCGGCCCGGGCGCTGGGCCTGAAAGACCGAAACATCATGTTCAAACATGTGCTGCCCAATGCCATGGTGGCCACCATCACCTTCCTGCCGTTCATCCTGAACGGCTCGATTGCAACGCTGACGTCTCTCGATTTCCTGGGCTTTGGTCTGCCGCCGGGGTCCGCCTCATTGGGTGAATTGCTGAAGCAGGGCAAGAACAATCTGCAGGCGCCGTGGCTCGGCATTAGCGCCTTTCTGACCATCGCGATCATGCTCAGCCTGCTGATTTTCATCGGCGAGGCGGTGCGCGACGCATTCGATCCGCGCAAGACCTTCGGCAATGGAGGCAAGGGATGAGCCTGCTGGAGGTCAAAGATTTAGCAACCCACTTCCGCACCGAAAACGGCGTAGTTGAGGCAGTGAAAGGTTCCAGCTTTACACTCGACAAGGGCGAGACCTTGGCGCTGGTGGGCGAGTCCGGATCGGGCAAGTCGGTCAGTGCGCTGTCGGTGATGCAGCTGCTGCCTTACCCAACGGCCTTTCATCCAAAAGGCTCTGTCCGTTTTGAAGGCACAGAGCTGATCGGCGCCGGTGAAGAGACCATGCGCGGCATTCGCGGCAACCGGATTTCGATGATCTTTCAGGAGCCGCTGACTTCGCTCAACCCGCTGCACACGGTTGAAAAACAGATCGGCGAAATCCTCGAAGTTCATAAGGGCCTGACCGGCGATGCGGCGCTTGAGCGGGTTATCGAACTGCTTAATCTGGTCGGGCTGGGCAATGTCACGGCGCGGCTGAAAGCCTATCCGCATGAGCTGTCCGGCGGGCAGCGTCAGCGCGTGATGATCGCCATGGCGCTTGCCAACGAGCCCGACATTCTGGTGGCGGACGAACCGACCACGGCGCTCGACGTCACGATCCAGGCGCAGATTTTGCGCTTGCTGCGCGATCTGCAGCAGCGCTTGGGCATGGCGATCCTGCTGATCACCCATGACCTGACGATTGTGGAAAAATTTGCTGACCGGGTGTGCGTGATGACCCAGGGCGATATTGTGGAGACCGGGGCCGCCAAGGAGGTCTTCGCCAACCCGCAGCATCCCTATACACAGCGGTTGCTGGGTGCCGCGCCCAGCGGCCAGGCCCCGCAGCCGCCCGAGGCTACAGAAACCCTGATTGAAGTTGAGGATCTTAAAGTCCATTTCCCAATCACCAAGGGCTTCTTTCGGCGCACCGTCGACTATGTGCGGGCGGTGGATGAGGTCTCGTTCGCCCTCAAGCCAGGCCATACGCTCGGCGTTGTGGGGGAATCCGGATCGGGCAAAACCACTATTGGACTTTCCATCCTGCGGCTGATTTCCAGCCAGGGACGGATTCAGTTTGGTGGGGACGACCTGTCCGAACGCTCTTTCGATCAGATGCGCCCGTTGCGCCGTGAGCTGCAGATCGTCTTCCAGGACCCGTTTGGATCGCTCAGCCCACGTCTGTCGGTCGGCCAGATCGTTGAAGAAGGATTGCTGGTTCATGAAAGGCAGCTTTCTGAAGAGGATCGAGACGCCCGGGTCTGCGAGGCATTAGAAGAGGTTGGCCTGGACCCGGAAACCCGTCATCGCTATCCGCATGAATTCTCGGGCGGCCAGCGGCAGCGCATTTCCATTGCCCGTGCCCTGGTGCTGAAGCCCCGGTTTGTTGTGCTCGATGAGCCGACCTCGGCGCTCGATGTCTCGGTCCAGGCGCAGATCGTCGACCTGCTGCGTGACCTGCAGGCCAAGTATAATCTGGCCTATATGTTCATCAGCCACGACCTGCGGGTGGTGCGCGCGCTCGCCCATGATGTGCTCGTCTTGAAAGACGGCAAGGTCGTGGAACACGGCCCATCCGCGCAGATTTTTGATGACCCGCAAACCGACTATACCAAGGCCCTGATGGCGGCCGCGTTCGAGCTCGAAGTCGCCCATGTGGATGCGGTGAGCAGCTGAGATGTTGATCTGGATTCCCGCTTCTCGCCTCGGCGAAGCTTGAGCTTCGCTCCGGCGTAGCTGGGTCGCGGGAATGACGGTAGGGTGTGATGATGACGAACTGGCAGTTGATCAAGCGGCTTTATTGGACAGGTGCCCTGATTACGCTTGTCTATCTGCTGTTCTTTGACGGCTTCGTCTACAGCCATGGCAACTGGATCACCCAGGTGCCGGCATCGATCGCGACGGCCCTGCTCTGGCCGGCCTATTGGGGCTTTCTGCGATGGATCTAAAGCCACTGGCACCTGGTGTCTTGCGCGCGGTCTCGTACTCGTTGTTTGAGAACGAAAGCCACGTGGATTGGGCAAACGACGAGTCTGAGTTGCATCAACTCGACCGCGAAGTTGTCTTGGAGTTCGAAGGAGGCCGACGAGTGTTTGTTTCGTGGGCTGGAAACACGGACGCTTCGTACAGCGGGCACGACGACTATTTCGTATTATCCATTGCAGCCGAGAGCCAGTGGACCGATCCGCCATTTCTGTCTGTCGATATGACCGAGTCGCCCATGTGGCGGGAATTGACCGGTAAGGTCGTTGCGGCGGAACAGCTAGAGAGCGAGTATTATCTTGTCTGCGTCACATCCGACGACGCTAAGATTTTTCTTAGCTCCTTAAACGACGACATTATTGCGATCAGCAAAAACGACCCCAGATTCCTGGGTTAGACGAGCCGCTTGATTGCACTAATCGGCTGCTTTTCCTTCTTGGCGATTTCGGCGATCACGTATCGCAGCGGGTGTGGCGACACCATCATGTCCCAGGCGTTGGCGTGGAGGATGGTTTGCTCGTCCAGCATCATCCCGACATGGCCGGGGAAGAACACCAGGTCACCGCGCTGCACAGCCGATGGATTCTGTTCAACCTCTTCGCCCAGGGCGGTGGCCTGCATGTCGCTGTCACGCGGACAATCGATCCCGGCGAACTGAAGCGCGACTTGCACCAGGCCCGAACAATCCAGCCCGAGACTGGTTTTGCCGCCCCACAGATAAGGCGTGCCGATGAACCGGACCCCCGTGGTCAGATAATCCGGCTCGGCATAGTCGATCGGCAGCAAGTGATCCGTGAAGGCCCAGCCGCTGCCGGCGATGCTCGTGAATTCGGCTTGCGTACCGGTGGCGGAAACCACGGCTCCCAGACTAACGGCCCCCTGCACGCGGGATTTCAGATCCGGTTCTGTATAAAGAAAGGTGCGTAATACGCCGACCTTATGAGTTGGTGAGGGACCAACATCGTCCAAGGTATCCGAGGGCAGGTAGCCAACATAATCGTCACCGCCCAACTGGCCCCAGGCCCAGCCATCCTTGTCTTCATAGATGGTGACCCGTTCGCCCATGAGCGCCTGGGTGACCATTTGCGAGTCCCGATCGGGCGCGGCGTGCACGGCCGCTGCTGCTGCTGAAACTTGTTTGATCGTGCCCTTGGCGTAGGCTTCTGCCTCAACGACCGAGCGCAGGAAGTCCGCCGCGAGATCGGCCCGGGCAGGCGTCAACCGCGGATCGGCGCTCACGCTGAGCGCCCGGCTTCAACGATGGTATTGGAGAGTTCGGTCAAAAAGGCCGTGCCGCGTGTGGTGCGTTCGACGAGGACGTTGCGCCGGTCCAGCTCATCGCGGCGGCGCTTTAACAGTCCTGCTTGACCGAGCGAGTCGAGCGCCCGCGTAATGACCGGTTTGGTCACGTCCAGTTCGGCGGCCAGGCCGCGCACCGTATGCGGCGCGGGTGTCAAATAGACTGTCAGCATCAGCGCCATCTGCCGGGCGGTCAGGTCGGGACCGTCACTACGCACCTGGGCGGTGGTTGCAGCGAGCCAGAGATTAAGAGCCTGCGGGTTGGTTAATGAAATGCTCATAACTTTTATATGGTTAGCGGGAAATAGGAGGCAACCGTTACGGGTGCGTTATTTGCAGAAACTTCGTTCAATCAGGTCGAAAATCGCGCGAATGCTCATCGCCTCTGCGCCGACAGGGCGACCGGGTTTAGAATCAGGGTTCCAGGCGTAAATGTCGAGGTGAATCCACTTGTCCGGTGTCGCAACAAAACGTTTCAGGAAGAGCGCTGCGGTGATGGCCCCTGCAAACGGGCCGCCATCGTTGCGCAGATCAGCGATCTTGCTTTTCAGCTTGTCGGCGTAAGGTGCCCAAAGCGGCATGCGCCACAGTGGGTCGTGGGTCTTTTGTGCTGCGTCCTCCAGCGTGGCCGCCAATGAGTCACTGTCGGTAAAGAAGGGTGGCACCTCTGGGCCAAGGGCCGAACGGGCCGCCCCGGTCAAGGTTGCTAAATCGACGATCAAGTCCGGGCTTTCCTCACAGGCGAGCGCCAGCGCATCGGCCAGCACCAACCGGCCCTCAGCATCGGTATTGCCTATTTCGATGGAGAGGCCTTTGCGGCTGGCAATCACATCGCTGGGCCGGAACGCTTTGCCGGAAACGCTGTTTTCCACCGCCGGGATCAGCACCCGTAGCCGTATGGGTAAGTCGATCGCCATGATCATATGGGCCAGCCCCAGAACGTGAGCGGCGCCGCCCATATCCTTCTTCATCAGCGCCATATATTGCGAGGGTTTCAGGTCATAGCCGCCGGTGTCGAACACCACGCCTTTACCGACCAGGGTGACCTTGGGTGCGTTCTCATCGCCCCATGAAAAGTCGACCAGCCGGGGTGCGCGGTCGCTGCCCTTGCCGACCTCGTACACTGCTGGAAAATTGTTCTCCAACAGGCCCTCGCCGACGATAACGCTGGCCTCGGCACCAAATTGTCCGGCAAGCGTGACCGCCGCGTCCGCCAGTTCGGCCGGGCCCATATCATTGGCGGGCGTATTGATCAGGTCCTGGGTGAGTGCCGCGCCATCGGCGGCAGCGGCGACATAAGCCGCATCCGCATTGTCCGGCACCACCAAGGTGGCTGGCTTTTTGCGGTCACCATTGGTGTTCTGGTAGCGGTCAAACTGATAGGCGCCCAGTGACCATCCCAGTGCAGCAGCTGTCGCTGCGCCTTCGGTCGGGCTGCCTTCAAATGCATAGATGGCATCATCCAGGGATACAGGAAGGCCGCGAAACAGCGATGGGGATGGTGCATCCAGGTTTTCGTCGCCGACGCCGAATAGCACCCGCTCGGCCTGACCGTCATCGGCGGGAACAACCAGGATCGACCCGGCGGCCGCTTTGAACCCCTGGGCCTTAATCCAGTTGCGCACGCGGGCGGGCTGCGCATCAGCCCATTCAGAAAGTGCGGTCCCTGCCAAAGGCAGAATTGGAATGGCGCTATCAGATTGATCGATGATGGCTGCGGGCATGGGACATCTCGTGACGGTTCAGAAACATCATCTAGGCTGTTGGCAGCAGGAAGCCAAGCCCCGCGCAGACAATAACGATCATCCAGGACGGTTGGTTCCAAAATACCAATGCGGCAAACCCGGCAAGGCCCAGTGCCAGATCCCAGGGCCCGGCGACGGCACTCAGAAAGACCGGGTCATAGAGCGCGGCTAAAATCAGGCCGACCACGGCTGCGTTAATGCCGGCCAGGGCCGTGGTTGCGCGTTTGTTGGCCCGTAACTGAGTCCAGAACGGCAGCACGCCGACCAGAAGAAGGAAGGATCCAAGAAACACGGCGACCAGGCAGACCAGCGCCGCAGCAAGGCCATCTGCCGCGGCCCCCAGATAGGCCGAAAAGGTAAATAGCGGGCCTGGGATCGCCTGGGCGGCGCCATAGCCAGCGAGGAAAGTCTCGCGATCAATATGATCCGGCACCATTCCCGCCTCCAGCAGCGGCAGGACGACGTGACCGCCGCCGAATACCAGCGCGCCTGCGCGATAAAAGATATCGAACAAGGCGGTCATGCCACCGAATTGTGCTGCGGCCAACGGAAGGCCCAGCAACAGGACGGCGAATACCGCCAGGCAAACAACTGCGATGGCCTTGGAGACCTTGATGTTCAGTCCATCTTGGACAGAGCCGGAAGCCGAGTGTTTGAGGAATTGTCCGGCAACGGCGCCTATGGCGATCACCAAAACGCCCGTCCATACCCCTGGAAACACCAGCATGACTGCCGCGGCGATGATCGCGAGCGTGGCACGCGTTACGTCCGGGGTCAGGGTGCGGCCCATGCTCCAGGCAGCCTGGGCGACGACGGCCAGCGCTGCGATCTTCAACCCTTGAAGAACGCCCGGCGGGATACTGTCACCGGCCCCCATGACACCCAGTGCAAGACTGGCCATGATTAAGGCGGATGGCATCGTGAAGCCGAGCCACGCTGCAAACGCACCCGCAAAACCAGCGCGCCCCAGCCCTATGGCAAAGCCGACTTGGCTGCTGGCCGGGCCGGGCAGGAACTGACAGATTGCGACCAATTCTGCATAGGCTGCTTCGCTCAGCCATTTGTGCCGCGCGACAAAGGCTTCGCGAAAATATCCGATATGCGCCACCGGCCCGCCAAAGCTGGTCAGCCCCAGGCGCAGAAAGATCAGGAAGGTTCCAAGGGCGGCGTTCTTCTCTTGGGTCATGATCAGGTCGTGGCAAAGCGGATAAGGATCGTGCCGTCGCCAACCTGATCTCCCTCGATTACAGAAATGCTATCGATTGTGCCGTCGCCCGGCGCCGTCAATGTGTGCTCCATTTTCATGGCCTCCAGCACGATCAAGGGCGCACCGGTCTTAACCGTGTCTCCGGCGCTTGCCAGCACCTGCGTTATTTTGCCCGGCAATGGGGCTCTGATGTCCCCGGCAGCCTGACTGGAGCCGGTTGCCGCTGCGGACGGGTCTAACCGACTGAGCTGGTGGACATGGCCGTGGCGAAGAATGGTGAGCGTGTCGCCCTCGGCAACCACGTGGACTGTGCTGCGCTTGCCGTCCAGGGACACGGCGAGGTCGCCATTGGCCTCTTCGCTGCACGCGGCCTCAATTTGTCCGCCATCGATTTCCAGCACGAGGCCAGTGGATTGATGGCGAACAATGACCGCGCGATCGGTGTTCCCATCAACAAATGTGATTGTTTCGAGAGGGGGAAGGTTCATCCGCCACGCGCTTTTCCCGTTCCAGGGGGAGTGTGGATCAGCTGGTGAAGACGCCTGTTTGCTCCGCTCTTGAAGGTCGTAGAGGGCGGCAATGGCCAGCAGGTCAGTGTCAGCGGGGGCCGCCTCCGGAATCAGGTCAGCGGCATATGTTTCGATGAAGGCTGTATCCAGGTCGCCGGACCGGAAGGCGTCATGGTCGGCAATGGCGGCCAGGAAGGCCAGATTGGTCGTCACGCCGGCGAGGCGGGTTTCGCGCAGAGCGCTTTCCAGGCGGCTTGCCGCACCGTCGCGCGTCTCGTCCCAACTCGCGACCTTGGCGATCATTGGGTCATAGAAGATGCTGATCTCCTGGCCTTCGCGTACGCCGGAGTCAATGCGCAGATGCGGGCTTTCCTCCGGGAAGCGCAGCCGCGTCAGCGTGCCGGTCTGGGGAAAGAACTTCTTCGCCGGGTTTTCGGCATAAAGCCGGGCCTCGATGGCGTGGCCGTTGATGCTGATCTCGTCTTGCGCAAGCGGCAACGGTTCGCCCGCGGCCACACGAAATTGCCACTCGACAAGGTCGGTGCCGGTGATCATCTCGGTCACCGGGTGCTCGACCTGCAGCCGCGTATTCATCTCCATGAAGAAGAAGTCGGCATCACCCAGGCCCTTGGTGCCGTCGACAATGAACTCCACCGTGCCTGCGCCGCGATAATCGATAGCCCGGGCTGCGGCGATAGCCGCATCGCCCATCTTCTGGCGCAGACCGTCTGTCATGCCGGGCGCGGGCGCTTCTTCGATCACCTTCTGGTGCCGCCGCTGGATCGAACATTCCCGTTCGAACAGGTGAACCGCATTGCCATGGCCGTCGGCGAAGACCTGAACCTCGATATGGCGCGGCTTGGACACGAACCGTTCCACCAGCATGGTATCGTCGGCAAAGCTGCTCATGGCTTCGCGGCGCGCGGCTTTCAACTCTTTGGAAAAACGGTCCGGGTCATCGACCCGGCGCATGCCTTTGCCGCCGCCTCCGGCGGCAGCTTTAATCAGAACGGGGTAGCCAACGTCTTTTGCAGCCGTTTCCAGCGTTTCGTCATCCTGCGCATCCCCGTGATAGCCGGGCACGACCGGCACACCGGCAGCCTCCATCAGGGCCTTGGCGGCGCTCTTGTTACCCATTTGCTGGATCGCGCTGGCGGGCGGGCCGACGAATATGAGGTCGGCTTCGGCACAGGCCTCGGCAAAGTCGGCGTTTTCCGATAGAAAGCCATAGCCGGGATGGATCGCCTCTGCCCTTGCGGCCTGGGCGGTTTCGATGATCCGGTCGATCACCAGATAGCTTTCATTGGCCGGGGCGGGGCCGATCAGATGGGCCTCGTCGGCGAAACGCACATGCGGCGCGTCGGCATCAGCGTCGGAGTAGATAGCAATGGTGCGCAGGCCCATGCGTTTGGCGGTGCGCATAATGCGCAGGGCGATCTCACCGCGATTGGCGACGAGGACAGAGTTAAACATTCAGTCGCTCCCCGCCCATCGCGGCTTGCGCCGGTCAAAGAAGGAGGCGATGCCCTCCTTGCCTTCATCGGTTGCGCGCCGTTCGGCAATCCGCCGGGCGGTATCCTCGCGCAGCGCTTTGCTCATTGGCTGATCAGCGACAGCGGCCAACAGGTCCTTGGTGGCGCCATGGGCACCGGGCGCGCCCAACAGTAAGTCGTTGACCAGCGTCTCGGCTGACCTTGCCAATGCGTCTGCATCATCAACGACCTCGCTTAGCAAGCCGATGTCGAGCGCGGTGGCCGCGTCGAAGCGCTCAGCAGTCAAGAACAGCCGCCTCGCATTGCGCGCCCCGATGGCGCCCACCACATAGGGCGAGATGGTGGCCGGGGTCAGGCCCAGCCGCACCTCGGTGAATCCGAATTTTGCTGTGCTGACACCGATCGCGAAATCACAGCAGGATACCAATCCCGCGCCGCCGGCCAGCGCAGCGCCATTGACCAGCGCGACCGTCGGCTTCGAACAGGTGTCAAGCGCATGCAGCATCTCGGACAGCCGGATCGCATCGGCGCGGTTCTCCGTTTCGCTGTACCCGGCGGCCTTGCGCATCCACTCCAGATCAGCGCCGGCTGAAAAGCTCTTACCCGCACCGGTCAGAAGGACAACACGGACGGCGGGGTCCGAGCCGAGCGCGTCGATCGCACCGTGCAGCGCGGCAATCAATGCGTCATTAAACGCATTATGGACGTCAGGCCGGTTCAGGGTGATCGTCGCGACACCGCGCGCGTCAATTTCGGTCAGCAGGATATCGGTCATGGCTACATCCGGAAGACGCCGAATGGGGTTTCGGGGATCGGGGCGTTCAGGCTGGCCGAGATGGAAAGCCCCAGCACAAGCCGCGTATCCACCGGGTCGATGATGCCATCGTCCCATAGGCGCGCACTGGCGAAATAGGGATGTCCCTGTTCTTCATACTGCGCGCGGATCGGACCCATGAACGCCGCTTCGTCTTCGGTTGACCATTCCTCGCCGCGGGCTTCCAGACCGTCGCGCCTGATTGTCGCCAGTACTGTCGCGGCTTGTTCGCCGCCCATGACAGAGATGCGGGCATTGGGCCACATGAACAGAAAGCGGGGCGCATAGGCGCGGCCACACATGGCATAGTTGCCTGCACCGTAGGAGCCACCAATGACGACGGTGAATTTTGGCACCTGCGCGCTGGCGACGGCGGTCACCATTTTGGCGCCATCCTTGGCGATACCGCCTGCTTCATACTTCTGGCCGACCATGAAGCCGGTAATGTTCTGCAAAAAGATCAACGGGATTTTGCGCTGGCAGCACAGCTCGATGAAATGCGCGCCTTTTTGCGCACTTTCTGAGAACAAGATTCCGTTATTGGCGATAATACCAACCGGGTATCCCCAAAGATGGGCAAAGCCGCAAACCAGGGTTTCGCCATAAAGCGCTTTGAACTCGTCAAAGCGTGAGCCATCAACCAGCCGCGCGATGACCTCGTGCACGTCATAGGGCTGGCGGGTGTCCGCAGGAATAATGCCGTATAGATCTGATGCGTCGAACAGCGGTTCTTCCGGATCGCGCAGGGCCAGCGGCACGGTCTTTTGGTGGTTCAGATTGGCCACGATATCCCGCGCGATGGCCAGCGCATGGCCATCATTGGCTGCCAGATGATCGACCACGCCCGAGGTCCCGGCATGCATGGCCCCGCCGCCGAGGTCTTCAGCGGAAACCACCTCACCGGTTGCCGCTTTCACCAGCGGCGGGCCACCCAGAAAGATCGTGCCCTGATTGCGCACAATGATGGTCTCGTCGGCCATGGCCGGCACATAAGCGCCGCCCGCAGTGCAGGAGCCCATGACCACGGCAATCTGGGGGATGCCCATCGCCGACATGGTTGCTTGATTGAAAAAGATGCGCCCAAAATGCTCTTTGTCGGGAAACACCTCGTCCTGGTTGGGTAGGTTGGCGCCACCTGAATCCACCAGATAGATGCAGGGCAGCCGGTTCTCGCGAGCGATCTCTTGTGCCCTCAAGTGTTTTTTGACGGTGACCGGGTAATAGGTGCCTCCTTTCACCGTCGCGTCGTTGCAAACGATCATGCATTCGACGCCGGAAACCCGGCCAATCCCGGTGATCAGGCCGGCAGCGTTGATGGTGTCGTCATAAAGGCCATAGGCGGCGAACTGCGAGAGCTCCAGGAACGGTGTGCCCGGATCAAGCAGCTGTTCCACCCGGTCGCGCGGCAACAACTTGCCCCGGTCCAGATGACGCTGGCGGCTGCGTTCATTGCCGCCCAGCGCAATCTGCGATGCCTTGTCCCTAAGGTCGCCCACCGTCGCTGACAAGGCGTCGGCATTGGCCTTGAATTGGTCAGACTTCGACTGAATGCTCGACTGAAGTGGCGGCACTGTCGCTGCGTTCCCCGTTTCCCCTCAAGGCTCTCTTTTAGCGCAAGGGCCAAGCACTATCCATCTCAGTCAGCGGGTTCCTCAAAAATCGACCGGCCGTCCTTGAAGGTCTGAAGGACTTCAATGTCCTTGATTGCCATGGGGTCGACCTCCAGGGGGCTAGCGGACAGAACAACAAGATCGGCACGCTTGCCCGGCGTGATGGAGCCCTTCTCGTCCTCTTCAAAGTTCTGATAGGCGGCACTGATCGTCACGGCGCGTATTGCGTCCATCGGGGACACGCGCTCAGACGGGCCAATAATATCACCGCTGCGGGAGCGCCGATTGACCCCCGTCCAAATCAGCCTGGTTACGTCAGCCGGCACCACAGGGGCGTCATTGTGGAAGGTGTAGGTGATGCCTTTTTCGCCGGCGCTGGCGGCCGGGCTGATCCGATAAGCACGCTCAGGGCCCAGCACGGAGTCCCGGTGCCAGTCGCCCCAGAAAAAGGTGTGGGCGACAAAGAAGGATGGGATCATGCCGAGGGCCGCCATGCGGTCCAATTGATCGTCGCGGACGGTTTGCGCGTGGATCATCACCGTGCGCCGGTCGCCGCCGGGATGCGTGGCTTCGGCTTTCTCGACCGCGTTGATCAGCTGTTCCGCCGCGGCATCGCCGTTGGCATGAGCAATGATTGGCCAGCCTTGGGCATAGAACTGGTCAACCTGGGCGTCGACGTCGTCATCCGGCATGGCGGGATAGCCGACATAGTCATCAGGCTTACCATTGGGCGCGACGTGATAGGGCGTGCTCAAATAGGCGGTTTTGCCCTGTGGCGACCCATCCAACAGCATCTTCACACCACCGATCTTCAGCCGGTTTTTGTAGTGCCCGACCCGCGTGTCACCAATGAGGTCGGGTGCGGTGACTGCGCCGGGAAAGGCGACCACATCGATCATCAGGGCGTTGCGGTCAGCAGCCCACTGAAGCAGCGCGAGTGTGGTTGCCTGGGTAAAGCCGTCCTGAGCCGTGGTGATGCCATGGCGCGCATAGGTCTGCTGGGCTACATGAAGCTGCGCCAACTCTTCTTCGGGCGTGGCTTGCGGAAGGGCTCCCAGCGCCTGGAACATCGCGCTTTCTTCCAAAACACCGTTAGGAACAGTCGTGCCCTCTTCGCGCCTGATGTGTCCGCCCTTGGGATCGATTGTGTCGGCGGTGATGCCTGCCAGTTGCAGAGCCTTGGAATTGGCCGCCGCCAGGTGCGCTGAAACATGGATCAAGACAATGGGCCGATCGGTCGAGACGTCGTCAAGGTCAGCACGGGTGGGATGACGTCCTTCCTCCAGCAGCGAATCGTCATAGCCGTTGCCGACGATCCATCCTTCCGGCTGTTCATCTCTGCGTGCGGCGAGGGCGGCTTTCAGATCCTCGATTGTCTGTACATTGCCAACCGGTGGCGAGGCGACGTTCACCATCGCACCCGTGGATGCAACCATCGTCAAATGCCCATGGGCATCGATGAATCCAGGC
This sequence comes from Alphaproteobacteria bacterium, assembly GCA_028284945.1. GTDB lineage: Bacteria > Pseudomonadota > Alphaproteobacteria > SMXS01 > SMXS01 > JANQQJ01. The sequence continues at coordinate 14,247 of JANQQJ010000002.1, read as the reverse complement.
AGAAGCGCTTTGCCCTTGAGATCGATGACTTCAGTGTCATCGCCTTTGGTCTCCATGACATCGGCCTCGTCGCCGACAGCGAGAATCAGTCCATCGCGGACGGCAACGGCTTCGGCTGATGGCGTAGAGTCGTCTACGGTGACGATAGAGCCGCCGTGAATGATCAGATCTGCAGATGATGGTGGGGGTATGGGGTCTGGGTCTTCAGTGCAAGCGGCCAGTGCGACCAGTAACACGGCAGCGGCGGCTTTCGTATTGAAACGGCTCATTGGCCCAGTCTCAATGCATCGATCTTGGAGACGGTTTCAGGGTCCAGCGGGCCACGGTCTGCTGCTTCGACGCATTGCGCCAGTTCGGCGCGGTTTTTGACGCCCAATACGACCGTATCGATGCCATCCATGCCCAATGCGTATCGATGGGCGACAATGGATGGATCTTCCCCCATTTCCGCGCAGAGTGCCCTGAAATCCGCCGCGCGGTTGAAGTCCACAACCGTTGCCTCATCGTCCGGCAGGTCCCGATCGATGGCAGGCGTTAGGGAGCCGGCGGCAACGGCGCGTATCCCCATCACGCCGATACCTTCGGATTTGGCCCTGGCGATGAGTGTGCGGGGTTCGGACGGTTCGTCATAGCTCTGCATGTTGCCGACTGCGTCAGCCAGATTGGCAACGCATTGGGCGGCAGCGGGTTTGATATCATGTTCCAGCGCCTGCTGGATTGACCGAGGCACGCCCGTGGCCGTGATTCCCCAGGCGCCAATCAAGCCGGATCGAACAAGCTTTTCCATCGCCGGAACAACCGATTCAGAATAAAGCGACCACCTGGTCGCAAACCGATCTTGATACTCAGTGTGGCGGGCATAGACATAGTCGTCGGGACAGATATTCGAGTGCAGGAAGAACAGGTCAATGTGGTCCAGTTTCATTCTGGCCATGCTCTCGCGCAGGGAGTGTTCCAATTTAGGGTGGACCTCGCTGTCGGGACGCGTCCCCAGCTGGCATTTGGTCGTGACCCGTGCACCATTCGGTGGCGGACCGTCAAACGCCAGCCCCATCACGTCTTCGGCTTCGCCGCGCCCGTAAGACGGCGCCATATCGAACAGGGTGATCCCGGCATCGGCAGCCGCGCGGGTCGTGGCGATGGCTTCTTCGCGCGTGGTTTCACCCCAGACCTGGCCGGTTCCGCCGCCACCCAATGCCAGCACACTGGCCGGCCACAATGATCCCAGAGTTCTTTGTTCCATTTTACTTAACCCCGCTTCTACCTTTGCGAGGGATACTGGACCGTGCTCCCGTGCGTGTCTAAGCCATTGTGCTAGGATGTGGAGGCAAATGGGGTGAAACAGATGAAATTTTCCTTGGGACTGATTGTGGCAGGCGGGTTGTTGGTAAGCGCGCCGGTTTTAGCCGAAGACTGGTACCCTTCGAAATACGGCGAAGGCGACGAGATCGGCGCGGCTAATCTGCTGACACCGGAACGGGTGGTTGCGGCTGCTGGCCTCGTTAAGACCGGCAAGGTCTATCCGCTGGGAATCGAAACCAATAGTGCGACGCCGGCTTTCCCGCCGCGGGGCTGGAAAATCTATATCGTGCAACCGGATCAGATTGGTGGCGCGACCCTTGGCCACACCAAGACGAGTTACAACGACGACATTGTCGAAGGTTGGTTTGGTGTAGGTACACAGATAGACGGTCTGGGGCACATCGGAATCGACAACGTTCACTACAATGGGTTCAAGTCTGCAGAATTCTCCAAGTCGACAGGGCTGACGCGCCTAGGCGTTGAGAAAATTCCGCCGATTGTCACCCGTGGTGTCCTGCTCGATATCTCGGGCCTTAAGGGTGTCGAGCGTATGAATGCGGGCGATGCCATCAACCGGGCCGATATTGATGCGGCGCTTGAAAAACAGGGTAGTGAGATCCGCGAAGGCGATGTTGTGCTATTGCACACCGGGTGGATGAAGATGCTCGATGAAGACCCGGCGGCTTTTGCGGCCGGTGAGCCGGGACTGGGCGTTGAAGGGGCGGAATATCTGGCGTCGTTGGGTGTGGTCGCGGTCGGCGGCGATAGTTTTGCCATGGAGGTAGTACCGCATGAAGAAGGGGCTGGTGATTTTGAGGTTCATCAGATTCTTCTCGCGAAAAACGGCATTTATATTCTCGAAAACATCGATTCCCGGGCGCTTGCGGCCGATGAAGCCTATGAGTTCCTGTTCGTCCTGTCTGCGCCTAAGATCACCGGTGCGGTGCAGATGATCGTCAATCCGATTGCCATCCGATAGAGTGGAATCTTCGGGCGAAACTAGGGTCCGAGGTTAAGTGGCCCGTAAGCGGGCAGGTTAGTTGGTTCAGGGTCGCTTTGGGCCGGTTCCTCGGTGGGTTTGCTTTGGTCAAACTCAGGCAATTCCAGGCGCTTTCCGTCCCGGAAATCCGACGGTGTGACAAACTCGCTGCCCCAAATGCCTGCCTGGATGCTTTTGGCCTGTTCCTCCTGCGGGACATATTCGAACGAGGTGCCGCGATCCGCGAGCGCCCAGCCGTTCTGGACCACCCAGCCGGCGACGTCGCGGCCACTGAGCTTACAGACGGCGAGAATGGCCCCGGCAAAGTTGCTGATGGGCTCGCAACGCAGCGGTGCGCTGCCGATATAGCTTCTCAGTGAGGCCGCCGCGTCCGACCCGCAAGGCCAGGGCCGGCCGGTTCCAGACAGGCACATCTGGTCCCGTTCGATAGCGTCGATGCCGTGCAATTTGATGGTTTGCCCCAGCATTTCCAGCGTATCCGCGTCGACAACGTCGACCGTCCCCGTAACTTCCGCGCGGGCAGGATGAGCAATGCTTGTCATCATGGCCAGAAGAAACGCCGCAAGTGCCAAGCTGATATGGTTCAATAACATGGGCCTTCTACCTCTAGAGCCTGTGTTCTGCGGTCACTCGGTCTGCACTGTCGACCGGCCTTTACAATATAGTCTCGCGCGAATGCGCTGGCCAAGACCGTGCGTGGCAGGGTCAATCCTCGCAGACATCGGGCATAAGTGCCGCCTTCATCCAGCGGGTGGAGGAGGTCGCCCTGCGAAGCCGTTGCCGCGTTCGGCTGCCGCGCGTCGCCGCTGCGAAATTCTTCGGAAACATGGTGCTGAACTGCTGTTCAATGGTCTCATAAGCCCCAGAACCTGCCAGATTCTGCCATTCACCAGGGTCCGTTCGATGATCGAACAGCTCGATATATCCGTTGTGATACTGGGTATAGCGGAACGATTTTTGTCTCAGTGAAGCAGCCTGTGGCCCCCAGACCGAAATCGCCGCATGGGGCCATGCTTGGCCGGGATCGTCGAGCAGAGGGCGCAGATCGTGCCCATCGATGTCCGATGATGTCGGGATATCGCACATGGCCGTCAGCGTCTTGAACGTGTCGAGCACGGAAACAGGGTGGTCGCAGATCTTACCTTGGGCTGTGCCGGCCGGTTTGATGATCAGAGGCACCCTTGTGGCCTCTTCCCAGAGTGTGAACTTTTTCCAGCGCAGCTTTTCTCCGAGGTGCCAGCCATTGTCGCTCCAGAGAACGACATGGGTGTCGTCAGCGTTGGGGCCGTCAGCCAGCGCTTCAAGGACTTTTCCGACCTGCTCGTCAACAAAGGCCACGGCAGCCAGATAACCAACTATTGCGGCACGCCATTCGCCCCGATCAACGATTTCCCGATGGGCTGCGCGGTTCGAGCCGATGGTGGCTGACGCTTCTGCAAGTCTTATGGCCGCATCGTCCGGATTCACCGGTAATTTGACCAAGTTTTCCTCGATCAGGTCAAAATAGGTTTGGGGTAAATGCCAAGGCAGGTGGGGTTTGTAGAACCCAACTGCCATAAAGAACGGGCGCTCGTGCGAGGCTTTGAGGTTGCTGGTGGCCCACTCCGCAAGCACCTGGTCGGGCATAAGGCGTCCTGCATCTAGTGCTCCCCAATCAAACGGACCCTCTCCGGCGACGGACAGCGGCGGGTTTTCAGGCAGGCATTCCACCTCAAACTCGTGATAGTCGTCCCAGGTGTCGGTGGCGTCGTGATCGTAGTCATCAAACCAGGGCGCGGACTGCTGACCCAGCATTTGCAGGCCGCGATAGTGGAATGATCCATGGAAAACTTTGCCGCCGCCCATGGTGCGGTAGCCATTTCCGCGAAACAGTTGAGGGATGCTGGGCTGTGATTTCAGCCAGTCTGGAACTGTATCTGGATTTCCGTAAACACCTGATTTATATGGCAATATTCCACGCAGCGTGCTTTCGCGGGATGGCCGGCATGCCGGGGCGGGACAATAGGCGTGCCGAAATAGCGTTCCAGAGGCGGCCAGCTTATCGATATTCGGTGTATGTGCTGCGGGTTGTTCAGCGAGGGCACCGATCCAGTCATTCAAGTCGTCAATGCAGATAAACAGAACGTTTTTCTTGTCTTGACCGGTTTGTTTGGCTGCTGCCGGGCCGATCAGTGGCAGCGCGAGTCCGCCAACGGTCGCAGCCAAAAAGTCGCGTCGCCTCAATTTGGCCCCCAGTTTTGTTTGACCTCAGGAATCGATAATGGTCGGCTGTTCTTGACCAAGTTGGTAATAGCCAATGTTAATTGTTTTTGACTAGGTTTTAGTAAGCTACTCAGAGGCGCCGCGGTGTTGCTAGGATAAATTGGAAATATTCGGCTAGTGCCTTTGAAACGTAACAAAGTTTTCCGTTGCTGCAGCGCGGACGCAGTGGTAGGAATCGAGTCTATGTTCGTGCGGGTTAATCCGAAGGAGGGGGCGGGACAGTGACGTCGTCAAAGTTTCTAAAGCTCACCGCGTGCTCAGCGGTATGTGCTCTGATGGGCACGTCAGTTGCATTTAGTAACGGCCTGTTTGAAAGCCGCCCCTGGCAGTTTGATACAGCCAATGACAAGATCGCCAAGGCGTCCTTGCTTGACCTGCGTGAGCGCAAAGAAGGCGGTTTCTTTGATGGTTTCGATACGACGAATAATTTCGTGACCAATATCGCCGGGGATCAGATCAACTGTAATCTGACCGCATCGGCGATTGGTAACACAGGCCAGCTGGCTGCCGAAGGCGCTGCGTCCTCGCCGATCATCGATACGCCGGGGTCAATTTCCGCCGATGCGACGGGTAACATCAGCAGCACCGACACCAGCGGCTTCAATAGTACCATCGGCACGGATCCGTTTAATGTGGTGAGCGACACCGCGACGGGCAGCATCAATGACCCCGATGGTACAGCGACATCCAATGGCGGACAGTCATCGCGGACACGTCAGGGAAATACGGATAGCCCGCAGACAGCCGGTGTCGACAATTCGTCGATCTCCAGCAATGTGGATAATGTGAATGCATCGGGTGGCGTCAGTGATGTCGCCCTGAACTCGACCATGACGAACGACATGAGCCCGCAGACGGCGAGCGTTGACAGTAGTGAGGCCTGTGGATTCTTCGGAGCCAGAGAAGGCAATGACGTTGGGTCGTTAAACTAGGGTCCGGTCAACGGGTCGTTAGTGGGGGCAGGAAGTAAATTGGAGGGGGACAGCGTGATCGCCGGTTCTACATGGCTAAAACGAATCACGGTTGTTAGCTCGATTGTGGCGTTAGCGGGGTGTGCCGCTAAGGTTGAGCATTACAAACGTCATGACTCCGAGGCGCCTACGGTTCAGGGCCCTCCGGTTACAGATAATTCGACGCCGCTGGAAGGGTCGTTCCAGTGCATGGCCCGCAAGATCAAGAATAACGGGCGTGAGCGCCTGCGGGTGACAGTCGGCAACGTTAAGGACTACACCGGTAAGTTCAGCGAGGCCGAGGGTGGCAATCCGATTACCCAGGGCGGTGCTCTGATGGTGATGTCGGCGCTTGGCAAGCTGGGCGACGCGATTCGCTTGCACGAACGCTTCGATACCCAGGTGACCGAGCTGGAATTGCGGTATCTCGACCGCCGCTATCTCGGTGATGGCGGTATGCATGAGGTGCGCGATAAGGGTGGCAGCGCGCAGAATGTTCCCTGGAAGCCGTATTATGGCGGTACTGTGATCGAGACGGATTATTTCCTGGTCGGCGGTATTACCGAGCTCAACTACAACGTTCATTCCGGCGGAATCGAAGCCACCGTAGACGGTATTGGCGGTAAGGGCCGCGTTTTCACCGTTAATGTGGCGGTTGACCTCCGGATCGTCGACACGTCTTCCCTGGAGGTTGTGCGCACGACCAGCCTGCAGAAACAGATTACCGGTTACGAAGTCGGCATTAACCTTTTCGAGTTCTTCAAGAACACTCTGGTCGACATTAATGCTGGTCTGAAAAGCCAGGAGCCACTGCAGCTTGGTGTACGTACAGCGCTTGAGCTTGGTGTGCTGGAGCTCATGGGTGCGGTTAGCAATGTGGATCATGAGCCATTGATTAATTTCGACGGCGAGGATCCGTGCCCGGATGAGGCGCCACGTGTATACGAGCCAGAGCCCGAACCTGAGCCTGAGCCCGTTGCTGTGGAAGAGCCTGAAGACCTGCCGACCACTTATACGGTCTACTTCGAAGAGGATGCGGCTGAGCTGTCGGCACAGGCGGTTCGGACGATCGATGATGCCGCGGAGGCCGCTCTGCAGGGTGAGCCGGCCAATCTGCTGCTTGAAGGGCATACCGATCGCGAAGGGGCGGAGCTTTATAATCTCGAACTTTCGCGCCGCCGCGCAGTAGTCGTTCAGGGGGCGCTGATTCAGCGTGGTATCAAGAAAGAGCGTATTTCGCTCGTGTGGTATGGCGAAAGCCAGCCTGCGGTGCCAACAGCGGACGGCGTTGCCGAACCGCTTAACCGCCGGGTTGTTATACAAATTCTGCGCGATGATGAAATCGCGCTCGATGTAACGTCTACAGGACCGGGGCAGTAACAGGACGATGATACGGTATGCGGCATTGTCGGCTTTGGGATTTGCGGCGGGGCTTGCCCTGTCAGCACCCGGCTTTGCAGTGCCGTTGAACGAGGATAATCGTGGGACAGAACCGGTACCTGAAGTAGAGCTGCAGTCCGGCGAGGTCGATGGTGTTTTCGTCGTCGAAAAACCCGTTACCTCAGAGCCTGAGGTCGATACCCCTGTAGTCGGGACCTTTGGCGCAGAGCCAGCGCCGAATGCACGGTTGGAGAAGCTGGTGCGGGCATCGGCGCGGCGGTTAGCGGTTGAGCGCGGTGAAATTGTTGAGCAACAGCCAGAAGTCGTCAGCAAGTATGCGCCGCTGCGGAATGCGCCGGTAGAGGCGGATGCCGGGAGTTCCGACGAGACGTCGGCGATGGTGACGCCGGCTGCACCGATTGATGGGGCGCGGTCGATGCGCCGTGCGAGCCGTGGCTATGCCTATCACGTGGCCAAGGGGGCCACATTTGGCGCAGAATTGGCGGATGGTGTCTCGGTCATCCATGTTGCTGACCTGGCTGAAGAGACAGCTGGCGCTGCTGGAAAGATCATCATCTTCCCGCGTCCGGCAAAAGCGCCGGCGCCGTTCCAGCTGATCGACGCCTTGCAAACGGCTTCGGATCCCAGTGATCCGTCGCCGGTTGAACGCAATGCTTATGAACTGCCTGTTGCGGTGCTCGACAATGTCGACATCATCCCGCGGGTCGGGCGGTTCAGGGAAGAGTCGCCGTTCCCGCCCTGTTGCGGGCCGACTCGTCTGTTTCTAATTCAGGACCCCAAGCTGGGGTTCGTCATCACGCCGAATACGCGCGCGTTCAAGCCAGGACAGACGTTCCAGTTTGTGCCGCTGACGGCTTCGGTGTGGTAAGGTTTAAGTGAGGGGGGCCTGAAAGGGTCATTATTATGATTGATCAACGTCGCGAAGAGCTTGAAATGTCCACCAGCAAAACTGCTGCCAGGAAAGGGTTTAGGATGGGTAATATCCGGATTTTGTCGACGGTCAGTGCGATCGCACTCACCGCAGGCGTGGCAATGTCGGCGCATGCGTCGACCTCCCCGAATTTGATCGTTGATCTCGGGTCGCTGACGATTTCGCCGACAGGTGGATCGGCTGCGGCGGTGGACGTCAACAATCAGGCCAATTCCTCCGGCTCGGTCACGACGGTCAATCTTAATACGCTGATTGGCTTCCCCGCGATTGTTGGCCCGCCCGAAGACATTGGTGGTTCAGCCAACATTGTGACGGTTGATACCAATACCGCGTTTTCAGATGCCACGGGTAACGAGGCTGTTACAGAGGTCGATAACGCGCTCGCGACGGGCGTGACACCGGCTAATGGCGCGATCGCTGGCAATCTGCAGTCAAATGTTGCGAACACGCTGAGCTCGCTCACTGATGGGGCTGAGATCCGGATTGATGTGATCGACGCGGGCGCAGATGACAGCATTAACCTGACGAGCAACAGCATCACCGCAGATACGAACGGTAATGTTGGAACGACCTCGGTTGGCGAGGACATCGCCGGCGGTGCGCTCGTTGTGGGCTCTGTGCCTTTGGGCTATACCAGTGACGAAGAAGGTCAGGTCCAGTTCAATACCGACCCGACCGCCGGTGAAAGCGGCGTCGGGGAGTTCGAGGCTGCTGCGTCATACGTGGCCGGTAGCGTTCAGTTGAACTCTGATGTCACGACATCGGCGATCGTTGACACTGGCCGCATCGGTCTTGACGTGAACAGCGATGGCGGCATTGACGTTGTTGGCACACCGATGGTTGTCGATAGCAACCTGATTAACGCGTCACTGACGGGCAATGACGCCACGAACATCGTTAATGTTGAGGCGGGCGGCAATGTTGAGCTGGAAGGCTCTGTTGCGGTTGCCAACCTGCAGATCAATACCGGCGGTGATGACTATGATGCACTGGTTACTAATTCCACCATTGTCGCGACTATTGGCGACAGTGATGCGAGCACGCCGGGCGACATTATCGACAGTAACCTGACGTTCACGAACAACGAGATTTCGGCGGACGCAACCGGTAATACGGCGGATAACTCTATCGTGTTCGCGCCGACAGTGTCGCAGGAAGGACCGACGACAGAGCAGGCCAACGAGGTTTCGCTTGGCGGTCCGAGCTCGACCAATGTTCAGTCCGACATGATTATCTCCAGCACGCAGATCAATGACGTCAATGTCACGGCGGATGTTGATAGCTCGATCCTGCGTGTCGACACCGAGGGGCTGGATGGATCAAGTGTTGTTGTCGACAACAATACGACCAGTGCTGTTGCCACCTCGAATGACGTGACCAATACGATCGATATCGAAGGCTCGCCGACGTTTGATACAACGGTTGGCGTTAATAACAACCAGTACACCACTGGTGATACGGTGGCTGGAAACAATGCCAGCATCGTTGTTGATGTTGCCGGTGAAGGGCAGGACTACATCGAGGCCAGCTTGACGGTCGATGGAAACGACCTGTCGTCCGAAGCGACGGGCAACGAAGCCGATAACCTTCTGGCTATTTCGGCCACCAATGTTGTGATCGATACGGCGACGTCGCCATCAAATATCACAACGGACCGGACAACGGTGACCGGAAGCATCACGGCGGACCTATCCCTGCTGAACAATCAGGTCGTCGATGGCGGCGATGTGATCGCTGATTCCGATGTTAGTATCGCTGTTGATGTTGTCCATGGTGACCCGTTTGGGGCGACGGCAACCGGTGATTTCGAGGATGCCAGCGCAAGCATTTCCGACAATTTCCTGGGGGCCGCAGCAACCGGTAACCTGACGACGCAGAATCGCCTAAGTGTCGATGCAACCACGGTAAGCGCAACCGCTGGCGTGGCGAACGCGCAGACCATTGAAGATGGCTCAATCCTAAGCGCGACTTTGGACCCTGGTGCCGACAACGACCTTATCGATGTTGACTCTAATCCAGACACGTTCATTGAGGCCTCGCTCAGCGTTGATCGGAACCGCATGGAAGCCGTGCTGTTCGGTAACCTTGCCACGGAAGCAAATTCGCTCTCCGTGATGGGCACGAATGTTGACGATGGCGGGGAGGCTCTGCCCAACACGATCGTGGATCGCTCTGGCGGTCTGCCGGTCAGCTATACCCAGGCTGGTTTCATGGTCAGCAACGACCAGTCCGTTGAAGATCTCGACAACGGCCCGGTAACGGTGCGGGTCTCGACCGGTGATCCGGCTACGGATTTGATCAATGCACGGATCGAGTTCGGTTCGGCTGAAATTGCCAGCAGCAGCGTCAGCATGAACTTCAATGAAGGTATCGCTGCGGCGACGCTGAATGACGCAACGTCCGAGCTGACGGTCGCGGCGCTTGCGGGCCTCGATGCGTCATCTGCGCTGACCAACACGCAAACAGTTGCGGCTGAAAACGGCACGCAAAGCGTTGAAGTGCTGGTGCAGATTCTGGGTGGCTTTGACTTGGATGTCGAAGGACAGGACGCTACGGACATCACGGACACCAGCATCGAGCTGAATGACAACCTGATCTCCGGTTCTGCGCGTCTTAACCGGGCTGACAACACGGTTAACATTTCGGCGACGAGCCAGTCACTGGTTTCAACGGCGTCTGGCGACGAGCCCAGCCTGCAGCTGAGCAGCGATATCTCTCGAACTGATTCCGAGACGTCGCTGGTTAACGATCAGTATTTTGATTCTCTCGGCGGCGAAGGTGTTGTTGTCAGCATAGATGATGCAGATATCTTCTCTAATGTTGGTACCAATGACGGCACTGGTGACCTGGTCCGCAGCCCGGTTGAAGTGGATCGGAACTCCATCACCTCCTTCGTTGAAGGTAATGCCGCGACGAACACCATCAATCTGGATGTGGGATCATTTGATCTGAGTGCGGCTGACGATGGTCCGGGTGCTCGCCGCGGCCCTGTTGCGGTTATTGCCTCGAACCAGCGCGGTGATGATCCTCTCGATGTCGGTTTCACGTCTGAAATCGTCAACTCGGAAATTCTGGCAGATATCGACGGCACTGGTGGCATCGGGGAAATTTCCGGCGTCGTGGCCAGTGACGTGTCGGCCAATGACAACACATTGAGTGCCTTCGCGCGGGTCAACGCAGTCCAGAATACTCTGGAGGCCGATGGCACGACCTTCATTACCGATCCATCAGAACCGGATGCGGAAGCGTTCCTGTTCACCGCTGGCGGTAATGATCTGCAGTTCGACAATGTGTCGTTCGGTATCGGGTCGCGGCAGGAAAACGCTTTTGATGTTCTGGCATCTATCGATGATGGCGACATCACGGTTGCGGCGAACATTGACAGTGTTGACCAGTCAGCGCTGACAACCAACGGCAATGCCATTGTGACGCAGGCACGTGGCAGTGACTCGGTCAATGTCGGCGGTGCTGATTTCGGCACCAACGAAGCCAACTTCTTCGTCGGGAACGTTCAGCTGTCCACGGATGATGTGCCCAATATCGGCGCATCGATCACGAATACGGATATTGTGGTCACGGCGGCGCAGTCGAATGACATCGCTGGCCCGGACACTCTGATTTCTGACTCGGCGCTCACTGCCGACGACAACGCCATGTTGGCGCTGGCGTCAGCCAATCGTACGGACCAGACGCTGAATGTCGGGGGCACCAATATCTACGCCTCCGGTACGGGGACACCGTCCATCGTGGCTGGCCTACCCAACCCGGATACGGTGACCGCCGACTTCGGGATTGTGAACAGCCAGGGCATGACGGATGACGGAACCGGACAGGGTGATATTCTGACGGCGACTGTCAATAACTCGACGATCGAAGTGCTGGCGGACACGGTCCTGACCGGCGTCATCAGCGCAGACCGAAATGACATGATCGCCAGTGCGGTTATTGACAGTGCGTCCAACCAGCTGACGATTACGGCGCTTGCTAATGTCGGCATTGGTGACGACTCGCCAAGCTCAGCGGTGTTCTCCCGCCAGCTTCGTGATGGAAACAGTTCTGTCGCGTCCACGGTATTCGGTGTCCAGATTGGCAGCATCGGGACCGTCGGTGATATCTCTGATCCAGGCGGCGTCGGTATCTCTGTCGATGCCAATATCATCGGGGCATCCGCCACGGTTGGCACGGCGATCAACTCGATCACCGTTGAATCCGGTGCGTCGATCAATGGTGACAGCACGATTGTCCCAAGCGCAACAATCGGGTCGGCCGGGACAGCCGATGTGTTTATAGCCGATCATGCCGTGTTCAATCACCAGCGTAATCTGGGTGCGGACTCAACGGCGAGTGTCGGTGAAGGCGTCCAGATTGGTGCGGTTATCGGCTCCGGTGGCGTCAACGATGCGATCAGCATCGATGACAACCTGATTGAAGCTGTTGCAAATGGCTTTATTTCAGACAACCGTGTAACGATTGAGGCCGGCTCTGAAAGTAACGTGACGGCGCAGGTCGGTAACGAACAGCTGACCCTTGATGCTTCGGTCGTTGCCACAATTTCCGGCGCAATCGGGATTGATGGCATCGGTGTCGGATTGGATGGTGGATTGGACAATACGGCGGCGTCTGCGAGCCGGAATAACGTGCTCGCAACGGCGCAGACCAATCAGACGACCAATGTGATCATCACCCGTGCTGAAGCCACCATGCAGGAATCCGATGGCCTGTCGCTTGCTCTAACGCCAGGTATTGGCGGTGTTAACGCAACGACCGATGCGGATTACGCAGTCCTGAACGTCCAGGCCACCATCGACGGCTTTACAACGGCCAGCATCGCCGGTATCGGGATTGGTGTCGGTGTGGCCGGTGCCTTGGATGAGGGGTCGATTTCGGTTAACGACAACAACGTCCAGGCAACAGCAATCGGCAACGATGCGCTTAACGTCATCGTGGTTAATGCTGGCGCCCCTGCGGGACGGCCCAGCGTTGCGATCGGCAACCTGCAGTCCAACACCAACCAGACCATTTCGGCATCCGTGTCCGATGTTTCCATCGGCGCCAGTGGCGTGGGTGCAGCGTCTGCAAGCAGCGTTTCGGTTAGCGGCAACAGCGTCGGTGCCAGCGCCATCGGTAACCGGTCGTTCAATTCGATCGGTCAGTAAACCGAAGCTAAGAAAAACCAATGCGGGGCCGGAACGTGCGTTCCGGCCCTGTTTGTTTTACGAGCATCTCTTCATTGGATAGACTTGCAGGTATGATGGTTCTGTCCGAAAACGGCCCCGCGATGCGGTGGGCCGGCGCTTTAATCGCCGTTGCCGTGCTGGTTTTCACCGCTACGAGCGCGATCGCAGCGGATCGCCTGGGCAACTACGTCGTCCGTGGCCTTGGCATCAAATCCTGTGCTGACTATCTGGAAGCAGAACGGACCAGCGCTGAAGCTGTTCAGCCCTATATCGGGTGGATCGAAGGCTATCTCAGTAGTCTGAACCGCATGCAGCCCGATACAAAAGACGCTTCGCCCCTTATTGACTCAAGCACCGTCGCGATCCTGACGCGCAATATCTGCCGGGGCGACCAATCGCTCAGGCTTGAGACTGCGCTGGCAAGGCTGATGCTGTTTTTTGAGCCCTATAGAATCCGTTCAAATAGCGATATCGTGTCTGTGCCGACACCTGATGGTGGCGCCGTTGAGGTCTATTTTGAAACCCTGCTATGGGCACAGGAAACCCTGGCTGCTGAAGCCCTGTATAATGGGCCGCAAGACGGCACCTATACTGACAGTCTCCGTCAGGCGTTGGCGTCCTATCAGGAAACCCGCGGCTTACCTGTTAACGGTCTGCCCGATGCCCAGACGCTCTTGGCGTTATTGCGCGAATTCCCGAGAGATAATGGGAATATGCCCTAACCCTATCGCGATCTAAGTTCTCGCCAAAATTGTATGCGAAATAGCTGCCTATTCGCATGATTTATGTTAGTAATCAAACTAGGTTCTAGACGTTGATATTGTTGCATAATCTCCGTTGGGGCCAGTGAAGACCGTGAGTTAAGCCGGCAGCCTTGGGGGCAAAGGACCGGCACTCAAAATTGAGGGGTTCCAGATGAGCAATGTCCGTATTCTAAGTACGGTCAGCGCGCTTGCGCTGACGGCAGGTGCCATGACCAGCGCGCAGGCGGCAACGACGCCGAACCTGCTGATCGATCTGGATTCTCCGACAATCTCGACCAGTGGCGCAGCCGCCGGTGCGATCATCGCCTCTGACGGCACGACGGCGGCAACAATCGTGGTGTCGGATACGCAGGGCGCTGACGTGAGCGCTGGCCTGATCGATATTGGCGGCGGCGCCAATACCAGTGAGATTGTCGACGGCAATACGATCTTTGCCCTGTCGATTGCCAATGACACGGAT
>JANQQJ010000040.1 GCA_028284945.1 Alphaproteobacteria bacterium | reverse complement strand
TGGAAGAGGGCCTGTCCTGGGCCTCGGGCGAACGGACGCGAACGGAGACTGACCTCAGAGACTGGATCGGCAAGCGCGCCCAGGCTGGGCGCCTTCCGCCGCGGGGCTTCGCCTCAACGAACCGGTTTTCCTAGTTGATGACGATACTGTGGCCGTCGATGCACTTGCTGTAATCCGATTCCGACGTCTTAACCGGACCGTTCTTGCCGTAGTGATAGGTAATGCGGACCTTGAAGCTGGTCTTGTCCTTGCGGGTTGTTTGGAGCTTTAGATTCCAGCCGTCGCCTGCCTTAAGTTTGTCCTGACTTAACAGTTCCTCAAAACAGTTGAAATTGGCCACCCATTTGTCGGCCCCGTCTTTGCGCGTCCCGCAGGACAACACGTTAAGATCGACCGACGACTGGTTGTCGATAGCCACATAGGTCGTGCAGGCAGCGGCAGGCGCGGCGATGATTGCAGCACCAAAGGCGGCGATGATTGCTGGGACTGTAAGACTCTTCACACTCTGCTCCCTTGGTTGGGTGAATGGCCGAGAGACGCCGGCCCTTAATTGACGACGACTAGATGTCCGTCTCCGCATGTTGCGTAGCCCGATTCAGCATGCTTCGACGGTCCGTCCGGACCGTAGATATAGGCTAGTCGTAACTTGAAGCGGGTTTGCGTCTTGCGTGAGGTCGTTATCGCCAGGGACAGGTTGTCACCGGCACTGATGTGATCGTTGTTCCGCATGGCCCACTCGGCACATGGCAAGTTTATCAGCCACTTGTCCGATCCCTCTTTTTTGGTTGAACAGCCGACCGGATTAATTGTCTTGTCCGTCTCGTTTTTGACATCCAGCAGGGTCGTGCACGCGGCTGCAGGCGACGCCGCAGCGACAGCTCCAGCTAATGTTGCAACCAAAACTGATGTCGTGAGTAAACGCATGGTCCAATCTCCCACGGTTGGGCGGCTACTGTCCCTTAGAAAGGTAAGTGGTGGCCAGCAGGCCAGCAAGCCCCGGCTAAAAACATGAAAAAGGTGCCCTGTATTGCTAGCCGACAGAGTCCCTAATTGATGACAATGGCGTGCCCTGAACTGCATTTCGCGTAGTCAGACTCAGAGGTTTTGACGGGCCCTTTTTCTCCATAGTGATAGGTGACCCGAACCTTGAACATAGTGTTCGCATTTCGCGATGTATTGAGTTTCCAAATCCACCCTTTTCCCGGACTGATTTTGTCCTGGCTCAGCATGTCCTCAAAACAGATGAAGTTGGCGTGCCATTTGTCCGCGCCTTGTTTCTTGGTGCCACAAGACAGGATGTTGATGTCTACATCTGACTCATTGTCTATTGAGACATAGGTTGGACATGCTGCCGCGGTACCGGCGCTTATCAGCAGCGTGAGGGCGGCTATTGCTCCGTTGATCGCAAAGTTCTTCATATTTGGCCCCTCTCCACAAATGCCGTTGTCGGGCGATGGCTGTAGCGCATCTCTAGTTGACGATAATAGGGTGCCGGTCGGCGCAGACCCGGTTTTCTGATTCGGCGAACTCTGTGGGCCCCCCGATGCCGCGTATATAGGTCAGCTTGACCTTGAATGGCGTGCCGCGAGTTCTTGAGGTTATGACAGGCAGGCCTCTGGTCTTGCCTGGGTCAACACGGTCGTTCTGGGCTACGGCGTATTTGGCGCAACTCGCATTTGTTGACCAATTTTCCAGCCAGTTCGGCTTTACGGCGCATGCAATTGGATTAATGCTGACGTCTGTATTGTTGATGATCCTCATATAGGTTCTACAAGCTTCGGCTGGTGCCGCGGCCAGGAATACTACCGAAGCGGTAACGACAAGGCTTGCCAACCGAAGCGATCGCCTGTTTCGAGTATGCGTGACTTGATGCGTGTTCAATGTTGCCCCCGTTTGATCGTGTTGGACATCTGAGTGTATCAGCTTCCGGTCCATGAAGGAGGACGTAGGGACCGTTAGGGTGCAAATCAATATTGCCGAGAAAAAGCTTTAGTATAAAACAACTATAAGGAGAAATTTGCTCTCGAAAACGGCGCTAGGGGCCCTAATTCAAATTCTCTTCCTTTGAATTGGGCTGCAATTGGTGTTCAGTTAGCGGCGTAGCTGGCTTGGGACATCTGCTCGATATGTTCTGCGATGGTCCGACCGAACTCCGGTGCCTCGGCGCCAGCTTCGAGGCAGGTCGGCGCCACACCCATCCGGTATTTTGGCTCCAGTTCGAAGAAGGTCGCCACTGAATATCGGGCCTTGTCCGGCACGCCATTTCTTACCCGGTGCATATTGGCTTTGTAGATCCCACCGGTGAAGCGTTCCATCATCTGGCCGATATTGATGACGAAGGTGCCCTCGATGGGCGTGGCAAGAATCCAGTCGCCATCCGCATTGCGCACTTCCAGCCCAGGCGAGCCGTCCTGCAGCAATATGGTAATCGAGCCCCAATCCGTGTGCGCACCAGCGCCCAGCATGTTTTCGGGTGCGTCTTCGGGCTGGGGCGGATATCGCAACAGGCGAACCCCGCACTGCGGGTCACTCAGCCCGTCAGCAAAATAGTCGTAGTCGACCTCGACAGAGCAGGCGAGTAACCCCATCAGATGCCGTCCCAGTTCGATCACCTCGGACTGATAGGCAAGCATTTGTTCTTGGAATCCGGGTAAGCCCTCCGGCCATTGGTTTGGACCCTGCCCGGGTACGCCCTCGACGACCCACGGATGATCTTCCGGTAGGTCACAGGCGATAGAGTAGCTCTCCTTGTGGTCCGCAGGTGACCCCTCATCAAGCTTTTGCGCGCCAGGCCCCTGATAGCCCCGCCAGTAGGGCGAGTTGCTGATATGGACCGCCTGTTTGGCGTCATCCGGCAACGCGAACAGGCGATGGGCGGCCTCAATCTGTTTGGTAACGAGATCCAAGGCCACGCCATGGCCCGAAACATAAAAGAAACCGGTTTCGCGGCAGGCACGATGGATTGCAGCAGCAGTTTCGTCGCGGGCCGGCCCCGGCTCGAAACTGCCGGTCAGGTCAATGACGGGTATATTCGTGGCAGCGCCTGGCGGGGTGTAAGGAATCATGCCGGCACCGCAGCGGCCAGCCGTACCGCATTGCCTTCGGGATCACGGACCACGGCCAGATACTGACCGAAGGTTGTTTCAAAAGCGGGTTTCGCCAATGCGCCACCGGCGGCAATCGCCTTCTCTACCACCGGTTCCACATTTTCCGGCTGGCCAACATCTAGCGTAATGACTGAGCGCAGGCCGGTAGGATCGGTATCGTCTGGAACGCCAAGGGTTTCATAGGCATGCTGTCCGGTGAAGCCAATCTTTGCATCACCTGCTTTTACCTCGCGATAAAATTCCGACCGCGATGTTTCAATCTCTTTAAGGCCCAGAGCGACATAAAAGTCCGCCATGAGGTTAACGTCGCGCGCAAAGAAGGTTGTGTAGGTTAAATGCATGCGGCCTACCCACGGGAAATTAACGGTGCAGGATAATCACCCTGTTTACCGCCTGTTGCTTGCCCGGCGGCGCATATTCAATTGAGCGGCCATCGGGCGTCAGCGTGTATCACTCGTTGGAGAACACTTGGTCCGGTAACCAGGTCGCGATCTCAGGGAAGATGGCGAGCAGGATTAGGGCCATGATCTGGATGATGACGAAGGGAATGACACCGCGATAGATGTCCGATGTGCGAATGCTGTCCGGGGCTACACCACGCAGATAGAAGAGTGCGAAGCCGAAGGGGGGCGTCAGAAAACTGGTTTGCAGGTTCATTGCCATCATGACGCCAAGCCAGACCGGATCGATTCCCATCAGCAACAGGGCAGGGGCGACAATCGGGACCACAACAAAGGTGATCTCGATAAAGTCCAGAAAGAAGCCGAGCAGGAACATCACTGCCATCACAGCGATGATGGCGCCCGCCTGACCGCCAGGTAGAGATTCCAGAACCTCGCGGACGGTGTCATCGCCACCAAAGCTGATGAAGACCAATGAGAACAGCGAGGCGCCGATCAGGATGATGAATACCATGGACGAGGTCTCGGCGGTCGACCGAACGACGGAGCCCATAACGTCGTTGGCCAGCACCTGCCGGATGGCATGAATAATCGCGATGGCGACGAAGATGCAGAAGATCGCGGCGATGATCATGCCGATCTGATCGGCCGGAGATACCTCGGCTCGTCCCAGCCGTAGATCGAGGAATTCGTTGAGGGCAAGCAGCCCGGCGATGCTGGTCACGCCCGCCTGAATTGGCCACTTCGCCCCGTCACCCAGTCTCAATGCCGCCAGCAAAATCGCACCGACGGCACCGACGGATGCCGCTTCGGTCGGTGTTGCGATGCCGGCCAAAATGGAGCCGAGCACGGCGATGATCAGCGCGAAGGCAGGCAGGAAGGTGCTCAGCAGTCTGACGTCGACCTCATCGTCTTCTGCGTCGCGATGCGGCGGGGCTTTATGCGGCTGAAAGATTGCGACGCCGGCCTGATAGAGAATGTAAAGCAGCAGCAGTCCGATACCCGGCAACAATGCGCCGGCGAACAGGTGGCCGACCGAAATTGAGTGAATGGCGGCGTCACCGAGTTCGCGCCGGACATTGGTATATTCCGTCGCCAGCACGTCACCCAGCAGGATCAGGACGATGGAGGGCGGAATAATCTGGCCCAGTGTACCCGCCGCTGCAATCGATCCGCTGGCCAGCGACTTGTCATAGCCATGCCGCAGCATGGTCGGCAGCGAGATAAGCCCCATGGCAACGACCGTTGCGCCGACGATTCCGGTCGACGCAGCCAGCATCGCCCCGACAATGGCTACTGAAATGCCTAACCCACCCCGCACGCCGCGAAACAGGTAGCACATGCTTTCCAGCATCTCCTCGGCAACCTTGGAGCGTTCCAGCATGATGCCCATAAAGACGAAGAGCGGCACGGCCAGCAGCACGTCATTACTCATCGTGCCGAAAATGCGGTCGGGATAGAGCAGAATGTCGCGCAGCTCGATCAGCCCGGCGGCTATGCCGAGCCCTGCGAAAACCAGTGCCGTGCCGGCCAGGGTGAACGCGACCGGATAGCCGCAGAGCAGGAAGGCGCCGGTCGACACCACCATCAGAATTATGAAGCCGTCGGCCAGTTCCATCTTCTAGTAGACACCCAACACCGTTCGCACTGAGGAGGCCCTATTCTGGGCCGTCTCGAAGTGTGAACGGATCACCAATAGAACGGCTGTTTGCCCTTCGAGACGCTCGCCCTTGCAATGCTCGGGCGCGCTCCTCAGGGCGAACGGCTTTGGGCTTCTGCTAGAGCGCCGGGGCATCGGTCTCTTCGGGGGATTCGTGGCCCTGCAATGCGCACCAGGACTTTATGGCTTGCGAAACCGCTTGGAGCGCCATCAGCGCGACAAAGACAAGAATGACGCTTTTGTAGACGTACTTGAACGGCAGGCCGCTGGCTTCTGTTGACCCTTCACGGACAGCCCAGGAGCTTTCCACCATCGGCCATGCCGCCCACCAGATCAGGATGCAGAGCGGCACCAGAAAAACCAGCGTGCCGACCAGATTGACCATGGCTTTCGTCCTGGGGGCGGCATCGCGATAAAACAAGTCCACGCGAACATGGCCCTGATGTTTCAGCGTATAGGCTGCGACCAGCAGAAACAGGGTGCCGTGGACGTAAAGCAGCAGTTCCTCGGACGCCCGGTCGCTGAAGCCGAAGACATAGCGCAGCAGGACGAGTGCGAACTGCAGCACAACGAGAACCAGCGCAAGCCAGGAGATTGCCCGTCCCACCCGTTCGCTAAATCCGTCGATGAGCTGCGCGACGCGGAGCATGTTAGTCCCCGGTCAGGTCCAGGGTTGAGTCCAGCAGGCGGTCTTGCGCAAAGGCCAGCTCGGAGATTTTGTTGTAGGCGATGGCTCTTTCGCGGAATGCAGAGAAACTCTCATAAATCCGCCGGGATAGCTCATCCTCCTCGCCGGCTTCGGCGACGACCTCGGCGGAAAGCCGCGCAATCTCCCGCGTGATCTCTTCGGAGAAGGGCGCCACGGTCACATCCGGCATTTTCAGGATTTCCTGGTAGGCGAGGGCGTTTTCGGCGTTGAACTCGGCCAGCGCGTTTTCGACCTCTGCCGTGGTCGCCGTCTCGACAATGCTTTGCTGGGCAGGCGACATGCGATTCCAGACGTCCAGATTGATGCCCATCGAAAGGCCCGTGCCCGGCTCATGAAAACCCGGATAGTAGTAGTATTTGGCGATCTCGAAGAAACCGAAGGCGACATCGTTCCACGGGCCTGCCCATTCGGTGCCGTCGATGCGCCCCGATTGCAACGCCTGATAGATTTCCCCGCCGGGAATGGTGCTGGCCGCGGCGCCCATGCGGCGCAAGACCTCGCCGCCCATGCCCGGCATGCGGACTTTAAGCCCCTTGAAGTCTTCCAGTGTGTTGAGCGGACGCTTGTACCAGCCGCCCATCTGGGTGCCCGAATTCGCGGTCAAAAAAGCCTTTATGTTGTACCGCGCCGACAGTTCGTCCCACAGGGCCTGGCCACCGCCCCAGCGGACCCAGGCTGAGAGCTCCGGACCCGTCAAACCGAAGGGCACGGCGGCAAAAAAGGCAAAGGCTTTGGACTTGCCCTGCCAGTAATATTCCGCGCCGTGATAGATGTCGGCATTGCCCTGCTGAACGGCATCAAACGCGCCAAGGGCCGGGACCAGTTCGCCTGCGCCATAGACTTTGACATTGATGGAACCACCGGAACTCGCATTAATCCGGGCGGCCAATCGGTCGGCCGATGTACCCAGTCCTGGAAAGCCCTTCGGCCACGTCGTAACCATTTTGAGGTCGAATTTGGGATCGCTGCCTGCGGTGGTGGGCGGGGGATCGGATTTGGGGGCAATGGCGGCCAGCGTGCCTGCCGCGGCTGCAGCACCGGCGCCGGTCAGAAAACTGCGGCGGATAACCGACGAGGCGCCGTCACGCGGTTTGCTGGTCTCATCGGTCATGAGGGGTCAGACCTAAGCCTGCTGGTCCATCCGGTGCCAGCCATCTTCGGAATAGAGCTCAAGCGGCTGAAAACGGGCCTTGTACTCCATCTTGGCCGACCCTTCGATCCAGTAACCAAGATAGACATAGGAAAGGCCCAGGCGCTTGGCCCATTCGATATGCGACAGGATCATATAGGTGCCCAGGCTGCGGTCGATCTCCGCCGTCTCATAAAAACTGTAGATCATCGACAGCCCGTCATCGAGAACGTCGGTCAGGCAGGCGGCCAGCAGCGGTGATGTTTCCCGCGTCGGATCAAGATTGTGCGCACGATATTCAACCAGGTTTGTGCTGACCGGCGTCTCTTCGACCATCGTCGCGTAGTCCATGGCTGACATCCCCGCCATGCCACCGTCGGAGTGTCTTGTATCGAGATAGCGGGTCAGCAGGTCAAACTGCTCCAGCGTTGCATGCGGCGGCACGGTGGTTTCAACCAGGTCACCATTACGCTTCAGAATCCGGCGCATGTTTCGTCCCGGTTCGAATTCGTTCACTGCAATGCGGACCGAAATGCACGCGCTGCAGCCTTCGCACGCGGGTTTATAGGCAACCTTCTGCGACCGCCGGAATCCTACCTTGGACAGAGAGTCATTCAGTTCTTTGGCATGCGGCTGCTTCAGTTCGGTAAATATCTTCTGCTCCAGCCGGCCAGGCAGGTAGGGGCAGGGCGATGGCACGGTCAGATAGAACCGTGGAAATCTGATAAACTGATCGGTCACAGGCGCTCGCTTCTATACCAGTCCGAAGTACCAGGGCATGAACAGACTGAAAGTTAACCATAATAAAACAATCAACGGCAGGCCAGTCCGAAGAAAATCGCCAAATCTATAGTGGCCCGGGCCCATAACGAGCAGATTGGTCTGATAGGCGATGGGTGTGGCGAACGAGCAATTGGCCCCGAAGATGACTGCCAGCAGAAAAACCATCGGTTCGACACCCAGTTCGGTCGCCATATTGACCGCAATGGGCGTGAACAGCACGGCGGTTGCATTGTTGCTCAACACATTGGTCATCGCCGCGATCAGCAGGAAGAATGCCGACAGGATGATGGTGACCTCAGCGCCTTCTAGTGCGGTCAGCATGCTGTGGGCAACATATCCGGCCCCGCCGGTTGCGCTCAGCGCATTGCCGAGTGCGAGGGCGGCTGCGACCAGCAGGATCACGCGCCGGTCGACGGAGCGAGCCGCCTGCCTGACGTTGAGACATCTGCCAATCACCATCAATCCGGCCCCGGCAAGGGCCGCGATTTCAATCGGTAGCTGGCCGGTTGCCGCCAAGCCCACCACGATCCCGAAGATCAGCAGCGAGCGCACGGCCAGGGCGCGTTTGGGGAGTTCGCGGGTCGACCACTCCATCAACAGAACGTCGCGGTTTTCCCGCAAACCCATCACATCGCCGCGGCGTCCGGTCACCAGCAGCACGTCGCCCGCTTCCAGGCGAATATCGTTGATGCCGGCGCGCAGCATCCGCGACCGGCGCTGAACGCCCAGCACGATGCAGCCTGTCTGGCTTCTAAAGCCGGATGCGGCAAGCGTCCGGCCATCCAGCCGCGACGCCGGCGCGATCACCACCTCTGCCAGGATGCGGTTGGCGGTTTTGCGCTTTTCGACTTCACCGGTCAACACGACCAGAGCCTCTTCACCGACCCCTTCGATCATGTCGGGATCGCGGGAATAGACATCAGTCAGTGCCTTGCGGGTGGCGGCAACGATCAGGCTATCGCCGACTTGCAGTGAGACATCCTCGAACGGCGGTAATATGGCCGCTTCGCCGCGTTGGATCAGACGGACGGTGATATCGGGCAGGGCCTTGAAGATACCTGCTGCAGCTTCTTCGCCGATCAACCGGCTGCCGGGATGAACGTCAATTTCAGCGACAAATTGCTTGCCGGTCTCACCGGTGAATTCGTCGGCCAGCGGCGACCGGTTGGGCAGCAGGCGAGGGGCGATGAACACCAGATAGATCAAACCGACACCGGCTAGCACGGCCCCGGGGATGGTGAATTCAAAGAAGGTGAGTTCCGGCAATCCCTCTTTAACCGCGGCGCCAGAAACCAGCAGGTTCGTGCTGGAGCCGATCAGCGTCGTCATACCGCCAAGGATGGCGGCGAAACTTAAAGGGATCAGCACCCGGCTGGGCGGTTGATCAAGGCGTTCGGCCAGGGCGCTCATAATAGGGATAAAGATCACCACGACCGGCGTGTTGTTCATGATGCCGGAGAGAATGGCGACAAAGATCAGCGCCATGATGATCACGATGCCGGCATGGCCCCGGCCCAATCGGATCAAAAGCGCCGCGGGGCCGTCCAGGGCCCCGGTTTGAACCAACGCTTGCCCGACGACAAGCAAGGCAATGATGGCAACGAGTGCCGGTTCGGCAAACCCGGCCAACAGCGTACGGCTGTTCAACTCATAAACGCCGTCGCCAGAGGAGACGGGGAAATAGTGAAAAAAGATCAGCAGGGCCGCCATCGTCACCAGCGACGTCATTTCGATCGGCACCCGGTCGATCGAATAAAACACCACCGCCAAGGTAATGGCGGCAAAGACAAAGCCCATCTCGAAGGTCAGCTCAACGCCGGCCATAGATCCCCCTCAAACTCGCTACGGGAACAATACCTACACGGTTACGGGCGCAAAGCGCAAAAATCGCTATGCCAGCAGCTCCGCCACCTCAGCGGCGAAATAGGTCAGGATGCCGTTGGCCCCGGCGCGTTTGAAGGCGGTCAGGCTTTCCAGCATGACCCGTTCGCGGTCCAGCCAGCCGTTTTCTGCTGCTCCAGCCAGCATCGCGTATTCGCCTGAGACCTGATAGGCAAAAGTGGGGACACCAAACTCGTCCTTTACCCGGCGCACAATGTCCAGATAGGGCATGCCGGGCTTTACCATCACCATGTCCGCCCCTTCGGCGATATCGAGCGCGACTTCGCGCAACGCCTCGTCGCTATTGGCCGGGTCCATCTGATAGGTGGATTTGGATGCCTTGCCCAGCGCGGAGGAGGAACCCACGGCGTCGCGGAACGGGCCATAGAAGGCCGATGCATATTTGGCCGCATAGGCCATAATCTGGATGTTGCTGTGACCATTGGCCTCTAGGGCAGCCCGGATTGCCCCGATGCGCCCATCCATCATGTCGCTGGGGGCAATGATGTCGCAGCCTGCATCGGCCTGGATCAAGGCCTGCTGTACCAGGATTTCGAGCGTCTCGTCATTGGCGACCACATCGCCGATGATGACGCCGTCATGGCCATGGTCCGTATAGGGGTCGAGCGCGACATCGCACATCACGCCGATATCGGGTACCTGCGATTTGATCGCGCGCACCGCACGGCAGATCAGATTGTCCGGGTTCGCGGATTCCGCCCCCTCGGCGGTCTTCAACGCATTATCGGTTTGGGGAAAAAGCGCGATCACCGGGATGCCCAGATTGGCGGCCTGGGCCGCGGCATCCACCACCAGATCGATGCTGAGCCGGTCGACGCCCGGCATTGACGCAACCGGGTCGCGGGAGTCCTCACCGTCCTGGACAAAGAGCGGCCAGATCAGGTCGTTAACCGATAGTGTGTTCTCAGCCACCAGACGGCGTGACCAGTCGTTCATGCGGTTGCGTCGCATACGGGTTGTAGGAAAGCCAGGCGAGGGTTGATCGGTCATGGTCAGATATGTCCCAGAAGCAGGGGCTGGTTTTCGTGAAGCACGTCGGCAAGAAAATCGCACACGGCCTCGACACGCGCAACATGGCGAAGGTCTTCGTGCACCACCAGCCAGAATTCGCGCTTGATGTCGATATCATTCGGCAGAATGCGAATGAATCGCTCATCCGGTCCGGCCGCAAAGCAATGCAGCATGGCCATGCCCAACCCTGTCAGTGCCGCGTTGAAATGCGCGACCACGCTGGTTGACTGGAAAACGACATTGGGGTCCTTGACCTCTTCCTCCAGGAAGCGCAACTGCGGCAAGGTGACCAAGTCGTCGATATACCAGATGAAGTCGTGCTCGGAGAGGTCCTCCATCGACCGGATCTCCGGCATGCGGTTCAGGTAGTCAGGGGTCGCGTAAAGGCCTAACGCATAGTTGGCGAGCTTGCGGGCAACCAGCCGGCCCGATTGCGGGCGCGACAGGGTGATGGCCAGGTCGGCCTCCCGGCGCGACAGGTTCAGGGGCGGTGTGCTCGCGACGAGTTCGACAACAATGCCGGGGTGTTTTTGCCGGAACGCGTCCATCTGACCGGCCAGGAATTCAATCGCCAAGCCCTCGGTCGCGGCCATGCGCACGGTACCTGTCAGCGTTGCGTCCTCACCGGAAACGTCCTGATAGAGGTCGATGGACTGGGATTCCATGGACTCGGCATGGCGGAGAAGAGACTGTCCTGCCTTGGTCAGCACGTATCCGCGTGGCGTACGGTCAAATAGCCTGGTATTCAGTGATTCTTCAAGGGCGCTGATGTGCCGGGCAACGGTCGTATGGTCGACATGCAGCTTTCGCGCTGCGGCCACCAGCCGCCCCTGGCGCGAGAGCTCCAGAAAAAAGCGTAAATCGTCCCAATTGAACACGGATTTCTCTTCCTGCTTTACGTTACGTCACCCTGGGTGAACTTCTGTGGATTTTTGCAGATCAAACGGGGAGAATTTCGCATAGCCAAGCAATTTTGTCTTCTGTAGACTTCACTTTCAAGTATCGGGAGTGGACTGTCCGTTGCACGGCAACGGCGGTATTCGTTTTGGGGTCAGACCGGGATCATGGGTCCTGCTGGCCAGACCTTAAGCTGGGAGAGCAGCACAATGACTGAAACCGTCAAACAGATGACCGCAGACGACGAGCGGAGCCCCGCCGAGGAAATCGCGGAACTGGTGGCCCGGTCGCGCGCGGCGCAGGCGCAGATCGAAAACTACACGCAAGAACAGGTCGATGAACTGATCCGTGCCATGGTGTGGTCTGTGGCCCGTGAGGACCGTTCAGAAGAGATTGCCCAGTTCACCGTCGATGAGACGCAGCTTGGCAACTATGACGGCAAGTATCTGAAGATTCACCGCAAGACGCGCGCGACATTGATGGACATCATCGATGACAAGTCCGTTGGTGTTCTGGAAGAAGACCCGGAACGCAACATCATCAAGATCGCCAAGCCGATGGGCGTGATCGGTGCACTGGCGCCGTCAACCAATCCGGAAGCGACGCCGGTTATTAAGGCGATCCACGCGGTGAAAGGCCGTAACTCGATCATCGTGGCGCCCCATCCTCGCGCCAAACTGACCAACAAGAAAATCTGCGACTATATGCGTGAGGCGATCGTGGCCTGTGGCGCACCGGCGGATCTGGTGATCGGCATCGATACCCCGTCGCTGGAAAAGACCAACGAATTGATGCGCCAGTGTGACCGTGTGCTGGCCACCGGCGGTGGGGCGATGGTTACCGCAGCTTATTCCAGTGGCACGCCGGCTCTGGGTGTTGGCGTCGGCAATGCGGTGATCACCGTTGACGACACCGCTGATCTGGATGATGCAGCTGAAAAAATCCGTATTTCCAAGACGCTCGATCTGGCTGCTTCCTGTTCGTCCGATAATTCGGTCGTCTTGGTGGATGCGATCTATGACGAAATGCTGAGCAAGCTGGTTCACCAGGGCGGCTATATCGTCAACGAGGAAGAAAAGGCCAAGCTTCAGAACACGATCTGGGAAGATGGTCACCTGAACACGGCGATCGTGGCGCAGCCGTTTGAAAAGATCGCCGGCATGGCCGGGATCGAAGCCCCTGAAGGCCGTGAGTTCTTCATCGTGCCGGAAGACGGCTGGGGTGAAGATCATCCATTCTCGGGCGAAAAGCTCTCGGTCACCATGGCGCTTTATCGGGCCAAGGACATCGACCATGCGATTGAGCTGACCAACAATATCCAGTCCTATCAGGGGCAGGGCCACTCTTGCGGTCTTTATTCGCAGAGCGACGAGAACATCATGAAGGTGGCCAACGCGACCAAGACGTCCCGTGTCATGGTCAACCAGCCGCAGGCCGCATCCAATTCCGGCAACCTCTGGAACGGCATGCGCCAGACCTTCTCGCTGGGTTGTGGCTCTTGGGGCGGCAATGGCACGAACAACAATATTTCGTGGCGTGACTTGATCAATGAGACCTGGGTCTCCAAGCCGCTGGCCGAAACCAAGGTCATTCCGTCGGACGAGGAATTGTTCGGCAAGGACATCATGGAAAAAATCGCCTAACCAGCGAATTGTGCTGAGCTGATGGCCGGTGGGTGCTGTTGCGCCTGCCGGCCATTGGTTTATAGATTGCACGATATATCCAGCGCCCCCTCACCCTGACCCTCTCCCCCGGGGGAGAGGGAGGTGAGCGAAGCGAACGGGTGAGGGGGGTAGCGAACGAACTCATGGACTTTGAACTGAACGAAGACCAGCGCCTGTTCCAGGATACGGCGCGCGCATTTGCCCAGGACGTGATGGCGCCCAAGGCGGCGGAATGGGACGAAGAGTCAATCTTTCCGGAAGAAGAACTCCGGCAGGCGGCAGAGCTTGGCTTTGCCGGCATCTATGTTAGCGACGACTATGGCGTCGGGCTCAGCCGGCTGGAATCCACCATCGTCTTTGAAGAGCTAGCGGCGGCGTGTCCGTCAACGGCGGCCTACATCTCGATCCACAACATGGCGTCGTGGATGATCGACAAATGGGGCACTGACGAACAGCGGGCGAAATGGCTGCCCAAGCTGATGACCATGGAGCACTTCTCCTCCTATTGCCTCACCGAACCGGGCGCGGGGTCTGACGCTGCAAGTCTGCGCACCAAGGCGGTCCGCGATGGTGACGACTACATCCTGAACGGCTCCAAGGCATTCATCTCCGGCGGTGGCCGTTCCGACATTTATGTCGTGATGGTCCGTACCGGTGATGATGGCCCGGGCGGTATCACCTGCGTTGTCGTCGAGGCGGGGACGCCCGGCCTCTCCTTTGGCGCCCAGGAAAAGAAGCTGGGCTGGAAGTCCCAGCCGACCTCATCCGTCATTTTCGAAGATTGCCGCATTCCGGTTGCCAACCGTATTGGCGAAGAAGGCGACGGCTTCAAGATCGCCATGCAGGGTCTGGATGGCGGGCGCCTTAATATAGCCGCCTGTTCGCTGGGTGGCGCGCGCGCCTGCCTGGAGACTGCGCTCGATTACACCAAGGAGCGTAAACAGTTTGGCCGTGCTATTGCGGATTTTCAGGCGACCCAATTTAAGCTGGCCGATATGGCGACGGAACTGGAAGCGGGCCGCCTGATGGTGCGATCCGGCGCCGTTGCGGTCAGCGAGGGCGCGCATGACGCGACCATGAAAGCCGCCATGGCCAAGCGCTTCACAACCGATGTCTGCTTCGACATCGTCAATGACGCGCTGCAGCTGCATGGCGGCTATGGCTATATCAAGGAGTACCCGATTGAGCGCTTCCTACGCGACCTGCGGGTGCATCAGATTCTGGAAGGCACAAACGAAATCATGCGGGTGATTATCTCCCGCATGATCCTTAAAGGGCCTTATCCAGCGAACCGTTAGGGGAACGGCGAAAATGAGCGACGAACCGGAAGTTCTATTTGAAAAGCGCGGCGGGGTTGGGCTGATCACGCTCAACCGTCCCAAGGCGCTCAATGCGCTGAACCAGCCGATGGTGCTGGAAATTCACCCCCAAATGATTGAATGGGCCGAGGATGACGAGGTCCAGGCCGTTGTCATTCAGGCGGCCGGCGACCGCGCCTTCTGCGCCGGTGGTGACATTTTGTGGCTACGCAACAATGGCCTTAACGACCGGCCCACTGCGCTCAGCTTCTTCTGGGACGAGTATCGGCTGAACCGCTACATCAAGACCTACCCGAAACCCTACATCGCCTTTATCGATGGCATCACCATGGGCGGTGGCTGCGGCCTTTCGGTGCATGGCGATTTCCGCGTCGCGACGGAGCGGACCACCTATGCCATGCCGGAGACGGGCATCGGCTTGTTCCCCGATGTGGGCGGCAGTTACTTCATGCCCCGTTGTCCGGGTGAGACGGGGATGTATTCAGCGATCACCGGTGACCGGCTGCGGCCTGCAGATGCGCTGCATCTGGGCATTGCGACCAGCTATACGCCGTCAGACAAGCTCGATGATCTGCTACAGGCTCTTGTCGATGGCGACCTGAGCAGCAAAGAGAACATTCAGGATATTCTTCAAGGATTCCACGAGGACCCGGGGCAGTCCGACGTCAAGCTGCTACAGGGGCAAATTGATGTGATCTTCCGTGAAAACTCGCTGGAAGACGTGGTCGAGACGCTCAAGCTGAACGGCTCCAAGTTTGCCCAGAAAACGCTGGCGACGATTGAGGGCAAGTCGCCCACGAGCATGAAGGTGACCTTCCGGCAGATGCGCGAAGGCGCTAAGCTGGATTTCGATGCCTGCATGCAAATGGAGTACCGGATCGTCACGCAGGTGATGGCGGGACAGGATTTCTATGAAGGCGTTCGCGCTGTCATCGTCGATAAGGACAATGAGCCAAAGTGGTCGCCTGACACACTTGAGGCGGTAACAGACGCCGATGTCGATGCCTATTTCCAGGCCCTCGGCGACCAGGACCTGCACTTCGACGGGCCGCCAGGGACCCGGGCTTAAGGACAAATCAGCCCCTCACCCTCCCGCTGACGCGGGTCCCTCCCTCTCCCCTCGGGGGAGAGGGTTGGGGTGAGGGGGACAAGAACAAACAGGAGAGACGACATGGCAAAAGTAGGCTTTATCGGCCTGGGCAATATGGGCGGACATATGGCTCACAATCTCATCAAGGCCGGACACGAACTGAAGGTTTTTGACCTGATGGAGGCCGCCGTTTCGCTGGCGGTCGAGCGTGGTGCAACGGCCTGTGCCAGCGCATCCGAGGCCGCAAGCGATGTTGATGTCGTCGTGTCGATGTTGCCGGCCGGCAAGCATGTGCGTGGCGTCTATGCCGATGCGAGTGGCGTGATTGATTCTGCCGCACCCGGCACCTTGCTGATCGATAGTTCGACCATTGACGTACCTTCGGCCCGCGATGTGATTGCCGCGGCCGCTGAAAAGGGGCTGGAAATGGTCGACGCACCTGTATCCGGCGGTGTCGGCGGCGCGGAGGCCGGCACGCTGACCTTCATGGTTGGCGGTACGGATGAGGCTTTTGCCAAGGCCAAGCCCTTCCTCGACATCATGGGCAAGAACATCTTCCACGCCGGGGCTGCCGGTAACGGTCAGGTCGCCAAGGTCGCGAACAATATGCTGCTTGGCATCTGCATGATCGGCACGTCAGAGGCGTTCAATCTGGCCAAGACGCTGGGTCTCGATGCACAGACCTTCTTTGATATTTCCTCGACCGCGTCGGGGCAGAACTGGTCCATGACGTCATACTGCCCGGCGCCGGGCCCCGTGCCGACATCGCCGGCCAACAATGACTACCAGGCCGGTTTCGCTGTCGACATGATGTTGAAGGATCTGCGGCTGGCCAAGGAAGCCGCGGAAACCGTGGCCGCACAGACACCTTTAGGGCAGCACTCTGAAGAGCTGTACACCAAGCTCTCCGAAGCTGGTCATGGCGGCCTGGATTTCTCGGGCGTCATCAAAATGCTGGCGGGTGACCTTTAGACATAGTCCTGATGTCATTGCGAGACGCGCTGGCCTCTTGGCCGGGGCGGCGCGGCAATCCACAGAGCGGCTATTGTTGTCCCGGCTCTGGATCGCTTCGCGTTGCTCGCGATGACATTTGAGATGATCTGGCCTTCAGGTTAGAGAACAGTGGAAATCTGCCCTATATCCTAAAGAAAACGAGGCCATAGGGAGTAAGACTGTGCGCGGTATCGCCGTGCTGCTGCTGAGCGTGTTGATTTTGGCACCTGCAGCGGAGCCAGCATATGCCAATGATTGGGAGTGTTTCGGGCCCGGCAAGGCCTGGTGCGCGCATACGCCTTTTGATAGCCGGCCTGAAGACGGCTGGGGCGTTCAGAACAAGGCGCGATTGCCCAGATTGGTGGTTGAGACAGTGTTGGACGCACCGGGTAATCAGCCTCGACTGGGTGTGCGGATATCGCCGATCCCGTACTACGAGACCGCTCGTGTTATCGTCTCGCTGCGCCAGGATGAAGCTGACCCCGCCAGTTGGCGGCAGTTCTTTGCCTCCGATGGCGACTATAGTGGTGGTACGGTTTACTTCGCCCTCGACCGGCGGGCGCTTGAGGCGCTCCTGGAAGGGCAGCAGAGCGCCATGCTCTATGTGTTCGCCGAGGTCTCTGGCCGTGCGGGCAATCACAAGGTCAGTCACAAAGTGTCGCTGCGTGGTCTGCGAGAAGCGCTGCGCTTTGCACGATTGGGACCCTGACCTGCTGCCGATATAGCTTTCCCGACGCCATTTATCGCCCTAAATTGATCCGGATCAGGGGGTTGGCGTAAACCTTTCAGTAGATTACCAAAGGCGTTCCGGGGGCCTCCCGGTTCAGGAGTTCGATGGATTACGAGGCTAAATTCGAAGAAGCGATAGATTCGCTGCGCGCTGAAGGCCGCTATCGTGTCTTCATGGATATTGCCCGCCGCGCGGGCGAATTCCCGCGTGCACGCTTTTATGAGGGCGACAACGTTCAGCGCGATATCACCGTCTGGTGCTCCAATGACTATCTGGGCATGGGTCAAAACCCCGATGTGATCGCGGCGATGGAAACCGCCCTGCATGAGTGTGGCGCCGGTGCGGGTGGTACCCGCAATATCAGCGGCACCAACCACTATCATGTGCTGCTGGAACAGGAACTGGCAGACCTGCACGGCAAGGAAGCCGCGCTGCTGTTTACCTCCGGCTACATCTCCAATGAGGCGACGCTCAGCACGATCGGGCGGATTTTGCCGGGTTGTATCCTGTTTTCGGATGAGCTGAACCACGCCTCGATGATTGAGGGCGTGCGGCATTCCGGTCAGACCAAGCGGATTTTCCGCCACAACGATCTGGTTCATTTGGAAGAACTGCTGCAACAGGCTGATCCGGACGCGCCCAAGGTGATTGCGTTCGAATCCGTCTATTCGATGGATGGCGATATCGCGCCGATAGAAGCGATCTGTGATCTGGCCGACAAGTACAATGCGATCACCTATCTGGACGAGGTTCACGCCGTCGGGCTCTATGGTGAGCGTGGCGGCGGTGTCGCCGAACGCGATGCAGTGATGGACAGGGTCACCATCATCGAGGGCACGCTGGCGAAAGCATTCGGCGTGATGGGCGGGTATATCACGGGAACGGCGAAACTGATTGATGTCGTCCGGTCCTATGCGCCTGGATTCATTTTTACGACCTCACTATCGCCCGTGCTGGCAGCGGGCGCGTTGGCCAGTATCCGGCATGTGAAGCGGACCAACGATCTGCGTGTGCGCCATCAGGAACGCGCGGCGGCCTTGAAGCAGCGGTTCCGCGATGCAGGACTGCCGTTGATGGAATCCGAAAGCCACATCGTGCCGCTATGGGTCGGTGATGCCACCCTGTGCAAGCAGGTGTCGGACGAGCTGATGGAAGAATTCGCCATATACGTTCAGCCGATTAACTACCCGACCGTGCCTAGGGGTACCGAACGCTTGCGCTTTACGCCGGGGCCGTATCACACCGACGAGATGATGGATGCGCTTGTCGACGCGCTCAACACGGTCTGGGAACGGCGGAAGATCAGCCGCGCCGCTTAAACGCAATTGATCGGCCCCATTTCCGCCAGAATCGTGACCTATCTCCAGGACATGATCGTCAAACGCATAATGGGTGTGTTGGGCCTGTGCGGGCTGGTTTTTCTGTGGGCGACACTTGATGCCGCTGCGCAAACACCCGACCAGCTTGTCGATGCCGCGTTGGAGCGGACCAAACACGCTGTTACCTATGATGGCAGCTATCGCAGGATCGCCTATCCGATGGGTGATGTGCCGGCCCAATATGGCGTTTGCACAGACGTCGTTATCCGGTCCTATCGTGCGCTGGGGATTGATCTGCAGCAGCTCGTGCACGAAGACATGAGCGCGGACTTTGACGCCTATCCTGACCATTGGGGGCTTTCAAAGCCCGATAGCAACATTGATCATCGGCGGGTGCCGAATCTTCAGGTGTTCTTTGAGCGTCATGGTGAAACGTTCGACGTTTCTTCGAATCCCGCTGACTATCAGCCGGGCGATCTGGTGACGTGGATGGTGGGTGGAAGCTTGCCTCATATCGGCATCCTTACCGACAGGCGCACACCGGATGGGAAACGGCTTATGGCGGTTCACAATATCGGTGCCGGTCCGCAACTTGAGGACATCCTGTTCAGGTTTCCGATCACCGGACATTATCGGTATTTTCCACCTTCAGACACGCTGTAGCCTGGGTGCGCCCCACGTTCGATCTGCAAAAACTGCAATTCTCACCCACGACACCTTGGGCATGCTTGGCGTCTCACCCCGACATATGGTAGGACTTCTTCTAGTCGGGTGTCTCGGTCCGCCGGGACTTAGGTAGTGGAACAAATAGCAGACTGAATGACGGAACCGTCGTCGAAGCCGGCGATAGCACTGGGTTCGGATCACGCAGGATTCGAGCTCAAAGAGCTGTTGAAAGCCGAATTGCTGCCCCAGGGCTATACGGTTCTGGATCTGGGCGCGTTTGGCCCAGATTCCGTGGACTATCCCGATTTCGGCCATGCGGTGGCGCAAGCCATTGAAGAGGGGCGGGCACCCATGGGCCTGATTGTCTGTGGCACCGGGATCGGTATTTCCATTGCCGCCAATCGCAACCCGGCGGTCCGCGCCGCGCTATGCCACAACGGTCTCGAAGCGCGGCTGGCCCGCGAACACAATGATGCCAACGTGCTGGCGCTGGGTGCCCGGATTATCGGTACCGAGGCGGCAAAAGATGCCCTGAGCGAATTTCTCAACACTGAATTTGGCGGAGGCCGCCACGAAGGCCGCGTCGCAAAACTAGGCCAAAGCTAGCCACCGGAGAGTGCCGACCATGTCGACCCAAGCTGCTGATAACAATTCCGCGTCCAATCGTTTCTTTTCTGCCGGGCTCGCCGAGGCCGATCCTGACGTCGCCGGATCGATCAATGGCGAACTCCACCGACAGCAAAGTCAGATCGAACTGATCGCGAGCGAGAATATCGTGTCTCGTGCCGTTCTGGAGGCGCAGGGCTCTGTCCTGACCAACAAATATGCCGAGGGCTATTCCGGGCGCCGCTATTACGGCGGCTGCGAATATGTTGACGTCTCGGAAGACCTGGCGATCGATCGTGCCAAAAAACTGTTCGACTGCGCCTATGCCAATGTGCAGCCGCATTCCGGAGCACAGGCCAACGGGGCCGTGATGCTGGCCCTGATGAAGCCGGGTGACACCATCATGGGCATGTCGTTGGCTGCCGGCGGTCACCTGACGCACGGTGCGCCGCCTGCACAATCGGGTAAATGGTTTAACGCGGTTCAGTATGGCGTGCGCCAGCAGGACCATCTGATCGATTTCGACGAGATCGAGGGGCTGGCCAAGGAACACCAGCCTAAACTGATCATCGCGGGCGGGTCTGCCTATCCACGGATCATAGACTTTGCCCGCTTCCGTGAGATCGCCGATAGCGTCGGTGCGCTGTTGATGGTCGACATGGCGCATTTCGCCGGGCTGGTTGCAGGCGGTGTGCATCCCAGCCCCCTGCCATTTGCCGATGTTGTGACGACGACAACCCACAAGACCTTGCGGGGACCGCGTGGCGGCATGATCCTGTCCAATGACGAGGCGCTGGGCAAAAAGATCAATTCTGCTGTGTTCCCGGGCCTGCAGGGTGGCCCGCTGATGCATGTGATCGCGGCCAAAGCGGTTGCTTTTGGTGAAGATCTACAACCGGATTTCAAGCTTTACGCGCGGGCGATCATCGAAAATGCAAAGGCGCTGTCGGAGAAACTGATGCAGCGCGGCTTCGATATGGTGTCCGGGGGCACTGATACCCACCTTATGCTAGTCGATCTGCGCCCCAAAGGCGTGAAGGGTAACGCCGCTGAGGATTCACTGGAGCGGGCCAACATCACCTGTAACAAGAACGGCATTCCGTTCGATCCGGAGAAACCGGCGGTGACCTCCGGCATCCGGTTGGGGACGCCCGCCGGCACAACACGCGGCTTTGGTGTCGGTGAGTTTCAGGAAGTCGGCGATCTGATAGCCGATGTTCTGGAAGGGCTCGCAGCCAACCCTGATGACAATAGTGCGGCGGAAGCCGCAGCCCGCGAACGCGTGGCGGCGCTGACCAACGCATTTCCGATTTACACGACATAATCGGTACCGAGGGGGAGGGGAACCATGCGCTGTCCGTTTTGCGGTAACGACGAAACCCAGGTTAAGGATTCCCGCCCGACCGAGGACGGCGCGGCCATCCGGCGGCGGCGGCATTGTCCGGCCTGCGGCGCTCGATTCACGACCTTTGAACGGGTTCAGCTGCGCGAACTGACCGTGATCAAAAAAAGCGGTAAGCGCGTTCCTTTTGACAGGGATAAGTTGACCCGGTCCCTGGCGATTGCGCTGCGCAAACGGCCCGTCGAGCCGGAACGCGTCGATCGAATGATCAACGGCCTGGTTCGCCGGCTGGAAAGCATGGGCGAGGCCGAAGTTCCCTCTGACCTGATCGGGGAACTGATCATGGAAGGGCTCGCGGGTATTGATCAGGTTGCCTATGTCCGGTTCGCCTCTGTCTATAAGAACTTCCGCGAGGCCAAGGACTTCGAAGAGTTCATCGGCAGTCTTGATGGCGAGCCGCAAGAAGACTAGCGCGGCCTAGGGGCCCGCACCGTGCAAGACGATCTATGGCATATGCGAACGGCCCTCGGGCTGGCACGCCGTGGATTAGGCCGTGTCGCCCCCAACCCGGCGGTCGGCTGCGTCATCGTTAAAGAAGGGCGTGTCGTGGGGCGCGGTTGGACCCAGC
The DNA here is from genome assembly GCA_028284945.1 of Alphaproteobacteria bacterium. Lineage (GTDB taxonomy): Bacteria > Pseudomonadota > Alphaproteobacteria > SMXS01 > SMXS01 > JANQQJ01. Next base: position 121,313 of record JANQQJ010000040.1, on the reverse strand, counting down.
CCGGCGGTCGTCCCCATGCTGAGACAGAAGCATTAGCGCAGGCGGGAGACGCAGCCAAAGGCGCGACCGCCTATGTGTCGCTCGAACCCTGCGCCCATCATGGTGAGACGCCCCCTTGTGCCGAGGCGTTGATTAACGCAGGCATCAGCCGTTGTGTCGTCGCGACCCGTGACCCCGACCCGCGTGTTTCAGGCGCGGGCATCGCCATGCTCAAAGGTGCTGGCATTGAGGTTCATGAGGATATTGGTCAAGCCGAAGCCGAGGCGCTCAATGCCGGGTTCCTGATGCGAATCCGCTCTGGCCGCCCAATTGTCACTTTGAAGTTGGCCACCACATTGGACGGCAAGATTGCGACCGCTAATGGACATAGTCAGTGGATCACTGGCCCGGACGCCCGACGTTATGGTCATCTGCTAAGGGTGCAGCATGATGCGATTCTGACCGGTGTTGGCACCGTACTGGCTGACGACCCGATGCTGGATTGCCGGATTGCGGGGCTGGAGCACGCCAGTCCATCGCGCTTTGTGGTCGACAGCAGCCTGCGAACCCCGTTGGCCAGCCAATTGGTTGAGACATCAAATGCCGTTTCCACGACGCTGCTGACATTGGCGTCTTCGGACCCGAGTCCCTTTGAGGCCAAAGGCGTTACCGTTTTGCACATTAACGATACTGAAGACGGACGGGTCGGGCTGCCGGCGGCGTTGGAGATGATGGGTGGTCAAGGCGTCACGCGTGTTCTGGCGGAGTGCGGCGCAGAGCTCGCGACAAGTCTGTTGAGGTTGGATCTCGTCGACCGGATTGCGTGGTTTCGGGCGCCTTCGGTTATCGGCGGTGATGGGCTTGCTGCGGTTGCCACCCTGGGGCTGGCTGAAGCAACGCAAGCGAGGCGGTTTGTGCGCCAGGAGCAGGTCAGCCTCGGCGAGGATGTGCTGGAAACCTATAGCCGCACCGCCTATTAAGGTCGCCAAACGCATCGAGCGAAACCTGATATGACATCTGAAAACCATGAGCGACACCGTGCCGGAAACTGAAGCGCTATCCGTAGAAAGCGGGCCGGGGTCCCGCAGTGCGTCGCGGCTGGCCGCGGTTCAGGCGCTCTATCAGGCGGCGTCCACAGATGCATCGGTCCGCCAGATCGTTTCGGAGTTCCAGACCTGGCGGATCGGCAAGGAAGTCGACGGTGATCAATACCGGCCTGCCGATATGGCGTTGTTTGAAGACATTTTCAAAGGGGCGACGGAGCGCCTGACGGAAGTCGACAGTCAAATCGGCGCGGCCACTCAAGGGCGTACCATCGCCAGAATTGAGAGGCTGGTTCTGGCGATCCTAAGGGCAGGGACCTACGAACTGATCGCGCGCCCCGATATCCCGACGCCGGTGATCATCAACGAGTATCTGGATATCGCCAACGCCTTCTTCACCGAAAGCGAGCCTGGTTTCGTAAACGGCGTGCTTGACCGGATTGCCCGCACGGTCAGGCCGGGAAACAGCGGCTAGCCGCCGCGCCGGGCCATGGCCGGAATCGACCGTCGCGGTGAATTCGAGCTGATCAACGAGCTTCTCGCGCCATTGGCCGCGGCGCACAAAGGTGCCGCAGCGCTCGAAAACGACGCCGCTACACTGGGAGTGCCACAGGGGCAGGAACTGGTCGTGACCAAGGACATGATGGTCGCGGGGGTTCACTTCTTTCCCGATGATCCGCCGGACCTGATTGCCAGAAAACTGCTGCGGGTGAATCTGTCCGATCTTGCGGCCATGGGCGCGCGGCCGTCGGCCTACTTGCTGGGTCTGGCGCTGCCCAGGGCAACGGAGGATCGTTGGCTCGAAAGGTTCGTTGAGGGGTTGGCGAGTGACCAGGCGGCATATGGGATGGGCCTGATCGGTGGCGACACGGTCTCGACAACGGGGCCGCTGACTCTGTCATTGACGGCCATGGGAATGGTGGCAGCCGGGGAGGCAATTTCCAGAAGTGGCGCGTCCCCCGGCGACAAAATTGTCGTTACTGGCACCATTGGTGATGCCGCGCTGGGGCTATTGGCAGCGCGGGGCCAGATTGATGACCCGTCCGGTCATCTGCTGGACCGATACCGCCTTCCACAGCCGCGCCTTGCAGCCGGTCAGGCGGCCGCCGGTCTGGTTTCTGCCGGGCTGGATGTATCTGATGGCCTGGTCGCTGATATCGGACACCTCTGTGAGGTGTCCGACGTGGGCGCCCGCATACATGTTGATCAATTGCCACTTTCAGCGGCCGCGCAGGGCGCCCTTGCCCGGAATCCTGAGCTTTTGGACGTAATTTTAACCGGTGGTGACGACTACGAACTGGTCATGACCGCACCGCCTATCCGATTGGATAGGTTCGGTATGGCGGCAATTAGGACAGAATGCAAAGCGACGGTCATTGGCGACGTGATCCGGGGGTCCGGTGTCATCGTTCTGGACAGTCAAAAAAACATCGTGGAACTGAAGTCATCCGGTTTTACGCATCGGTAACGACATAATTCAAATTTTATGGAAAGACGAATCAACCACCAAATATAGTATCGCGAAGAGTCAAAATTAGATTCTATAGTTGTCGGGGCCGTTTATGGTCACCGAATTGTGACTCGTTGCAGTTGCATCATTAGACTCGGATTAGCTTTAAATTGAATCTATTAGAGACTCCGCCGAGTGCATTGATTTATCACGTTGTTTTTTCATTACTGTTTGCGTATATTCGAAGCACTACGAGGTCCGACAACTAATACGCTGTAATGCACGAATTCGAACAGGTTGCAGAACTGGAAGGGTTGAAGCGCCGTTTTGGCGCTTACGTGCGCACACGCGGGTTCGAGCACTTCGGGTTCCACCTTTATACAGTCTGGAATGACGGTGAGTGTCCGGACGTGACGCTGACCAGCCTGGCGCTGGCCGACCAGCCCAGCTATCTGGCGCGGCTCGCGACGGTCCTGGCGCCGCTTTCGGTCAGCGAATCCATGGCGCGAGGGTCCTTCTGGTGGTCCAATCCAAGCGGCAATGAGTCACCGGTATTGGTGTTACCGTATCGCGGCGATGACGATGAGAAGGCGATTGTAACGCTGTTGCCCACATCGTTGCGCGATGTCGCGACGGGCGGCGTATTTGACCGGGGCAAGGAATTCTATTCAGAAGCGACACAGACGCTTAAGGACTACGGCTTCATTCCGCATGTCCCGCAGCTGTCTGAAGAAGAGTTACTGTGTTTGACGCTGCAGGCTGAAGGCGTCGTGACCCCGGCGCGGCTGCAAAGCCACGATTTGACACCGGATGATTTCCGTCGCCATGTGCGTACCGCGGTCAAAGGCCTGCGTGCCCAGAACGAGCTTCATGCGGTCGTTATTGCGCTACGGCTCGGCCTGATCGCGCCGGAGGTCGGGTAGGGACATGGAGATCATCGATTACATCGAGGCCTCCAATAAGGCCGAAACCCAGGAAGAAGTTCTCGCGCTGTTCAAGCGCGCGATCGGTGACTTTGGCTTTGATTTGGTGATGTACAACAGCACGCGCGCGGTTGAAGCTGACGATAGTGCTGGATCGTCCCTTGTGCTGACGAATTACCCGAATGAATGGTTGTCGCTCTACGGACAGAAAGAGTTTGAGACCATTGACCCCGTTCTCCGCTATGGAACCGTAGCCTCGCGGCCTTTCTCCTGGGACGGGCTTTCAGAGCGCCTGCCGTTGAGCAAACGGCAGATGGAGTTCATGGGCGCGGGCAAGGATGCCGGTCTATATGATGGCGTTGGTATTCCATTGCATGGACCGCGTGGCGAAGTATCCGGTATCGGCCTTGCCAGCAGTTCTGGCGGCGCCGAAATGTCCCAGAATCTGTCGGTGCTCAATGCATTGGCGCACCAGTTCCATCTGAACTATTGGTCGTTTATCGAACAGGACGGCAACCCGATGGTCGCGCTTACCGACCGGGAGCGGGAAGTCCTGCACTGGTGCGCCCAGGGCAAGAGCAACTGGGCAATCGGCGAAATTCTCGGAATTTCCGAGCACGGCGTTGAGTTCCACGTTCGGAACATCCTGAAGAAGCTAGAAGTCGACTCCCGCGTGACGGCAGTCGTCAAATCACTGCATCTGGGGCTTATCACCCCGTAACACCAACAATTGGGTTCTTTGAACCCCGTTCAGGCAGAGCGGGGCAGGACTCGGACTCGGACTCGGATTCCAGGCAGCCACCATGAAGCAAAAATTTGTATCAAAATCGATCTACCCTACGGATGACCGTAGCTGTGCGGTGTGGCCGTCATGCCTAGGTTGGAAGGCCTGATAGTTCCAACCTGTGGATGGTCGATGATCGATTGCATAACATTTGAGACAGCCCACTACTTCGGTGATGCCATAGCCGGGCAACACCGGCTTCGCTACAAGGTTTTCGTTGAGGAACAGAAGTATGACGTGCCGCATTTTAACGGCATGGAATACGACCCCTACGACACGCCCGCGGCTGTCTATCTGACCTATCGTGACCAGGAAGGCATTGTGCGCGGTGTCACGCGGCTAAGCCCGACAACCATGCCCTACATGTTGGAAGAAGTATTCAGCGACATGGTGACCTTTGCGCCACTGGTGAAATCAGACACGGTCTGGGAAGGCACCCGCCTTGCGGTGGACCCTGACTTGGATCCGGAAATGCGCCGGCGCATCGTTGCTGAGATGATGGTCGCTTATCTTGAATACGGCGTTAAGCAAGGCCTGGAGCAATATTATATTTTGATGCCTGTTGCGATGCAGACGATTTTGATGGAACGGACGGGCTGGCCGGTAACCGTCCTTGGCGAAACACGGATGATTGGCGGAGAGGCGGTCAGGGCGATCGCACCGAAAATCTCGCCTGAAATCCTGGCGCGGGTACGCAGCAAGCTCGGGGTCAATGAACCCGTGCTTCAGACGGCTGCGGATCTTGAGCGCCGTGCTGAGAGGGTGGCCTAGTGAAATCCACAACACATGCCGAGGATGAGACCAGACTGAACGGTCTGATCGCGGATACGCCGCAAGAAAATGCCATGCTGATTCTGCCCGGTTTGCAGTATCTCGCGCGGGAAGCCCAATGGGCTGGTCTGGACGAGGTTTCAGACGTTTTAGACGGCGCCATAGACGAAATCATCGACTGGGTGCGGGCGTCCGCGCACTAAAGCCTTGTCGTTAAAATCAGTGGGTCGGTGCCTTGCGCCGGAGTTTTTGATACGCCTTGAAGCGCATCGGGCTCCGGTGCTTGCGTTTGTAGGGTAGTTTTGGCAGAGTGCCGCCGCTTCTGACCTGAACAGAAACAGGACAACCCAAGCCTTTCCGTACAAAGCGAGTGCGCGACGAGAAAGGCCAGATAACAATCCAGAGGGAAATCGAATGTCAATTGAGCTTCTTGCCGTATTGGCCTGCGGCGTGCTGGCCGTACTTTACGGTCTGGTAACCGGCCGCGGGATTCTTGCTGCGAGTGCGGGTAACGAACGCATGCAGGAAATTGCCGGCGCTATTCAAGAAGGTGCTGCCGCCTACCTAAACCGTCAGTACACCACCATCGCCATCGTCGGTGCTGTTATCTTTGTTGTGATTGGCCTGTTGCTGGGCTGGATCGTTGGCGCCGGCTTTGTGATCGGTGCCGTGCTTTCCGGTGTTGCGGGTTATGTCGGCATGATCGTGTCGGTGCGGGCCAATGTCCGTACGACCGAGGCGTCCCGGCAAAGCTTGGGCGCAGGTCTGAGCATTGCGTTCAAGTCAGGCGCCGTGACCGGCATGCTGGTCGCCGGCCTGGCGCTGCTGTCGGTTGCTGGTTTCTATGCAATCCTGCTCAGCATGGGGTTTACCAACTCCGACCGGACCTTGATTGACGGTCTTGTGGCGCTTGGCTTCGGCGCCTCCCTGATCTCAATCTTTGCGCGTCTGGGCGGTGGTATCTTCACCAAGGGCGCGGATGTCGGTGCTGACCTCGTTGGTAAGGTCGAGGCCGGTATCCCCGAAGATGACCCCCGGAACCCGGCGGTGATTGCCGACAATGTGGGCGACAATGTCGGTGACTGCGCAGGCATGGCCGCTGACCTTTTCGAAACCTATGCGGTGACGGTCGTCGCGACCATGGTGCTGGCGAGCATATTCTTCAACGGCACAGTGGAAGCCAGCATGATGCTCTATCCGCTGGCAATCGGTGGTGTTTGCATCATCACCTCGATCATCGGCACGTTCTTTGTGCGGGTCGGCTCCAGCGGCAGCATTATGGGCGCCCTTTATAAGGGCTTCGTGACCACGGCCGTTCTATCGCTGATCCTGCTTTATCCGCTAACTCAATATGTTATCGGTCTGGGCCCGGTTGAAGGCACCACCTATTCCGGCATGGACCTGTTCTGGTGCGGTGCTATCGGGCTGGTGGTGACCGGTCTGATCATCTGGATCACGGAGTACTACACCGGGACCAACTACCGCCCGGTGAAGAGTGTGGCCGCGGCCTCAACGACCGGCCACGGCACCAATGTTATCCAGGGCCTCGCAGTTTCCATGGAAGCGACCGCACTGCCCGCCCTCGTCATCGTGGCGGGCATCATCGGCACCTACTCGCTGGCGGGCCTGTTTGGCATTGCGATCGCGGTTGCGACCATGCTGGCGCTGGCCGGCATGGTGGTTGCGCTCGACGCCTATGGTCCGGTGACGGATAACGCCGGCGGTATCGCCGAAATGGCCGAATTGGAACCCGAAGTCCGCAACATCACCGATGCGCTTGACGCGGTTGGTAACACCACCAAGGCTGTTACGAAGGGCTATGCGATTGGTTCTGCTGGCCTGGGTGCTCTGGTGCTGTTTGCGGCCTATACGGAGGATCTGAAGCTCTATTTCGACGTGCCTGTCGACTTCAGCCTGTCCAATCCCTATGTCGTGGTTGGTCTGCTGCTGGGCGGCTTGCTGCCTTATCTGTTCGGCTCCATGGGCATGATGGCTGTCGGCCGCGCCGGTGGTGCTGTCGTGGAAGAGGTCCGAGACCAGTTCCGCAGCAATCCGGGTATCATGGAAGGCACCGCCAAGCCGGATTATGCCAAGTCGGTCGACCTTTTGACCAAGGCTGCGATCAAGGAGATGATTGTGCCGTCGATGCTGCCGGTCCTGTCACCGATTGTGATCTACTTCCTTGTCAATGCGATCGCGGATCAGGCCGCAGCCTTTGCCGCCCTGGGTGCGATGCTGCTGGGCGTGATCGTGACCGGCATCTATGTCGCGATCTCGATGACTGCGGGTGGCGGTGCCTGGGATAACGCCAAGAAGTACATCGAAGACGGCAATCACGGCGGCAAGGGCTCTGACGCCCACCACGCGGCCGTGACCGGTGATACCGTCGGTGATCCTTACAAGGATACCGCGGGCCCCGCTGTTAACCCGATGATCAAGATCACCAATATTGTCGCGCTGTTGTTGCTGGCCATTCTGGCCCACTAAGCAGAACGACCATATCCTGAAAGATAAAGGCCCCGGCGCTTGCTGGGGCCTTTTTTATGTCAGATCAGGCACCGCTTTAGTTACCTGGTTGGGCCGGACCGCCGCCGCTGAAGCGGCCAATATTACTGAAGATCTGTTCGAAGAAACCGAGTTCCTTACCGCGGGTCGGCGTTTTGCGCCCGACAGTGTCGATGTCCTGCGTGTCATCAAGGCCAAGCCGGCCAATATCGGCAACCGAACCCCGGTCATCGAATGAGATCACAATGACATCATGTGCGGTAACGTCCGGTTTGAAGAAGGCCCAGTGTTCCTGGGTGCGGCTGACATAGTACCAGGTCTCGTCATCAAACGTGCCGCCGACAGACGGTGAGCCCAGCGCCGCGAGCACAGAACTGCGGTTATCGACGCCGGGGCGGATTTCCTCGATCACCGCTTCATCCAATAGATATCCCCGATGATTAACGGTCTTGGCGCAGCCTGAAACAGCAACACCTGTCACCAATACAACACCCAGGGCGGTTCTCAGCGCTCGTTTGTTCACATGCATCTCATTTGCTGGTTCAAGTCAGGCGCGGTTGACCGGTGCGCCTATGCGTCCTATGTCGCTGAGGAAGAAAATGGCACTGCACCCATGGGGTGTCAATGCCGCCCCTTGGATCAGGTGCTAGAGACAGATGATGGCGCGGTTTGAACGGTTCTCGCAGCGTATAAGCGGCCTTTTTCGGCCGACGGCACGCCAGATGGTCGCCAACGGCCTCTACAACACCATCGTTGCGCAGGCGCGTCATCCAAGTTTCTATCGCGATGCCGATGTCGCCGATACGCTCGATGGCCGGTTTGACATGATTATTCTGCATGCTTTTGTCGTCATGCACCGGCTGCGTGACGCGGGCGAAAACGGACAGGTCGTCTCTCAGGCGCTGTTCGACGAAATGTTCGCCGATATGGACCGCTCTTTGCGCGAAATGGGGGTGGGTGACATGGGGATTGGCCGGCGGGTCCGCGCCATGGGGAAGGCGTTTCTGGGGCGTGTCGAGGCCTACCAAACGGCGTTGGACGAGGGCGGGGATCAGCTGAATGTTGCTATCATGCGAAACCTCTATCGCGATGATGGTCTGCCGCATGAGGGGGCCGCACGGATGGGCGACTACGTGCGGGCGAAGATTGATTTGCTGGCGATGCAGCCATTGCCGGCGCTGATGGAAGGCAAAGTTGATTTTGGGTCTCCGCTGGAGGATGTGTCCGCATGACACAGTCGCTCTTTACACTGGATCTGGAGGATCTGTCGGGCACGGAGCGGACCATCCGGTTTGCCGCGGATGAGGCTGACCGTGAGGTTATCGCCGAGAGGCTGGATCTGCAGGCGGTCGCGCGGTTCGAATTGGGCGGTGTAATAAGGCGGTTAGGAAGCAAAGGGGATGCGATTTTGACCGGTACTGTGTCGGCCGATGTGACGCAAACCTGCGTTGTAACCCTGGACCCCATTGAGGCAACCGCGTCGGCTGATATCCACGTGCGCTTGATCCATGCGGGTTCGATGGAATTCGGCCGGGATGTAGAGATCGATCTGGATGACGAAGACGTCGAGTTGATTGAGGGTGACACGGTCGATTTGGGCGATATCGCGGTTCAATATCTGGCAATGTCACTGGATCCCTATCCCAGAAAACCTGTTTCCTTAGCCGAAGCGGCGAAATTGGGTCTGGCCGATGCTGCAGAAGTTGAGGCAGAGAGCGATGTTTCCGGGCGAAAGAACCCGTTTGCGGTTCTGCAACAATTGAAAGACAAAGCTTGAAGCCGTGGCGAATTCAAGTATGTTCTCGCACCTGATCGGGCCTGGACGGTTTCGCGGGCCGAATTGAAGAGACAAGACATGGCGGTACCCAAAAGTAAAATCACGCGCTCCAAGCGCAACATGCGCCGCGCGCACGACGCGCTGCCCCGTGTTGGTGCGAATGAATGCGCAAACTGTGGCGAAATGAAGCTGCCGCACCACGTCTGCCCGGCATGCGGCCATTATGACGGCCGTGAGGTTGTCGAGGCAGTCGAGACCTTCTAAAGGCTCTCACGGAGGATGTCGCGTTGGCGGGCACCTTAACGGTTGCACTAGACGCGATGGGCGGTGATTCCGCTCCGGACGTTGTCCTGGAAGGGACCAAACTGGCCCGGGAGCGATATCCCAATCTTCGCTATATGCTGTTCGGCGACGGCAGCGTGCTTGAACCGGCTGTCAATGGCAGCCCGGTCCTGGCCGAGTGCTGTGAGGTCGTTCACACCGACACCGTGATAGACGGCTCCATGCAGCCCAGCCAGGCGCTGCGCAAGGGGCGGGAGTCCAGCATGGCGAGGGCCGTGCAGGCCGTCAAAGACGGTGACGCCGCTGTTGCTGTCTCGGCCGGGAACACCGGCGCGCTGATGGCGCTTTCCAAGTTCATTTTGCGCATGATGCCCGGCATTGACCGGCCGGCGCTTGTTTCGCTTATGCCGACCACCCGCGGCGAAAGCGCTGTGTTGGATTTGGGCGCCAATGTCGAATGTTCCGATGAAAATCTGGTTCAGTTTGCGGTCATGGGCGCGGCCTATGCCCGGCTGGTGCTGGGTCTTTCGCGGCCAAGTGTCGCTCTTCTGAATATTGGGACGGAAGAACTCAAAGGACACGACGAAATCAAACAGGCCGCAGAGCGGCTTCGTGAGGTGGAAGCACATTTCGATTTCACGGGTTTCATTGAAGGCAATGACATCGGCAAGGGTGCCGTCGATGTCGTCGTGACTGATGGATTTACCGGCAATGTGGCGCTCAAGACCGCGGAAGGAACGGCGCTTCTGGTCACGGAGTTGCTACGTCGGGCGTTCCGTAATTCGCCGCTTGCAATGCTGGGATACCTGTTAAGCAGGGGTGCGCTGCGATCATTGCGTGACCATCTAGACCCAAACACGCACAATGGCGGCATGTTTTTGGGACTGAATGGACTGGTCGTAAAAAGCCATGGGGGCGCGAATGCCGCTGGTATCGCCAGTGCAGTCGGCGTCGCAAAGGATCTTGTAGAAGGGGACCTGTTGCAGCTTATCGCTGATGACCTGACCCTGTTTGCGGGGGCGCTGGACGTAGACGCTCAAACGGCGGTGTCTTCATGAGTGACATTCGCTCGGTCTTCAAAGGCGTCGGCGCTTACTTGCCGGAACGGATGCTGACCAATGCCGAGCTGGCGACCATGGTCGATACAACCGATGAATGGATTGTCGAACGCTCAGGAATTCGCCAGCGCCATATTGCAGCCGAGGGCGAGTTTACGTCGGATCTGGCAGCGGCGGCCGCCCGGAACGCGCTCGACAATGCCGGAATGACGCCGGACGACATCGATATGATCGTCGTGGCCACAGCGACGCCCGATGAAACCTTTCCCGCGACGGCCACCAAGGTACAGTCGGCTCTGGGTATTTCGCATGGTGCTGCCTTTGACATTCAGGCCGTGTGTTCCGGCTTCGTCTACGCGCTGGCCGTTACGGACGGGCTGATCCGGTCTGGACAGGCGACGAACGCTTTGGTGATCGGCGCAGAGACCTTCTCCCGCATTCTCGATTGGGAAGACCGGGCAACATGCGTTCTGTTCGGCGATGGTGCAGGCGCCGTCATCCTGTCGGCTGAGGACCAATCCGGTGCTGAAAAGCCGCGCGGCATCTTGTCCAGCAAACTAAGGGCCGATGGCGCCAAGCATGATCTGCTTTACGTCGATGGCGGGCCTTCCATGACGCAGACCGTTGGCCACCTGCGGATGCGGGGTAAGGAGGTGTTCCGGCACGCGGTTGGCAATCTCGCGGGCATTGTCGCGGAGACGCTGGAGGGCACCGGTGTCAACCAGTCCGACATCGATTGGATTGTCCCGCATCAGGCCAATCGGCGGATAATCGATGCAACGGCGCGGAAACTGGGTCTGCCGCCTGAAAGCGTCGTCTTGACGGTCGATATCCATGGCAACACGTCTGCGGCCTCTGTACCGCTGGCGCTCGATTCGGCGGTTCAGGACGGGCGAATCAAGCCCGGTGACCTGGTTATTATGGAAGCCATGGGTGGCGGCTTTACCTGGGGTGCCAGCCTGGTTCGGTGGTAGAGCCTGCTTTCCAGCGCAATTTACATTGTTCCAGTTCGCAAAAAAGCCTTTCAAGTTGACTGGCTTAGGGGGCGAGACTACGCTTATTTCTCAGTCTCTCATGTTGGTGGCCAGAGGGGGCGGCCTGGGGAAACAGGAAGGCTAGATTATGAGTGGTAAAACATTAACGCGCGCGGATTTAAGCGAGGCCGTTTACAATGAAGTTGGTCTTTCGCGGAACGAGTCCGCGGACCTGCTTGAAAGCGTTCTGCGCATCATGTCCGACGAACTGGTCAAAGGAGACACAGTAAAAGTGTCTTCCTTCGGGAGTTTTGTCGTCCGCGAGAAGGGTAGCCGGATGGGGCGCAACCCCAAGACCGGCGAGGAAGTACCCATCGAACCAAGGCGTGTATTGGTATTTCGGCCGAGCCAGGTCTTGAAGTCGCTCGTGACACGGGCGACCAAACCCTAACCTGGTGAATGGCGGAATTCGAGGACATCGGACCCGATAAGGCTCGTCCACGTAAGTCGCCAGAGGCGTTTCGAACCATTAGTGAGGTCGCGAGCGACCTTGATGTGCCGCAGCACGTGCTGCGGTTCTGGGAATCCCGTTTCAATCAGATCAAACCTCTGAAGCGTGGCGGCGGGCGGCGGTATTACCGCCCCGAAGACGTCATGCTGTTGCGGGGGATCAGGCGGCTGCTCTATGAAGACGGGCTGACCATCAAGGGCGTGCAAAAGGTTCTGAAAGAGCGCGGTGTCCGCTCGGTCATTGACGCGGCAAAAGGCGTCCCTGAGGATGGTGCCGGTCTGTCCGCTGTTGTACATGACGGCGCCAGTGAAGCCCGCGCCGATTCCCAGGAAGATTTGAAAAGGCAATTGCGCCGGTTGGTCGGTGACCTGGAAAAGGTCAGCCGGACACTCCGCGGTTAACTCAGCTTTGTCGCTTTCAGCGTATACATCAGTGGCAGGCTTGGACGATCCGGAGGCATGTCATAGTGGCGGTCTTCAGCCGCCGTCATGAATGGCCAGCGTCGATAAAGGTATGAGCGTGGTTCTTCGCGTAGTTCTGATATCTCAAGGCCTGCATTCAAGACGGCCATTACGACCTCGCCGATATTGTGGTTCCACTCGACCTGTTTGGTCTCGGTGAGCTCCCGGTCACTGTCAGTGTAGGTGGTCGTGTTTTCAAAAACAGCGCCATTTGGTGTGAAGTAGTCATACTCGATGGTTAAGTCCTCGTCGGCAAACACCCAGCTGAAAGGGTGATACTCGAGCAGATAGAACATGCCGCCTGGTTTCAGAAGGTTGGAGACCACCTGTGCCCATCGGTCGATGTCCGGCAGCCAATTGATTGCGCCGAGCCCTGTGTAGACGATGTCATAGGTCTCCTTGAGGGCGTCCGTTGCGTCATAGACATCGGCACAGACGAACCGCGCATCAACGCTGATATCTGACGCCAGTTGCCGTGCTGCTTCGATGGCAGGTTCGGAGAAGTCTAGGCCGGTCACATCCGCCCCCAGGCGCGCCCAGGAGAGCGTATCCAGACCAAAATGGCATTGCAGGTGGACCAGGGTCTTACCTGTAACAGGGCCGACATCGTCAATCTGTTGCTGGCTCAAGCTCGAGATACCCGACTTGAAGCCCTCAACGTCATAGGCTTTGGACGCGACATGCAGCGGGACGCGGTCGTTCCAGTTGCGCCGGTTCAGGTCACGCCAATCGTCGCTCATCGTCAGTCTCCAAGGGGTTGAATGTCCCGTTGCCCGTTGGCTGGCTCGGCAGTATAGTGCGCGCCCGCCCGCCAGGGTTCTGTCGGAGTGTAGCGCAGTCTGGTAGCGCACCATACTGGGGGTGTGGGGGTCGTCGGTTCGAATCCGGCCACTCCGACCAATAGAAGGGGATCGGCTCGCCGGTCCCCTTTTTCCTTTCGGTAGGCGCATGGCGGGCATGTGTCATGCGGCGTCGGTTCCTGTGGTCCGGCGCCGCAGGGCGCGCTAAATCTAGCCGCATCATGACGGCGCGCACCTCACCTTACGCTAACCCGGACCCGGCCATCACCAGGTGGCTGACGCTGATGGCCGTGCTGATCTTCGCCATGATCCTGCTGGGCGGGGTCACGCGGCTCACTGAATCCGGCCTATCGATGACCGATTGGCGGCCGGTGACCGGCTGGCTGCCGCCACTGACCGAACAGGCCTGGCAGGAGGAACTGGACAAATACCGGCAAACGCCGGAGTACCGGTACAAGAACCAGGGCTTCAGTGTCGACGAGTTCAAAACCATTTTCTGGTTCGAATATCTTCACCGGCTGTTGGGGCGTTTCATCGGCCTGGCTTTTGCGGTGCCGTTCTTCTGGTTTTTGGCGAAAGGCAGGGTGCACAGCGCCCTGAAACCGCACCTATGGCTCTTGCTGGGGCTAGGCGCCGCGCAGGGGGTGCTCGGCTGGTACATGGTCAAGAGCGGGTTGGTCGACCGGCCTGCGGTCAGCCAGTACAGGTTGGCGGCGCATCTCGGCCTTGCCTTTGCCATCTATGGCTACATCGTCTGGCTGATCGCGAATTTAAGGCAGCGGATAGAGGGGTTACCTTATGCCGGATTGGTGGTGCTGACAGGCATTGTTTATCTGCAGATTCTCAGCGGTGCTTTCGTCGCCGGGCTGGATGCCGGGTTTATCTACAACACATGGCCCGCCATCGACGGTGCTGTTATTCCACCGGACATTCTGACCAATCCACCCTTCTGGCAGGGGGTCTTTGAAGATCACAGGACCGTGCAGTTCACCCATCGGATGATTGCCTATGTCATTGCGCTCTATGCGGGGCTGTGGTGGGTGCGTAACCGGCGTGAAGGCTGGGTCGTCCACGCGGTAGGCCTTGCAACGCTCTATCAGGTGCTGGCGGGCATTGTTACGGTGATTTACCTGCCTTATGTGCCTGCCTGGCTTGCGGTTTTCCATCAGGCTGGCGCCGTTGTCCTGCTGACGACACTGGTTTGGGCCGCAGCCCGCCTGAAGCGCGTGTAAACGGGCACCAACCCCGATCACGAGGACGTGACGCATCCCCGGCTACCCGATAGCGATGGCTGTTGATAGGTTAAGGCATGGTTCGAGCCTCGATTTTCAGCAGACGACATTTCAGCCGTGTGCTTTTCGCCGCCGCTGCGGGATTTCTGGCCGCGTGCAAACCGATCGTTACGGCTGAGATTCACCTAGAAGACGTTCTGGCGATATCCGCAGAGCCAGAGACAAGTGGTGAGGCGGCCGCTCGTATCGTCTTGCCATTGTCAGACGTCACAGCTTGCGAACGGTCATGGGACGATCTCAAAGCGGTTCTCGATCCATTCTTCGCTGAGGCTGAGGCCGCTTCCTGTGGGTCGGATGTTGATGGCGCCGTAACGCTGGAAATTGAAACGGCGCTGCCCATGACGGCCAACGCCGCTGATTGGCGCGGCGCAGGGGACCAGGTTTTGGGGCTCTTGTTGCAGCGGACGGCGGAACGCGTGCAGGTGGATGTGCTCTATAATGAGGTGGCGATGAGCAAACTTGCGCTCTCGCTTTCAGCACATTTGGGAACGCCAGTCGATTTCGACACACCAGAGCTGGTGTTGATGCTGCACCGTGACGAGCCGGGCCTGGGGTTCGCGCAGTTGTCGGGCGCTTTGGTTGAGGGAGAGCCCGCGATCCAGTTTCGGCAATTCCTGGTGCCCCATGGCTATCCGGTCCGGGTCGATGTCGGGTCGGTAAAAATCGTCCATCTGATTGCCAAGGGTTTTGTGCCTGTTGTCCAGGTCGTTGTTCTTGAAGGCGGGGATGCTGTCGAGGAAACACCAACAAATTTATAGGGTACTATAATACCTCAAATTTAAGTCGTTGTTTTTACGAAGAATTTAGTAACTATCAGATATTGACTTGGCGCTCAGGATAATCATACTGCGCGCCTTGATTTCAGTGGGGCGCGAGCGCTCCCAACAGGTTCAGGATCCGAGCTATGAAAACCTATTCCGCGAAACCCTCTGAGGTGGAGCGCAAATGGCATCTGATCGACGCTGAAGGCCTTGTACTGGGCCGTTTGGCATCTGAAGTCGCCATGCTTCTGCGCGGCAAGCGTAAGCCGATGTACACGCCGCATATCGACTGTGGCGATCATGTCGTCATCATCAATGCCGACAAGGTTGCGCTGACCGGTAACAAGCGGGCCGACAAGACCTATTACTGGCACACCGGCTATCCCGGCGGCATCAAGCAGCGGACCGCCGGACAGATTCTGGACGGCGCGCATCCCGAGCGGGTTGTGATGAAGGCCGTTGAACGGATGATCCCGCGGGGACCGCTTGGCCGGGCACAGTTTAAGAAACTTCGTGTCTATGCCGGCCCTGATCATCCGCATGAAGCGCAGTCGCCTGAGGTTCTCGATTTCGGGTCGCGTAACAGCAAGAACAAGAAGGGCCTCTAGATCATGGCTGATGATGTCATTACAGATTTGAGCGACCTGGGTGCGGCGACTGCCGAGACCGCGGCGCCAATGCCGGAGCCTCAGATTGACGCGCAAGGCCGCTCCTATGCGACCGGCAAGCGGAAGAACGCCGTGGCACGTGTCTGGATTAAACCGGGATCGGGCCGGGTCATCGTCAATGGCCGCGATCAGGACGTGTATTTCGCCCGTCCGGTTCTTCGGATGATCCTGCGCCAGCCGTTCGAAGTTGCAGAGCGCCGCGATCAGTACGATGTCTGGTGTACGGTCAAGGGCGGTGGGTTGTCCGGTCAGGCTGGTGCCGTCCGACATGGCATTTCCAAGGCTCTGACCCTCTTTGAGCCGGCCCTGCGCAAGCCGCTGAAGGAAAAAGGCTTCCTGACCCGTGACTCGCGTGTGGTAGAGCGTAAGAAATATGGCCGTGCGAAAGCACGTCGCAGCTTCCAGTTCTCAAAGCGTTAAACGCGCTAAGAAAACATCGGAATTTCCGGGGGCTGCGGGAAACCGCGGCCCCTTTTTTTAACCTCAGACAGGTGTGTTTGTTTCCAGGTTACTCTCTTCAAGCCCACACAGTGACCCATTCAGCCCCGTTAAAGGACAGGACCAGAATAATGGCCGGACTCACAACACGAACGCTTGCTGCCATACAACGGCATGGTTTTGTTGGCGCGGCGCGCAGGGCCGCGGACAGGGTGCAGCTGTTGATGACGCGTAACAAAATTCTCAGTGAATCTTCGCTTGAAGGACGGTTTTCGACCATTCAGGAGAAAAACTATTGGGGCAGCGATGAAAGTCTAAGCGGACCCGGCTCAACCCTCGAGACGACCGAGAATCTGAGGTCGGAACTGCCGACCATGATGGAACAGTTTTCAGTTGAGTCGGTCTTTGATGCACCGTGCGGCGACTTTAACTGGATGAAGCTGGTGTGCCGCGACAATGCGTTTACCTATATCGGAGGTGACATCGTGGGAGCGCTGGTCGACAAAAACAACGCGGAATTCGCTGGCGACCATGTGCGGTTTCAGCAATTCGACATAACGAAGGATCCGTTTCCCGACGCCGACCTTTGGATCTGCCGCGACTGCCTGTTTCACCTGTCGTATCGCGACATTCTGGCGGCCATGGAGAACTTCTGCAGGTCGAACATCCGCTATGTGCTCACGACGACACACCTGAAAGACCGGGAGTTTGAGAATTCGGATATCGAGTCGGGCATGTGGCGACGATTTGATCTTTTCTCGCCACCGTTTTCGTTTCCCCAGGATGTCCGGTATCGGATTCGCGATGGAGAAGGGTCGCAGCAGGCCAAGGAAATGTGCCTTTGGGACCGGAAACAGATTTTGGACATTCTGCCGGTATTGCAGAAGAACTTAGCTTAGGAGCGTTGGGGCCGCCGCAATTGAGGATCGCTGACTTGCGGACGGCCTGACGGCCACGATGATGAAAGATTTTAGCGCCGCCGGCTCTATTTCGCCGGGAGAAAGGGCAAGAACAGAGCAGATTCGCCGGCAGGTCACCGTGCTGTTCCAGCTTGCGGTGCCGATCGTTATCGCACGCGTTGGCTGGATGACGATGCAGCTGGTCGACACGGCCATGGTCGGGCGGTTCGATACTGCCGAACTGGCCTATCAGAGCATGGCCGGCACCGTCGTCGGCATCCTCTTTGTGCCTGCCATGGGCATGATGCTGGGCACGTTGATCATGTCAGCCAACGCTTATGGTGAGGGCAACTTGACCAAAGCGGGCGCGGCATGGCGGCGTTCGATGCCTTATGCCTTTGCGCTGGGCTGTGTGCTCTCGCTGTTCTGCTATTTCGGCGAGGAGGTTTTGCTGGCCGTCCAGATTGAGGCACCGATTGCCGAAGGCGCCGGACGGGTGACGCAGATCTATGGCTACGGCATGCCGATGGGCATTGTCTACATCTCCTCCATGTACTTCCTGGAAGGCATCAAAAGGACATTGCCGGGCGTCGTTCTGATGGTTGGCGCGAACATTCTGAACGTCTTCGTTAACTGGATGCTGATCTATGGCAATCTAGGGTTTCCAGCCATGGGCGCGGAAGGGTCTGCCTGGGCAACCACGACCGTCCGCTTCGTGCTGACCGCAAGTATCGTGCTCTATGTGCTCTATATGCGCGACCACGCCACGTACGGGACCCGGCTGAAGCCAAAAGGGACCTTCGCCAGCTGGGCCGAACAGCGGCGTCTGGGCTATGCAGCTGCGCTGAGTTTCGGGATTGAGCACGGCGCGTTCACCGCCCTGTTCATACTGGCGGGCTGGTTGGGCGCCCTGGCCATCGCATCAACCAACATCGTGTTTGCTGTGTTCGGGTTCTTCTTCATGGCAGCGGCCGGTATCGCCAGTGCCACAGGCGTTCAGGTCGGTGATGCCTATGGCAGGCGTGACACGAGGGATATGGCGCTGGCTGGATGGACCGGGCTTGGCCTCAATGTCACCATTCAGATCCCTGCCGCGCTCCTGCTGTTGTTTGCGCCAGGCCTTATCGGCGGGATTTTTACCGATGATCCGGCGGTGATCGCGGCGGCCAAACCGCTCTATTTCCTGGGTGGGTTCGCGCTGATCCTGGACGGGGCGCAAACCGTATTGGCCAACGCCTTGCGCGGCCGCCATGACAAATGGTTCCCGACTGCATCACACACCGTTTCTTATCTTGGTTTGATGGTGCCGCTGGCGTGGTACTTCGCGTTTCCGCTGGGTCATGGAACCAGCGGACTATTCGAATCTTTCATCCTGGCCAGCGTCGTGTCCGTCGGCTTGCTAAGCGCGCGGTTTGCCTATCTGGCGGCGCGGGACCGGCGACGACCTAGCTATCAGGCGTAACGGCCGCGACCACCTGGTCGCAGCCGGCCTCTGGCACTGCTGCACCGCGCATCGCCTGCTCGAAGGCCTGGTTCATTTGCTCGTCGAAGGCTGCGTCGCCGGTCGCGGGCAATCGGGTTGGCAGCGCCTCGCTGACATAGGCCTGGATAGCCTCTGGCGGGACATCGCATTGGGCAGCCTGGCCGATCAGCGTGCCAAACGCCTGCGCTTCCTCAAGCAGCCCGGTACGATCGGCGATCTGGGCTGTCGCGGAGGAGGCATAGAGAACAAGCAATAGGGTCGTGCACAGTCGGTTCATGATCGGCGTTCCAGGTTAGGCATGGCCTAGAATATAAGGTGGAAAGGCAGCTTTTTCGATTCGGTTGCCGGCCTGCTTGATTGAAGAAGCCGCGAAGCCTAGGTTTCGCGCCAAGTGACGGTAAGGAAAAGACAATGAGTACCAGAACCATCAGGGCGGCCATACTGGGCGCCAGCGGTTATACGGGGGCGGACGCCATCCGGCTGCTTGCCCGGCATCCCAATGTTGAGATCGTTGTGATGACGGCGGATCGCCGTGCTGGCGAGCCGTTGGGTGCCGTCTTCCCACATCTGGTAACGCTCGATCTACCGAACCTGATGTCAATCGACGAAGTGGAGTGGGCAGGGCTTGAGGTTGATGTGGTGTTCTGCTGCCTGCCACATGGCACCACGCAGGAAGTTGTGCGGGGGCTGTTCCACAAGACCGGCCATACGCTGGTCGATGATCTGCTGGGCGAACATGACATCGAAGATTATGTCGCCGAGATCCCCGGGGCGGTGAAGGTGATCGACGTGTCGGCGGACTTCCGGCTGCGGAATGTGGACACCTACGCTCAATGGTATGGTCACGAGCACCTAGCGCCCGACCTTCAGAAAATTGCTGTCTATGGCCTGACCGAGTTTTACCGCGAGGATATTCGGAGTGCCGATCTGGTCGCGTGCCCCGGTTGCTATCCCACTGGTGCATTGCTGGCGCTGATTCCGCTGGTGGCGTCAGGGCTGATCGACAATGACAGCGTCATCATCGATGCCAAATCCGGTGTGACGGGAGCGGGTCGGTCGCTCAAAGAGGCCAATCTCTATACCGAGGTCTCGACCGGGACGCATGCTTATGGCGTCGGAAAACACCGGCATGGTCCGGAAATCGATCAGGAGCTGTCCGCTGCGGCAGGTAACGATGTTAACGTGACCTTCACCCCGCATTTGTTGCCCATGAACAGAGGTGAATTATCGACCATCTATGTCGATCTCAACGAAGGTGCTGACGCCCAGTCGTTACATGATGTGCTGGTCACCCGCTTTGCTGATGAGCCGTTCGTTCAGGTGCTGAACTTTGGCGAGGTGCCGTCCACCCGCCATGTTGTCGGGTCGAATTACTGTTTCATTGGGGTCGCGGCTGACCGGCGCGGTGACCGTGCCGTTGTCGTGTCTGCCATCGATAATCTGGTCAAGGGCTCCTCGGGACAGGCGATCCAGAATATGAACCTGATGTTTGGCCTGCCGGAAACCACCGGCCTTGAGCAATTGCCGTTGTTCCCCTGATGTCCAATAGCAAGGGCACAAGGCAGCTGATTCCCTATAAGGGCGTTACGCCCAAGGTCGATGCGAGCGCGTTCATTGCCGATGGCGCCCGGGTGATCGGCGATGTCGAGATCGGCGCGGAGTCCAGCATCTGGTTCAACTGTGTTGTTCGTGGTGACGTGAATTACATTCGGATTGGAGCGGGGTCGAACGTACAGGACGGTTCGGTCATTCATGTTACTGATGGCGGCAGTCCGACGATCATCGGAGATATGGTTCTGGTCGGCCATATGGTGCTGCTGCATGCCTGCACGCTGCAGGAAGGATGCCTGATCGGCATGGGCAGCACGGTGATGGACGATGTAGTCGTGGAGCCTGGCGCGATGATTGCTGCGGGATCCCTCGTGACACCTGGAAAACGGGTTCCTGCTGGCCAGCTGTGGGGCGGCCGACCGGCCAAATATATGCGTGACTTAAGTGATGCCGAGATCGCTCATAACCGGCACTTGACCGAGGGCTACATTCAGCGCTGCCGGGAGTACAGGGACGCTTAGGTGGCAGCTTCGCGGAGATTCTCCGTGTCGATCCAGTAATCGTCCGGATTGTCCGGATCGACCAGAACCGTCAACGTATCGCCCGCAGAAACCTTACCGGACGGATCGAAATCAAGCGGTTCGGTTCGATAAACCAGGGTTTTGGGGCCCCGCGGTGCGGTTCCTTTGGTAACGATCTGCCATCCCGGGCGTGGGTTGTCGCCGCGTACCATTGTTCGCGCGACGGATTGCACGACGGCTTGAATCGGATAGCCGTTCTGCTTGAGCCAGGGATTGCTCTTGACGCGGACCGGCGCGCCGGCCGGGCGCGGAGGTTTGCTACGCCCGTAGAAAAAGCCGGTTGCAATCAGCAAAATCCCCAGTCCAGCCGTCACCAGCAAACTGGTCCAGAGGCGGCCAAAATCATTAATCTCGGCCAGTGTCGCACCGCCATTTGTATAAATGACCTCAACCCGTTCACCGGGCGCGTATTGCGATTCGGCCGCGCCGAACCGGCTGAGGAAATTTAGGCGCCGGCCATCCTGCGATTGGAACTCGACAAAAGGATGGCTGCAGGCGCTGGCGCTGCATCCCCGGTCAGCGCCCAACACGATGTTATTTGAAGCAACCAGGCCCTGAGTGGTGGTGCCGCTGATCAACAGGTTGATCCGGTCGCCGGACAGGACCACGGCCATGACCAACAAGAACAACCCCGCGGCAACGCAAAGCCATGATATGATTTTTTTCAGGTTCATATGCGGTTTCAAACCTCCGGACTGACGGTCCTGAAGGTTATAGTACCGCGAACGGCCCGCGGGGGCACCATTTCAAAATTGATTGATATTCTAGGGGGTTAGGCTTTGACGTAGCTGCCCGGGGCGTTCTCGATAGGGGTAAGTTTGCCGTCTCCCGGGTGCCGTGCCGGAACCTTTTTTCCGGACTTTTTGGACAGCCATTTATGCCAGTCGGGCCACCATGATCCGGGTGTGGTTTTCGCGCCTGTGATCCACTCATCCAGGTTTGTTGGGTTCTCTGGATTGATCGAAAAATTGTACTTTTTGGCGTCGGGGTGATTGATCACACCGGCAATATGTCCTGAGCCGGCCAGCATGAACCGGGTGGGGCCCGAAAAGTGGTGAACGGCTTTAAAAACAGACTGATAAGGGGCAATGTGATCCTCGCGCCCGGCCTGCAGATAGACAGGGTTTTCAATCAGGCTCAGATCAAGAGGCACGCCGCCAAGTGTGATCCCGCCCGGTTCTATCAGTTTGTTCTCATTGTAGAATTTGCGCAGGTAAAAGCTGTGCAGGGCGCGGGGCATGCGGGTGGAATCGGAATTCCAGTAAAGCAGGTCGAACGGAACGGGTTCTTTGCCCAGCAGGTAGTTGTTCACGACGAACGACCAGATCAGATCATTTGACCGCAGCATATTGAAGGTTTGCTGCATCGACTTCGCGTCCAGGTAACCTTTCTCGGCCATTTCCTCTTCCATCGACTCAATTTGTTCGTCGTCGATGAAGACTTTTAGGTCGCCTGCCTCGGAGAAATCGACCTGGGCTGTGAAGAAGGTTACCGCGTTGAAGCGCTTGTCGCCCTTCGCCGCCATATAGGCAAGGGTAGAGGCCAGCAGCGTGCCGCCGATGCAATAGCCGATCACGTTGACCGATTTTTCGCCGGTTGCCGCCTCAATGGCATCGAGCGCATCGAGCGGGCCCTCGAACATATAGTCTTCGAACGTCTTCTCCGCGAGGCGCTCATCCGGATTGACCCATGAGACCACGAAAACGGTATAGCCCTTGTCCAGCGCCCATTTGACGAACGAGTTTTTCGGCTGCAGGTCGAGGATATAGAACTTGTTGATCCAAGGCGGCATGATCAGAAGCGGCCGCTTGAAGACCTTTTCCGTGGTCGGCTCGTATTGGATGAGCTGCAGAATATCGTTTTGATAGATCACCTTGCCCGGGGTCGTTGCGATATTCTGTCCGACCTCGAACGCGTCCGGGTCGGTCATGGAGATTTTGAGTTCGCCGTCACCTTTTTCCAGGTCATTCAGGACGTTCTTCAGACCGCGCAGCAGGTTTTCGCCGCCTGACTCGAATGTCTTTTGCAGCACTTCCGGATTGGTCATGACGAAGTTGGTCGGCGACAGCGCATCGACAAACTGTTTGGAGAAGAATTCCAGTTTGATCCGTGTCTCCCGGTCTAGTCCTTCGGTGTCTTTGACCGCATTGAGAAACCAGCGCGATGTCAGCAGGTAGGACTGCTTGATAAAACTGAAAATCTGGTTTTCGTCCCAGTCCTCGTGGGAAAAGCGCCTGTCACCCTGTTCCGGCTCTATGACGGGCGGCGCGGTCTGCCCCATCGCCTGCATAGCCATGTTCTGCCAGAGTTGGGTCAGCCCACGGAAAAGATCAAGCTGGGCTTCCAGAATCTGCATGGGATTGGCCATCCAGGCCTGTGCTAGCGCGGCCCATGCATCGGAGGTGTTGAATGGATCCGTGTCGGGGAACTCACGGGTCTGCGGATGGCGGGTCATGTAATCGGCCATCAGCATCTGATACTGCGCAGAGACCTGCGCGAGATCAGCGGCAATCGATGCACCGTCTGTCGGATTCTCTGTTTCTTTTTTGCCCATCCGCGACTCTCCATTCATCGTCCGCTTGGACCTAACGTAACGAAATGACAGTTTGATGCAATGCGACCGCTAAATCGCCGCATTCCGTGGTTAGAGGGTCGGACCATTCAGCAATTGGACTCCTACCGAGCCCCTGCTATTAGATGACCCATCAGCCACAGAAAGCCAGACCCATGCAAACCGAGTTTCACCGCATCAAGCGCCTGCCGCCTTATGTCTTCGCAGAAGTCAATGCGATGAAGGCCGCCGCGCGCGCAGCGGGTGAAGACATTATCGATTTCGGTATGGGTAACCCTGATCTTCCGACGCCGCAGCATATTGTCGACAAGCTGATCGAAACCGTGCGCAATCCGCGGACGCATCGGTATTCGGTCTCGCGCGGCATCCCTGGATTGCGGCGGGCGCTGGCTGGCTATTACGGGCGGCGCTTTGGCGTCGATCTGGACTCAGAAAACGAAGTCATCGTGACGCTAGGTTCGAAGGAAGGGCTGGCCAATCTGGCCTCAGCCATCAGCGCGCCGGGCGACGTGATTCTGGTACCCAACCCCAGCTATCCGATCCATCAATTCGGTTTCATCATCGCCGATGCGACCATCCGGCATCTGCCGTCACCGATGGAAGAAGACTTTACCGACTCCTTCATGCGGGCGCTGGATAACGCCATGCGGCACAGCGTGCCCGCGCCGATGGCGGTGGTGCTGAACTTTCCGTCCAATCCGACGGCCAAGGTCGTGGACCTGGATTTCTACCGGGAAGTCGTCAGCTTCTGCCGCAAGCACGAGCTCTATGTGCTCTCGGACCTCGCCTATTCTGAGATCTACTTCAACGACAACCCGCCACCATCGATCCTGGAAGTGCCCGGCGCAAAGGATGTCGCGGTTGAGTTCACGTCGATGTCCAAAACCTATTCCATGCCGGGATGGCGGATCGGTTTTGCGGCAGGCAATCCGCGATTGATCGCAGCGCTTGGGCGGATCAAGTCCTATCTGGATTATGGCGCGTTCACGCCCATTCAGGTTGCCGCTGCGGCAGCGCTCAATGGTCCACAAGACTGCGTCGCCGAAGCGCGGAGCATCTACAAATGCCGCCGCGACGTTCTGGTGCAAAGTTTTGCCCAGGCCGGTTGGGATATCCCCAGCCCCGAGGCGACCATGTTCGCCTGGGTGCCGGTGCCTGAAGAGTATGCGCATCTGGGCTCCAATGGTTTTGCCAAGCTCTTGCTACGCGAAGCCGGGGTTGCCGTTGCGCCAGGGATTGGCTTCGGTGAGTATGGCGAGGGCTATGTCCGCATTGCGCTGGTCGAAAATGAACAACGGATTCGCCAGGCCGCACGGGCGGTCAGGCGGTTCTTTTCTGCCGGCGCCGATGAGGAAGTTGAGGCTGTAACCGCGTGACAACACCGCTTCGTATTGGGGTCGCTGGACTAGGAACAGTCGGCGGCGGGGTCCTTCAAATCCTTTCAGAGCATGCTGAGCTGATGGCCGCGCGTGCCGGGCGCCCGATCACCGTTACCGCTGTGTCGGCACGGGACCGCACCCGTGACCGTGGACTGTCACTGGATGCGATGACCTGGCATGATGATCCCGTGGCACTGGCGTCCGATCCTGACGTCGATCTGGTTGTTGAACTGATCGGTGGCGAAGACGGTCCCGCTAAAGCGCTGGCCGAGGCCACGCTTGCGGCAGGCAAAGGTTTTGTGACGGCCAACAAGGCGCTGATAGCCCATCATGGGAACGCGCTGGCAATAACCGGGCTTGAAAACGATTGTGCGCTTCGGTTCGAGGCTGCCGTCGCTGGTGGTATCCCGATCATCAAGGGCCTGAGCGAGGGGCTGGCCGCCAATGCGGTTACGCGCGTTTATGGCATCTTGAACGGCACCTGCAATTACATCCTTACCGAAATGGAACAGTCCGGTGCGGCGTTTGCCGATGTTCTGGCCGACGCGCAGGAGCTCGGCTACGCAGAAGCTGACCCGACGTTCGATGTCGATGGCATTGATGCGGCCCACAAGCTCGCGATCCTGACCAGTGTTGCTTTCGGTACGCCCATCGACTTCACGACGGTTAAAACAGAAGGCATCAGGAACATAACGCCGCTTGATCTCGAATTCGCTGAAGAGCTGGGCTTCAGGATCAAGCTGCTGGGCATAACCGCCCGATCTGGCGATTCAATCAGCCAGCAGGTGCGCCCCTATTTGGTGGCCGCCAATACGGCGATCGCCGGGGTCAACGGCGTCACTAACGCTGTAATCGTTGAAGGTGATGCGGTGGGGGCCGCTGTCCTTGAGGGGCCGGGTGCAGGGGCAGGGCCGACCGCATCTGCCGTGGTCGCTGATATCATCGATATTGCGCGCGGCAATATACATCCGATTCTCAATCCATCGGGTTCCGCGTCAGCGGCGTCCGGCGCGGACGATGAAGCCGAGGGACGGTTCTATGTCCGGCTTGAGGTGGAGGATCGGCCGGGTGTCTTGGCACAGGTCACCGCCGCCCTGGGAGATGAGGACATCTCCATGGAAGAACTGCTGCAGCGCCAGCCTGAGTCCGGTAGCGCTGCGCATCTGGTGATGACCACACACGAAACAAGCGAAGCAAATTTGAATCGAGCGCTGGATCGGATTGCAAAACTGGCCTTTGTGACCGAAGCTCCCGAAGTAATCAGAATCGAGTCGTTCTAGCCGCAAGGCTTAAAGAAAACGGGGTAGAAGGAGAAACAGATGGGCGCTAAGTCCGCAATGGATCGGCTCTTGGTGTTGGAAGTCGTCCGTGTAACCGAGGCGGCTGCGATCGCGGCGTCAAGCCTGACCGGCCGCGGCGACGAAAAAGCGGCTGACCAGGCCGCGGTCGATGCCATGCGCGAACAGCTTAACCGGCTGGACATCGATGGCGAGGTTGTGATCGGCGAGGGCGAGCGAGACGAAGCCCCGATGCTCTATATCGGTGAAAAGGTCGGCGCCGGTGGCACCCCGGTTGATATTGCGCTCGATCCGCTTGAGGGAACGACGATTACCGCCAAAGCGATGCACAATGCGCTCGCCGTCATTGCACTGGGCGAGGGCGGGACCATGCTGCGCGCGCCTGACGTCTATATGGACAAGATTGCCATTGGTGGCGGGTTTGAACCGGGCCTTGTCGACCTCGATGCGACACCGGCGGAAAATCTCGCGGCTCTGGCAAAGGCCAAAGGCGTGCCGGTTGCGGAACTCACCGCTTGTATTTTGGACCGGCCGCGGCACGGTGAACTGATTAAGGCTGTTCGGGAGGCGGGCGCGCGAATCCACTTGATCGGCGATGGCGATATTGCCGGCGTTATTCAGACCACCGATCCAGAGAATACAGGCATCGACATTTATATGGGTACGGGCGGTGCACCCGAAGGCGTGCTGGCAGCTGCCGCGTTGCGGTGTATCGGCGGGCAGATTCAGGGCCGGCTTTTATTCCGGAACGACGATGAGCGGGGCCGTGCCCAGCGCATGGGGATCGAAGACCTTGACCGGAAATATGATCTTGAGGATATGGCCGGCGGCGATGTGATTTTCGCCGCGACCGGGGTCACGGATGGTTCGATGCTCGAAGGTGTCCGTCTAATTCCGAAAGGCTATACGACCGAGAGCATTGTGATGCGGTCGTGGTCGCAGACGATCCGGACGATCAAGACGCAGCATCGCGGTAAGCGGTAAGACGTGGATGCGCGCAGCGGCGACGGATTGATCTGCGCTGCAACATTAAGGAGGTTGGCCCACCGGCGATGACATTGCTGATCGTCTATCTGCTAATCGCACTGGTGTTCTCCTTTTACTGCTCGATCGCTGAAGCAGTCCTGCTTTCGGTCAGAAATTCCTACGTAAGAGCGCTGGAGCGCGAAGGGGTTAGCGGCGCCAAAACTTTGCGGCGTCTGAAAGACGACCTGGACCGGCCGCTGGCCGCCATCCTGACGGTCAATACGGTTGCTCATACTGTCGGCGCTGCCGGCGTGGGGGCCCAGGCCGCTGCAATCTATGGGGACAATTATCTCGGGGTCGCGTCGGCGATCCTGACGATCCTGATCCTTGTGCTTTCAGAGATTATTCCCAAATCGCTTGGCGCCATCTATTGGCACAAACTTGCGCTGCCGCTGGCACCGGTCATTCTGGGGATGACCCGTTTGCTTGCCCCGTTCGTTTGGATGTCACGCCGGATCACCCGGCTTTTTGCGCATGGGGCTGCGCGCCGCTCCATCTTTAACCGCTCTGAAGTCGAAGCGATGGCGGCCGCCGGTGTTGAAGAGGGACATATCGACGAAAAGCAGATGCATATCCTCAGCAACATATTGCGGCTGGGCGATATCTCGGTCCGTGAGATCATGACTCCCCGCGCGGTCATCTTCTCGGTCTCCAAGGATATGACGGTGAGCGATTTTCTTAACGAGCACGCTCTGCAGCCATTTTCGCGCATACCGGTCTTCGGCGACGATTCCGACGATGTGATCGGTTATGTCCTCAAAGACGAACTGCTTCTCGATCAGGCGAAAAACCAGAAAACCCGGACGCTTGCCACCTTCAACCGGACGATCCTGGCGGTACCGGACTTGCTCTCGGTCCTCGAAGTCTTCGATGCGATGTTGCATGAAGACCTTCACCTCGTTCTCGTGGTGAATGAGTATGGTGAGGTTCAGGGCCTCGTGACGCTGGAGGATGTCGTCGAGACCCTGTTGGGACTCGAGATCATCGATGAGACAGATACGGTTGAAGATATGCAGGTGCTGGCGCTGGAAAAGTGGCGGGATCGAATGAACGAGACCGACGATGATCCTACGGACCCGGAGGCTGAGCGCGGTGGATGACGTTTTGGCCGCCGTTGACGGCACTCAGGCCTATCTGGGCGTAACACAGTCTCTGACTGGCCAGCGCTGGGTTCTGTCAGAGGCCGATGACCGGCTTGTCCATGCCTTGTCGCAACGCCACGGCCTGCCGGACATTGTCGCACGGGTGTTGGCGGCCCGCGGCGTCGAGTTGGAAAATGCCGAACAGTTCCTCAACCCGACCCTCCGGGACATGTTGCCGGACCCGTCGCGGTTTCTCGATATGGACAAGGCCGCCGATCGGGTCGCAGATGCCATCGCAAAGGGTGAGACGATTGCAATTTTTGGCGACTACGATGTTGACGGTGCCACCTCTTCGGCGCTGTTAAAACGGTTTTTCGGCGCCGTTGACGCCACCTGCGTGACCTACATTCCCGACCGGATTAAAGAGGGCTATGGCCCGAACGCCGCCGCGCTTAGCAAACTGAAGGCAGACGGTTCCAGCGTCGTGCTGACGGTTGATTGCGGCACCACGGCCTTCGATGCCCTTCAGGCCGGGGTGGATGCCGGGCTCGATGTGATCGTCGTCGATCATCATCAGGCCGACGGGTCATTGCCGCCCTGTTACGCGCTGATCAACCCCAATCGCCCCGACGAGGCTGACGAGATCATTACCGGATTCGGTCAGCTTGCCGCGGTGGGCGTGGCGTTCCTCCTGGTGGTGGGAGTGAACCGCGCGTTGCGGGAGCGTGGTTGGTTCAAGGACCGGCAGGCGCCCAATCCGCTCGATTGGCTGGATCTGGTAGCCCTTGGCACGGTCTGTGACGTTGTGCCGCTGACAGGTGTAAACCGGGCGCTGGTCTCACAGGGGCTCAAGGTCATGGCGAAGCGCCGCAACCCCGGTCTGCGCGCGCTTGCCGATGTTGCCGGGGTTGATGAACCGCCGGGTACCTATCATGCGGGCTTCGTGTTCGGCCCGAGGGTTAATGCCGGTGGCCGCGTCGGCCAGGCGGATATGGGCACGGCCTTGCTGTCAACGGAAGACCCGGCGCAGGCAACGACCATTGCCCGTGCGCTCGATGGGTTCAATCAGGAACGTAAGGAAATCGAGGCGGCGGTTCAGGAAGACGCCTTCAATCTGCTGGCAGGCGCTGGCGGCGATGCGCCGGTTGTCATTGCGGCAGGAGAGGGGTGGCATCCGGGCGTGATCGGCATTGTCGCTAGCCGGATCAAGGACAAGCTGCGCCGCCCCGCCTTTGTCATTGCCGTCAATGATGGTGTCGGCAAGGGCTCGGGCCGGTCGATTCCAGGCGTTGATCTGGGCGCTGCGGTCACAGCAGCGGTTCAGGCGGGCATTCTGGAGAATGGTGGCGGACATAAAATGGCCGCGGGGCTGACTGTTCGTGCCGAACGAGTCGACGAACTGCGGGAGTTTTTGAACACCCATCTGGGGCCGCGTATCCTGGCGGCAGGTGCCGAAGCGGGGCTGCGGATTGATGCTTCCCTTGCCGTGTCAGGAGCCACGCCTGACCTGGTTGGGGTGCTGGAACAAGCAGGGCCCTTTGGTTCAGGCCATCGGGAGCCCCGCTTTGCCGTGCCACAGGCCCGGCTGGTCAACGCCAAGGTGGTGGGTGAGAATCACGTCAGTTGCCTCGTCAGTGGCCGGGATGGCGGGCGCTTAAAGGCCATTGCGTTTCGCGCGATGGATAACCCGATGGGGCCGGCGTTGTTGAGCGCGGCCAAGGCCGATACACCACTTAATCTAGCCGGTCACCTGCGGGCCGACCGCTGGATGGGGCGGCTGCAGGCGCAGCTGTTGATCGAGGATGCAGCACCTGTGCTGTAGATGGCGCGGTAACCTCTTGACCCGGTAGGGCTCACCCTTTAATTACGGCGTTCGCCTCTTACGACCCCTTCGTCTAGTGGCCTAGGACACCGCCCTTTCACGGCGGCAACACGGGTTCGAGTCCCGTAGGGGTCGCCACTTTCTCCTAAGTGCTTCTAATCACTACAACCCTCTGATTTCTCTCAGGCTTTCTTCTGAGGGTTACACTTTTGTGCTACAAGTTTGAGGGTGTGTGACGTGGCAAAATATCCGGGTTTGAATCAGCGGAACGGCGTCTGGTATGTCCGTATCCAGGTTCCAAAAGAGGTGCAAAAAACCGAATGGCCGCAAAGAAATCTGGAAGTCCAAGGATCGATTAAAGGCCCTGGAGTAGTATCACAACGTTCGTGCGGAGGAGCTTCGGGGGGTAGTCTGCGGGATCGATACCTCCAGCATTGACAACCTGAACGCAGAGGTTTCGAATTTTTTCTAGGTACTCCTTGTAATCAATTGCCTGCTGCCGGCGCTCTTCAGCTCGTCAGATAGCCGATTACCGCCAAGCCGAAACCGAGAGATGCAACTGTACCCTTGGGGGGCATGCTCATGACGTGAAGAATGAGCCATAGAACGTAGGAGAGCCGGCAATCTAGTACAGAACGGCAAGGCACCCGCGGCAAAAAGTGTACCGTACCAGATGAGGATTCCGGCGATTATTGGAAAAGCAATCGCGACCATGAACGCCGATGTAACCGTCTGGGATGGCGTCTCGCTCACTATCGCAAGGGCTATAAGCCCAATGAAAGCCGCGGTCAGAAAGAATGAGTACCTTTGCCAACGACCATCTTGTTTGAGAAATCGTATTACTCGACCACTGCCCTTCTTGGCAAAATCCGAAAGTGCGGCGCACGTTCGGTGAAGGGGACCTGTGCGGAATTGGTCGATCGAGCTTCAAGTTTCTTGGTAAGGCCAGGCAAATCAATAGCAGCCAGCAATAGTCCGATCGTTTGCAATGTGCGCCCCTCTTTTTTATGCGGTTACGGTAGCAAAGGGCCAAGGGAGGCAGAATGCGCAACCGATGGTTATCTGTCCTCCATGGTTCAACTTCTAGCTGGTAACCCATTTAGGTCGGTCCCGCGTAGCGTTGCCGTCAAGAGTTTGGCAGCTGCTAGACTGCGGAAATTTTGTATTCGCGATAGGTAGATTAGTGGCTTTCACGCTTTCGAGAAGCTCATCGAGACTCGATTCATCGTCGCCACTCTGTCCTTCGTTCTGGCGTGTCGCGACAACAGCCATAGGAGGGCGCCTGGTCAAAGGGGCGCCAAACATTGAATACTCTTCTCTGTCGGTCATTGGAGGGAGGGGTTTGTTGGTCTCCGCAATGCAACCCTCAATGGGCTTCACGACGCTTCTCCAAACATCAGGGTTATCCATAGCCTTGATAAAGTCAGGATCATCGGGATCAAGCGTATCGGAGTAGCCATACTTGTAACCGAGATATCCAACGGCTCCTGCTACTGTCGCCATGGCCACACCGGCTGCTCGCCGCAGCCGCAACACGTAAGCGGGTGCCCGCCTCCAACTTCTCTGCTTTCTGGCGTGATCAGCGGCCATAACTGCGGCGCCTATTGCGCCACCTGGCACAGCCTTTGAAACACCGACGAACTTATAGATACGCTCCACCTGAGCGCGACTACCTCTTTTGAACAAAGAACTTGATGCACCATTGAGCAGCAGGGCCATTTGGACCGAATTGGCCTGAACATCATAGGCAAACGATCTCGAGCCTACGGTAACTTCAATACCTTGCAGCGCCCCATCACCGTAGGCAAAGCTCGCATGTTTAACGATGTATGCGGCTACGTCGTATTCGTTACCAAAATCCGGTGAGACGATCCTGCCATAAAGATATCCGATTGAGTTTGTCGCGAAAAACAGTGCCAATAGCGACAAAATCACCATTGCCCATCTGCCCATATGCCCCTCCCATAATCGGATTAGAATAACGACCGAGAGTTGATGAGGGAAGTCTTAAGAATCAATCAGCCGGCGCAACAGGGTCGATTGTTTACTGTGCTCACAAGACGATATCCCGCCGGGAGTTTCTTGAGAAAGGATCAAAGAGCTTGGCGGTCATTGCGGCAGCGGGAGGTGCCGTCGCGTCGGGAGCAATTTCGGCGGTCCAGTTCTTGTCTGGTGATGACCTTCTGACCGATGGGTTGGTGACAGCCCGAAGAACCGTGGTAAGCCGAGTAAAGGATCTTGCGAGCGATATGACTTACCCTGCGCACTTAAATCGATAGCTTCGTAGAGGTCGAAACGCGAATGCCCCGCAACTTTGCCGTTACAATTGTTTGCTACAGCGCATTTAGCTCGGCTGAATACGCTTCAACTGCCACTTTACCCTTCGGACTCAGGTCATAGATGCCGGTCTCTACCCGGTCGAACCAGCCATAGTGGTTGTCGGCCATGATGCGTGTGGCTTTCTTGACTCCCGATGCCGCAGCGACCTTAGACCCTTTGGTCGGGCCGTTGTCCCGCAGCACAGCAAGGCAGCGCAGGGCGTCCTGCCGATAGGCGGTCATCAGGCCCTGCCGCGTCGCACCGCCGTCATTGGGGTCACCGACGCGTTTGGCGAATTCTCTGAGCAGCCTGTCGCGCTTGAGTTTGGATTTTCGGGGCCGGTAGGGCGCGGGATCCAGGTGGACGGTCACCAATCCGTCCTTCAAGCGCACGGTGATCAGCCCCAATCCGAGGCGGCGGCACAGCGATTTGTTGTTTTTAAGGGATTTCAGAAATGGGCGGCCGCTGCCCTGTGGCACCGCGACATAGACACTGTCGGTCAGCGGCTGACGGGCAATGGCCTGGTGAAACAAGGAGAGTGAAAAACCGGTTTTCAACTCAACGATGACCGGGTCTTCATCGCCCCGGCATGCGACGATATCGGCGGCACCAACTTCGCCTTTTACCTCATAGCCTTGCCCTTCAAGGAACGCCTTGATCGGCGAGTAAAGGTCGGTTTCGCGCAGGGCCAGGGGCCTACTGCGCCAGGTAGCCGCCGTCGACGGCAAGGATATGTCCGGTGACCATGCTAGAGGCCGGGCTCAACAGAAACATGGCTGCGCCCGCGATCTCTTCCGGTTCAGCCATCCGGCCCATGGGCATCAGCGCTTCCATCTTTTCGACCAGCGCCGCGTTTTCGAGCAGCGCGCCAATAAATTCCGTGCGGACCCAGGTCGGCGCCAATGCGTTGACCCGCACGCGTTGTTGCGCCCACTCAATTGCCATGGCCCGGGTGAGATTGACGACTGCGCCCTTCGTCGCTTGATAGGATTGGTTGGGATAAAGCCCGCCGCCGGACAGGCCCATGATCGAGGCCATATTGACGATGCGCAACGTATTGGACGCGTTATCAGCGGCCAGGTGCCGGCGGACGGCGGTGCGTGCTACGGTAAACACCGCTGTCATATTGACGTCGACGACGGATTGCCATTCTTCGAGCGACAGATCGACCGCGATATCGCGCACCGCCATGCCCGCATTGTTAACCAGCATGTCGAGACGGCCAAACTTGTCCCAGGCCATATCGACCAGCGCGGTGACGCTGGCTTCATCGGTCACATCGCACGCGATAGCCAATGCGCTGTTTCCGATGGTTTCAGCCGCTTCGCCGGCCGTGTCAGCGTCTTTGTCCGCGATAAGGACCGTCGCGCCCAGCGCATTCAGGGTCTGGGAGATTGAATAACCGATACCGCGGGCACCGCCCGTGACGATGGCGACTTCGCCATCAAACGAGAAGGAGTCCAGCGGGCTTTTCGGATCGAACATGATTGGCGTCCTCCTCCGGCGTCAGGTCAGGAAGCCTAGCTACACGCGGCACTCTGATCAATCAATCCATCGCCAAAACAGAAAAGGCGGCGCCTGAGGTTACAGGGGCCGCCTTTCTTGTCGCTTTGTCAGCTCGTTAGACTTGACGGTCGATGCTCTCCTGATCAACCCAACCGGCGTGGAAGCCGAAGGGCACGCGGGCCGGCATCATGATCCGCGCGATGGGGCCTTCGTCGAATTTCGCGGCATCCAGAATGACGCATTCGCTGCGCTTTTCATTGTCGTCCCAAACAAAACCGATCACCCAGCCGTCGTCTTCAGCGGTGCCGCCGGCGCGCGGGGCGAAGATGGGCTCGCCGCCGTACCGGCCAGGGCCATAGGCAAAGTGCTGATCGGTTTCGTTGACAAGGTCATATTTGATGATCCCGTCGAAACCCAGCCCGCCCGAGGTCTGCGGCATCCGCGCGTTATAGGAATATTGGTTGCGCAGACCCATGTAGTTTTCATTGATGCGCGGGAACTCGCTGCCCCAGTTTTCGTCGAGCAGCTTCTCCGTCACGTCGCCGGTCTTCATATTAAGGCGCCACTGATAGAGCCTTGGTAGGTCAGACACTTGAACATCGTCCGGCCGGCCATCTGTCAGCGCGACCATGCGGGGCGTCCGGCAGGCTTCAAGCACCACCTCATCGCCGTCTTCAAAGGCGTTGACGGTGTGGAATACGAAACAGTTTTCGACCGTGAACCACTTGATCTCGCTGCCGTCGGCCCCGCGCGCCAGCACACCAAGCCGTGAGCCATTATCCGGATCCCATTGCAGGATCGGCTCACCCTTGGCCATGTTTTCAATGTTGTATGTAAACGGCAGATCAAGGATCACGGTGTAGTTCGACGTGATCGCGCAATCATGCATCATGATGGCCTTAGGCAGATCGACACCGGTGGTGTGGACCATTTCGCCATTCTTGTCGACGATGGAGACGCTGCAGAACGGCGACGCCATCAGGCTGGCGCCAAAGGTCACCATTTCACCGGTCTGGGCATCCACCTTGGGGTGCGCTGTAAACGGATGGTTCAGTTTGCCGTCATAGTCGACTTCGCCAACCGTATCGAGCGCAGGCAGGGTCAGGTGGTGCGGGTTGCCGCCTTCCCACAGCGCCATGAACTTGCCGGCATGATAGACCATGGCGGTGTTCGCCACGTTTTTCAGCATGCCGTGTTCGTTGGTGAAATCGGGCGGGGAGGCGAGGCCTGTCCAGATATAGTCGCCTTTCTCCAGCTCCAGCTGCAGCCCCTTTGTATTGACGAACCGGTTGACATAGGTGGCGGTGCCGTTCGAGAAATTGACTTCGTGGATCATGCCGTCACCATCAAATGGGTGATAGGTTTCCGGATTATCAACAAAGACGGGGTTTGAGCCGATACGAAGGAACGAGCCTGCGAGCTCTTCCGGAATCCGGCCGATAATCTCGGTGCAGACCGTGTTGTTTTCTTGTTCTACCGGGGCGGCGTTCCCCAAGAACGACGGATTGGTAGGGTTTTCGATTTCAGAAACCCGCATGCGTACCTCCATGGATTAATCTGAACCAAGATTTACATTGTAAAAATTAGAATTGCAAATAGAGATAGAGTCATTGAGCCATCCCCATTGGGTATGGGTCCAAAATTGATGCCGGAGTCGTATTTCCCGATTGCCATAAGGCCTATCTGCGTGCGATGCGTGACGCAAATCTGGAGGTTTGACTATGCAATATGATGACGTCGTCATGGGGCGCCGGAGTATCCGTGGCTACCAGCAGAAACCGGTGCCCAAAGAGGTGATCAGGAAAGTGATCGAAATGGCGATGCGTGCGCCATCGTCGCTCAATACCCAACCCTGGAATTTCTATGTCGTCTCGGGCGACCCGCTGGACCGCATACGGGCCGGCAATACAGAACGCAATCTGGCCGGCGTGCCGGATTCGCGGGAATTCCGCTCGCACGGCGCCTATGAAGGCGCGCACCGGGAACGCCAGATCGGCATTGCCAAGCAGCTGTTTGCCGCAATGGGGATCGAACGGCACGATAAGGACGCGCGGCAGGACTGGGTCTTGCGCGGTTTCCGCCAGTTCGATGCGCCGGTCTCCATCGTCGTAACCTATGATCGGTCAATTCATGGCGGCGACATCGCCCCATTTGATTGTGGGGCTGTCACCAATGCGTTGGTGAACGCTGCCTGGTCACGCGGACTGGGCTGTGTCGTGAACAGCCAGGGCATCATGCAGTCACCGGTCGTCCGAGAGCATGCCAGTATTCCCGACGATCAGGTGATCATGATCTGCGTCGCTATGGGTTACCCGGACGATTCATTTCCGGCCAATGCGGTGGTTTCGACCCGTAAGTCTGTTGATGAAGCCGCTGTCTTTGTTGGATTTGACGACTAGACGAAGGGATTACCTGACGCTGGTCTGGCCTCCATCGACCGGGATCATCTGGCCGGTGATGAAGTGCGATGCGTCTGATGCAAGGAACACCATGACGGGACCCAGGTCTTTATCAGGATCGCCATATTTCTCGCCCATGGCGATGGATTGATGATTCATCCAGTAGCTGGCCGTGCGTTCTTCGTCGCTGGCGCGTTCCATGGCTTCGAGGTACATCGGCGTCGCCATGGCAGGCAGGATCGCATTGACCCGGATATTGTCTGCACCCCAGGTGCCGGCTGCCGTCCTTGTCCAGGAGTGGACGGCGCCTTTGGAGGCCGAATAGGCCGCGGCGCCCGGCTCGGGCCGTTGGCCGGAGATTGAGCCGAAATTGATGATTGAGCCGCCACTAGCTGCCTTGATGTAGGGGTAGGCGGCCTGGTTGGTCAGCATGGTGCCGCGCACATTAACGGCGAACATCAGATCCCAATCGTCGACACCGACATTGCCTGCATCCGAGGAGCGTTGAATCGCAGCCGGGTGGGCGAGGGTGTCGAGCCCGCCCAGTTGTTCGACCGCTTGCGCAAATGCTGCCTCCACGCTGGCCTTATCTGCGACATCGACATGCAGATAGCCGGCCTTGCCCGGGCCGTTCGCCTGCGCCTCGGCTGAAACCGCCGCACCTGCTTCGTCTGACACATCCATGCCGATAACATTGGCGCCCGCCGCCACATAGGCCCGGACCGTCGCGGCACCCATACCGCGCGCCGACCCCGTGACAATGATCCTCTTACCCTGCAGTTCCATAAATCCCCCACTTGTTCAGTGCTCAGCCATGATTGTTAGTGTCTGGGCGGCAATCCGTCCATCATGCTAAACGAGGGGCGAGCAAAGGGGAGTCACCATGAGCATTTACGTCGTTGCAACAGTCAAAGTTTTGGACCCATCCTGTCTTGAGGCCTATGGCGCCATCGCCGCGCCGTTGGTTGAGCATTATGGCGGCGAATACATCGCTCGCACGTCGGAACCCGAAGTGCTTGAAGGGACCTGGCCGTCTGACCGGGATACCGTTCTCATGCGGTGGCCGTCGCGCGATGCGTTCCTCACCTTCTGGAACTCACCGGAATATGCCGAGGCGAAGGAAATCCGCAAAGGCAAGATGGAGCTCAGCAACATCATCCTTGAAGAGGCTGAATAGAGCCGCGTTAAGCTAATCGACTTATAGCAATAAGGGCCATTGTCACTGTGTCGCTCAGCAAGAAGATCAAAAAGAATTTGGCGATACAGATGGCCCGCCTTCAGGCAGGGTTTCTATCCGGCATGAGCCGGGGTGAAATCGAGACCATTGCCCGGCATGTCGTGGAGCAGCAAGGGCAGGGCAATGATCTGCCCCTCGTGATGTTTTCCCGTGCCCATCTGGAAAAATCCACCCATGTGCCGAATCGATTTCAGCTCAATGGCGAGCGGTTCCTGCTGGATGCACTTCAGCCTTTGGGATTTTCGATGTTGTTCGACGTCGGCGCCAATAAGGGCACATGGTCAACCCATGCACATAGTGTGTTTCCGGAAGCGGATCTACACGCCTTTGAAATCGTCCAGGAGACCTGCAGCAAGCTGGAAACCGCGTTGGGGCGCGGGGACAATATCCATATCAATGATTTCGGCCTGAGCGATGAAGCCGGTGAGGTACCGGTTTATCTCTACGACTCCGACCTCTTGTCGTCGGTCTACAAATTTGAGGCCGACGGCGGTTTTTCCGGGCAGAAAATCCTGGGCCGTGTGGAGCGGGGCGCCGATTATTGCGAGAGCCATGGCATCACGGCGATCGATTTCCTGAAAGTTGACGTTGAAGGGGCCGAAGGGCGCGTGCTGGAAGGCTTTCGCCCGATGCTGGCGTCCGGGTCGATCAGGCTGATCCAGTTCGAATATAATCGCGGCGCACTGGTTGGCGATTTTCTGCTGAAGCATGCCTACGAGTTTTTCACGGGTCTGGGCTACCGCCTCGGCAAGCTCGGGCCGGATGGCGTCCACTTCCACGATTATGACTTCATCTACGAGGACTTCATCGGCCCGAACTATGTTGCCTGCCGCGATGACGATGCCGAACTTATTAATGTCATCGGCCGCTTTTAGCGCCTTGCAGCCAGAGTTGGCCTATAGCGGATAATCCTTCTCTGGGTCGACCCCGCACTTTTCGATGAACTTTCGGACCTGCACGACCTCTTCCTTGGGCAGGCTGTGTTTGGCGTGCGAGAAGTTGGCGCTGTGACCGTTGAGAGAGACATGGAGTTTGCCCGAATGGGCCGACTTCAATTCGCCTCCCAGTTCGCGGAATACGCTTTCGACGTCCTTCATGGAAATATTGGCGCTGATCGGGTGGGCAAACAATGCATGCAGGATCTTGCGGTGATGGTGGTTCATACTGTCCTCAATGGGGTTGATTCAGTACCACTGGGCGTAAGCCAAATGGGCCGTCTCGGCATTGATGCTAATCAGCAAAGCATGCTGCATATGGCGGTATCTGGCGTTGTTCCGAGGCCGGTTCCGGGATAGTTTTGCGTGGCGCCGACGACGCGGCGATCGATTGGGATATTTTCTAATGCTCAACTTTGCCGAAGACATAACGCTGCTGCTGCTGGACGATGAGACAGGCGCCATGCTGCAGCCCAAGGGGCTGGTGGTGAATCATGTGTTGGCTGGCGCCGTGCTGATGGACCTGGCGTTCCAGTCCAAGATCGATGCGGACCTGGAACTGCTGAAGGTCATCGACCCGTCACCGACGGGAGACGCGGTCCTTGATCCCTACCTGGCGCAGATTGTTGCCGCGAGTGAGGAATTGAGTGCGTCCGAATGGATTCGGGTGCTGGCCGGTTTCGGTGAAGAGATTTTGGACAAATCCCTCGATTCTCTGGTTTCGAAAGGTGTCCTGAAGGTCGTCGACAAGAAAATACTCTGGGTATTTGGCACGCGGCGCTATCCGATGATTGATGACCGGGAGGAGCGGGAAGTCAAGCTGCGAATTCTTGACGCAATTTTGAGCGACAAGATTCCTGAACCCCGCGATGTCGTCGTGATCTGTCTGGTCGATGCCGGAGATCTGTTCAAGTCGATCCTCAGCCCACGCGAGCTGGACCATGCGGCTGACCGGATCGAGCAGATCTGCAAGCTGGACCTGATCGGCCAGGCCCTGTCGAAAACGGTGAAACAGCTGCATGTCGATATTCAACTCGCGGCGTCGAGCCATCTGGGACACATGATGTAGCCGGAGCAGGTACGCTTCGTTACACCGGGGAGATAACAGCAATGGAACGCCAAACATGAACCTTCGTCAGGAATCGCAGGCCGGGGTGGATATTGTGTGTCTGGAGGGCCGGCTGGATGCCAGCAGCGCGGATCAGTTTCAGAACGGCGTCATGGCCCGGTTCGGCAAGTCCGGTGGCCCGGTCCTGCTGGACCTGTCCGCGCTGAGTTACTTAAGCAGCGCCGGAATCCGGGCGATCCTGATCATCGCCCGTGAGATGCAGGACCAAAAACGTGGTTTTGCAATGTGTAGTCCGCAGCGCAACGTCTCGGAAGTGATGTCCGTCAGCGGGGTCGACAGCATTGTTACGGTCCATTCCAGCCGGGATGCGGCTGTTCAGGCCCTGGGGTAACCTCTATCGTTCCAGGAGTTCCTGGATCGCTTCGACCATTCGGCCGTCAAAGACCCTGAAAATATTCGCGTTGGCGCGGGGGTGAAACGGATCCCCATCAGAGGGCCGTGTGGGCTGGCGCGCACCGGGTGCTGATTGCGACTTCCAGTAGTGCCCTGCATACATTCCAATCAAATAGTGGTTAGCGCCCATCTTGACCGAAACACCGCCGCCAGAGGCGCCCGGCTTGGCGTCGCAGTTGGTAAAGTACAGCCTGAGCTGAAGGTCGTTACCGTAACGGTCCGGCAGCTTCACCAATTGGCAGCCCAGGCTGACGGTCTGTTTGCGTTCCGACTCGTTGTATCCGACGATTGCGGCGCCCTTGGTTGTCGGGCCGTAAACTTTGACCATTTTCTGAAGCATGCCAGGTGTAATCGGCTTCATTGCCGCGCCGAATCGGTCCAGCCGGGCGCCCAGCGCGATGAACGCCCAGTCATCTTTAAAGTCCGTCAGTTTTGGCTTTGCCCACGGAATATAGTCGCCCATCACCGCATCATTGAGATCGAATTGCCTTCTGTATTCACGGCCAAGATAGGGCACGAAAATACAGTTCGAGCGCCTGCGATGGGTGTTTGGTTCGAAAAAGATATGCGCGACCGTGGCGATGACGGTCCAACCATTTGCGTCGGCGAAGTCGCTGACGTCCAGCACGGTGCCCGATCCGCGGACCACGCCATCACATTCTATGGTGCCGGTGGCGCGCAGAGGCTGTAATGTCCGGTCGTCAATCAGGATGGGCCGACGATCATCTTCCGGTCCATTCTTGGGATTGCCGTCGCCAAAAATGGCGGCCTCCGCGCCGCCGGCAACAGCCGTCAGGCAAAATAGAAGCGCACAGGAGCTGATGCAGAGGGTGCGAAACATTCTACGGGCTGAACTGAGTTTTCCAGGGGATCGAATGATATGTGGTGCCATGGGTGAAGAAGTAGGGTTGGCTGGTCAATATTCCTACACCATAACCGACGCGCGTCCGTTCCTTGTAGCCAGAATGTTATGAGCGGTATCGATACGTTATTCAGCGCCCGGCAATGCCGCGTCCACAGCCCGGCGCACCATGCCTGCATCAGGTGCAACACCTGATCCGAACGTCTTCACGTAATTGCCATTGGCATCCACCAGCACCTTGTTGAAATTCCAGCTTGGCTCTGCGGAACGCCCGCCTTGTTCCTTCACCCAGGCGTAGAAGGGATGGGCGCTGTCACCCTTCACCGGCGTACTCTCGGTCAACGGAAACGTGATGCTGTAATTGGTATCGCAGAATTCCTTGATCTCTGCGTTATCGTCATATTCCTGATTGAAGCTGTCGGATGGGACGCCGACGAGCACCAGGCCTTGATCTTTGTATTCCTGCCAGAGTTCCTCAAGGGCCCTGTATTGCGGCGTATAGCCGCAAAAGGATGCTGTATTGACAACCAGTAGGGCCTTTCCTTCCAGATCGCTTAACGGCATCGGGTCGCCATTGATGGCGGTAAAGTCAAAGTCATAGGCGGTCATGGTTGCGGCTCCTGTAGGGACGCTCAAGGCAAGAGCGACAAACGGTATGGCGACGACTCGGGCAATGGCATTCAACATGGCGCTTCTCCTCAAAGAGTCTCATATCTGTTCGGTCTGGCCCTGGCAACGGATCACGGGTCTGTTGTTATGTCGGGAATCTTCTTGCGCTGTGCCGCACCACGATGGATCGTGAGCCCAACAAGGTAAATATCAGGGGAACGACTATGACGGCCGCATTTCCAGAGCCGAATTTCATCAAGACCAATGGCATCAACATGGCGGTTTATGAAGCCGGGCCAGCAGATGGTTTTCCTGTCGTGCTGTGTCATGGCTTTCCGGAACTGGCCTATTCATGGCGCAATCAGCTTCCGGCGCTGGCAGACGCTGGGTTTCGAGTGTTGGCGCCGGATCAGCGCGGCTATGGGCTGACCGACAAGCCGGAAGCGGCGGTCGAATATGACATTCATAATCTCACGGCCGACCTGGTCGGGCTGCTTGACGCCTATGACATCGAAAAAGCTGTTTTCATTGGCCATGACTGGGGTGGTCTGGTGGTTTGGCAGGTGCCGTTGCTGCATCCCAGCCGGGTGGCGGGCATTATCGGCGCCGGCGTGCCGTTTATTCCGCGCGCACCGGAGGACCCGGTCGAGACGTTCCGCAAAATGTGGGGCGACCGGATGTATATCGTCAACTTCCAGGACAGCCATGAAGCAGACGAGGTGTTCGATTCGGACCCTTACCGGGTGTTCGACACACTGATGCGGAAAAACCCGATCACGCTGGAAGAATTCGCCAAGCTGCCGCATGAGGAGAAAGTGGCCGATCTGGTCAAGCGAGTGCAGATGGGGCCCGCAGGCGGCGACCGGATCGTCAGTGAAGAAGAACTGAAATTCTATGCCGATACCTATGCCAAGGGTGGTTTCACCGGGCCAATCAACTGGTATCGGAACTGGTCGCGTAACTGGAAGACCACGGTCCACTTAAAACAGCAGATCACCGTACCGTCGCTCTTCATTGAGGCGGGTAACGATCTGGCCACCGCTGCAATCCCCGACGTGGCGTCGTTGATGGAGGGCCATGTCGACGATATTGAAATCCAGCGGGTGCCGGACAGCGGCCATTGGATTCAGCAAGAATTCCCCGATGAGGTAAACGGCTTCATGGTCGATTGGCTGACCCGCCGGTTTGGGTAGGGGTGCGCAATGATCACGAATTACACCGACCACGCTGCCAACGAGCGGACCTACCTGGCCTGGGTTCGCAC
Organism: Alphaproteobacteria bacterium; assembly: GCA_028284945.1. GTDB lineage: Bacteria > Pseudomonadota > Alphaproteobacteria > SMXS01 > SMXS01 > JANQQJ01. The sequence continues at coordinate 78,490 of JANQQJ010000040.1, read as the reverse complement.
CGGGGTGACCGTCATGGTATTGGGCTTTTTCGTCGAACGCTTCGAGATGTTTATCAAGGTTTCGGGCACGGAAAGCGGACAGGCGGTGCCGAGCATGGGGCTCGACATCAGTGTTCTGGCCGTATTTCTGGTCGCACTGGGTATTCTGGTGATTGCCTTTTCGACCGGTCACTACATTCGGATCAATCGGGCAATTGATCGGGAGGAGACCATCCGGTTCAAGGATCTGACACTGCCGCTCGTTATGTCCGGCCTGCTGTTCGTCTTTGGTATCCTGCTGATGCTCTGGCTGGTGCGGATTATTTGACCTCCGGGTCTTCGCCTTCTGGCTCATCATTTTTCTTGATGGCTTCGCCAAGCGTAATGGGGGCGCCGTGGCTGCGGCGGAAATTGATTGTCTCTTGCGAAACCGCGCCGCCAGAGATGATGAAGGACATCGCCTGATCGACGGTCCAGTCGGTTGAGACCACGTTATGGATCGGCACAAGTTCGAGATAGCCAGAGGTCGGGTTTGGCGTCGTCGGCACATAGACGGCGGCGATCTTCTCGCCGGTATCCTCGTCGGTCAGCGTGCGGGTCACAAAGCCGACCGCCTTCATGCTGTCATGGGGAAAGTTGATTAGGACCACCCGCTGCACCTCGTCAGGCTTTTGCTGCATCACCGAAAGGAGTTGTTTGGTTGCGCCATAGACCTTTTCGATGAGCGGGATCGACTGAACCATGGAGTCGAACAGATTGAGCAATCGCCGGCCCAGTAACTGACTCGCCAGCCAGCCGACCAGTAATATTAGGATCAGCGTGACAATGACCGCTAGCGTGGTCTCGACGGCATCGCTGGTCAGAATGGTGCTGGGGCCGATCCACTGCACGATCTGCCGCGCGGCAGGCTTCCCGATGTCTGACAGCTGCGCCAGGATGAAGGTGAAGATGATCCAGGTGATCCATAGCGGGATCAGTGTCAGAATCCCGGTAATGAACCAGCGCTGAAAGCGGGACCAGAAACGACGAGTCAGGGTGTTACCTCCGTTGATCTTGTGCGCCGGGGGCCAGCATATACATCCTTACAGTCAGACGATGCCAATTGCGTGGCTTTATTGGCCCTTTGGCTATAATGGCGCGCGACAACGAAAAAGGAAACGCACCATGCAGCTCCATCGGCTTTGTATTGCCGCCATTCTCTTCATTGCGGCCAGTACGCAGGCCAGCGCCGTTAAGCTTGAAACCATCAAACTGCCAGATGGGTTCTCCATCGAGGTCTGGGCCGAGGTGCCCGAGGCCCGCTCATTGGCGGTGGGCGACGGGTTCGTCATCGTTGGCTCGGCCGACGCAGGCGGCGGCGGGGGCAAGATTTTGCATGCCGTGCCGTTTGACAAAAACACGTTTGAAGCCGGACAACGGATCCTGCTGGCGGATGACATGAAATCGCCCAATGGTCTTTCGCTCGTGGACGGCGTGCTTTACGTGGCAGAGCAACACCGGCTTATCCGGTGGGGCGATGCAGCCTTTGATATAGATAATCCTGTTCAGACGCCGGTTAAGGTCGGGCCGGACCTTCTGGACAATGGCTGGCATGGCTGGCGCTATATGGAGCTTGGGCCGGATGGCAGGCTCTACATCGCAATCGGCGTGCCTTGCAACGTCTGTATGCCGGAAGGGATGGCTGGCACAATCATCAGCCTGAACCCGGACGGATCGGACGTTCAGACGGTCGCCAGCGGTATCAGAAACTCGGTCGGCCTGACCTTCAGCCCGGACAATGGTGACCTCTATTTCACCGACAATGGCGCCGATATGATGGGCGACAATGTGCCGCCTGAAGAACTGAATCGCCTCACTGAAGTGGGTCAGAATTTCGGTTATCCTTGGTTTGGCGGTGGCCGGGCCCGAACGAAGGAGTTTAAGGATCAATCACCGCCCGAGAGCGTTCAATTTCCGATCCAGGAGTTCCAGGCGCACACGGCCGGGCTGGGCTTCATCTTTTATCAGGGCGATATGATGCCCGCGGCCTACAAGGGCGACGTTCTGTTGGCGCAGCACGGCTCCTGGAACCGCACTTTCCCCGTCGGCTACCGGATTATGCGAGTGCGCATGGATGAAACCGGCGACGCAGTAGGCACCGAAGTGTTTGCCAGCGGATGGCTGCGACGGGGCAGGGACTGGGGCCGCCCGGTCGATATCAAAGAGCTTCCCGACGGCTCGATCCTGGTGTCCGACGACAAGGCCGGTGTGATTTACCGGATCGCTTATGGTGAGTAATTGTGTCTGAGTTCTTCGATCAGCTGGATGACAAGCTGAAGGCGTTCATTGCCGATCAGCACCTGTTCTTCGTCTCCACTGCGCCTGATGAGGGACGGATCAATCTGTCCCCCAAGGGTATGGACTCGTTTCGGGTGCTCGATGGCAAGACGGTTTGCTATTTGGACTTGACCGGCAGCGGCAACGAAACGGCCGCGCATCTAAAACAGAATGGCCGCATTACGGTGATGTGGTGCAGTTTTACGCGCAACGCCAATATTCTGCGGCTCTATGGGAGGGGGCGGTCGGTTCGCCCCGGGTCTGACGAATTCGACCAATTGATCGGCCTTTTCCCGGCGATGGCGGGGGTGCGGCAGATCATGGTGATCGATGTCGATCAGGCGCAAACGTCCTGTGGCTATGCTGTACCGGAATATGAACTCAAACAAGAACGCCAGACCCTGGTGAAATGGGCGGAAGGCCGCGGCGAACAGGGCATCAAGGACTATTGGGTCGACCGGAACCAAACCAGTATCGACGGCCTGCCAACAGGCATTCTGGATGACAGATAGAAGGCAGCGCTGGGGCGCGACCTCCCGCAATGCCGATCCGATCCTGAACGTCCTCAGGCGTGTCTTGCCTGACACGGGCACGGTTCTGGAAGTCGCCAGCGGGACCGGCCAGCACGCCGCGCACTTTTCGTCGGCGCTGACCGGCCTTTCCTGGCTGCCGAGCGAATACGATATCCAACATTTCGACAGTATCAATGCGTGGCGAGACGCAGCAGAACATGATCGTGTACGCGCCCCTGTCAGGTTGGATGTCACATCTGACCCATGGCCAATCGACGATATTCATCCCGTGCAGGCCATCGTCAACATCAACATGATCCATATCGCGCCGTGGGCCGCGTGTCTGGGTCTGTTCAGCGGCGCCGAACGGCATCTGGCACCACAGGGTGTATTATTTCTTTACGGACCGTATCGGCAGAATGGCACCTATCGCAGCGATGGCGATGCCGCCTTTGACCGAGACCTACGGAGCCGCAATCCAAGCTGGGGTATTCGTGATCTTGAGGCCGTGACCGCAGCAGCCGCTGATACCGGCTTCACGCTGAACGAGACAATTGAGATGCCAGCGAATAACCTGTCCCTGGTGTTCCGAAAAGAAAGAGCGTGACACGATGAAAGTCATCATCATTGGGGCAGGTGTCGGCGGTTCTGCGCTTGCATTGACCCTGGAGCAATTAGACGTCGACTTTGTCATGCTGGAACAGGCCAAGGCGTTTGAAGACGTCGGTGCCGGGATTCAGCTCAGTCCAAACGGGGTGCGCATTCTCGAGCGCTTGGATCTGGGCGACGATCTGCCCAGCTATGTCACCGAGCCCGATTCCCATAAATTCATCTCCTGGGATACGGGTAACATCGTCCTCCAGACACCGTTGATGCCGCGGGCGCGTGAGACTTTCGGTTCCGGCTACTATCACGCACACCGCCGCGATGTGATTGGCTCGCTGACGGGCCGGTTGAATCGCAGCCGGGTTCACATGAACACCAAAGTGGTTGAAGTCGGTCAAAATGCCGAGGGCGCATGGGCGATCTGCGCAGACGGAACGCGGTATGAGGGTGACGTGCTGATCGGTGCGGATGGCATCCACTCCCTGGTCCGCGAGACGGTTCTGCGGCCCGACCCGCCGCGTCGGTCCGGATATGTTGCATGGCGCGGCATTCTGGACGCTGCCCGTATTGAGCACTTGCAGATCCCGGTTTCTTCCTACATCGCCATGGGGCCGCGCATATCATTCGTCTACTATTATGTTGCTGGGGGCCGTCAGATGAACTGGCTGGCCCTTGGTGAAGCCGACGACAGCAAGGTCGAATCCTGGGATCAATCCGGCGATCACGAGGAGATCCTTGGCTGGTTTGACGGCTGGTACGATGTTCCGAGGGCGATGATCGAGGCAACGGACGAACCCTTTGTGACAGCTCTTTATGATCGAATGCCGTTACCCGAGTGGACTGTTGGGCGGATCGCCGTCATGGGCGATGCGGCGCATGCAATGTTGCCGTACCATGCGCAGGGTGCTGTTCAGGGTATCGAAGATGCCTGGGTGTTGGGACGTTGCCTCAGCGAACACCCCGAGGCGGTCGAGAGTGCGTTAGCGCGGTTTCAAGAGCTTCGTCATGACCGCGCGACCCGGATGGTTCAGCATTCACGCCAGGCAGAAGGCTGGTACCATTATGACAACCCCGCCGAGGTCGCGGCTCGAAACCAGCGGTTTGGCGAGATTGGCAACCAAGCCGATGGCGGGTTCACCCGTCAACAGAATTGGCTCTATGCCTATGATGCCGAACTGGCTGTGCAGGGCACAGACGAGGCGTGGCGGGCGCTGCCGGACTGGTAGACGTGCAGGCCACGAGCCGGTAACGTCGCCGCCAGTCATGCGCTTGTAATGGGGAGGACTAAGTGGCCGATATCCGCATCGAATCGGAAATTCCAGGCAAGGTGATTTCGATTGAGGTTGCCCCAGGTGACACGGTTGAAGAAGACGACGACATCCTGATTCTGGAATCCATGAAAATGGAAATCCCCGTCGCAAGCCCAGGCAGCGGCACGATCAAAGAAATCCTGGTCGAGGTGGAAGACACCATCAACGAAGGCGATCCGGTCGCCGTCATGGACGGCTAGATCATCATCTGTTGAGTTGGAAGCGCTTAGCGTTTCAACTCAACAGATAAAGATGATCTAATCTATTGGTTTCTAGAGCAAATTTACCAGCTTAGCTGGAATCTCCCGATTCCGACTAAGCTGGTTTTGCTCTAAGCCACGCGCTTCCTGCTACTCGGGTGGAAGCTCACGAACCAGGCGGAACCCAATTCTGTTACTCCGATAATCTGGAGCGCGCGGTTCGCGTGATGAGGCGCGCGCCGTAACAGGCCCATCGCTCCAGGACCCACCACGGACAACCCGCTCCGGACAGTTTTGCTGGGCCTCGGAACTGCTCAGGGTTCCCTCGGGATTGTAACCGGTGGTCATGCAGTCCAGCGTCCACTCCGCAGCGTTGCCGATCATGTGATTCAGTCCCGCCGGGTTGGTCTGCCCTGAATTGGTATCAGTGGTGAATCTGATGCCATCGTCGCATGGAAAAAGCGCATCTTGCGGTGGCGTTTGAGCCCCGCTTTGGCTCGCTCCGTTCACATATCCGCACGCCCGCTCTGCATCATTTCCCCAGAACCAAGCACCTTGTGTCCCTGCTCTGGCAGCCCACTCCCATTCAGCTTCCCTAGGTAGGCGATACGATTGTCCGGTCTTTTCCGATAGCCAGGCCGCATATTGGTTGGCCTCTTGCCAGGACACGCAGACCACTGGATGATTATCAAACTGCTGAAATCCCGGTTGTTGCCACCCGGCAAGCCCCCGGCTGGCCTTGGTCTGAACGCCTGCGGATGTGTCACAGTCGTCGACCTCAAGGCCTTTGGCGTCAGCATATTCTGCGAACGCCGCTTTGGTCACTTCGCTCCGGCCGATGGAAAAGGCCTCGATCTCGGCCCAGTGCAGGGGGAGTTCCAATGCGGCCTGGCGCGCTGGAATATCCAGGAGCGAATAGGTTTCATACCGCAACCCCATCGCAAGCCGACCGGCGGGAACGCCTATAAGTTCCGGGCAATTCGGACAGTCCTGAATCACCACATTTGACCGGTTACGGGCACTCCAGATAGAGGGTGTACTGCTCGCCAGGGTTACGGAATCCCTAGCCTCCAGCATTTCTTCCAGAGATTGCCGCTGACTGTCCTGAATCCAGGCCAACAAAATGCCGACGGCTACCGCGATCGCAGCGATTAGGGCGGCGCGCGCGCCCATCGCCTGGCGGCGCTCCTGATACCGTAAACGCAAATAGTCCGGTCCGCGTTTGTCCTTTTCGGGCATTAGTTGGGTGATTGGTTGAACGGCAGATCTTTTACGACCCGGAAGCCCGTATCTGCCCGACGTTCTGTTGTAAGCGCGCGTATCCGCCGCGGCGTCCGCAGATTGGCTGGCGGATCGCTCCATCCGCCGCCTTTGACAATGGATTCCTGGCAGTCTTCAGGGCGCGCAGGTCTTGTCCCGACCGGCGGTTGCCGGTGATCAGGTGTCCAGCATCCATCGATCCGTTCGCGAACATTGCCGAACAGATCATAAAGGCCATAGCCATTGGCCGAGAATTGGGCGACGGCTGCCGTCCTGGGGTGATTGTCGTCACAGGGAAACATCAGACGCTCTGACGTGATCCCATAAGTGTTTGCAAAGCTCGTACCGGCGACATTGGCATCGTCGCATGCGAGGTTCAGATCATCACCCCAAGGTCTGGACTGGTCATGCCCGCCCCTTGCGATGAACTCCCACTCAGCTTCCGTTGGTAAACGATAAGGATTGAGTGTTCGCTGCTGCAGCCACAAGACATATTCGGCAGCATCGTCATAACTTACGCAAACGACCGGGTGATCATCGGTCTGATCGAAGCCGGGATCCCGCCAACTGTAACTGTCGTCGTATATCCACTGATTTTCTTTCCGCACGATGCATCCGCTGATGTCATGGCTGGTGTCTGCGATGAAGTCAGCAAATTGTCCGCGTGTAACCTCCGTCGAACTAACGGCAAATGGATCTGTGATGGCGACGCCCCGGGCGGGAATCTCGGTCAGGGCATGAATCGGGGCAACCTGATCTGATGTTGATTCCTGCTGCGTCAGCCCCAGCACTACTGTACCGGTCGGCATCTGAACCATTTTGGGGCAGTTGATACAGTCCTCGACGCCAGACGATGGCTGGTAGCCTTCCCGGGCTGCCTTGGGTGAAGGGCTTGTAGTTGGGTCGTCGGCTGCCGGCTCTGCGGCCACAAACAGATACACCATGGTCACAATGGTCACCACCGCGGCAACGCCGGCCAGAATGAGCTGGCCTTTACCTGAGGTCTGATCCGGTTGGTAGGCGTCTGTACTTTTTCGTGCCACGGCCGCGCTCGTTGTTCGGTGAAGCGGTATCGTAGTCGCCGGGCAGGCGTTTGTCAGGCGCTTGAACACTCAAAAGAAAAGGCCGGCCCTTACGGGCCGGCCTCTCGTGTGATTTGTCTATACTGGCTTATTGCAGATTTTCAACGACGTGTTCGCTGCCGCTGACAATGTAGGCGGAACCATTGGCGTCGTAACACATGGTGGCGCCCATCTTGACCTGGTACCCGTCGGCACTCTCGATCTTGTGGACGATGTGGCAGGGGCGAGCGTTGCTTTGTGCCGGAACCGTCCGATTGTTGTAGTAGTAGCGGTCGTCGTTGTCGTTTGACTCAGCAATCGCATAGACGAGGGCTGCTGTGCCTAGGATTGCGAACGGCGCCCAATATCCGCTGCCATGGCCGTATCCGTGATAGCGATGGCCATAGTGCCTGCCATACCCCCAATAGGCGCCGCGGTAATAGGGCCGATAGCCGCGCCTGTATCCATGCCGGTACCCGCGGTAATAGGGCCGGTATCCATGGCGATAGCCGTGGCGGTAACCGTATCGGTACGGCTTGTAGCCGTGCCGGTAGCCATGTTTGTAGCCGCGCTTGTATCCCTTGTTGTAGCGATAACCGTGACGGTAGCCCTTGTTGTAGTTGTGGCGATAACCGTGACGATATCCCTTGTTATAATTGTGTCGATAGCCCTGCTTGTAGCCATGGCGGTAACTGTTCCGGTAACCCTTGCGGTACCCCCGGTCGTAGTTCCGGCGATAGCCACGATGATTATAGCTCCGGCCACGATTGTAGTCGTGGTGCCTGCCACCGCCTTTATAGTGATGGCGCCCGCCGTCACGGTATCCGTCCCGGGCGGATGCATCACTCGGTACCGCTGCAACGACCAGCGCGGCGACCGAGGCGAAGATGGCAAAATGTCTCAGTTTCATCATTGGTGCTCTCCCAAGCCCTTCCACAGGCTACGAGTCGGAAGGTAGCGATTTCAAGATGAATAGTTCCTGAACGGAAATGAATGAGCCGCCAGCTGAAAGCTGACGGCTCAGACGTCTAGGGATTAAGTTCTGCGTTAGTAGCGGTGCAGAACGTGGCGGCTGCCGCGCAGGATATAGGCTTCACCGTACCGGTCGTAGCACATCACGGCGCCAATGAGGGTCGGATAGCCATGGCGGTTCCTGATCTTCGTTACCGGGTGGCAGTCGTTCCGGTAGCCGCCGTTCCAGCCAGCCTGGTGGTAGAAATCATTCCACAACCGGCCGAAGTAGGGGCGCCACACATTGAAGTGGTTCCGGTGGCGGTGGTAGTAGCCGAAATCCCAATACGGGCGGCCATAGTCATACCGGTAGTTGTGCCGCGCCTGATAACGGCCATGCTTGTACCCCTTGCGGTAGGCCTTGTGCAGGCGCTTCTGACGCTTGCGGTCATAGGCATAGTAGTCCCGGTCATGACGGGTCCCACGATAGCTGTAGTACCGGTTATTGTAGTGGCGGCCCTTGTAGTGATGCTTATGGGCCTTGGGCCGGTAGTCGTGGCGATAGCCATCCTTATAACCGTGCTTATAGCCCTTACGGTCGATGTATCTCCGGCCATTCTTGTAATAATACCGGTCCGGACCGTCGCGGTAGACCTTGCTGACCCGCTTGTTGACCAGCCGGTCGTCGCGGTAGACCTTCTTCACATTCTTGCGGACGACCTTTTTGTCGCGGTGTGCATAGTGGCCACGGTCGACATGGTTGCGGTGCGCCCTACGCTCCACACGCCTGTCTGCCCTACGATCAGCGCGGCGTTCAGCCCGCCGGTCAGCGCGACGTTCCGCTCTGCGATCTGCCTGACGCTCTGCACGTCGGTCAGCACGGCGTTCCGCGCGACGATCGGCTCTGCGTTCGGCGCGCCGGTCGGCCTTGCGATTACGGCGGTCGAAGTCGCGATCTTTGGACTGGTGGCGCTCAACGTGGCGGCCACGATCGTCGTCACCCGGACGGGCGCTTGCGTCGCCCGGAACCGCAAATGCAGCGACGGCGGTCGCTACGGCGGCAATCACTGGGATTTTCAAACGCGTGTTCATCTCTGTCTCCTTTGGTCGACTTGATGACACGGAGATTCGCACAGGGCCGCTGTACCCAAGATGAACAGGTAGTTTAGGGTGTATTCAGCTTTGTCGGATCGATAGTAACCTTTTATTTATAAAGGGTTTTTGGGTCTATATCGACGCCCTGGGTCTCGACAATCTCACCATTTCTGAACGCTCTGAAGAAGCAGGTGCGGCGGCCTGTGTGGCAGGCAACACCGGTTTGATCGACCGAAAGCAGAATCGTGTCACCGTCGCAATCGACACTGAAATCCTTAAGTTCCTGGGTCTGGCCGGAACTTTCGCCCTTGTGCCACAAAGCATCGCGGGACCGCGACCAATAGTGCACTTGTCCGGTCGCCAATGTTTCGCGGATCGCCTGTTCATTCATCCAGGCCATCATCAGCACTTCCCCAGAGTCGTGCTGCTGTGCAATGGCGGGCACAAAGCCGCGGTCATCGAATTTAACGATGTCGAGCAATTGATTGGTTGCGTCGGTCATGGCGGTATCCGTTCGGTCAAGCCGTTGATTGATTGCACTTCTGTGCTATTTTAACAGAAGGTGATGGAGATTGATCCGTTGAGAACATTGGCACTGACAGTTCTGCTGAGTTTCGCGCTGCCATTTGGCGGTGCGTCTGCGTTTCAGGTGATCGCGCCTGAGCAGATGGATGAAAGTGGCCTAAATCTCTCTGAACGGGGCTATTTCAGCCAGTATGGCGCAGACGTCAACCCCGAAGGGCCCCAGGTCCAGTTCTACAGCAATGGCCGCCGGATCGATTCGACGAACTTTTATGGCCGCCGCGACGGGGGCGGCCGGTTCTTTGGTGATCGCCGGGACTCGAACTTCCAGGGCTGCGCCAGCGGTTTTTCCAATGCCGGGCAGCTTGATGCCATGAGCGGCACTGGTTTTGCTTATCCGTGTCAGCGTTTTCGCTAGAGACTAACACTTAGAGCGCGCGGGTGTAACGCGCGAATCCCTTATCCAGATCAGCAATCAGGTCGTCCGGGTCTTCCAGACCGATATGGAACCGGATCATCGGCCCGGGTGATTCCCAGGTGGTGGCCGTACGGCTCTGCTCGGGCTTCGCTGGCAGGGCCAGACTTTCATAGCCGCCCCATGAAAACCCTAGTTTGAAGCGGTCTAGCCCGTCCAGCATCGCGGCCACGGCATCGTCCGTCCCGTCTTCCATGACGATGCTGAAAAGACCCGATGCGCCCTGAAAGTCGCGTTTCCAGAGATCATGGCCCGGCGCGCCCGGCAGGGCAGGATACAGGACTTGATGGACTTCCGGCCGCTCCGCCAGCCAGTTGGCGACCGTAAGCGCGTTCTGCTGGTGCCGCTCGAGCCGAACACTCAGAGTTCGAAGGCCGCGCAGCGCCAGATATGTGTCGTCCGGCGAGGCGCAATGCCCGTGCATGAAACCGCCCCGGTGCAGCTGTTTCCACGCCCGTTCATTGGCGACGGCGGCCCCCATCATGACGTCTGAATGACCCACGACATATTTGGTCAGTGCCTGAATGGATACATCAACACCATGGTCTAAGGGTTTGAAATAATAGCCGGTCGCCCATGTATTGTCGGCGAATACGTAGGCGTCCTGCGCGTGGGCAGCTGCGCTGATGGCTGCCATGTCCTGGACATCAAAAGTCAATGAACCGGGGGACTCGGCAAAGACAATTTTAGTGTTGTCCTGCATCAGGTCAGCGATGTCAGCGCCTATCGCCGGATCGTAATAGGTCGTCTCCACCCCGTATCGTTTCAGGCCGTGGTTACAGAAGACGCGGGTGGGGCCGTAGACCGAATCGCTCATCAGCACATGGTCGCCAGCTTTCAGAAATGCCAGAAGCGCTCCTGTAATCGCTGCAAGACCCGATCCATAGAGCATGCAGCCATCGCCGCCCTCCAGATCGGTCAGCGCATCCTTCAGCGCCCATTGGGTCGGCGTGCCGCGCCGTCCGTAATAGAGGATATGTTCGTCGCGGCCCGCAACAGCCGCATTCAGCTCGGCCACTGTATCGAACAGAATGGTCGATGCGTGGTAAACCGGCACGTTCACCATTCCCGGTGCATGCTCGCCGCCGCGGCCGAGGGAGACGATTTTGGTGTCTTTTTTCATGAGCGCCAGAGTGGCACAGAGTATGGGGAGGGGCTAGGTCTCGACAGGGGTGTCCGTCTGCGCGCCCCATTCCGTCCAGGAACCGTCATAGAGCGCGACCTGCCGGTGGCCCAGCATATGCAGACCCAGCGCCAGGATTGACGCTGTGACGCCGGAACCACAGGAGGTGACGACCGGCTGGTTCATGTCGACGCCCGCATCGGCAAAGGCTTGCCTTAGGTCATCGTCGCGCAACATCGTCCCGTCGCTGTTCAGCAGGCTGCGGTAGTGCAGGTTGGTGGCGCCTGGAATATGTCCGCCACGTACGTCGGGCCGGGGTTCCGGCTCTTCGGCTTTGAACCGAGCAGGACTGCGGGCATCAAGCACCTGTTCGCGGGCGGTTTCAAGATTGTCCTTCATCTGGTTCAGATCGCGGACCATGGTGGCGTTCATGCGGGCCGTGAAATGGCGTTCACGTGGTAATTCCGGCATATCGCTCAACACCCGGTTCTCGGATTTCCACTTGGGCAAACCGCCATCCAGAACGGCGACGTCGTTGTGTCCAAATACCCGTAACATCCACCAAACCCGCGCGGCGCTGAACAAACCTGCCCCGTCATAGATGACGATGCGATTGCCGTCTCCCAGGCCGAGCTTGCGGACCCGGCTGGCGAATTTCTCCGCTGGGGGCAGCATGTGAGGCGCCGGGTTTTCCAGGTCGCTGATTTCGTCGATGTCGAAAAACACCGCCCCCGGGATGTGCTCCGCGTCATATTCCGCGCGGGGGTCACGGCCTTCATCAGGCATATACCAGCTGGCATCGACGATGCGCAGGTCAGGCGCCTCGAGGTTTTCCTGCAGCCAGTCGGTCGAGACCAGGGAATCTGTTTTGCTGTACATGTCGGTCCTGCCTTAAGCGTTAGGTATCGAGCCAGTGCGGCACCGGCAGTCCCTGTTCCTTCAGGAACGCCGGGTTGAACATCTTGCTTTGATAGCGGGTGCCGTAGTCGCAGAGAACGGTGACAATGGTATGGCCTGGCCCCATTTCCTTAGCCAGCCGGATCGCGCCGGCGATATTTATGCCGCTGGAGCCGCCCAGCACAAACCCCTCGTGTTCAAGCAGATCGAACACGATCGGCAAGGCCTCGGCGTCGGAAATCTGGAACGGGTGATCGACCGGCGCATCTTCCAAATTGGCGGTGATGCGGCCCTGGCCAATGCCTTCGGTAATCGACGTGCCTTCGGACTTCAACTCGCCATTCTTGTAATATTCAAAAAGCGCGGCGCCCATGGGGTCAGCCAGACCGATCTGAATATCCGGATTGCGATCTTTCAGATACATGCCCACACCGGCCAACGTGCCCCCGGTGCCGACCGCGCAGATAAACCCGTCGACCTTGCCGCCGGTCTGATCCCAGATTTCGGGCCCGGTGGTCTCAAAATGCGCGCGGCGGTTGGCGGTATTGTCAAACTGGTTGGCCCAGATCGCGCCGTTGGGGTTTTCTTTGGCAATGTCGTCAGCGAGCCGCCCGGACACCTTCACATAGTTGTTCGGGTCCTTGTATGGCACGGCGGGAACAAGCCGCAGATCGGCGCCGCAGAGGCGCAACATATCGAATTTTTCCTGGCTCTGGGTTTCCGGGACAACGATTACCGATTTATAACCGCGGGCATTCCCCACCAGCGCCAGCCCGATGCCGGTATTGCCGGCGGTGCCTTCGACGATGACGCCGCCAGGCTTGAGCAGCCCTTGTTCCTCGGCATCCTTGATAATGCCCCAGGCGGCACGGTCTTTGACCGACCCGCCGGGGTTGAGGAACTCGGCCTTGCCGAGAATTTCGCAACCGGTGGCTTCGGATGCGGCGTTTAGCCGGATCAGAGGGGTGTTGCCGATGCTCTCGACGAAATCTTTGCGGATGGTCATAAGGTGGCGAATGCCTTTAGTGATCGGATTTGGATCAACTTAGAGACTGACCCACCACCGTTCAAGGTGCGGTGGCCCGGGACGTCGCGCTCAGCGCGTTTTTGCGGTAAGCAGAGGCACTCAATAAGGGGTGCTGAAATGCCTGAAACGACTCTGACCCAGCTTGGTAGCGACAGCCAGATAGCCGCGACACCGGATGAAGCCGTGCTTGAGGCCGTTCCGAACCCGCATGCCGGCACCGACTATTTAGTACGGTTTACTTGCCCGGAATTCACATCAATCTGTCCGGTCACCGGCCAGCCGGATTTCGCCCATCTGGTGATCGATTACCTGCCCGACGCGTCAATCGTTGAGTCGAAATCCCTGAAGTTGTTTCTGGGCAGTTTCAGGAACCATGGGGCGTTCCACGAGGACTGTACGGTCTCCATCGCCAAACGGATAGAGGCAGCGATCGCGCCCAAATGGATCCGCATCGGCGGCTATTGGTATCCCCGCGGCGGCATTCCCATTGACGTGTTCTATCAGTCTGGCCCACCACCCGAGGGGCTATGGTTGCCCGACCAGGGCGTGCCGACATACAGGGGCAGGGGTTAGGTCCTTATGAGTGCGGCTTTCGAGTGGATCGAGAAGCTCTTCAGCAAGCAGGCGCCCAACAACAAGCCTGACCCAATATTGGTTGTCAGTGGTGATGGGTTTGAGGCAGTTCGCCATGACGATGTGCTTTTTCGAGTGGATCTCGACAAGGTTCTAAAGATAACAGCTTATAAGAAAGACCTGATAACAACTGACCTTGTCTGTTTTGAAATCGAGGTGAGCGAGGATGCAGGTTTACAAGTCTGGCTTATTCACGAAGAACTGCAGGGATTCGAAACGGTTGATAGGCTGTTTCAGAAGTTGCCGGGTTATATGCCTGACTGGCGGGATAAGGTAATCCAACCAGCGTTTGCAGCGAATGAGACCGTTATTTTCGACCGTTTGTCACCTCCGCGTTGAGCGGGGGCTATTTCAACGCAGCTACTCGGTTTAGCACGGATTCCTGCTTTCGCGGGAATGACGGATAGGCCTAGGGAATCCCGATCATCTTGTGGGTTTGCAAGCTGAGCCGCCATTGTGGATGGGCCATGCAGTAGGCCGTGGCGGCCTGGATGTTTTCCGCCGTCGCCGGGCCGTCCATCGGCTGCAAGAAAAAGTGCTGGAAATCCAGATCCACGAACCGGTCCGGCATGGCGGTGGCCTGCGGATAGACAAGTTTCAGCTCGTCTCCCGATGTCTGCACCAGCGGCGCCGTCGCCTTGGGGCTGACGCAAATCCAGTCGATACCGGCGGGCGCCGCGATGGTACCGTTTGTTTCCACCGCGATTTCGAATCCGGCCCCGTGAAACGCGTCGATCAGCGGCGCATCCAGTTGGAGCAGCGGCTCACCGCCTGTGCAGACCAAAAGCATGCCCCTGGTCATGGCATCACTGGCTTTTTCAGCGGCAGCAGCTGCCAGCGCTTCAGCTGTGTCGAACTTGCCGCCGCCGGGACCGTCAATCCCGACAAAGTCCGTGTCGCAGAAGGTGCAGACCGCCTCCGCGCGGTCTTCTTCCCGCCCGGACCATAGATTGCAGCCGGCGAAGCGGCAGAAGACGGCCGGCCGGCCGGTATTGGCGCCTTCGCCCTGTAGCGTAAAGAACAGCTCTTTGACCGAATAACTCATAATCAGGCGTATCGTGTCGGGTCCGGCAGACCGGCATCGGCGAAGCCTTTTTTGCGGAGCCTGCAGGCATCGCATTCACCGCAGGCCGCGCCGTTGGGTGTAGGGTCATAACAGCTGACAGTCGCCCCATAGTCCACGCCCAGGTCTGTGCCCCGTTGAATGATCTCGGCCTTGGTGAGATCAATCAATGGCGTGTGGATACGGATGGCGCGGTCTCCCTCAACGCCTGATTTGGTGGCCAGATTGGCCATCCTCTCGAATGCAGCGATGTATTCAGGCCGGCAATCCGGATAGCCGCTATAGTCCACCGCGTTGACGCCGATATGAATGTCGCGAATGCCCCGAACTTCCGCCAAGGCCAGCGCATAGGACAGGAAGATCGTGTTGCGGGCAGGGACATAGGTGATGGGAATTTCGCCGGCCATCTCGGCCGCGCTGCGGCCTTTCGGCACGTCAATATCATCGGTCAGCGCGGAGCCGCCAAACTGCCGCAGGTCGATATCGACAATCTGGTGTTCTGTGACCTGATTAGCGCGGGCGATCTCCTTCGCGGCATCCAGCTCGGCTGCGTGCCGCTGGCCGTAACGGAACGATAGAGCGTGCACGGCCGCGCCTTGCGCCCGCGCCATGGCGATTACGGTGGCTGAGTCGAGTCCGCCGCTCAAAAGAACAATTGCCCGTTTTTCACTCATGAAATCTGGCGCTCCAATTCGTCCCGTGCGATGGATACGCGATCACGACGAAGACTGGAAGGGGCGAGGGGCGGACTTCCAAAAACACGACCTTACCGATTCGATGAAGCTTGATCTGAAACATATGGCCTGGCTGACACCCGACCGGTTGCAGCGCTATGCAATGATATGGGCTGTCGCCGCCATGGCGATATTTGCCGTCGATCTCTATGGCAGGACATCGCAGGGGCTCTCCAGCGACGAGGGCATGGTCTTTGGAACGGATTTCGTCTCGTTCTGGGGCGGCGGGCACTTCGCTGCCAAACGTGAGCTGGAACAGGCCTATGATTTCCTGGTCTTCAAAGAATTCCATGATGAGCTGCTGGGGCGGGAGGATCTTGGCTTTAAATATGACTATCCGCCCATCGCCGCGCTGTTTCTGATTCCGTTCGCCTTGCTGCCCTATGTGCCAGGCTTCTTCGTCTGGGTGGCGCTCAGCATCGCGGCCTTTGCAGCGGGTCTCAGGCCCGTGCTGACGTCATGGCGCATATCAATCCTCGCCGTGCTGGCGACACCGGCAATGTTTCTCAATCTTGTTCTGGGGCAGAACGCCGGATTTACCGCGGGGCTGATGGGCGGTGCGCTATCTATCCTGGAGCGGCGCCCCGCTTTGGCGGGCGTGCTTATCGGCCTGCTCGCCTTTAAACCTCAGCTTGCCGTATTGGTGCCTTTTGCATTCATTGCTATCGGGGCGTGGCGCAGCTTCATCTGGGCAGCGGCTACCGTCATTTTTCTAACGGGTGCCAGTTTGCTCGTTTTCGGCGTCTCCGGCTGGGAGGCCTTCATTGCCCATTCCAGGATCAATGGAGAACTGATGCTGGCAGAGGAGATGTATGCGTGGACGCATATGGTCTCCGTTTTTATTTCCGTCCGCCTGTTCGGGCTTGATGCGACGCCCGCATTCATTGTTCAGGGGACGTTTTCGCTGGCGTCTGTGGTGATTGTCACGCTGGTGTGGCGCCGGGATATTCCCATCGAACTGAAAAGCTCGGTCCTGGTCGTCGCATCGTTTTTCGTGACGCCCTACCTTCACGTCTATGACTTTACAATCTTGACGTTCGTTGTGTTCTGGAGAACCTCCGTACAGGACAGGTTCCCGTTCCTACCTTGGGAAAAACTGACACTGGCGGCAGCTCTTCTATTGCCGCTGGTCAACGCGAATCTGGTGGATATGGCCCGGATGCCGATCGGTCCATTGATCTTGTTTGCGCTGTTGATTTTGCAGGTACGGGTGGCCCTGTCGGCCCCGCAACAAAATAAGGGCCAGCCCCAACAAGGACCGGCCCTTACCTGAATTGGCTCCCCGGGTCGGACTCGAACCAACGACCGAGCGGTTAACAGCCGCTTGCTCTACCAACTGAGCTACCGGGGATCAGAGAAGGCGTCTCTTAGCAAAGCGTGTACCGGCTTGCCAAGCACGTTTTGCGCTGATCGTCCTTAATGGTTGGAGGCGACGGCCGGAATCGAACCGGCGTACACGGATTTGCAATCCGCTGCGTAACCACTCCGCCACGTCGCCGCCGAGCGGACCGCCGATATAGCAGAGGGTTTCGTCCGCTACAATCGTGTCATTGTCATGCCCCGCACCCGGCAGTATAACTCGCGCCTAGATGCAACCGATCCCCGAGATAACGCACAACAGGAACCGCGCATGACCGATTTTGCCGCCGCGCGCCGGCATATGGTGGACGGACAGTTATTGCCGAACCGTGTTACCGATCCCCGGTTGATTGCCGCGATGAGCGCGATCGCGCGGGAACGCTTTGTGCCCAAGTCAATGCAAAGCGTCGCCTATCTGGACGAGGATATCGAAGTCGTTCCAGGCCGCTTCATGCTGGAGCCGATGGTGCTGGCGAGACTGCTACAGGAATTGGATCTGACCGGAAGTGACGAGGTTCTCGATGTCGGCTGCACGACCGGTTATGCCGCGGCTGTCTTGGGTCAACTTGTTGACGTGGTTGTTGCCGTCGAGGCGACGGAAGAACTGGTTGAGATGGCAACCAGTAATCTGGTCGCAGAAGAGGTAAACAACGCAGCGGTCATTGCCGGGACGTTGGAAGCCGGCTACCCGCAACAAGCGCCCTATGACGTTGTCCTGGTTGAGGGTATGGTGGCCGAAGTGCCTGATATGTTGCTGGATCAGCTGTGTGAAGGGGGCAGACTTGCTACCGTGATCAATCAGGACGGGGTCGGCAAAGCGAGTTTATTCGTAAAGCATGGTGGCACGGTTGGGCGACGGGAACTGTTTGATGCCAACACACCTTCATTGCCGGGTTTTGAACGTCAGCCCGGTTTCGTATTTTAGACCGCAGACTGAAGTTATCTGAACGCGGCCGGGAAAGATCGCATGAACGTAAACGTATTGAGCTTAGGACTGCGCTGGGTCGCCGCCGCAATTGTTGTTGTCGGCTTTTCCACTAGCGCACGCGCAGAGACGTTGCAGCAGGCGCTGGTCTCTGCCTATCTGAATAATCCGGTTCTGCAGGCCCAGCGCGCTGGACTACGGGCCACTGACGAAGATGTTGCCCAGGCGCTATCCGGCTACCGTCCCAGTATCAATGGTACGGCGTCGATCGATCACAGCCAGAGTGACAACTTTTTCTCTGGTGGCACGGATACGCTGACCGCCAAACGTTACGGTGTCTCCATCGACCAGCCCCTTTTCCGAAGTTTTCGAACAGCGAACGCTGTGAAGGAGGCGAAGACCAGGGTCTTCGCAAACAGGGCGCAGCTAACCGCTGTTGAACAAGATATTCTGGTTGCGACGGTCGCCGCCTATGTAGATGTCGTACGCGATCAGGCGGTCCTGACTTTACGGCGCAACAACGTTCAGGTTTTGGGCCGTCAGCTAGAGGCCTCCCAAGACCGGTTCGAAGTGGGTGAAATCACCCGAACGGATGTCGCGCAATCTGAAGCGCGCCGGGCGGGCGCGGTATCGGGCCGGATTGCTGCCGAAGCCGCCCTGGCCGCCAGCCGGGCCGCCTATGTCAGGATTGTGGGGAATGCGCCCGGGACGTTGGAGCAGCCACCGGAATTGCCGGCGTTACCGGAATCTGAGGAAGCTGCGTTGCAGGTCGCTTTGGCTGAGAATCCACTTTTGGAGTCTGCCCGGCTCGCCGAGGAAGCTGCCCGTCATGCTGTTTCAGCGGCTAAATCTGAACTCGGCCCGGAAATCAGCCTTTCGGCGCGATATAGCCGGGACATCGATACCTTTGTTGATGGTTTTGCCAGCGATACCAAAGGGATCATGGCGTCGGCTTCGGTGCCCTTTTACCAATCAGGTGCTGTGAGCTCACGCATCCGCCAGGCCAAGCACATCCGGTCGCAGCGCCGGATCGAAGTGCTGCAGGCCGACCGCGAAACCCGCGAGGAGGTTCGTAATTCCTGGGAGAATTTCCGTGCGGCGACGTCGACGATTGGCGCCAGCGAATCGCAGGTCGAAGCCAACAGCATTGCCTTGGAGGGCGTCCGCCAGGAGGCTGACGTCGGCTCGCGGACAACGCTTGACGTGCTCGATGCGGAACAGGAATTGCTCGACAGCCAGGTCGATCTGGTACTCGCGCAGCGCGACCAGTACGTCGCGTCGTTTGCCCTGTTGGCGTCGATGGGCCGGGCCACGGCCCGCGCGCTGGGGTTGCCGGTTGAAGAATATGACCCTGACGAGAACTACAATCGGGCCCGCAACACCTGGTTTGGGTGGTCGGTCGACTGATCCGTTCTTTGTCGCCGTCAGCGCGCCGTTGTCACTATTTCCCATTTTCAAAGAGTTCAGCGCCCGTATAGTGTAGCGCACGGGATGGGGGCCGGTAGGGTGTGATCGGTAGAACATGACCGTAGCTGACAAGAAACCAGATGATGACATGACGATGGAGGAGGCACTCTCCGCCATACGCGAACTCATCGCTGATGATGATCCCAAGTCTGAACCCGCTGATAGCCCGACGGCAGAGCCGGCTGACGAGCGCGATCTGGCTGACGAGCTTGAAGCGCTGAGCGAGGAACTGGACGCCGTTGCACAGGGCCAAGATGATGACTCTGATGCAGAGGAAGAGCCACTGGACCTGGCGGGGCAAGAGGAACCTCTGGACCTGGTAGCTGAAGACCTCGAGCCACTCGAACTCGAAGCGACCGATCTGGAGCCACTCGATCTGGAAGCGGCGGACCTTGAGCCGCTCGATCTGGATGAGGGGGCATCGCTTGGTGAGAAAGAAGACGAGCTTGCAGCCTCGGTTGAAGCCGCGGCCGCAGATAGCGTCATTGAAGATATTCCCAAATTCCTGACCGAGTTGCGGGAGGCCCTGGGGGAGGTCGAAGCCACCGATGATGAGGAAGTGTTGCCCTTGAGTGCAGAAATGGAACTGCATCGGGAAGCACCGGACGAACGAGGCCGACACGAACCGGCGGAGAGGGAGCAGAATGCTCCACCCGCCATTCCCGATATTTCAGAAGAAGCAGGAGCACCCATGAGCACGGGGGAAGATCGGATTCTGTCGGCAGATGCGGCAGTTAAGGCCAGTTCGGCATTCGGTAATTTGTCGTCTTTGTTGACTGCCGGTTACGAAGGTGAAGACAACACGCTGGAGGGGTTGGTCACGGCCATGCTACGGCCCATGCTGCGCGAGTGGCTGGACGAAAACCTGCCCCGTATCGTCGAGCAGAAGGTCGAAGCTGAGATTAAGCGTCTTTCAGGGAACTAAAGGCGTCTCTCAGCAGGCGTCTTACCGGTTCCAACGTCGGGGTGGCGCGCAAGAAGGTTTAGGGCTAAAAACCGCGCCTCTGTTACTGCGCCTGAACGACGTCAGCTATGCTCGATAAGACCTTCCAGCCCGACGCGGTTGAATCCGAAATCTATGCGCTCTGGGAAGATGCGGAGGCGTTTGCCTGTGGCAAACGGCCCGATGCGAAACCCTATACGATTGTCATTCCGCCACCCAATGTGACTGGCAGCCTGCATATGGGCCATGCGCTCAACAATACGCTGCAGGACATTATGGCGCGGTTCGAGCGGATGCGCGGCAAGGATGTGTTGTGGCAGCCGGGCATGGATCATGCCGGTATTGCCACCCAGATGGTTGTTGAGCGTCAGTTGGCCGAAGAGGGGAACATCGGCCGCCGAGACATGGGCCGTCAGGCATTTCTAGACCGGGTCTGGTCCTGGAAGGAAGAATCCGGCGGCACCATCATCAATCAGCTGCGCCGGCTGGGCGCCAGTTGCGACTGGTCGCGCGAGCGGTTCACCATGGATGAAGGGCTCAGCCGCGCTGTCCTGAAGGTCTTTGTGGAGTGGTATCGCGACGGCCTGATCTACAAAGACAAGCGTCTGGTCAATTGGGACCCGGAATTCGAATCGGCCATATCCGATCTTGAGGTCGATCCGCGTGAGACCAACGGGTCGATGTGGCATTTCCGGTATCCCATTGTCGGTGAAGAAGGCCGCTATATCGTCGTGGCCACCACCCGCCCGGAAACGATGCTGGGGGATACCGGTGTCGCGGTTCATCCGGATGATGACCGTTATAAGGACGTGATCGGCAAGATGGTCGAGCTGCCTCTGGTTGGCCGCCACATTCCGATTGTGGCCGATGACTATGCCGATCCGGAACAGGGGTCGGGCGCGGTGAAGATCACCCCGGCCCATGACTTCAATGACTTTGACGTTGGCCGCCGTAACGACCTTGAGATGATCAACATCTTTACGTCAAAGGCGGCGATCAATGAAAACGCGCCGGAAAAATATCAGGGCATGGACCGGTTTGCGGCCCGCGACGCGGTCGTTGCAGACCTGGATGCGCTTGGGTTGCTGGAAAAGGTCGAGGACCATGTTCTGGCCGTGCCCTATGGCGACCGCAGCAATGTCGTTATCGAACCTTGGTTGACAGACCAGTGGTATGTCGATGCCGAGACGCTTGCAAAGCCTGCCATTGAGGCGGTGGAGCGCGGTGAAACGGTCTTTGTCCCGCGCCATTGGGAGAACACCTATTTCGAGTGGCTGCGCAACATTCAGCCCTGGTGCATTTCGCGCCAGCTTTGGTGGGGCCATCAGATCCCGGCCTGGTATGGCCCGGATGGCGAGGTTTTTGTCGCCGAAAGCGAGGAAGACGCGCAACAGCAGGCCGCGCAGCATTACGGCAAGGCCGTCGAACTGACCCAGGACGAGGATGTACTGGATACCTGGTTCTCGTCGCAGCTCTGGCCGTTCTCGACCCTTGGCTGGCCGGAAGATACGCCAGAGGTCGACCGCTACTATCAGACCGATGTGCTGTTCACCGCCTTTGACATCATTTTCTTCTGGGTTGCCCGGATGATCATGGCGGGCATCTACTTCAAGCGCGAAGTGCCGTTTCACACGGTCTATATCCATGCGCTGGTCCGCGACGAACAGGGCCAGAAGATGTCGAAGTCCAAAGGCAATATTGTCGACCCGCTGGACCTGGTGGACCAGTATGGCGCCGATGCGCTGCGCTTTACCTTGGCGGCGATGGCAGCGCAGGGGCGCGATATCCAGCTGTCGACCAATCGGGTCGAAGGCTACCGGAACTTCGGCACCAAGCTCTGGAACGCCTATCGCTTCTGCGACATGAATGAAGCGCTAGATGCCAGCGGGTTTGATCCTTCAGGCTGTACACAGCCGGTCAATCGCTGGATCGTTGGTGAGACTGTCTCCACCTTGCATGCGGTGACCGAGGGTATCGAAGCCTATCGGTTCAATGATGCCGCAGGCGGTCTCTACCAGTTCATCTGGCACAACTTCTGTGACTGGTATCTGGAATTCATCAAACCATTGCTCAACGGTGATGATGAAGACGTGAAGGCCGAGACCCGGCAAACAACAGCCTGGGTGATGGAGCAGATTTTGCGCCTGTTACACCCGTTCATGCCCTTTATGACCGAGCACCTGTGGCGGCAGACACATGATGATCTGCTGATATTGCAGGATTGGCCAAAACCCGAGCTGGGGCTGGCAGATGCAACGGCGCGCACTGAGATTGAGTCGGTAATCGCGTTGATCTCTGAAATCAGAACCGTTCGCGCGGAAATGAATGTGCCGGCCGGGGCTAAAATCCTGGTCGCGGTTCGCAGCGGTGAGGTGGGCGCATTCCCGGCGCTGGTCGATGACGCGGCAGTCCTCAATCCTGTGATTAAGCGGCTGGCCCGTGTCGAAACGGTCGAGACGCTGGACGGTGACTTTCCCCGCGGGACGGTCCAGGTCCCGGTTGGTGAGGCGACGATCGGCCTTCTGCTCGCCGACGTTTTGGATGTCGACGCCGAACGCGCGCGGTTAACCAAAGAGATCGAGAAGGCGACCAAGGAAGTCGAGAACGTCGACAAGCGTTTGAATAATCCGTCTTTCGTTGCCAAGGCACCAGAGCATGTTGTCGCCGAACAGCGTGAACGGCGCGAGGAATACGCTCAGTTGATTGAAAAACTGAAAGAGGCGCTGAAGCGGTTGGACGACCTTTCCTAAGTCTCATCTCAATCCGTCATTCCCGCGAAGGCGGGAATCCAGACAACGTTGATGCGGTTCGGTCGTTTGACTGGATTCCGAATCGCAAGCCTCGCGCCCATTCGTTGAAGTGGGCTCGGCTAACGTCCGGAATGACGATTGAGCCAAAGCCGGATAGCTGATCTGCGCCTGATGCGCTTGGCCGGGCCTGCCGCGCCCGTTATAAACTCTCAGCTTTAGGGGAGATTTGCCATGGACGCGCATCGTTTCGACAAAGCCAACTTGCCCAGCCGCCATGTGACCGAAGGGCCTGCCAAGGCGCCGCATCGGTCCTACTACCACGCGATGGGCCTGACCGAGGAACAGATCCACCAGCCGTTGGTTGGCGTGGTGACGACGTGGAACGAATCTGCCCCCTGTAACATTGCACTGATGCGCCAGGCTCAGGCCGCGAAGAAGGGTGTCTGGGATCACGCCGGTACGCCGCGGGAATTCACCACAATCACAGTGACCGACGGCCTCGCCATGGGGCATGCGGGTATGTATTCGTCGCTGCCCAGCCGCGAAGCCATTGCCGATTCGACTGAGCTTTCGGTGCGTGGCCACTGCTATGACGCGCTTGTTGGCTTTGCCGGCTGCGATAAGTCGCTGCCGGGGCTGATGATGGCGATGATCCGGCTCAACGTCCCGTCGGTGTTCATGTATGGCGGGTCGATCCTGCCCGGTAAGTTCGAAGGCCAGGATGTCACGGTCGTCGACGTATTCGAGGCGGTGGGCCAAAACTCCGCGGGGAACATGCCGATTGAAGACTTGTTGAAGCTGGAGTGTGTGGCCTGTCCATCGGCCGGATCCTGTGGCGGCCAATTCACCGCCAACACCATGGCCTGTGTTTCTGAAGCGATTGGCCTCGCGCTACCGGGCTCAGCGGGCGCACCAGCGCCATATGAATCGCGGGACGGCTATGCCTATCAAAGTGGTGCGGCAGTGATGGACTGCCTGGCGCGCGGTATCCGCCCGCGCGACATCGTGACCCGGGAGTCACTGGAAAACGCGGCAGTCGTCGTGGCTGCGACCGGCGGATCGACCAATGCCGGCCTGCACTTGCCGGCCATGGCGCACGAGGCCGGGATTGAATTTACACTGCAGGACGTGGCCGAAATCTTCCGCCGCACGCCCTATCTGGCCGACATGAAGCCGGGTGGCCAATATGTCGCGAAAGATATGTTCGAAGCGGGCGGCATCCAGATGATGATCAAGACGCTGCTCGATGGCGGCTATATGCACGGCGACTGCATCACCGTCACCGGCAAGACCCTGGCTGAAAACGTCGCCGATATTGTCTGGAACGACGATCAGGATGTGATGCGGCCCTATACGAACCCGATCCGCCCCACGGGTGGCGTGGTCGGCCTGGAAGGCAATCTGGCGCCGGAAGGGGCCATCGTGAAGGTTGCCGGCCTGGAGCACGTCAAGCATCGCGGGCCAGCACGCTGTTTCGACTGCGAGGAAGACTGCTTCGCCGCGGTTGAGAAGGGTGCGTATGAAGACGGTGATGTCTTCGTTATCCGCTATGAGGGGCCCAAGGGTGGCCCCGGCATGCGCGAAATGCTGTCGACGACGGCCGCTTTGGTCGGGCAGGGGCGCAGCGAGCATGTCGCGCTGATCACCGATGGCCGGTTCTCCGGCGGCACGCGCGGGCTCTGCGTGGGCCATATCGGCCCTGAAGCTGCCGTCGGGGGCCCCATCGGCCTGCTCAAGGATGGCGACATCATCGTAATCGATGCTGATGCGGGAACCTTGTCGGTTGAACTCTCCGATGAAGAGCTGGCGGAGCGGCGCAAGGCCTGGCAACCGCGCGAAAACAACTACCAGTCCGGCGCACTATGGAAGTTCGCTCAGCAGGTCGGCCCTGCTTACAAGGGTGCGGTGACCCATCCCGGCGCCTCCAAGGAAACCCACGTTTATGCGGATATCTAGCGCTTCGGTTCTTCGTCATTGCGAGCGACCCTAGGGAGCGTGGCAATCCATAGTGATGCGGAAGATTAGACTGGATTGCTTCGTTGCGCTCGCAATGACATCCTGGCCAGGGGAATGCTGGGGAGGTTGTCATGGGCCAGGGTTTTCAGGAACGCTATCTGACGAGTGACGATGGGTTGCGGTTGCACTACCGCGACTATGACGCAAATGCGTCGCATCGAGCGCCGGTCATCTTCTTGACCGGCTTGACCCGCAATGCGCGGGATTATGAAGCCATTGCGCCACGGCTGGCACATAACCGGCAGGTGTTATGCCCTGACCCCAGAGGGCGTGGACTATCTGATTATGACCCTGATCCCGGCAACTATCATCCCACCACCCATGTTCGCGACACCCTGAAACTGCTTGATGAAGCCGGGATTGAAAAAGTCATCTGCATTGGCACGTCGATGGGCGGCATCATGTCGATGATGATGGCGCAGTCGGTGCCAGAGCGGCTGGCCGGGATCGTCCTGAACGATATTGGTCCAGTTGTGCACACGGCGGGTGTCGCGCGGATCGCGGATTATGTCGGCCTGTTGGAGCCCTGCGACGACTGGGCTGCGGCCATTGAGCAATGCAAGGACTTCAATAGTACCCAATACGCCAATGTCAGTGACGAGGAGTGGGAGGTGTTTACCCGCCGACACTACGCTGAACGCGAAGATGGCAAAATTACCCCGGATTACGATCCGGGGATTGGAAACAATTTGCGTAAGGGGTCGGCTGTGCCGCCGGATCTCTGGCCGCTTTATGACGCGGCCAGCCAGTTTCCGATGATGGTGCTGCGGGGCGAACTGACTGACATTCTAACGCCTGACACGGTCGCCGAAATGAAGCGGCGTAACCCTGATCTCATCGCCCTCGATGTACCGGACAGGGGCCATACCCCCACCTTTGACGAGTCGATGGTCATAGAGGCGGTGGAGCGTTTTCTGGCCAAAATTGACGAGATGGCCTGACGCGGATCGGGTGGTTCGCGGCCATTGCGCTCAATCAGTTGCCGGCGTCTTTTTTGCTATAGAATTGTTAGTCATCCGAAACCATCAGGGGAGAGGTAGAGATGGGGAAGTCACGCGGGACAACTATATGGGTGCTTGGCGTTGCCATGATGTCGTTCAGCGTAAGTGCTGAGGCAGCATACCGGATCAATATGGTTGCCAGCGATTATGGCGGCCAGGCCATTCAGGATATCGACGTCACTATCGACAGCAACGCCATCCGCGCACCGGCCTATGGGGTCATCGGTCCGTCCGGGGCGGGCAAGACGTCAACGATATCAACAATGGCGGAAGTCGCGGCACCAAGTCAGGGCCGCGCATTGACCCATGAACCGGAAACCTTGGTGATGGACGAGCCGACGAGTAGCGCAAATGACCTCAAAGAAGTGATCTACCGCTACGACTTGCAGCGGATTTACTACGTCGACCATGTGAGCCAGGCGGTGAGGTGGGAGCCCATGGCTGGCAGCGGTCAGAGCCCGGGTGGTTCAGTCATCGCTGGTGCGCCAGAAGGTGCCGATGAAAACCAAAAGGCGATGCTCGCTAATATGTTCCAGCAGTTCACCAAGCCGCGTGTCGACCCCAAGGTCGAGGTTAAAGCTCGACGCAACGGCAACACGGCATCGGCCGACGTTGGTGGGAAAACGCTTACGTGTGCCGAACACGATCTGATGCGGATGGGTGGAAAGATCGGTACAGGATGTTTTGTCGCTGCCAGCGATCTGCCCGGCGGGACCGAATTTCTCGACTGGCTCAGGACCCATCCGCAATGGGCGGGGGGATTTCCCGATCTCAAAGACCCGCTGTGGCGCACTTTGGTCACGGCCTGGAAGCAGGGAGATGTTGCAACCCTTATCAATTTGCAGCGTGGAGACGAGGGATCTCGAGAGGACGACCTCCAGCTAGAATTGTTGAGTATCGATAACTTTGAAGAAGGGGACGTGTTCTCAGTCAGTTTTCCGAGTTATGTAGCGCCCGAAGAGCGCTAGCTGCCTCAACTGCCGCGAAGGCGTTTCAAGATCGCTTTTTCGCCATAGGAGAGGGCGGCGTAGAGCACCGCGCCCATGATCGCCAGAATGATCACGGCCGCAAAGCTCTTGGCCGTCTGAAGCCGGTTGCTGGCTTCCAGAATACGCCAAGCCAGGCCCTGTGCGCCGCCGGAGCCCGCGACAAATTCAGCGACCACCGCGCCGATCAACGCCAAGCCACCGGCGACTTTGTGCCCTTCCAGCAGGAAGGGCAGCGCCGAAGGGATGCGCAGGCGCCAGAGCCTTTGCCATTTCGTCGCGCCATAAAGGTCGAATAGGCGTTCCAGGTCTCGGTCGGAGGCCTTCAGGCCGGTCAACGCCCCGGAAAAAATCGGGAAGAAGGCAACGATAGTGGCCAGCGCAATGATCGCCCGGTCCGGATGCTCCAAGCCTGCCCAGATAACCACCTGCGGCGCAATGGCGACGACCGGTGTTACCTGGAGCGCGACAGCCAAGGGCCGTACGGCCTTTTCCATGGTCTGGTTCATAGCAACACTGATGGCGATCCCGGTTGCCAACAGGCTGGCGACCACCAGTGCCTTCAACGCCATCAAGAGTGTATTCCAGGCCGAGGCAAACAGCAGTGCATTTTCAGTGACAATTTCGCCCGCCACCTGGCTGGGTGGGGGCAGGAAATAGGGTGGCAGCTCGAGTATGCGGCATGCAGCCTCCCAGATACCCAGCAGGACGGCGAGCAGAACAAAGGGCGCCAGAATGTCGATCAGGCGTTTCATGCCACCGCGCTCATCGTATCGGCCATGGCGTCTGAAATGGTCTCGACAATATTGCGGAATTCCGTCGTGGTCCTGAAGTGGGGGGCACGCGGCAATTCGCCCGGTACGTCGGCCGTCATGTGGACGCGGCCGGGTGCGGCAGACATGGCGACGACCCGGTGGGCCATATAGACCGCCTCTTCCACGTTATGGGTTACGAACACGATGGCGGGCTTCGTGTCGTCCCACAGACGGTGGATGTCATCGCCCAGCGCACGGCGGGTGATTTCATCGAGGGCCGCAAAGGGTTCATCCATCAACAGCAGTTTAGGTTGGGTCACAAGGGCGCGGGCGATGGAAACACGCATTGCCATCCCGCCCGACAGCTGCGCCGGCTTGGCGTCGACCGCATCTGCCAGTCCGACGCGTTCAAGCGCCGCATCGGCGTCCGCGCGGGCCTGTCCCTTGGGCGTGCCGGCCAATTCGAAAGGCAGGGCGACATTGGTCCGCGCGCTGGCCCAGGGCATCAGCGTCGGGGCCTGAAAGACGACAGAAGTCTCGCCGCGCCCAGGTGTCCGTTCGACGGCACCACGGGTCGGGTCTTCAAGGCCGGCCAAAAGGCGCAGCGCCGTACTTTTGCCGCAGCCGGAGGGCCCGACGATGGCGACAATTTCGCCCGGATTGACGGTCAGGTCGAATGGTCCGAGCGCCCTGCCGCGGCCTGGATAGTCGACCTCAACGGCGGTGAGTCGTGCCGTCGCCATCAGTCCTGGGCGCGCCCGACAAATTCCAACGTGTAGGCTGACTTGTAGTCGATATCGTCCGCGTAGACACCGCGGCCGGCGGCAATCGCGAAAAAGTCGGCCCAGCGTCCGTCGGTCATGTGACCGATCGGTGTGTCGGCGGACTTCACGATTTCCATTTTGCGCATCATTTCGCGGGCATGCTCGATCAGGTCGGCGGGCATTTCCGGGTTGTCCTTCATAATCAGCGCGTTGCCGGGGGCAGGGTCTCCGTAAAGATAGCTTTCCCAGCCGGCCGCGCTGGCTTCGACAAAGGCGCGGACCGCGTCCGGGTTGGTTTCGATCATCTCATCGGAGGCCAGTACCATGGCCGCATAGCCGGGGTAACCGCTGTTGGCGAGCAAGAAGACCTTGGGCTTGACGCCGCTTTGCTGCTCGATGGTATAGGGCTCACTTGTCAGATAGCCCTGCTGGACCGCACGCTCATCCGCCAGGAACGGCGCCGGGTTGAAGGTGTATTTGCGCACCTGATCGTCGGTGAAACCGTAGACATCCTTCAGCCAGACCCAGAATTCCGTGATCGACGCATCGGATAGCAGGATCGGATGCCCGGCCATATCGGCAATGCTCTCAATCCCCTGACCGGGATGGGCGATCAACACCTGTGGGTCCTTTTGCATGAAGGCGGCAACGGCCTTAACGGGCACGTTCTGCGCCGCGAGATTGAGCGCGCCGAAGCTGTTCGACCCCATGCCCAGATCGACCGACCCGGCGGCCAGCAATTGCGGCACATTCACCGAAGGGCCGCCCTGCAGGATCGTGACGTCGAGACCGCGTTTCTCATATTCACCAGTCGCCAGCGCTTGATAAAAACCGCCCTGTTCAGCCTGCGCGCGCCAGTCCGTGGCGAAGGTGATGGTGGTTCGGCCATCGGCTGTCGGTGCAGGGGCCTCATCTTCGGAACAGGCCGCGATGACCAGGGCGAAGCTGATCGCGACCAATGTGCGAATGGGGTTCATGGTCCGTCTCCTTTTGACCGGCTGCGGTTGCCAGCATTGCGGCTTGAGCCCTGCCCTGCAAGGGGTTTCACGCGTTTAGCTACAAGCCACTTCCGTGGTATCCTAAATCAACCAGATACCCTTGGGAGTCGAGCCTATGAGTGATCGTAAACAGCCTGACATCTATCACACCATCATTCCCTATTTGACGGTGGAAGACCCGACCGCGGCCATCGCATTCTATTGCGATGTTTTTGATGCCGAAGAGTGTATCAACCTGAAACTGCCGGATGGCGGTGTCGCGCATGCGGAGATCAAAATCGGTGATACCCGGTTCATGCTTGGCGGTGAGTGGCCGGATATGGACATCAAGGGGCCGCAAACACTCGGCGGTTCACCTGTGACACTGCTGCTCTATTTGTCCAATGTCGATGAGGTGACGTCCAACGCGGTCGCGAAAGGCGCGGACCTGCTGGCCGATCCCGAGGATCAGTTCCACGGCAACCGGACCAGTAAAATTCGCGACCCGTTTGGCCATATCTGGATGCTAAGCACGATGTTTGAAGACGTCGACGATGTTGAAGTCGTCAAACGCTTCAATGAAATGGCCGGGGGCTAGTCTCTCAACTCACACCACACCGGTGTGTGGTCGGACGGCTTCTCCTTACCGCGGGGCTCCCGGTCGATGCCGGACCCCACCAGCCGGTCAGCGGCCTGTGGTGACAGCAACAGGTGGTCGATCCTGATCCCGTTGTCTTTCTCCCAGGCGCCACGCTGATAATCCCAGTAGGAGTAATAGGGGCCGTTGTGGAATGCCCGGATCGCATCGGTCAGCCCCAGATTGAGGAGTTGCCTGTACCGGTTCCGGCTTTCCGGCATACATAGCGCGTCATCGGCAAAGCCTTCAGGATCGAACGTGTCTTCGTCCTGTGGGCAGACATTGTAGTCGCCGCCTAAGACGAATGGCTCTTCCCATTCCAGGAGCTGCTTGGCATGGGCGATCAGCCGGTCCATCCAGGCCAGCTTGTAATCGAATTTTTCGCCCGGCACCGGGTTGCCATTGGGCAGATAGATCCCGCCGATACGCACGCCATTGGTGACGGCCTCGATATAGCGCGCCTGTTCGTCGCTGTCATCGCCGGGCAGGCCGGTCGTAACATCTTCAATCGGAGCCTTCGACAAGAAGGCAACGCCGTTATAGGTCTTCTGGCCGTGGACCGCGACATTGTAGCCCAGATCCTCAATTTCCATGGTGGGGAAGTTCTCATCGACGCATTTGATTTCCTGCAGCACGACCACATCCGGCTGGAACGTGCTGAGCCAGTCCGTTACGCGGGGCAGGCGGACTTTGATCGAATTGACGTTCCAGGTGGCTATTTTCATCAGGCGGCTTCCGGTTCGGCGGGTTGACCCTTAATATGCCGCCATGTCGAGGCCAATGGGAAGCCGTGACGCGGCTTCAGCGACAAATTTAGAACGGATTGAAACGCCGCACCTGATCGGACGTCCGCCGGTGGAGTCCGATTTCGCGCTTCTGCACGCCATGCACAGCGACGCCAATATCATGGCAACCCTGGGCGGATTGAAGGACGAAGCCTTTACCCGCCGTGTGCTGGTCAGCTTTATCGATCATTGGCGCCAGCACGGATTCGGCGTGTGGATGTTTGAAGATAAGGCTGGGCGCGGTTTTGTCGGCCGGGGTGGACTTCAACGAGTCCGGGTCGAAGGCCAGTCCGAGGTCGAAATCCTCTACGCATTGACACCTAAATTCTGGGGCAGGGGACTCGGCACCCAGATTGCCCGCGCCAGTGCGGCCGTCGCGTTCGAGCATTTGGCACTGGATGACGTGGCGGCGTTCACCATGGATACCAACCGGGCATCAGCGGCCATCATGCGGCGTATCGGCATGACCTATGAGCGCGACTTTGTCCGCGCCGACCTGCCGCATGTTTTTTACCGTATGAAAAAGGAAGAGTGGCTGGCAGCCTAAATCGAAAATGACGTGCCGCAGCCGCAGGATGAGGTGGCATTCGGATTGTTGATCTGGAAGCTCGATCCGATCACGTCCTCGACGAAATCGATTTCTGCCCCTGCTAGATAGAGCTGCGACATCGAATCGACCAGAACGACCGCGCCATCCTTTTCGATCACCAGGTCGTCATCCTGGCGGGCATCGTCGAATGAGAACGCATATTGGAAGCCGGAACAGCCACCGCCATTGACCGCCACACGCAGGGCAACATCCGGGTCACCTTCCTGGTCCATCAGAAAGGCGATCCGCGCTGCAGCGCTGTCACTTACCGATACAAGTTGCGTGTCACTCATGCTTTCCCCTAGAACGCGCTGATTGTAACGCGTCTAAATTGCTGTTCAGCTTATGTAATGCCGCACAGCATCTTGTCAATCCGGGCGGAGCGTCTTGCAGCGGGAACCCAAACCTTTCGGCGATATCGCGCCCTTTGCCTCAAAGCCCGGCGAGTCGCGCGGACGGCTGCACGAGGAGCCGGAAAGCGCCTATCGCACGGTATTCCAGCGGGACCGGGATCGGATCATTCATTCGGTCGCGTTCCGGCGGTTGAAGCATAAAACGCAGGTGTTTGTTTACCACGAGGGTGATCATTACAGGACCCGGCTGACCCACTCACTGGAAGTGGCGCAGATTGCCCGCTCAATCAGCCGCCAGCTGGGCCTGAATGAAGATTTGGCCGAGGCGCTGGCATTGGCGCATGATTTTGGCCATCCGCCCTTTGGTCATGCGGGCGAGGATGCCTTGGCCGAGGCTATGGCGCCCTATGGCGGGTTTAACCACAACATTCAGTCCCTGCGCCTGGTCACGGCGCTGGAACAACGCTATGCGGCGTTTGATGGCTTGAACCTCACCTGGGAAACGCTGGAAGGCATCGCCAAGCATAATGGCCCGCTTTGCGCCAAGGGGGAGGAGGACGGCCTTGATCCTCTTCTGAAGCATTATCTTGCCCTGCATGACCTGGAGATTCACACCTATGCAGGCCCAGAGGCGCAGGTGGCGGCGATTTCCGACGATATCGCCTATAACAACCACGATATCGATGACGGATTGCGGGCGGGGCTGTTCACCGTCGACGATCTGATGGATCAACCGCTTGTTGGGCCGGTCCTGGCCGAAGTACGCGACCTATATGGGGACTTAAGCCGGTCACGGCTGAAGCACGAGACGATCCGGCGCCTCATTGATCGGATGGTCAGGGACCTGGTGGTAGAGTCGACGGCCAGAATTCAGGCCGCGTCACCGCAATCAGCTGATGAGGTGCGGAACGCTGGCATCCCCCTGGTCGGGTTCTCGGACGCTATGCAGGCCCAGGAACAGTCACTGCGGTCCTTTCTGATGCGCAACATGTACCGGCACGACCATGTCGTTGCCGCGGCTGACCGGGGAAAGCAGGTTGTGAGCGATCTGTTTAGCCGGTATATGGCGGAACCTTCGACCATGCCCGACCATTGGGCCGATGCGGCGGTTACCAAAGCGCCTCAAGATGCGTCGCGGATCGTCGCGGATTTCATTGCTGGCATGACCGATCGGTTTGCCCTTAAGGAACATGACAGGTTGTTCTCAGAGCCTAGGTAAATATGAATATATTCAAAGACTTTAGAGAAAAAGTTGTCGAACAACTTGAGGTTTTGGTCGCTGACGGCGTGCTGCCGCAAGGACTCGACCTGTCGCGCGTATCAGTCGAACCGCCGCGCGATCCTTCCCATGGCGATATCGCGACCAATGCGGCGATGGTGCTGGCCAAAAACGCCAGCATGAAACCCCGTGACTTGGCCGGTCGGATCGTCGCGGGATTGGCGGATGACCCGGAAATCGAGAGCGCGGACATCGCCGGGCCAGGGTTCATCAATATGCGCGTGAACGCCGACGTCTACCGGTCGGTGGTTGCACACGCGCTGAGTGCCGGTACCGCTTATGGCGATTCCGATATGGGCGCTCACGGCTCGGTGAATGTGGAATATGTTTCTGCCAACCCGACGGGACCGATGCATGTGGGCCATTGCCGGGGGGCTGTGTTTGGCGACGCGTTGGCTGCGCTGCTGGATAAGGCGGGCTTTCGCGTGACCCGGGAGTACTACATCAACGACGCGGGCGCGCAGGTTGATGTGCTGGCGCGGTCGGCCTATCTGCGCTACCGCGAGGCGCTGGGCGAGAGCATTGGCGAGATCCCAGAAGGACTCTATCCCGGAGATTACCTGGTGCCGGTTGGTGAAAAACTGGCCAGTGAGCACGGTGATATCTGGCTCGATAGCGATGAAGAGACGTGGCTGCCGCAGATCCGCGCTGCTTCCATTGACGCAATGATGGACATGATCCGCGATGACCTGCAGGCCCTGGGCATAGAATTCCATGTATATGCGTCTGAACGCGCGCTCGTGAATGACGGCAAGGTGGGCGGCGCCGAGGCCCAACTGGCCGGGCGGGACCTGCTCTATACAGGCGTTCTCGAACCACCCAAGGGCAAGCCGCCGCCGGAGGACTGGGAGCCACGGCCGCAGACTCTGTTTAAGGCAACGGAATTCGGTGACGATGTCGACCGGCCATTGAAGAAGTCGGACGGCAGTTGGACGTATTTTGCCAGTGACATTGCCTATCACCGGGACAAGTTTGACCGTGGATTCAATGATCTGATCGATGTCTGGGGCGCCGATCATGGCGGCTACGTCAAGCGGATGAAGGCGGCCGTGAAGGCCATTACCAACGGGAAGGCGACATTGGATGTGAAACTGGTGCAGCTGGTGCGCCTTTTCCGCGATGGCGAGCCGGTCAGGATGTCCAAGCGCGCCGGGACGTTTGTTACCCTGCGCGAAGTCGTCTACGAGGTCGGTAAGGATGTTGTCCGGTTCATCATGTTGACCCGGAAGAACGACGCGCCGCTGGATTTCGATTTTGCCAAGGCGGTTGAGCAATCCCGCGACAACCCGGTGTTCTACGTTCAGTACGCCCATGCCCGCGTCTGTTCGGTCATGCGCAACGCAGCGGAGGAGTTGCCGGGCGAGGATCTGTCGGATGCTGCCCTAAATTCCGCACAATTTTCTGCGTTGAATAACCCCGCAGAGATCGACTTGATGAAAGCCATCGCGGATTGGCCCCGGACGGTCGAGGCTGCGGCTGACGCGCATGAACCGCACCGTGTTGCATTTTATCTTTATGATCTGGCGTCAGCCTTTCATAGTTACTGGAACAAAGGCAAAGAGGATCCGTCATTGCGCTTTATCCGCACAGACGATCTGGCACTGACCAGGGCCCGGCTGGCGCTGATCCGCGCGGTCGCGCTGACAATTGCGTCCGGCCTTGCTGTTATGGGTGTTGAACCGGTTGAGGAAATGCGCTGATGCCGCTGGAGCGGCCCATTCCGACTCAAGACGAGGCCGCCTCGGATAGCGGCGGTGACCGCCAGGGATGGTGGAAATGGTTGGTCGCCTTGGCTAGCTTTGGCTTGTTTTTGGGCGTGCTCTGGTACGCTTATAACAGCGGTACGGGGTCGGATGGCGGGCCGATCCGAACCGTGACGTCCGATGAACAGCCTTTCAAGGTAAGGCCGGAAGACCCGGGCGGGCAGAAAATCCCGGACCAGGATAAACTGGTTTTCGGCGAGGCGGTCGGACGTCCGTCGGAAACGCCGGAAACCCTGGCGCGGCCGCCAGAAGAGCCTATGGAGCGCAAGCTACCACCCCGGCCTGAGCCGAAACCTGCGGAAGATGTCGAGCCCGCCAAGCCGCCTGCGGCCTCAAAACCGCCGGAAACACTTCAGGCACCTAAAGAGGTTGCGGAACCCTCACCACCACCCGAGCCTGTTGAGGACACGCCAAAAGCTGCCCCCAAAGCTGAGCCGGCACCCGTTGCCGTCGCTTCGGCTGGCGGTTTCAGGGTGCAAATCGGGTCCTTCCAGGATCGTGCGGCGGCAGATGCCGCGTGGGCGCGGATCGCGCCAAAGCATCAGGCGGTGATCTCCGGTACGCAAAAACACATCAAGCAGGCCGATCTGGGGGCGAAAGGCACTTGGTACCGGCTGCAATTCGGTCCATATGCCACGCGGGCAGAGGCTGATTCCGCATGCGGGAAACTGAAAGCTGCAGGCCAGGATTGCCTCGTCGATGGATCGTGACGTAATGCGGTGTCCCGCCATATTCGGCGTGGAAGGTCAGGCGCTGAGTGTCAAAGAGGCGAAGTTCTTAGAAGAAACAAAGCCTTTTGGATTCATACTCTTTGCACGAAATATTGATAATCCAGATCAGGTCAAAAATCTGGTCGCCGACCTCAAGGCGACGCTTCATGGTGATCCCTGCCTGGTGTTGATTGATCAGGAGGGGGGACGCGTCGCGAGATTGCGTCCGCCGTACTGGCCGGATTATCCGGCCGGCGTGCGCTTCGGAGAACGCTATGACGCTGATCCTGCAGCCTCCCTTACAGCGATGAGACTAAATTCCAGGCTCATTGCTGCGGATTTGAACGAGTTGGGCATCAACGTTGACTGTTTGCCGGTTCTGGATGTTCCGGTAGAGGGCGGGCACGATGTCATTGGCGACCGGGCTTACAGCACGAACCCGGACGTAGTCACCGCCCTGGCCCGCGCCGCGTGCGATGGGCTCCTGGAAGGTGGCGTGCTGCCCGTTATTAAGCACATCCCCGGACACGGGCGGGCCATGGCGGATTCTCATAAGGAACTGCCACGGGTGGATGCGACGCTGGAAGAGCTGCGAGAGACGGATTTCGCACCGTTCAAGGCGCTCGCGGACATCCCCCTCGGCATGACCGGGCATATGTTGTTTACTGCGTTGGACGAACACGAGTCGGTCACCACGTCGCGCCGAATCGTTGCCGGCATCATCCGCGGTGAGATTGGTTTTGATGGCCTGCTGATGTCCGACGACCTGAATATGGAAGCGCTTGCGGGTACGCTGGGTGAGCGGGCAGCCCGGGCTCAGGCTGCTGGTTGCGACGTTGCCCTGCATTGCAACGGCGATTTCGAGCAGATGAAGCAAGTGGCTGGAGCTCTCGCACCCCCGTCGGAAAAAACACTGCAACGTTTTGAAAGGGCGTTGGAATGTCTACAAGCACCGCAGGAGATTGACCTGGCAGAAGCGCGTGCCGAGCGTGATCAACGGCTCGCCCTTGCCTGATGGATCAATTCCGCTTTGAAAATGACCGGATTACCGCGTCGATATTGCCGCTGGTCGACTTTCTGTATACTGGGTTCATGAACCTCTTCTTCATTGGCCGCTGAGGTGCCATTGGCCGACCAGGACAGCAACATAACCCTATTTGAGCCGCCGGGCGCAGGAACCGGTGAGCGGCTCGTCCTCAATATTGACGGGTTTGAGGGGCCGCTGGACGTGCTGCTCGCACTGGCGCGGAACCAAAAGGTCGACCTGAGCGAGATCTCGATCCTGCAACTGGCCGAGCAATATCTCGTTTTTATCGCCGAGGCCCGCAAAGTGCGGTTGGAGCTTGCCGCGGATTATCTGGTGATGGCGGCTTGGCTTGCCTACTTGAAGTCACGGCTGTTGCTGCCCGAAGAAAATGAGGATGAAGAGCCTACCGGTGATGAACTGGCGGCCCAGCTGGCGTTCCGCCTGCAGCGGCTGGAAGCCATGCGCCAACGCGCGGCGGAGTTGCTCTCTCGGCATCGGGTGGGGCGTGATGTCTTTCTGCGCGGACAGCCGGAGGGCATTCGCGTCACCCGAAACTCGGAATACGTCGCTGATCTTTATGAATTGCTGCGCGCCTATGCGGCGCAGAACGCCCGGGTATCAGTGACGGAGCTGCGCATGGTGCGGACGCAGGTCTTCAGTATGGAAGATGCGCTGCACCGTCTTGAGCAATTGGTGGGCCATGTGCCTGAATGGACAAGCCTGCTGCAGTTCCTGCCGGAAGAGATTAAGGACACAGGCCTCTGGCGCTCGGCGGTTGCAAGCACTTTTGCCGCTAGCCTTGAATATGCGCGGCAAGGCAAGATCGAACTGCAGCAAAGTCAGACCTTTGGCAAGCTGATGGTGCGCACCAAGGATTCAGGGACGGAAGGAAATGCATGAACCCCGAACGCATTGAGCAGGTGCGAATGCTGGAGGCACTGCTATTCGCGGCTGTTGAGCCGTTGGATGAGGCCAGCATTGCCGAACGTTTGCCCAATGGAGCCGACGTACCATCGCTGATCGCGGAGCTTCAAGAGCACTATGAAAAGCGCGGTGTTCATCTGGTAAAGCGCGCGGAACGATGGACCTTCCAAACCGCACCGGATCTTGCTTTTCTGCTGCAGAAGGAAGTGCAGGAAGAGCGCCGCCTGTCCAGGGCTGCGCAGGAAACTCTGGCGATTATCGCCTATCACCAGCCGGTCACGCGGGCCGAGATTGAGGAAATCCGCGGGGTATCAGTCAGCAAAGGCACGATTGACGTATTGATGGATGCCGGTTGGGCGAGGCCGCGGGGCAGACGCCAAACGCCGGGACGCCCGATAACCTATGGTGTAACAGACGAATTCCTGATCGATTTTGGCCTGGAATCCATCAAGGATTTACCGGGTTTGGAGGAGCTGAAGGCCGCAGGCCTGCTGGATTCAGACGTGCCGCCGGCCTTCCTTGCCGCAGCCACCGAAGGCGAAGAGGAGCCAGCAGACGAAGAGCTGCCCTTTGGCGGTCCGGTCGAGGTCGACCCTGAGGAATAGTGCCTGAGCTTGTGCCGGTGGCCAATCAGGCCTATGTCTGGGGCTTGCAGCCAACGGGCATATGTTGGCGGCTATAGGATAATGGAGGTCCGGTAATGGGTAATATTGGCTGGTGGCAGATCCTCATCGTTGCGGTGCTGGTCGTGCTGCTCTTCGGGCGCGGCAAGATTTCCGAGCTGATGGGTGACGTTGCCAAGGGCATTACCAATTTCCGAAAAGGTCTGTCAGAAGATGAGGCCGATAAGGAAGAGACCGACTCTGAAACGGCGGGGCTGTTGAGCCGGGACAGCGATGCGGTCGACGTCACACCCAAGAAAGACGAGGCGGCGAAAAGCTAAGCTGGTTCAGCGCCTGACGGGACACATTTGCCATGTTTGATATCGGCCTGCCTGAAATGCTGGTCGTCATCGTCATCACACTTCTTGTGGTGGGGCCGAAGGATTTGCCCAGGGTCATTCGGGGTTTTGCCCGCACCATTGCGCGGCTGCGCCGCATGGTCGACGAGTTCATGGTGTCTGTGAACCAGTATGTCCGTGAGTCAGAGCTGGCCGAGCTGAAAGACACGGTCGACAAGGCCCGGCAGTCGGTCGATGTGCGCAGCCATGTGAAAGACATGATCGACCCGCATGGTGATCTGGACAAACCCATTATCCCGCCCGAAAAAACGTCTGGATCAATGCCGTCCGACGGCGGGCCGGAACCGACGATTCATGATCCGGCCAAAGACGAAGCCGATCAGAACAAAAAGGCTGAGCCGTGAGCCGGGAAGAAGAGGATCTTGAAGAGACCCGCGCGCCGCTGATTGAACATCTGATTGAGCTACGCCGCAGGCTGATTTATTCGGTCGCCGCGTTCTTTGTGGTCTTCGTGGTCTGTCTGACGTTCTCGCAAGACATTTATGGTTTTTTGGTCCGGCCGCTCGCTCAGCTTGTCGAGGGGGAGGAGGGGCGCCGGCTGATCTTCACCAGCCTGCCAGAGGCGCTGTTTACCCAACTCAAACTGGCGTTTTTTGCCGCCATGATGATCGCTTTTCCGGTGATCGCGGTACAGATCTGGATGTTCGTTGCGCCGGGGCTCTACAAGAATGAACGGCGCGCCTTCCTGCCATTTCTGGTCGCGACGCCAATTCTGTTCACTCTGGGCGCAGCGCTGGCTTACTACGTGGTTTTCCCGATCGCCTGGCAGTTCTTTTTGAGCTTCGAAACCGTTGCTGCTCAATCCGGCGGGCTGCCCATCGAATTCGAAGGCAAGGTCAACGAGTATCTGGCCATCGTGATGAAGCTGATCTTTGCTTTCGGGTTCAGTTTTCTGGTGCCGGTCGCGCTCACCCTGGCGGGCCGTGCCGGGCTGATTAGTTCGGACTGGCTGCGTGACAAACGCAAATACGCCATCGTACTGACCTTTGCGGCAGCGGCGATTTTGACGCCGCCTGATCCGTTTACCCAGATCGCCCTGGGCCTGCCGATCCTCATTCTCTATGAGGTTTCGATCTATCTGGTGCGGATCGTGGAGAGGAAGAGGGCCGCCACATAAGTCACTATAGGCCGGTGGACGTGCTTAGGAGGAGGGCGTATACAGCGCCCAACGAGCGCCCCCGGAATACACCCCATGCACGATATCAAATGGATCAGAGACAACGCCCAAGCCTTTGACCAGGCGCTGGCGCGGCGCAATCATCAGCCAATGGCGGAAAAACTATTGGCGACCGACGAAGCGCTGCGGGCGATCAAGACCGATCTTCAAAACATGCAGGCCGAACGTAATAGCCGCTCGAAGGAAATCGGTGCAGCAAAAGCCAAGGGTGAGGACGCTCAGGCGATCATCGACGATGTCGGGCGCTTGAAAACGGCCATTCAGGACGGTGAGGAAAAAGAACGCGTTCTGCAGGCGGAACTCGGCGAAATTTTAGGAGGCATCCCGAACCTGCTTGACGCCGACGTGCCGGATGGCGCCGATGAAGAGTCCAATGTAGAGATCAAGCAGGTCGGTAACGTGCCCACCTTCGATTTTGAGCCCAAGGACCACATTGATCTGGGTGAGGGCCTAGGATTGATGGACTTTGAAGCCGCGGCCCGGATGTCAGGCTCGCGGTTTGTTGTCCTCAAGGGGGCGCTGTCCCGCCTTGAACGGGCACTGGGCGCGTTCATGATCGATGTCCAGACCGGCGAGAACGGCTACGAAGAAGTTAGCCCCCCCCTGCTGGTGCGCGACGAAGCGGCCTTCGGCACCAATCAACTGCCAAAATTTGCCGAGGACCTGTTCAAAACGACCAATGACTATTGGCTTATTCCAACGGCCGAAGTCAGCCTGACCAATCTTGTGCGCGAACAAATCCTCGACGAAGACGTATTGCCCATCCGCTATACCGCGCTGACACCCTGTTTCCGGTCTGAGGCTGGCGCGGCGGGCAAAGACACGCGCGGTATGATCCGCATGCACCAGTTCACAAAGGTCGAGCTGGTCAGCATTGTGCATCCAGACGAATCCGAGGCTGAGCACGAGCGGATGACCGGCTGTGCAGAAGAAATCCTCAAGCGTCTGGGGCTGGCCTATCGCGTGATGGTGCTCGCATCAGGCGATACCGGTTTCGGGGCGCGCAAGACCTATGATCTGGAGGTCTGGTTGCCGGGCCAGAATCAGTACCGGGAGATCTCATCCTGTTCCAATACCGGGGAGTTCCAGGCCCGGCGGATGAACGCCCGTTTCCGGCCGGAGGGGGAAAAGGGAACCCGCTTTGTCCATACGTTGAACGGCTCGGGTATCGCTGTTGGCCGCGCTTTGGTCGCGGTGCTGGAGAACTACCAGCAGGCCGATGGTTCGATTGCGATCCCTGAGGTTCTACAGCCGTATATGGGTGGGCAGACCGTTATTGAGCCGATAGGCGCCTGATTATGGCCATGTTTCCGGTTCCCGACATCGATATCGATCTATCTCATCATCGGATATTGGTGACCAATGACGATGGAATTCACTCCGAAGGTATCGACATCCTTGAAGAGGCCGCGCGGCGGCTCAGCGACGATGTGTGGGTTGTCGCCCCTGAATTCGAGCAGAGTGGGGCAGGGCACTCCCTGACACTGTCGGAACCGCTTCGATACCGGCAATATGGCGACAACCACTATGCGGTGCGTGGCACACCGACCGACTGCGTCGTCGTGGCGATGTCGCATGTTCTGGCGGATCACCGGCCGACATTGCTGCTGTCCGGCGTCAATCGCGGGTCAAATCTGGGTGAAGATGTCACGTATTCCGGGACCGTCGCGGCGGCGATGGAAGGCACGTTGCTCGGTATTCCCTCGATTGCCTTTTCGCAGGTCTTTGCGCCACCGCAGGACGGCGAGATGATCATCGATTGGACCAGTGCGCGCACCGCCGTCGAGCCGATGGTCCGCTGGTTAATGTCGTTCAAGTGGGATGCCGATGCCCTGATGAATGTGAATTTTCCCGATCACCGCATGGGTGCGATCGAGGGCGTTGACGTAACAATTCAGGGCAGGCGCGACCTGTCCGATATTCTTCTGGAAGAACGGATGGATACGCGCGGTCAGCCCTACTATTGGATCGGCTACCGCCGGGGGTTGGAGGAGCCAAAAAGCAAGACCGACCTGAAGGCAGTTCGCGAGCGAACCATTTCGGTCACACCCCTGCACTTGGATCTCACCCATTCTGAGACTCGCAAAGCGATGATTGAATCGCTTGAAGGGCCCGCCTCAGGTGAGTGAGCCAGCCAACAAGATCCGTCTCTTGATGGACCTTCGGCGGGCGGGCATTACCGATACGAACGTCCTTTCGGCGATAGAGCGGGTACCGCGCGAGGCGTTCATACCCACTGCCTTTCAGGACCGTGCCTATGAAGACACGGCCCTGCCAATTGCCAGCGGCCAGACGATCTCGCAGCCCTATGTGGTGGCGTTCATGACGGCAGCGCTTGAGCTGGGGCCAAGAATGCGTGTGCTGGAAATCGGCACAGGGTCGGGGTATCAGGCGGCCGTGCTGTCCTATCTCGCGCGCCGGGTCTTTACCATTGAGCGCCAGCGCGATCTCTTGATTGCAGCAGAACCTCTATTTGAGAGACTTCGCCTGACCAACATTTCAGCGCGTTATGGCGACGGGTTCAAAGGTTGGCCCGAGGCCGCGCCATTCGACCGAATCATCGTAACAGCCGCTGCCCCTGAAGTGCCCCAAATACTGATCGATCAGTTGTCTGATGAGGGCGGTATCTTGATTGTGCCGGTTGGCTCGTCGGGCAATCAGACGGTGATGAAGGTCAGGAGAACGGGCGAGGCCGTCGAAACTGAGTCTCTTTTGCCCGTCCGTTTCGTGCCGATGTTGAAGGGAACTGAGTCCTGAGATTGAAGCCTCAGCCACTTGGCCATAAACTCCTTTCATGCGCGGCATATTTCCAAGGGCAGCCATTGTTCTAGCCAGTTGTTGGCTATTGGCCGCTTGCAGCAGTGGCTCGGACCGTGGCGGGTATTCTTCCGCGCCACCACCCAAACCACCACCTCAGACCTATGCCAAACCGAAGCCAAAGCCGGTCCGTCAGGCGCCTCAGACCGCGCAGAAGTCCCCTCAGTCGGGTCAATATATCGTGCAGAAGGG
The DNA here is from genome assembly GCA_028284945.1 of Alphaproteobacteria bacterium. GTDB lineage: Bacteria > Pseudomonadota > Alphaproteobacteria > SMXS01 > SMXS01 > JANQQJ01. The sequence goes on along the minus strand of JANQQJ010000040.1, from coordinate 35,509 downwards.
CGACACGGTTTATGCCATCGGCCGGCGGTTCGGGTTGCCGCCGAAGGAGATTATCCGCGTCAATCAATTGCCGCCGCCGCATCACCTGGAAGTGGGGCAGCGGCTGCGCCTGCCGGTGGCGCGCACGCATAAGGTCAAGCGCGGGGAAACAGTCTATGGCATTTCGCGGTCCTATGGCGTCGATATGTCAGAGCTTACGCGGATCAACCAGATTGGTCCGCCTTACAGCATCAGCGTCGGCCAAGTTCTAACGCTGCCACCACAGACCCGGGCAGCCGTTGCGTCATCGGCTTCCGCTCCGGTACGGCAGGCTCGGCCCGTTACGCGGTCGTCAAAACCCAAAGCGCCGTTGCCGGCACCACCGCCGTTAACGGGCAGCGGTTTCACCTGGCCAGCCAAAGGCAAGGTGATTTCTCGTTTTGGCCCCAAACAGGGCGGCCGCCACAATGACGGGATCAATATCCGGTTGCCCAGAGGAACAGCCGTGCGCGCCTCCGAAACCGGGACCGTTGTCTATGCCGGGAATGAGCTAAAAGGATTTGGAAACCTGATTCTCGTCCGTCACTCCGATGGCTGGGTCTCAGCCTATGGTCATGCGGATACGATCAAGGTTTCCCGCGGGCAAAAAGTGAACCGAGGCCAGATCATCGCAACAGCCGGCGCATCGGGGTCAGTCACCGAGCCGCAACTGCATTTTGAATTGCGCAAAGGCACCCGCGCGGTCGATCCGCAGAAATATCTGCCACCTGCATAAGGCAGCCAGCTTAAACCAAGCTGCGCCCCTGGCGGCCAGCGAGGTCCTGAATGAACTGCCAGGCGACACGGCCCGACCGGGCGCCGCGGGTTACCGACCATTCCAGGGCGTCTGCGTGGATGTCGGCTTGATCCCCGCTAAGTTCGTAATGCGCGCAATATCCGTCGATCATCGCTAAGTAGTCATCCTGGCTGCAGTTGTGGAATCCAAGCCACAGCCCGAACCTGTCTGACAGAGAGACTTTTTCGTCAACGGCTTCTGACGGATTTATCGCCGTGGATCGTTCGTTTTCCATCATATCGCGCGGCATCAAGTGGCGGCGATTTGAGGTTGCGTAGAAGATTACATTGTCGGGCCGGCCCTCGAGCCCGCCTTCCAACACGGCTTTCAAGGACTTGTATGTGGTGTCGTCCGTGTCAAAAGACAGATCGTCGCAATAAAGGATGGCGCGTCGGGGCTGGTCCCGCAGGCCATGTAACAGACGGGGCAGGGAAGGAATATCTTCCCGGTTGATCTCGACCAGCGCCAAGCCCGGGACATCACGGGCAACAGCTTGGTGCACGGCTTTGACCAAGGAGCTCTTGCCCGTACCGCGTGCCCCCCATAGCAGGGCATTGTTGGCCGCATGGCCAGCGGCAAAACGGCGCGTATTGTCGAGCAGAATGTCGCGAACCTGGTCAATCCCGCGTAGCAGATCCAGGCCGACGCGGTTCACCTTGGGCACGGGAGCCAGCCTGTCCGGGTCCGTATGCCACATGAACGCGTCTGCGCCTTCCAGATACAGCGGAACATCCTGCTCCGGCGCCGCGCGCTCCAGCGCGTCGGCAATCCGCGACAAAACCTTCAAAAGCTCGGTATTTTGACTTGTGTCAGACAGCGCGCGTCCCCAAATCGGTGGTCAAGCGCGGGACACTAACACAAGACGCGTGATGTCAAAAAAACTGGAAGTCGACAGTACCCGGCATCAGTTGCAAAAGGGCGGGCCACCGTTATAGTCCCGGCAAACTTGAGGAGACGCCAATGTTCATTTCGCCAGCCTATGCGCAGGCCGCCGGTGGCGGTGGATCGGAGCTGATGTCGTTCCTGCCGCTGCTGCTGATTTTCGTCGTGTTCTATTTCCTGTTGATCCGGCCACAGCAGAAGCGGGCCAAGGAACACCGGGAAATGGTGTCAAAAGTCCGCCGCGGCGATACGGTGGTGACCGCTGGCGGCCTGATCGGCAAGGTCTCCAAGGTGGAAAGCGGTGAAGAGGTTATGGTCGAAATTGCCGATGGTGTGCGAGTGCGGGTGATTACTCAGACATTAAGCGACGTAAAGTCGAAGAATGATCCCGTCGAGCCCGCCGGCAACGACAACTGATCTCGCGATAACGGTCTTAAGGCGCAGTCCCGCTCATGTTGAACTTCCCGCCCTGGAAAATCTGGCTCGTCATCGCGACCTGTTTGACCGGCGTACTGTTCGCGTTTCCCAATGTGATCAGCGAGCAGCGGGTGGAGTCTCTTCCGGAGTGGCTGCCGGCGAATCAGATTAATCTGGGTCTGGATCTACAGGGCGGACAGCATTTGTTGCTCGAAGTCGATGTGGCGGAAACCGTAGCACGCGATGTTGAAGATTTGCGGGATCAGGTGCCCGCTGTGCTGCGCGTTGCAAAAACCTTCGGCCGCGCCGCCGTCGTTGGTGACGCGGTCGTTGTGACCCTCAGGAATGCGACTGATACGGATGTAGCACAGGACGCGCTTGAAGACGAACTTGCGCAGATGATCAATACACCACTGGGGCCGCAGGCCAGCGTTGAGGTGACCTCACCGCGGGACGGGGTGATCGAATTGCGGTTCAGTGAGCAGGCGATTGCCGAGCGCCGTAACCAGGTGATGAGCAAGACACTTGAGGTCATTCGGCGCCGCGTTGATGAACTCGGTACCCGCGAGCCCTCGATCCAGCGGCAAGGGCAGGACCGGATTCTGGTCCAGATTCCCGGCGGGGGCTTTGATGTCAGCGTGTTGAAAGAGCAGGCGAAACTGAGCTTTCATCTGGTCGACGATACGGCAAGTTTTTCCGAGTTGCGCCGCGGCCGGGTCCGCAGCGGCTATGAAATCATGTATCAGGATCCGGAGTTCGAGGGTGGTGAGCCGATCCCCTATGCAATCCAGCGGCGCGTCATGGTCGATGGTGCCGACCTGAAAGACGCCCAACCCGGATTTGATGGCCAGACTAATCAACCGATCGTCTCGTTCACGTTCAACCAACGCGGGGCCAAGGCGTTCGCCGATGCCACACTCGCTAACGTTAACAAGCCATTTGCGATTCTGCTCGACGACAAGGTGATCAGTGCGCCAGTGATCCGCGAACCGATATTGGGCGGTAGCGGTCAGATTTCCGGTGGGTTTACCGTGACGGAGACGGCCAAACTGGCGGTTTTGTTGCGCGCTGGCGCATTGCCAGCCTCGGTCGGTGTGATCGAGGAACGGACGGTGGGGCCCGATCTGGGTGCGGACTCGATTGAAGCGGGCCGTATTGCCGCGATCATCGGTCTGGTCGCGGTCATCGGCTTCATGATCCTGTGTTATGGCGGCTTTGGCGTGGCGGCCAATGTATCGCTTCTGGCCAATCTGATTCTGATTGCCGGTATTCTCTCCATCCTTCAGGCCACGCTGACCCTTCCGGGTATTGCCGGCATCGTATTGACCATCGGCATGGCGGTTGACGCCAATGTGCTGGTCTTCGAGCGCATTCGTGAAGAGCTTCGATCCGGTAAGGGCCCGGTTGCGGCCGTCGAGACCGGCTATTCCAAGGCGATGAGCACCATTCTCGATGCGAATATCACCACGTTGATCGCGGCCGTCATTCTGTTCTTTGCCGGCACCGGCCCGATCCGTGGCTTTGCGGTCACGCTCTCGGTCGGCATTGTGACCTCTGTCTTCACCGCTGTGATCCTCACGCGCATGCTGATCGCCATATGGCTTCGGCGCAAACGCCCCGCGGCGATTGAGGTGTAGCCGATGTTCAGATTGAAGCTTGTCCCCAACGATACCGCGATCGAATTCGTTTCGAAGCGGTTCATGGCCTATGTGTTTTCCGGCGTCCTGCTGGTCGCGTCGATGGGCTTGTTCCTGACGCAGGGACTGAACTTCGGCATCGACTTCCGTGGCGGAATCTTGATCGAGATCGGCCTTGACCAGCCTGTCGAAATCGACACCGTCCGCGAGGAAATGAACGGGCTTGGGTTAGGAGACGTCAACGTCCAGGAGGTCGCACCACCGATTGGTTACGTCGTTCCCGAAGGTCAGTTTCGTGAATTCGTTCTTATTCGCGCGGAGCTCCAGCCTGGCGGCGACCCGGCACAACGCGATGCTCAGGCAAAGATGACGGATGCGTTGGTCGCGCGGTTCGGGACGCCTTTTCAGGTTCCCGACGGCACAAACCTGCAAGCGATGTCGGCTGAGGAAGTGAACGAACTGGTTGGTACTGAGGTAAGACGGGTTGACGGTTCTGATGTCTGGACCGGAATCAGCCTGCGCCGCAGCGAAACTGTTGGCCCGAAGGTCAGCGGCGAACTGGTCGAGGCCGGGATCATTGCTGTGCTGGCGGCTGTAGCGGCGGTACTGGTCTATATCTGGTTCCGGTTCGAATGGCAGTTCGGCGTTGGCGCCGTTGTGGCCCTGGTCCATGACGTGCTGTTGACCATTGGCTTCTTCTCGCTCACCCAACTTGAATTCAACCTGTCGATCATTGCCGCATTGCTTACCATTGTCGGTTATTCGCTGAACGATACGGTCGTGGTCTATGACCGGGTTAGGGAGAATCTGCGCCGCTATCGAAAGATGCCGCTGCCCGATCTGTTCAACAAATCCATTAACGAGACGCTGGCGCGGACCGTGATGACATCTGTCACGACCTTGCTGGCGCTTGGATCGCTCTACTTGTTCGGCGGCGAAGTCATCAGCGGCTTCACCGCCGCAATGATCTGGGGCGTTTTCATTGGCACCTACTCATCGATCTTCGTGGCGGTGCCGTTCCTGCTACTGCTCAACCTGAACCGGGATCACATGGTACCCGAAGAAGAGAAGTCGCGTTCCGATGCAGATGGAAGAGCAAGCACCTAATGATGCAGGCCTGATTGAAGGCTATGGCAAAGACGGCTTCCGTGTCGCCGGCCGCCGACATCAGGGCGCTGTGCTGCTATTACCAGAGCGGGCGATCCCCTGGGACGTGACGTCGGTGCCTGAGATCACGCTGGAAAGCCTGGCATCGGTCACTGCCGTCTCTGAAGACATCGAGATCCTGCTGATCGGATGCGGTGCGTCGGTCCAGCTGATACCGGCATCATTGCGCAATACTCTGCAAAGTGACTTTGGCATCTCGGTCGATTTTATGGATACCGGTGCAGCGTGCCGGACCTACAACGTTCTACGCATGGATGAGCGGCTTGTTGCCGCGGCCCTGCTGCCGCCTCTTTGAAGGCACATATAGGCGGGCTGGCGCTTCAGTCTGAGACTGCTGGTTTGTCGCCAATGATGTAGCGGGGACCCGCGCCATTCTTCGCGGCCCGGTCATCTGGGTTGTAAAGGGCGCAGTTCTTTAGGGACAGACAGCCACACCCGATGCAGCCGTCCAATAGGGTTCGCAGCCGCTCCAGGCGCGCGATTTTGCCGTCAAGTTCTTGCCTAAAATCGCCGCTGATCCGCGTCCAATCCTTCTTGTTGGGCGTGCGCCCTTCCGGAAGGCCGTCCAATTGTGCTCGGATATCCTTCAGGCTGAACCCGAATTCCTGGGCGATCAGGATGTAGGAAAGGCGCCTGATATCGGAACGCAGAAATCGCCGATGTCCGCCCGAATTCCGGTCCGGTGTGATCAGTCCCTGATCCTCATAATACCTGATGGCCGATATTGCGACGCCGGTGCGCCTCGCCAGTTCGCCGATCGGCAACAAGTCCTGTGCATGCATCAGAAACGCTCCCACACTTTTCTCAAAAAATATCTTGACCTCAAGTTAACTTTAGAAATTACCGTGTCAATACCGATCAAAACAGATCGTGGTAATGGAGAGAAATCATGCAAAGCGGAACATTGGAACACGTCAATTTCACTGTCAGTGATTCGGAGAAAACAGCGGCCATGTTGTGCGCCCTGTTTGGCTGGAAAATTCGCTGGCGTGGACCGGCAAAGGATGGTGGCCTGTCAATTCATGTCGGCACGGAGGACGATTACCTGGCGGTCTATATGCCGCAGGCATCGCCTGATGAGATGCCAAATCCCAACGCCATCTCAGGTGGGCTTAATCATATCGGCGTGCTGGTCGATGACCTGGATGCCGTGGAGCGAAGGGTCGTGGATGCGGGCTTCAGTCCGTTCAATCACGCCGACTATGAACCGGGACGCCGTTTCTATTTCCTCGACAACGATGGCATTGAGTTTGAAGTGGTAAGTTATGAGTAGGGCACACGAGGGCTGCCCTTGTTTGCGGCGGTCCTTTGGTTGAAACCGCTACCAAAGAAAAGGGCGCCGAAAGGCGCCCTTAACTCATTCGGATGTGCGCTTTCCTAGAACGAGATGCGGAAGCCTGCCTGCATTGAAACCATGGCATAAAGCATCGGGATCGATAGCAGTGTATTGATGCGTGAGAACATCTTGGCTTTTGCAGCAGCAGCGGGCTTCGCTTCTGCCGGGGCGTCGATGATGCCAAGGGCAACCTTCTGTGCCGGCCAGATGATGAACCAGACGTTGAACCACATGATCAGGCCGAACCACATGCCATAGCCGACCAGCAGTTTCAGCAGCAGCGCGTCGATCAGGTAGGAATTGAAAATCGCAAGGACGATGCCCGTAATCACCGTGAACATCGCACCCCAGCGGAACCAAAACAGGGCTTCAGGCGCGATATGTTTACCAACGGCCGGTTTCATCTCGTCAGGAATGCCGGGCATAACCTCGATCTGAACGAAATTGAAATACCAGAGAATGCCAATCCACATGACACCGCTGAGCACATGCGCCCAGCGGAACAGGGATTGCCAGAATTCGTCGACAGGAATGCCCCAACCCGACCCAGCGCCTGCTGTCATCGGTGAAAGAACCAGAATGATTACAGTAAGTGCCAGTCCAACCAGCACGGTTGTTAGGAGTGAGTCGGTGATGCTTTTCATGTGTCTTCCCCCTTCGGGCCCGAATTTGACCGCTCGACGCTTCGCGGCGAAGCTGCGGGATGATACCACAACATTTGGTGGGAGCAAGGTGAAGGGGACACAGAGTCTTGCATTGCCTTGCATTTCGGGATTGTCCGACTAGTTGGTTGGTGAAATGAGCCAAACGTCAAAAAACGCCGAATATTGCGCCGATCTGGTCAAGCGGGATGACCATGACCGGTTTTTGACGGTTTTACATGCCCGCGCCCGGGACCGGGCCGGGTTAATGGCGCTTTATGCCTTTGGAATCGAGGTCGCCAAGACCCGCGAAAGCGTGTCGGAACCCGCGCTTGGTGAAATCCGTCTGGAGTGGTGGCGCGAGACCGTTGAGGGAATTTTTGACGGTGAGTGCCGAGAACATCCGGTCGCGCAGGCCTTGGCCGAGCTTTGCGATCAGGGTGGGGTGGAACGCCGTTGGCTCGACTCACTGATCAATGCCCGAGAAGTTGATCTCTATGACGAACAGCCGGAAGACCTGGAAGACCTGGAGCGTTATGCAGAGGCCACCAGCGGCCGGCTTCAGGCCATTGCTGCGCTCTGCCTCGGCGGCGGTGATGTCGGTATGCAGGCCGGGCGTCAGGTCGGTACCGCATGGGGCTTGGTCGGTCTGATGCGGGCGATCCCGCATCATTTTGCGCAGGACCGGATTTTCGTCCCACGGTCGATGATGGTCGAAGAGGGGCTCGTGGACCCGTCCCGGCCCGAAGCCGAACAAAGCGCGGCGTTGGGGCGGGTTATCCGCCGGGTTGGTGACCGCGCATGTGCGTTAATCAAGACGGCGAGGTGCGCAAAGCGCGATATTCCCAAAGGAGCGATCGCGGCTTTGCGGCTCGCGCCACTCACAGAAGGTTATTTAAAGGATTTGGCGCGCGCGGACTATGTGCCCGATGCCGTGGTCTATGAGCGCGGCGCGTTCGGGCGGCAGTTGCGGCTTAATTGGGCAGCACTACGCCGTGCATATTAGGCCGCCACGGGTCGAGGAATTGGCTGAATTGGCCTCCCTCTGTTTCAGGTCAAAGGCCTATTGGGGCTATGACGACGCCTTCATGAAACAATGCCGGGCTGTCTTGATGGTTAATCCCGACCTTGTCCAAGCAGGTCATGCAGCAGTCGCCGAAGATGCAGGCACGCTTCTTGGAGTCGCACAGATTGATGTAGACGGACCGGCAGCAGAACTTGACCTGCTTTTTGTCGATCCGGCAGCCATGGGCAAGGGTATTGGTGCCGTGCTTTATCACTGGGCGTGTGACACGGCGCGCAGTGCGGGGGCCAAATCGATGATGATTCTATCGGATCCCGGTGCCCGGCCATTTTATGAGCGTATGGGGGCGGGCTACCTTAGACACGAGCCCTCGGATGCAATCCCGGGCCGGACGCTTCCATTGCTCAAGGCCAGTCTCTAGTTGACCCGAAAGGGCAACTGCCGCTGATGTCGAAACAAGCCACTGGCATAAGGCGGGAAAAGACATAAGGTCGAAAGATCAGCCTGTTCCAGACTTGGTTTGATCAAGGTACTTGCATCGTGTTTCCCGAACTGCTGTCTCTAGAAATGGCGTTTCTGCTGGGTCTGTTGGCCAGTTTTTTTAGTACGTCCGCCGGTGGTGGGGGCACCCTGGTTTTCCTGCCGGCGATCTCGTTTCTTGTGCCGGTTAAGGAAGCCGCACCGATTACAAGTGTGGTGGGCGGGATTGTCAGTATCCAACGGATTTTTCTGTTCTGGCGCCACATTGACTATCGTGTGCTGGCGATGTTGTTGCCCGGCAGCATTGCTGGGACCGTTCTGGGCGTTCAGCTCTTTGCTGCCCTGAACGAGGACTGGATACTGGTCGCGCTGGGCCTTTTTTTGCTTGGCAGCGGTGTTCGTTCGCTTTTTTCCGTCCAGGCGATGGCAATTCATTGCGAAGCCCTGGCATTTTCTTTTGGCTGGCGCGCTATTTGGGGGCATTTCGGCAACGGCTGGCGCGGCCGGACAAGGCATTAATGTGCTAATGCTCAATTATGGCGTCGTCAAAGAGCGACTGATCGCCACCAAGGCGGTGGACGCGGCAGTTGTACAGAGCATCAAGATAATCGGATATCTTTCTGTTGCTGGCATTGGCGAGCACGTGTTGCTGTTTGGCTTTGTTGCTGGCGTCGGCGCCTTTATCGGAAATCTGATGGGCAAGAAAGTCCTGAGCAAAATGCCGGTTGACCGATTTCGGAACCTTGCCGGATTCGTAATTATGGTGTCGGGCGCGCTATTGCTGTTCCGCTTTGCAGGAGTACTGGAGTGACGGCGCAGTCCCCTCTAAGAGTACTTGTGTTGCTGGATGGGCCGACCGTTTACTGCGCGGGTCTTGGGGTCATTAAAGCACTGGCCCTTAGCGACCTACCGCTGGACGTGTTTGTTGCGGCAACGTCCGATGATATTGCCGGGGCTTATCTTGTGGAGAACCGGGTGATTTCGCCCGCTCTGGATGACCCCGGCTATATCGATTGGATTTGCCAGTATTGCCGCAGCAACCGGATTGATGTCGTTATGCCCGATGGCGCGGACTTCCCCTTCATCGCAGATTTTCGGGATACCATCTCAAAAGAAGGGGGTGCGCAGGTTCTGGTGCAGCCCGACCATGTGCTCAAGATCGCGGAAGACAAGCTCGCTGCTTGCGAATGGCTCAGTCAGCAGGGGTTTGGTCATCCACCACATGCACCTGCTGAGGATGAAGAGGCTGTCATGGCTCTTTTTAGGGAGGTCGGGTTTCCGCTGATATCCAAGCCCAACTCAGGCCGCGCGTCGATCGGCGTTATGCGCGTTGAGACTGAACGCCAGCTTCATGCCGCCATGGAGTTGCCGGATACAGTCATTCAGCAGGAGGTTGGCACCGCTGACTCGGAGTATACGGCGAATTGCTTTGTTTCCCGTTCCGGCGAAGCGCTGGGGGTGTTTGTTATGCGCCGCGAGCTTTGGAGTGGCACATCGATCCGTTGTGAGGTCGACCGCCGCCCCGACCTGGTAGAGGCGGCCAGTGATATTGCAACGCGTATCGGTGCAAGAGGCAGCATCAACATTCAGTTTCGCATCCATGAAGGCGTGCCGATCTGCCTGGAAATCAATGCGCGTTTCTCAGGCACGACGGCCATCCGGGCAAGTCTTGGCTTCAATGATGTTGACTATGCTCTTAGGCACTATGTGCTTGGCGAAGAGCTGGGCCCTCTGCCGGTTGTCGAAGAGGGCCGGGCGCTGAGGATGTTTACGGAGGTCTACCTGTAGAAACTACTCTGCTGCTGCTTGGTGTTCATCTGAAAGCCATGCATCCAGATCGGCCAACGCCCGCGCCGCCATGGCGGCTTTGCGTTCCTTCTTACGAACCCGTTCTGCCAGCGGCGGCAATAAACCGAAGTTTATGTTCATTGGCTGAAAGCTGCCGGGCACATCGCGCCCTGTCACATGGCCGCCGGTAATGTGGTTCAGCAGTGCCCCAAGCGCGGTCGTTTCCGGCGGAATAGAAGGTGTTTCTCCCAACGCTTCAGCTGCCGCCATACGGCCGGCCAACAGCCCGATGGCGGCGCTCTCGATATAGCCCTCAACCCCTGTGATCTGTCCGGCAAATCGGATATCGGGCCTTGATTTCAAGCGCAGCAACCGGTCAAGCAGGACCGGACTGTTGATGAAAGTATTGCGGTGGATGCCGCCCAGCCGTGCAAACCTGGCATTTTCCAGGCCCGGTATGGTGCGCAACACTTCGGTCTGCGCGCCATGGATCATCTTGGTCTGGAACCCGACCATGTTGTAGAGCGTTCCCAGCGCATTGTCCTGGCGCAGTTGAACCACCGCATAGGGTTTTTCATCGCTATGCGGATTGGTCAGCCCGACCGGCTTCATCGGCCCATATGACAGTGTTTGCGGTCCACGTTCGGCCATCACCTCGATGGGCAGGCAGCCGTCGAAGTAAGGGGTGTCTTTTTCCCAGTCCTTGAATTCGGTCTTGGGTGCGGCAATCAGCGCATCGATAAAGGCGAAATACTGGTCTTCGCTCAGCGGGCAATTGATGTAGTCGGCCCCATCGCCTTTGTCATAGCGGGACTGCATCCAGACCTTCGAGAAGTCGATCGAGTCTTTGTAAATGATCGGCGCCAGCGCATCGAAGAAGGCAAGTGACTCTTCACCGGTTTCAGCTCTGATCGCCTCAGCCAGCGGCGCAGCCGTCAGGGGGCCGGTGGCGATGATCGTGCTGCCCCATTCAGCGGGTGGCAGCCCATCGATGACCCCACGTTCAATGGTAACCAATGGCTCCGTTTCGAGCGCAGCAGTGACCCCTGCGCTGAAGTTAACCCGGTCGACTGCAAGGGCATCGCCGGCGGGGACACGGTTTGCATCTCCCTGACCGATGATCAGTGACCCGCAGCGGCGCATTTCCTCATGCAGCACGCCGACCGCACTAGCTTGTGCATTATCCGAGCGAAACGAATTGGAGCAGACCAGCTCGGCCAGCCCATCGGTTTCATGTGCGTCGGTACCCTGCACAGGGCGCATTTCATGTAACACGACCGGCACGCCACCCCGCGCCAGTTGCCAGGCCGCCTCGCAGCCAGCCATGCCGCCGCCGATAACATGGACCGGATTCACTTTTTTGCCTTTCGTTGCCGCATGGTCGGCTGATGTAGTCTATTATCCATCTGCGGGCAAACATCCCCGTCCGCGACAGCAATAAATCGTGTCATGCCCGTCGAGCTCTACAATTTCTCAGGATCACTGTGCTCCCAGAAGGTCAGAGTCGCTCTGTCCGAAAAGGGCGTTGAGTGGAAGGACGTCTTTATCAACATCCTGAAAGGGGACAATTTCCACCCCGACTACATGAAGATGAACCCCAAAGGGGTGGTACCAACACTGGTGCATGACGGCAAGGTCGTGATCAACTCAAAGTCCATTCTCGAATATATCGACCGGGAATTTGAGGGGCCCGACCTCAATCGTGGCGACCCCGCACTCACCCAGGCCTGGCTGCAGCTTCAGGACAAGCTACCCACCCGAACGCTGACCTATGGCCGTGGCGGCAGTAGTTTCATGCTTCGGCTGCGGCGGTCCACGGTGCCGTGGAAGCGGGCCAAGGCGGAAAAAGCCAAGTTCCAGTACCCATCGCTCAGGGACGCTTATGCGGAGAAAATCGAGTCCCTGAAAGCCTGGGAGAACGAGCTTTGGGATGCCGGGGCTGTACCGGCGGCAGTCGAAAAGGTAATGGCTGTGCTCGATACGCTCAACGAAGCGCTCGAAAAGCGCACCTGGCTCAGCGGCGAGGAGTACACCCTGGCAGATGCCGCCTGGACGCCCGTCCTGCTTCGGCTGGAGGCCGTGGGACTCGGTCACCTCTGGACCGAGGGCGGGCGCATTCATCTGCGCCGTTATGTTGAACAGGTCAAGCGCCGGCCGAGCTACGAAGCTGCACTGAAACGCTATGAGCCTGACCTGAAAAAAGCGATCCGGGCGACGTTCTTCGCCCGGTTTAAATGGTGGATTGTTGGTGCCCTCCTTCTGGTGGCTCTTGGTATTGCCGCCTATTTTGGTGCGCCACACTGGATGCCATTGCTAGACGGCTAGTCTACCCGGCTGTGCACCCGTCTCGTGCAGGGATGCAGGCTCCCACCGGGTTGCCCAAGCTGGCGGCGCACCCAACATGGGAATGAGTCCGATATACCCCATACGAAGGAGCTTGAACCATGAGCCAGCTAGAAAGTCTTGAGTTCGTCGAAGCCCGGATCAACCACCTGATCCCGACCGATGAAAAACCGGCTGTCTATATCGTGCCCATGGGTGAGGGCGAGACGCGGCGCGAGCGGGAGTATGAATCGTGCAGCGTTCGAATTCACGATATACGACCGATTGCTGGTGATCTTTCGTTAGACCGAGAAGGTCTGGCGCTGGTCGATCATCCGACAGCGGTTCGGGATTTTTATGACGATGAAGAGGTCGAACGGGTTTATTACCCGGAAGTGAAAGAGCTGGTGCAGCGTTTCACGGGCGCTGAAGACATTATCGTCTTTGATCACACACGCCGTGTTGACGGCGACGGGACCGAGACGGACGCAGCGCGTGCGCCGGTCAAAGTGGCGCATAATGACTACACCGAAAAATCCGGCCCTCAACGGGTCCGTGACCTGGTTGGCGATGATGCCGATAAATGGTTGGGCCGCCGCTACGCCGTTATCAATGTCTGGCGGTCGATAGCGGGCCCGGTTGAGACGACGCCACTGGCCGTTGCTGACGCAACAAGCATGGTGCCAAGCGACCTGATCGCGACAGACCTGGTTTATGAGGACAGGGTCGGCGAAATCTATGACATCGCGCACAATCCGAAGCATCGCTGGATGTATGTGCCCAAGATGGCACGCGACGAAGCCATGTTGATTAAGTGCTACGACTCGAGAACGGACGGCACGGCCCGGTTTACCGCGCACACGGCGTTTAAGAACCCGGCCGCGGCGGAGGGTGCGGCCCCCCGCGAAAGCATCGAAATCAGGACTCTGGTGCTGTTCCCGGAAGATTAAGCGCTTTTGCGTCGGTTCTGCGCAGGCAGCATGCGGGCGAGATACTGGCCGGTATAGCTCTCTTCGCAGGCGGCCACATCTTCTGGCGTGCCTTCCACAACGATTTGCCCGCCTTTGTGGCCACCGCCCGGGCCCAGATCGATGATCCAGTCGGCGGTCTTGATCACATCAAGATTGTGTTCGATCACCGCAATGGTGTTGCCCGTGTCGACAAGCGCATGCAGCACGTCGAGTAGCTTGCGTACATCATCGAAGTGCAGGCCGGTGGTCGGTTCATCAAGAATATAGAGGGTTCGGCCGGTCGCGCGGCGGGACAGTTCCTTGGCAAGCTTCACGCGTTGCGCCTCGCCGCCTGACAGGGTGGTCGCCTGTTGGCCTACCCGGATGTAGCCGAGGCCCACCCGTTCCAGCATGCGCAGCTTCTCGCGGATCGCGGGCACGGCCTTGAAGAACTCCGCACCCTCTTCGACCGTCATATCGAGCACATCGGCGATACTCTTATCCTTGTAGCGGACTTCGAGCGTTTCGCGGTTGTAGCGTTTGCCGTGGCAGACGTCGCATTCGACGTAGACGTCCGGCAGGAAGTGCATCTCAATCTTGATGACACCATCACCCTGGCATGCTTCACAGCGCCCGCCTTTAACGTTGAATGAGAACCGGCCGGGCTTGTAACCGCGTGCAACGGATTCCGGCAGGTTGGCAAACCAGTCGCGGATCGGCGAAAACGCGCCCGTATAGGTCGCCGGGTTCGATCGTGGCGTGCGGCCAATCGGTGACTGGTCGATATCGACGATCTTATCAATCTGTTCGACGCCCTGGATCTTGTCGTGGTCGCCGGGCAGGGCGCGGGCCCGGTGAAGCGATCGTGCCAGGGCTTTGTACAGGGTGTCGATCACCAGGCTTGATTTACCGCCACCTGATACGCCGGTGATGCAGGTGAACGTGCCCAGCGGCAGATGCATGTCGACATTTTTCAGGTTATTGGCGCGCGCGCCCTTAAGCACCAGTTGCTTGGTCTTGAAGATCCGGCGGCGCTTTTCCGGCACGGCAATCTGCTTCATGCCAACCAAATACTGCCCGGTCAGGCTGGCAGGCGCCGCCATGATATCGTCGGGCTTGCCTTGCGCGACGATTTCACCGCCATGCTCGCCGGCGCCGGGGCCCATATCGACCACGTGATCGGCGGTACGGATTGCATCTTCATCATGTTCAACAACGATGACCGTGTTGCCCAGGTCACGCAGCCTTACCAGTGTCTCGAGAAGCCGGTTGTTGTCGCGCTGATGCAGGCCAATGGATGGCTCGTCCAGCACATAGAGCACACCGGTCAGGCCTGACCCAATTTGTGATGCAAGCCGGATCCGTTGAGACTCACCGCCGGACAGGGTGCCCGACTGGCGCGATAGCGTCAGATATTCCAGCCCGACATTGTTCAGAAACCCCAGCCGCTCGACGATTTCACGCAGCACCCGGACTGCAATTTCCTGCTGCTTGGGGGTTAACTTGTCATTCAGTGCACCGAACCACTCATGCGCTTCATCGATCGACATCTCGGATACCTGGCCGATATGCAGTCCGTCGATCTTGACCGCCATCGCTTCCGGCTTCAGGCGAAATCCGTCACAGGCCTCACACGGCGTTGCGGTCTGGAACCGGGCCAGTTCTTCGCGGATCCAGGCACTGTCTGTCTCGCGCCAACGGCGTTCCAAATTGGGAATAACGCCTTCGAACGCGCGGGTAGTTTCGTAACGGCGCTTGCCATCGTCATAGACCATGGGAATTTCTTCACCGTCCGACCCGAACAGGATCGCCTGCCGGGTTTTCTCCGGCAGGTCTTTCCAGGGCGCGGTCATGCGGAACTTGTAATGCTTCGACAGGCTCTCAAGCGTCTGCGCGTAATAGGGCGACGGCGTCGACGATTTCGACCAGGGCGCCAGCGCGCCGCCCTTGATGGTCAGCGAATCGTCCGGCACGACCAGATGCGCATCGAACGTCAGCTTGGTCCCCAACCCATCACAAACCGGGCAGGCCCCGAATGGATTGTTGAACGAAAATAGGCGCGGTTCGATTTCTTCGATGGTGAAGCCCGATTCGGGACAGGCGAATTTGGACGAGAAGATGATCCGCTCATTCTCGTCATCGGCCATTTCCGCGATGGCCAGTCCATCGGCGAGGTTGAGCGCGGTTTCAAAACTGTCCGCCAGTCGGCCTTCCAGTCCGGCCTGAACCACCAGCCGGTCGACGACGACATCGATCTCATGCTTGATGTTTTTCTCCAGCGCCGGGACGTCGTCGATCTCATACATCTCGCCATCGACCTTGATGCGTTGGAAACCACGCTTTTGAAGGTCGGCAAATTCCTTCCGGTATTCGCCCTTCCGACCGCGTACGATGGGCGCCATCAAATAGATCCGCGTCCCTTCATCCAGCGCCATCACCTTGTCGACCATCTGGCTGACGGTCTGGCTTTCAATTGGCAGACCGGTCGCGGGCGAGTAGGGAACACCGATGCGTGCAAACAGCAGGCGCATATAGTCGTAAACCTCGGTCACCGTGCCCACGGTGGAGCGCGGGTTGCGCGAGGTGGTTTTCTGTTCGATGGAAATTGCCGGTGATAGCCCTTCGATGTGATCGACATCGGGCTTCTGCATGAGTTCAAGGAACTGGCGTGCATAGGCGGACAGGCTCTCCACATAGCGCCGTTGGCCCTCGGCATAAATCGTATCGAACGCCAGTGATGACTTGCCCGACCCCGACAGGCCTGTGATGACAATCAGCTCGTCACGCGGCAGCGTAATGTCCACGCTTTTCAGATTGTGCTCGCGGGCGCCGCGAATTTGGATCGTCGTATTCATACCGATTCTGAAGGCTTTATGTTCTTGTTATGTTCACGTATAGTTGCCCAATGCGAAGGCGGAGGCAACCGCTTGTTTTCGGTCACACGCAAAGGCCAAAAGCAAGCATCGATCATTAGGCGGATTCGCCTGTGCTGACCAGCGGTGATTGCTGTTGGCGGGCCAAGCCGCACTCGTTAGGGTACCGGGAATCAAGTTAGAGAGGAAAGACAATGGCGGGCAGCGTCAACAAGGTCATTTTGGTCGGTAATCTGGGGCGTGACCCCGAAATCCGCCACACCAACGACGGCATGAAGATTGCGAATCTCAGTATCGCGACATCCGAATCGTGGAAGGACCGCAACAGCGGTGAACGGCGTGAGCGGACAGAGTGGCACCGTGTCGTGATCTTCAACGAGAATCTGGCCAATGTTGCCGAGCAATATCTGAAAAAGGGCTCCAAGGTTTATATCGAGGGCCAGCTGCAGACCCGCAAATGGCAGGACCAGTCCGGCCAGGATAAATACACCACCGAAGTTGTGCTGCAACGCTTCCGGGGTGAACTGCAGATGCTGGATAGCCGCCAGAGCAGCGGCGACGGTGGCTTTGGTGGCGGCAGCCAGGATAATTATGGCGGTGCGCCTTCGGGTGGCGGGGGCGGCGCCTCTGACCTGGACGACGAGATTCCGTTCTAAACGCTCTTCAGGTGGCGTTCAGGCTGGGCTGCCTATCTCTTACGCATGCGTAAGGATCAAGGAGATTTGGTATGTCGTTTAAGTCAGGGTTGATCACCGCTGCAGCACTGGCGCTGCTGGCCGGTCCTGTGGCTGCAGAAACGCAGATTGGGCTGAATGACCAGAAGTCGGTCGGCGTCACCATCTACAACAGCAATCTGGCGCTGGTGCGCGATACCAGAACGGTGCGTGTGGGCGCCGGTAACACCAAACTCGCCTTTGTTGATGTCAGTGGTCAGATCCGGCCAGAGACGGCCTTGCTCGACGGCGCAAATTTCGAGGTGCTCGAACAAAACTTTGATTTCGACCTGCTGAGCCCCGGCAAATTACTGGAGAAGGCGGTGGGCCAAACGGTCAGGCTTTACCGACAGAACCCGGCGACCGGCGCGGAAACCATGGAACGGGCCACGGTGCTCAGCACCAATGGTGGAGTGGTGCTCGAGATCGGCGACCGGATCGAGGTGATGCAGACGAACGCCGGCATTCCGGGGCGCCTGGTATTCGATAAGATCCCGCCCAATCTGCGCGCACGTCCGACACTGTCGATGGATGTGGCTGCGCAATCCTCGTCGTCTGGCGATGTCGTCCTCAACTATCTGACCGGCGGCTTGGGCTGGAAAGCGGACTATGTCGCCAACCTTAATGACGCTGAGGACGAGCTGTCATTGGCAGGCTGGATCACCCTGACCAATACCAGCGGCACGACCTATCGCAATGCGCAGCTGCAACTGGTGGCGGGCGACGTTAACCAGGTTCAGCCGGCATTCGATAAGCGCATGCGCAACGAGTCCGTGATGATGGCGGCTGGTCCCAGGGCGGACGTTCAGGAAGAATCGTTCTTCGAATACCACCTCTACACTTTGCCGCGCAGGACGACGTTGGCCGAGAATCAAACCAAACAAGTTGCCTTCCTCGAGGCCCCTAGCGTCAAGGTGAAGAAGGTGCTGGAGAGCCGGGGTGCCGGTTATTACTGGTATGGCCGTTATGGCGAAATGCCACGGCAGAACGCCCAAGTGTTCATCGAGTTCGAGAACCGTGAGCGTGATGGCCTGGGCAAGCCGCTCCCGGCAGGGATTGTCCGGGTCTACAAGGAAGACTCGCGTGGCCTTGCCCAGTTCATTGGCGAAGACCGCGTGGATCATACGCCCAAGAACGAAGATGTGCGTCTGACCATGGGACAGGCGTTCGATGTGACCGTCCACCGCAAGCAGACCGACTATCGCAAGCTGGGTGAAACCTCCTTTCAGACATCATGGGAAATCAAGGTGAAGAACGCCAAGGATGCGGCCCAGCAGGTGCGCGTCGTGGAAAACCCCCGCGGCGATTGGACAATCACGCAAGAGAGCCTCAAGCACGTTAAAGAGGCCGCGTTTACTGCCGTCTGGAACGTCACGGTCCCGGCCGAGGGCGAAACCACCTTTACCTACACAGTCTTGACGCGTTAGCCGCGCCTGGGAGAAGGTCTGGCCCTCGAGGCAAGAGGGCGAAACACTCAGCATGGAACCGATTGAAACCCTGGTCATCCTGATCGCCGTTTGTGTCGGGGTCTATGTGGTTTGGCCCGGTCTCGTCGGTAAAATTCCCATAGCCCGGACAGTTCACCGGTTATTACAGCCGCTTCACGGCATCATGGCCCTTGGGGTCGGAATATTCGGCGTTGGCGCGCTTGGTCTTTTAGTCTTCACGTATGGCTGGTGGATGTTGTTCCCGCTCTCCTTGATTGCGGCATCTGCGACTCTTGCAGCGCTTGGTTTTCTGTTTGGTCGCCAGGTCATGTCAGATCGCCCATCATCCGACGAGACAGAGTCGGGAGAGCGCGAAAAGAGCGTCATTGTGCTGCCGGATTCTCGGCTAAAACCGCTAGGGTGGGCGTCTCTCATTCTGGGGATTCTGGCCCTATTTCTGTACGTCGTAAGGTAGCGCTGCGGCAGCCTGCTTGCGTTCAAATAAAATATATATATTTCAATGGTTTATAAGTTATCGCTGTGCTTGTGTGTGCGTAACGCGGCTGGTATAGTTATCACCTACAAACCACAATATCTTGAGCCCCTGCCAACGGGCTGAAGACCCGCCGAAAGAAGCACGCGTTGGACGACGAAGCAGACCTGCCGCCTGAACCGCCGGAGGGCTCCCCTCCAGAAGGTGGAGGCGGCGCCGGGACCGATTCCATCACCATCGAAGAGGAGATGCGCACCTCTTATCTCGATTACGCGATGAGCGTGATCGTGTCGCGTGCGCTGCCCGATGTCCGCGACGGGTTGAAGCCCGTACACCGGCGGATTCTGTTCTCGATGCATGAGAATGGATATACCCACGACAAGTCCTATCGTAAGTCAGCGCGTATCGTCGGCGACGTGATCGGTAAGTATCACCCGCATGGTGACCAGGCGGTCTATGACGCCATGGTGCGTATGGCGCAGGATTTCTCCATGCGTCTGCCACTGATCGACGGTCAGGGCAATTTCGGATCGATGGACAACGACCCTGCCGCTGCCATGCGCTACACCGAAGCGCGCCTGGCAGAATCGGCAGAGGCGCTGCTCGACGACATTGACAAGGACACGGTCGAATTCCGTGAAAACTACGACGGTTCGGAAAGCGAGCCAGAGGTGCTGCCGGCCCGCTATCCCAATCTGCTGGTCAACGGCGCCGGCGGTATTGCGGTCGGTATGGCGACCAATATACCACCGCACAATCTGGGTGAGGTGATCGACGCCTGCTGCGCCTATATCGACAATACCGGCATTACCGATGACGAACTGATCGAGATTGTTCCCGGCCCGGATTTCCCCACCGGTGGATTGATCCTGGGCCGTTCAGGCGCCAATCAGGCCGCGCGCACCGGGCGCGGTTCGGTGGTGATTCGCAGCCGGACCCATTTTGAGGAAATCCGCAAGGACCGGACCGCCATTGTCGCGACCGAAATTCCCTATCAGGTGAACAAGGGCGCGATGATCGAAAAGATTTCGGAGCTTGTCCGCGCCAAACGGATCGAGGGCATTTCGGAGATCCGCGACGAATCCGACCGGCATGGCGTCCGCGTCGTGATCGAGCTGCGCCGCGATGCAGTGCCGGATATCGTATTGAACCAGCTATTCAAGTTCTCGTCTCTGCAGACCAGCTTCGGCGTTAATGCGCTTGCCTTGAACGGTGGCCGGCCGTTGCAGATGAACCTGAAGGAGATGATCGCGGCGTTCGTCGACTTCCGGTCCGAGGTCATCACCCGCCGCACGCGGTTCCTGCTCGGCAAGGCGCGGGACCGGGCGCACACGTTGGTCGGGCTGGTGGTGGCCGTCGCCAATATCGACGAGGTGATCGCGCTTATCCGCGCCGCGCCGGATACGGCAACGGCCCGCAAGCAATTGATGGAACGGGCCTGGCCGGCAGGCGATGTCGCACCCTTGATCGAGCTGATCAACGAACCTGGCTATGAGGTCGTGGACGGTAAGTTCAGGTTGTCGGAAGCGCAGGCCCGCGCGATCCTCGACTTGCGCCTGAACCGCTTGACCGCGCTGGGCCGCGATGAAATCGGCGATGAGCTGCGCGAGCTGGCGGAAAAGATTGTCGACTATCTGGATATCCTACGGAATTACGGCCGTCTGATGGGCATTCTTCGCGATGAGCTGGTGGAGATGCGCGAGAAATTCGCGACGCCGCGCCGGACCGGGTTCGAAGATGCCGATTTCGACTTTGCTGATGAAGACCTGATCGCCCAGGAAGACATGGTGGTAACCGTCACCCATGGCGGATACGTCAAGCGGGTGCCGCTCGATACGTACCGGGCCCAGGCGCGGGGCGGCAAGGGCCGCAGCGGTATGTCGACCCGCGATGAAGACTTTGTCAGCGAAATGTTTGTCGCCCACACCCACGCGCCGCTGCTGATCTTCAGTTCCAAGGGGCGTGTGTTCAAGATCAAGGTCTGGAAATTGCCGATCGGCACACCCCAGGCCCGCGGGCGCCCGCTGATCAATCTTGTGCCGCTCGAGGATGGCGAGGGCATCGCCACGATCATGCCGCTGCCGGAGGACGAAGACAGCTGGGGTGATCTACACGTCATGTTTGCGACATCGAAAGGCACCGTGCGGCGTAATACGTTGGACGACTTCTCGAACGTGATGGCCAATGGCAAGATCGCCATGAAGCTGGATGAGGACAACCGGCTGATCTCCGTCCTGTCCTGTACGGAGGAGGACGACGTGCTGCTGGCAGCCCGGGGCGGCAAGTGCATCCGCTTCCCGACGACAGATGTCCGGGTGTTCAAAAGCCGCAGTTCCGAAGGCGTTCGCGGGATGAAACTGGCGGATGGCGACCATGTGATCTCCATGTCGATCCTGCATCACCGCGAAATCGATGTCGAAGAGCGGGATATCTTCCTGAAGGCCCAGCGCCGCGAAGAGGGCGCGCCGCTCGAAGGCATCCCCCAGGAGCGGTACGATCAACTGGTCGCTGAGCAACAATTGATCCTGAGTGTGACCGAAAACGGCTTCGGTAAGCGCTCCAGCAGCTATGAATATCGCTGCGCGGGCCGGGGCGGGCAGGGCATCATCAATATTGACGCGTCGGAGCGGAACGGCCCGGTGGTGGCCAGCTTCCCGGTTGAAGATAGTGACGAAATCATGATCACCAGCGATGGCGGTCAGTTGATCCGTATGCCGGTGAATGGTATCGCCTTTGTCGGGCGGGCATCACAGGGCGTGACGCTATTCAAGGTGAGCGAGGACGAAAAAGTCGTTTCTGTCGCCCATGTGGCCGAGAGTGAGCAGGAAGAAGACGGGGCCGGGGACGACCCCGAACCCGGTTCAGACGAAGAATAGGCAGTTTCGGGACAGGGTCCCGGCCGGCCGAGGGAGAATCGCAGCATGAGCCAGCGTGTGGGCTTGTATCCGGGGACCTTCGACCCCATCACCAATGGACATCTCGATATCATCGGGCGGTCGTCGAAGCTGGTTGACCGTCTGGTCATCGGTGTCGGGGTGAACACCGGTAAAAAACCCGCATTTTCGCTGGAGGAGCGGGTGGCCATGGTCGAGCGCGAGGTCGGTAACATCCAAACCCATTCCGATATTGACGTGGTGCCGTTTGAAGGTCTGTTGGTAAAGGTCGCGGATCAGTTGGGTGCAGGAATCGTTATTCGTGGGTTGCGCGGGGTCACGGACTTTGAATACGAAGTGCAGATGGTCGGCATGAACACGAAGATGAATCCGGATGTTGAAACCGTGTTCCTGACCGCGTCGGCGGAAACACAATTTATCGCTTCGAAACTGGTTCGCGAAATCGCCATGATGGGCGGTGACATAGCCCCTTTCGTCCCGCCCAAAGTCGCTGAAGAAACAGTCGAACGACTGAATGGAACTCTTTGATATGAAAAACTTTCTTTTTGCTGCAGTAGCCCTGCTGCTAGGCGTTATCACTGCGCCGGTGATGGCCATTGAGTGGGATCGCTATGAGCCAGAAGACGTCTTGATTATGGAGCTGCGCGGCGGTCCGGTTTACATCTGGATGCGCGAGAACAAGGCGCCCAACCACGTTGCACGGATCCGCGAATTGACGAAGCAGGGGTTCTATGACGGGCTGAAGTTTCACCGGGTGATCGAGGGCTTTATGGCGCAAACCGGTGATCCGCTGGGTGATGGCACGGGCGGTTCCGGGCAAAACATTGATGCGGAATTCAGCCGCGTGCCGCATTTGCGCGGCACGGTGTCCATGGCGCGCGGATCCGACAAAAACAGCGCTGATAGCCAATTCTTTATCATGTTGAACGCCAATCGGTCGCTCGACCGCAATTACACGGTCTGGGGCCGGGTGATTGAGGGCATGGACTATGTTGATCAAATCACCAAAGGCGACCCCAACCTGGATGGATATGTTGAATTCCCCGACCGTATTGTCCGTATGCGCGTCGCCGAAGATGTACCAGAAAATGAAGGGGGACCGCCTGCTGCGATGCTCAACGAACCAGAAAATCAGGAGACTAGTCCATGAGCGAACAACTCTATCTCGACCTGCCCGCCGGGCGCGTCACCATTGAATTGCTGGCCGACAAGGCGCCCAATCACGTCGCGCGAATCAAGGAGCTGGTCAGCAGCGGCTATTACGACGGTCTCGTATTCCACCGGGTGATTGACGGCTTTATGGCGCAGACCGGTTGCCCGCATGGCACGGGCACCGGCGGGTCGGGCCAGAAACTGGCGGCGGAGTTCAACGATACACCGCATGAGCGCGGTACCGTATCCATGGCGCGTGCTCAGGACCCCAATAGCGCGGACAGTCAGTTCTTCATCTGTTTTGACCGCGCAGGGCACCTGGACGGCCAATACACCGCCTGGGGCCAGGTCGTATCCGGCATGGAGCATGTCGATGCGATCAAGAAGGGCGATCACGCTGCAAATGGCGCTGTTCAAGACCCGGACGCCATCGTTAAGGCCAGCCTGGCTGCTGACGGGTAGGCGCTGCCTCTTCCTTTTCGTCATTGCGAGCCGGCCAAGCAATGCGAAGGCCGGCGCGGCAATCCAGAGGTCTGGATCGCGTCGCTTCGCTCGCGATGACGAATAGAGCCCCGAGATGAAACTCGCCGACTTCGATTTTGACCTGCCGGAGGAGCGCATTGCGCTGCGCCCTGCGGAGCCGCGGGACGCCGCGCGGCTGCTCGTGGTTCAGGAAAGTGGCCTAACCGACTCAATTTGCAGCGATTTGTCCGATTGGCTCAGGCCCGGCGATCTGCTGGTTTTTAACAATACGAAGGTCATTCCAGCGCGTCTTCGGGGTGTTCGTCCCGGCGACGGAGTGCGAGGCGACGCCCAGATCGAGGCGACACTTCACCTACGCAAATCCGGCGATACATGGCTCGCCTTTGCCAAGCCTGGGAAACGGCTGCGGGTGGATGACAGGGTCGAGTTTGCCGATGGTCTTCAAGCAACCGTCGCTGCCAAAGGTGATGGCGGCGAGATAACTTTTAAATTTAATAAAGCATCAGAACAGCTTGATATTGCAATTTTTTCTTCAGGAGAAATGCCGCTGCCGCCCTATATTGCTGGCAAGCGCCCGACCGATGATCAAGATCTGGAAGATTATCAAACGGTTTATGCAGAAAAGGACGGCGCAGTCGCTGCGCCGACCGCCGGGCTGCACTTCACCCCGGAGCTGATCGAGCGGTTGGAACAGTCAGGCATTGGCCATGTCACGCTGACGCTGCATGTGGGGGCCGGGACGTTCCTGCCGGTGAAGGTCGAGAACATAGCCGACCACAAGATGCACGCCGAATATGGTGAAATTTCGCAAGAGACGGCGGACCGGATCAACGCGGCGCGGGCCGCCGGCGGACGGATCGTTTCCGTCGGAACGACGTCGATGCGCCTATTGGAAAGCGCCGCGGATAACGATAGAGTCGTTCACCCCTTTACTGGTGAAACGGATATTTTCATCACACCCGGTTACGGATTCAAGGCCGTTGACGTGCTGATGACCAACTTTCATCTGCCTAAAAGCACGCTGTTTATGCTGGTCAGCGCGTTTTCAGGGCTTGAGGCCATGCATGAGGCTTATGCCCACGCAGTGGAGCAGGGATATCGATTCTACTCTTATGGCGACGCGTGTTTGCTGTTCTCTCAAGACGCGTGAGCCGCCTCTACAAGCGGCGCGAAGGTCTCGGGTTGTTTGTCCCACCAGTCACCCTCATCGCCACCCTGAAAGCGGTTTGAGTCGAGAATAAGCTGGTCAACGCCTGCTTCGCGCGCAGCGATCACCTTTTCGGCCATTTCTTCAATCGGCCCGCCCCAATAGGCGACGATCCGGTCACCGGTCTGTTGGGGAGCTTCCCGTTCAGAGAACGGTGGTATCGCCCATACCCGCCAATAGAACGGCAGTTTGGGTCGGCCGAATTCTTCCTGAGCGGCTCTGTTCGCCTCATCATAGTCGGCCAGGGCCTCTTCCAGATCTTTGCCTGCGGTCTGCCAGCCATCGCATAGTTCTGCCGTGCGGCGCTGCCCTGGCTTGGAACGGAACCCTCCGATTAACGGGATCGCCGGGTTGCCGTCCGCGTCCCGCTGGACCGGTTTGGGGCTGGTATTGGCGGGCGGAATATCAAAAAACTCGCCTTTGAATTCCACCGGATCTGGCATCCAGCAGGCCTTCAGCGCCTTGATGAATTCGGCGCTGCGCTTGCCGCGCTTGTGGAAGTCCACATCGTTCTGCCGGTGCTCTTCCTTGTTGAGGCCCAGCCCAATACCCAGATCAAGCCGGCCATTGGACAGCACATCCAGGGTGGCCGACGCTTTGGCCAGCATGATCGGGCGATGATAGGCCAGGGTGATGACAGAGGTGCCCAACCGGATCTTTGAGGTGACACCGGCTGCAAAGGACAGCAATTCCATTGGAGAGAGATCCTGCACTCCGCCGCCGAAATTCTGTTCGTGGATGGGGCTGAACATCCGCTCGTGGACCCATAGAGAGTCAAAACCATGGTCTTCGGCACTGCGGGCGAAGCTGGCGATGGTGTCCGGCGTGGCGTCATCGCCAAGCTGGGGAAGGGCTAATCCAATGCGCATGAGAGTCCGTCGGTTGATTTGAGGAAACACCTTAGCCGATACGGCACCGGCCGCGCCAAGGATCAATCACTGCTGGCCATCGGCTAATGTCGTCTGGTAACCAGCCCGTCATGGCGAACAAGTTTTCATTCTCGGTCAAAGCGACAGACGGTGCCGCACGGCGTGGCACCATTGAAACGGTGCGCGGGCCTGTCGAAACGCCTGCCTTTATGCCGGTCGGCACAGCGGCCACGGTGAAGGCCATGCTGCCCGAGAATGTGCGTGCGACGGGTGCGCAGATCATTCTGGGCAACACCTATCATCTAATGCTGAGGCCCGGCGCGGAACGGGTTGCTGCGCTGGGGGGCTTGCACAGATTCATGGACTGGGATGGCCCGATCCTGACCGATTCCGGCGGGTTTCAGGTGATGTCGCTCGCCAAACTGCGCAAGATCACCGAAGACGGGGTGACATTTCAGTCGCATGTCGACGGATCGAGCCATAATTTGACCCCGGAACGCAGCATGGAAATCCAGCGGTTGCTGGGTGCGAATATCGTCATGGCGTTTGACGAGTGCACGCCCTATCCCGCTGAAAAACGGGAGGCAGCAGACTCCATGGCGCTCTCTATGCGCTGGGCCCAACGCTCCCGAGATGGTTTCGATGCTGGTGGAGACCACGCCGCACAGAACGCGCTGTTCGGTATCGTCCAGGGCAGCGTGTTTGAAGATTTGCGCCAGGAATCGGTCGACGCACTTACCGACATCGGGTTTCACGGCTATGCAGTCGGAGGCCTGGCGGTGGGCGAGGGGCAGGAGATGATGTTCGAGGTGCTGGACTACACGGCCCCGATGCTCCCTGTCGACCACCCGCGTTACTTGATGGGTGTCGGTAAGCCGGCTGATCTAGTGGGGGCGGTCGTGCGCGGGATCGACATGTTCGATTGCGTCTTGCCGACACGCTCAGGCCGCAACGGCCAGGCGTTTACCCGCCGCGGCACCGTAAACCTGTCCAATGCCCGGCATCTGGATGATCCGCGGCCGCTGGATGACCAATGCAGTTGCCCGGCCTGCTCGCGTTTCAGCCGGGCCTATCTGGCGCATTTGCACCGAGCTAATGAGATTTTGGGGGCGGTGCTGCTGACCTGGCACAATCTTCAATACTATCAGGACCTGATGGCGGGGCTTCGTCAGGCGATTGGGGCAGGAACGCTTGCGGCTTTTGTCGCTGACTTTGAGGCGATGCAGGCGGCGGGCGACATAGAACCGATCTAATCTTTAAGGCTTCGATAGAAGGCCGAAGGCGTTGAAAACACGCCCCGCAGGTCTTCCTTGAAGTAGGTCAGTACACGTTCAAGTCTCTCAAGAAATACCGTCAGATCGTTCCCGTTGCGGACATAGGGCGTGTTGCCCGGCGCGAGCGAAGGACTGTGATAGGTGAGGCTGAACACTTTGTGACCTTGCTCAATCATCGCATCCAGCAACTTGATTTGGTCGTCCGTGGAGACGCCTTCTGGCGTCAATGTCGCGCGCTCAATCAGCCCTAGTTGGGAAAGAATGCCGGGAAGACGGAAGTCTCCCGAGGTCTTGCTGTCGAACAGGCCCTGCATGGCGGAACCGCTCGCCGCTAGAGCGCCGGAAAACCCTCGGCTAAGGGGGATTTCGAGCAGTCGGCGTTCCGCGTCCACCCAATAGGGGCGGTCCGGGAACCCGCGAAATGATGGACCATGTTCGGATGAAAAATCCGTAAACGGGACGACACTGCAGTCGACCTCATATCCGGCATCCAGAATCGCTTCATATGTGTTGGGCCCTAGCCCATAACGGCCTGCTTTGAAGACCATTGGCCGTATGCCGACCTGACTCTCAATCCGGTCTGTCAGCGCGTGCAGTTTCGCGCGTTCGAGATCCGCAGGCAGATTGCCATGAAAAGAGTTGCGCGCGTTGACGTCCTCGTCATGCGGCGGTGTCACCCAGGGGTGGAGGTGGGCACCGATCTCGCAGGTGCCGCTACGGGCCAAACCCCGGAAGTATTCGGCGCTCGCTTCATTGTCGGCGACGGCATAGTCGATCACATAGGTTGGGGTGAGGCCCAACCGTGCAAAGACCTCCTGCGCTCTGTCTTGCGCCGGAACCGACGCTGTTCCTGTGCTGGCACGGTCAAAAGGCGCGTCCCAGTCAAATTCCTCTTCCGTATCGACAATCACCATCAATGCTGGTTGGTCTGATGTTGCGACGGCAAGGCGATCATGAAAGCCGCTCACGTCAAAAAGGATATCCGCGCTCATTGTGGCTTGTCCTCTATGAGAGCGGTGAAATGCTCCACCGCCTGATCGATCCGGTCGTAACAGGCGTCAAAGTCTTCTGGCGTGCCATTGATCGGGTCTTCGATGGTACCTTGATCAGATGCATCGGGGATCAGCGCGCCGAGCCGCAGAGCTTTGTCGTGCTCCCAGGCGCCTCTGGCTTTCAGGCCTGCTTCGTTGATCGCGTCGAAAAGCACGACCAGGTCGCTTTCTTCAATTAGACCGTCATCAGCATAGCGCGATCTGTGATCCGACAGGTCAATCCCATGGCTGCTTGCAGCCTGCTGCGCAACGGCGGGAGAGGGACGGTCGACCCTGTCCATCAATCCAGCAGAGACCACCGCGACATCACGCCGATAAAGTGCCTGCTCCAGCCGCTTCGCGGCATAGGGGCTGCGGCAGATATTCCCCTGGCATAACACAAGAATGGTTTTGGGCATTGACCGCCTAACCGTGCGAGCGGCATGGCTATGAGCTGATTTGTCGGCCAGGGGCGTTTTCCGCCAGAGCTTGGAGCCGGCTTGTTTTATCAGGGTGGCGACCTCGGCCCACCAGGGCGCCGGATCATCCCAGGCAAAACTGTCATGGACTTCCCGGCCACTCAGAAGCCGCAGCCAACCAAGACCGGCATTGGTCACATAGAGCAGCGCCGCGCCAAAGCTCTCCCGCCGTTTGCGGGAGAATGCCTCTGCAGCCTCTGTCACGTCGGCGCTGATCGCGCGGGCGCGCATGCCGATCTGGTAATCGGACTTTTCCGGCACCTGGTCGTCAACCAGCATGCGGTATAGCAGGGCCGGAAAGTCGACCCCGGACGCGATGGCCAGCGGCAACGATCCCCAGAACCGCGCGTTGACCTCTATTAGGATGAAGTCGCCGGTCGAGCGGTCGTGACGAAACTCCACCATCGCGACGCCATGTAATGCCGCTGCTGCCGCCAGTTTTTGTGCGGCCTCTAGTAACCGTGGGCTGCACGCCTGGCTGATCCGGTAGGAACTGCCCCCGCTTGAGGATTCACGGAGCCGCGCATGCTGAAACGCTTGCAGAACTTCGCCACGATGCGCCAGTACAGACACACCGGCGCCGGAACCCACAAAAAATCCTTCAACCAGGAACTCGCCGCTAATACTCTCATCCGGCAAGGCTTTGTCGATGTCAGAGGTGGTCTGGCAGATATGGACCCGGCCCCGGCTGGACAATGTCTCTACCGTGTAGGAGCGCCGCGGCTTGATGACCAAGGGCAACCCGAACTCAACTGCCAGTGTTTCGGCGGAGTCGCCAGGGGTAAGGGCACGTCCTGGTGCCGTGGGTACCCCTACGCTTGCCGCCAGATGGCGGGTTTCCAGCTTGTCGTAGAATGCGTCATAGGCATCGTCGTTTGGCAGGGCTATGCGTGTTTGTGCAAATTCTTCCCGATGATGCAGAAGGGGCAGGATTGTCCGGTCGTCGCACGGAACAACCAGCGTGTACTTCCCGGTTTTCATATGGGATTGCAGCGTTTCGGCCCAGGCCTCACTCCCCAGGGCGTAGGGAGGAAGCCTCAGGGCTTTAGCAATATATCTGGACTTTAATGCCGGCGAGGACTGGTCCTCGGCCACAACATCAACCTGGAGGCCCAAGCGGCCCAGTGACCGGACGACGGAGAGGAAGCTGCGAACGTCATCCCCCATAACCAGCACCCGGCGATCCGACAGGTCAGGGTGTTGCATCAGCCTATCGATGACTGGTGTATGTGAGCGTCGGTGAACACCTGTTCCGCTTCGTCAATTCCACAAAAGGTCAGAATATCCTTTTGTGTATCACGATCGTTGAGCGTGACCGTTTCAATCACCCGGAACCGGTCGGGAAACCGCGCCAAGAGCTTTTCGGCCTCTTCGTAGTAATAGTCCCAGTACTGGCCTGCTGCTTCTTCGCGGGTCGGGCCTGGGAACTTGGGAAAGCACTTGTCCCAGACAGGATCGATGGCCCACTCGGTCCCGTCATGTTCCATCCAGGGATTGGTGGATTCGTGGAATGGCTCACGGGTAATCCAAGAGCCAAGGCGGTCGGCCAGCCGTTTGGAACGCCAGCGTTCGATACTAGTTTTCTTCATCCAGCTTGCCACGGTCTCAGCACGGTCCCGCCGCAGGCAAAGGAACCGGACATTGGGGTTGGCATGGGCAATCGCTTCAACATAGGTCAGGTAATAGAACGCGATGTCGCCGAGCAGTCTGACGCGTTTCATGCCGCGCAGGGTGCTATAGGCCTCGACAGAGACCCGCCGGGACAAATCGACGGTAAGGTCAGAAGGGTTACAGCCATCAAGGATCGCCTGAAACTCATTCACCGTATTCAGGATCGGTCGCGGCGTGCCGGTGAAACGCACCACACTCGGGCTCATCTCATGGAAGCACAGGGCGTCAGTCTGAGCGTTTAGCAGCTTGGCCAGCGACGCGGTGCCGCTACGGCCTGTGCCCAGCCCTAATATGATCATCAGCCCGCCATTTCCGTCACTTTCGGAGTGTGTGGAGGATACGAACCGGGCACAGGGAACACAATAGCAGCAGAATCTGCCGGTTGGGGGCTTCCGCTGCTTGACCGTAACCATACGCCTCGCCTATGGTCCGCGCGCTTCGTGAGAGCCCTTAGCTCAGTTGGTAGAGCAACTGACTTTTAATCAGTAGGTCCGGGGTTCGAATCCCCGAGGGCTCGCCATTTTTCAGTAATTTCTGGACACACCCAATTCTACCAAGCCTGCCGCGTGAACACTCTCTGGCAGCGAAATGAAAGAGACCGAGATGGCTGACCAAGAGCAACCGACCGCGCAACGCCGAATGAAGCGCGAGGACGCGACTGCGCTTGCAATCCAGTTAGCGAATGCAGGCCGCGTGCCGGCTGCTGAGAATCTGACAGCACAGCTTATGGAGAAATTCCCCGGTCATCCGGATGTCCTGGCTGTTCGGGCGTTTGTTTTGCATGGGATGGGCCGTGTCGATGATGCGATCGGTCTGCTTGAGCAGGGGCTCGCGGCCAATCCGAACCTGCCGGTATTTCACAGTAATCTGTGTGAGATGAACCGCCAGCGGGGTGATCTGTATAAGGCGTCGGCGCATGGCGCTCAGGCTGTTGCGATGGCGCCGAACTATGCCGAGGCGCATAACAATCTGGGCATCGTGCAGTTCGAGCAGCAGGACTATGATGCGGCGCAGGCGAGTTACGAGAAGGCGGTGTCGCTCAACCCGGACTTTGCCGAAGCGCATAACAATCTGGGCAATCTGTTCCGCATCCGCGAGAACTTCCCCGAAGGCGCCAAGCATTACGAACAGGCGATTGCGCTCAACCCCAACTATGTCGAGGCGCTGACCAATGCGGGTAAAGCCTATCTGTCGCAGCAGGAGGCCGCAAAAGCCGAGGCTCTGTTCCGCCGCGCGACAGAGATCCGGCCGGAGCATATGGATGCGCTGACGGGCATCGCAGCAGCCTCCCATGCGCAGGGCAACAGCAACTATGCGCTGACCCTGCTGTCGCGGTTGACAACCCAGTATCCCAAGGAAGTCGATCCGTTCCTGATGATGGGCAATCTGCTGATCGAGGACCATAAGCTGCCCGGCGCGGAGGCCGCGGTGAAGCAGGCGCTGGCCCTGGACCCGGAAAGCGCCCGGTCGCTGGCGCTGATGGGCCGGCTGAAGCGGGAGATGGGCCACACCGAAGAGTCGATCGACTGGTTCAAGAAGGCGCTGGAACAGAAGGATGACGCAGCCGACATCCTCAATCAGATCGGCGTCTCGCATATGGAACTGGGCGAGATGGATGAGGCCAAGGCCTATTTTGAACGGGCGATCGGGATCGCGCCGGATTCGCTGCGGATCTACACCAACCTGGCCAATGCCAAGAAGTTTACGAAGGACGACCCGCACTACCAGGCCTTCCTGCAAGCCGCGGAACAGAACAAGACGCTGACCGACCACGAGAAGATCGGCGTGCACTATGCTTTGGGCAAGGTGTTCGACGATGTGGGCGAGAGCGAACGGGCGATGGCCGAGTTCATTGAGGGCGCCAAATATAAGCGGGCGGAGCTGGATTATAACCCGCAGGCCAGCCTGTTCCTGTTCGACCGGATCGCCGAAGTCTTCACCAAGGAAGCGATTGAGGCGAAGAAGGCCGAGGTTGGCGGCCACACCACCGATGCGCCGGTCTTCGTGCTGGGCATGCCGCGCTCGGGCTCAACGCTCACCGAGCAGATTATCTCGTCCCACAGCCAGGTGTTCGGGGCCGGTGAGATCCGCAGCTTCAACCAGGCGATGACCGATGTGATCGGCAAGGACTTTTCGGATTCGATCCGCTATCCGGAGGTGTTCCAGTTCCTCTCGGATGACCATATGACCCGGATCGCTGATGGCTATCTGGCCAATATCCCCAACTGGACCGGGGGTGAGCCGCGCTTTACCGACAAGATGCTGACCAACTTCTTCTATGTCGGGCTGATCCACATTGCGATGCCGAATGCGAAGATCATCCATATCCGGCGCAACCCGATCGACAATTGCGTGAGTTGCTTTACCAAGCTGTTCCGCGAGGACCTGCCATACTCCTACGACTTCAATGAACTGGCGGCCTATTACAAGAAGTACGATGCCCTGATGGCACATTGGAAGGCGGTGCTGCCCAAGGGCGCCTATTACGAACAGCAATATGAAGATCTGGTGGCCGACGTGGACGGCCAGGCGCGCGCTCTGCTCGACTTCGCCGGCCTCGACTGGGAGGATCAGTGCCTCGAATTCTATGACGCCAAGCGCCCGGTCAAGACAGCTTCCGTCGCCCAGGTCCGTGAACCCATCTACACAAGATCCGTCGAACGCTGGAAAAAATATGGAACAGCCATTCAGCCGCTCGTTAATGGGTTGGATGAGGTTATCTGACAGACTGCCCGAGCCTGTCACTTCTTACACTGTTGCAAAAATGCACAACCTGCGCGGAATCCACAATATTTTGTGCTCGCAGGTGCGAAACAGGGGTTGATTTGGTCCAACCTGCCGGGCATTTTGCGCCACACGAACCAAAAGACTTTTGCGTCTTTTTCCGACGCTCAACTAACGGGCTATTTTTTCGAGGAGGCCACCCTTGTCGCGTTTTTCCAATCGCTTGAAGCTATCTGTGTCTGCTGCTGCCCTGATGGGTGGTAGTCTCGTTGCCGCGTCGTCGGCTCGCGCGGTAACCATCACCGGCACCCAGACAGCCGCGAATGTCACCAATCTGTCCGAAGACGCGCTGATCGCCGGTACCGGGATCATCAGCCCCAACGGCGTGTTTGTTCAGAACCATGTGGGTAACCTGACAAACAATGGCCTGATCGAGGGCATTGTCACCACCGACGTCATGCGGACCGCCGGCAGTGCGGACTTCAACATCCTGACAACAGCGCTGGAGATTAATGGCGGTCTTGAAGGCAACATCACGAACAACGGTACGATTGCCGCTACGGCGACTGGATCGGGCAGCTACAACAGCTCGACTGGTTCGAACCCAACACATGACTTGGATGCGTCTGCCTATGCTGTCGATATCGACGGCGGTCTGACAGGCGACTTTGACAATGGTAACGACATTACTGCCGACGCAAGCCTGACGCTTGATGTCGTACGTGGCACCGAAGCGTCGCCGCTGACTGCTGGTGCAACCGTCAATGACGACCTGGATGCATTTGCGCGGGCGGTTGACATAAACTCCATGACGGACGGTACGTTTACCAATACGTCGCCGCTGACCATTGCAGCGAACGCTTCAGCCAGTACCAATCATGTAATCGTTGCCGACGGCGCGAATATCGACGTGAACCTTTCGGATATCCGGATGGATGCTATCGCGACTGGTGTGCATATCCGTGGTGGCACCTACGACTTCGACAATTCGGGCACAATCTCATCTGATGCCACTGTCAATGCCGTGGTTGATGTTGCCGCAGAGGCAACGACCGGCCTTGCGGCTGTTTCCGTGGACCTGACCAGGGATTACGCGCGGGCCTTCCCGGTTGAGCTGGATGGAACAACCACAGGCTTCACCAATTCCGGCACGATTACCGGCACAGCAAATGCCTCAGGTGATGTCGATGCCGACGTTGACGGTGCCGGCGGCGCAGACGTGGATTTGAACCCGGACATCTGGGGTTATGTGTCCGCCGTCAATATCAACGACCTTGATGGTAATTTCGTCAACTCAGGGACGATTTCTGCCAATACGAATTCGACCCTTGAACTTGATGGGACCGCGTCCAGCGATGGCGGTAACGTCGATCTGTCGGTGAGCAGCACAAATGGTAGTGGCACCTATGGCGGGTCATATGGTGTAACCATAAATAACTTGGCAGGCGTGCCGCAGGAAGACGGCTCGATCTTGGGTGGGTCTTTCATCAACACCGAAACCGGTGTGATTGAGGCTCATTCAACAGCTGTTGGTAATTATAATTTGTTGGCAGAGGGCTATAGCCCTAGGGTCGATGTTGCACAGCCGTCGGGTTATCGGTCCGCCTGGGCGGTCTATATCCCCAACGGCGAACACGATGTTCAAAACGCCGGTACGATTTCAGCAAATGCGAGCTCCATGCAGTCGTTTGATGCCGAAGCTGTGGCGAGCATGGGTCAAGCAACTGTGGACTTCAGTGCTTCAGCTTATGGAAGTGCATGGGGGGTTTACAGCCGCAGGAGTACCGGCTTCCTGAACACCGGTACCATCACTGCAAACGCCGGCGCCTCTGTAGCAGCTGTGCTTGATGCATCGGCTGGGCCTGACGCCGGCAATGCGATTGTCGATATCAATGGTGGCCAGTTCATCGCCACTGGGGCTGGTGTTTTCATCGGGACCCTGAGTGGCGACTTTGACAACAGTGGAACGATCGCCGCGACTGGCACAGCGGATCGCTCTGTCACAGCCAGCGCTACCAGCGAGGCCGCTTTTGCTGAAATCGATGTGAATGAGGACGGCGAGATTAGAATTGATGGGGTGAACATCAACACCTTCGCCGGGCCAGGCGATGACGTGCCGGGTTCGCTGACCAACAGCTCTGATCTAACGATTTCTGCCGACGCCATCAGTAATCATGACTATGATCTTGTTGCCGCTGGAACCTCCGCGTCGGTCTACATCAACGACATCGATCAGATGGTTTTTGCCCGCGGTATCGATATAAACGGCGGCACCTACGATATCGATAATTCGGGAACCGTGTCTGCGTCTGCCGTGGCGAATAACACGATCAACGCGTCGGCTAATGCCAGTGACTTCTATGGTTATCTGGGCGTGGACGACGTTCGCATTACGCTGTCCGCCTTTGGCATCGACGGAGACGGGACGTCGACGGCGTTCGTAAACTCGGGAACGATTACGGCCACCGGCGCGGCGACGCTGTCGCAAACGCTTTCGGCGGCGGGCGAGACGTCGGCCTATCTGAGTGTCGACAATGGGGTCACGGTCAATGTCGCCGGTGTGTTGCTGGTCAACACGCTTGACGGTGATTTTGCCAATAGCGGCTCGATCAGTGCTGATGGCTCGTTGAGCTATACGGGCAATATCAGTTCGACGCAGGCGGCGGGCCCCGATTTTGTCGATATCGATAACGACTTCGATGCGACGGTGATTGGCGCCAATGTTGATTTTGTTGCCGATCCGGGTGAGGGCGAGATGCCC
>JANQQJ010000036.1 GCA_028284945.1 Alphaproteobacteria bacterium | reverse complement strand
GAGCACCCCTGATCTGCGAAAAGAAGCCACCATAAGCTGGACCGTAGAGCGAGTTGAATGCTGACGGGTTGCCGCTATAGCCGCTCACCGCGCTATTTCCATGCCGCGCCATGATGCTCTTCAACCTGGCCGCAATTTCGCTGAGCGCGGTTTCCCACGAAACCTCGTCAAACCCGCCCGATGCATTGCGGCGCAACGGCACCTTCAACCGGTCAGGATCGTTTTGAATGTCCGCACCATAGATTCCCTTATGGCAAACGAACCCTTTAGTAACCGGGTGGTCGCGGTCTGGTTTCAGCGCGACCAGCTTATCGTCTTCTACGGTCGCTATCATCCCGCAGGACGGCTCGCAGACGCGGCAAAAGGTTCGTTTTTCCATTTCAATGCTCTTCTAGATCGCGCGCGCCGTGTTGGCTGCCGTGTGGATGGCGGTCATCATATCGCGGGTGCCGCCTACATCGCCGATCATGTGCGTCTTGATGCCCCGCTCCTCAAGCTCTTCGGCCAGTTCACGGTTCGGCTGATTGAAACCGACGAGAATGACCGTTTTGGCCGGCACCCGTCTGGACCGGTCGGTAAACAACACGCCAACCTCAACATCATCAGCGGTAATCTCGCGGATATAGTGGCCGCCTAGGAAATCAAAATCACCGCCCATCACCCGCTCACGCGCGGCTTCGACGGTAACTGGCGGATAGGGCATGTTAGCCCCCATCGTCTCGAACCGCGACACCATGGTGACATGGACTCCCTGCTTGAGCAGCATGTCAGCGGTCGAGATCGCCTCGAACATGCCCGTATCGTCAAACACGACAGCTGGTCCGACGACCTTGGGCGGCTGGCCGACGCCGAACAACGCCCATGAATCATAGACATGCGGCAAATCGTGCCCGGCAATAGGTTCAACGGGGGTCGATACCTGGAACCCGTCGTCGCGCGGGCGCGCGCCGGTGGCAATGATCACCTCATCAGCACCGTCTTCATCGACCATGTCCGGATCGACCATGGAATTGTACCGAATCTCGACCTGAAGCGACTCCAGTTCGTTCTGGAGATAATCCGCGATCGTCCCGATATCGCCCCGGTGCGGCGCGCTGGCGGCCAGTTTGACCTGTCCGCCTAGCCGGTTGGTTGCTTCATGCAACACCACGCGGTGGCCACGCAGCGCCGCGGTCCGCGCCGCCTCCATGCCAGCAATGCCGCCGCCCACAACCATCACGCGTTTACGGTCGCTCGCAGGCTCATCCGGCTCATATGTCACGTTCGCCTCATTGCCAGCGGCGATATTGACCACGCAGCCCATGCGCCCGACCGTCATGACACGGCCGACGCAGCCCTGGTTGGAGCCGATACAGGGCCGGATCTTGTGTTCTTCCAGCCGGCGGGCCTTGTTGACCAGTTCGGGGTCGGCAATCAGCGCCCGCACCATGGAGACCAGATCCGCCTCACCACTGGAGACGAGTGCGCTGGCGTGGTCGAGCGTCATGATCCGCCCCGTGACCATGCGCGGTTTGGTTAGATTGGGCGTAATCTCGTTATTCGCCTTCATCTCGGTACCCAACGGATCGTCCGTCGGCGAGATCAGCGTATGGAACCGCCAATAGGTGCCCATATGCAGCGAGATGTAGTCGACCTCGGGCTCCAGCACCTCGGCGATCTGCCGGTTCAGATCAGCAGTCAGCCCGCCAGGCACGTAATCCTCATTCGGCAGCCGGACACCGACGACAAAACCGTCAGGCACCTCGGCGCGAATGGCGGCAATGATTTCATGCATGATCCGCAGACGGTTCTCGAACGAGCCACCATAATCGTCCTCGCGCTGGTTTAGCGCCGGTGACAAAAACTCATGCAGCAAATAGCCGCTGGACGCATGAATATCGACACCGTCCAACCCACCGGCGGCGACACGGCGCGCCGCGCCCGCGAAATGCTCTATCACCTCGTCGATATTGGACTTGGTCATGGCATAGGGCACCGTGCCATTGAGCGGGTTGGGAATCGGGCTTGGCGACCACAGCCCGCCGGTTGCTCCGACATGATAAATCTGCTGAAGCAGCTTCATGCCGTGCGGACGGATCCGCTCCATCATCTCCTGGTAATAGGCGATGCAGGAATCGTCCCACAGCGGGATACCCATGCCCGAATTCGGGTGAACACCGGTCGCCTGCAGTGTCGACATGCCGACACCGCCGCGCGCCCGGGCTTCGTGATAGGCGATCAGGTCTTCACCCAGCAGGCCGGTCCCATGCGCCGACCGCACGATCCGGTTCGGTATCGTGCACCCGCCAACCTTTAGCGGCTCAAACAAATTGTCATACAACGCCATCTGTCTCTCCCCCCTGACTCTGACGACCAGTTTTCGACATTTTCAGCCCGAATGGTAGCCCCGTCGGACCACCTTTCATATCATTTCAAGGACAGCAGCGACTCGACAAGCCGAGAGCCAGCGGGGACAATGAAAGAAGCGGAAGGGGCAAACTATGAAGATGATCGGGAAGATTTTAGCCATTGCCATTATGGCGGCTGGGGCATTGGGCGCGTCCAACTCGGCCAATGCGATCTCAATCTCCATGATGGCTTTTGACGGCAACTGGGACGCTCGCGCCGTCGGGTGGGCCTATGTCATCACCAACGAGGATCCAGGTGGCCGGCGCACCTGTGCCGACCATGGCTATCATTGGCACACTGAGGGCTATCTGACCGCGGTTCAGATGAACCCGCCCTTTTCCGGCGATAAGCGCAAGACACGGTACATCACGCTCTGCAATGACAACGACAACGGCTTTATCACCATCAAGCTGGAGGTTCGATTGTCCGATTGTGCAGCCTGGGTCTGCGGCAAACACTGGAGTTGGGACGAGGTCAACCGCAACCACATGACCTATGACCACTCATGGGGTGGCCTTACCAACAAATCTCTCGACCTGCTGCTCAACCCGGACTAGGGCGCCACCAAAACGAAAACTAAACCAACATGTTACAGCCGGTGTCGGTTTTAGTGATCCAGTCTGGGGACTGTTGCGAACAAATGTCAACACAGGAAAGCAACCAACGGACAGGGTGAGGTGCGTCGTCTATTTCTGACAGTTGTCTGTGGAATGATAGCAGGCGCATGCAGCACGATGAAAATTGAGAACTTCCAGAGCGCGTCGACGGATCTGCGCATTGAAGAATATTTTCAGGGGCAAACCCGCGCCTGGGGCATGTTTCAGGACCGTTTCGGCAATATCAGGCGTGAGTTCGTCGTCGACATTACCGGCACGTGGGACGGGCGAACCCTGGTTCTGGATGAAGACTTCAAATATGACGATGGCGAGGTTGAGACCCGGCGCTGGGAAATCGAAAAAACCGGGCCATCAACATATGAAGGCCGGGAAACCAATGCTATTGGAGTCGCCCACGGCGAAGCCAAGGGAAACGCCTTCCATTGGGTCTATGACTACAATCTGAAAGTCGGCGACAAAATCTGGAAGGTCAAATTCGATGACTGGATGCTGTTGCAATCCGACGGTGTGCTGCTCAACCGTGCGGAAGTCTCACGCTGGGGCATCAATATCGGCACGGTCTTTCTGTCGTTCAAAAAACTGGATTCTTCGGCAAGCGCCAAAGGGTACGACCGTATTCCAGCGCAGGCAGCCGAATAGCCGCTAACAAGAGCAATATTTGTTAACCGGCGTCCTGAAAATCAGCCGCCTGCCAGCCGGCCATCGCTACAATCCCCACTGTCTGACATCACCCGTAATTTTTGTGTGATCCACCCCGCCCTGTAACGCGAACAAGGGTCAGCAAGGTGTAAACCTAACGACACGGACACCTACGTAAACTTTGATTGTCGGCTTGCCGTCTGCTGGTGGGGATGCAGCACGATGAAAATAGAGAAGTTTCAAAGCGCTTCGCACGACTTGAAGATTGAAGACTATTTCGACGGTGATGTACGCGCCTGGGGCATGTTTCAGGACCGTTTTGGCAATATTCGCCGTGAATTCTCCGTCGATATCGCCGGCAGCTGGGATGGCCGGACACTCGTGCTGACAGAACAATTTGAATATGCAGACGGAGGCGCCGAATCCCGCCGCTGGGTGATCGAAAAAACCGGCGGCGATACCTATGAAGGGTCAGAGACGAACTCCATCGGCACCGCACATGGCCGTTGCTCGGGCAACGCGTTCCACTGGACGTATGAGTATAATCTGGCGGTCGGCGAGAAGATCTGGAAGGTCAAATTCGACGACTGGATGCTGCTTCAGTCAGACGGTGTCCTGCTCAACCGTGCGACCGTGTCCCGCTGGGGCATTAACATCGGCACGGTCTTCCTATCCTTCAAGAAGCTCGATCAGGCCGAGACCGCAACAGTCCCCGAAGTCGCGCCCTCTCAGGCCGCTGAATAACCGCCTTCGCGATGCTTTAGTGGGCGGGCACCTCATCGCAGGTGCCCTGGCCCTGCTGCCCGTAATACCTGTTGTATCGCAGGCATATGTCGTTGTTCGTCAGATCTCCATAGATGTTCCAGACATGGATCTCGTCGGTGGTGTACCAAGACATCAGTTCACGCGCATGAACCTTGATCCTGCATCCTCTCGGCATATGCCAAATCCGGTGGGCGTGGGTCGATCTGTGCACGTCGGCCACATCAAAATAGTGATGGCCGGTGACGCTGCGTGTCGAGCCATCCGTCATGGTGACATTGCAGCTAGGCTGGTCTATCTGCGCGGTAATGCGGTCAAAGTCGAGGCCGACCCCTGCAGAATGGCCAAGGTGAAGATCGATCTGGATACATTCGCCGATGGCTGGGGCGGGCATAATGCCCTGGGCTACCGCTATCTGTACCTCAGTAGACAATCTACAGATGGGATGCCATTTCTCCGTCGATGATGCAGCAGCTGGCGCTGCGGTCGTCATCGCCACGACAGCGACCGCCATTATTGAAAGTAGTCGGGTCAAATCGCCGCCCTTTTCAGCATGTACCCCTGGAAGGGCCCCCACCTAACCTGGCACCTCATCGCAGGTACCTTGCGTCTGATAGTATCTGTCCATCCGTAGACACACATCATGGTCCGCCATTTCGCCGTAGACCTGAAAGGTATAGATTTCGTCCTTGTCATACCAAGGCATTAGTAGCCGGGCGTGAACCTTGATCGCGCACCCTTTGGGCAAGTGCCAGACCCGGTGGGCGGAGGACGATGAGTTAACATTGGACACATCGAAATGATGATGGCCTGCGACGCTGTGCGTTGAGCCGTCCGTCATGGTGACAGTACACTCATTCATGTCGATCTGCGCATTGATGCGGTCTATGTCGAGGGCGACACCGGCGGAGTGGATCAGGTAAAGATCGATGCGGATGCACTCACCAACAGGTGGGGCGGTGACGACACCCTGGTCAACCAACCGCTGCGTCTCGGCGGGCACCGTACAGATGGGATGCCACTTTTCTGTCGATGATGCACCCGCTGGCGCCGAGACCGTCATTGCGATGACAGCGACCGCCAATACCGAAAGTACTCGGATCATATTGTCCCCCCAGGCTACGCCCCCAGACCGGGAGCCGTCTTCAATAATAGGGGCGCGGCATCGCACGACGCAACCGCGCCCCTAGAATAGATCTGCACCGCGTTGCCGGAGCAGCCGAAGCTGGCCCAGCCCAATGCTCAGCAGCTTTGCTGGGTGCCTTCGTACCAGTTCAACTTCCAGCAGAAATCGTTCTGCATCTTTACGCTGTCGAACTTGAAGTAATAGATATTGTCCTTGGCATACCATGAGGTCTGATGCCGGGCATGAACCGTCGTGGGACAGCCTTTGGGCATATGCCAGCTTCGCCCGACATCAGGCCAGTTGGCATCGCTCACACTGATCTCGTTTCTGCCACTAATGATCGTGGTTGACCCATCGACGAGCGTGACCTGGCACTGGTCGGCATCAATATAGGCGTGCATCCGGTCCCACTCGATGCTTTGCCCCTGGGAATTGTAGAGTTCGACCTTCACCCGAACGCACTGTGCCGGATTCTGAGTGAATGCGGGTGCACAGATGGGATGCCAAATCTCATAGATGGATGCGTTCGCGTTCGGTGCGGCCACCAAAAAGATGCCTGCTGCGAAAATAGCGGCAAGTCGCTTCATTCTTCTTCTCCTGATCCCACTTAAGCCTAAGGGCCAGACACCTCAGCGCAGGTCCCCTTGTTCTCGTAGTACCATTCCATCCGGTAGCAGATGTTGTTCTCCGTCGTGACGGCATCGAAGTAGAAATAATAGATCTGGTCCTTCTGGAACCAGGTGTCGATCGGATGCCGGGCGTGAACCTTAACCGGGCAACCTTTCGGCATGTACCACTGCCGGCCGACATTGTACCAGGTGGCGGAATCCACATAGATGTCCGACCCGCGCGAGATCACCTTGGTGCTGCCATTGGTCAACGTGATTCGGCATTCATCCGCGTTGATGTTTGCATACAGACGGTCCCAGCGGATGTTGTTGCCCTGTGAGTTATAGAGGTAAAGGTGCACCTTGATGCACTCGGCCTTGTCTGTCGCAGAGTCCTGGCAGTTGGGGTGCCACGCTGTATAAGTCGACGCACTGGCAGGTGGTGCCATCGCAACCACGATCATGCCGGCCAATAACAGGCCAAAAAAACGAGTCATTCCATGTCTCCTTTCCGATTGGTTTGAGCCCATTTGGTGAGCCAGCCACGAAGGCCTTAGAACTTCTTGCATATCCCGTTCCACCTTAGGCGACCCGGTCCGTCAGCAATCCGCCTGCGTGCCCTCGTTCCAGGACAGCCGCCAGCAGATTTCCTTCTCTGTCTTCACAGAATCGAAGTTGAAGTAAAAGATCTCATCTTTCGCAAAGATGCCCATCGGGTGCCGCGCATGAATCTGCACAGGGCAGGCCCTGGGCATATGCCAATAGCGGCCCACATTGTACCAGGTGGCCGAATCGACATCCAGATTCTGACGGCCGGTGATGAGTTTAGTGCCGCCGTTTTCCAGGGTTATGCGGCATTCGTCTGCATTAATGCTGGCATGAATTCGGTCCCAATGGATGTTGTTACCCGTGCTGTTATAAAGATAGAGGCGAATTTTTATGCACTCTGCCTTATCCGCTGCCGAGGCGGAGGGGTCGCAGTTCGGATGATACCTCTCGTAGGTGGAGGCCGATGCCGGTGCGGCAGCCGCAAGGGCGAGTGCTGCGAACGCCGTAAGCGCGACCTTGGTCAATCTCATGGTGAAGCCCCTTCCCTTGATAAACAGTGTCGACTTAGAATTTGTTGCAGGTGCCGCTCCAGCGCAGACGTACGCTCACGTCGCCCTGGGCCGCCGCGGTTCGTTTGCATACATACTGCTGATATGCGCCTGCGGTCGGGTAGTCTGCATCCATGGTGCCCAATTCCGCTGTACAATTGATCTTTTCGGGCTCACTGTTCTCTTTCAGGTAGA
This sequence comes from Alphaproteobacteria bacterium, assembly GCA_028284945.1. Classification (GTDB taxonomy): domain Bacteria; phylum Pseudomonadota; class Alphaproteobacteria; order SMXS01; family SMXS01; genus JANQQJ01. The sequence continues at coordinate 103,966 of JANQQJ010000036.1, read as the reverse complement.
CGCTGACAAGACTGCTGTTGTCTCCGCGGCAAGAAATCGTGAAGGTCGTTTCCTCGCCGGGGCTGAACGTGGGCGAGTAAAAGACTGAGATTTCGCACTTCGTGCCGCCATAGCCGAACGAGCAATACCTTTCGGCGTCCACATTGCCTGCGATTGCGGGGGCGGTTACCATTGCTATGAATGCCATGATGGCCAGCGATCCGAGTAGGTGCTTAAGCATTCTGTTCTGTCTCCTGTGAGTCATTCAAAAGTTAGGGTACTGCCTGTGGTGTGGTGGGAATTGTCCATGTCGCAACTGGAGACCTGTTCACTGTAGATCTGCGCGTAGCAGTCGAAGTGGTGGAGATACCAGGGGTCATCGCCACTGATATAGGTTTCGTCGAACTTCCCGTCGGGGTTCTTCCATTCCAGCTGGCCGATGATGTTCCCGTCATCGTCGCGGAATGTGTAGACGATGATCGAATCGCCGCTCCACATGGGGTTGCAATCCGCAGAGTCGTACTCGGTCTTGATCGTAAACAGCATATGGTTGCCGGAACTGAGCCGCTCGGTCCCATAGGTCGTGCCGTCTTCAATGCACTGCATGCCGCCCGCCGTGGCGGAGATCCGGTCGGGGCTATTGTTGTAGAGCGTGAAGGTAATGTGGTCGTTATTGGCCGCGACCGGGGCGGCCAGCCCCGCAAGCAACGCAACAGCGACAAGCGCTTTGTTAAACATATGTCCCATGGTTCCGATTCCTCTTAGCACGGTGCGCGCTAGTCCAGCGGCACCCGGCCGGTGGCTTTGTCTTTGGGCCAGCCATTGTCGAATTCGGTGCAGGAATAGGTGTTGACGTGGGAGTCCTGGATATTGAACTCGATACAGTTGTGGCTGTTTGACCAGCTTATTTCCGTATCGGCAGCGCCCGTGTGATCGGTGCCCGTGACGCGTCTGCCATGGAGATGGTATTGGCAACTGGCCGGAACAACATAGTAACGGTTGAATGTCGTGTCCCCGTTCGATCCTGTCAGCGTAAACGGGTTTACACCCCAGCCGGTGCCGCCGCTGACCCGCCCTGCGCCGCACCAGTCTTCCAAGATGAATTTCACCCGGTCGACATGGACATCAAGTTTGCCGGACCCGTCCTGGTATTTCACCATTGTCTTGATGCGGACACACTTCAAATTGTTGCCCGGCGATTCTCTGCAGTCGTCATGCCAGACATAATCGACATCGGCGCTGGCAGGCGACACAGCCGCAAGCAACAGAGGCACCGACATCATCGCTGCTATCAGGGTTTTCATAGCATTGTTCCCTTATGTGATTTGCGCAGAGTGCCGTTAGTCCAGCGGGACCGAGTAGTTTGGGTGAGTCGTGTCCCCTGGCCACTGGCGCGGGCAGTTCTGAATTGTGACTGGCTCATCATCGGTGTCATAATATTTGTCGAGGTCATACTGGAAGCAGACGTCGTCATCGGCATCGATCGATATGTTGAACGTGTCGTTCCCACCGACGGTGGAGTAATAGTGCCGGAAGTGAAACCGGTACTGACAGCCGGCAGGCAAGACATAATACCGGGTTATTGTTGGGGTATGACCTTCATTTACGCCCCATTGGAAGTAGTTGATGCCCCAACTACCGGCCCCAGAAATCCGATCGGCGCCGCACCAGTTTTTGTTGTCATCCCCGAGTCTGACATAAATTTTGTCCATATCGTAGTTCCCGGTCATTACAATCATCTGCCGGACTTTGACGCACTTAAGGTTGTTGCCAGGCGAGTCCTCGCAGTCCTCGTGCCAATAGTATTTCTGTGGCTTGTAATCCGGGCCAGCGCCAGCCGCCGTATTGCCCGCAGCAGGGCCCGCCAGCATCAAGCCGGCAGCAAGCGCCGCAACCGCGCCTGAGATGCGTTGAATAATCATTTGCTCTCTCCAAACTTGGTGTGAAATTTAGTGGTCTTGGCTCCAGGTGATTTGCCACCTGGCTTTTGAGCCTACCGAGCATTTTTCGACCACAATCCCGGCGCCGTCGCTCTTGGCGGATGTGGCCAGGCAATAAGACGTGTCAGCCATCAGCATGATCTTGTGATTGGTATGGTCATAGGTCCATTGCTTCCGGCTCGAGGACACGCTGCTGCAGCGCTCAAGCTTGACGCTTGAGCCGCTGGAAACGGAGCTGCCGGTGGCCAGACACAGGCTGGTGTCGCTGGCGAACTTCAGTTCGTGATTGTGATAGGAAATGACCCGCCGCTGTTGATTGTCGCCTGTACCACAGGACGCCCAGTAGTGAAGCGCGCCGCCTGATGCGGGATTGTTCTTCGACTGGACGCAATGCCCGCGCGATGACCGCAGCCTGATATAGCCGGCAATACGGCCATTGATGGTCCGGCCATATTGGCCGCACCCACCAAAATTATTGAACCCCATTGTTGTAAAGTTCGCGTTATAGGCCTTGCCTAAATAGGCCATCCGGGTGCCGGTGAATTTGAGACAGTTCTGATTATTGCCAGTGCAGACGCAAGCCTTGCCTACGAGGTTAAAGCTGGCGTCCGACTTGGTATACTTGATCGAATTGATAGAATGGACACCGCCTAACTGATAGTTGTTACCCGGGCCATGCCATTCCGTTGTGTGTGTGATTTCGTACTTGCCATAGGGAGAGGTGCCCCGACTGGTACCGTTCCACTTGTCGCCAGAATAAACGGTAAACCCATCCGCTTGTGCGGCTACACCCACGACTAAGCTGGAAAAGGCAAAGATCAGAGAAAAACAGAGTGCTTGAACTCGTTTCACCCTGTTCTTTGTATCTGATTCAAGCATCATGTAATCCCCCTTTGAAGAACCATTCTCTGTACACGTATGGGGCGCTATGGCGTCAGCCATGCGAGCGCGTCGCGCTGCAACCCGTTTGATTTGGTGGTTCGAAAGTCACTGGACCTCCCGCATGCCCCCGATGCCCAGTAGGACTTAGTATGCCGAATTCGTTCCGCCAGGAAAACATGTAAGATTCTTCGAAATTAGTAACCAAGGGTTGTTTGTGTACTTTCTTTTTATTTCAGGTATGGCACACTCATGGTTGCGACATTACCTTTTTGGTTTGCAGGGTGTGGGCAGTGCCTCACTGTGCGAAAAACTGGGAGGTTGGATTCATGAAGACTCTTCGGTCAGTCTTGGCTGCCATGGCTCTTGGCGCCACCTTCTGGGCGGTCCCTGGGGCCGCGAATGCTACGGCTTCTATCGATATGATCGCCTTTGAGGGCGACTGGAACAGTCGCGCAACGACGTGGCACTATCATATCACCTCGGACGATCCCAATAATGGCAATTCCTGTGCAAACTCAGGCAGCACGTGGCAGTCCAGCGGTTATCTCGTGCCGATCGAAATGGAACCGCCATTTTCCGGCAGCAAGCACAAGACCCGATACGTCACCACATGCAAGAACGGCGACTATTTGACCGTCAAGCTGAAGATCGATCTGACGAGCTGCGGGGCGTGGATTTGCACCACCAACTGGTCATGGCAAGAGATCCGGCGGCACGGCCTGAGCTATGACCACGAGTGGTATGGACTTGTTAACAAAGAACTCGACATCCTCATCAACCCTAACTAATGGCGAACAAAGGACATAAACGCACCATGAGAAACATGCTTTATGCGATCCTAATTGGTACCGGCATCCTGAGCCTGTCCGGCACGGCGAGCGCCAACGCAAACATTGACATGACAGCCTCTGAAGGCGACTGGGACACCAACGCCGCCAGCTGGAACTATGTCATCAATTACGAAGACCCGGGCAATGGCAATACCTGCGCGAATTCCAGCGATCATTGGAAAGTGCCCGGCTGGCTCCAGCCGGTTACCGTCGGACCACCCTTCAGCGGCAGCGTCACCAGAACCCGCTATGTCACCACCTGCAAGAATGGCGCCTACCTAACCGTCAAACTGCAGATCAAGTTGAGCGACTGCGCCGCCTGGATTTGCACGTCTAACTTCTCGTGGTCGGAGGTCCGTAAACACAATGTGGACTATGAGCACAAATGGTACGGCTTCGTTAACTCGGAGCTCGACATCCTGCTGAACCCCAATTGATCATCGGCGCGAAGGGCTAAGCCGATGATGAGAAAGACGCTCTACGCGGCGCTGCTTGGCTTCGGGCTGCTGGCCCTGCCGGGCACCGCCAGCGCCGTTGCCGTGATCGAGATGTCACTGTGGGACGGCGACTGGAAAACCAGGGCCACAAGCTGGAAGTTTCACACCACCACCGGTGAGCCGTCGTCCAACAGCGAATGCCTGTCGTCAGGAACCCAGTGGTATGACAGCGGGCATACAACCCCGATTTCGATCGGCCCGCCGTTTAAGGGCAGTGCCAGCCGAACCCGCTATGTGATGATCTGTAAAGGCAGTGACTATCTGTTGGTCAGACTCAAGATTGACTTGTCCAGCTGCGGCATGTGGATCTGCGATACCAAGTACGGCTATGCCGAGATCAGGCGACACAACACGACCTCTGACCATGAGCTGTATGGCGGGCTGGGTGGTGAAGTCGACATTCTGCTCAATCCTGACTAACGCTTTTACTTCCGGCCTTCCAGGTAGTCATTGAGCACTTCGTGGAAGAACCGGACACGGGTTTCTTGCGCAGCGAGATAGGCATCTTCATAGCCGCGGGAGCGCAGACCACGCTGCTGCCCCTCGGCCAGCATCATGTCCTGAAAGACGATTGAGTCCTTCAGTTCCGGCACGCCTTTCCCGCCATCGAACACGCGCTCGATCAGCTCAGCTTCTTCGATCTTCTTTTGCCCGACCATCCCGGCCTCGACCTCGGTCGTCCCCTCAATCGGAAACACTAGCGACCACAGATCAAAGCTGCATTTGTTGGGATCGTCCGGGTGCGGTTCGGTACGGAAGAAGATCATCTCATCCGGCAGGAAGGAGATCGTCACATTGGGGAAAATCACCGTATGCGGGCTGTCGGTGATTTCCTCATCATTCATCTGTGCATAGTGCGTATGGCCCCTCGCCGGCCCCAGCTTGCGCCGCTGCGCTTTCAGGTCCAGCCAGCCTTGCTGCACCTTGGTTTCAAAATCCGGATATTGGTCGGGATCAATATCCCATTCACGCAGAATGTCATCGAAGGGCAACGGCTCGCCTTCGGGCAGGCGGTCCCGTAAAGACGGGCGCAATGGCTGTACGGTGCGGCCATGACCGCGCGGGAACATTTCCAGCCGCGATGTCCAGTAATCCTGATCGATCCAGGCCGGCACCTGCGGGTGCGCCGTTCGTGTATGGTAGGACTCAACGAAATTGTCGGTCGCAAACTTCCAATTGGTGTTGAGCTCGATCCGGTACCAGGACACCCGGACGGCGGACTCCATCGGATAGTTCTTATAGATTTCCGGCATCGGCTCCAGATAATCGAGCAGCGGCTCGGCGTCCGGGTCCATCGAATACCAGATAAACCCGCCCCAGCAATCAACCTGTACTTCTTTCAACTTGAGCTTGCCGCAAGGGTCGCCCTGCGGAAAATCATCCTGATCCGGCAGCGAGGCCAGAACGCCATCAACCCCCCAGACCCAGCCGTGATAGGGGCAGGCAAAACCATCAGATGACGAGGTCTCCCAAACCAGCCGCTGCCCCCGGTGACCGCATGAATTGTAGAAGCCTTTCAGCGAGCCATCGTCCTGCAGTACAATGAAGACAGACTCCTGCAGGAAATCATGGACGATATAGTCCCCAGCTTCGGCCAATTGATTGCGGCGCCCGGCCACATGCCAGATCTTGGTCCACATGTGATCCCATTCGCGCTGGGCGAATTCGGGTGAATAGTAGCGGTCGCCGGTAATCGGATCACCGCGCAGATTACGCGGATCGTGCCCGTCCATGGTCAATGGATGTGTTTCAGCCTGTCCCATCAGCGGTCTCCCCACCCCTGTTCGTTGCCAGCCCATTATCGGGGGAGTCTGGCGGGTGGCGCAAGTCCGGGTCCAATCACCATTCCGCGGCTTGCGCGGCCATGCACCGCTGCCTTAGGTTTGGCGTCCAAAAACAGGAGACCGGATATGAAAATCGACCCGAGGAAGACCTGGGCCGCGGTTGAAAAAGCATATGAAGCAGAAACCCGCCCGCGCCCGAAACAGCTGCTCAAGGAAGTCCGCGATCACATGAAGACCGAAGTCTGCGGCGATCTGGATGGGTTGATGGCCACCCTGACGGCAGAACCGCAATATCATATGTGGGGAACAGGGCCGGAAAACGGACCGAAGGGCCGTGAAGCCGTGCATAGCTTTTATTCACAGATGATCGCCGCTGGCGGCAACCTGTTCGAATTCAATGTCGAGCGTATCTTCGCCGACGACAATGGCGTGATTACCGAAGGCACCTTGCGCAATGCCTATTCCGGCGAGGCGATCCTGGCAGCAGGCATCACCGACGTGGGTGGTGAGCCGGTGGACGCCAACGCCAAATATGTCGGCTCAGCACATCTGCTGACCGTGTGGCCCGCCGACCCGGACGGCAAGCTGGTCGGCGAAGATATCTTTTTCGGCTCCAACCCTTTTGAAAAGCTCGAAAAACTGGCGCCGGAAGACGAGCCGCAACCGGTTTCGCTGGAAACCGCCTGACCTATTCGGCTGTGGCAAGCCGCCGGGCTTGACGCCGCTTCAGAGCATCGCGAAGCCGGATATGGCGTGCCTCTGTGATCGGGTAGTTCCAGGCGATCGCAGCCGCAGCGGTAAAAAAGATTGGCGGCCCGAGGATAAAGACACATTGAAGCACCAGCCGCTGTACCGGGTCTTCCACCAGACCGGGCGCAGACTCATAACCAAATAGCCCCAGCAACCCCAGGCCAACGATTGGACCCAACACCAGGGCGGCCTTGATCGCCAGCGACCATGTCGCGAAATAGAGTCCCGCGCGGTTTTCACCGGACTGAAGCGTGTCCAGGTCGATCACGTCAGCCTTCATCGAATTGGTCATGGTGTGAAATGTGCCCCCGCAAAACCCGGTCATGGCGATGATCGGGATCATCCACATCACATCCCCCGGACCGAGGAAAAAATAGAGCGGATTGATGCAGGCAAACGCAATCAGCGCCGAACACCAGGCGCGGTGTTTTCCAATACGCGTCGAAATCCAGACCCAGAACGGAATACTGCACAAGCTGACCAGATAATAGGCCAGCAGGATCGCGATACCGGCCTTCTCCTCTCCCAGCACGCCGCGGATAAAGAAGACAATCGTTGCGGTGGAAATCGCGGTCCCCAGATAATTGACGAAAAAGGCCGCGATCAAACGCTTGAAGGGTCCATTGCGCATCATGATCCGAAGGCCCGCCCAAACCGGCGTGCTTTTGGGTGGCGGCGCGGTTGATTCCGGGACCATGGCAGATGTCAGCCCCACAGTTGTGGGCAACAGAAACAGGAGCATCAAACCGATCATGGTGACCACAGCCGGCGTGCCGCCATAGCCGAAATAAACAAGCGCCACGGTCGGAATGATTTTGGAGACTACGTTAGCGACCAGGCCCAGCGCCGTGCGCCATCCTGTCACCATGGAGCGCTCGTTATAGTCCGGCGTCAGTTCGGCGGCCCAGGCGTAATAGGGGATGAAGATCATCGTCCAGCCAAGCCACAGCACCAGCATCCACCAGAACAGATAGGCGACCGTGGGTTCGGGGCCCGGGAAGAACGCCATATAGGCCCCCAGCATCGCCAGCGGCACACCAGCAATCATCCAGATCCGGCGGCGACCCCAACGGGACTGCGTCCGGTCGCTGAAATAGCCGATCAACGGATCTGTAATGCCATCAAACAGGCGCGATATACCCATCGCGAGCCCGACCAGGGCTGCGCTTAAACCCAGATCCTGGACATAATAGTTGGGAATAAATGTGACGATCGGGACAATCGCCACCTGCAGGGGCATTTCGGTCAAGCCAAAGAAGAACAAAGTCTTCTTCGTCAGTTTCCCGTCATTCGATCTGGATGACACCACCGGCTGTGGTCAGGCGTTCAGATACTGGTCTAGAGTCATATGCATACGGCGTATTCGTACCTCTTGGTAATTGCCCAGCGTCTGGCCGGTTTTGACGCCTGCTGATAAAGCTGCTTTGTAACCGCGCTGCTGCATCTCCAGGTTCCCGGTATCCTGGTCATAGATCGCGCCCAAGACGGGATCGATGCCTGGCGCATCGCGATAGGATTGCGCAATCCCGACCTTGAACGGTTCGGGCGCTTCCGGCGCCTCAGCACCATCCGCAAGCGGCCGCAGGAACAGCAGATCGAAAATCGCGCTGTCCGGGTCCATGCCGTTGGGCCGGAATCGATAGACCATCGGCAGGCCGACACCGGGAAACAGGAACATGTTGGGGAACAACGTATATTCGATGGAGTCCAGCATCTCACTGTCGCTATAGATCGACAGATCGACGCCGTATTGTTCACTCATGGTTTCGCGCAGATGGTTGGCCACCACATGCCGCGCGGACTTGCCTTCGGGGATCGGCGTGCCCGCCAGATGGGGGGCGATTTTTTTCAGCAGTTCCTCCTCCGTCTGCAGCGCCCGATATTCCGGCGTTGGATAGCCGCGTGTATGGACAAAGCGATTCACCTTGTCGGTGAAGACATCATATTGAGCAAACAAGGATCCCGAGGTTTCCTTGCTCTGATAGTGGGTCTCCAGTGAGTGATAGGCCTCAATGAAGGCTTCCAGACACGCCTTCCAATTGGCTGGTAAGGTTTTCTGGACATGCAGTGCGACATACCGTTTCGACACGTCCCAGCGGCCCGCGAAATGTTCCATCATCGGCCCGAGGTAGTCCTCAAGACGCTCGCAGTCCGGATCCATATTGATGAAGATGAAGCCACCCCAAAGCCCGACCTTCACTTCCGGCAATCCGAACTCAGCGTCGGTGACTTTGGGAAAATCCCAGCGGCAGGGAATTTCATTCACCGTGCCGTCCAGGTTCCACTCCCAACCATGGAACGGGCAGCGCAATTTGGGTGAATTGCCGGTGCTGTGCGACGGCTTCAGCTGTGTGCCGCGATGCAGGCAGGAATTATGATAGGCCTTGATATCCTCCGGCCCTTCGCCATGCCGGACCACCAGAATGGAATACGGCCCAACGTCATAGACATAGTTGTCCCCAACCTCGGGAATATGTTCAACCCGGCAGGCCCATTGCCAGACCTTGGGCCACATCTTCTCAACTTCCTGCTGGAAGAAATCCCGGCTGGTATAGCGGTGATACGGAATTTCCTCGTCGCCGAGAAATTCATAGCACTCCTCAACCAGCGCGGGGGGAATGTCATCGCCTTCAGATAAAATGACCTCTCGGGTACTCGGCCCCGGAAAACGGGCCTCCCCCGGTTTCAGCTCATCAAGTGCCGCACTGCTCATCAGATCCTCCGTTATCAATACCGCTCAAAAGGTGAAAACTCTTAATCCCAGTCGACTGGCCGGGCCGGGTCACTGCCGTCCCAATCGACAGCCGCTTGAGCGGCCTTCTCGAACAGGTCGAGATAGCGCTGATGAGTCGGCATCAGCTGGATCATCACACCGGGGCTGTCCATCAGGTCGATATAGGCATGGGTCCCGTAGTGCCGTTGCGCCAGCACATAGTCGACTCCCGCCTCGGTAATGCGCGCCAGATCTCCCTCCACATCATCGCTCCAGGCCGCCAAATGCTGCATGCCGCCCTGCGGATGCTCCGCCAGATAGTCGCTATAGATGTTCGGGCCCGTATCCTCATGCGGCTGGATCAGCTCGATCTGCTGATCGCCGGACATGGCAAAGGCCGCCGTGATATGGGTCATGGTCCCGCGGCCATAATGAGCGCCGGCGATCCGCACACTTGGAATAACCAGGAATGGGCCAATGCCGCGTGCTGCCCAATGGGCGACCCCGGCGTCCAGGTCCGGCACGATATAGCCCTGTTGGACAAAGGGTCCAAAAAGCGTGCTCATTGCGATGTTCCCAGCGCGATCAGTTCCTGAAAGCCGGCCTGCAGCGCCTCTGGCGAGGTGCCGGAGTAGTTCACATTGACGAAGAGAGTCTGGTCGACCGCACCTTCGAATGCGTCGATCTGTGCCCTGGCCTGTTCAATCGTGCCGTTGATGGTGACTGTATCGATAATGTCGTCGGTAAAGGCTTCCATGGCCTTTTCCATCTGGCCTTCGGGGACGTATTTGGCCGCCGCATCAGCGGCTTTGGAGAAACCCTGTTCCCGCAGCACATAATCGTAATAGGGGTGTGGCAGCGGCGCGTACAGATGACAGATGGCTTCGCGCGCCGCCTGCCGTGCGGCCTCTCCATCTTGCCCCACCGACACAAAGGGCGCCATGGTGACGCCCAGGCTATCCGGGTCGCGCCCGGTTTCCGCCGCCGCCTGACGGAAGCGCGGCAAAATCACCTCTTTCACATAAGGCGCTGAAAGCAGAGCGCCCAGGGCGATGCCGTCCGCCACCCGCCCGGCCACCGCGGTCATTTTCGGATAGAGCGCGGCCAGGTAGACTGGAATGCTGGGCCGGTGCGGCGGCACTGCAGGCGGCCAGTTCATCTGGTGCATTTCACCTTCATATTGCACTGTCTCGCCGACCGGCGTGCTGATCGCCTGCTTCAGCACCTCGATATATTCCGACATTTTCCGCAAAGGTCGTTCCTGGGGAATGCCCTGCCAGTCTTCATTGATGTGTTTGTTGCCGCTTCCGATACCGAGCACCAGCCGCCCACCACTCAGCTCATCAAGGTCAATCGCACTCATCGCGGTCAGCCAAGGCGAGCGCCCATAAGCGTTCAGGATATAGGGACCGATCTCCACCCTTTCCGTCGCCATGGCGATTGCGGCCAGACCGACAAAGCCACTGCGCCACGCTTCGCACAGATAGATCGAGTCGATGCCCGCATCTTCGGCTTGTTTGGCAAGCGCGACCATTTCCTGCATGGTCGTACCACCACCTGAAAACACCAGTCCGTGCCGCAATGAACTCTCCCCTGAACGCCACCTTGGGCTGCCCCTTCAACTGGTCATAATCTTGCAGAGCTTGGGGCAGCCTGTCCAGCACGCGTGACTTTTTCCGGTTTTCTCACCCCTTCTGGCTGTGGCATGCTGGCCGGAGTTCGGGTTCAGGGGAGATAACCATGGCAACCATCATGCGCACACCACCGGTCGATGCGGGCGATCCGAACTTTCTGCGCGGTGATCCCATTACCGGCGACCGCTATTACTCAAAGGAGTTCGCCCAGAAGGAATGGGACCATATGTGGACCCGCGTCTGGCACGTCGGCGGGCGGGAAAGCCAGATCCCGGAAACCGGGGATTATGTGGTACACAATTTCCTGCGCGAATCCGTCATCATGGTCCGCCAGGCCAATGGCGGCATCCGCGCGTTCTATAACAGCTGCCGCCACCGCGGGAACCGGCTGACTTGGTCAAGCGAAGGCAGTGGTGATTTCGTCTGTTCTTATCACGGTTGGGTCTATGGCGCGGATGGCGTGCTGAAACACGCGCAGGACCCGGATGATTTTGAGGGCGGCGACCCCTGCGGGCGCGTGTCGATGGTGGAAGTGCCCTGCGACACCTGGGGCGGTTTCGTCTGGTATTCGATGGACCCCAACGCGCCGGCCCTGCTGGATTTCCTGGACCCGATCCCGGACCTGTTTGCCAATCGCCCGATCAAGGACTGGGTCCGCGTGATCTGGCGGCAATTCGATGTCGATGCGAACTGGAAGTTTACCTCTGACAATTTCAATGAATCCTATCACCTGCCGACGGTGCACCCCCAACTGCGCGCCAATACGGACGAAGACTACAAGGCCACCGTGTTCGAGGCCTATCCCAACGGGCACAACCGGATGATCGAGCTGGGACAGCCCTCCATGCGCGCAGACGTTCCCAATGCGGTTGAAGATGTCTGGGCGGGCATGCTGCAGGCCTGGGACCTGGACCCAACGGACTTTGAAGGCCGGGCCCGCGATGGCCGGATCGCGCTACAAGAACAGATGCGCAAACTCGGTTCCGAACGCGGCTTCAAACACTATGAGGCTTATGACGACAATGAGTTGACCGACTATTTCCATCACACCTTGTTCCCCAATGTCACCCTGACAGCCACGTTCGAAGGCATGCATTTTTTCCGGACCGAACCGCACCCGACGGACCCGGAGAAATGCACCTTCGACTATTGGGCCATCGTGCCCCGGATTGAAGGCCAGGACACGGTGATGACCATCTGCGGGGAACGCCCGATGGAAGAGGCTGAGTTCGAGTTCGTCCCCTATGGCAGCGGCCAGCCGATCCCCGACATGATGGACTCATTCCTGATCCAGGACCTCAGCGTCGCCATCGGCCAGCAGGCGGGATTTCACTCGCGCGGCTATACCGATGCCATATTAAGCGGTCAGGAAAGCCGCGTGCGGCGCTTCCATGAGGTGCTGAACGACTATATCGAAGGCCGACGGTGACCGACGCTGAGAGCGGCGCGGCGCTTGAGGCCACGCTTCAGCGGATTGTCGATTACGCCGATATTGCGAAGATCATCGCGACCCATAGCCGCGGTATCGACAGGTCGGACGAGACCATCGTCAATAGTGCCTATCACGCTAGTGCCTCCGTCGATTACGGATTCTACGATGGGCCGGCGACCGGCCTCGCCGCAATCCTGGGCAGCGGCGAGTTAGATGAGCCTGTTACACTGCACCGGCCCAGCAATGTCTGGATCGAGGTGGATGGCGATAAAGCCAAATCCGAAAGCTATATCTGGGCCTATACCCCGGACCAGGGCGAAACAGGCCATGGCCACAGGATCTATGGTGGGCGTTATCTGGACCGGCACGAAAAGCGCGCCGGAGAATGGCGCATGGTTCACCGGACCTATGTGCTGGACTGGAATGTGCTATGGCCCGCCACGGGGACCGGCGACCCCGGCTACGACAACTCGGTCCACAATCGCGGCAGCAACCGCGAGGCCGACCCTGGCAATCAACTGCTGAAAAAGTGGCAATCTGAAATGGACGGCATGCCCGTCAAGGAACCCGCTATGACTAACGATCTGATCCGCAAAGCCGAAGAAGCGCTGGCCAAACAAGATATCCACGCGATCACTATGGGCCAGGCCCGCTATATCGACCGGGGCGACAAAGAGATGCTGGACTCGCTGTGGCACCCCGGCGCGACCGTCAATGTCGGTGTCTTTGAAGGGCCGGCGGCCGAGTTCACCGAGATGATCGTCGGCTTCACAGCTGACCGGCCTGCCATGTCGCATAATGTCGCCAATGAATGGATCGAGGTGCGTGGCGACCATGCCATCTCGGAATCCTATCTGATCGCCTACAGCAAAGTGCCCGACGAAAACGGCGGCTATATCGACAACTTTGTCGGCGGCCGGTACCTGGACAGATTTGAAAAGCGCGATGGCGAATGGAAATGCACCCACCGGACCTTCGTCATGGATTGGGAAACCAACGAACCCACGACCGACCAGGGCGAAGACGGCATGCTGGCCGATCTGAAAACCCGCGGTGACAAAGTGCCAAACGACCCGATCTATGATTTTTGGGCCAGTTAGGAGCACTTACTTCACCACGTCATCGCGAGGCTGCATATGCAGCCGTGGCGATCCAAAATACTGCAATGTGGCAGGCGCTCGCCTGGATTGCTTCGTTGCCCCTACGGGACGCCTCGCAATGACGTTTTGTGTCTTAGATGCCCAGTTAGAATAGACCGACCACCGCGGTCGCCTCTGACACCAAGGTGTCTTGATCATCTGTCTGGGTGATGTTGAACTCAACCGACCTGCTACCGTCCCGCTCAATAATCCCTGTCACCTCGCCACTGGTGGTCAGGGTCCGGCCCCGAATGAACGGACTGCGCAGTTTGATGTTCACCGCCTCAATCCTGCCCTGGTCGCCCATCCATCCGCGCAGCATGGCGTAGATGAAGCTCTGCTGCAGGGGCGCCATGGCAAAGGCACCGGGAAACCCCTCGTCCCGTGCGACCGCATCGTCCCAATGGTGGGCCGCGAATTCATAGTTGGCCGCCGCGAAGCGGTTCCAATGATCGACCGTCCCCTCGCGCACAAACTCTGGCAGTGTGTCGCCGACCGAAACCTGCACGATCAATACCTCACCAAAACGGAGTCGGTGGTGCGGATCCAGGCGCCATCCTGATTGGTGAGCTCGTGCGAGAGCGTCGTATAGAGCATGTGCCCCATGCGCCCTTCCCGCTCGAAATAGTCGGTGATCTTGTGGGTTGATCGGATCACGTCACCCGGGCGCATGGCTTGCCCGTTATGGCGCGTCTTTATGTCAGTCAGCAACATGGCTTTGTAGGCGGGCGGGTCGACACCAAGCTCTGCTTCGCTAAATGCCGTCTGCGATATGGGTGGGTCCAACGGTGTTGGCTGCGCTGTCATCCAGGCAAACGGATTGAAATCCTCCGGTGCGACGATCCCGCCCTGTGGAAGGGTTGCCGCGAACGCCTCATCCCAGAATTGCCGGGGCGGCGGATCAGGATAGTAAACCGCCATCACCCATTTGCGAATGTCCGCCAGCGAGATCGGGTGGGACACGGTCTCCCGCATCACCTTGCCGACGATGCTGCGCATCTCATCTGTCACCATGGACCGGGTCATGGTTTTCAGCCTAACCGGCTTGATCCACGCCTGAAATCACAAACTGACCGAAATCAATGCGGGCCTGCCCACGTTCCATAAAGTCACCGATGATTGGGAAAGTTGAGGGAGAATTACGGTGTCCAAAGACCAGTTGATCGAGATGGCGCGCGAGAATATCGAGCATGCCAAACACGGCACAGTGACATTAGCCGACGATGTCTATGAAGTGCCGGCCGAAAATTACTTTGCCCAGGACCGGTTTCAGCAAGAAATTGACCAGGTTTTCAAACGTATTCCCCTGATGTTGGCGCCAACGGCAGAACTGCCCAACCCCGGCGACTACAAAAGCATGGAAGCAGTCGGCATGCCGGTGCTGCTGACCCGTGGCGCAGACGGGGTTGTGCGCAGTTTCGTTAACAGCTGCACCCACCGCGGCACCAATGTGGTGATCAACGAAACGGGCAATGCCAAACGGTTCACCTGCCCCTATCATGGCTGGACCTTTGATCGGGAAGGCAAGCTGGTCGCCATCGCCGCGCGCGAGGAATTCGGCAATATCGACGCAGATTGCTATGGCCTGAAAGAACTACCGACGTTGGAGCGGGCAGGCCTGATCTGGGCGATTCTGGATCCGAATTCGTCGCTTGAGATCGAACCGTTCCTATCCGGCTATGACGAAATGTTGAATGAGTTCGGCTTCAATGATTGGCACTTGTTCCAGAAGCGGACCTTGAAGGGCCCGAACTGGAAGATCGCCTATGACGGTTATCTCGACCTATATCACCTGCCGGTCCTGCACCGGGAAACCTTCGGCAGCGACATGTCGAACCAGGCGCTCTATCACTCCTGGGGCCCGCATCAGCGGGTCACGTCACCATCAAGGCATATGATCAGCCTGGAAGACATGCCGGAAGACCAGTGGGACATGACCACCCTGATGATGGGCGTCTGGACGATCTTCCCGCATATTTCGATTGCGTCTTTCATGGGCGGCGGCCGCAGCGTGATGATCTCGCAGCTGTTCCCGGGTGAAACGCCTGGCGAGTCCTACACCACGCAATACTACCTGATGGAATCAGAGCCCAGCGAAGCCGAAACCATCGAGGCCGAACGCCAGTTTAAGCTGCTGGAATATGTCGTGGAGACCGAGGATTACGGCACCGGGCTGCGCCAGCAAAGGGCGCTGGAAGCCGGGGGCCTGGACCATGTTCTGTTTGGCCGCAACGAAGGCGGTGGCCAGCGGTTCCACGGCTGGGTTCAGAGAATTTTGGATACGGATGACGACAATTTGAACGATCTGTTCCGGTCCAACAACGCCCGCGCAGCGGCCGAGTAATCCATGCGGGGCCTCGGCGCATGACCTATGTCGTGACCGAGGCCTGCATCGGCGTCAAAGATCAGGCCTGCATGGAGGTCTGCCCGGAATTCTGCATCTTTGCAGAAGATGAGGACCTGATGTCTTTCATCGACCCGAACCGCTGTACCAACTGCGGCGCCTGTGCCGAAGCCTGCAGCATGGGTGCGATATTCGCGGATGTGAACGTACCCAAAGGGTCCTTGGAGTTTATCGCTATCAACGACTACTGGTTCAAGCATAAGACCGGTGTGCGGACGCGTATTGCGGAAATCGCCGAGGAGACCGGTGCACCGGGAATCATTCAGGAAGTTCAGGCGCTTCGCTAGACGTCGTCCTGACTGGCAAACAATCTAATTGTCATTGCGAGGAGCCCAACAAGGGCGACGCGGCAATCCAGATAAATTACAACTCAGCAAGGACTGGATTGCTTCGCTTCGCTCGCAATGACGTCATTTGAATGGAATCAAAAAGAGGTCCTATTGTTTTTCGTCAACCAATTCGTCCTCATCGTCTTCAAGGATGCGCACCGCCGCGCCATCAAGGTCTTCAAACTGGTTATGCCGCAAGGCCCAGATAAAGGCGAGCAAGCCCAACCCGCCCAGAAACAATGCAACCGGTATCAACAGGATCAAATTGGTCATGCCGCCACCTGCTTTGCCGGCTCAGTTGCGGGCCGCTCACCGTTGATCGTCTGGGACGCTGACGGTTCCGCCAGTTTGATCCACCGCAGCCTGAGCGCATTCCCCGTGACGATGATCGATGAGGCCGACATAGCGACCGCCGCCACCAGGGGCGTCACAAACCCTAAGACAGCAATCGGGATCGCAATCAGATTATAGGTCGTCGCCAGACCAAAATTCTGTGTTACCAGTCGATTGCTGCTGCGCGCAACGTCCACGCCTTGGACAACTGGCAACAGGCTCTCGCCGGTAAAGACCAGATCGGCAGCCGTACGCCCGATGTCAGAGGCGCCGGCCGGTGCCATTGACGCATGCCCGGCGGCCAGGGCCGGGGCATCATTAATGCCATCACCGACCATCAGCACACGCCGGCCTTCGGCGGCCAGACGGTCGATATAGATAAGTTTTTCCTGCGGTGTCTGTGCCGACCGATAGCGGGTGATCGCCAGTTCATCGGCAACTGTCTCGACGGCACCCGCTGCATCACCGGACAGGATTTCCGGCCTTATACCCCGGCGGCGCAGTTCTTCGATGGTCTTTGGAACATCGGGCCGAAGTTGATCGACGAATTGGAATGTCACAGCGACACGATCGCCCAGCTGAAGGCTCAGGGTCATACCGTCAGGGCTTTCATTCAAGGGATCGCACCAGGATGGTCGGCCCAAACGAACACGCCGTCCCTGCAACGTCCCCTCAAGGCCACAGCCTGCCACTTCAGTAATATCACTCACAGCAGCAGGGATTACGCCTTTGGCTATCGCCTCGGCAGCCATCGCCTTAGACAGTGGATGATTACTCCCCTGCGCCAATCCGGCGGCAACGGCCAGATCTGATGTGTCGACGACAGCAGGCCCTGTCAGCCGCGGCTCACCCATCGTCAACGTACCGGTCTTGTCAAAGACGACAGTGTCGATCTGTCCCAGTTTTTCCAGGGCCGCGCCGTCCTTGACCAAAATACCGCGCCGGAACAGCACGCCGCTGGCGACGATCTGCACGGCGGGCACGGCCAGCCCCAGCGCGCACGGGCAGGTAATGATCAACGTACTGATCGCGATCAAAAGCGAGAGATGCCAGTCGCCGCCCGTCCAGGCCAACCAACCCAGAAAGGTGAACGCAGCAAGCACATGGACCGAGGGCGCATAGAGACGCGCGGCCCTGTCTGCCAGCCGGACATAGCGGCCTTTACTGTGCTCCGCCCCCTCCATTAACCGGACGATTTCCGCCAGAAAGGTGTCTTCGCCCGCAGCCGTGACACGGATGGTCAGCGGTCCGGTCAGGTTAAGTGTCCCTGCATGCACGGTCTGGCCCGGGCTGACCGCTTCAGGCGTGGCCTCGCCGGTGACCATGGACCGGTCAAGGTCACTTGAGCCATCAATGACGTCTCCGTCGACCGGCACCCGCTCTCCGGCTGTGACCACCACCAGCATGCCCGGTTCGATGTCCGAGACCGGACGCGCGCGGCGCGTGCCATCGGCATCAATAGCAGTCGCACCAGTGGCAGAAAGCGCCAGCAATTGCGTTACCGCCGACTGCGCCCGTGCCCGCATCATATGATCGAGGTAACGGCCCACCAGCAAGAAGAACAGCAGCATGACAGCGGCATCGAAATACGCGTGCTCTGCCCCGCGCATGGTCTCGGCCAGGCTCATCGCAGCCGCCAGCAAAACCGCCAGCGAAATCGGCACATCCATATTGAGCGACCGCGCCTTTATTGCAGTCCAGGCAGAGTCAAAAAATGGCCGCCCGGCATAGGCAATCGTAGGCAGCGCGATCATCGCCGATAGCCAATGGAACAGGTCGCGCGTCGCGCCCTCTGCCCCGGCCCAGACCGAGACGGACAGGAGCATGATATTGGCCGCAGCAAACCCGGCAACCGCCATCGACCGCAACAGGCGACGGCCCGACGCCTCCCGCTCGGCAGCGCCTGACTGCCCGGAATCATAGGGCCGTGCCTCGAAACCCAGATCGCGGACCGCCTCGATAAGCGCATCTGCGTCTGTTTCGCCACGGCGCCAATCAATGCCGATCCGTTTGGTCGACAGATTGACCCGCGCACGCGTTACAGCGGGCAGAGGTGCCAGGCCCTTTTCGATCCGGCTGACGCACCCTGCGCAGTGAATGCCGGGCGCGACCAGATCCATATGCAGAATGCCGGGCGCAACCTCACGCGTCCAAACCTCGTTGCGTGCGCCCACCTCAGCCATCTTGTGGCACCCAAAGCCGGAAGTCCTGCCGGTAGAGGCGGCCGTCAGCGCCGGTCGCAACAATCTTCGCGACCCAGGCCCCTGGCATCAGATCAACAGAGGCTTGATAGGGCCCGCCTGCGACCCGTTGCAGAACAAGCGCATGATCTTCGTTCTCATGAATCGGCCTTTCGACGGCGGCGTCGACTTGATAGCCGTAAAGCGGCTTGCCTTGAGCATCGTTCAACTCGAAGGTCAGCATACCATCCTCGTAGAATGCCGTGCTGGTCCAGCCCAACGCATCCTGTGCTTCAGCCGCGGCCAGCACATCATTGAAGTCCTGGCTCGCGACATAGCTACTCTTGACGATCAGCCCTGTCCAGCTGCCAACCGCGAAGTAGGCGAGAGTCAGATTGACGGCGATGATCACCCCAAAAAATGCCAGAATCGACATCAGCATATGCTTGCCGGTGAATTCCCTGGGCTGGCGTTTGGTTGTCTGGCTCATATCAATCTACCTATTCGCCCGCGCGAAGTTGGCGTCATAGGCCGCCGTTTCATCGCCTGCTTTATCTGTCACCACAAACCGGAAACCGGTTTCTTCTGTCTCTAAAGTCGAGCGCGGGGCGGAGACATAAACCTTTATCGACCGCATCACATCAGGCGCCACGTCCAGATCGAATGACCGTGCGGCGGCCGCATCGTTCCCGGACAACGTCATGGAACCACCAATCAATCCTTCCATGGATACAGAGAAGGTCCGCGGTTCTGCCTTCATATTCAGAATCTTGATTGTATAGCCGTTTCGTACGGTGCCGTCGGACAACACGACAGCCAGCGGATTGCGGTCATGCAACACATTGATGTCCAACCGGTCACGGGTCAGCAGCGCGTACAGCATCGCCAACCCGACCAGCGACCAAAGCGCGGTGTAGACGAAGGTGCGCGGCCGGATGAATGAGCTGAGGCCAGTGTGCTTGGGTGCATCGCGGGTGCTGGCATTGTAATCCTGCAGTGTTGAGTAAGAGATCAGGCCGCGTGGACTGCCAACCTTATCCATCACGCTGTCACACGCATCAATGCAGAGCGCGCAGGTGATGCACTCCAACTGCTGACCATCGCGGATATCGATCCCCATCGGGCAGGCTGCAACGCACTGGTTACAGTCGACACAGTCGCCTGCCAGGCCATCCGAGACCGACTTACGGTGCCGCGAACGGGGTTCGCCGCGCCAGTCATTATAGGTGACGGTCAGCGAGTCCTCGTCCAGCATGGCGCCCTGGATGCGCGGCCAGGGACACATATAGGTGCAAACCTGTTCGCGCAGGAAACCGCCAAAAATATAGGTGGTTGCCGTCAATATCCCCACGGTCGCATAGGCCACCGCAGGCGCGTCAAAGGCGACGAAATTGCGCGCCAGTGTCGGCGCATCGGCGAAATAAAAAATCCAGGCGCCACCGGTCGCCACGGCGATCATCAGCCAGATGGCGTGTTTAGAAACCCTTTTGGTGATCTTGTCCCCGGTCCACGGTCCCTTGTCCAGCTTGATGCGGGCATTGCGGTCGCCCTCGATTGCCCGCTCGACAACCAGAAAAAGATCGACCCATACGGTCTGCGGGCAGGTATAGCCACACCAGGCCCGACCAACCGTGGAGGTCACCAAAAACAGCCCGACACCCGCCATGATCAAGAGGCCAGCGATGTAGTAAAATTCCTGCGGCCAGATCTCGATGAAGAAAAAATAGAACCGCCGACCGGGAATATCGACCAGCACCGCCTGATCCGGCGCATAGGGTCCACGGTCCCACCTGATCCATGGCGTGATATAATAGATGGTCAAGGTCAGCGCCATGACATACCATTTCAGCCGCCTGAACGTGCCACTGACGCGTTTTGGAAATACCTTGATGCGCGCCTGATAGAGCGTGCGGTTTTCCTTTTTGTTGACCGCCTCTACGTCGACACGGTCGACCTGTTCATCCGCGCTTCCAACGGATTTCAGCATGATGTCCTCTATTCGCCACCTTCAGGTGACTGGTTGGATGCCTCCTGTTCCCCCCCACCAAGCGCATGCACGTAAATGGTCAGTTTCTTAATCGTCGCATCATCCAGGCGGTTGCCCCAAGCGGGCATCACACCGCGCCTGGAATTGGTCACCACGTCGACGATGGTGTCTTTGTCTCCCCCATGCAGCCAGATCGCATCGTTGAGCGCGGGTGCACCTTGCGTGCGGTCCCCGCTGCCGTCCTCCATGTGACAGATGCTGCATTCCTGCTGGTAAACAGCCTGTCCGCGGGCCGCGGCCGCGCTATCATGGTCCAGTCCCGACAGCGAAAGCACATAGTCCGCCACATCGCTGATCTGGTCCTTGTCCAGCAACTCGTCGCGGCCAAAGGCCGGCATCTCCGAATAGTGGGTCTGGTCGTCATCTTCGAACCGGATGCCATGCCGGATGGAATGGTAGATGTCATCAAGGGTCCCGCCCCACAGCCAGGCATCGTCATTCAGGTTGGGGTACCCCACATCGCCTGCCGCCCCGGATCCATGGCACTGAATACAGTTAACAGCAAAGGCTGACCTACCGCCTGCAACGGCGAACTGAAACAGATCCTGATCGGCACGGATAGCCGCAAGCGGGTTATTGTCGATCCCCTCACGCAGTTCGCGTTGTTCGTCGCGCGCCGCGGCGATCTCTTCGGTCAGCTCTGCGCGGCTTGACCAGCCGAGCAAGCCCGGTGTGGCGCTCTCGATCAGCGGCCAGGCCGGGTAGAGGATCATGTAACCAATGCCCCAGATGATGGTGGCGTAGAATGTCCAAAGCCACCAGCGCGGCAATGGCGAGTTCAACTCTTTAATGCCGTCCCATTCATGCCCGGTGGTTTCGGTGCCGGAGAACTCATCATGTTCTTTCTCAGACATCGCCTAGTCCTCCCTTAGCGGGATTTCCGCATTGCGGTCATATTTCTTCTTGGCGCCAGGCCGAAAGACGAACGCGATGATGCCGACGAACAGCAGGACCAGATAGAGCAGGCCCCAACTGTCAGCGAATTGCCTCAGGGCTTCATAGTCCATGTCCGCCTCCTACCTGTAGTTCTCTTCAGCCTGATAGGCTGAAAAGTCGACCAGCGTGCCCAGCATTTGCATGTAAGCAACCAACGCATCCATTTCGGTGATCGCACCCGGGTTACCGTCAAAATCGCGGATATTGACGTTCGGATACCGCTCTTCGAGACCGGAAGCGCCATCGGCGTCCGGGTCGGCTTGGGCGATCATGTCGGCCACCGCGTTTTCCAGCATGTCTTCGGAGTAAGGCACCCCGACAGCAGCCATTGCCTTCAGATGTGCCGCCGCATCATCCGTCCGCAGCTTGGTTTCGGCCAGGAAGGGATAGCCCGGCATGATTGATTCCGGGACGATCGATCGGGGGTCCTTCATGTGCTGAACGTGCCATTCGTCGGAATAACGCCCGCCGACCCGGGCCAGATCCGGCCCGGTGCGTTTCGAGCCCCATTGGAACGGATGGTCGTAGACGCTTTCCGCGGCCAGACTGTAGTGACCATAGCGTTCGACCTCGTCGCGGAACGGCCGGATCATCTGGCTGTGGCAGTTGTAACAGCCTTCGCGCACATAGACGTTGCGGCCTGCAAGTTCGAGCGGCGTGTAAGGCCGCACACCCTCGACCTTCTCAATGGTGTTCTCCAGATAGAACAGCGGCACGATTTCGATGATGCCGCCGATGGTCACCACCAGGAAGCTGAGCACCATCAGCAGGGTCGCGTTCTTTTCAATGGTCGCGTGGGAGAATTTCACAGCCCTCTCCTTTACGCAGTAGCCGGGGCGGCAAAGCCCATCGGCACTTCATCGCGGCGACGACCCTTGATCGTCATCCAAACGTTGTAGACCATGATCAGCGAGCCCAGCAGGTAGACAATCCCGCCACCAGCGCGGATGACGTACATGGGATGCATCGCCTCTACCGATTCCACAAAACTGTATTCCAGGAAGCCCAGATTGTCATAGGCGCGCCACATCAGGCCCTGCATGATCCCCGCCACCCACATGGCCGAGGCGTAGAGCACGATCCCCAGCGTCGCGAGCCAGACATGCCAGTTAACCAGCCGCAGGCTGTAGAGTTCATCCCGCTTCCACAGTTTCGGCACCAGCATATAGACTGCGCCGAAGCTGATCATGCCGACCCAGCCCAAGGCCCCCGAATGCACATGGCCCACCGTCCAGTCCGTATAGTGGCTGAGCGAATTGACCGCCTTGATCGACATCATCGGGCCTTCAAACGTGCTCATCCCATAGAAGGCGATGGCGACGACCATCATCCGGATGACCGGGTCGGTGCGTAGCTTGTCCCAGGCGCCCGACAGGGTCATCAGGCCATTGATCATGCCGCCCCAGCTGGGCATCCACAGCATGATGGAGAACACCATACCCAGTGTCTGCGCCCAGTCCGGCAGCGCGGTGTAATGAAGGTGGTGCGGCCCCGCCCAGATATAGAGGAAGATCAGCGCCCAGAAGTGAACGATGGAAAGGCGGTAGGAATAGACCGGCCGCTCGGCCCGCTTTGGCACGAAGTAATACATCATGCCCAGGAAGCCGGCGGTCAGGAAGAAGCCGACCGCATTGTGCGCATACCACCATTGGGTCAGCGCATCCTGCACCCCGGCAAACAGCGAATAACTCTTTGATCCAAGGAATGATACCGGGATGGAAAGGTTATTGACCACGTGCAGCATCGCCACGGTGACGATGAACGCCAGGTAGAACCAATTGGCGACATAGATATGGGGTTCCTTGCGCCGGGTCAGCGTGCCCAGGAAAACCACCAGATAGGTCACCCAGACAATGGTGAGCCAGATGTCGACATACCATTCCGGCTCCGCATATTCGCGGCTCTGGGTGACACCCAGCAGGTAGCCGGTCGCTGCCAGAACAATAAAGGCCTGATACCCCCAAAACACAAACCAGGCAGCGTTGCCGAACGCAAGCCGCGTATGGCACGTACGCTGAACCACATAGAAACTGGTGGCGATCAGCGCGTTACCGCCAAAAGCGAAGATCACCGCCGAGGTATGCAGCGGGCGCAGCCGGCCAAAATTGGTGTACTGCCAGTCGAAGTTGAGATCGGGAAAGGCCAGCTGCAAGGCCAGAATGAGGCCGACCAGGAAGCCAACGATCCCCCAAAAGACCGTCGCAATGACACCGGCACGGACAACACTGTCCATATATTTGCCGTCAACTGGTTTTGGTTTGCACTCGGGATCAAACACCCGAAGTCCGGCGATCGCCGCCACCATCGCCATGATGAAGACGACCCAGGAATGTGCTTCGAACAGGCTGTCATGTGCCAGCGACGCCAGTATCAGCGACGCGATGGCGACGAACCCAATCGATCCGAAATAGACTGCTGCACCCATGCTTCCCTCTAGGCTTGCGTCAGAATGTGATGATGGCGTCTACATAGACCCGCCAATTTGTGATGTCCTCGCGGCCAGTGACCGGAATTTCAAACGCGGACCCGAGCATGAAATTGTCAGTGATCGGAAAGCGCGCACCGGCAGCGATTGTGGCCACAGTGCCGCTATCCATTGATCCGAAGTTCACCAGGTCGAAACCCTCGAAATCGAGCGGCAGGCGATTGCCCTTGTCGATCACCGAGAAAACGTTGAATTCAAGCAGTGGATAAAAGTGCGGCGAAACCTGGAAATTCGTATGCAGCGCAAAAACGAAGATCGAACTGTCATGATCATTGTCGAGCGCGATATTCACGTTCGCGCTGGCCTGAATCTGAAACCGGCCGACCTGTTTCAATGCCGTGATAAACGGGTTCAGGAATCCGTCGCCACCACCTTGAAGGTTGATCCCAGCGGTATCCAGGCTACCAATCGGGATCTCGTAGCGCAGACCGATCGTCAACGCCGTGTCTTCAGTAAGGATCAAAGCATATTTCAAACCCGCGGCGATGTTGGCGAAGCCATCGTCGTTCGGTAGGACGCCTGCGAATTCTATGTCGGCATAGCCGTCTTTCGTGGCGATGATCGCCAGGCGGTCCGTTAGCGCGATGCGGAACTGCAGCGCGCCCACGTCAACATTGCCACCACCGGTTAGAAAATCATTGGGAATATCGTGGTGAAAATAGATCGGCCGCGCTTCCGTCGTGATCAGCGGGCTTTCATTGAATAAAGGGTTACTGACAGACGGAATGTACCGCAGCTCAGCCGCAGCAGGCGCGGCCACGCCCAATGCCAGAACCCCGATCCAAACCATCAATCCAAGCCGAAATTGGCCAGCCATAGGTAGATTTCTCCTCACTATCCACGACCGGACTGGGCATCGCCCGCCGGTCAACCTGTCCACTAGGACAATGAGAAATTAGCCTGGCCCGGTTTCCAGACCTTGATCAGGATCAAGGGCTTATCAGCCCTGTTCAAATTGCATGGATAAACCGGACAATGCCTGCCTCCGAAAAAGCAGGAAAACCGTCACGCGGGAGTGACGGTCGTGGTAGACCCCGCGTAACGGTTCAGAAAACCAATATCCCGAAACAATTCCTCAACCTTCTCGAGGTCGTCGGCGGACCAATCCACGGTGTCGCGCGTTAGCCTTGGTGTATCGAAGACAACGGCCTGACAGGCCTGCAGATAATCGGCATCGGCCGGCAGTCCGACAAAGCCGCACAGCGCGCGCATTTGTTCGGCGACGTCACCGACAAAGTCTTCGTGCCATTGATGGAATATCTCATCTTCAGCAAGGGTCGGGATCACGCTATCCACGATTTCAGCCATGACGCGGTACCGCGTAATCGCGTCAGTCACCGAGCGCCCATCCTGGACCGCGATCGTGGCAATATTGTCGAGGGGATTGCGAATATTGTGGATCAGCTTGATGGGCATTTTCACCAGGTCCCTCAGCCGGCGAACATTGTCGATGTCTTCGCCGACCCACCAGGTAAAGCCGCCACCCTTTTTGTCGCCAATGACCTTCAGATCGCCGTACTGACCCTGGGAGGCGCCGGGCACCACGTAATCATACGTATTCCACTGCCAGTTTTTGCCCGCGAACCAACGATTGCGGCGGCGGATTAGGGCAAAAATCTGGGACCTCGAGAAGCCCCAGGAAATATATTTCTCCACTCTCAGTTCCATCCCGATCAGCGCCTGCGGGTGCGCATCCAACAAACTACCGATCAGCGTGTGGCCGCTGCGCGGATATCCGATAAAGCAAACAAAGGATTCCAGATCGTCGAAGTCACGTCGAACCCGTAAGTAGTCAGCCCAGGAAAAAGGATAAAGAACGGCCAACGCAAACGCCTGTCGGTGCCACTCCGCTTTCGCAAACGGCCGCATCCAGGTCGGGAACAGAAGGCTGGGCACGCTAAACCTTAAGAACCAGCTTGCCGCGAACGTGGCCTTCCTGAGAAAGCGCCATGGCTTGGGCGGCCTCTTCGAGCGGGAAAGACTGAACCTCCAGGGGCTTAAGCGCCCCGTCCTCAATCAGCGCAGTAAGATGGCGAAGATGCGCACCATTGGGCTCAGAAAACACCCTCAGCGCGCGAATATCACGCTCGCTGCAACGCGCGGCATCGGGTTCATCATTAAGGGCGGGTAGCGCACCCCCGGTTCTTAGCAGTGGATAGCATTGATCCAGAACCGCTCCCCCGACGGTGTCAAAAACCACATCGAACCCTGACGGCATTTCGAAGCGCTGGACAACGCCCAGGTCCTCAATCCGGTAGTCGATCGCGCGCGAGGCACCCAATTCTAAAACGTAGTTGGCATTGGCCGCGCTTGCCGTCGCGAACACCCGCGCACCGGCATGAGCGGCCAGTTGGATTGCCATGCTGCCGACACCCCCGGCCCCGGCGTGGATCAGGACAGACTGCCCCTTTTCAAGCGCAGCAAATTCGAACAGCGATTGCCAGACCGTCAGCCCGACAAGGGGGATGGCGGCGGCCTCAGCATCTGACAGATTTGCCGGGCTGGGGGCCAGGTGGTCTTCCGGGACCGTTACGAACTCAGCATAGGTCCCTGCCTGCACGACCGGCTTCCGGCAATAGGCATAGACCCGCTCACCAATAGCGAAACCATGGGCGCCTTCACCAAGCTGCACGACCGTGCCCGCCACATCCCAGCCCGGGATCACCGGAAACTGATGCGGGAAAATCCCGTCGAAGAACCCTTCGCGCAGCTTCCAGTCGACCGGGTTGACGCTGGTTGCGGCTACCTTGACCAACACCTCGCCGGAGCCCGGCTCTGGCGCGGGCAGATCACCAACTTTCAGAACTTCGGGACCGCCGAACGCTTCGTAGTAGACTGCCTTCATCTTTGTTCACCCACCTCGCCGGAGTCCTTTATGACACCCCAGCTTATCAAAACCGACCCTGATCCGTTCGAGCCTTTTTGCATCGCCCAGGGCTACACTGTCGGCAACCTGATTTTCCTGTCCGGTCAGGCGGCGCTTGATCTGGACGGGAACATCATCGGCGCGGAGGACTTCGACACGCAAGCCGACCAGACCGTCCACAATGTCGACATGCTGCTCCGACAAGCTGGATCAGGCCTCGACAAGCTGGTCAAGGTGACGATCTATCTGACCGATATGAGCCACTTTCCAAAGATCGTCGAATTGCGGCGCAAATGGTTCACGCCGCCCTATCCGGCCGATACCATCGTTGAGGTAAAGTCCCTGGCACTGCCCGAGCTGTTGATCGAGATCGACGCCATCGCTGTAACGGGCGACTGATCACCGCCGCTCCAACTGCTGCTTGCCGAAAAAAGCCTCGCGGGTTTCCTCGTCCGGATCGCCAATCTTCATCACATCGGCGAGCAGTGCCGTCCCTCGCTGGACTGCGGGCCGGGCAGCAATTTCATCCAACCAGCGCCCAACATTCGGAAATTCGGCGATGTCGACTTTGTGTAGGTCTCTGATCACCGGCATGCACCAGGGATAAGTCGCGATGTCGGCTAGTGAGTAGTCGTTCCCGGCCAGAAAGGCCCTCTCGCCTAGACGCTTGTCCATGACGCCATAAAGCCGCAAGGTTTCATTGTGATAGCGCTCGATCGCGTAGGGCACGGGTTCAGGCGCATAGCCCTGAAAATGGCCGCATTGCCCGAACATGGGGCCCACATTGGCATTCTGGAAGAACAGCCATTTCAGCACGTCATACTGGGCGGTCTTGGAGTCGGGCCACAGCGTGCCGGTCTTTTCCGCCAGATAGATCAGAATGGCGCCAGACTCAAATAGCGTATAGGGCGTACCACCCGCCTGCGCGACCGAAGCCGCTCCGGCGCGGCGAAGGCCCGGACCATCGTGATCGACAATAGCCGGAATTCGATTATTGGGGCTAATGGCCAGAAACTCAGGACTGAACTGATCGCCTTTCAGGATATTGACTGGATGGACCTGATAGTCGAGCCCGACCTCTTCCAACATGATTGAGGCCTTGTGCCCGTTGGGCGTCGGCCAATAATAGAGATCAATCATCCGGTGCCGTGCTGCTTCTGGAGGGCCAGGATTTCTTGAACCTGCGCCTGACAGAACGCCGCACTGGAATCGCCTTCAAAGTCCTTGTTGTAATGCGACTGAACCGATGGGCGCTGGATCGCTTCATCGAACCAGGCCGATAGGCCCGGCCGGTTTTCGCGCCAGTTGAAATTCGGATAAAGCGGGTCCTTGGCCTCGTAAAACTCGGCCCGGAAACCGAGGTAGCTGATGGCGTGCAGCATCGATGCGTGGCCAACATCGAAATCGCGCCAGCCCTGCTGCGCGTCCCGTTCCAGCTTGTCGAGTCCGGCGATGAACTTCGGCCATAGCCATTCGAACAGGCCAATGTTCCATTCGTCTTCCGGCTTCCACTGCTCCATCACCATCACCACGGTCTGTTCGAAAATGGTGTCGCAGAGCGCCAGCCGGGTGACCGCATCCCAGCGGTCCGGGCCGGGCGCCGGATACATGTTTCGGGTCTTGGCCGTGCCATCAAGATATTCACACGCGGCCTGGCTGCCATAAATGACCTGCCCCGTGTCGGTGACCAAGGTTGGCACCTTATCGAGTGGATTGATGGCCGCGATGGAATACGCGTCTCCCTGATCCTCCCCATCGTTGTTTTTGAACGGAAAGGTGGGCACGAAGGTGATGTCGTCCCAATGGCCGCATTCATGCGCCGTGACCAGCACCTTGTGTACGAAGGTGTGGAACGGCGAATAGAAAATCCACATGGTATCTCCCCTGCTTGTCCTGCGTGTCAGTCTTCAAACAAAAGGACCGGACCTTAAAGAAGGCCCGGTCCTCATTCACATGGCCGGAGAACGCACTTCTCCCGCCGAGTTTCTTGGCGTTAAATCCGGGCGCTCAGCTCAACACCCCAGCGCCGTTCGGTGCCGGGATGAATGAACGAACCGCCGAATTCAGCCGCCGGGATCACTTCTTCCAGGTAACGCTCATTGGTGACGTTATCGATGAAGAAGGTCAGGCCCCAGTTTTCTGACTGGAAACCGGCCCGGATATTGATGGTGTGATAGGAATCGCGCCGGGTCATCGAATAGTCACCCAGCAGACCACCTTGAATGGTCGGCACGGCTTGATTCTGTACCGTATGGAACCAAGTCGGACCAACCAGATTGAAGTCGAAACGGCCGACGAATTCGATGTCGCCATTGCCGATCGGCTGGTTGACCTGGAACCCGGCATTGATTGTGTAGTCCGGCGTATAGGGCGACTTGTTGCCGACCGTATCCGGGCGCGAGGTGTTTGACTTGATCTCGCTTTCAATAACGCTGGCGCCTGCATAGAGCGTCAACCAGTCCGACAGGTTGGCGTTTACCGACAACTCGCCACCATAGATATCGACATTGTCGATATTGTTGACGACGCGCAGCAGGCCGAACGGCCCGACGAAGAATTCGAAGAACTGCATATTGTCGACATCGGTGAAGAAACCAGCGGCTTCGATCTGCACACGGCCGTCCATCAAGGCACCCTTGAAGCCGACCTCGAACGCGCTGGAGCGTTCCTTCTCGTAGATGTCTTCAATAATGACATTACTGCCCGCGGCCTGATTGATGAACAGGTCAATGGTGGCTGCGCTACCTGCATTGTTGAAGCCACCTGACTTGAAGCCAATGCCCCAGCTGGCGAACAGCGTGAACTCGTCACCAACGTCATAGGTTAGGCTGATCTTCGGCTGGAACTGCTCGAACGCGCGCTTCTGATCGGGGATGCTGCCATCGGGGTTCAGGTTCGGGTTAAGCATCGGGTCCAGGCCCGGGTTGAGCGGCGCACCACCGACAAAACCCTGACTCAAGTCGAATACCAGGAACTGGGTCCGGGCATCGACGGGTACCAGGTTGGTGACTTTCCGCTCTTCGCGGTCATAACGCAGCGCGACCGAGGCCTGGAAGTCTTCGGTCACGTCATAGATGAACTGACCAAAAACCGCATAGACCGTGCTGTCAAAGTCATCCCACAACAGCGCTTCCGTCGGGTTGCTGGATCCTGGCGGGGCAAAAAGCTGCGGCAACACGCCCTGGTTCTGGTCAATGCCAAGATTGACGCCGACCTGACGGTCAATATCCAGGAAGTAGACGCCGACCTGCCACTGCAGATCTGAATCGCCTTGCGAGGTCAGACGGATTTCAAAGCTGAAATCCTGCTGGTTGCGTTCCTGATATTGGGTGCCGTCACAGGTGCTGGGCGTATATGGGCCCAGGAAGGACGCTTCCGGCGTGCCCGCGAAGAACTGCGGTGCGGGCAACGGCGTCGTCGCCGTCAGCTGGGCGACCGAGGCTTCACAATTCGGCTCATCATTGAAGAAACCGAATGCACCACTGGTACCGTCGGCCGAAAGCGACTGGTCGACTTCACTATAGAGGAACCACGCTGTCAGATTGGCGAAGTCCATATCGTAGTCGAACTTGATTGACGCTTCGTAGGACCGCTGATCGTTCTGCGGATCGATGTTCGGCTGGAAGACAAAGTTGTGGTCGTTGACGTCTTCAAACAGTTCAGGCACGCCAAACAGGTCAGACAAGAACGGCAGGGCGAACGCGGCGTTGAACGCGATCGAGGCCGCGTCGACCTGGCCATAACGGAACTTGGTATCGATAGTCAGATCGTCATTGGGCGTAAACACAAACCGTGCGTCGATGTTCTGACTTTCGAAGTCATCAACGACTTTGCTGCCCAGGAAAGAGTTTTCATAGAACCCGTTGGACTCGCGGTAGTCGCCTGAGATCGCGAAGTAGAGTTTGTCTTCAACGATCGGACCGCTGACGCCAACATGGCCGACATAGGTGCTGTCGCCGCCGAAGCTGAATTTTATATCGCCTTCAAATTCGTCTCCCGGCATCTTCGTGGTCACAATGATCGCGCCGGCGGCCGCGTTGCGGCCATAAATAGCGCCTTGGGGACCTTTGAAAATTTCGATCTGATTCAGCCGCGAGAATTCCCGGTTAAACGATGCCGGGTTGGTCAGCAGGATGCCGTCGAGCACGAAAGCAAAGCTGTTTTCCGCGTCGCGGGCCCCGTTAATGCCGCGGATATTGACCTGCGTATCACCAACTTCGGCCGTGTTGACCAGGCTGATACCCGGGACAAGGTTAATGAAGTCTTCAGCGCGTTCCACACCGGCCGACTGCAGCACATCGCTGCTCAGCACATTGACCGTACCGGGAACATCCTGGAGTGATTCCTCAACCTGACGGGCCGTAACGGTAATTGTTTCATTCGCCCGCGGCGGTGTTGCCGCTTCGTCGTTCTGGGCGGACGCGGTACTGACAAACGGCGTCGGCAGAATCAAAAGCACGACACCGGCCATCCATAGGGGTTTTAGGGATTTTCTCATTTTCTCAGCCTCCCTGGCTTGCAAGGGGTCCCGTCATTGCGGGTTGGTTATGTCTCCATGACGGGTTCGTTTCGCCCGCCTGTTTTCCGTACCTTCAGGTCAATACGTTTGCACCACTCATATAGACGTAGACTTCCTGAAACTTGTCTTCGCGGACCCGCCAGAAATTGGTGTTTTCCAGCAGCGTCGTATTACCATCCGCGTCGATCAGTTCGGCCACGAAACTGGCGGTAATCCGACCGTTCTTTTCATCGACAGTGCATTCAAAGTCGCGGTGGATGATGGTCTCGTAGGCGCCCATGAAGTTGATGAACATTTCACGCAGCGCATCCTTGCCGTCATGCACCGTAAAGGCGGTCTGTACGGTAAAGATCGCTTCATCATGGAAGCACTCGAGGACGGCGTCTAAATTCTTGGCATCGACATTGCCGAAATAGGTCTTGGTCGCCAGTTCGATCAACTGTTCGCGGTTCAGGCTGGACTGGTATTGCATCGTCTTCCCCCTAAACCAGCAGATTGTCGCCGCTCATATAAACGAAGACGCGCTCGAACTTGCCGTCCCGTAGATAAAAGCGATTGCAGTTTTGATAGACGAATTCCTCGTCACCGACCGGCGGGCTGATCTCGACAGTGAATTGAGAGCAAATCGCCTGTTCGACGATATCGACCGTATGCACGAAGTTCCCGTGCCAGATGCGGCCGTTGTTATTGAAGAGGTCAGTGAACATACGCTTGATGCCTGCGTCGCGGCCTTCATGCAGCGTATCCGACGTCATTTCCTTCAAGGTCGCATCCGGGTGGAAGCAATCGAGCACCATGTCCATGTGCTTATTGTCGACCCCGTGGAAATACCGCTTGGTGACGATGTCGACGTAGTACTCATAGGGTGGCATCCCATCCGGACCAGCCGGATAGTTTGTGCGCAGCCATTCGACGTCGTGGCTCATGGTCAGCCCTGTCCCCTCATTGCAAGTTGTTCGTCATTGGGCGCCTCCGGCGACGCAAACGCGGCTTTCGAGTGCGTAAGCCCGGTTTCGAGCAGCACTTCGCACAGCTTGTAGGAAATCAGGCCTGGATTGATCACCGGCACCGGCAGCGTCTCAGCCAAATAGGCGTGAGATTGATGCATTGTCGTTGACCCCAGGACGATCACATCGGCGCCATCTTCTTCGATGGCCTTACGGCTTTCAGCCTCCAGCTTGGCAAAGACGACCTCTTCCTTGCCCTCAAGCAATTCCGAAAGGTCGGGCCGGGTCTTGATCGACCGCATGGATGCCAATCTGTGCCATAGACCATATTCGTTGAGTGTCTTCTTGTAGAGGTGGAACCATTCGTCCCACATGGTGATGATGCTGAACTTCTGGCCTAACATACAGGCTGTATGCATTGCCGCCTGGCCCGGTCCAACAACCGGAATGTTGAGGCGCGAGCGCAATGCATACATCCCGGAATCGCTCACCGTATCGATACAGACGGCATCATAGCCATCTGCTTCGGCTGAGAGACCGGCCTCGAAGACCGACATGTCCATCAACATCGCGTCGTAGTAACTGTCACCTAAGGCTGCACCATAGGAAACCGCTTCAAAATCAACCTGATAGCCATCAGCGATCTGGGCCGGCGGCAGCTGCGCCGCACGGTTTTCGACACCCGCGTCATCCATCGGGATCGGAACAATGACTTTGATGCGCTTGCTCATCCTGCCTGTGCCGTCAACCTGCCATTCATGCGACTCGGGATGCACCCCGACTTACATCAGAGTGCCAATTTGGCGCACTATTGTATACAACATATTGCTCGTCAAGCATTCCGTCGGCTAAATTGTATGAAATCGCGGCTGAAGGCTTTAGCCTTCGGTCCCGTTTTTCTGATGTGACGTCCCAGTCCGTGCGGAGCCCTCAATCGATGTCCAACGCGACCAACAAAGCCTATCTTGCGATCAGGGAACGCATCCTGACAGGAGAGTTCGAGCCCGGTTCTCACCTGAAGGAAGAGGAACTCGCCGAAGTTTGCGGCGTCAGCCGAACCCCAATCCGCGACGCACTACGTAGTCTGGCGGCCGACCTTTATGTCACTGTGGTCCCGAACCACGGCACATTCGTCAATGACTGGACCATGGTCGACATCGAAGACATCTTCGATCTGCGTGCCATGCTAGAGGGCTACGCCGCCCGCCGGGCAGCCGAGCGGGCAACGCCCGAGCAGATCGACATCATGCGGACCTGCTGCGATCGCATCGATAACGCCGCAGCACAGCAGCCGGATCCCGACATAGAAGAATTCCTGGCGGCCAACCGGGTCCTACACCAGACACTGACGGAGGCCTCCGGCAGCGAGCGCCTGGGATTGATGTTAAGCCGCCTTGTCGAGCAGCCGGTGGTTCTGAGAACCGCCATTTCCTACACCCGTGACGATCTGTCGCGCAGCAACACCCATCACCGCGAGCTTGTCCAAGCGCTGGACGCCAAAGATAGCAAGTGGGCGGAATCCGTAATGGTCGCGCATATTCTTTCAGCGCTTCAGACCTATCGGGATAGCTATCAGCGTGAGGCCGCGCAGCAGGAAGAAGCGGCGGAGTAATCAGGCTCATCACCTTCTCAGCCGCTGGCCGACATCGTTCCCAATCTCCTAGATTGTCATCCCCGACCCGCTGCGCAAGCGCTGGCGCGGCGAGAGAGCCGCAAGGCGGCGAAAGCGGGGATCCATAGCGACAACGGCACTAGGTGGATGAATGGATCCCCGTTCACGCAACCATTCTGGTTGCTTGCCGGGGATGACAAGTTGGGTTGGTTGAACGCTTGAGTAAGGGGCGACCTTCTATCGACTTAGATAGGCCAGCACCTCGTCCGACTTCACCACATCGGCATATTTTGCGGCCAGATCAAAAAGATTCGCATCGTGGACGCGCTGATCACGGTCACCACTAGCATCAGCAACGACAATCGGAACGAAACCATTCTGCAGCGCATCGAGTGCCGTGGCACGCACACAGCCGGACGTGGTCACCCCGGTAATGATTGCCGTATCGCAACCATTGGCCCGCAGGGTTGACGCCAATGACGTACCAAAGAAGGCGCTGGCATATTGCTTGGTCACAACCAACTCGCCGTTCCGTGGCTGCAGCGAGGGCGGGAATGCACCCAGGGGGCTGCCTTCATCGAAACATTTGAGCGCACCGACCTTGCGGTAGAACAGGCCACCATCCTTGCCGCCGGCCTGATATTCAACATTGGTGAAAATCACCGGTATTCCGGCGTTCCTGGACGCCTTCAATAAGTCCTCGGTGACCTTGAGCTCAGCCTCGACACCGGCATAAAGCGGCGCCGCCGGATCCAGATAGGCCATCACAAAGTCTACGATGATGAGCGCTGGCTTTTCGCCGAAACCCAAGCGGTTGCCAAAGCCAGCGGCCAGATAATCCTGATTCAGGTCGTCTGGCGAGCGGCCGGCCATCAGATCGTCCCTGCGTCCGCCATGGCCTTTAGTTCGTCCGCTGATTTGCCCAGTAGACCACCATAAATCTCTTGGTTATTGGCGCCGAGTTCCGGCCCCGCCCAGTTAATCTGGCCCGGCGTTTCGGACATCTTCGGGAACACATTCTGCATATAAAGCTTGTCATATTCGGGATGGTCGACGTGCACGATGGCCTCGCGGGCCTGAAAGTGCGGATCTTCCAGCATATCAGGCGCCTTGTAGATTTTACCGGCGGGAACCGCGTGCTCTTCCATCTTCGCTAACAACGTTTTGGCATCGAACTGCTTGGTCCATTCCGCAATCAGTCCGTCCAGTTCTTCCTGATTCTCGCCCCGCGCGCCGTGGGTCGCATAGCGTTCATCATCAGCCAGTTCCGGCTGGCCCATCGCTTCAGCGAGCCGCCGCCAGACAGTGTCCTGATTGGCCGCGATCAACACATCGCCATCAGTTGTCGGATAAACGTTTGATGGCGCTACATTGGGCAGGATGGCGCCGGTACGCTCGCGCAGGTACCCGGTCTGTGTATATTCAGCCACTGTCGATTCCATCATCGACAACACCGCTTCATAGATCGCGCTGTCGACAACTTGCCCCTTGCCGGTGACATGCCGGCGGTGGAGCGCCATCAGCGCGCCAACGCAAGCCATTGTGGCCGCCAGCTCGTCACCAATCGACAGGCCGATGCGCGACGGCGGTGTTCGCGGATCGCCGGCCAGATTGCGCATCCCACCCATGGCTTCACCAATCGAGCCATAGCCTGCACGCGGAGCATAAGGCCCCGTCTGGCCAAACCCGGATACCCGAATCATGATCAGACCCGGATTGATTGCCGACAATGTTTCGTAGTCCAGGCCCCATTTTTCCAGCGTCCCGGCCCGGAAATTCTCCAGCAGGAAGTCGGCTTCACCGATCAATTCCTTCAGGATGGCCTGTCCCTCCGGCGTACGCAGATTGAGGGTCACAGACTTTTTGTTTCGGCCCACAACAGGCCACCAAAGGTGCTCATTCCTGCCCCAGGCGCGCATCGGGTCACCGACCCCGGGCTGCTCTACCTTGATAACTTCGGCACCGTGGTCCGCCATCAACTGGCCGCAAAACGGCCCGGCGATCAACTGTCCCATTTCGATGACCCGGAGGCCCTGCAGCGCTCCGAAAGGTTCTGCCGTCTTTTCCGTCACGGTGATCCCTTTTTTGATTCGCCAACCTGCGGTCTGGCTGAGTTGCAACGTACCACGAGGGCCGAAAACGCCACCGTGTATACAAATGATAAATGCTATTGTATACAAAATATGCGTTGAAACGTTGTCCGCCTTGATGCCGATCAACAATGGCAACACAGTCGGTTCATTCTCATAACTTCTCGCGCCGAATGGAAAAGCCGTTCGGCGCACTAGCCCGAGATAAGCCCATGCGACCTGTAACGATTTTAGAGGTTGGACCGCGCGACGGTTTGCAAAACGAAAAGGTCGAGTTTTCGACTGAGGCCAAGCTGAACCTGATCAATCGGGCGATCGCGGCTGGTGCGACCCGCATGGAGGTATGCAGCTTCGTTCACCCCAAGCGCGTGCCGCAGATGGCCGATGCTGAGGCTGTGGTTGCCGCCCTGCCTGACAATAAGGCGGTTCAATATATTGGCCTGATTCTCAACAAGCGTGGCTACCTGCGCGCCCTTGAAACCCGCGAGAACGGGAAACGGGGCGTCGACCAGGTGGGTGCGGTTGTCATCGCCACTGATACCTTCGGCCAGAAGAACCAGGGACAGACCATTGAAGAAGGTATTGCAGAAACATCCGACATTCTGCGCCTTGCCAGACAGGACGGCATGAGCGCGCAGGTGACGCTTTCCGCGGCATTTGGTTGCCCCTTTGAAGGCGAGGTTCCTCTGGACCGCGTTGTCGATATCGCCAAGCGCCTGGCAGAAGCTGAACCCGCTGAAATCTGCGTCGCCGACACCATCGGCGCTGGCATTCCATCAGAGGTGACTGATCTGCTAGGCAAGCTCAAGGACGAGATTCCTGGCATGCCGCTGCGCGTTCATTTCCATGACACCCGCCATACCGGTGTCGCAAATGCCTGGGCTGCTTATGAGGCCGGTGTCGAAACCATTGATGCCAGCATGGGCGGGTTGGGCGGCTGCCCGTTCGCACCCAAGGCCACCGGTAATGTCGCGACCGAAGACGTTGTTTACATGCTGGAACGCGCCGGTGTGGATACAGGCATCGACCTGGACCTGCTGATTGAAGGCGCGGATTGGCTACAGACGATATTGGGCCGCAAAACAGTCGCAGCGGTGAGCCAGGCCGGGGGCTTCCCGACCGCGACCGCCGCAGAATAACCAACCAAACAACAGGACAAATCAGCGATGACCTATCGGCTGGGTGTGGATGTCGGGGGCACTTTTACCGACCTTTTGATGATCAACAATGATGGTGGGCATACCTATCGCACAAAAGTGCCGTCGACCCCGCATGACCCCTCTGAAGCGGTCGTGTCGGGCGCACAGGCACTGTGCGATGAACATGGTGTGTCTCCCGGCGACATCGATCTGTTCATGCATGGTACCACCGTCGCCACCAATGCCGTGCTGGAAGGAAAAGGCGCACGTGTCGGCCTGGTCGTCACGGAAGGCTACCGTCAGGTGCTGCAGATTGCCCGCTCCTTCGTTCCTGGCGGGTTGGCCGCGTGGATTGTCTGGCCCAAGCCCAAGCCGATGGCGGCGTTAGAATGCACAGTCGAAGCGCCCGAGCGCATGGCGGCCGATGGCTCGGTCGTCAGGCCACTGGACGAGGCGCGCCTGCGCGAGAACCTGCAAGCGCTCAAGTCAGAGGGCATCGAGGCCCTGACCATTTGCCTGATCAATTCCTATCTGAACGATGCGCATGAGCGGCAGGTGGCTGCGATTTGTGCGGAAGAATTCCCCGATCTGCCGATTTCTGTCAGCGCCGATATTCTGCCCGAGATGCAGGAATATGAACGTACGTTGACGACGGTTACCAACTCCGCCGTGCGTCCCATTGTCGCGCGCTATGTGGGCAACCTGCAAAGCGAGCTGACGAATTGGGGCATGACCGGCAAGCTCAACCTGCTGCGCTCGGACGGCGGGTTGATGTCGGCGGAAAAATCAGCCGCTGCACCGGTCAATCTCCTGATGTCCGGCCCCGCCGGCGGTGTGGCCGGCGCGCTTTGGGTGGCACAGCAAGCGGGCATCGACAATCTGCTCACGCTCGATATGGGCGGCACATCAACCGACGTGGCGCTGATTGAAAAATCAGAAGCCCGGCTAAGGCGCGAAACCTCCGTCGGTGACCTAACGGTCCGCGCGTCGTCGCTGGATATTCGCACCGTTGGTGCTGGTGGCGGGTCGATCGCCCACGTGCCGGAGCTGACCCGGGCACTGCGTGTCGGTCCAGAATCCGCCGGCGCTGTCCCGGGCCCAGTCGCCTACGGACGCGGCGGCGAACTGCCCACCGTAACCGACGCCAATGTGGTGCTGGGCTATCTGCCCGAAGCCCTTTTGGGCGGCACGTTCAAGCTCGACCGCGATGGCGCTAAAGCCGCGGTTCAGACCGTCGCCGACGGGCTGGGCATCGGCCTGATGGAAGCCGCCGCCGGCATTATCGACATCGTTAATGAAAACATGTTTGGTGCCTTGCGGCTGGTTTCGGTTCAGCAGGGCTACGACCCCCGCGACTTCGCGCTGATGGGATTTGGCGGCGCAGGCCCGCTGCACGCCAATGCCGTGGGCAAGTTGATGCAATCCTGGCCGGTGGTGATTCCGCCCAGCCCTGGCGTGCTGTGCGCCTATGGCGATGCGACCACCCGCATGCGTGTCGAAACCGCACGCAGCTTCAACAAGCGGTTTGATGATACGACCAACGCCGAAATGGCGGCGTTGCTGGAGGATATGGGCGCACAAGTAAAGGCCGATCTGGCCGCCGAGGGTGTGCCCAAAGATGAAATCAGCGTCACCTATGAAGTCGACATCCGCTATCAGGGCCAGGCCTTCGAGGTACCCCTGGCCGCGGACAAAGAGATGTTCGACAGCGGAACGGGCATTGAAGACATGCGAGCGGCGTTCGACACGGAGCACGAACGGCTATTCACATTCAATCTGGGCGCACCGCATGAGTTCGTGAACGTCCGGGCCACGGCGTTGGGCAAGCCTGCCAATGTCTCTGCCGAAGAGATTGAAACCGGCAATGGCGACCCGATTGGCGCCAAGATGCGCGACCACACGGTCTGGATGGACGGGCAGGAAAAAGCCGCCGTGATCTATGACCGATCGAAGCTGCGGTCGGGGGATCGGGTTATGGGGCCAGCGATCATCATTGAGATGGATTCCACAACGCTCGTGCTGGACGGCCACTCCGCCGACATTGACCGGTTCGGTAACATCCTGATCAACCCGGTAGAGGGGGAGTAAGCGCCATGGCCGCCAATATCATCGAAACCAATCCGCAGCCGTTCAACCCCTGCAATGTTGATCCGGTCACGCTGGATATTCTGGAAAACGCGCTGAAAAACGCGCGGATCGAAATGGATGCGACCCTGATCCGCACCGCGATGTCGCCGGGCATCCGTGAACAGGGCGATGCGTTTCCCCTGATCGCCGATCATAACGGCAAGATGGTCGTCGGCCAGTTCGGGAGCTTTATCGATGGCTTTCTGCGCCAATATGACGGTGACATCGAAGACGGCGATGTGATCTGGCTGTCCGACCCCTATTCTTGTGAAGGCGCCATCAGCCATAACAATGACTGGCTGATCCTGCTGCCGATCTTCCGCGACGGGCGGCTGATCGCCTGGGCGGCGATGTTCGGCCACCAGACCGATGTGGGCGGCAAGGTGCCCGGCTCTCTGCCCACCGACGCCGGCTCGATCTTTCAGGAAGGCGTGCGCATTCCCCCGGTCAAAATCTTCCGCAAAGGAGAATACCAGTCGGACCTCGTCGAACTGGTAATCAACCAGGTGCGCATGCCCGAATGGTGCCGGTCTGATTTGAATGCGCTGATCGCCTCGTGCCGGATGGCCGAGCGCCGGGTCCACGAAATGTGCGAACGGTTTGGTGACGACATCTATGTTGCCGCCACCGATGAACTGCTGGCGCGAAACCACCGCGCGATGAGCCAGCTGATCAACACCACAGTGGCGGAAGAAAAGCTCAGCTTTACCGATTATCTGTGCGACGACGGCCGCGGCTATGGCCCATACAAGATCCACTGCACCATGTGGCGCGAGGGCAACAAGGTGATCCTGGACTTTGACGGCACCGACCCGCAATCGGCCAGTTCGATCAACTTTTACCTCAACGAGAACATGTTCAAGATGTTCTTCGGCATCTACATGATCATGGTGTTCGATCCGCAGATCATGTTCAACGACGGATTTTATGATCTGGTCGACGTCCGCATTCCCCAAGGCAGCCTGCTGAAACCGAAGTTCCCTGCCGCCCTGTCCTGCCGGACGCATGGGCTGGGCCGCATCTTCGATATTCTGGGCGGCTTGCTCGGCCAGCGGCAGCCGGAATTCCTGAATGCCGCCGGGTTTTCATCAAGCCCGCATCTGATGTTCTCAGGCTTTGATCGAAATGACGAGTGGTTCCAGCTGTTCCAGATCGGGTTCGGTGGCGTGCCGGGGCGGCCCTTTGGCGACGGCCCCGATGGGCATTCCATGTGGCCCGGCTTTACCAATGTCCCGAACGAATTCCTGGAGCGGTACTTCCCGATGCGGATCGAACGCTATGAAACAGTACCGGATTCCGGAGGCGCGGGCCTGAACCGGGGCGGCAACGGCATCAACATGGTCTATCACTTTACGGAGACCGGCACGATTTCGATCCATGATGACCGATGGTTCACCTATCCATGGGGTGTCAATGGCGGTGAGCCGGGCATGCGCTCCCGCAAAATCCTGAAGCGCAAGGACGGGTCAGAGGAAATTCTGGGCGCCAAGATCGATGAGATCGACGTGCATGAAGGTGACGAACTGCACTACATCACATGGGGAGGCGGCGGCTGGGGCGACCCGCTGGACCGTGATCCAGAGCTTGTCGCGACGGAAGTCAAACAGGGCCTGGTGACCACAGAAGGGGCAAGAGCCTACGGCGTGGTGATCAGTGCATCAGGAGACGTTGATAGGGGGGCGACTGAGGCGCTTCGCGCTGAAATGCGCGGTGCGCGCGGCGAACTGCCAGTTTTCAACCACGGCCGGCCAATCGAAGACCTACGCGCATCCTGTGAAGTGGAAACCGGCCTGCCCGCGCCGATCCAACCCCGATGGTAAGAAGCGGCGAAGCGACCGACCTGGACTGCTTGGGGCCGCCAGATCAGATCGCTTCGCTCCCTTCGGCCGCTTGGAGGAACTATCGAATTCTGCGGGGTTCATGCAGATTCAATAGTGCGGTCTAGGGTGTTTCTTAGCCTTTTTTGTTGACGGCCAGCATCTGCCAGCCAGCTTCGCTGAGCGAATAGAGCGGTACATCAGTGCGGTTGCTATCTGACGCCAACATGATCGCATTCGTCAGGTTATCCAACACGACGGCACCATCTTCTCGTGCCACGATCAACACCATATGCGCGTGTGTGCCTGTGGCCGTTACCATCAAGGTCATGTCGTCAGCGGCAACACCAGCAGCGCGCAGTAGAAGATATTTGAAGATCGCGACGTCTTCGCAATCGCCAGACCCTTTGTTGAACATTTCTTCCGGCGTGGCCCAATAGTCCGAAAGGCCCCAGGCAGCACGGTCAGTGCTATAGGCCCAGGAATTAACTTCGTTGTTGATGCGGACCAGCTGATCCGCGCGGTCCATCGTGGCCAGCTCTGTTGTCAATTCCGTCCAATAGGTCTTGAAACAAAATGCGGCAGTTGAGTTGTAGCACTCGCTCTCGTCATTCAAGGCCGCTTCGTGCCGCTCCAGAGCATTTGTCCACTTTTTCAGGCGGTCCATGTCCAGCGTCATGGCCTCGCGGACGCCGAAATCTTCTGTAAGTGCAGGGCCGTTGTCCATTGCAGCAAGGCCTTTGCCCTCCGCCGGTGTCCAGAAAAGCAGCGTGGCGAAAAACACGACAGCGAAGGGAAGAAGAAAATATAGCGCTGTTGGCGAAAATTTACGTTTCGGTGCAGTTGTCAAACTGCGGTCGGAGCCCAGGGCTTCCATTTGTTGGTCCTTTCGGTAACCCCGCTACCCGCCCGGATGTTCCGGGGGTGGGCCGGTGGCTTTGCGTCCCGCCGTTTCCGACGGTTTGCCGTTTCGTGGTCGACTCACACTCGCGTGCTGTCGAGACGTACTATGCGCGTGGGGGGTGTGATCCACACGTTAAGAACGGTGAAATCAGGCCGTGTAGTGTTAAGAATTGTTACAACCCGGCTAAGCACCCATCGAAAGGCGCTTGATCGCTGCGACAACCTTGGCTAATGTTCAGCTAACGAACGTTAGTTAGGGTCGATATGTCATCACTGGAACTTGCCGCTGACGCGCCCACACGCGACAGAATTTCAGCGTGTGCTGCAACGCTTTTTGCAGACCACGGCTTCGCCGGTGTCTCTATGCGGGACATTGCCGACGCTGTCGGAATCAAGGCAGCCAGCCTGTACAACCACTTCGCGGACAAGGAAGAATTGTATTTTGCGGCGCTCGAACGCGGTTTTGCCGAACGCGTTGAGGACATCGAGAAAGGACTGGATGCCACCGGTACAGCTGAAGAACGACTAAAGGCGACAGTGATTGCGCTCGCACGAACGAGTGCGGACGACAATGTCTCTCGCAAATTGCTGCATCGCGAACTGATGGACGGTGACCGGGCGCGGTTAGAGCGTCTGACGAAATCACTGTTCAACGCGCCGTATAGCCGGATGGTCCAGTTGTTTGGCGAAGTTTCCCCGAATGGCGATGCGCGCTCTGTGACGGCCCATATCAACGCCTTGATCACCGGCTACTTCTTGCTTCAACCCGTCCTGCGGCAGCTCGACCCGGACCTGCCGATGGATCCGGACATTGTCGGCAACCAGTTTACCGAGCTTCTGCTCGCTAACCTGCACGGAGGAGCCGCATGATGCGCCCACCTGTAGTCATTGCGGCACTCGTCCTGCTGGGCGCCTGTAGCGCTGAAGAAGCCGCCGCCCCTGCTGAAACCACTATCGAGTCGGTGCCGATTTTCACGACGGCCGTCCGCCAGGAAAATGTCATCGACGAAATTCTGGCGACGGGCGAGGTGCTGGCCGACAAGACGACACAGATCAAGGCCCGGGTTAACGGCATCATCG
The DNA here is from genome assembly GCA_028284945.1 of Alphaproteobacteria bacterium. Lineage (GTDB taxonomy): Bacteria > Pseudomonadota > Alphaproteobacteria > SMXS01 > SMXS01 > JANQQJ01. The sequence continues at coordinate 60,572 of JANQQJ010000036.1, read as the reverse complement.
ATCAGATCTATGTCGAGGTCGGCGACAATGTCACCGCAGGCGACAGGCTGTTCCGGACCCGGCAGGTCGATTACAGCAACCGGGTCACTGAAATCGAACAGGGCCTTATCCTGGCCCAGGCAGAGATGCAGCAGGCCAAGCGAGAACTCGACCGGGCAACCCAGCTTCGCCAAAAGGGCGTTGTGTCACAGGGGCGGATGGACGCCATTATTGCTCAGCACGACATGGCCCGCGCCAAGCTGGGCATCTCCCAGGCCAATCTGGACCGGGCCCGGCAAGATCTGGCGGATACGATCGTCCGGGCGCCCTATGACGGCATTATCACCACCCGTTTTGTCGATGAAGGTACGATGATCCAGGTCGCCTCCGGCGGCTTACCAATTCTGGAAATCGTCAAATTGGATGTGGTCGAGGTCGTCGCCCAGGTACCTGCATCGCATCTTGCAAAGATCGAACCCGGCGGGCGCGCCACGATTGACTTTGACGGCCTGGCGGAGCCTGTTGAAGCCAGCCTCGATGTGATTAATGACAAGATCGACGCGCGTACCCGCAGCGTCCAGATCAGGTTGCGGCTGGACAATCCGGACCTGGCGATCAAACCCGGTCTGTTTGCTAAGGTGACGCTTTATCCTGAGCCACGACGCACCAAGGTGGTCGCCCGTCGCGCCGTCCAGGGCATTGCTGGTGATAACTATGTCTTTGTCCCCAATGGCGATGCGGCAAAGCGGCGCACGGTTCAGGTGCACGACATTGATGCGGAACGGGTTGAGGTGCTGGACGGTCTTGCCGAGGGTGAGCTGGCGCTGGTCGGCCCCAACCTGCCTGATCTGAAAGACGGCGTACCGATCGCCGTACAGGAAACCGGCATGGTCCCCATCGTTCTGGAGGACGGCGATGCCTCTCGCTGATTTCTGCATCCGCCGGCCCGTCTTTGCGGTCATGCTGATCGCGGGACTGGTTGGGCTGGGCTGGGTGTCCATGGGCCGCATTGGGATCGACCTGTTCCCTCGTGTCGAATACCCGTTTGCCGCAGTCACCACGGTCCTTGAAGGCGCGACACCAGAGACCGTCGAGACCGAAGTCACCGATGTGTTGGAAGAAAAACTCAATACGATTTCCGGCATCAAGACTCTGCGGTCGACCAGTTCGGAAGGGCTGAGCCAGATCTTCCTGGAATTCGAACTTGGCCAGGATATCAACGTTAAAGCGCAGGAAGTGCGTGACAAGATTTCCGTCGCGCGGGCCGACATCCCGATTGAGGCGGAGAACCCTGTCGTCGAGAAGGTCGACCCGGATTCTGAACCGATCATGTCGATTCTGGTGGTCGGCGAATTCTCCATCCGGGAGCTTACGCTCTATGCCGACGATGTGGTGAAAGAAGCATTACAACGCGTGGAAGGAGTCGGCTCTGTCGAGCTTGTAGGCGACCGGGACCGCGAAGTTCGCGTCTGGCTCGATATCGACCGACTGCGCGGGTATGGCCTGTCGGCTGAACAGGTGATCGCGGCGATCCAATCGGAACATGCTGAAATTCCGGGTGGTCGGCTGGAAGCAGGTGGCGGCACCCAGGAATTCACCGTCAAGACCAAGGGCGAGGTCGAGTCCGTTGCCGAGTTCGGTAATCTGGTTGTCGCCTTCCGCGATGGCGCGCCGACATGGCTGAAAGATGTTGCGCGCATTGAAGACGGGATGGAGGACGAGCGCACCTATGCCGAACTGTCAGGCAAGCGCGGCGTCTCACTGGAGATACGCCGGCAATCCGGCGAAAATACAGTCGCGGTAGCCACCGAAGTCCGACGCGTGCTTGATGGGCTCCGTGCCAATGCGCCGCCCGGCGTTGACCTCGTTGTCGCCAAGGATGTCGCCAGCTTCGTTGAATCCGCTGTCGACGACGTCACCCGCGACATGGTGATGGGCGGCTTCCTGGCGGTGTTGATTACATTCGTCTTTCTGCTCAATCCGCGGTCGACGCTGATTGTCGCCATTGCCATTCCCACGGCCATTATCTCAACGTTTTTCGCGTTCTATGTCGCTGGATTCACGCTCAACATGCTGACCATGATGGGGCTATCCGTCTCCATCGGCTTGCTGATCGATGACGCCATCGTCGTGGTGGAGAGCATCCACCGATACGTCCAGCAGGGCGAACCACCAATGCGGGCGGCGTCGCTGGGGGTCAAACGCGTTGGCAGCGCCGTGCTGGCGGGCATGTTGTCCATCGTCGGCGTGTTCGTTCCCATCGCTTTCATGGAAGGCCTGGTCGGCGAATTCTTCTTTCAATATGGCCTGACCGTCTCTTTTGCGGTCGCGGTGTCATTCCTGATTTCCATGACTCTGACACCGATGCTGAGCTCACGTCTTTTGCGGAAGGACCCGGAACGCCGCCCGATCTCCGGCCCGATCCTGAAGTTCCATGAAAGCATGGAACGCGGCTATGGCCGGCTTCTTCAAGCGACCTTAAGGCGCCGCTGGATCGCCATGGTTCTGCTGGTTGTGGCCGTTTATGGCGGTGGCTCAATCGCGGGGCTGGTCCCGGTTGAGTTTATGCCGCAGACGGACCGCAGCGAGTTCATCGGCAGCATGGAACTGCCGCTTGGGACGGGCATTGAGGAAACCAAGCAGGTTGCCCAACGGGTCGCAGCAGAAGTCCAGACGATTGAAGAGGTCGAAGCTGTTTTTATGACCGTCGGCGCCGGCGTTCAGAACCGGGTGAACGAAGCCGACATCTATGTGTCGCTGACGCCCAAACAGGTGCGTGACCGCGGTCAGTACGAAATCATGGATTCGGTTCGCGACGCGATTCGGCGAGCCAGCCCGCAGATCAAAACGTTCTCGCTCTATGAAATCCCCTGGGTGTCCGGGGGCGCGGCCTCCAGCGGCCAGATCGAATACCTGATTCAGGGTTCTGACCTGGCGGTCCTGTCAGGCATCGCCACGGACCTGGCGGAAAAACTGAAAGGTTCACCTACCTTTGTCGATATCGATACGTCGTACGAAGTCGGCAAGCCCGAGTTGCAGATCAATATCGACCGGCAGCGTGCCGCCGATCTCGGCATTTCCGTCGACCGGCTTGCCGGAACCGTTCGTGCGCTGGTCGGTGGCATCGACGTCGCGACCTATGAAGAAGGTGGCGAGCGGTATGACGTCCGAATCCGGCTGGAAGAGGATCAGCGCGATGATCTCTCCAAGGTCGGCTTGCTACAGATCGCAAGTTCATCAGGCGAATTGATTGACCTAGACGGGGTGGCCCGGCTGCAGGTCGGGCTGGGCCCGGTTGAAATTCAACGCATGGACCGCAGCCGCATGATCGCCGTCAGCGGCGCAAACAGCCGCACGGTGACATTAGGGCAGGCCAACGCGGAACTGGAAGAAATCGTCGCCGAAATGCCGATCCCTTCCGGCTATAGCTGGCGGGCCGAGGGCGCGATCAAGATCATGGCGGAAAATGTCGCTGCGATCACAGCCGCCTTCGGCATGGCACTGCTGGTGATCTATATGATCCTGGCCAGCCAGTTTAACAGCTTCGTGCAGCCCGCCATCATCATGCTCTGTGCGCCACTGGCGTTTATCGGCGCGTTCGCCGCGGTCTATCTGGAAGGCGCGGGCTTGAGCCTGTTTGCGCAGATCGGTCTGATCGTGCTGATGGGGCTGGTGATGAAAAACGGCATTCTGATTGTCGAATATGCCAATCAGTTTCGCGATGACGGCCTGTCGGCCCATGAGGCCATCTTGAAGGCCGCTCCCTTGCGCTTGCGGCCTATCTTGATGACCGCATTGTCCACCGTCTTTGGCATGCTGCCGGTCGCCATGTCCGTTTCTGACGGGGCGGAATGGCGGCGGCCGATGGGGATTTTGGTCATTGGTGGCCTGATGTCGTCCACTTTCCTGACGTTGTTGATCGTACCAGTCGCCTATACATTCGTCGCCGATGCGGGAAGCTTCTTCCGCCGCCTGCCGGCGAAGCTGGGAATACGCCGCCGCGCGCCGGCTGAGTAAGGACAGAAGGATCTGGCGCGTATCAGGACTGCCCGGCTTCAGCCAAAACACCGGTAAGAAAGCGTTGAGTTGTTTCAGCAACCAGCGCATCGACATCTGTATCGGGCGCCATGACCGCAAAATTCTGGTCGATCAGCAGGCTCGCCGCGCCGTGGACGATGGTCCAAAGCGGCACAGCAACGGACATGACGGGTTGCTTTAGCGCCGGATGAACGCTCAAGAAATTTTCTACCGCCTTCAACAAAATGCCGAAGCATTCTGAATCTACAGGTCCGTCATGGGTGTGGCCCGGTCGGCCAAACATGATTCGAAACAGCGCCGACTCATCGATTGCAAACTGAACATAAGCCTGGCCCATGGCGATGATGGCCTCTGTCGACCCAAGCGGGTGGGCGTCAAGCGCCGTCTGAGTACGCTCGGACAGAATGGTGAACCCTTTGCTCGCCAATGCGTTGATCAGATCTTCGCGGTCCGAGAAATGGCGATAAGGCGCCGCCGTACTAACCCCCGCAGCGCGGCAGGCGTCTGCCATGGTGAACCCATCGGTGCCTGACACCGAGACAAGCTCGTGCGCTGCATCAATAAGCGCCTCGCGAAGAGAACCGTGATGGTAGCCGGTCTTTTTGACGGTATCTGCTGCTGTGCTGGCCATAAGTGATCCTAACAGATTTTTTTGCCGTACACCCCTTGTCAAGTTAGCGCTATTAACATATGTAAGTGATGCTAACATTCAAGCGGTGATGCTGAAGGGTCCATGGCAATGCGGAAAAACAACAGTCAGCAAGACGACGGCAAAGCGGGTCGTCATTCCCGCTCTTTCTTCAGGAAATACGGTGTACCCAGCCTGCTTGGGGCGATGATTGTCGCTGTGATTTTCGCTGGAACGGCGTCGTTACACTTGCGTGCCGCCGTTGACCCGGGCGCCGCCGCTCAGCCTCTTCCCGTTAGCGTGACCACTGCAAAGACATCAGAGTTCTATGAAGAACGCGCCCGCTATGCCGGCCGGCTGGAAGCAGACAGATCAACGCGCATCGCTTTCGAACGCGCCGGTCTTGTAACAGCTGTCTTGGTTGATGAGGGGGACACTGTGACCAAAGGCCAGATCGTCGCGCGTCTGGATACTGAACCCCTAGAGGCTGAGCGTGACCGGTTGCGGGCTCAAAAAGCCCAGGTTGTCGCCGATCTGGAACTCTCAAGACTGACCGAAGACCGGCAGGCGTTTCTGGTGGCAAAGGGACATGTATCACAACAGCGTTTCGACGAAGCGCGGCTGCAGACCAAAGCGCTTGAAGCCCGTCTGGCCGAAGTCGACGCCGCGGTGCGTTCAATTTCAATCGACATTGCCAAGGCAAATGTGGTTGCCCGATTTGCCGGGTCCGTGTCGCAGCGCCTGGTCGATGAAGGTGCTGTGGTGAGTGCCGGAACGCCGGTCGTGGACTTGCTTGAAACCGACGCGCCAAAAGCGCGAATTGGTCTTTCGCCTGATGTAGCCGGCAGCCTGTCCATCGGCACCCAATACCAATTACAGGCTGGCGGCCGGACCCTGTCAGTCACTTTGGAGAGTCTTCGGCCGGATGTGTCGTTCGGATCACGTACTGTACACGCGGTATTCGATGTGCCCGACGCAGCTGGCATTCCAATCGGCGATGTCGTCCATCTCGACATCGGCCGCAAAGTCCAGGCCAAGGGATTCTGGTTGCCCATGACCGCTCTGACGGAAGGTCGCAAGGGCCTTTGGTCGGTCTTTACCGTCGGCGGGGATGAGTTCGACCCGCAGGTGGAACGCGAGGCCGTAGAGGTTCTGCACTTCGAGGCTGATCGTGTCTATGTGCGCGGAACATTGCGTGACGCGGCGCAGGTGATCACAGCAGGGCTGGAACGGATTATTCCAGGCCAGCGCGTGGTTCCCTACCAGGTCGGGGAGTAGACTGATGGACACCGTATTCTTTCGGGAGTGGCGCGTCTTCGCGCTCGTCGTCGGCATTATCGTGGCGACGGGACTGGCTGCATTGATGACCATCGGCCGCCAGGAAGATCCAACGATTACCAATCTGTTTGCGACCATTGTGACGCCTTATCCGGGGGCCAGCCCGGCCCGCGTCGAAGCGCTGGTGACCGAAAAGATCGAAGAGCAACTGCAAGAGATCGAGGCAATTGACGAGATCAACTCAACATCCAGAGCCGGCATCTCGGTCGTGTCAGTCGACCTACAAGAACTGCTGAGCGGCGAAGAGATCGAACAAGCCTGGTCGGAAATCCGCGATGCGCTTTCCGATGCGTCCCGTCAATTTCCATCCGGTGTGCCTGAACCTGAATTCGACAATGACCGAACCGGTGCATTTACGGCAATCAGTGCCATCAGCATGGCGCCGGGGGTAGACCATAGCCCGACCCTGCTGCGCCGATACGGTGAGCTGCTGCAGGACCGGATGCGTCAAATCGGCGGCGCGGAATTCGTCGATATCTTCGGCGCAGCTGAAGAAGAAATTCTAGTTCAGATCGATCCTGTCCGGCTTGCCTCTCTGGGACTTTCACCCGCCGATGTGTCTGCCGCGATCAGGGGCGCCGATGCCAAGGTACAGGCCGGGCAGGTGCGCGACGGACGCGGTGACCTGCTAATTGAGGTTGCAGGTGAAATCGAGACCGTAGACCGCATCGCGCAAATTCCCGTCGGTGCAGACAGCGCAGGCGGCCTTTTTCGCGTCGGCGATATTGCCGAGATCAAACGATCCATAAAATCGCCTTCGTCAAGTCTGGCTTATGCCAACGGAACGCCCGCCGTCCTTGTGGCGACCCGTATGGCCGAAGGGCTACGCGTCGATCTGTGGGCCGACGCCGTCAAGCAAGACCTAGCTGAATTTGAGTTAGAGCTGCCTGCGGGTATGCAGCACGACCTGTTGTTCGACCAGAGCGAATACACCAACGACCGGTTGTCGGGGTTGGTCATCAATCTTCTGATCGGCGTAGGCTTGGTGCTGACCGTGCTCTTATTCACGCTGGGCTGGCGGGGCGCGTTCATCGTCGCAATTGTCCTGCCATTGGCCAGCCTGTTGTCATTAAACGTGCTTAACTTTGCCGGCGTGCCAATTCATCAAATGTCGGTCAGCGGCATGATTGTCGCGCTTGGGCTGCTGGTCGATGCCGCCATTGTCATGACCGATGAGGTAAGGCGCCGTGTGGCGGGCGGCATGCCCCGCTTGAATACGGTGCGCGCTGCTGTTCGGCGGCTGGCCATACCGCTTTTCGCATCGACCCTGACGACCATACTCGCCTTCATGCCCATGGCGCTGTTGCCGGGGCCTGCGGGTGACTTTGTCGGGTCAATCGCGATCGCGGTCATCGTCATGCTGACCGCATCCTTCCTGCTGGCCCTGACGGTGACACCTGCACTCGCCGGGTGGATCCTGAAAGCCGACCCCACCGATGACAGCCCGTGGTGGGACCGTGGGATCCGCGCCGGGGCCGTGGGCCGTATCTTTGCACGTTCCATTGATTTGTCTCTTGCGCACCCAAGGCTGGCGATCATGGCTGCTGTTGCATTGCCGATCATAGGGTTCGCTGCTTTTCCGAGTTTGACGTCGCAGTTCTTTCCCGGGGTCGACCGCGATCAATTTCATGTTCAACTCCAACTTGACGGCGCAACATCGATCCAGGTGACCGAGCAAGCGGCCTTGGCTGCCGGCCAGATCATTTCCGCGGACAAAGATGTCAGAAGCGTCCACTGGGTCATCGGTGAAAGCGCGCCTGCGTTCTACTACAACATGATGATGGATCAGGACGGCGATTCCGGTTTTGCCGAAGCGCTGGTGACCACGACCTCACCGGAAGCGACCGCAAGGATCATCCCCGCGCTTCAGGCAGAGCTGGACGCCCGGCTGCCGGAAGCGCAGATCATCGTACAGGGGCTGAAACAAGGGCCACCCGTTGCCGCCCCGGTCGAAGTTCGCGTGGTTGGCCCTGAACTTCAAACCCTGCGCGACATCGGTGAGCAGATGCGCGCCTTGATGACCCAGGTCCCGTCCATCATTCATACCAAGGCGGACATGACCGGCGGTGCCCCCAAAATCGTCTTCGAACTGGATGAAGATGAAGTTCAGCTGGCTGGGCTCAACCTCACCGGTGTTGCAACGCAAATTGAAGGATCCCTGGAGGGTGCGGTCGGTGGATCACTGGTGGAAACGACGGAGGAACTGCCGGTTCGGGTTCGCCTTGGTGACGCCGAACGCGGCGCATTCGACACCATTCGCGCGCTTGATGTTGTTGGTCCCGACGGCCGGCAGCAGGCTGCATCAGGTACCTATCCCGGTATCCCATTGAGCGCGTTGGGCGCACCGCAGCTGGTCCCGTCGGAAAGCCCGATCCAAAGGTTGAACGGTGACCGCATCAACAATGTGCGGGGCTATCTTGCGCACGGTGTATTGCCGGAAGAGGCCCTGCAGGCATTCCAGGCCCGGCTTGCAGACGCGTCCATTGCATTGCCGCCGGGCTACAGCATTGAATTCGGGGGCGATTCCGAAGAACGCGCGGACACTGTAAGCAATCTAATGTCATCCATGGGACTGATCATTACCCTGACGATCGCCACTATCGTATTGACGTTTAATTCTTTCCGGCTGTCGCTGGTCACCGGGGTGGTTGCCATCTTGTCGATGGGATTAAGCCTGTTCGCATTAGCTGTTTTCCAATTTCCCTTTGGCATTCAGGCACTGATCGGGGTGATTGGCTCCATCGGCGTATCGATCAACGCGGCCATTATCATTCTAACCAGCCTACAGCAGGATACCGCTGCCATGGCAGGCGACCGCACTCAAATCCGTGAATTGGTCGTACGGGCCAGCCGGCATATCATTTCCACCACCACCACGACCTTCGGCGGGTTTTTGCCACTGATCATGGCCGGCGGCGGATTCTGGCCGCCCTTTGCCATGGCTATTGCTGGCGGAGTGCTATTGTCCACCATCGTGTCGTTTTATTTCACGCCAACCGTGTTTTCCTTGTGGATTGCCGGTGCGCGCACACGACCCGCGAACGTCAACACCCCCGTTGCAGGCAGGCCGCCGATCGCTGCCTAGTTACCATGCCGCGAGCTTGTTAAGCTCCTGCCGTGATGATCAAACCCGGGAGCCTGCAATGAACGATTTTGCGATGCCTAATGTGTCTACCGACCTGACCGGACAGGTGGCGCTGGTAACGGGCACCACGTCCGGTCTGGGGGAACGCTTTGCCCGGGTGCTGGCCGACCAAGGCGCGAAGGTCGTGCTGACCGGGCGGCGAACAGAACGGCTGGACAAACTGAAAGCGGAAATAGAGGCCGCAGGCGGTACGGCCCATGCCTGCCCATTGGATATGACCGACACAGACAGCATTGTTGCCTCTGTCGACGAGGCCGAACGCGTCTTCGGTCCGGTCAACACCTTGGTCAACAATGCCGGCATTCCCGATGCACAACGGGCACACAAAATGTCGCATGAGCTTATTGATGCGGTGTTCGACACCAATCTGCGCGGGCCTTATGTATTGTCCTGCGAGGTCGCGAAACGGTTGATCGACAAGGAGCTTCCAGGCCGGATCGTGAATATCTCCTCCGTCGGCGCCTTTCGCTATGACGGCAATGGTGCAGCGCTTTATTCGATTACCAAGGCGGGCGTGGTCCGCATGACAGAGGCGCTGGCCGTGGAATGGGCCCGTTACAACATCAACGTCAACTGCATCGCCCCAGGGGCCTTTTCGACCGAGATGATGGACGGCATGGTCGAACGGATCGGCGACTTCAGCCAGAATTTCCCGCGCAAGCGGTTCGGCGATCCAGCACAACTAGACAGCACTCTGCTCTATCTGGTGTCACCCGCATCAGATTTTGTCACCGGTGCTGTGATTAAGGTGAATGACGGCCAGGGCGTGGGTTAGTCGGCCAGGAACTCGCCCACCACATCAAGGAACCGATCCAGTTGGTCATGATGGACCCAGTGTCCGGCATTTTCGAAGTCGACCACAGTCGCATTCTGAAAATGATCAAGCCGCCCGTCTTCAGCCGGGTCAGTCGCCCAGCTTTCCAATCCACGGATCAGCAATGTCGGGCAGGTAATGTTCGACCACAGTTCGTGCACATCGTCGATACCCATGCCGAACGGCGCCCAGGACCGGACATAATTGTCGAACTTCCAGCTATAGGTGCCGTCCTCATTCTGGTTCGCACCATGAATCGTCAAATGCCGGGCCTGATCGGGCCTTAAATGCGGGTTTTCTTCCTGCATCCGCTGATACGCATCATCGATGCTGGCATATTTGCGCGGCGTGCGGCCTGACGATGCGCGCAGATTGTCCACCCATTCGCGCATGCGCTCACCCACGGGCCGTTCCGTAAACTTGGCCATGCGCTTGGGGTCCGGGCCCAGTCCCTCAATCACCACCAGTTTCTCGACATTTTCCGGATAAATTCCGGCATAACGCAGGCTGATCGCGCCCCCCATCGAGTGGGCAATGATTTTTGTCGGCGTGGTCTTGGTTTGATGGACGAGTTGGGCGACGTCATAGACGAATTCGGATGTGCCATAGGTGCCGCCAACCATCCACTGCGAGTCGCCATGACCGCGCAGGTCGGGGGCAATGATGTGGTATTGGTCACGAAGTGCCTGGGCGACCCAGTCCCAGTTTCTGCAATGGTCTCGCCCGCCATGCACCATCAATAGCGGCGGCGCCTCTTCATTTCCCCAATCCACATAATGCAGCCGCAGCCGCTGGGAGAAATAGCTGTGGGACATCGGCCCGTGAATTTCCGTCATTGTACTCACCTCACCTGAAACGGATCAGCAGAGTACGACGGCTAAACGGCTGGGACCAACCCCCCGCTGAACATTGCGGCTATGCCACGGAGCAAGTGCCTATTAGGGTTTGACCAGCATCTTGCCCATGTGCCCCCCGTTGAACATGGTGATCAATGCATCGGGGAACGATTCGATACCATCTACGACGTGTTCGGGCATTTTCAGCTTGCCTTCGGCAACCCACTGGCCGAGCTGGGCAAACGCTTCGGGGAACTTGTCGGCGAAATGCATGACGGTGAAACCTTCCATGCGGGCATAACGCTCTGCGAGCCGAAGATAAAGGCTGGGGCCCCGCACATTCAGGTGATCGTCGTACTGTGAAATGGCGCCACAGATCGCAACACGGCCACGCTCGCGGATATTGTCCAGCGCAACGTCCAGGATCTCACCGCCGACATTGTCAAAGAACACGTCGATGCCCTTAGGCGCCAGGTCCTTGACCCGGTCTGCGACGTTTTCGTTCTTGTAGTCGATGCCGGCGTCGATCCCCAATGTCTCGGTCAGGAACTTGACCTTGTCCGGACCGCCGGCGATGCCGATAACCTTGGCACCATCCAGCTTGGCGACCTGCCCGGCGATGGATCCGACGGCACCGGCGGCACCGGAGACGAGTACCGTTTCGCCTTCCTTCACCTGGCCGACATAGCGCATGCCGCAGAATGCGGTCAGGCCCGTTGTCAGGCCCAGCGCGCCCAGATAAGTCGATAGTGGCAGGGAATCATCGACCTTTTGCAGCATGCCGGTGGGTACCGTGGCAAAGCTCTGTGCTCCCAAAGGGCCAGAGACCGCATCGCCCGGCTCCCACCCTTTCGCGTTACTTTCAATCACCCGGCCAACAGCCAGCGCGCCGATTACGCCGCCAAGGGGTACTTGCATGTGGAAGCCTTCCCAGTCATTCAGACTGGTCCGGATAAAGGCGTCGATTGAGATCGAATCAGTTTCGACCAGCACCTCACCCTCTCCGGGTTCGCGGGCGGGCTCTTCTTCAAGCCGGAACATATCCGGCGTAACCGGACCGTCAGCATATTTGAGCAGTGTGACCTTCCGGTTGACGGGACGATTGGTGGCTGTGGACATGGGGAGGCTCCTGAACTGCGGTCGTTTCGCCGTGTTTGAATTTGGACCCGCACCATAGTGGGGAGATTTTACGTCGTAAACGATTTCTGTGCGCTGGCGTCCCTTCCCTGCAAATTCTATTAATGGACCCATGTTTACGGGACTGGTGACAGATGTCGGCCGGGTACGCAGGATCGAGACGCAAGGTGGCGCGCGGCTTGAGATCGAAACCGGCTATGACACAGCGACAATTGAAATCGGCGCCTCCATCGCCTGCTCGGGCGCGACCCTGACCGTTGTCGACAAAGGTGCGGACTGGTTCGCGGTCGATGTGTCAGCAGAAACCCTGGCGCGGACCAATATCGCCAATTGGACAGAGATGACGCCCGTCAATCTGGAGCGCCCGCTTCGCCTGGGGGACGAGATGGGCGGCCATATTGTCCTGGGCCATGTCGATGGAGTCGGCAAGATCGTCGCCATGACACCGGATGGAGAATCGCTGCGATTCGAGTTCGAGGCTCCTGTGGAACTGGGCCCGCTGATTGCCAGCAAGGGCTATGTTTGCGTGGACGGCGTATCGCTCACCGTCAACGAGATCGACGGCAACCGGTTTGGCATCAATATGATTCCCCATACGAGGCAAATGACCACTTTCGGCGAGGCCAAGGTGGGCGATCAGGTCAATCTGGAAGTCGACGTGCTGGCCCGCTATGTCGCCCGCCTCCAGAACGCCTGAAGGGAGAGTTCCATGGACCGCAATGCAGAATACAACCAGGTCGCCGAGCGGATTATGGCGCTGCATGAAGCCGACGCGACCGACCAGGCCGAGGATGTGCTGGAGGTCCCGCTCAGCTCTTATACGGACCCTGAGCGCTGGCAGCAGGAAGTCGATCTGGTCTTTAAGCGCGTGCCCCTAATGGTGGCGCTGACCTGCGAGATGCCAAAGCCCGGTGACTATAAGGCGATGGATATGGTCGGCGTACCGATCCTGGTTACCCGCGACAAGGACGGCAAGGCCCGCGCCTTCATCAACGCCTGCCGCCATCGCAGCGCGCCGATCTGCGAGGACGGGCTGGGCAATACCAGCCGCTTCGTCTGCCCCTATCACGGCTGGACCTATCGCGGCGACGGTAGCCTGATGTCGGTCGCGGATGCCCATAAATTCGGTGACATCGACAAAAGCACCCGCGGCCTCGTCGAACTGCCGTGTGCAGAACGGGTTGGGCTGATCTTTGCGATTCTGACCCCCGGCATGGACCTCGATATCGATGACTGGTTGGGCGGGATGATCGGCGATGTCGAACACCACAATTTCGAAAACTGGCATTTCCTGGAAGCCAAGGAGATGGAGGGCGCGAACTGGAAGGTCGCCTATGACGGCTATCTGGAAGGCTATCACTTCGCGACACTGCACCCCGAAACCATCATGAAGGTCACGCTGCCCGACCTGATGGATTTCAAGGCCTATGGCCCGCATATGCGGGTGACCTATGGCACCACCGACATCGACTCGATGAAGGAAGCGCCCAAGGACGAGTGGTGGCAGTATGAGGAAAAGGGATTCACCTTTGTACGGCTGCTGTTCCCGAACATCTCCATGTATCTGGGGTTGGGCCTCGGCCAGATCGCCCAGCTGATCCCGGGTCCGACGCCGGACCAGAACCGCACCATCCTCTATTACGTCCACCCCACCCCGCCCGATGATGACGCGCATAAGGAGGAGCTGAAGCAGACAGCCCAGTTCCTTTATGACGTTACCTATGGCGAGGATTATGTCTTCGGGCAGCGCATCCAGAAGAGCCTGAACGCCAACCCGTTTGAGACAGTGCTGTTCGGCCGCAACGAACGCGGCAATCAGTATTTCCACAAATGGGTGGATTTTTACCTGGCCGACGACCCTGCCCTTGAGCCGCCTGAGCTCTAAGGATGCCCTACCGGCCGATCAGCATCTTCGAAATGATCTCGCGCTGGACCTCGTCTGATCCGCCATAGATCGAGGTGGCCCGGCGGTTGAGATACTGCCCCATCACCGGCGGCGCATAGTCCGGCCCCGGATACCACTCATTGGCGCCCGGAAACGGACGGCCCGGAATAAACGGCAACGCGTAATGATCCATCGCCTCGACCGCCAGCTCGGTCATGCGCTGATTGTATTGAACGGCTTGCGCATTGAGGATCGACCCTTCCGACCCCGGCGGCTCACCAGCGGCCGCCTTTGACAGGATCTGCCGTTCGGTGATTTCGAGGCCGGTGATCCCGATTTCGACCTTGGCGATCTCCGTCGCAAATGCGGCGTCCTCAATCAGCGGCTTATCAGCGCGGTGCTGCGCGGCGGCAATCATCTTCAAATGCGCCAGATCGGCCTTCAGCCGGGCACAGGAGCCGCCCGCCCGCTCAAACTCGAGCAGGAACTTGCCATAGCCCCAGCCGGCGCCTTCTTCACCCACCCGGTTTTTGACTGGCACGCGGACATTATCGAAGAACACCTGATTGACGTCGTGATCCAGGTCCATCGTGATGATCGGCTCGACGGTGATGCCCGGCGTATTCATGTCGATGACAATAAAGGTAATGCCCTGCTGCTTCTTGCCGGTGTTGTCGGTCCGCACCAGGCAGAAAATCCAGTCCGCCACATGGGCGTTGGTGGTCCAGATCTTTGTGCCGTTGATGATGTAGTCGTCGCCGTCACGCTCGGCTTTACACTTAAGCGCAGCCAGGTCCGATCCGGCCCCAGGCTCGGAATAGCCCTGACACCAATAGTGTTCACCCGACAGAATCTTTGGCAGGAAATATTCTTTCTGCCAATCGTCGCCGAACGTGAAAATCACCGGCCCGACATAGCGCAAGCTCATGGGGATAAGCGGTGGAGCGCCAGCCCGTGCGCTCTCCGTCAGAAAGATATATTGCTGGGTTGCGTTCCAGCCGGTGCCGCCAAATTCTTCGGGCCAGAAATATCCGATCCAGCCCTTTTCATAGAGCTTGCGATGCCATTCCATGACGATGGGCTTATCAACCCAAACAGCTGTTGTCCGCCGGGTCGTGTCGCGGATTTCCGCCGTCAACTCCGCATCAAGGAAATCGCGCACTTCATCGCGAAACGCCTGATCCTCGGAACTCAATTCCAAATCCATCTTTACTACCTTCTTACCACCTTGGCCCCGGCTTCTATCGGGTCTGTTTCTGGTTTTCTAGAGCAATGAGATGCTCGGGTCGGTCGCCTCCGGCTGAACAGACAGATGTGAATCGCTCAATTGCGCCTGCAACCGTCGATAGGCTTGTTCGACCTGCTGTCTGACCACCCCAATCGTTGCCGGCAGTAAAATCTTGCAGGCACCGAATTGCTGCATCAACGCGAGATCGTCGTCGACAATGACACCATTCGCCCAGAACAAACGGGTTCCCGTATTATCGAGCATCAATTCGTCCAACAGCATGTCGATATCGGCCCAATCGGCCAGCCCGCCTTGCGCATCCATCTCTTCGAACGACTGGCGGTGGATCTGGTCATAAATGGCTTTAATTGAAAATCGCCCGGGATCAGCAGCCAAGATTGGTTCCAGCGCCCGCGCCAAGTTCGGGATTTCCAATGTCGCACGAGAGCTTCGGTCGAGGATTTCAAGCAGCCGCTCAAAACCCGACGTCTTTGTTTCTTTAATGATCTTTTCGAAGACTCCGGCTAGGCGATCCTCAACAGCGGTCGCCAGCAGATTGTCCTTGCTGCCGTAGACATCGAACAAGGTCTTGTAGGCGACCCCGCTTTCAGCCGCCAACGCCCGCATTGTCACCCCGTGATATCCGAGGTCTGCGATGAGCGTTCGTGCTGTTGCTAAAATCGATGAACGGCGGCGCAATTGCCGTTCTGTCAGCTGTTTGACGATGTCCAGGCTCCGTGTTGCTGCAACGAAATATCACCGAACTGCGCATTTCGAAAACAGATTACGCATTTTCTATATCGTGATATAGAAAATAAGTTGAATTTGATTCGCGATCTCTATCGAACCGTTGGATACCATGGAGACATTGCTGACATCTCAGGAGACCTCCATGGCCGGTTCGTCACAGACAGAGCCAAATCAGGATCAGACAGCGGCACCACTTGGCGTCAGCGCCATGTCTGACGAGTTCGTAAAGTGTCCTCATGCCTATTATCAGTCCGCCCTTTCTACGGCGCCGGTCTTTCAGGACCAAGAGACCGGCATGTACTGGATCATGCGCCACGACCTGATCAAACAGGTCGCCAAGGATACCGAAACGTTTTCGTCGCGGATCGACGTGATCGCCGATGTCTACAAGGACGGCATGGATCCGGAGGTGGCAGAGATTCGCGGCGGTGGCGTGACCAGAATCGCCACCCTGTTGACCCAGGACCCGCCGGAACACCGCACCTATCGCGATCTGGTCAACATGACCTTTGCCATGGACAAGGTTCTGGCCATGCGGCCTTACATGGCAGAGATCGCCAACAGCCTGATCGATGAGTTTCCCAAAGATGGGCCGGTGGAGTTTATCTCAGCCTTCGCCGCGCCGTTACCGGTTACCATCATCGCTGATCAGTTAGGCGTTCCCCGCGAGCGCGCGGACAACATCAAAGACTGGTCCGATGCCATCGTCGATCTGCTCGGCCAGGTGGGTGACCGGGAGCATCAGATCGACTGTGCGCGGCGTGAGCGTGCGTCGAGCGACTATCTTTTTAGCGAAGTGGAGCGTTGCCGAAAAGATCCGAAACAAAACATCATCTCAGACCTGTGCACCCTCACCTATCACCCGCTGGACGGCGAACCCCGACCCCTCAATGATGAAGAGCTGATCTCAATCCTCACGCAGTTGATGGTTGCAGGAAACGAAACCTCGACCAACACCATCGCCGGCGGCATGTGGTATCTGGCGCAGGACCCAGACCTGCTCGCGCAACTGCGCGATGGTGACGAGCGCACCATGAAAGTCTTCGTCGAAGAGATTTTGCGTATCTGGTCCCCCAACCAAGGCCAGTTCCGACGCACCACCAGGGACGTGGACGTAGAGGGTGTGATCATCCCCAAGGGTGCCATGGTTCACCTTCGCTATGGTGCCGGGAACTTCGATGACAGTGTATTCACAGACCCTGAAACCATCGACCTGAGCCGTCCGAAACCACGCCAGCATCTGACTTTTGGCACCGGCATTCATACATGTGTCGGCGCGCCGCTGGCCCGTCAGGAAATACTGACCGGTTTTCAGGTGTTGCTGGACCGTTTCAACCGCTTTGAACTCGCAGAAGACCCGGCGGACCTAAGCGTTCACCGACATTATAACCTACGCGGCCTGACCAAACTGCACATCAACTGCATCGAATAGACAGACCAAGCCGAGAGAGCCAAATGGACCTTGAACTAACAGGCAAAAAAGTTCTTGTAAGCGCCGCCTCAAAAGGGGTTGGCCGGTTCATTGCGGAACGGTTTCTGAAAGAAGGTGCGGAGGTCGCCATCTGTGCGCGCCGCGCCAAGGGGGCAGAGCCCCATACCAGCCATCCGGACGTGATCGTCAATGACCTGCCAGGTGACGGTGTCAATGATGCTGTTGCAGCTATGAGCAGCCTGGGAAAGGTGCATGGCTTCGTCGTCGACTGCGGGTATGAGGACCAAGTCGCCCAATGGGTGCATGACGCGGCTGATACCATGGGCGGCATTGATGTTCTGGTGTCAAACGCCAGTGCCCTAGGTGGCATTCCAAGGTCCCGGGCAGGGTGGGATATTTCCTACAATGTCGACATGATGTCAGCGGTCACCATGTGGGAAACCGGCTATCCCTACCTAAAGCAGGGGCAAAATCCTGCCTTTGTCCAAATCTCCACAATCAGCGCTGTTGAACACCATGCATTCGCCGGCAGCAGTCAGAGCTATGGCGCGATGAACGCGGCCTTGATCAGCTTTACTGCGCAAATCGCTCATGAATTCATGTCGGAAGGGATCAGGGCTAACTGTGTTTCGCCGGGCCCAATCTTCATCAAAGGCGGATCGTGGGATTACCTTGAAACCGAGATGCCGGACTATTTCGCAGACAACATCGCCATTCAGCCGTCAAAACGGTTCGGCAACCCTGAAGAAGTCGCGGACGTGGTCGCGTTTCTGGCAAGCCCGCGCTCTTCATGGGTAACGGGTGAGAATATTGTGGTCGACGGCGGCTATACGAAGGCTGTGAAGTACTAGCCGCAACAAAAAGAACCTTAGAGGTATGCTTCAAACCAGCACACATGAAGGTTTATAGTCACAGCAGGAACATCGCTCGCGGGGAGAGTGTCAAATGGATATGGATGCAACGGATATCACTGAATTAGACGACGATGTCGAAGCTAAGGATAAAGCGACGATTCCGATCAAGACCTATCGGGAGATTATCGACTCTGACAGCACACCGGCTGCTGATGTTCTGGCGCTGAAATCAAACCCGCCGCAACCCACGGACGATATTCCCGTCGAGCATTTTATCAGTCAGGATTTCTTCAACCTGGAAATGGAGAAAATGTGGAGCCGCGTCTGGCAATTCGCTTGCCGTGACGAGCATGTTGCGGAAGAGGGCGACTATTTCGTCTATGACATCGGCCGCTATTCAATCCTGATTGTCCGCCAGGCCGATGAGAGCTTGAAGGCCTATCACAATTCCTGCCTGCATCGCGGGACCAAGATAAGGCCGTCGGGCTCCAGCGGCTATGCCCCCAACCTGCAATGCCCGTTTCACGGCTGGACGTGGGAGCTGGATGGCACCCTCAATGAAGTGCCCTGCTCCTGGGAGTTCCCGCATCTGGATTATGAAGCCAATCGGCTACCGGAAGTTCAGGTAGAAAGCTGGAACAGCTTTATCTTCATCAACATGGATCTGGATGCACCACCCCTGCTCGATTATCTGGAGGTGGTACCCGAGCACTTCGAAAACTGGCGGTTCGAGAACTGGTACACCTATCAGCACGTTCAAAAGGAACTGAACTGCAATTGGAAGGTCGCGCTGGAGGGCTTCATGGAAGCCTATCACACGCCGTTGGTGCACCCAGAGATGACCCATGTGGTCGGTGACTGGAACATGCAGCACGACGTGTTTGGCGACCACACCAGCCGCGACTTGTGCCCGCTGGGGGTCTCCAGCCCGACCTCGACACTGGGACTGAGCGAACAGGAACTGGCCGACCGAATGCTGTTGGGCGACCCGGAATCCCATGAAGACGGTGTCCCGGTCCCGGAGGGTAAGACCGCGCGGATCGTCATGGCCGAACAAATGCGGCAAAAATTTGCGGAAGACTATAATATCGACCTGTCCGGTCTCAGCGACGCGGAGTGCATCGACTCCCTCAAATACAACATCTTCCCGAACATGATCCTCTATGGCGGGCCGGGCCTGCCGCAGATCCAGCTGTTCAAGCCGCATGGCATGGACCCGGACAAGTGCATCATGGAAAACTTCAACCTGCGCCCCTGCCCGCCTGGCGAAACCCGGCCAGATCCTGCCGAGCCCTACCGGATCAAGGAGGAAGAGTCCTTCACCACCGTGCCCGGCACCAACGAGTTTTCCGGCAGCGTGCTCGATCAGGACACCAGCATCATGCGCTGGCAACAGGAAGGCATGCATGCCAGCAAGAAGGCCGCGCAAACCCTTTCCCGTTATCAGGAGTCACGCATCAGACGGATTCATGAAACCTTGGTAAAGTATATTGAAGGCTAGAAAGAAAGCGTAGCGCTGACCGCGCGCGACCAGCCGTCAAGCAACCTATCGCGGGTATCGTCCGTCATCGTTGGCTCGAACCGTTGATCTAGTTGCCATTGCGCAGCGATCTCGTTGAGGGAGCCGTAGAGGTCAGCCCCCAGACCAGCCAGATAAGCAGCACCCAACGCGGTGGTCTCCATCACCTGCGGCCGGTCGACAGGCATGTCAAGAATGTCGGCCAGAAATTGGCAGAGCCAGCTGTTCTGCACCATGCCCCCATCGACTTTGAGAGCAGATGGCTGCACGCCGTCTCTGGCCATTGCCGCCAGCAGATCGTGCGTTTGATAGGCAGAGGCTTCGACGGCGGCACGGGCAAATTCAGCCGGTCCGCTGTCGCGCGTGAGCCCAAATACCGCGCCGCGCGCACTCGGGTTCCAATGCGGCGCTCCCAGACCGGTAAAGGCCGGCACCAGATAAACACCGCCATGGCCATCCAGACTTTCGGCCAGTCTCTGAGTCTGCGACGCACTGTCGATCACGCCCAGGCCGTCGCGCAGCCACTGCACGGCGGCACCGGCAATAAAAATGGAACCTTCCAGGGCGTAGGTCGGCTGGCCATCCAACTGATAAGCGATGGTGGTCAGCAACCTGTTGCTTGAGGTGATGGCGTCCTCGCCGGTGTTCAGCATGACGAAACACCCCGTCCCGTAGGTACTCTTGATATCACCCGGATTGAAACAGGCCTGACCAACCGTCGCGGCCTGTTGATCACCGGCGACACCTCTGATCGGTATTGGCCCACCAAATAGCGCCGGATCCGTTGCTCCATAGTCGCCAGCGCTGTCGCGAACCTGCGGCAAAACTGCACGCGGCACCTGGAACTGCTCGAGCAGTTCGTCATCCCAGTCGCCTTGATGGATATTGTAGAGATTGGTGCGGCTTGCATTGGTGGCGTCAGTGGCGTGAACGGTTCCGCCGGTCAGCCGCCAGATCAGAAAACTGTCTATGGTGCCGAAGACCAGATTGCCCCGTTCCGCCCGATCGCGGGCACCCTCAACATTGTCCAGAATCCAGGCGGCCTTGGTGGCCGAAAAATAGGGGTCCAGCAACAGCCCGGACCGCGCCTGAACATCGGCTTCAGCCCCAGCCTCGATCAGCGCACGGCAGACATCCGCCGTACGCCTGTCCTGCCAGACAATCGCGTTGTAGATCGGCTTACCGGTGTCTCGATCCCAGACTACGGTGGTTTCACGCTGATTGGTAATGCCGATAGCCGCGACCGAGACACCAGCAGCACCAGCCTCCGCCAGGGCCTCTTGACTAACCGCCAGGGTCGTGGCCCAGATCTCTTCCGGATCGTGCTCTACCCAGCCATCAGCCGGGTAAATCTGCCGGAATTCCCGTTGCGAAACCGAGACTACCGTACCGTCGAGGGCAAATACGATCGCCCGGCTGGATGTCGTTCCCTGATCGATCGCCAATATACCGCGCTGTTCCGCCATGGACGCCTTCCCGATTTTTTCCCAACCATGCTATGGACTTGTGAGGATATGAAGGAAATATAGATACCACCTATGCTGTTGATGAAGAGCACATACACTCCGTGATGACTGAAGTAGACATTCTTGTCATCGGCGGAGGTGTAAACGGAACCGCTATCGCCCGGGACGCCGCTGGCCGGGGCCTGCGTGTAGCGCTGTGCGAAATGAACGACCTTGCGTCCGGCACGTCTTCAGCCAGCACAAAGCTGATCCATGGCGGACTGCGCTATTTGGAGCACCGGGAATTCAACCTGGTACGCAAGTCGCTGATCGAGCGTGATATTCTGCTCAGAACAGCGCCGCACCTGGTCAAGCCGATGCGGTTTATCCTGCCGCATGAACGCGGCCAGCGGCCGCGCTGGCTGCTGCGCCTGGGGCTGTTCATCTATGACTGGCTCGGGCCGAAAAATCCGTTGCTGCCGCCGTCGCATGGGATCGACCTATCGACCGGGATCGAGGCTTTCCCGCTCAAAGACGATCTGACCAAGGGATTCGTCTATTCCGACTGCTGGGTCGACGATGCACGTCTTGTCGTCATGAATGCCGTCGATGCAGCCGCACGTGGCGCTGAAGTCACCACCAGGACCAAATGCACCGCACTGGCACCCGATAAAGGTGAATGGTTGGCTACGCTGGAAACCAGCGATGGCGACAGCCGTGTGCTTCGCGCCCGCGCCGTCGTCAACGCCGCCGGCCCCTGGGTCGGTGACATGATGTCCCGCATCGCCGGACCGGGAAACGACGCCAAAGTCCCGCTGCGCCTGGTTCAGGGCAGCCATATTATCGTCCCCAGGCTGTTCGAAGGTGAGCACGCTTATCTTTTTCAGAATGCCGATGGGCGCATCATGTTCGCCATCCCCTATGAGGACGAATTCACCCTTCTGGGCACCACGGAGCGCCCCTTCACCGGCGACCCTGCTGATGTCCGTGCTTCTGACGAGGAGATTGCCTATCTGTGCGATGCGGCAAATCACTATTTCAAGCCACAGACCAAACCCGCGGACGTGGTCCATACATATGCCGGAGTCCGGCCACTCTATGATGACGCAAGCCATGAAGATGCATCGGCAGTCACTCGAGACTATGTCTTCGACTTGGAAACCGATGCCGCCCGCCCGCCCCTGCTGACCATCTATGGCGGCAAGCTGACGACATGCCGCAAACTGGCGGAACACGCGCTGGAAGAGCTTAAACCAATCCTTGGATTTGACGGTGACGCCTGGACAGAGGACGCGCCGCTGGCGGGCGGTGATCTGGACGGGGGTGAATTCGAATCCTTCATGACCAGGCTGCGCGCCCGGTTTGTTTGGATGCCGCTGGCCGACATCAAGCGTCTGGCACGGGCCTATGGCACACATGCCGCAGACTTTCTTGAAGACGCAAGATCAGAAGACGACCTCGGCATGGCGTTTGGCCGGGGATTTTCTGAGGCGGAGCTGAAATATCTGCGATCCCACGAATGGGCCGTGACCGCTGAAGACGTCCTGTGGCGGCGCAGCAAGCTGGGGCTTCACCTCTCAGCCGACGAACAAAAACAGGTTGAAGACTGGTTTCGCTACGGATCGACCGTCAAGACGGGCTAGACTGAAAACCAATCAAGAATCGGTAAACGAAACTCAGCAAACAAGTCTTGGGAGGGGAAATATGGCTCGTGACGTAAACTATGGGGTCTGGCTGGACTTCAGAAACCCCGACCCCTGGGCCGTGCCGTTCGAGGGCTTCTACCGGGACTCGCTGCAACAGATCGAAGATGCCGAAGCACTGGGCTTTGGCTCTGTGTGG
The DNA here is from genome assembly GCA_028284945.1 of Alphaproteobacteria bacterium. Lineage (GTDB taxonomy): Bacteria > Pseudomonadota > Alphaproteobacteria > SMXS01 > SMXS01 > JANQQJ01. The sequence goes on along the minus strand of JANQQJ010000036.1, from coordinate 37,702 downwards.
CTGACCGAACACCACTTTTGCGACGATGGATATACGCCGTCGCCCATGGTGATCGCCGGGGCGATCGGCGAGCGCACGAAAACCATGCGGATCGGCACCAACCTGATCATCCTGCCGCTGCATAACCCGATCCGGGTTGCAGAGGATGCCGCGACCGTTTCCCTGCTGACCGGCGGACGTTTCGATCTGGGCGTTGGCGTTGGTTACCGGCAGATGGAGTTCGAACAATTCGGACGAGAACTGCGCTTTCGCCCCAGCCTGATGGAAGAAGCTGTCGAGGTCATTCGCCGGGCCTGGCGCGGCGAGGCCATCAATATGGATGGCAAGCGCTTCCAGTTTGGTGACGTGAAAGTGACACCGAAACCCGAACACGCGCCGCGCATTCTGATGGGTGGTATGACCGACCCTGCCATCGACCGCGCCGCGCGGATAGCAGACGGCTTTCTGTCAACCGGCGGGATTGGCCACGACATATACGCCGACGCCCTCGCGCGCCACGGCAAGGCCGGAAGCGGATCAATCTTTGCCGGCAACTGGGCCATTATCGCCGAGGACCCGGAACGCGAAGCCGCCAAGATCGGCGATCACGTGCTCTATCACCTCAACCAGTACATCAAGTGGGGCGCGTTCGGCCCGCCAGAGGAAACACCGCTGTTCGAAACCGCCGAAGCCGCCATCGAAAACGGGCTTTATGAGCTGTGGGATGCTGACATGGCGGTTAACAACCTTTCCGCCATGTTGGACGCCTATCCACAGATCAAGGACGTCCACTTCTGGGGCCACTTCCCGGGCGAGCCCATTGAGTCCGGCCATCGGCGGCTGGAATATATTGCCTCTAAAGTCCTGCCGCGGCTTTAGCTGCCCTGTAAACTAGATCATCATCTGTTGAGTTGGAAGCGGATGGCGCTCCAGCTCAACAGATAAAGATGATCTAATCTATTGGTTTCTAGAGCAAACTTACCAGCTTAGTTGGAGCTCAGCGATTCCAACTAAGCTGGTTTTGCTCTAGGCGCTATAGATTGCGGGCGGAAACCGCGGTATCGCTGAAATCCGAGAACAGCCCATCGATTCCAAGCGCCAGATAGGCGGCCAGCTCGCTCTCTATGGAGTCGAATCCGTCGCCCACGACATCGTCGCGAAAGGTCCAGGGGTGGACCGCCATACTCAACTCATGGGTTTGGGCGACAAAGCCGGTATCCTGCATGGTCTGCGGGTCGATCAACAATGTCTTGGCCGGACCGACCCCGAATGCAAACTCCTTTGCGACGGTCAGCGGGATATGCGGCGTACCGTCATCCATTCGAAGCAGCAGCATGATGAGCGGATGATCGGTCCGGTCCTTGAGCTGCATCAGGATATGGGGTTCAAACGACTGGATGAAGACCGGTTGCTCAAACCCCTCCAAAGCACTGAGCAGGGGATCGGTAAAGTCGAGGCCAATGGAGGCGAAGAGCGTAGGCTGCTTGGTTTCAGGATAAACCCCGATGGACCGGCCCAGCTCCGTGCTACGGCGTGATGCCAGCGCCAGGACCTGATCAAATGTCGGAATCTCATGAATGTCATCGTGGTCCGTCGAACGGCCTGGAAAGGGCTGACGTGCGCGCAAGGTCTTGATTTCCGCGAGGGTAAAATCCTCGGCATACCATTCTGGCTCAGCATGACCCGGTTTCTTGACACGCCGGTCGGCAAATTCTGGCTTGTCGAACACATTGGTGCTCATGCCCAAATAGCGGTCATGCCGGGCAATCAGATGCCCGTCCTTGGTCAGCACCAGGTCCGGCTCGATGAAATCAGCCCCCATCTCAATCGCCAGGTCATAGCCAGCCAGTGTGTGCTCTGGCAGATAACCGCTCGCGCCCCGATGGGCGATAATGATCGGCAGCGCGCCTGTCAGCGTCGGCCAGACCGTCACTCGCAGGTCACCGGATACATCGGGTCAACACCGCGGTCGTCCGTCGCATCGACGCGGAACGCGGCCTCACAGTTTTCGGTTGAATCGGGCGACAACACCGTATCGACCGACATCATCCGCGCCGTGCTGGCATCGGGCGTGACTTCCAACATCAGATAGCCCCGGTGTTTGGTATCGACGAACCGCATCTCGCGGCTCGCCGCCATGACCTGCTGCCGGGCATAGGCTGCATCGACTGGAAAGAACGCCTCCATCCCCGGTGAGCTGACCGCGCCGGTACCGAATTCAACCGCATAGGGCGGCGCACCGTCGGCCAGGGTCAAATCGAAGGCATAGAAGTTGTGCGTATCCCCCGCCAGCACCACCGTATTGTTGGCATGTTGCATCAGGTCATTAGCGAGGTCGCGCCGTGCAACGGGATAGCCGTCCCAGGAATCCAGATTGGCTGGTAGTTTGTTGGCCGATCCGAACTGCATCTGCAGCACACGGTTCACGCTCCACCCATTGTTCTGCGATAGATCGACCTGCTCGGTGATATCGGGCATCGGCGTGTTGCCCATCAATATCTGCTGACCGAGAATCTGCCAGGTCACGCCCGCAGCCTTGGAAGCAACCAGCTCGTCGCGCAGCCAGGTTTCCTGAGCAGCCCCCAGCATGCGGCGTTCCGGATCATCTAGAATTTCTGTTTGCAGTCTTTCAATATCCGGCAGGAACAGGATTCCGTCGGGCATTTTGTGGGGCGTCGCTTCGAGTATCCGCCCGAGCTCCACAATCCGCGCATAGTCAAGGATTGGTTCCGGCTCCTCCCCGGTCATATCAAAGGGAACCGGCACGTCCCGCAACTCAGCGCCTTCCGGCACATCGGCGCCTTCCGTTATCGCGACGGGATTAAGCAAATCACTGAAATCAAACGGCATGCTGACCAACGGGACATGCCCCCGTTGGAACAGGTCTAGCGAAGCGGAGCGTCCGATCAGCCGGGTATCAAGCATCATCAGGCTGGCAAGATCGCCAAATTGGAAACTGCGATAAATCCGCAGCAGATTGTCCGGCTCCGGGCTGCGGATCGGCAACCACTCAGCATAGGCTTGTGCTGATGCCTGCTTGCGGGCTTCCCACTCGCCTTCAGTCTCCGGCTGATGATTCTGTGCGTTATCTGCCGACGAGTCATTGGTCGATTCATGATCGTCCCAAACGGCAATCAAGGGGTGCCGGGCAGTCATCGCCTGCAGATCCGGGTCCGTCCGATACTGGGCATGCCGGATGCGATAGTCCTGAAGCGTTACCGTCTCATGCGCCGGCAGGGAGACCCGGCCCAGCTTCTCTGCAATGTCCTTGCCCCAGCCGTCAGCCGGATATTCGTAGAAATAGTCGCCCAGATGCAGCACGACATCGATGTCGTCTCGATCGCCAATATGGCCGTAGACGTTGAACAGGCCATACGGATAGTTAGAGCAGGACACGACCGCCAGTGCCGCGCGCTCTACGGGCCCTGACGGCAGCGTCTTGGTCTGGCCCACAACGGACTCCTGATCGCCGACTTCAAACTGATAGTAGTATGTGGTGCCCGGCTCCAAACCCGTTACATCGACCTTGACCGTATAGTCGCGGGCGGCGCTGGTTTCGAACACGCCTTCAGCGACAACCTGTTCGGTGTCAGGATCGGTGGTGACTTCCCATTCGACCGGAATGGTCGCGGCGTCTTCCTGACCGCCGTCTGAAACAAGTGGGGTGAACCGGGTCCAGATAATCACTGCATCCTGGAGCGGATCGCCGCTGGCGACACCATGATCAAAGCTGCCCCTTGGACCATTCTCACCACAGGCAGCCAACAAGCCCGTGGCAACGATCAGTCCGAAGACTGATGACAAACGTTTCATGCGATCAACCCTTAAATCCATGACTTTTTAGAAACGGCCGGTGATACCGACTCCGTAGAAGCGGGGGACGCCAGCGATGAAGGTCGGTGTGTTGAAGAACGGATTACCACCTAGGTTACCAGCATCCAGTAGGTACTTTTTGTTGAACACATTGTTAACATAGAACTCGATTTCCCAAACCTCGTCGAAATCGCGTAGTCCGATCCGGAAATTGACCAGCGAAACGGCATCTTGAGAAATGTCGAGGCCCGCCAGAGGTTGGTTTTCGTTTTCAAAAAACACCTTGGACCGGAACGTCCAGGTCACCGTGAAAAACAGATCTCCCAGATTTCCAACCGGCTGAAACGTCGAGAGGCCGGCAGAAACGGACCATTTCGGGGTCAAGCGGAACCGGTTTCCAGCTAATGCCTGCGGATTACCGTCGGAATCCGTCGCGTCAAATGTCGCATCGATAAATCCGACATTGAAGAACAGGTCGATATTCTCCGCCGGCTTGCCGACCAGACCGGCCTCCCACCCCCACGCGGTAGCCGATCCGCCGTTGACGGGCACGATGATACCCTCGCGAACCGACCGGGTCTGAAAATTGGTGTAGGTCTGATAAAAGAATGCGGCGTCATACTGCACCCGGCCACCTAACAACCGGCCTTTGGCCCCGCCTTCATAGTTCCAGATAATTTCAGCGGGAAGCACATTGATAAGGACATCGCCCGGGACAGCCGGGTTACCTTCTACGCTGACGATGGAGCCTCGCCGCCCTTTAGAGACCGTGAAATAGACGTTGGACTCTTCACCTACTGAAATATTCACATTAAAACGCGGCAATACGGCGTCAAAGCTCTCTTCCGGCGCAAAGACGAACTCGCCGAATGTATTGCCAATCGGCAAGAGCGCCCCGCCCGGATTGATCACGAAGGAAGGATCGGTCATCGACATGAAGCCGCTGCGCCGCTTTTCGTGCAGGTATCGAATGCCGGTGGTGAACTCCAGCCAGTCGAGCACCTGATACGTGCCGTCGGCATAGAGCGAGAGGGTTTTGTTCCGGCCCCGATTTACCGCCAATTCTTCATTGATAAGCGCGGGCGCCAGGTCACGCGGCACAGGCAATTGAAAGGTTGGACTGAAAGGGTTTAGGTCAAGCGCCAGGTAGGCACCATTGGGCGCGACACAAAAGCCGAGCGAACAGGCCGCGAACTGAGCTTCATCGGTGACGAAAGATACGCGCTGCTCACCGTCTTCCCAGAAGAAGCTCGCGCCGACGAACCCTCGAAAGCGGTCTCCGGAATCATAATTGACTCGAAGTTCCGTACTCCATTGTTCGCTTTCGGCGTCTTCCGAAAACTCCAGCCAGAACGCCGGTGACCCATCGGCATCAAACACTTCAAGTGAGTCAAACTGGCGATAGTTACTAATCCAGGCAACGGCCCAGTTCTCGTTCAGGTCCCAGTCGACATCGAGCGTAATGCTGTATATTTCGCGATCAATGCCGATTTTACCGCCCAGATGGTCGGACGGTGCTACGCCGAAAGGGCCCAACTCAACAAAGTCGAACGGATCCGTGGAGCCGCCTGTTGGCGGCAAGGTCCCAGATTTGAAGGCCGTCCCAGGCGGCGTGTCTTTCTGATAGTTAAAAATCAGATCGGCAGTGACGTCATCTGACGGAATTAAAGTGAAGAACACGCGCCCGGCAAAGGTGTCGGTTCCATTGAGCGATCGAGCCTGTTCGGACTGGGGATTCTGCGAGAACGGCGCGCCGTCAATATTCTCAACATATCCGTCACGGCGCTTATACGTCCATGCGATCCTGGCAAGCAACTTGCCGTCAATCAGCGGGCCACTGATGTATCCGTCGGTTTTGATCTCGTCGTAGTTGCCGTAGCCGACGGAGATCTTGCCTTCGACTTCTTCGGTTGGATGCGCGGAAATAACCTGAATCGCCCCAATCGAAGCGGCCGTTCCGAAAAGCGTCGCCTGAGGACCCTTTATCACCTCGATACGTTCGATATCGAAAAGCTCGATAATCGATCCACGGGACCGCGAAATATCGACCCCATCCTGAAATATGGAGACCCGTGGCGCCAGCAACGCTGACCCTTCATCTGAGGTAATGCCCCGGATCACAAAACCTGCGTTGTTGACGCTCTGCTCTTGAATCTGAAGCCCTGGCACATAGAGCGAAAGTTCATCGAATTCTTCGACACCGATAGAGTCCAGAAACGCGCCGCCAAAGGTCGTAATCGTAATCGGCACATCGACCACGTCCTCCTCGCGTTTTTGAGCGGTCACAACAACCGTCTCATTTGCCGCGATGACAACGCTGCTGAAGCCCAAAACCACGCACAGAAAGGACAGAACGCTCAACCTAATGCGAAGCTGCCTGACCATAGCCATCCCCTACAAACGACCGGGAATCAACCCAAATTTCGATTTTGCCCAATTCAACCTAGAATAGGTCGAAGACACCCAGATTGCAAAACCGCTACAGAGATGTTGCGCCGAAACAATCCGCTGGTTTGCAGCACCTCCGGCAAACTCCTATATCTTCCCCGCCACCCCTTTCGGGCGGAGTGCCGTGCCGTTTACCGGCTCAAATGCAGATGATAGGCTCCGTCCCGCTACATCCTTGACGGGGCACAATCAGGAGGGTTTCTTGAGTAAATCGATCAATTTCGCAAAAACCGCGGTGATCGCGGGCACAATTTCCATCACGGGCGGCGCTGTTGCTGCAGATTGGGACAGTGTTGAATTCTATCCATTCGAAGAGGCCACCCTGACCTATCAGGTCAGCGGCATGCAGACCGGCTCACAGATTCAGGTCATTCGGTCCCATGGCCGCGAGACCGCCAGTTTCATGGACACACAGCTGTCCATGATGGGCGTTAATCAGGCGACCAAGACCGGCAGCTGGACCGACAAAGACTGGGTCTACACCTACGACTACAATACGAATACCGGCACCAAGATCGCCAATCCCATGAAAGACATGATGCAGAATATGGACGACCCCAAAGAAGCCTATCAGCAGTTTATGGTCGGCTTTGGCGGTAAAGAGGTGGGGACGGACACCCACAACGGGACCGCCTGCACGGTCTGGGAGCTACAGATGGCCGGCAGCACGGTCTGCATCAGCGACGACCTGGTGATGCAATATACCCGGGTGAACATGATGGGGATGAGCCAGAATATCGAGCTGGTCGAACAGGATATTGGCTCCATCGACAGCAGCCAGTTCGATAAGCCCGATGTGCCCTATAACGAGGTGCAGATCCCCACGGGAATGTTCGGCAACTAGACCGGCAGGCATCGCATGGCGGGGCTGCGCCCCGCCATTCTTGACAAAATCACTCCGATTTGATGAATCGCCGTTGACTTTGCCCTGACTCGATGTCATTTGAAGCATATCGGACTGAATTGGTCCGATATGTGATAATGGCTCTGGCGCAAGGAAACGGCAACAATGATCCGGCTGACCCGACTGGCAGATTACGCAGTCCTGCTAATGACCCATATGGGGCATGAGTGGGAACGTGATTCCGGCAAGCTGCACAATGCAGCCAGCCTGTCGGGCGACACCCATATTCCTGCCCCCACCGTGGCCAAGCTATTGGGTGTGATGTCGCGCGGCGGCCTGCTGACCTCAACACGCGGTCAGTCCGGCGGCTACAAACTGGCCCGCGCGCCGATTGCGATCTCCGTCGCTGATATCGTCAGCGTCGTCGACGGACCCATCGCCCTGACCGAATGTATCGAAGACGGCCCCGGCGAATGCAGCATCGAGTCCCTCTGCGGGGTTCGCTCCGCCTGGCAGAAAATCAACAACGCGATCCGCGTGGCACTCGACGACATCACGCTGGCCGAACTGTGTGCCGATCAGGCCGCCATGTTCGACACACCGCTCAGCAATCCGGCACCCGCCGAACCCGCCCACGAACTTCAGTAAACGCCTAGCCAGACGAGACATCTATGCCAGCCACGTTGGAAACAGAAGACGCTATCAAGGACCTGTCCGGTGACTATAAGTACGGCTTTGTCACCGACATCGAGACTGACCTGGCGCCTAAAGGTCTGAATGAAGATATCATCCGGCTGATCTCCACCAAGAAAGAGGAGCCGGAGTGGTTGTTGGAGTGGCGGCTTGAGGCGTACCGCAAGTGGCTGAAGGCCGACGATCCCGACTGGGCCAAGGTGCACCATCCGGAAATTGATTTTCAGGACATCCACTACTACGCCGCCCCGAAGAAGAAGGAAGGGCCCAAGAGCCTCGACGAGGTCGACCCGGAGCTGCTGGAGACCTATGAGAAGCTCGGCATTCCCATCAAGGAACAAGAGGTCCTGGCTGGCGTTCAGGGCGCGCCCAACATTGCGGTCGATGCGGTGTTCGATTCCGTCTCTGTGGCCACGACCTATAAGGAAAAGCTGGAAGAAATCGGCGTCATTTTCTGCTCGTTCTCCGAGGCCGTGCAGGACCATCCGGAGCTGGTGAAGAAGTATCTCGGTTCGGTCGTGCCGGTCAGCGACAACGCCTATGCCACGCTCAATTCAGCGGTCTTTACCGACGGGACGTTCGTCTACATCCCCAAGGGCGTGCAGTGCCCGATGGAACTGTCGACCTATTTCCGGATCAACACCAAGGATACCGGCCAGTTCGAGCGGACACTGATTGTCGCTGATGAGGGGTCGAAGGTCAGCTATCTGGAAGGCTGCACGGCGCCGATGCGCGACGAGAACCAGCTGCACGCGGCGGTGGTTGAACTGGTCGCGCTCGATGATGCGGAGATCAAATATTCCACCGTCCAGAACTGGTATCCGGGCGACAAGGACGGCGTCGGCGGCATCTACAACTTCGTCACGAAGCGGGGCGCCTGCCGCGGCAAGAACTCGAAGATTTCCTGGACCCAGGTCGAAACCGGCTCGGCGATCACCTGGAAATATCCGAGCTGCATTCTGCAGGGCGACAATTCCGTGGGCGAGTTCTACTCCGTCGCTGTGACCAACAACATGCAGCAGGCCGATACCGGGACGAAAATGATCCATATCGGCAAGAACACGTCGAGCCGCATCATCTCGAAAGGCATTTCAGCCGGCAAGGCACAGAACACCTATCGCGGGCTTGTGCGGGTGCAGCCGGGGGCTGAAGGCGCGCGCAACTACACCCAGTGTGACTCGCTGCTGATGGGCGACAAATGTGGCGCGCACACCCTGCCCTATATCGAGGTGAAGAACCCCTCGGCCCAGGTCGAACACGAAGCGACAACGTCGAAGATCAGCGAGGACCAGATGTTCTATTGCGTCCAGCGCGGCCTCGACCCGGAAGAAGCGGTCTCCATGATCGTCAACGGCTTCTGCAAGGAAGTGATGCAGGAACTCCCGATGGAATTCGCCGTGGAAGCCCAAAAACTGCTGGGCATCAGCCTTGAAGGCAGCGTTGGCTGACCCGTTTTGTCGTCACCCCCGCGAAAGCGGGGGTCCATGTCGAAGTAAGTTAGAACGAAGAAAAATGAAGAAGACCGAAGAAACCGCTACCAACTCCTGGATTCCCGCCTCTCGCCTGGGCGAAGCCAGAGCTTCGCTTCGGCGTAGCCTGGTCCGCGGGAATGACGCGGTGACGGGTCGGTCACAGGACAGGAACAAGAGCAACCATGCTTGAAATCAAAAAACTGCACGCTGAAATCGGCGGCAAGGAAATCCTGAAGGGCATCGACCTGACGATCAATGCAGGCGAAGTGCACGCGATCATGGGTCCCAATGGCTCCGGCAAGTCGACCCTGGCCTATGTGCTGGCCGGGCGCGAGGGCTATGAGGTCACTGAAGGCTCGGTCACCTATCAGGGCAAGGATTTGCTCGATATGGAAGCCGATGAGCGCGCCCGCGACGGCGTCTTCCTGGGCTTTCAATACCCGGTCGAACTGCCGGGTGTAAACGGCATGACCTTCCTGCGGACCGCCGCCAACGCGGCGCGCAAGCATCGCGGCGAACCTGAGCTGGACGGCATCGACTTCTTAAAGCTGCTGCGTGAAAAGGCCGCGCTGCTCGAAATGGACGACGCGCTGTTGAAGCGCGCGGTCAATGTCGGCTTCTCCGGCGGTGAAAAGAAGCGCAACGAAATCACCCAGATGGCGGTGCTCGACCCGACGCTGATGGTGCTCGATGAGACCGATTCCGGCCTCGATATCGACGCGCTCAAGGTTGTGTCCAAAGGCATCAACGCGTTGCGCGGGCCGGAGAAAGCCACGCTGCTGGTGACACACTATCAGCGCTTGCTGACCTATGTGGAGCCCGACTTCGTGCATGTGCTGGCTAAAGGCAGGATTGTCGCCTCCGGCGGCAAGGAACTGGCGCTTGAGCTGGAGCGGGATGGCTATGCCAATTACGTGCCTGAGGCGGAGGCAGCTTAAGTGTCTATCGTCCCTTATCAGGAGCAGTTCGAGGCCCTAAAGCCCGAGTTCGGGGCGCTGGCGCCCCTGCGCGAAGCAGCCTTTGCCCGCTATGCCGAACACGGCTTCCCAGCACAGGCGCGCGAAGCCTGGCGCTATACTAAGCTTTCGCCCATCGCGAATGCCGGCTTCGCGCCTGCTGAACCGGCGTCACTGCCGGCGTCTGACATCGCGGCCCATCTGATCCCGGACGCGATCACGCTGGTGTTCGTCAATGGCCGGTTGGATGACGCGCTCTCCAACATCGATCAAGCCGAAACCGGCCTTTCGATCAAGAGGCTGAATGAGGCTGGTGACATTCTGAACGACGCGCTGGACCTGTCGTCCGCAGGACCAGACGATGCGCTTGTCGCTCTTAATGCTGCATTGATGCAGGACGGCGCCGTGATTGAAATCGCCGAAGACGCCCATATCGACGCGCCCATTCATTTGCTGTTTTTCACCAACCGGCCCGGCATGTCGCAGATCCGAAATCTGATCCGGGTGGGTGCCGGCGCGCGCGCAACGGTCGTTGAAAGCTATTTTGGCAACCGCGAGACCTATTGGACCAATGTGGTTAATCAGATCGATTTGGGTGATGGGGCCCATCTGGAACACGCCCGGTCGCAAGAGGAAGGAGTCAATGCCTTCCATATCGGCGCGATGCAGATGACCCTGAGCGCCGATGCCTCGTTTAACGGTGTTTCGGTCATGCGCGGCGGCAGTCTGGCGCGCAACGAGGTCCAGGTTACCGTGAGCGGCGAAGGCGCCGATTGCAAACTGGCCGGCGTTTCGTTGGGCCGTGGCAAGCAGCTGCTGGATAGCATTACCCGCTTTGACCATGCGGTGCCCAATACCACCAGCGACCAGCTGTTCAAGAGTGTGATGGATGATGGCTCCCACGCCGTCTATCAGGGCAAGGTCATCGTCCGGCAGGACGCCCAGCACACCGACGCAACGCAAGCCAATCATAACCTGTTGCTGGCGCGTACCGCGCAGGCGAGCAGCAAGCCGGAACTGGAAATCTTCGCCGATGACGTGAAGTGTGCTCATGGTGCCACCGTCGGTGAGCTTGACGACTCGATGATGTTTTATCTGAAAAGCCGGGGCCTGGATGAAGATGCGGCCCAAAAACTGCTGATCGACGGCTTTATTAGCGAGGTGCTGGAGCGTATTCCATCACCGGAAATCCGCGACCTGTTCCTGACTGATATCGGTGGCTGGAGGCTGGGCGGATGACCGCCGAGACCAAAATCGTGCCGGCCAGCGGCTTTGATGTCGAACGCATCCGCGCCGACTTTCCGATTCTGGCGAAGCCGGTCTACGACAAGCGGCTCGTGTTTCTGGATTCAGCCGCGAGCGCCCAGAAGCCGCAGGCGGTGATCGATGCCGAGACCTATGTCTACGAATCCGAATATGCCAACATCCACCGCGGTGTTTATCTGCTGAGCCAGCAGGCGACTGTTGCCTATGACAATGCACGCAAGAAGGTCGCCGGACTGCTGAACGCCGCAAGCGCGCGCGAGATCGTTTTTACCCGCAATGCGACAGAGAGCATTAATCTGGTCGCGTCAAGCTGGGGCCGCGCCAATCTGAGAGAAGGCGATCAGGTCATCCTGTCGCAGATGGAACATCACGCCAATATTGTACCGTGGCAGATGCTGCGCGAGGAGATCGGCATCGAACTGGTTGTCATCCCCATCAACGACGCAGGCGAACTGGTCTGGGAAGACTACGAACAGGCGTTCACAAGCCGCACCAAGCTGGTCACCATGACCCATGTGTCCAATGCGCTGGGCACCATCACGCCCATTGCCGAGATCATTCGCGTCGCGCATGGCCACGGCATACCGGTGCTGGTCGACGGCAGCCAGGCGGTGCCGCATATGCCCGTCGACGTACAGGCGCTCGACGCGGATTTCTACGTGTTTACCGGCCACAAGCTCTACGGGCCCACAGGCGTGGGCGTGCTGCATGCCAAAGCCGAACATCTGGAAGCCATGCCCCCTTATCAGGGTGGTGGCGATATGATCGCGACCGTGACATTCGAGAAAACGACCTATGCGGATATTCCGCAGAAGTTCGAGGCGGGCACACCCAACATCGCCGGTGTGGTCGCGCTTGGCGCGGCGGTCGACTATGTCGAGGCACTGGACCGGCAAGCGGCGCTGGACCATGAACAGGCGCTGCTGGCCTATGCGACTGAGCGCTTGTCGGCGATGAATTCGATCACCATCTATGGCACGGCCGCGGAGAAGGCCGCCGTCGTGTCCTTTGCCATCGAGGGCGACCACCCGCATGACATCGGCACGATCCTCGACCATGAAGCAATCGCGGTCCGCGCTGGACACCACTGCGCACAGCCGGTAATGGACCGGTTCGGGATCCCCGCAACGACCCGCGCATCGTTCGGGATCTATAACGACTTTGACGATGTCGACGCGCTGATCGACGGCATTGCACGCGTGCAGGAGATTTTCGGCTGATGTCCGATCTACGCGAACTCTATCAGGAAGTGATCCTGGACCATGGCCGCAAGCCGCGCAATTTCGGCCCGCTTGAGGATGCCAACCGGGAAGGCCACGGGCACAATCCGCTCTGCGGCGACAAGCTGGATGTGCATGTGAAGCTGCATGACGGTGTGGTTGAGGACGTAAAGTTCGAAGGCGCTGGCTGTGCGATTTCCGTCGCCAGCGCCTCGTTGATGACCGAAGCCTTGAAAGGCAAGCCGGAAGCCGAAGCCCGTGCGCTGTTTGAAAAATTCCACGCGCTGACCACCGGGACTGAGGAAATCGGCCTGGATGAACTGGAAGCGCTGGACAAATTAGCCGTGTTCTCCGGCGTGCGTGACTATCCCTTGCGTGTAAAATGCGCCACGCTGGGGTGGCACACCCTGAATGCGGCTCTCGATCAGGACGAAGACATGGTGGTGACAGAATGAGCGACACCTTTCTCGACGAGTTTCTTGAAGGCGAACCCGCACAGGCCGGCGCGGAGTCCATTGCCGCAGAAGGCAACCTAAAAGACCGCGTCATTGACGAGTTGAAAACCATCTATGACCCGGAAATTCCGGTAAACATCTACGAACTGGGCCTGATCTACGATGTCGACCTGGATGATGACGGCAAGGCCATGATCACCATGACGCTGACCACGCCGATGTGCCCGGTCGCGGAATCCATGCCCGGCGAGGTTGAGGATAAGGTGCGCGGTGTCGATGGCGTTACCGAAGCCAAGGTCGACCTGGTCTGGGAACCGCCCTGGGATATGTCGAAACTTTCAGAAGCGGCCAAACTCGAACTGGGGATGCTCTAAAAATGGCAGGCGAAATCATCTCCATCACTCCGGCAGCGATTGACCGCATTGGCGCGCTGTTGTCGAAGCGGCCCGAAGCCGCAGGCATCCGCATCTGGATCAAGGAAACCGGCTGTTCTGGCCTCTCCTATCAGGTGGATTTTGTCGAGGAGGCCAAGCCCGGCGACGACCGTATCGAAACCGAAGGCGGCACGCTGTTCATCGACCCGATGGCGGTGATGTACATTCTGGGCTCTGAAATGGACTACCAGGAAGACAAGTTCTTCTCCGGCTTCCAGTTCACCAACCCGAACGAGACCAGCCGCTGTGGCTGCGGTGAGAGCTTTTCAGTCGGTGGCGGATCCGACGGCGACGTTCTGAAAGACCCCGTCGCGGCGGGTTAAAGCCTACCATCCATATTCGCGTTTCTTGCGCTCGCGTTCTTCGACCATCTCCTGAACCCGGAGCCATCGGTTGCGCTCTTCTTTGGCGTCGTCCAGTGCACGGTGGTTGCGCACATGGCGTTCTTCCAGTTCGGCAAACACCATGATGTTCTCCACGTCGCGGGGCACAGCCTCGCCCGGGTCACGCGGTGCGGTTTCCATATCGATACCAAGCGCGTCTGCAATCGCCTGAGCCCAGGCCACTTCGGTATCCTGCATGGCCAGCCGATATGGATGATGTCCGGCAGCTACCAACAGGCTTGAAAGCCATTTCTGGTCCCAGTTCGGCGAGCTAGCAAAAATTCTGTGGGGGTCAAGCACTTCGATCATGCGGGCCGCGACGGTTTCGACCGGTTCGCCCTCTCGCTCCAGCATCTCACGACTGATATTGTGGGTTTGCTCAGCCACATCGCTCCATGCGGTCCACTCTGGCGCAGGTTTGATCAGATGACTTTCGCCACCGCTACCGTCCTCAAACACCCAGGCGATTTCGATTGGATAGCTATCCTCGATCAAGCCCGATGCCTCAATATCCATAAAAACCAGCACGTTGAGCCCCCTCCATGCGACTTTGTGCGTCGCAGCATAACGGGAAAACGATCTGGGACAAAAAATCTTTGTCGGGTTTTTTGACCAACCATCGTCTTCTTAAGGAGAATGAGAGGTATTGGGAGATGATGATGACACCTGAAGACCTGTTCAACGACATTGTAGAGCGTATGTCGCTCATGCATGACGATGTCGGACGCGGCAAAATGATGTCGTCGCCGGGCATTCAGTACAAAGGCAAAAACTTCGCCTTCTTCTGGGACGACACCATGGTCTTCCGCATCGGCAAAGGGTTCGACCCGGGTGAGGCCGGTGTGACTGAGTGGGGCTACCTGAACCCGTTCAAGAACAAGCCGCCGATGAAGGGCTGGTACCGCATCCCTGCAAGCGAAATGGATCATTGGCCAGATCTGGCTGACCGGGCGCACACAGCAATGACCAAAGAAATGGGTTAGGCCGGCGGACTACTTCAGCGCGTCGATCACCGCGCTCAGTGAGTCCAGCAGCGCGCGGCTTTCTTTTAGATGGGGCCGCTCAGCTTCAATGACGGCTTTGAACGCCTTCTTTTTCAGCGCCAGGACATCAATCAGGTCTTCCTTATCCTCACGCCGGGCGGCATCGGCAACTATATCGATCAACCGATCAACACCGTGCAGACGGCCCCACAGATAGTCGTTTTCCCGGTGCTCCCTCTTAAAGAACGCACCGAAATTGCCCAAGCGGACACCTTTCAGCACGTCTTCAGGGCCGCCTTCACGAAGCGTGTTGCAGTCCTGCGGGCTGAGGCGGGCAACACGGATTTCATCATATTCAGATTCCGGGTCCCACAAACCGGCAGAGAACGTCACCACGTCCCATAATGGAAAACCCAGATAGTCCGTCAGCAATTCCTTGCGGACCAGGCCCATCTGTCCCTCATGATCGATACCCGCGAAGACCTCGTCCCCGCGGCGGTTCATCGCCTCCAGTTCCAGATCGCGTGACAAGCCATCCACCAGCGTGTCGATAGTCCCCAGATTGGCCAGGGCAAAATTGTCCGCAGCCTCACTATTGTACTGACCGGTCTCAAGAGCGGACGCGAACAGATCACGGGCTCGTGCGGTCGCATCGATGCTGATGGCCGCGGTCCCCTCGCGCCCACGCAGCGCATCAAGCACATCGTAGAACTGACCCTTCAGGTGATCGAGCTGATAAGCGCTCAACGCCTCAAACTCGGGCTCGTCAAGCCGGCCATAAAGGCCATTGAGCGCCTGAATGACAAAGCGGACGCGGCGGCGGCGAAAATCCAGATCAAACCCGCGCAGAAATTTCACCCAGCTGGGTGGATCCTTCAGCAGTGTGCCCGACTCCGGCGTCCACAATGTATCTGGCAACACGCTGCGATGCGCGGCCCAGGCCCGGATTGTCTTGATGATGAACTCCGACTCCAGCGTGCCGCGGCGATGATCGCAAAGCTCAGCCACCAGATTGGCAACCTGCCCGGCCGCTGAGCCCAGTTTGAGCCGAAGGTAACCTTTGAAGGCAAAGCCAGAGTCCTGCGCTGCCCGTGCGTTCGCCTGATCGCGCCAACCGGCAATCTGATCCGCGGTCAACGGGCGCTTTTCAGCGCGCGACTTGGTGATCTCTTCAACTGTGCGCGTGATATCAGGCCGGGCGGCGTCAACAATGTCCCGGGTCAGCCGCACCCGTTCATTGAGCTCCTGCACCCAGAGTAGGTCATCCGATATGGGCTCATTGCGGGGAATATCAGAAAGCGCGGCCCGCAATGTCCGCAACATCCCAGGCGGTTCGCCAACCGGCGGCGGTGTTTTTCCTGCGGGATTGGGATTGATATAGACAAGGCGCCGGTCGACGTCGCGCAAGGCCGGCTGCCGGCCAATGGCGTCGATCGCCGGGCGGAATGGTTTGTTGTTGAGCACCGCGCCGTCGATGAACGAGGTTTTTTCCGGGTCCGTGCCCGCCTTGTTATAGGGCTTGAAATTGCCCCGGAGAAATTGACTCTTGGTCTCCCACTTGCGTCCCCGGCGCGCCAGAACCCGGTCAACTTCGTCAAGCTTTGCTGGTGGAAAAGCGCCTGGAAAACTAGCCGTGGCACGTGCAGCAAAGGCGAGCGCGGGAACATAGCCATCTTCAAAGTCAGACTCTGCCTCGCCGTCGGTCCACCGGCGGTAGCGGAAATGCAGCCGATGACGATGTTCGCGCTCTTCGATCACCGGGGGGTCATAGAGTGGAATAAACTGCGTGTAGCCAAAGAAATCCGTCACCGTAACCAGCATGTCGAGCGCTAGCCCGTCAGGCAGCAGTGACTGGTTGCTTCCCAGCGGGCGGCCCATGGATTCCATTGCGTCGATCAGCGATTCGAGCAGCCGTTCTCCATCAAAGGGTGGCCGCAGCCGTGCGACACCGCTCATGGACATCAGCTTTTCCGAAACCTCGTCGTCGACGTCGACGCCGCTCAAACGATCGCCCAAAATCCACTGGACGACCGGCCGGAAAGCCCGCTGTGCCCAACCGGCGTGATGGTCTTCTGCAACCAGCGCATCAATATCCGCGCCCGTCAGCCACAGTTCGCGCAGCACATCAAATGACAGATCGTGCGCCAGCGCACGCGCCAGGATAACGCTGTTGATCCCGCCCGCGCTGGTGCCCGCAATGACGTCGACAATTACGCGCAGATTAAGTTCAGCGCCCAGTTCCTGCAGTAGTTCGAAATAGACCCGCTCTGTATCGATGGCGCGGTCATCAGGCTGGGGGATGTCGTCAATCGACCGAAGGCGCTTTTCCCCTGCATCCGGCACCGCATGATAGTGCTTCGACGCACGGGTAAGCTTCAGAATTTCCTTAACAATTCCATGCATATAGACGGCAAGAGAAATGCCACCGGAGCATACGATCGCCAATCTGAGTTCTTTATCGCGCATGGGCGCATCAGGCCAGAACGGCCTTCCAAAATCAATTCACCTGAAAAAACCTAGTCGCTTTTTATCCGAATACCATCGACAATCTGTTCGCCCGGATGTCTGATCACAATATCACCGGCAGCAAGTCCGCTTTCAACCGCTGCCATGTCGGCATTTCGTTCACCGATTGCAACGGGCGTGAGCGTGGCCCGGTCGCCTTCGACCCGAAAAACGGCCCATCCCCCATCTTGCCGAAACAGGGCACTCAACGGCACAACAAGCAGATCTTCGGCCGACCAAACCACAATCCGCGGTTCAACCCGATAGGCATCCCGAAGACCGAGCCACCGGTCGGCGTCATCCGTAATGTCGATGATGACATTGACCCTCTGTTCCTCAACCCCCAGAGCAGAAATCTTGGTGAAGCCCGACGGCTCGACCCGCCGGACGACACCATGAAGCGGATCGGGCTTGCCCCAGTTTTCGATGATCACCTTTTGATCGGGCCGTACCCTCACGGCATCCTGTGACAGCAGGTCGACAACAATTTCCAGGTCGGCCGGGTCGCCCACTTCAAGAATAGCTGTCCCTGCCAGCAAGACCCGCTCACTTTCTTGCATCACCCGCAGCACTTCACCATCGACCGGCGCCGCCATCCGAAGGCAACAGCCTTCGCCGCTGTGCTGTCCTTCAGCGGTGGGCACGATCAGCGCGGCCTGTGCCGCGGCCTGATCGGCACGGGCAGCATTATAGGCAGCCTTTGCCGCATCCAGCGCCGACTGCCGCTGGTCCCGTTCACGCTGGGTCACCACACTGCCGACAGGCAAATTTTTCACCCGGTCCCACTCACTTTGGGCATAGTCCCGCTCAGCCCTGGACCGGATGGTCGCAGCCTTGGTCTGTTCCAACCGCGCCCGGGCCTGGGCCAGGGTTCGTTCATCAAGAAAATCTGGCTCGACCGGCTCAAAAATCGCCACCACGGTTTCACCCGCAACAACAGGGTCGCCGGGATCGAGTGTCACCCGGAGGACCCGCCCGTTGACGGGCGCGGAAATAGTAAAAATATCCCTGATCCGTGTCCGGCCCTCCGCGGTCACCGTCACATTCAAGGTGTCGCGGCCGATGGTCGCGGTATCGACGATCAGCGGCTGCGGCGCGAACGCCAGATAAGCCAGGACCGCGACGACCGCACCCCCGGCAACCCACTTTATCCAGCCGCGCCGGGCGGCCTTATGTTTGTTGTTTTGGGCCAACGCTCACTCCCGCGTCTTCAGGACTTCAACAAGATTTAGTTGGTCGAGCCGCCGGCGCACGACCAGCGCCGAAAGGGCTGCCGCAACGACGATTACCAGCGCCGTCCATCCATAGGTCGATTGATTTATGACCAGCGGAATGCGGAACATCTCGGTCTGCAATCCGGCCACGATCATCGAGGTCAGCAAATAGCCGAGCCCACAACCGATCGGTATGGCAAAAGCGACCAGGATTGCCAGTTCGCCCAATAGAATTGTCGAAATTTCTGTTCTGGTGAAACCGAGCACCCGCATGCTGGCCAGTTCGCGCCCGCGTTCCGAAACGCTGATCCGCGCCGAATTGTAGACAACACCAAACGCGATAATCCCGGCAAAGGTGATGTTGATAAGCGTCATCATGATCAGGTTCTCGCCCATGGTCTCATCGAAACTGCTCATCACTGCTGCCCGAATGGCAAGGCCGGAAACGGCGGGCGTATCTTTGACCCGTTCGTAAAACGCATCAGTCAGATTGCCATCAACGGTGATCCAGGCACCGGAGATACTGGGCCCTTCGAGCATCAAGCGATTTAACGCGGCGAGGCTCATATAGGCACCGCTACCGACATATTGCTGCACGATGCCGGTAACCTTTAGTTCGCGCGTGGGCCGGCGGCCCTCAAGCACCTCGACACTGAGCGTATCGCCCTCGACCGCGCCCAGCTGATCGGCCACCATTTCGCTGAGGACAACCCCTTCCGGCGGCATCTTGACGGGCTCCAAATTGACATCAAGCGTTACATGAAGGTCAGCACCACCGCCCATGCCCATAAGGCCAAGCCGTTCGGTTCTGGGCCCCAGCTTCAACTTCACAGGCACCACGCGATAGGGTTCAGCCCGCAATACACCCGGCAGATTCTCGATGTCCAGGAACGCTTCGCGTGAGGAGGGTTCGATCAAACTCACGCCGAAATCTTCGCGGGATGCCTGATTGAATTCGACATCCATAATGAAATCGATGCTGTCCAACGCGAAGCTTGACGCGATCAGTGTGCCCAGCGCCACCGCGATCCCCAGGCAGGTCAGGAAGGACCGCCTGGTCCGGCGCTCCAGGTGCCGCCAGATCATGCGCGCGGCTGGAGACATCAGGCCCGAAAGGCCAATTCGCTCCAACAGCACCGGCCGGAATTTGGCGGGCGGTTCGGGCCGCATGGCATCTGCCGGCCGCAAGTTGATAACGCGCCTGATCGCGGATTGGGTACCAAGGGCCGCCGCAATCAAGCTGACAGCGAAGGAATTAAACGGGATCGCCGGGTCCAACCGGTAAGACAGCGACGGAAACCGAAAAAACTCTGTATAGATCTGCGCCATCTGCTGCCCCAGATAGACACCCGCACCGATCCCGATGACCGCCGACAGAATACCAATGAGCGCGGCGAATTTGGCGTAGTGAAAGCCAACCTCCAGATCCGATACCCCAAGCGCTTTTAAAGTGCCGATCTCCTCGCGCTCCAAATTCATCAGCCTCGAGAGAACCGTGTTCAACAAAAACGCAGCAACGGCCAGAAAGATGATCGGCACGATGAACGCCATGCCCTCAAGCTGGTCCAGCTCACTCTGGAGGAACATGTCGGAGGGGTGGTCTTCACGTCCATACGCGCCCAGCCCGCCATACTGACGGGTCAGCGCATCAATGGCGTCGATGACGTCCTTTTCGTTGGCGTCATGCATCAATGACAGAGCCGCGTCATTAAAGGCGCCGTCCATGTCATGCGCCGCCTCCAACGCATCCCGGCCCATCCACATAACCGCGAAGCGCTTATTGTCCGGCAACACGGTTCCCGGGGGCATCCAGTAGATAAACTCCGGCGAGAGCGCGACGCCGACGATTTCCAGCTCCCGTTTGTGCCCGCTGATGACCGCCCAGAGCCGGTCACCCGGCCCCAGATTGTTGGCTTCAGCAAACGCGTCGCCGATAACGACCTCATTTTCCCTATAGGGCTCGACCAGTCGGCCGACCCGCATATGCAGCAGATTGAGTTTCGGCGTTCGACCTTCGGGAATCGACACAATCAAGCCAGTTGCCGGTTCCTGAATGCCTGGAAGGTCCAGGGTGGAACCGACACTGACCCTGGTCATCACCTGCTGAACCCCAGGCACTGCCTCAATCTGGCGGCGCAGGGAATCCGGCGCGCGCTTTACCCCGACAAAAACATCTGCATAGCGGTAGTCGCGGTAATAGGCGTCGCGCGACTCGATCAGCGAGTCGAGCATGCCCGCGCTCATGACATACGTGGCGATGCCCGCCGCCATGACGAGGGCAATGGCCAATACCTGGGTCTTCATCGACCACAGATTCCGAAGCAATTTCTTGTCCAGCGCCCGCATCGCTTACCACGCCAGCTCTGCAGGCGACCGGCGATGCGCATTGTTTTCGATCCGGTCGATTTGGCCATCGCGGAAATAAATTACCCGGTCCGCCATCTGCCTGATTTCGGCGTTGTGGGTGATCACCACCGTAAGCGTCCCCAGCTCGCGGTTGACCCGCTCCAGTGCCTCCAGAACCACCACACCGGTGGTGATATCGAGCGCCCCGGTCGGCTCGTCGCACAACAGGACGTCGGGCCTTTTGGCAACGGCGCGGGCAATCGCAACCCGCTGCTGTTCGCCGCCGGAAAGCTGGGCCGGGAAATGATCGATTCTGTCGCCTAGCCCGACAAGACCCAACGCCTCTTCGGGCTCAAGCGGATCAGGGGCGATTTCCGTCACCAGGGCGACATTTTCCCTGGCCGTTAGGCTGGGGATCAGATTGTAGAACTGGAAAACAAAACCGACATGATTGCGGCGATAGAGCGTCAGGTCCCGGTCGCTGACCAGGGTCAGATCTTCACCACGGAAGTAGACGTGACCGTCACTGGGGCCATCCAGCCCGCCTAAAATGTTGACCAGCGTAGACTTGCCGCTGCCGGACGGCCCCAACAGGACGACGAACTCACCTTCAGACATTTCCAGGTCGACACCGCGAAGCGCATGCACCTGCACCTCGCCCATGTCGTAGACCTTCGTCAGTCCTTCGGCTCGGAATGCCGGCGGTTTCGCCTGCGCATCCATCCACTTCTCCCATTATGTGGGAATCTGGCTACCATTAGAGTGCAATTCAATCTTCTGCCCCCTGATTGGCATCAAAAACAGCATATTTGGCATCAAACCAGGTTCTTGGGGGTCTGAAAGTCTGTGATCCGGCCTGGCCCGGCCCTGCGCCAGCGTTTGATATCAAGCTTGTAGCTCGCCAGTGCGCCGGTCGGGAATTTCGCCTCGACGGCTGGCCGCGCACCACTCGGATCCTCTGCAATCAGAGCAATCGCCAATTCCTCTATGCCAGGATTATGACCGACCACCAGTACCCGACGGAACTTGTCATCGACTGCTGAAATCATATCGAGAATGGCATCAGGGTCCGCCAGATAAAGACCGTCGCTATAAACCACATCAGGTGGCCGGCTAAGTTGTTCAAGCAGGCCTGCCACCGTCTCCCGCGTGCGACAGGCACTGGAACATAGGATCAGGTCGGGCTCGCAACCCCGTTGACGCAAATAGGTCCCGATCAGGCGGGCTGACCGTTCGCCGCGCGGATTGAGAGGACGATCAAAATCCGCCTGGCCGGGTTGTTCCCAGCTCGACTTGGCATGGCGCATCAACATCAATCGCTTCATCGCGAGAGCCCCTGAAATGGCCTGAAAAGCAACGCCGGTAGTGACTGGTCAGCATCCGATCTGAGGTTTGGCAGTCCCAACGTCATTGCTTGGTGCCCGTCACGTGGCTGGGCACGGTAAGAACCAAAAAGCCGGTCCCACCAGGGCAGATTGAAACCGAAATTACTGTCCGTTTCGTCCCGGTGGACCGAGTGATGGACCCGGTGCATATCCGGCGTCACAACCAGCCAGCGCAGAAGCCGGTCCAAACTCGCCGGCAGTTTCAAATTGGCATGGTTAAACACCGACGTTCCATTGAGCATGATTTCAAAAATCAGCACTGCCAGCGCCGGTGCGCCAATAATGAGAATGATGGCAAACTTGATCAGCATCGAGAGAACAATTTCAACCGGGTGGAAACGCACGCCGCTGCTGGCATCAATGTCCAGATCGGCATGATGAACCTGATGTACGCGCCAAAGGCCCGGGACATGGTGAAAGGCGCGGTGCTGAAAATAGATCGCCATGTCGAGGATCAAGAACGCGATCAAGACATCAACCCAGAATGGTAAATCAACCGCATTGAACAGCCCCCATCCACGCTGCGAGGCCAACGCGGCCAGACCGACAGCCGTAACACTGGCCAGTAAAAACAATAGACGCAGCGCCAATGTGCTAAGCCCGGCAATGGTGAGATTGGCAAACCACCGGCCAAGGATGGGCCTGGTTCGAGGACGGCGTGGCTTGACCGCCTCCAACCCCATAAACATCAACAGCACCCCAACAAACGCCCCGAGCCTGACGGCAGGTTCGTTGGAAAGGAGCCAATCGGCCATCAGCGTATCCTAGCTGGAGGGAGATTCCCGGTAGAGCGCCGCCACCCCGCGTTCGATGGCCGCACCGGCTAGCCGTTCGATGCCCAGTTCGTGGCGCATCATCTCCAGCAGCCGAAGCTCTTCTTGACTGAGATGACCGTCACTGACGGCAACCTGACAGGCAATCGCGTATGCGGTTTCGCGCAGCGGCGGCGTTAGTGTCTGACACGCCAGCGCCAGCACTTTGTCGATGCCATCTTCCTCTTCGAGAAGCTCCGCGCAAACCTGACCGGCCGCAACGACCATGGACGAGTCATACCCGCGAAAAATCGGCAACTGATCGACCAGTTGGGCCATGGTCTCCAGTTCAGAATCCGTCATCTCGGAATCCGCTGCCGACATGGTCACCATCAGGTAGACCAGGGCACTGTGATGGGTGAGGTTTTGCGTGTCCATCGTCGGTTCTGTCCGCTTCATTGCGCTGCGCGCTACATAAGGCGCACAGGCATCGTCTTCAACTGGAAAGCGCCGCCTGCGACAGAAAATCTCGGGTCTGATCAATCGCCTGCTTCAGGCCAATCCGTTCAATGGGAACACCCGGCGGGAAGGCAGTTAACAGGCGCGATGGGGTCGCTCCATCCAGCATAATAAAGACGCCGTGGTCATCCTGTCGGCGGATCAACCGGCCAAAGGCCTGTTTCAGGCGAAGCCGCACCAGCATTTCATCATATTTTCGGGCGCCGAATTCGTCGCGGCGCGCCCGGTGCAGGATTGAGGGCCGCGGCCAGGGGACCCGGTCGAAGACGATCAGGCGCAAGGCCGCTCCCGGCACATCAACCCCGTCACGCACCGCATCCGTCCCTAAAAGACAGGAATGGTCTTCGGCCCGGAAAATATCGATCAACGTCCCCGGATCGAAGGCATCGACATGCTGGGCAAAGAGCGGCAGTCCAACATTGGCCAGCGCCGGCGCCAAATATCCATAGACCTGCTTCAGGCGGCTGATTGCGGTGAACAGGCCAAGCGCGCCGCCGCCGGATGCCTCGAATAAGGCCCGATAGGCGCCGGCAACCTGTTCCATCTCACTCTTCTTCAGGTCGTTGACAATGAAGACCCGCGCCTTGGCCGCATAGTCAAACGGCGACGTATGGCTGGAGCGTTTACCCGGCAGCACCAGATGATTGAATCCCGTGCGCACCTCGGCATGCCGCCAGCCTTCTTCTTCAACGCCGTCGCCGGTTTCATCCCGCAAGGTGGCAGAGGTCACCACGACCCCGTGCGACGGGGCCAACACTACATCGGCAAAGGGCTTGGTCGGGTCGATCCAGTGCCGGTGCAAGCCGACATCGAATTCGCGCTGGCCTGCCCGTTCGACAGAGAACCAGTCGACAAAACCCTCCATGGTGCCCGCCTCCAGATCCCGCAGCATGGCCCGCCAGGGCATCAGCATGGAATCGACCCGGCGGATCAGGCCGTTCCGGGCGGCCTCCAGCCTTGTCCGGGCCGGCCCCTCCAGGTCTTCGGCTTCTTCGGCCAGCCGGTTGCCAAGGACCTTCGCCAGCTGCTGCAAGGGCACCGTAAGTTCCGTCAGCGCCTTGCCATAGGCCGACGCGGCATCAAGCAGCGGCTCACTGAGCGTGTGGGTCGACGCTTCCAGCGTATAGGGATCGTCAGGCCTTGTGGCGCGGGCATAGACATGGGCGCGCACACTGGCGAAAAACGCTTCGGCTGGCCCCTGCGGATTGCTCGATGAAATACGCTGCAGCCATCCCTCTCCCGGCAGCATCGCCGCCGCCCGGATAGCTTCCCGCGCCAGCCTTTCGGACTCAGGATGTTCGCTCAACAGATCGCCAATGCGGGATTCGATCCCCCGAGCCCGGCCTCGCCGCGCGCCTTCGGGGCCACGCACCCAGCGCCGCAGTTCGGATCCCTCACCACCTGTCAGATGCGCGGAGAATGCACTATCGGCGGCATCGAACAAATGATGCCCCTCATCAAAAACATAGCGGGTGGGCCGGTCTTCCTCCGCCCCGTAAAGCGCTGCGCGAATCATCACCAGAGCATGGTTGGCGATCACCAGATCCGCGTGCTTGGCCTTGCGCATGGAATGTTCGATGTAGCAGGTGCGCCAATGGGCACAGGATGCATAGACGCACTCCCCGCGCCGGTCCGTCAGGCCGGATGCCCGGCCCACGCCAACCCGCTGCAGCAACCAGGCGGGCAGATCACCGCCCACCATATCACCGTCGCGCGTATAGCGGGCCCAGCGGGCGATCAGCCCAAGCCGCACCCGGTTTTCCGGTACGGTCTGGGAGCGGATTACCGCCTCTTCCAGATTGAGCAGGCAAAGATAGTTTTCCCGGCCTTTGCGGACCACCACCTTACGGGCCTTTTCGTGCGGGTTCGGGAACTGCCGATCCAGTTCCTGATCCAATTGGCGCTGCAGATTCTTGGTATAGGTCGACAGCCAGACCGCGCCGCCATTGCGCGCGGCCCACAAGCTCGACGGCGCGATATAACCCAGCGTCTTGCCGATGCCTGTGCCCGCCTCTGCCAACACCGCGTTGGGAGCGGTCGCAATCTCGCGCGGCTGAAACGCAGCCGATACGTTGCCCGCATAATCGCGTTGCGAATCCCGGTCTTCTGCATCATCACCCAGCAGTTCAAGCAGCCGATCCTGCACCTCACCCGGCCCAATGGGCAAATCGTCAGGCGGCGGGCGCGGCGCCTCATCTTCCCATTCCGGCAACCGCCGCCAGACGTCCATGCCGCTCCCCGCATCATCGCCGGACCCAGGCGGCCCCAACGCGCTCGTAACGAATGGCCCCCAGGCCCAGCCCGCCTCATGCATGGTCTTGGCGATCCGCTGTGCCTCCGGCCGATCGGGATAGGCCGGATCGGTCAACTGCTCCAGTAACCGTGCCGACGCTTGATGCAACACCAAGGCCTGATCGGTCAGATCAGACCCCGGATCGGCAAGGCCCAAAGCCAAAGCCAGCCCCTTTGGCGTCGGCAAACAGAAATTCGCCGGCCTGACAAAAGCGAACAGCTCCAGCACATCAAGCGCCTGCGACAACGCGTCCGATTCCAGGCGCGCACGCACCTCTGGCTCATGGCAGATCAGCACCGGCGACTTGCCGGCCAGCACCGCCGCTTCAGCAACGCTCAGTTCCTCAATCTCGCCATCGGTCGTCACGCTAACCGCGTCATTGAAGCCGACAACGAGCGCGGAGGTATCTGGCAAAGCAAGAGATGGCTCGTTCATCATGAGGTAACTATAGAACCGGCTCAACGCCACCAACACCCTTGCAGTTGACCGTTCGGGGTCTGAGGCCTACTTTCCGCGCCGCTCACGATACGCTTTCCCGCGTCATTGCGAGCGCAGCGAAGCAATCCAGCATTGCGCCACTATCTGGATTGCCGCGCCCTCCTTCGCATGTGCTTCGGAGGGCTCGCAATGACGAAGAAGTTGTTGATACCGGATAGAAAGATGACCGATTTGCGCGACATTGCCCTCGACAGCAAGGCGTGGCCCTTTGCAGAGGCCCGCAAGATTCTAGACCGCCTGGAGAAAACCGGCGGCGGTAAAGGCGATGTGCTGTTCGAGACCGGTTATGGCCCGTCCGGCCTGCCGCATATCGGTACTTTCGGCGAGGTCGCGCGGACCAGCATGGTGCGCCACGCCTTCTGCCAGTTGTCGGACGCTCCTAACCGCCTGATCGCGTTCTCGGACGACATGGACGGGCTGCGCAAAGTGCCCGACAACGTGCCCAATCAGGAGATGATGGCGGAACACCTGGGCAAGCCACTGACCCAGGTCCCGGACCCGTTCGGGACGCATCCCAGCTTTGGCGAGCACAATAATGCGCGGCTGCAGGCGTTCCTCGATCAGTTCGGCTTCGACTATGAATTCAAAAGCGCGACGGACGCCTACACCTCCGGCGAGTTCGACGAGACGCTGCTGAAGGTGCTGGAGCGCTATGATGCGGTGATCAATGTTATCCTGCCGACGCTGGGCGCCGAGCGCCAGGCGACCTACAGCCCCTTCCTGCCGGTCTGCCCGAAGACCGGCATCGTGCTGCAGGTGCCCGTCCTCGAGCGCAATGTTGAGGCCGGAACCATCGTCTATCAGGACGAGGACGGCACCAAGGTCGAAACACCTGTCACCGGCGGGGCCTGCAAGCTGCAATGGAAAGCCGACTGGGCCATGCGCTGGACCGCGCTGGACGTCGACTATGAAATGGCGGGCAAGGACCTGATCGACTCGGTCCGGCTATCGAGCCGGATCTGCCAGATTCTGGGCGGTACGCCGCCCGAAGGGTTCAACTATGAACTCTTCCTGGATGAAAACGGCGAAAAGATTTCGAAGTCGCGTGGCAACGGCATCTCGATTGATGAATGGCTGCGCTATGCCAATGATGAGAGCCTGGCGCTCTACATGTTCCAGTCGCCCAAAAAAGCAAAGCGGCTCTATTTCGACGTGATCCCCAAAGCAGTCGACGAATACATCACCCATCTCGACAAGTATCACCAACAGGATGAGGCGACGCGGCTGCAGAACCCGGTCTGGCATATTCATGGCGGTCAGCCACCGCAGGAATATGTGCCGGTCAGCTTCGCGCTGTTGCTCAATCTTGTGGGGGCGGCACACACCGAAGACCCGGCGGCGCTTTGGGGCTTTATCAGCAATTATGCGCCGGGCGCGACACCGGAAAATCACCCGCTCCTCAACGAGCTGGTGGGCTATGCCTGCGCCTACTACGAAGATTTCGTAAAGCCCAACAAGGTCTTCCGAGCGCCAGACGACCGGGAGCGGGCGGCCTTAGAAGACCTGTCGGCGCATCTGGCTGGGATCGACCCGGCCACAAAGGGTGAAGACATCCAGACCGAGATCTATGAAATCGGCAAACGCCATGAGTTCGAAAATCTGCGCGACTGGTTCCGGGCACTCTATGAAACCTTGCTCGGCCAGAGCCAGGGCCCGCGCATGGGCTCGTTCATTGCGCTCTACGGTGTTGAGAATTCGCGCAACCTGATTGCCGAGGCGCTGGCGGGCAAGCTGAGCGGTTAAGGTCCGCTCATCCTTCGAGACAGGACCTGACGGTCCCTCCTCAGGACGAACGGACTTTGAGAACTCAGACCGTTCGCGCTGAGGAGACCCGAAGGGTCGTCTCGAAGCGTGGACGACACACCAAATCGTGACTCCTGTCGCCGACCCCACTGGCGCTATACCTAAACTCATGGGAACGCTGCACCTTCGGCACATCACAATAGTCGGACTCGTTATCACGCTCGGCGCTTGTGCGACCGTCGGCGATTGGCGGCAGGACGCGGTCGAGGTTGAAACCTGTCTAGCTGACTATCGGGCGATCGATGCGGCGGTCAACGCCGCCGGCACGGGTGACGCCGAATACGCCCGCATTGAAGGATTTCCCTATTTCCGGATCGACCGGTTCCTCGCCAGCTATGAGTTCAAAAGTTTCGATGCCGCGCAGCGCACGGCCTGGATCGACCGGCTGGTCGCCCGTGATCTCGATGGCCGGTCGGTCGAAATCGGCAACCTGCCACCAGGTTCACGCGCCGCGCTGGAGGCCGAATTGGGCGGTAACGCGACCGACCGGTCGAAAGCGTGCTCTGCGACATTGCGGGCTTTTGATCATCGCCAGAAATCCGCTCACAGGGCTCTACCGCCCCGCGTACGCGTGCCAGATAATTATTCAAGCGGGCTTCGGCTGGCCGGGTTCTACCCCCTGTCGGCGCTGGCCGTGAATTTCGGCTTTTCCCGCTGGAAGGCGAATTACCTTCCCGTCTTCGACAAAGCCTCAGGTGCGCTACCGGTTAAGGGCCGATTGAGGGCGTACGCGCCGGCGCCGCAAGACGCACTAACCCCCACCGCTGTGAAGGACTTGGTCGACGCTTCCCGTGGCAATGCCCTCAATATTCCCGAACCGAAGGGCGATGATGCCGGCGCGCTGATCACGGCCTTTGCGCCGGTCTGGCAGATCGATACGGCAAGCGACGACGACCTGATCGGCACGCCCGGTTGGCGCGGGACTAAAACCACTGTCGACACCGGTCAACCCCGCACCTATGTACGGTTCTCTCACGCGCATTGGCAGGGTCGGGTGCTGCTGCAGATCAATTACATGATCTGGTTTCCTTCCCGTCCGAAACAGAGCAGCTTCGATGCCTTGGGCGGCCATATCGACGGGGTGACATGGCGGGTGACTATCGGCCCCGACGGTAGACCGCTTGCCTATGACGCGATCCACAATTGCGGCTGCTATCACCTTTTCTTCCCGGCGCCAGGCCTGCAAGCCAAGCCCGCGACCCGCCCGTCGCCCTATTATGAAGGGACCGTTATCGCCGCCAATGCACCGGTTCCCGCACCTGGCGAAAGGCTGGTGATCCGCCTTGCCAGTACGACCCATTACCTGCAGCATGTGGGCATCTGGGAGGGGGCTTCGGACATTACCTATCCAATGGCGGACTATCACGACCTGCGCCGGCTGCCCGCGGGCGAGCGGACGCGCAGCCTTTACGGCCCAGACGGCATTGTCAAAGGCACCGAACGCGGCGAGCGCTATTGGTTATGGGCCATGGGCATTAAAAACCCCGGCGCCATGCGGCAATGGGGCAACCACGCAACAGCCTTTGTCGGGCGGCGGCATTTCGATGATCCCTGGCTTCTGGAAGAGACATTTGAACCGGCGGGCGCCATCCGCTAATGCGGCGGCTGTTGAAAATCCTGTTGGT
The DNA here is from genome assembly GCA_028284945.1 of Alphaproteobacteria bacterium. Taxonomy (GTDB): domain Bacteria; phylum Pseudomonadota; class Alphaproteobacteria; order SMXS01; family SMXS01; genus JANQQJ01. The sequence continues at coordinate 7,816 of JANQQJ010000036.1, read as the reverse complement.
GCTTATGCCCGCCCCGGCGCTGGCCGACGATGGTTTTGAGGCAGCGCTTGCTCTCTACACCGACGGGAAATTCTATGAAGCCGCCGACCTGGCCGAAACCCTCGGCACCGTCGACGGAGACGCGCTGGCTGCCCGCGCGCTGCTGGCCGAGGCGGCCTACCGCGCAAAGGGTGCAGAGGCCGATACGGCACTGGCCCGTGCGCTGGAGATCAGCGAACGGGCGGTCGATGCACAACCAGACCACTTTGAGGCACTGCTGCAACGGGTGATCGCGCTGGGCTACAAGTCACGGCAGATGGGTAATTGGCCTGCCCACAATGCTGGCCTGGGCCATGAGACTAAGGCGCTTATCGAGCGCGCTATCGCTGCGGACCCAAACCAGGCCTGGGGGTGGGTGGTTCGCGGCGGCTGGAATGCAGAAGTGCTGGATGGCGGCGGGCTGATCGCGCGGATGATCTATGGCGTATCGCGCGACGCTGTTGTGACGAGCTATGAGCGGGCGATCGCCATCGATCCGGAGAATCCGATTCTCTATGTCGAATATGCCCGCGCGCTGTTGCGCCTGAGTATCCGGCGCAATCTTGAGGAAGCCCAAAGATATCTGGAAACGGCCAATGCTTTGACGCCCCGCGACGCGCTGGAAGGCTTGATCCAGCAACAAGGTGAGCGGATCAGGTCAGCCCTCGCGCTCGGCGACCGCAAAGAAATCAAACACGTTTTCCGCGCGACTGACCCGTTTTCCCAATAACTGTCGAAGCTGACACGACGTGCTATTCGGCCCGCCTTTCTTCGTGTACGGTGCGCTGCGGCATGACGGAGCTGGTGTACAAAATTTGTTCCCGCAAAGAGTGGGACGGCGCATGCGAAACCGGCATATTCGCGGGGTCCCCGGTCGACCTAGCCGATGGCTTCATCCACTTTTCCACCGCTGCGCAGGCCCGCGAAACCGCCGCCAAACACTTTGCAGGCCAAACCGATCTCGTGCTTGTGGCGATAGATCCGGCCAGCCTGCCGGCGGATCAGTTGAAATGGGAACCATCACGCGGTGGCGCGCTGTTCCCGCACCTCTATGGCCCCTTGCCAACGGCATCCGCACTCAGCGTAACGGATCTGCCCTGGAGCGATCCGAGCGGACATCAATTCCCCGCAGGCTTCGCCGATGGCTGATCCCTATAATCTTGTCAGGCCGCTGATGATGCGCCTTGATCCGGAAAAGGCACATCGTTTGACCTTGCGCCTCCTTAAATCCGGCCTGCCCAGCCTGTTATCTGCTGGAGAGGACCCGCCCGAACTCGCCACGACTCTGTTCGGTGCGCGGTTGCCAAACCCGATCGGCCTGGCCGCCGGTTTCGATAAAAACGCCGAGGTGCCCGACGCGATGCTGCGGCTGGGCTTCGGGTTCGTCGAAGTCGGAACAATCACACCACGCCCGCAGAACGGCAACCCGCCACCCCGGATCTTTCGGCTGACGGAGGATCGGGCTGTCATTAACCGCATCGGCTTTGCCAATGACGGTGCGGACAACGCGTCGAAAAAGTTATCGAAGCGGCGCGCGCGCATGCGCCCCGGCAAAGTCGGAATCAATATCGGCGCCAACAAGGATTCAGAGGACCGTGCTGAAGATTATGTGACCGGCCTGAAACGTTTTGCAGGGATGGCGGACTATTTCACCATCAATATTTCGTCGCCGAATACCCCAGGCTTGCGTGACCTTCAAACACGCGACGCGCTGGCCGACCTTATCAAGCGGTTGGTTGAGGAAAGAGCGAAGATCGCAGCGGTGCGCCCAACCCCGATGATGCTGAAAATTGCGCCCGACCTTACGCCTGAAGAAATCGCCGATATCACTGCCGTGGTCCTGGAGCATGGTGTCGACGGGATGATCGTGTCGAATACCACCACCAGTCGGCCGGACTCGCTGCAAAGCCCATTAAAGGAAGAGACAGGCGGCCTGAGCGGCGCTCCCTTAAAGACGCTAGCCCTGGGAACACTGAAGACCGTCTATGCGCACACGAGAGGCCATATTCCGTTGATCGGGGTTGGTGGTATCAGCTCGGGCGCAGACGCCTATGCCCGCATCCGCGCGGGCGCCGACGTGGTCCAGCTTTATTCCGCTCTGGTTTATGAGGGACCCGGCCTTGTGCGGCGGATCAAAGACGATCTAGCCGCACTGCTGCGGGTAGATGGCTTTACCGCCATATCAGATGCGGTTGGTGCAGACCTAGACTAACCGTCTTCCTCGACGCCACCGGCGGCCGACTGCAGATAGTTCTGCAAGCCCATCTTGTCGATCAGGCCCAACTGGGTTTCCAGCCAATCGACATGCTCTTCTTCGCTTTCGAGGATGCCTTCGAATAGCTCACGCGAAATGTAGTCCTTCACCTCTTCACAATAGGCGATAGCTTCGCGCAGCTCGGGAATGGCTTCCAACTCCAGATCGAGATCGCACTGCAACAGTTCAGGGACATTTTCGCCGATACGCAGCCGATTCAGTTCCTGAAGATTGGGCAGGCCTTCAAGGAACAAGATCCGGTTGATCAGCTCGTCGGCATGCTTCATCTCGTCGACGGATTCGCTGTATTCGTAATCGCCGAGCGGTTTCAGGCCCCAGTCGAGCAGCATGCGGCTATGCAGGAAATACTGGTTGATCGCCGTCAGTTCATTGCGCAGTACCTTATTGAGATACTGGATAACTTTCTTGTCGCCCTTCACGGAATCACCCTCCTGCCTGCGCCGATATTGGCGCCAACATAAGTGGCGGATGCAAAGGGGTCAAACGGCGATGGAAAAAATCAGGGAACGACCGCGTGGCGGTCCTGTTCAGCTCGAACCTGCTCGTCGTCCATGACATGTTTGGCGAAAACCAGGCAGGTGCCGCAATCGGGCATTGCACCGAGCTCTTCATAAAGTTCTTCGGGACTCGCTGCCGGATACTGGCGGGCAGCCTCCCGAATATCGCTTTCGCGCAGCGCATTACAGACACAAACGTACATGGTTCTCCGCCGTCTCGTGAACACAGGATATATATTTGTGAGAATGATTGTCAATTGCCGCCCTCACCTCTTGCGCCCGACCACCATTCCTGGTGTAGGCTGCCGCGCAAACGACCCCGGAGGGCCCTATGACCGTTACGATTTTCCATAACCCACGTTGCTCGAAATCACGCCAAACTCTGGCGCTTTTAGAGGAAAAGGGCATCACCCCAACCGTCGTGGAATATCTAAAAGAGCCGCCGACCGCCGAGGAATTGACCGACATTCTGGCCAAGCTCGACATGGCGCCGCGGGACCTGATGCGAAAAAAAGAAGCGCCCTACAAGGACAACAATCTGGGCGACGATTCGCTTTCAAAGGACGCGTTGATCGCCGCCATGGTCGACAATCCCGTGCTTATCGAACGGCCGATCGTGTTGGCCAACGGCAAAGCGGCCATCGGGCGCCCGCCCGAGGACGTGCTGGCCATTTTATAGGGCTTTCAAGACGCCGCCGCGCGGTCAGGAAGAAAAACGCCCGACCAGATCGACCAATTCCTCAAATTTCTTGCGCTGATGCTGAGGGTTGCCGCTGGCAATCGCATCTTCGACACAATGAGCGGCATGGCCCTTTAGAATTTCATCCTCGGCTTTGCGTAACGCGGCCTTGACCGCCTGGAGCTGGATCAGGATGTCCATGCAATAGCGCTCATCCTCGATCATCCCGATGATGCCGCGCACCTGCCCCTCGGCTCTCTTAAGCCGCGGGATCGTTTCTCTATGTGTCGCATGTGCCATTGATATACCCTACCTAGGTATAGTATATTCGTCAATGATGAGTCGCTTATACAATTTGATCCCCGGTCTTCTAACGGCCTTTCTGATCTCAGGTTGCGCCGCACTTCCTGAAGGCAGCGGCATGGATGCGGTTAAAGGCGAGGCTGCTGAACTGGGATACGATGTTGCCTGGCATCAATCCGACGCAACGAGAATTGCCGCACAGGCAGAGGCCGCCAATATCCTGTCGGCGCCATTGACGTCTGAGTCCGTGGTCCGGGCGGCTCTGCTGAACAATCCGTCCCTTCAAACGTCGCTCGCTGATGTGGGCATCTATGTCGCACGTGCGGACCAGGCTGGCCGGATGAAGAACCCCCTGTTCGATGCCGGGCTGCGCGCACCGACTGCAGGCGGCAGCGTCAACCTGGATTTTGGTGTGGTCTTCGAGTTTCTTGATCTGCTGCGGCTTCCCGGGCGGCAGCGCGCGGCAATGGCTGACCTGTCCATGATCCGCAGCCGTGCGATGCAAGATATTCTGACCCTGGCAGGGCGGACCCGGGCCGCCTTCCTGAAGCTTCAGGCCTGCCGGGAAGTGGTTGAGCTGCACAAAGACAGATCGATAAATGCCCGCGCTGCCCGTGACCTGGCCCAGACGCTGTGGGACGCCGGTAACGTCACCGAAGCCGTCGTTCTAGCCTATCGGCAACGGCACCGTGTCCTTGAGTTTTCTTTCTCTGAATCCGTTTCCGCCTGCATCCTTCACCGTGCGCGCCTTGTCGAGCTTATCGGCGTAACGCCGACCGACTACAGCTGGCGAATCAACGACCCGATTCCCAGCTACCAGGCCGCCGACAGAAGCAATGCTCTCACTGAGATCGCGGTTGAGACCAGCTTTCTTCTGGCCGCCGCCCGAGCGGAAATTGAAGCCCTTGCCGAACGCACAGGCGTCCCCTTAAGGGACCAGGGTTTCGAGGAGATTGAGATTGGCGTCGCGGGTGAACGCGATGACGGTGAATGGGAGGTCGGGCCGTCATTGGCAATCCCGCTGCCGCTATTTGACGATGGTTCAGCCAGGCAGGCCGAGGCGAGAGCGCAACTGATTCAGGCGGAAGACCGGTACCGGGCCCTCGTCGCCCAGGTGCGAATGACCGCCGGGTTGACCATTCACCGCCTGTGGCGGACCGACGCCAAGGCGACCCATATCGCTGACCGGTCGCTCTCGCTCGCCCAAGCTGCAGCGGAGGACGCGACACTGCAATACAACGCCATGCAGATCGGGCTTTTTGATTTGCTGGTGGCGCGCGAAGCGGTTCTTTCGCTGAAGATTGATGCGGCGAACGCCAAGCTGGAACAAGGCCTGGCGCGAAACGATGCCGATCTGATCCGCGTCGGTGGGATGCCTGTCAGTAAAGGCGAGCCGCTCGCCCGCGATGAAACCGGTCCCAGTATGGTCAAGGTGGATCACTGATGTTGAACCGCCGGCAAACCCTGGGCCTGGGCGGCGCGCTCGTGGCCGGCGCGATGCTGAAGCCAGGAGATTCTGCCGCTGCCAGCACCTCAGCCCATGACGCGGCGGCAGACCATCGCTTTCGCCCCGTCAACACACCCGATGGCACGACACTGCCATACAAACTGGTGAACGGCGTGAAGGTGTTTCACTTGATCGCTGAACCCGTGGAACATGAATTTGCGCCCGGCCTGACCGCCCAGTGCTGGGGGTATAACGGGCGTGTTCACGGCCCGACGATCGAAGCGATAGAAGGCGACCGGGTACGGGTCTACGTCACCAACAAGCTGGCGGCGCCCACGACGGTACATTGGCACGGGATCCTTCTGCCCAGCGGCATGGACGGCGTCGGCGGCTTGTCTCAGCGGCCCATCGAACCGGGTGAGACCTTTCGCTATGAATGGACCTTCAAGCAACACGGAACTTTCATGTATCACTCGCATCATGACGAGATGACGCAGATGGCAATGGGCATGATGGGGCTGATTGTGGTGCATCCGCGCCAGCCTGCCCCACCCGTCCCAGACCGCGACTACGCCTTCATACTGAGCGAGTGGTCCTTAAAACCAGGCACATCGCGGCCCGACCCCAACGAAATGACAGACTTCAATCTGCTGACCCTGAACGGCCGGTGTTTCCCGGGCACCTCACCGATCATTGCCAGAACGGGCGAGCGTGTTCGAATCCGCTTTGGGAACCTTAGCGCCATGGATCATCATCCCATCCACCTTCATGGTTTCAGTTTCAAGGTGACCGAGACCGATGGTGGGCCCATTCCCGAAGCGGGACAGTGGCCCGAGACAACGGTTCTGGTACCAACCGGCGCGACCCGGACAATTGAGTTCATCGCCGATGCGCCAGGCGATTGGGCCATGCATTGCCACATGACCCACCATCTGATGAACCAGATGGGCCATGACCTGCCGAATATGATCGGCGCCGACCCCGCCAAGATCAGGGAGGCAATTAAGAACGCGCTGCCGGGCACCATGGTCATGGGGACCAACGGCATGGAAGACATGTCCATGCATAGGGCAATGGGCCACATGCAGACGCCGGAAAACAGTATCGCCATGCAGTTCGGTGAAGGGCCACATGGCGCCATCACCATGGGCGGCATGTTCACAATCCTGAAAGTGCGGGATGAAACAACCAGCAATACAGCCGATAGCTGGTATCAGGAGGACCCGTCTAATATGGCGCAGCTTGCAACGGCCGCTGAGTTGAAGCGCGATGGAATCTAACGCGTTGCGGCGCGTTCAATCGCCGGGTAGCGCAGCGCCAAGGTGATGCCCCGCACCACATAAAACACAATCATCGCGGCCCAAAGGCCGTGATTACCCCATATCGGCAGAAAAACGTATAGCGCCGCGGCAAAGGCTGCAAAAGCGATCACCATCATGTTGCGCATGTCACGCGTGTGTTGGGCACCGATGAAAATCCCATCGAGTTGAAAGCACCACACTGCGGTCAATGGCGCGATAATCACCCAGATCAGATAGGTCTGTGTCGCCTGCCGAACCGCTTCAATATCGGTGTAGAGACCGACAATCGCGCTGCCCGCGATCAGGTAGGTGAGCGAGAACGCCGCAGCCGTAATCAGCGCCCAGATCGACGAAATTCTGACCGCCTGACGCAGTGCTGCACGTTGTCGCGCCCCATAGTTGCGTCCCACAAGCGCCTCTGCTGCCTGGGCAAAGCCATCCAGCCCGAAGGCGACAAATAGATTGAGGTTCAACAGGATCCCATTGGCCGCCAGCACCACATCGCCCAAACGGCCCCCTTCACGCGTGATCATCGCAAACGCCAATGTCAGGAATAGCGTGCGGACAAAAATGTCGCCATTCACCGACAGCAAACGCGCCAGACCCGTCGCCTCCAGCAGACTTTGCCGATCGACCCGTGCGCCAAGCTGCTTGAATCGCCGACGGACCAAAACCAGACCGACGGCGATTGCTGTATACTCGGCAATCACCGTTCCCAGCGCGACGCCTTCGACGCCCATGCCGAATTCGACCACGAAGAGAACGTTGAGCGCCGCATTGAGCGCGTTCATGACAATCTGGATGATCAGCGCGTCACCAGTCCGCTGAATGCCGATCAACCAGCCGATCACCGCAAAATTGAGCAAGGCAGCCGGCGCACCCCAGATTCTGATCTCGAAATAGGCTTCACCCGCCGCAAGCGCATCGGCGCTGCCTTCAAGCACCGAAAAAGCCAGCAGGGCAATGGGGGTTTGCAGCAGCACAACGGCGGCGCCCATTGCCAGGCCTAGAAACGCAGCCCGGGCGAAACTGGCGCGCAGCGCCGCATCGTCTTCGGCGCCCAGCGACTGCGCGGCAAAACCGGTTGTGCCCATGCGCAGGAACCCGAAGCCCCAATAAAGCGACGCGAAAACCGTCGTGGCAATGGCCAAACCTGCCAGGTGATAGGGCGCATCAAGATGGCCGATGATCGCCGTGTCGACCGCGCCCAGTAGCGGCACGGAAATGTTAGCCAGGATGATCGGCACCGCCAGCTTGACCACATGGCGATGCATGGCGGCATCACCCGGCATCGTG
>JANQQJ010000038.1 GCA_028284945.1 Alphaproteobacteria bacterium | reverse complement strand
ATCGGAATGGTCGCACAGACTGTGGCCAACCTGGCGCTGAGTTATATTCTGCACCCCTTGAGGCCACGCTTTTCCATGGCGGCGAAAGACCAGATTCTTGGATTTTCCTTCTGGTCTCTCGTGCAGGCATTTTCCGCCATCCTTTGGCGAAAGATGGATCAGATCGTATTAGCCGGCACGGTATCGACAGCGCGGCTCGGTCAATACAACCGCGCGTCGGAACTGGGTGAGATGATCTCCCGGGAAATTGTCTCTCCGTTGGCGCCGATCGCACTATCCGCCTATTCCATGATCCAAGCGGAAGCGGACCGGCTTCGCCGCGGACTGACCCGTGGCGTGGGCCTTGCCTGCGTGCTGGGCTATCCGGCGGGCATCGGGGCGGCTGTGCTCGCACCCGACCTTGTCCGCCTCGTACTGGGCGACCAATGGGGGTTTGCAAGCGATCTGCTTCAGATCCTCGCCCTGTTCGTTATCTATGGTGCCGTGCGTGAGATGATCGAGCCTCTACTGCTCAATCAGGGCCGGGTCCGCCTTCTCGCCGGATTTTCCTGGACAGAAGTTGCCCTGCTGGCGGGCACACTGACCTATCTGACGACACTCGACCCGGTCCGACTTGACCACATTGCTCTTGCACGGATCGCCCTGGGCGCTGGCTTCAGCCTGATTCTCGCATACATGGCGTTGCGGCCTTACCCAGGTTTGTGGGCGGACGTTGCCAAGCAGATATCAAGGCCGTTGCTGGCTGCCCTGATCATGGCGGCGCTACTGGTCGCAACACTCTATCTCTTAGAGCTCAACGCCATTGTCTCGGTCGCGGTCCGCGTGCCGTTGGGTGCAATCACCTACTTCGCCGCGCTTTTCGCAATCTGGTGGCTCGCGGGCAGGCCGGACGGCGCGGAGCGGGAAATTGTCGACAGGATCCAAATTTTCTGGCGGCGCCAGCGTAACAATTGGCAGTAGAGGTTCTGCAGGGACAAGCTGAAACATTGCATCTGCGCCTCACCCCGCCTATCTAACGCCCCATGTCAAATTCACAGACACACGAACCGGTTCAGTGGCACGGCACCACGATTCTGACGGTCCGCAAGAACGGCACCCTCGTGATGGCGGGTGATGGCCAGGTTTCCATGGGCGACACGGTCGTCAAGGGCAATGCGCGCAAGGTGCGGCGCATTGGCGATGGCAGCATTCTGGCAGGGTTTGCCGGAGCGACGGCTGACGCATTCACCCTGTTCGAGCGGCTGGAAGGCAAGCTGGAACGCCACGGCGGTAATCTGACCCGCGCCTGCGTCGAACTGGCCAAGGATTGGCGTACGGACAGGTTCCTGCGGCGGCTGGAGGCGATGATGGCTGTCGCTGACAAGGAAGTCAGTTTGTTGATCAGCGGCACCGGTGACGTTCTGGAGCCGGAAGAAGGCCTGATCGGTCTGGGTTCCGGCGGCAACTACGCGTTGTCTGCTGCGCGTGCGCTCTATGACATCGATGATATGGGCGCAGAGGAAATCGCGCGGCGGGCCATGAAGATCGCCGCCGATATCTGCGTCTACACCAACGAAAATCTGACCGTCGAAACACTGGAAGCCTGATGACTGCATTTTCGCCCCGGGAGATCGTCTCGGAGCTCGACCGCTATATTATTGGCCAGAAGGACGCCAAGCGCGCCGTGGCCATCGCCCTGCGCAACCGCTGGCGGCGCCAGCAGCTGCCGGAAGAGCTGCGCGACGAGGTGCTGCCCAAGAACATTCTGATGATTGGGCCAACCGGTGTTGGCAAGACGGAGATTTCGCGGCGGCTCGCGAAACTGGCCGAAGCCCCCTTCATGAAGGTGGAAGCCACCAAATTCACCGAGGTTGGCTATGTCGGCCGTGACGTGGAATCCATCGTCCGCGACCTGGTGGAAGCCGCCATCCTGATGGTGCGTGAAAAGAAGCGTAAGGAAGTCACTGCCCGGGCGCAGCTGGCCGCCGAGGAGCGCGTACTGGACGCATTAGTCGGCGAAGACGCCCGGTCCGACACCCGCGAGACATTTCGCCGCAAACTGCGGGCTGGTGAGTTGAATGACAAAGAAATCACCCTGCACCTTAATGACACAGGCGGCATGCAGCTTCCCACGCTGGATATTCCCGGCATGCCCGGTGCGCAGATGGGCATGCTCAATCTGAACGATATGTTCGGTAAAGCCATGGGCGGGCGTACCCGCGAGAAGAAGATGAGTGTCGGCGACAGCTATGACGTGCTGGTCGCCGAAGAAAGCGATGCGCTTCTGGACGATGATGACATCACCCGCGCGGCGATTGAGGCGGTGGAGCAGAACGGCATTGTGTTCCTTGATGAAATCGACAAGATCTCGGCCCGGTCGGACCGTAGCGGTGCCGATGTTAGCCGTGAGGGCGTGCAGCGCGACCTGCTGCCGCTCATCGAAGGGACGACCGTGGCCACAAAGCATGGGCCGGTCACCACCGACCACATTCTGTTCATTGCCTCGGGCGCGTTTTCGCTTGCCAAACCATCCGACATGCTGCCCGAACTGCAAGGACGCCTGCCGATCCGTGTTGAGCTGCGCGCGCTCACCAAGGATGACTTCAAGCGCATTTTGACTGAGCCGGAAGCCTCACTCATCAAGCAATACAAGGCGTTGATGGAGACCGAGGATGTGACCCTCGACTTCACCGAAGACGGCATCGAAACCCTGGCGGAGATTGCGACCGAGGTGAACACGTCGGTCGAGAATATCGGCGCCCGGCGGCTGCATACGATCCTGGAACGGGTGCTGGACGATATCAGCTTCAACGCCACCGACAAGCCGGGCAGCGCCATCACCATCGACCGCGCCTATGTGGAAGCCAATATGGGCGATCTGGTCAAGGACCTCGACCTGTCGAAGCATATTCTTTAACGCTCAGCATTATCCCGCAAATATGCCGTTCGGCCTGAGCGATCCGCGCGCGGATCAGTCGAAGGCTTCACGCGAACGGCATTCTCAGCTAACGGGGTCCTTTGGCCAGATTTGACAAAAGGTCCCAATCTTCTGCGATCAAGGCTTCTTTCTTCGCACGGCTCCAACCTTTGATCTGACGTTCAGCTTTAAGAGCTTCGTACCGCGACGGAAAGCTTTGAGCGAATACCAGATTTACCGGCAATCGTTTGCTGGTGTAACCCTTGACCTCTCCCGACTGATGCAATCCGACTCGCTTTTCGAGATCATCTGTGTGGCCGGTGTAGTAAGAAGTGTCCGCACAACGAAGGATATAGACCCAGAATTCGATGAAACTTTCCCATAAAACCTTAATCCGTTCGCAAGAACCCTTCGACTACTCGCATCGAGAAACGATGCTCGCGCTCAGGGCGAACGATTTATTTGAATTTTCGGCGTCATCTTACAAAAAATACAATAATTAACCCCATGACAAACCCCCTGATCCGCCCTGCCAGACCCGACGACGCCGAGACCATCGGCGACATATACAACCACTATATCCGCAACACCCATGTCACCTTCGACATGGAGGCCGAGCCGCTGGACTATTGGGAACGCTGGATGCACCAGTTCGATGAAACCGGGCCATACCGCCTGTTGGTGGCGGACCGGGGACAGGTGGATGGATTTGCCAGCAGCACCCGGTTCAAGGATCGCGGCGGCTATGACCAGACCGTGATGACCAGCGTCTATCTCAGGCCTGTGGCGACCGGCGAAGGATTGGGCGGCAAACTCTATAGCGCCCTGTTCGACGCACTGGCCACCGAGACCGTGCACCGGGCGCTGGCCTGGATCGCCCTGCCGAACGATGCGTCAGTGTCGCTACACAAGCGTTTCGGTTTTAAGGAGACCGGCACAATGACCGAGGTGGGGTACAAGTTCGATCAGTATATCGACGTGCTGATGATGGAGAGAGCGCTTGTTTGGAAGCGCTAAGCGGTCCTAGAAATGGACAACTCCGAGTTCTGGGGCCTCTTTGGCGTCTTCTTTTTCTGTTTGTGCCTGGAGAGTTTCTACTCATGGCAATTCCTGCGCGGTTTGAAAAGAGACTATCCGAGACTTTGGAAACTGACCGGTGAACGGACGATTTGGACCGATGGTACTTTGTTCGGGGCTATACCGACCGTCGCCTATCTGTGGAAAAGAAAATACAAGACCTATCTGGACAGAAACGCGGTTGCGTTTTGCGAACACTACAGATTGCGGGTTGTTGGTTCTTGGTTCGCCGCAGGACTGTCCCTGGTTGTGTTTTTCGGCGCCCTGATCGTCAACGGAGGTCGGCACGCCGGTTAGTACGCGCCTAGCGCAGCCTTCGCAACACCACATAAAGCGCGCCGTCGCCGCCATGCTTCTTGTGCGCCGGGTGCCAGGCGACGACCCGGCCGGCATTTTCGCCTTCATTCAACCATTGCGGCACGAGCGTGCGCAAAACCCCGGTTTGCTGGTCGCGGAAGATGTTATCCGGATCAGCCTTGGGCGCACCGCCCTTGCCCGTGATCACCAGAAGCACGCGTTTGCCCTCTGCCTGGGCACGGGGGATGAAAGAGGTAAGCGCCCGATAGGCCCGGTCCTGGGTCATGCCATGCAGGTCGATCCGCGCATCGACCGGCAGCTGACCCCGCTGCAAACGGCGGGCACGGGACCCGTCCAGCCCGGTCAGCGCCGAAGGCACCGCATCGCGAACCGGCGGCGGTGGCGTTTTACGATCCGGGGTAAACTGTGGCCTATCTCGTTTCGGAGCCGGTTTCATCGACGTCGCCGGGCGTTCGCCCAGCGGTGTGACGTCCTGGGTGACCGATTGCCATAGGGCCTGATCCTCTGGCTTGAGCGGTTTTTTCTTGCTCATGGTGTTTCAAGGCGCGCCGCTACGACATTGGGCAGCAGCACATAATACCGACCACGATCCTTCATGCGGCCTGCGACCTGGCCCGCCTCGTCGCCCTCGCCCCAGAAGAAATCGCCCCGGACCGGACCGATAATCGCACCGCCGGTATCCTGCGCCACCATCAGGCGCTTGATCTGGCGTTCCTGTTCACCGTCGATCTCCACCCAGAGCGGCACGCCCAGCGGCATGAACTTGCGGTCCACCGCCAGCGACCGCCCGGGCGTCAGGATCACATTCTGCGCGCCGATCGCCCCGTCGCGGTCCTGTTCGCGAAAAAACACATAGGATGCGTTTTCATTGAGCAGATCCTTGCCCTTTTCCGGGTTGGCATTCACCCAATCCTTGATCGACTGCATACTCGCCTGATCCAGCGTCATTTCGCCGCGCTCAACCAGCAAGCGGCCCACCGATGTATAGGCATGTCCATTTTGACCGGCATAGCCCAGACGCAGTTTGCTGCCATCTTCCAGCTGAATGACGCCTGAGCCCTGGATCTGCATGGAAAACGCTTCGAATGCGTCATCCAGCCAGACGACTTCCAGGCCCCGGCCTTCAAGCGCGCCGCCCTCGATGTGCTCGCGTTCGTGATAGGGCACCAGATGACCGTTTTCGACCTGACCGGCGATCCGGTGGCCTTTCAGCGACTCCCGAAACGTGCCCAGATCGACCATCACCAGTTCCGGCGGCCTTTCATGCAGCGGCACATTGAACTCAGCGTCGGGCTGAAGCCGCCCACTGACCACAGGAACATAATAGCCGGTGAACAGCCCCTGCGGGTCACCAGCATCCAGCACCGCGACAGGGGTAAACCCGGTTTCGAAGAACTGGCGGACCGCCGCATGATCATTTGCATCCATGGATTCAGCTTCGGCACAGGGCGCCAGCCAGTCGCCAATCGTGCCGGCAAACCCGGCACCGCCCATCGACCGGTCCGTCGGCTGCGGTTTCAGGCGGGCGCAAGATTTAAGGAACGCCTCAAGCGCCAGTGCCTGATAGTCGCTGCCCCAGCCGTCAAGCGCATCAAAGGTGACAGGTTCGAGCGACAGCTCAGGCACCGCTTCCGGCTCTTCCCGCGACAGGAAAACATAGATGAGCGCTGGCACCGCTAGGAGCAGCAGGAGCAACAAGAGGGGAAAGGGTCGCGCGGTCGCTTCAGTCATTGCTGCATCGGGGCCGCGTCGGGGCCGCACCATCCAGCGGCAAGCCGGTTACTCCGGGCTGTCGGTGGCGATTAGCGCCCAGTTCGGATCACGCGATTTGACCATGCGGGCAAACGTCCAGATATCCGTGATCGTATCGGTATCTGACGGGTTGCCTTCAACAATGCGGTCTTCGCTGTCGCGGACCACGCTAATCAATTCAGACTTGAACCGGACGGTGACCTCTGCCGAACCATCTTCAAGCGATGCGTCGATGATTTCAGCATCGAGAATTTCGACGATCTTGGTTTCCATGGTGCGGCCAGCGGCTTCACGGCCATCGATCGCGGCTTCAAAATCGCCAAACACATCTTCGCTCAGCAAGGGACGCAGGGCCTCCCGGTCGCCCGCAGCAAAGGCCTCG
>JANQQJ010000012.1 GCA_028284945.1 Alphaproteobacteria bacterium | reverse complement strand
GGCTCGCCACATTATAGAACGGCGCGCGGCTCATGGTTTCCGCACCCCCGGCGATCACCATGTCGCTGCCGCCGCTGCCGACCTGCATGGCGGCATAGATAACGGCCTGCAGGCCAGAGCCGCAGCGCCGGTCGATCTGCAAACCACCCGCTGAAATCGGCAAGCCCGCGTCCAGCGCGGCCACGCGGCCCAGCGCCGGGGCCTCCATGGTGGGGTAGCAATTGGCGAAGATCACATCATCGACCAGATCCGTGTTCAGATTGGTGCGGGCGACGATGTCTTTCAGCACGGCTGACGCCAGGTGATGCGCCGGCGTATCCTTGAACGCACCGCCAAAACCACCGACTGCCGTCCGCCTCGGTTCGCAAATCACTACATCCCGCATCGCATGTCTCCTGACTGAATATTTTTATGCGGCGGGTATAGGCGGTTGTCGGGGGCAGGACAATAGGTGGCGGGTCTGCAGAAGGGGGGCTCTGCCGCCTCCTGCAGACCCTGTGCAACCTGCGTCAGTTGCCGGGCTTCATGAAGACGTAGACGGCCCAGCCCATGTGGTCGCGCCCCCATTTCAGGTAGATGTCCCGGTTGCGCCGGCTCATCCGAAGGATTTCGGGCGCATCCGGGTCCTCAGGATTGGCCTCGGCATAGCGTTCGATGGCTGCCGACTGATACCCCTCGTACCGGTCCCAGTCGTCATGGCTGCTGACGACAGCGGACAGAAACCGCAAGCCCAGTTGTTCGCCGGTGTGCACATTGCCGACATGGCTGCCAAACGTATCGGGCTCAAAATCCTCCGTCTCAAAATATTCAGCAGGGGGAGCGCCGATCAGGAATGGCTCGCCGGACAGGATGATCCCGCCCGGCTTGGTCCAGCGGGACAGTGCCTGCAGCGTGCCAGCATAGCCGTTCCAGATCCAGCTGGCGCCCAGGCACGACACCATGTCGGAGCTTTCAGCCGCTGCCTGATAGTCAGCGCCGTCGCCTTCGATGATCTCGAGACGTTCCGTCAGGCCGCGGTCAATTAGCCGTTGCCGGGCGAGTGGCACAAAATCGGGCGAGAGGTCGATGCCGACGCCCGATGCGCCGTAGCGTTCGGCGACACGGCATAGAAATTCGCCGTTGCCGCAGGCGATGTCGAGCACCCTGGCGCCCATGGGTAGGGCGGCGAGGTCGATGACCTCGTCCAGCTTGGCGGGGTTCAGGGGGTTGTAGAGAAGGTGGTTGGCATGGCCAACGGTAAAGTACTTCCAGTTGATCACTGTTTGGTTCCTCGAAACAGACTAGGCGCGCTGCTCAACGGCAGCGTGCTGTCGCGCCTGGGCGCGACAAAAAAAGCGATGGTGATCAGCACTGCAGGTGTGCACGGGGCTGATCCAGGCAGGCGCCATGCCTGCCGCTATCGCACAATCCTATTTCGAGATAGAGACATAAAATCTCACATGTTTGGAACCAGGTGGAAGCTTGCCCGAACCGGCTAAGCCGGGCAAGCCTAAGTCTCTGCTACGATAAATTTTCACCAAAGAAGGCGAGGGTGCGTTCCTTGGCGGTTGCCGCAGAGGCTGCGTCGTAACTATCCCGGTGATCACAATTGAAGCCGTGATCAGCAGCGTAAACATAGACGGGAACGTCCGGCTGGGCGGCTTTCACATTGTCTACGTCCGACATCGGGATATGTGCATCCAGCTCGCCGAAATGCATGATGACGGGGCATTTTGCGCTGCGGCCCGCTTCACCGGCGACACCGCCGCCATAGTAAGATGATGCCGCGCTCACACCATCGAGTTCACAAGCAGATAGCCAGGTGAGCAGACCGCCGAAGCAATAGCCGACAACGCCAACCTTGCCGTTGGCTGAGGCCGTGTTGATCGCCGCCTGCAGGTCAGCCAGCGTATTGGCCATATCGAGCTTTTCGAATGCGAGCGCGATGCCTTCAGCCATGCCGGCTTCGTCATAGCCGAGTTCGATACCTGGATTGACACGATCGAAGATCGCTGGTGCGACCGCGTAGTATCCGTCAGCCGCATAGCCATCGACGACTTCGCGGATATGCGGGTTAACGCCAAAGATCTCCTGAATGACGACAACGGCGCCCTTTGGTGCGCCTGCCGGTTTTGCCTCATAAGCGCTGAATGTGAAACCGTCGCCCGATGTGATGTTGATCTGGTCGCCCATGGCGTCCTCCCCTGAAATGGATGCAATTGAAGTCTGTCTTCGCCTATGTATGCCTGCATACTGTCATGGCCAAATGAAATAATTGTTTGGGCCCAGTTTCGGACCCTTTTCCAAGATCGTGCCCCATGAACACATCTTATGACAGGATCGGCCTAAACTATGCCGACCTTAGAAAACCCGACCCACGTATTGAGGCCATGATTTCAGGCGCGTTGGGAGGCGCCAAAACCGTGCTGAATGTCGGCGCGGGCGCGGGATCCTATGAGCCTCTCGACCGCGAGGTGGTTGCGCTGGAACCGTCTATTGAGATGATCAGGCAACGCCCGGCGTCAGCGGCACCAGTCATTCAGGGCGCTGCCGAAGACCTCCCCTTTAATGACAATTCCTTTGATGCATCCATGGCGATCCTGACGGTTCACCATTGGGCGGATAAGGCAAAGGGTCTCAAGGAAATGCGGCGGGTAACGCGAAACCAGATCGTTATCGTGACCTTTGACCATTCACATCAGAGGTTCTGGCTTACCGACTATTTGCCGGAACTTGTAACCGTGGACGAAGGGAAAATGCCGGAGATCAGTGATTTTGGATGGTGGCTTGGCCCCCTCGAGGCAACACCGTTGCCGATTCCGCATGATTGTACCGATGGGATGCTGGGGGCCTATTGGCGCCGTCCGGCTGCCTATCTGGATCCGCGTGTTCGTGACGCCATCTCCTGCTTTTGGATGATGGGAGACGTCTCTGAAGGGCTTGAAAATCTTAGATCAGATATAGCAAGCGGTGCGTGGGCCAATAGATATAGTGACTTGCTTGGTCGTGATGAGCTCGATCTAGGCTACCGGCTCGTAACTGCAAAAGCCAAAGGGTACTAGGATGAAAGCTGTAACAGCAAATGACTATGGTCTTCCGGAGTCTTTTGAATATGCAGACCATCCCGACGCCGAATTGGGAGAAGGCGAGCTGCGTATCGAGGTCAAGGCCGCCGGGATCAGCTTTGTCGATCTGTTGCTCGCGCAGGGCAAGTATCAAGTAAAGCCGCCGCTACCCTACGTGCCCGGAACCGAGTTCGCCGGTGTCGTGGCAGAGGTTGGTAAGGGCGTAGACACGTTTTCTGTGGGTGACCGGGTTCTCTCCGGCGCGTTGGCTGGCGGTTATGGTGAAAGCTGTGTGGTGCCCGCTTCGGTAACACACAAGATGCCACCCGGCATGGCGTTCGATCATGGTGCGGTATTCCGTGTCAGCTATAGCACCGCTTATTACGCGCTTGTGCAGCGGGCCGCGTTACAGGCGGGCGAAACCATTTTGGTACTCGGCGCAGCAGGTGCCGTCGGCACGGCGTGTGTACAGGTCGCCAAAGCACTGGACGCGCGCGTGATCGCATCGGCCTCGACCGAGGGAAAGCGGGCGCTTGCGGTGCAATGCGGTGCCGATCATGCCATCGAGACCGGCGCGGATGACTGGCGCCAGCAGATAAAGGATCTGACAGGTGGGAAGGGGGTCGACGTCGTATTCGATCCCGTCGGTGGTGACCTGACGGAACTTGCGTTCCGGTCCCTGGCCTGGAAGGGGCGCCACCTCGTGATCGGTTTTGCTCAGGGTGCGATACCGGCGCTTCCGGTCAACCTGGCACTGCTAAAGGGGGCAGCGCTTGTCGGTGTCGATATCCGTCAGTTCGGGCTCTATGAGGCAGACCAATATGACCGGAACATGGAGGCGTTGTTTGACCTCTATGCGGTGGGCAAGGTCACACCACCGATTGTCGCCAGCTATGCCCTTGCGGACTTCAAGCCTGCGATGCGCGCCGTTATGGACGGCACCGCCGTGGGGAGGGTGGTGCTGGAGCCTTAAAGCACGAGATACGCCAGATAGGCCCCCAGCCCGATACCGCCGAGTGCTGTTCCCGTAGCGCCGACCGCGCGCATGGCTACGAACAGTTTGCTGCCATCACCACCGTGGGACCCGGTCAGGCTTGAAAAGGCGATGGCGTGGCCCACGCGGGCGACGGCAAAAATTATCGCAAAGGTCACCACCGCGCCGAAGGGGGCACCATACATCTCAACCAAGCCGAGGCCGATTAACAAAATGCCGGAGTTTTCAGCGAGGTTGCCGTGCCGGCGGATTTTGCGTTCCAGGTTGGGATCATCACTTAGCCCCACGCCGACACCGGCTTTGGCGCGGTGCAAGCCCGCGCTCAACATCAGGCCCTGTTGCAGAATGATCAGAAATGCCGCGAGCGTCGCGGTAATGACCGGAAATGACATGAAACCCCCGTTCCTATCCAAATATTGAAGCAGACATTACTACTTTGGCGTTGCGCCAACTGAATATCACCTCGAAATATTGCACGGTCCGCGCGCAGGAATGCAGCCTGCGGAAAATTCGGTTAGGCTTCCTCATCAAGCCAACAGCAAAGGATACCCGCCCATGCGCCTTATCGGCATCAGTCTCGTCGCGCTCGTGGCAATCTCATCTGTATCGGCGCAAGAGCCATCACCGACGCTAACGGTTACGGTAACCGGCGCCGGCCCGGGTGAGGGCCAGATCATGATCAGCCTGTTCGATTCCACAAAGTCGTTCTTGAAGACACCGGTGGCTGATCAGATCCAGCCCGTTGATGAGGTGGGCCAGAGCGTCTTTGTTTTTGATGGTCTGGTGCCCGGTGACTATGCCGCCAGCGCGATTTGGGATGAAGATATGGACGGAGAGTTGGATACCGGCTTTCTGGGGATCCCGAAAGAGAAGGTAGGCTTCTCCAACAATGCCAAGGGTACGATGGGGCCCGCGCCGTTCGAGAAGGCAAAATTTGGTTTTGGCCCTGGCGACACGTCAATCCAGATTGATCTGGAAAGTGTGAACTGACGGCTTCTTATCACTCGCGAACCGACACAAAGAAAAACGGCGTGTTGTCCGAAGACAACACGCCGCTGAAGTGGAGTATTGGGGTATTGGGTTTTTTCTTAGAACTCTGCGGTCAGCTCGACACCCCAGCTGGCACCGGCATTGATCGTGCCGGCGTTGAACAGCGGTGCAATCGGCTGGACGAACAGTTCGTTGCGGTCATTGGTCAGGTTGCGGCCAAAGACCGTGAACAGGTAACCGCCCTGGCGGTAGCTGATCGACGCTTGAAGGTTCTCAACTGACGGGCCTTGTGAACCCGGGTTGTTCGTGAGCGTTCCTTCAACTTCGTCTACCCAGTCATATTTGATGAAGAACTCAAGCTCCCCATCGTTGCCGAGCGGGATGATGTAAGAGCCACCGATACCGAAGACCCATTCCGGTGCGTTACGCGGCGTCAGGAATGAGCCATCTTCCGCACAGGAGATGTCGGTACAAGTCGGATCAAGAATGATCAGGAACGACTTATAGCTGGCGTCCAGATAACCCAGTGAACCGAAGATAGTGAAGTTTTCGGTTACCAGAGCGGTCAGCTCAAGTTCAACACCCTTGTAGACGGCGTCGGCGACGTTCGAGAACACGGTCGCCACCGTATTGGTGCTGGGGTCGAACTGAACGGACTGTTCCTGCTTGTCCGTAAAGTCGTTGTAGAACAGGGCAAGGTTGGCCTGAACGCGATTATCGAAGAACTGGCTCTTCACACCGAATTCATAGGTCTTGGCGAATTCGGGATCGTACTGGTCACGTTCGAAGTCAGCGACGTTCTGATTAACACCGAAGAAGCCACCGGAGTGGAAACCCTCTGCGTAGCTGAAGTAGAGCAGAATATCGTCGGTCGCTTGCCAGGACAGGCCAAACTTCAGGGACGTATCGGTCCACTTGTTATTCAGGTCGGCGAAGGCCGGGAAGTTGAAGACATCAACACGGTCCAGCGATGCCAGATAGGCCTGGCCGGCGATGAAGTCCTTCTTCTCTTCCGTCCAGCGCACACCAGCTGTCAACGTCCAGCCTGGGATGAATTCCCAGTCGGCCTGAGCGAACACGGCGATCGACTTGGTGACCTGCTCTTCATAGAGCTTCTGCACCAGCCCGGCGCCGAGACCATTTACGATATCGGATTCGCTGTCACAACGTGTGTTGCCGAAGCCACCGATCAAGCAGACTTCAAGTGGCGACAGAGCGCCCCAGACGTCCGCTGCCAGTACCGGATCGAACCAGGTGTTGCTTGAGAACGCGTAAGCACCACCGAGTTCAGGAACATTGAGCAATCCGATGAAGTCCCAGAATTGACCACCGGTCACCCAGTCCTGACGGAACTCGCTGCGCCAGTAGTGAATACCCGCAACGAAGTTGATCATACCGATCGACGAGTCCCAGTTGCCTTCCAGGCGTACCTCCTGGGAGAACTGGTTGTAGTTGTTGTCACGGTCAATGGTGATGAAGTCGGCGCTGGTGCCGTCAAAGTCCAGCAGACGATCTTCCTTCATGTCACGATAGGCCGTGATGGAGACCACCTGAAGGTTGTCCGTGAACTGATAGGTCATATTGAGAGTAATCGCCTCGACGTCGAAGCTGGCCGGGTTCGGGACATCCGTTGAACCAGAACGGGCAATTTCGTCGCGATTTTCACGGCAGGGCACAGCACCAAAGGCACACGAGAGCCATAGGCCAAACCCATCTTCCACGCGTGTGTTACCGTTGGTCAGGAAGCCACCACCTTCGCTTTCGTCCTGGAACTTCTCAACCGTCAACGTCGCTTCGAAGTTGTCGGTCGGCGTCCATAGGGCCGTCAGGCCGAAGTTCTGATAGTCGCGGCGAGGCATCCGGCGATCGAGGAACTCGTTGCGCAGAAAGCCATCGCTTTCGATGTGCGTGACGAAGCCCTTCAGCGCCAGCTTGTCCTCGACAGCGGGAATATTGAATACGCCGCGCGCTTCAAACTGCCCCCAGCTACCGCCGGTCAGCTTGATCTTGGCGCCCCACTCGCCCGTCGGGCGGGTACGGATAACGTGGACAACACCGCCGACCGTGTTCTTTCCGAACAGGGTACCCTGCGGGCCACGCAGAATTTCGATCCGCTCAATGTCAAAGTTCTCCAGGATCTGGCCGGAAAGCGTACCCAGGTGAACACCGTCGATCATCACACCGATCGGGGAGTCGAAAGAGTTGTCATCCGTCCGGGTCGGGCTGATACCGCGAATGGTGATATTTGAACCACCGGACCGGGTCGGGTCGGCGTTGATGCGAACGTTGGCCGACAGACCGTTCAGATCCGTGATGTCACGGAACGTGCCTTTTTCAAGCTGGAACTGCCCAACGGCGGTCAGCGCGATCGGCACAGACTGAGCAGACTGCTCACGCTTCTGGGCGGTCACGATCACCTCGTCGAGGCCACCGGTGCGGCCGCTGGCGATAACGACCAAAACGCCGCCAGCACCAATGGTGGCTGAACCGCTTTGCGGCTGGCCATCAACGGTGATGACATAGTCAACAGTCGTGCCGGCTGCCAGGGCGGAGTCGGTCTGGAAAAAATAAGCGAAGCCCGCAGTACAGGTCTCGTCGCCTGACTTCTGCGCTTCACATTGTTCACTGTCGATGACGGCGGCCTGCTGGCCGTCCGGCAATGTGACGGTACCGCTCAAATCGGCGCCGGGCTGCGTGCCGAAATCGGCGCCCGTCATATGAGCAGAAGCTATGCCACCGGCCAGCAGGATTGCTGGAACGGCCATAGCCGTAGATCGTAGAAAGGTCGTGACCGGGCCGGCCACGAGGAACGTGATGCGCATGGAGTCCTCCCCGTAGAACGCACTGTTGAACTATTTGCGCGGTGCCGGTTTCTTCTGCCGCCCCGGTTTTCCGCACATTTCCCAAAAACAAGCAGCGACGATGAATAGTGGATGGGTTGTCTGCCTGCGTCAACCCAGATAGCGCGTAAATGCGTGGTTGAATGTAGTTCACCGTTTACCGCGTACATTCAAGCGGTTACGAAAAAAGTTGAGTTGATTCTAGGGAGATAGGGCAAAGCTGTGGTTGTTGTGCAACAGGCCTAAACTCCATCAATATCTATCCTGAGATGTGCTGGCGAGTGATTTGAGCGCGCCCGGGTAGTGGGTGCCGCTCACCCGCGCATGATATTAAAGACGCCTGTCATGGTCATAATCGTCTTGCTGCCCGCGATGATTTTCCCGGATGTATAAGCCAGTCTTTTTCCCATTCGGTCGATTTGGGCATGGGCTTCCAGCCAGTCCCCCAGCCGTGCCGCGCCGAGAAAATTTGTGTTCAGGCTAACCGTCGTGACCGGCAGGGGTGGGTCCTCGCTGCGGTTTACCTGCAGGCTCAGCGCTACATCGGCCAATGTGGTCATCACCCCGCCGTGGGCTATGTCGACATAGTTGATGTGTGTCTCAGCGATCCACAGACCGACGATCAGGCCGGTTCCGTCTGATTTCACATAATAGGGCCCGACTTCGTTGAGATAGCGGCCCTTGAAGCCGGATGGCTCGAAGCCTTCAGGTATTGAGGTCACGGTGTGTCCTTTGGTTACGGGGAGAGCAAACGATCACTGTGACTTGCACGCCTCAGGCTCGCTCATTAACGCTACCACTTCTGTCTTTCTGTTGCCTTTGCTCCAGCAACTCAACAAGTTCCAAATCGCGTACGTCAATCGCTTTAAATCGCGCTCAACATGCCTAGATAAGGTGAGGTCTAAGCCAACATAATTTATGCCATTTGAACAGCCTGAAAGACCTTCATGACGCCAACCGATCTCATCGACCCAAGTCCCAGCGCAAACGGTGGGCGAGCGACACCAGATAACAGGATCAAGAGAATTTTGGTCGCGACGGATTTGTCGGCCCGCTCAGACCGCGCCATGGCACGGGCATTTAGTCTCGCACAGCAGTTCGAAGCAGAGCTGTCGATCTTGACCGTGATCGATGAAGATTTGCCGGTGTCGGTTCAAGACCGCGTCAAGGCCGCCGCGCAGACAGAGATCGAGGACATGGTTTCTGACCTGGCAGGCGGCGATGTGGTCAAGACGACGGTGAACGTGGTGATCGGCAAAGGTGATATCGAAATCGGTCGCGCCGCTGAAGAGGCTGACGCTGATCTGGTGATCCTGGGCAGCCATCGCAATGAGGCCGGCAGCCGGCCTGTTGTCGGGACAACCATGGAAAAAGTGATCCGCCAGGGTTCCAGGCCGGTGCTTGTTGTGATCAACCGGGCGAAAGTCCCTTACAGCAAGGCCCTGATCGGTGTTGATTTTTCGGTCTATTCGCGGCGTGCCATTGTCGGCGCTTTGCGTCTTGCACCCGATGCGGCACTTCATGCGGTCCATGCCTTCCATGTTCCTTTCGAAGGCCTGATCTCCGGGGGTGAGGTCCGGCGGTCGGTGCGTCAGGAGCATGAAGAAATGCTCGCTGACATGATTGACGAGGAAATGGCGAATCTCATTTCGGCAACCGTCGACCGCGACGGCCCCCGAAAAAACATCAATAAGCTTGTCCGTCATGGGCATGTCGAAGGCGTCCTTAGACAGGAGGTGGGAAACCTCAATCCGGATCTTGTTGTGCTGGGCACCCATGGCAGGGTGGGGGTATCGCGCGCGTTGTTGGGTAGCGTCGCTGAAAGTTTCCTGAACAATCCGCCTTGCGATGTTCTGGTGGTCAAGGCCTGGTAGAGACCTAAACAGGTTTAAGCGGGCGATGCGGTTCTTTTGGCAGCGTTACGGAAATGGTGTCATCAGGACGGATTTGCCCGCCGCTGAGGACAATCGCCATAACCCCCGCCTTCCGGATCAGGCCGCCCTCGGGTGCCCTGTCCAGTGTGGCGTCCATCAGTCCAGGCTCGATTTTATTGAGCTGATGGCAAGGGTTGCGCAATCCCGTGACCTCAATTTCGGCTTCAGCACCAATTTGAAGCCTTGCACCCCGGGGCAAGCCTAGAAGGTCGATATTGCGGGTCGTGATATTCTCGCCCATCTGTCCGGCGACGACGCTGAACCCGCGCATCTGAAGCTCATCGTGTAGTTCACCGTGGATCAGGTGAATTTGCCTTAGGTTCGGTTGGGTCGGGTCCTTAGCCACACGAGACAGATGCTGGACCGTTTGACCGGCATGCGCGTCACCTTCGACGCCAATCCCCGCGATCAGCTGGATCGAGGGGTGCGGGTCCTTGGCCATGTTGTGGTCTGCAGCCGACCAGACCGCGGTGACGACGCCATGCATTGTATCTATTCCCTTCCGCTGAAGGGGCTGTAGCACGGCGCCGTCAATTCGATCAAATCAAGCCGCTTGCCGCTGTTCGCTGGCAATCGCATCGATATGCCTGTGGTCGGTACCACAGCAGCCCCCGACGACGTTGATGTGACCGAAGCGATCTACCAATCCACGCTTTAGGGCACCAAACTCATGCGGGTTCCCCGCATCGAGCTCTTCGGCGTTATCCAGTTCTTCGTGGCTCATTCGCGAGGCATTGCCGCGTAGGCCCTGCAGGCGCATCACCCAGGCTTCGCCTTTCTCAAGCGCGTCTGAGAAGTGATCCGGATGGGCGCAATTGATCATGTAATAGGCGGGTCCGCTGCCCGTCGCGTCGTCCACGGCCTCGATTGCCTCTTTGAGTGTATCGCCGGTCGGCAAACGCCCATCGGTTTCCACAGTGAACGAGATCGCCACCGGCATACCAGCCCGTTGGGCAGCGCGGGTGAGGCCGATGGATTCAGGCACATTGGTCATGGTGATCGCGGTCACCATATCCGCTTCCGTACCGGCGAAAGCCGCAATTTGCTCTGCGTGATAGGTCTCAGCTTCTGCCGCGGTCATTGCCTGGCCCGGGTCATATCCGTCGCCGCGGGGACCGATACATCCGCTGATAACCATGGGCGTCGCTACTGTTTCAAAGGCCTCACGGACTTCGGTCATCAAAGCAATCGAGTCCCTGTTGGCCGCTGCCAGCTGGTCGCGCGAATATCCCAGCAGGTCCCCCCAGTCGCGGCTGGCCCGCCACGTGGGTGTTTCCAAAACAAACCCGTGGCCCGCTTCGACAGCCATGCGCGCATAAAGGTCATAGTATTCCCGAAGGCGTTGCCGACCATCTTCGGCGCGCAGCAGGTCGAACGCAGCGAAATGTGGCAGATCGATCCCATCGTGGAACACGAGCGTGGTTTCCAGGCCGCCATCGGTCAGAAAAAATCCACCTTGCATCTGGGGTAAGGCGTCGCGGTATTTACTCATCGGTAATCTCCATCGGGTTGTCGGGGTCACGTCAACATGCGGATGTGCCGACTACTTCTCTAGACGACCCGTGGTACACCGGTCTGTGGGCGGGAATTGTGATCCAGGTCACTATAGTGAGGGGGTTGTTGGGCTAAGGCTGATGATGTTCTCTGTGTCAACTTGACCTGTGGTATACTGAAGATATGCTCGACAAGCCTTCGCCGAAGCGAACCAACACGCGTGAACGTCTGCTGGACGTCGCTGAGTCTGCGGTACTTGAAAAGGGCTTCGAGGCGACCTCGATCGAAGAGCTGATCGCCGAAGTCGGGATCACCAAAAGCGGCTTCTTCTATCATTTTCCTGACAAAACAGCGATGGCTCACGCGTTGCTGGAACGCTATCTGACCCGTGAAGATGCCATGTTGGACGATCTGTTCAATAGGGCGCGTGAACTACATGAAGATCCGCTGCATGCGTTCTTGATTGGGCTCAAGATGTTTGCAGAACTGATGGCCGATCTGCCGAACGGTCATCCGGGATGCCTGGTTGCGGCGTATTGCTATCAGGACCGGCTGTTTGATCGCGAGGTCCGGGCGTTGAACAGGGCAGGCGTATTGGCGTGGCGTGCCCGTTTCAGGGCGCTCTTGGATGAGATAGTTGCGCTTCATCCACCCCGCATTGATGTCGATCTTGATGCTATGGCCGATATGGTTTCAGCGTTGGTCGATGGCGGGATCATTCTGGGTAAAGTCGTGGACGACAAGAATGTTCTGCCGGGTCAGGTCATGCTCTACCGCGAATTTGTGCGGTCCGTGTTCCCGGGTTAAGGGGGATTGTAAAACCGACCACCGAGCGATTGTTTCGGTCGTGATTTGCATTCGTCGGCCCGAACACCGACACTCTTAAGCGGGGGAAGAGAGCGGGAGATGGAACTATGCGTATACGTAATGCCTTCTTAACTGGTGCGGCAGTTGTCGGCCTTGCCATGTCTTTTGCAGCGCCCGGTTATGCGGCGGCCTATCTGAAACTTGGTGATATCAAGGGTGAAGCCCTCGACAGCACCCCGAGCAGCGGTGCCAAGCATAAAGGCGAGAACGATGTTCTTGCCTGGTCATGGGGAAGCGCCGTTGGAACATCAGACAAGGATCACAAAAAGTGGATTGATATTCAGTCGATGAGCACGCCGATGGCGGCGCAGGGTCGTCCCAAGTCATCGGCGCAAGGGACCCTTCGGCTGCGGGGCCATTTGGACAAATCCAGCACGAAACTTCAGGAAGCCTGTGCGAATGGCACGTATTTCGACGAAATCGAGATCGCCATTCCAACAAACGACAAGCGGGAACCCTATCTGAAGTACAAGTTGGAGCGGGTGTTTGTGACCTCTTATTCGATCAGCCGTCCACCGGCGACCACGCAACCGCCGACCGAGGAGGTCATGTTCAGCTATCACAAGGCAACTGAGGTTGCAGACACGGCCGGTCGGGCAACGGGTGGGGTCGCTGTCAAACCGATGCGGGCAAAACCGGCGAGGGACTACAACTCGTCTCGCTCGAACAATATTGAGTAGTTGATCGAGCAATCCCATTGCCGAACGGGACTGGTTTCGCGCTGGAATCGATATAGTCTTTACCCTTGGTGAGATTCAAATCAGGGGGAAGACAATTATGGCTACGCCAATTCAGGAAATTCCGGTTCAACGTATTGACGGATCGGAGTCGTCACTTGGCGACTTTGATGGTTCTGTACTGCTGGTTGTCAACGTGGCGTCGAAATGCGGACTGACACCGCAATATGAACAACTCGAGCAGATCTATAAGACCTACAATGATCGCGGGCTCGAAGTGCTGGGGTTCCCGGCGAATAACTTTGCCGGTCAGGAGCCTGGTACCAACGAAGAAATCCAAGGCTTCTGTCAGTCGACATTCGGTGTGGACTTTCCGATGTTCTCTAAGATTTCTGTAACCGGCGATGATCGGCATCCGCTTTATGACGCGCTGATTGAAGCCAATCCGGACCGGGTCGACAATGAAGGCGGCCAGTTACGCGGCCTTTTGGAACAGAACGGCCTGGCGCCGGATAACGATACGGACATCATGTGGAACTTCGAGAAGTTTCTGGTTGGCCGCGACGGTCAGGTGATTGGGCGTTTTGCGCCCGATCTGACGCCGGATGATCCCATTGTGGTCAAGGCTATCGAGGACGCGTTGGGATAAAATTAATCGCCCTTGATTTCGATCATGGGCGTGTTTCCAGCAGCACTGCATGATATTTTACAGTTGTTCCGAACACCGTAGCCATGGTGGCCGCGATTGACTAGAGTTCGGGACAACAGGACAAAAACCCGGGAGAAGGATCGTTATGTCGCAGGTACAGCCAATCGGCAGCAACAATATGTATGGGCTTGAGGGCACTGTCCTCGAGCGCGTTGAGAAACTTCGTGACGTGATCGTTGAGGGCGGTGACAAGGCGCAGGAGATGCGCCGGCTTCCCGATGATTGCGTCGACGCGATGATCGACGAAGGCCTGTTCCGCTTTGCCATGCCCCGCGAATTGGGCGGCGAAGATGCCAGTTCGATGGAAACCGTCGAAATTCTCGAAGCCATTACCGCAATCGACGCCTCGGTTGGCTGGAACGTCATGTTGGGCTCGGAAATCAATGCGATGGCCGCTGGTGGCATGGACAAGGACCTGGCCAAGGAAATCTATCTCGACAATCCGCGCGTGATTATGTGCGGCGGCGGCGGCACCGGCTCGATTCCGGCGACGGCTGTTCAAACGGCTGATGGCGGCTTTGAGGTCACCGGCGAATCAACCTTCATCAGCGGTTGCTGGAATTCCGAATGGTGCTTTATGCCCGCCCCGGTCGTTGAAGAAGGCCAGGATATCACCCATGCCGATCCCACCACGACCCGCATGCGGTTCATGCACAAGTCGGAATGGGAAATCCTTGATACCTGGGATGTTGCCGGTCTGCGTGGATCCGGCAGCCACACGGTCAAGGCGGTGAAGTCAAAGGTTCGCCCGGAACATGCCAATGTCGATCTCGTGGCGATGCCGCCGCATTATGACAATCCGGTCTTCCGGATCCCGATCCCGCTGCGCTTGTCTTACAACAAGGTCGCGATTGCGTTGGGCGTCGCGCGCGGCGCCATTGATGCCTTTGTCGACCTGGCGCACAACAAGGTCCCGATGCTGTCGCCATCGAAACTGATGGACCGGCCGATTGCGCAGTACCGCGTGGCCGAAGCTGAAGCCAAGTACCGCGCCGCGCGGGCCTATGTGCTGGAAGCTATGTCGGAGGTCGAGGACGAGCTTCGTGCCGGTGCGGAAATGCCGTCGGCCGGAACGACGCAAAATGCCCGCCTGGCCTGCATCTTCGGCGCGAATGCCTGCATGGAGGTTGTCGATCTGATCCACAACACGGCAGGGACCAGCGCGTCATACATGAAGAATCCGTTGGAGCGTCGTCTGCGCGATGCCCATGGTGCGGCGTCTCACCGCTGGGTCTCCCACCCGCTTTATCAGGATCTGGGCGCGATCATTCTGGGTCACGAGGCACCGGAGGAATTTGCTGGCACTGGCGGTCCGGGTCTTGGTGCGCGGCTGAAAAAGTAAGGGCCAAACGCGATAGAGTTCTAAAGAGGCGCCTTTTGGCGCCTCTTTTCTTATGGGCGGTTGTCTTCCGATAGTTTGAGCGCTGGCGCCATCTGGCGATTCCAATACCGGTGGTCTGCAGTAAGGGTTGAGAACTGCCAACCGGTTAGGCCACCGAAGGCTGAGCCATATTTCTTCACCAGGGGTTCGACAATGTCGGCTTTCAGACGCGCGGGTGACATATATCCTGTCGACGCGTCATGGTGAAAGATCGGTTTTCCGATCAACGTCTTATGCGCCGGCCAGTTTAGCTTGTTCGCTCCATTCACGATTCCGGCAAAGCTCGAGGGACGGCCCTGGCCATCCGCATCGATGCCGGTCGGATTATCAAAGCCGGGATTGTTGTAATACTGCACCGTGATCCAGTCGATATGGCGGCCGACCTCGCGAAGAACCTCTAGATAAGGCTCACCGTGCCAGTCGGGGTCTAAATAGGGCGCTTGGGGAACGTGGGTCAGCAAAGCGTCTCTTGGCAGCAACGCCCTGAGTTCCTTGGTCAATTGAACCAGGAATCGCTTGCCGCGAAAGGGGCGCTCCGCGGCGAGAGGCGATAGTGCTGCGCTGATTTCGAAATCAATATCGACACCGTCGAGACCATGTTTCCGGACGAATCCGGCCAGCGCGGCGGCCAACGCTTTTTCCCTGCCTACAAGCGATTGATAGGCGGCCGCCGGCATATCGCCGCCACCGAATGAAATCAGCACCTTCTTGCCATCGGCTTTGAGTTTATGTGTCTCAAGAAGGGCGGGCTGCAATCGGTCCGGGGTGCTGAGCCGGACGGCACCATCCGCCGCACCGCGCGCGGTGACGAAAGACAAAATGACATGCGTATAGGGCAGTCCGATCACGGCGGAAGCCGGGCTGGCGTCAGATTTGTAATAGATGACGTAGCGGGTGGCCCACGCGGTCTGGCTCAGCGCGAACCATGTGCAAATGATCAGAACAATGATGTTGGCCAAACGAAACATTGAGTTCCCACGCCTACGGCTTATGGGTGCTCAAGGCAATATCGCGCAGGCAAAAAAATGGGGGACGCCCGAAGGCGCCCCCCAAAAGTGGAAAGGAAACTCAATATCAGTTGAAGCGCCAGGTCGCCTGCAGCGTGATGAGGCGGGGCAGCGCAACTTGTGCCGTCAAGTCGCCGATCTTCTGCAGCGGCTTATCCTGGATCGACCGGACATACTTCTCGTTGAAGCAGTTCGAACAGACCAGCGCGAACTCCCAATTGCTGTCCGGCTGATAAACACGTGCCGCGAAATCAACAACCAGCGAAGACGGTACCGCCGTATTCGGCTGGCGCAGGAACTCTTTGCCCTTCTGCTTCCAGATCATGTCGCCGCTGAAGGAGAAGTACCAATCGCCATTGCTGATCGGCTGGTCCCAGGTGAAGCCGAACTGAAGCTGGATCGGGCCAATGCCGTATTTCTCGCCCGACATGTCCTGAACAAGGTCGCCGACAACCGGGTCAAAAGCACACAGCGCGGCCAGTTCCGGACGGTAGTTTGACGCCGTCGGGTCATCCTGGCCGGCGTAGCACTGGGCGTTCGAGAAGTCCTTGTATTTCAACTCAAGGACCTGGAAAGCGCCGCGCAGGCTGAGGTTTTCCGTGGCCGCGAAGTCGAACGATCCTTCAAAGCCCTGATTAACGGCCTTGGCTGCGTTCTGGATCGTGAAGGTCGTGGTATCGGAGTTGAAGATGGCGACCTGCAGACCGCTATAGACATAACGGAAGGCGGTGATGTCGGCGCGCAACCGGCCACCCAGGAACTGACCCTTAATGCCGATTTCAAAACCTTCAACGTCAGACCCGTCAAACGTCAGCGCATCGTTGATGGCTTCGGGTGAGAACGGGCAAAGTCCGCTCAGGCAATTGAAGAAGTTCGTGAACGTGCCTGGGTTTGAAGTACCCGCCGCCTGATAACCGGTTTTGTAGGCAACGTAGACCAGCATGTCGTCCATCGGGTTCCAACTCAGTGTGGCTTCCGGTGAGACGTCATCGAACTTGCGTTCCAGGAAGGCCATGCTGCCCGTCGGTGCAAACGGTACTGCGCCAGCGGGCAGGCCGATCGACGGGAAGAATGTGTCCAGACGGTTATAGAACTGGGTGCCTTCCGTGCTGCGGTCTTCTTCGGTGTAGCGAACACCACCCGAGAACTCGAGGTTATCGGTAATGTCCCAGGTCAATTGGCCGAAGATTGAATAACTCTCAATCCAGTTATCCCAGAAGTGGTCATAGGTCAGGAAACTTCCCTGATAGAATGTCGGGATAGCCGGGTCGGCCGGTGCCGGACCAAGCGGGAAAATCTGCACCGGGGCACGAAGGTCACGGTTCATATCTTCATAGAAGAAGCCCAGCATGAAATTAACCGGTGAATCGTATTCGGTCTGCATGCGCAGTTCCGTCGTCCAACTTTGACCGGACTCACCTTGCAGCGAGGAAACCACTGCAAAGCTTGTGTAGTCATAGTTGGTGTACTCGTCCTGATTATAGTCCCAGAAGCCGGATACGGACGTGATGACGATGTCGCCCAGGTCCCAGTTCATTTCCAGCGTTGCCAGGACGTTGCGTGTCCGCTGGAAATATTCATTCGGGCGTCCGCCAAGCGTCGGATTCGCATCATGGATGGCGTCAGGCTGCTGCGCCGTGGGGCGTTCCAGCTTGATCTTGCCCAGCTTGTCGGGACATGTTTGACCGGTGTCCTGCCGCAGACCGAAGAAGCCCGTGTTCAACCAGGGGTGTGATCCCGGGCCATCGGCGCAGGCATAGAGAATGGTCGAGCCAGCATCGTTC
The DNA here is from genome assembly GCA_028284945.1 of Alphaproteobacteria bacterium. Lineage (GTDB taxonomy): Bacteria > Pseudomonadota > Alphaproteobacteria > SMXS01 > SMXS01 > JANQQJ01. The sequence continues at coordinate 24,372 of JANQQJ010000012.1, read as the reverse complement.
TGGCGCGTCCGTGATACGTGAAGTTTGAACGTCGCGTCGAAGTTGTCATTGGGTGTGAAGACAGCGGTAAGGCGCCCGACAAACTGCCGTTGTTCAGGAAATTTTCGCTTGGCCGGTCCTACCGAAGGATAGAGCGCATCCGTCTCAAACGGGGTCAGATCACGATTGATGGTGGGGTCGGTGGAGAACTTCAGGAAGCCGCCTTGCATGAACTCACCGCGGCCAGCGACACGGATCGCCAGTTTGTTTTCCACAACAGGGACTGACACGCCGAATTCAACGACCGGGTTTTCAGTCCTGAATTCATAGCTGGCGCGGACAAACCCTTCAAACTCGTCCCCCGGCGAAACCGTCGTGACCGAAATCACACCCGCGGGGCTGTTCTTGCCGAAGAACAGGGTTTGTGGGCCCTTCAAGACTTCGACATTTTCAACGTCGAAAAAGGCCATGTTGGTTGCGTGGCCGCGGGTAAAGGAAAACCCGTCAACGACCAGGGCGACAGGTTGTTCGGCACCATAGTCCGATGCTTGCCGGCCAATCCCGCGGATAACGAAGTTACCGCCGGCGCCGCCACCGCTGGCACGGTTGATTTCAACACCTGGCAGGGCCGTGTTCAGTTTTTCGAATGACGTAATGGCGTAGCGTTCAAGCGTCTGTTTTGGCAGCGCGGTCGCGGCAACCGGCGTATCGATCAGGCGCTCTTCCTTCTTACGCGCTGTACTATAGATCGTATCTACAGTGGGGCCGGTTGATGCTGCTGCGGCAGCCGGCTCGTCGCCCTGCGCAAGTGCCGGTGCTAAAGGGTTTAGCAGGGCCAAGCCTGCCAAAAGTGCAAGGGCTGAACCGCCCCAGCTTACCTGACGAATTGACGATAACGCGTAAGATCTACGCATAAGATCCTCCCCATAAAAGGACATCCCTGTCCTACTCAAATGCGGCCAGCCCAATTTTTGTTGGTGCTGATCCACCGCATGTCCCCAAACATGCAACGCTGACTTTACGGTAGGCTGCTGTTTTCACGATGTCCATACAAAAAGTCATCGATGACTTGGATAAGGGCCTGTGGATCGGTTGTTTATGATGGCCGCGTCTCATATGCTGGCGCCACCAACGCTGTTGGGCCGCATTTGGGGGTTGGAAATTGGCTGAAGACTCAGAGCTGGACAGTACAGTCGTCGTCACGGGCGGCGCGGGCTCCGTTTCAGAAATGCGCGACGAAATGGGGCACTACCTCATTGCCGTCCAAGGGAACAAACCGGGGGAACGAATTGAGGTGGGTCCCACCCCGATGGGCTTCGGCCGGGACCAGAACGGCGAAGTCGTTGTAAATGATACAGGTGTGTCCCGGCGCCATATGCAGGCATGCGTGCTCAACAACACGCTGGTGATCAGCGACCTGGGCTCCACCAACGGGACCTATGTCGACGGCGCCAAGCTTACAGAGCCGGCTATTGTTGCCGATGGCAGCATCATTCAACTGGGGCAGCAAATTTACAAATATGAGCTGCGCAGCAAAACCGACGTTGCCAAGTCCGAAGAACTGGACCGTGACCTCGACAAGGCCAGCAATTATGTTTTGTCGCTGCTGCCGGACCCCATAAAGCGCGGCCCCATCCAGACCGACTGGTTCTACATGCCATCTGCAGCGCTGGGTGGCGATGCGTTCGGCTACTATCAGCTCGATGACGAGCACTTTGTTGCCTATGTGGTTGACGTTTCGGGCCACGGTGTGGGCGCCGCCATGCACTCAGTCTCGGTGTTGAACGTGCTGCGGCAGCGGGCGCTGCCGAATACCGATTTCCTGGACCCGGCGGCGGTGCTGGGCAGCTTGAACGACATGTTCCAGATGGACACCCATGACGGTCAGTATTTCACGATCTGGTATGGCGTCTACAACAAGACGACACGGCTGATGCGCTATGCGACAGCAGGTCATCACGCGGGATATTTGGTGCCTGTCAGTCGCACGGGATACGAGGAATACCAAACAAAGTCGCTGATGATCGGCGCTATGCCCGGTTACAGTTATAAGTGCGCGGAAGCGACAGTGCCGCCGGGGTCGACGCTTTATCTGTTCAGTGACGGTGTTTTTGAAATCGTCACGAAAGACGGCGTTCAATGGGCGCTCAGCGATTTCCTGCCACTTCTCAACGAACCCCTGGATGACGTCGACGAGCCCCAGCGGCTCTTCCAGGCGGTCAAAGATGTGGCGCAACCGGGCCCGTTCGACGACGACTTCTCGCTGCTTGTTGTCACATTCGAGTAGTATTCGATGCCTATGATACCGTCGCGCGCCGTTTGCCGGCCTTGCGTGGCGTGGCCTGTTGGCGGTATCCAAAGTGCTGACCATTGAGAACTCTCTAAGGAGCCCTAATCGTGGACATGGACATCTCGGATATGAACGACGACCTCAAGAAGATCGTGCTCAGCGGTCGGCTTGACACACCTGGCGTCGACCAGGTTGAGACGCGCTTTACCGCGGCGATTGTCCCCGGCGGCAAAAGCGCAATTGTCGATCTGTCGGGCGTTGATTTCATTGCGTCCATGGGCATCAGGATGTTCATCGCGGTTGCCCGCGCGCTGAGCGCCAAGGAAGCCAATATCGCGCTTTATGCGCCGCAGGAGTTGGTCAAAGAAGTTTTCGACAATGTCTCCATGGGCGACATTGTACCGATCGCCGCGACGGAAGAAGAGGCGGTCGCCGCTGTCAGCGGCTAGTGCGTTTCATTGTCGAACCAGCCTCAGGTTCTGACGTTCCCGGCAACACACGAAGGTTTTGAAACGGCCTTCGCGGACCTACGGGAATGGCTCGATGGCAGCGCCGTAGGCACCAAGGCCCACTTTAATGCTGAATTGGTGTTTGAAGAAATCGTCACCAACATTGTGCGCTATGGATATGCGGGCGGTGGGGACGAGCCCGTTGCGGTCGAGCTTCAACAGGGGCCCGGCTCCATCACGATGACGTTTGATGACGGTGGAGAGCCTTTCGATCCAACCGGCAAATCTGACCCCGAACTGCCCAAATCAATTGAAGAGGCCAAGATTGGGGGGCTGGGGTTGATGCTGGTGCGCAAAGCCGCCAGCGACTTGTCATACGAACGGACGGATGAGGGCCGGAACCGCTTTTCGGTGACTATTCCGGCGGAATAAGCCAGTTTGACCAGGCTCTAAACGCAGCACCGCCGTTCGAGGATGCCATGCAGGACATGATTGTCAGGCTCTATGACCTGCCGCCGCTTGCGCCGGTATTGGAAGGGCTTGCGGCATCGGGCATTCTCATCAGGCCGGCCGGTTTGACAGAGAAGCCCGTGGTTCTGTCTTGGGTTGACGCCCGGTTCCCCGGATGGGTGCCGGAGGTGGAGGCTGGATTTTCACGTCAGCCCGTCAGTTGCCATGTCGCTGTCCGGGCAGATCAGCTGTTGGGGTTTGCCTGTTACGACGTAACGGCAAAAAACTTCTTTGGCCCCACTGGTGTCGACGAGGGTTGGCGTGAACACGGGATTGGAAAAGGGCTTTTGCTGTCCGTCCTCGACGCTCAACAAACCCAAGGATATGCCTATGCCGTTATCGGCGGCGTTGGGCCCGCGGAATTCTATGAAAGAGTTGTTGGTGCGGCATTGATCGCCGGATCTGAGGGCAGAGCCGTTGAGAATATTTCGCGCAATGATGGTGAATAGGCGGCCAAGTGACGTCATTTGCAGGAAAAAGCACAATTTTTTCGGCTTTTTTGCACTGAATATTTTGCTGCGGCGCACTCTCTACACTAAAGTTGCCTCTGCTGAAGGGGGTGCCGTCAGCTGGGCCCTGTGCCCATAGGAGGCTGAAATGTCTGCGAAATCGCAGAAATTCGAGACCATTGGTCGGTATATCGTCGACGAGCAGCTTGGTGAAGGCGCCATGGCTGACGTCTATCGTGCGCATGATCCAGAGATCGACCGCACGGTTGCGATCAAGGTTTTGAAGGACGAACTCTGCGTTGATGAAGAATATGTGAACCGGTTTTTGCGGGAAGCCAAGGCCGCCGGCACGATTTCGCACCCCAACATTGTCACCATTTTCGACGTCGGGCGGGTTGGCAACAACCCATACATCACCATGGAGTTCCTGGACGAACAGGACCTGGGAGACGTGCTCGAAAAGGGTGGCAAGCTGCCGATGAAGCGGGTGCTGAATATCGGGATTCAGCTCGCCAGGGCGCTCGACTATGCCCATAGAGAAGGCGTGGTCCACCGGGACGTTAAGCCAGCCAATATTCTGTTCACGCGCGGCAGCGACAGTATCAAGGTCGCGGATTTCGGCATTGCGCGCATGTCGGGCACTGAAGAAATCAACCGGACCCAGGCGGGCACCGTTCTTGGAACGCCTCGTTACATGTCGCCGGAGCAGGCGCTCGGCGCCGAAATTGATGGCCGGTCAGATCTGTTTTCGGTCGGCGTCATTCTTTACGAGCTTGTCACAGGCAAGAAGGCTTTTGACGCCGGTAGCATGACGACACTGCTGCTGCAGATTACCCAGCAGGAGCCGGAGCCGATCAAAAAAGCTGCACCGGACCTGGCCGTTGGCCTTCAGCGCATCATCTCCAAGCTGCTCAACAAGCGGCCCGAGAAACGCTACCAGACCGGCGCAGAAGTCGCCGAAGCGCTGGAGCGCGAGCTTGAGTCCCTGATCGACCAGGAAGATCAGGCGGAGCGGAACAAATTCGTCCCCCTCAAAATCAAGTGGGCGGCCGGCAGCGCAGCTGTCGTGGGGCTTGTCTTGCTGGTCAGCATGCTCGGCGTGTTCTATCAGCAGGGCCAGGCAATTCAGAAACAGGTTCTCGACTCGGGGGCGTCACTCGCCAAGTTTATTGCAACGGATGCGGCGGTGCCCGTGCTCAGCGAAGACTGGAGCATGCTGGAAATCGACGTCAAGAACGCCAGTGAACGCGACACCTTTGTCTACCTGACTATTGCAGATAATGCGGGAGTCGTTCGCGCCGCGACCGACCCGGCCTTGATCGGACAGCCCTACATGCCGCCTGAGAGCGCGGAACTGGTCCACCAGGGCGACGACTTCACGGCCTATCTCGTCGAGAACGCTGAAGAAGAGCATGTCTTCAAGTTCGATACGCCGATCTTGTTTATGTATCAGGGTGAGCCACGCCCCATCGGAACGGTATACCTGGCATCATCGCGCGAGGGGCTGGAAAGCGTCATGTCGACGACGCGGCTTTTGATGTTCATTCTGGGCGCGATCACCATGGTTGTGGTTGTTGGCATGCTCTATGTCTTCGGCGGCTTGCTGGCGCGGCCGATGAAGCGGCTGCGCCGGGCCATGGCTGACCTGGGCGATGGAGACCTCGATCAGCGCATATCCGACACCCGGAATGACGAATTTGGCGAGTTGTTTAACTCCTTCAACCGCATGGCGGATTCGCTTCAGGCTTCCATGATACGCCGCGACAGGGTGCAGACAGGAACCGAGGTTGAAGAGGTCACAGTCAATACATCCGGTGTTCAAGAGCCGGTTCTGGATGACGTGGAAACAGACGATGCCTTGGCTGATGCAACTGTCATGCTCGGGGCAGGCAGTACGGCGCCTTCTGACGCAAAGGCAGCAGCGCCGGAGGATGCGACCGTCATCGGACGGCCAACGCCGCCCAAGGCCTCAATCGCCGACGAGAATGAGCCTGAAATAGACAATCCCGACGTAACGGTGATCGCGGGGCGGACGAAGCCAACCCAATCCGCGAACGACCAAGACGACACGGACGACGACGGCGATGGAGAGGATCCTGGTGCCACGGTCGTAATCAGGGCATCGCCGAAGGAGTAAACGTTAATGCAACGGGGCTACACGATCGCTTGGGGGGCGAAGCGGCTTGCTGCTTTTGGGCTGGCTGTTCTCTTGGTCGGCTGCGCTGCGCAACAACAGCGCACGGAAATCACCGGTCCTTTAAAGTCTGTTGTCGCCGATACAAACGACTTCATGATCGTTCGTGCCAGCGCCACCGATACGTTTGCGTCGCTTGCCGAGCAGTATTTGCGGGACCAGACCCTTGCGCCAGTCCTGGAAGACATCAATGGTAGAAGCGTAACGCCGGGGCAATTTGTGATTCTGCCGAAACGGCCGTTCAATTCCAGCGCAGTCTATCCCGACGGCTATCAGGTCGTGCCGATCCTTTGCTACCACCAATTCACCAATGGCCGGCCTCGCAATCGCATGCAGGTCACCGCCGGTGCATTCGAAGCCCAGATGAAATATCTGATCGACAACGGCTATCGGGTGATCCCGCTGCGGGATCTTGAAGGGTTTTTGAATGGGTCTAAGCCGCTGCCCAAACGCGCCGTGGTCATTACAATCGATGACGGGTATCGCTCGGTTTACGACATTGCCTTCCCCATTCTTCGCCGGTTGGGCCTGACGGCCACGCTGTTCATCTATACCGATTTTGTCGGCGGCGGACTGTCGCTCAGCTGGGACAAGATGCGCGAGATGGACCGCAGCGGCGTGATCGATATTCAATCGCACTCCAAGTCCCATACCAGCATGTCCCTCAATGGGTCGGAAAAACCGGGGAAGGCCTATTCGGACCGCGTGGGCAAAGAGGTCAAGACGCCGGACCGCATCCTGAGCGAGAAGATGGGCGAGAAAATTCGGCATTTCGCTTATCCCTATGGCGATACCAGCGACACGGCAGTTTCCATCCTTGAGGGCGAAGATTATACGATCGCCGCGACCGTCCAGCGGGGCGGTAATGCGAGCTATACGCATCCCATGTTGCTGCGCCGCGACATGATTTATTCGGACCACACGCTGAACGATTTGAAGAAGTATCTGTCCGTCTATGAAAGTGTATCGCTGAAATGATAGGGCATGCGCGTCAGATCGTAACCCTATCCGCGCTCGCGCTGGTGCTGACCGCCTGTGCCGCTCAGCAAGAACCCGGGCCAGTAACGATTGTCGATCCGGTTGACAATGCTGCAGCGGAATTTGTCAGCGACCGGCGCTCGACCGCCCAGGCCTTCGAGGCCAATGGTGATCTTGCGGCATCGCTGGTCGAATGGCGATTGATCGCCGCGGTAAAACCTCGTGACGGGCAAGCTCAGCAGGAAATTCGCCGGCTCGAGGCCCTTATCGCCAGCCGGAAACGGGCATTGCTTCAACAGGGTGAAGATGCGCTGTCCAAGAACCGGCGCAGCGCCGCCCGGACAGCTTTTCTGAAAGTTTTGGCCTTGGATGGCAGTGACGCACAGGCGATCCGGCGTTTAAGGGAAATCGAGCGCCAATCTGTCCTGGCCAATCAGAAAACCAAAGACGACAAAGCGCTGGCCGAATATCGCGCCAGCCATTCGAAGCCGCAGCCCCAGCAGCAGGGTGGCACGGGCGACTTTGATCAAAAAGCAGCAGCTGCCTTTGGGCGTGGTGCGTATCGCGAGGTCATCGATCTTGCCGATCAGCAGTTGAAACGCGACCCGGAGGATTCCACCGCAGCAAGTTACCGTCAGCGGGCCTATGTTGCGCTGGCTCAGAAAAGTCGTCAGTCCGGGAATCTACGTGAAACGCTAACCTTCCTTGAGGCGGCGTCCGAGACGCCGGCAGGCGCCCAGGCAACGATCAGCAAATCCATCACGGCCGCTCGGTCAGACCTGGCAACCTCGCTTTATACCGAGGGCCTCGATCTGATGAACTCGGATCTGGACCGGGCGATTGAACTGCTTGCAGAGGCGCTCACCTATGATCCGACGCATCTTCAGGCGAAACAGCGGCTGGACCAGGCACAGCGGATGCGCGCCCGGCTGCAGTCGTTTAACTAATTGAAAGTCTCGGGCCCGTACCGCGCAAGCCAGCGGCAGCCTACTTCATCTTCGACAGCTTATCCTTAAGGTCTAGCGCTTGGGCGCGGTACAGATTGGCGTTGGCGTGCTCCGGATCAATTTCGAGCACACGATCCCAACTGGTAATCGCCTGATCGAGTTCCTGTTTGCGGTAGGCGGCCAACCCTTCCCGGTAATACTGGTCAGCGACGGTGGCTTGCGCCGTCGACAGCAGCTCTTGCGCCTCGGTGTTTTCCGGATTCAACGAGGTGGAAAGCTGAAGGGCTTCCAGGGCGCGTTCGGGCTCATCTGCTTGTTGAAGGTAGAGCGAGCCGGCACGCAGCGAGCGTTCAGCCGCCTTGAGTGCATCTGTTCTGCCGAGTTCCGTTGCACTGGTCATATAGACTTGGGCTGCGGATACGGCATTGCCGCCGGCCATGGAGCCACCCATCGTTTCCAGATGATCCGCTGCTGCATGATAGTCGCCCGCCGCCGTCAGCGCGTTAACCTTGTCCCAACCTGTTAGCTCTTCGGGTGCTGCTGCTGGCGCCTCTTGCGCCACCTCGGCTGGCGCTTCAGCGACTTCTTCAGGTGCCTCTTCCGGTGCGGGCGCGGCGGCCTCGGCGATGATCATTTCGCGGGCAGCCAGCGTTTCTTCCGTCGCCGGAATCTTGATGGCCTGTCCGACTGTCACCTGGCTTGGATTTTCCAGCTCGTTATAGCGGGACAGAATGTAGAACTTCAGCGCATCACCCAGATAGGCTTTGGCCAACGTTGACAAAGAATCGCCCGATGCCAGGTTCACCATGAAGTGTTCCTCAGGGAAGTAGTCCTCAACAGGCGTCGTGATCTGCTCAAGCAGGTTCTGGCCCAGCGTACTATTGTCGACCTCGGCCAGATAGGCTTCAAGCTCAGCCTGAGCCTGGCCAGCCTGGCCGGTTTCCAACAGGCGGATCGACTTGCGGAACCGTTCGCGCGCAGACAGGCCCGGTGTTGCCTCAAACACCTCTTCTTCAGGGCCGGTATCGACGACCTCTGGTTCTGCCACCACAACAGGCGCAGGCGCCTGGGCGACAGGTTCTTCCGGTTTCTGACCCGCACAGGCTGTCAAAGCCCCTGCTGCAAGAACGATAACGATATATTTGCTTACTCGCGGCACGACCGACCCCCTATGGCGATTCGCTTGGATAACCCCATCTTTCACAGCGCTTGTTTATAGTGCGTAGCGCATTGAATCTCCAGATGAACCGAGACGCCTCGCCGCAGATTCGACTGGAACAACAGTATGATTGACTATTCCTTGTCAGCCGTAAATGTCACATCGCAATGGACCAGCACATTCGCACGGATACCACTATATATTCCGACCTTGATCCTCAGGGCCACAACATTTGGGGTTACGTTCAGCGGTGCGACAGTGGTTATAGGGTGCCGCGGGTGATTTGAAGCGCCTTCAGATAATGGCATTCAGCCGAATCGCGGCAGCATCACGCCCAAATACCTCAAACTAAACATCGAATTGCTGCCGTGCAGGCCCTACCAAGCCGTTCGGTCGTCGCCTATAGTGCCGTTGTCGGGTGGGCGAGGACCAACCGGCTGACGAGACACATCTTCAGGCGGCGGGCGTGATAGGACTCATTTCGGAACTTAAACGGCGCAACGTGGTGCGCGTGGCAGCGGCCTATATGGTTGTCAGCTGGGTCATGGTCCAGGTGATATCCGAGACCGCTGAAATACTTTTGCTGCCGGAATGGGCGGGCTCCTTCGTCTTCTTCCTGCTTGCGGTCGGTTTTCCAATTACAATGCTCATAGCTTGGGCGTTCGAAATGACACCCGAGGGGCTGCGCCGGACCAAGGGAGGCGAGGCGGCCTCTGGCCGGGTTCGGATCGGAGACTATGTGATGCTGGCGGCGGTCGTCATTATCGCCGGGGCAATGGTCTATAGCGTGTTCTTGACCGGCAGTGGGACGGGCGGTGGCTCGAGTGACCGGCAGGTGGGTGGATCGGCGATCGCTGTCCTGCCGTTTGAAAATCTGTCGGTAGAAGCCGAAGAAGCGATGTTCTCGCAGGCGCTTGCGTCGGACGTTCGCAACCGCTTGTCGATGGTACCGGGACTGCAGGTAGCGTCCAGGTCCGCGTCGATCCAGTTTTCAGACGGTGCCAGCGTAAGAGAAATTTCGCGGTCACTTGAAGTGGATGCTGTCTTAGAAGGCAGTGTGCAGAAGGTAGGCGATCAGCTTCGTGTGACGGCGCGTCTGCTTGATGCGAAGGAGGGGTTTCAGGTCTGGTCGGCAACGGTGGACCGCGACGTTACCGACCTTCTTGCAGTGCAGGACGACATCTCGGACGAGATTGTCACCAAGGTCAGCGGGATCATGACGGGGGACGCCGAGCAGGCGCCCGTGGAACTAGCAGAGGTGGCGGACCCGGCTGAGCTGTTCGCGATGGGCCGCGCCGAAATGACCAAGCGTACGCCCGAATCCCTCAATGCCGCACTGGTGTATTTCAGCCAAGCCATGAAGGCGGACCCGGATTTCGCCGACGCTTATGCAGGAAGCGCTGAAGTTTTGCTTCAACAGGCCCGGTCGCCAGAAACCTATGGGGAAATGAAGGTCTCTGACGCGTTGTCCCGGGCGCGACCCTACCTGACAAAGGCAAAGAGCCTGGTCTCTGAACCATCCGCCTATGTTAAGGCCATCGAGGGCCTGTTCGAGCTCACCAGCGGCAGAACCGATAATGCTATCGCCGCGTTGCAGAGTGCGGTCAGTATAGACCCCGGACTGGGGGACGCGCATCTCTGGCTTTACCAGGCACACCTGTCGACGGGGCAACGGCTGGAGGCCTTTTTCAGTCTGGATCAGGCCTTTGCCGCCGATCCTGATAGTCTTGCCGTCGCGTTGAATATGTCGCGCCTGATGGCCGAGAGAAAACAGTTGCGCGATTCAGAGGCTTTGTTAACGCGGATGGGTCAACTCTATCCGGATAACCGGAACGTTAGTCTCGCCCGTGCAGCGCTTCTTGCGGATATGTGGCGGCCGGTCGAGGCGATCAATTTGTTGCGGGGCGCGTATCTTGATGATCCCGCCGACCCAGCGGTGCGATTGGCGCTGGGTCTGACCCTGCTGGACATCGGTGCGATAGATGATGCGGCGCCGAGGCTTAATGACATCGGTCAGTGGGTGAACCTGTCCCGGGGCGATATCGGCAGTGCCGTATCCGGTGCGCGGGCAGCCTATCAGGCGCAACCCGGCTCCCAGGCGCTAACCTATGAGCTGGCTGACGTTGAAGCGGTCGCCGGTCATGACGAGACCGTTGTCGATTTGTTGGGGCCAATGGATTCCGGTGGCGGGGCAGTGGGGCCATTGTTTGCGCGCACGCCGATCTTATTGCCGGCTGTTACGCTTGCGCAGGCGCGGCGTCATTTAGGCGATCAGGCTGGCTCAGACGCGCTGCTACGAAGCGTAGACGCCTATCTGGCAGAGCACCGCGCGGCAGGTATCGATACACCACAATTGACGTATTTGGAGGCCCGTGTGCTTGCTGTCCGCGGCGAGACCGAGCAGGCGATGGCGGCGCTTAGCCGTGCTGTATTGCATCGATTTGCCGGAATCTCGGCGGTTCGCTGGGACCCGGCGCTTGCATCACTGCGGGGGCTGCCCGAGTATCAATCGTTGATTGCCGATCTGAATGCTGAGCAAGCGCAGCAGCAGCAACGCATCTCTGTGTCTCGTGGGGAGCTATCCGGGCCCCGCAAAATGGCCAACGCATCAAACCGCTGACCCGCAAGAGGTCAGACATTATCAGGAGAAAAACCGAGTGCCGCGCGTAAATCTCAAGCTCTATAGCGCAGAAGGGGGCGCGTCTTCAGGCGAACGCACCTTGGAGAATTCCACGATGATGTTGGGCCGTGGAACGGATTGCGACTGGGTGCTTGATGATCCCGACCGGCAGTTGTCGCGGCATCATTGCGAGATCACCGCCGATGCTACGGGTGCGACGGTTACCGACCATAGCTCGAACGGGATATTCCTGAACGGATCGTCCGACCGCCAGCCCAAGGGCGAACCGTACCGTGCAGCCGATGGGGACACCTTCTCGATCGGGGGCTATACGCTTGAGCTTCGGCTCGAGGCGGATGCGGGTGCTGATGTAGCGAGTGCACCAACGCCGGCACAGAGCGCCGCGTCACAGGCTCCCGCCACGCCGGTTTCTTCGTCAGCATTGGAGGCCTTCATCGAAGGGGCGGGTCTTGACCCAGTGCTGATGCGGGGCGCCGACGCCCACACGCTTTTTGCGGCGGGCCAGCTCTATCGGCAGTTCATCGATAACCTGCATGACCTGTTGCATGACCGGTCGGTGGTCAAGGCGCAGTTCCGGGCCGAAGCAACCCTGGTCACGCGCGGCAAGGCTAACCCGTTCAAGGCGCTGACGCCCGAAGAATTACCGTTCCGAATTCTTGCTTCCGATAGTCCCGGATACATGCCGGCAGATGAGGCGGTGGATGAGGCGTTCAAGGATGTTAAGCGGCATCAGATGGCGCTGTTGTCGGGCATGCACAGTGCGGTGGCCCAGCTGATTGACCGGCTGAACCCGCTGGAGGTAGAGCGTCTATTGAGTCAGCGGAGTGCGATGTCGATCATGTCGGCAGGCGGCAAGAAGTCTGCGTCATGGGACGCGTATCAGAAGTACTTCGAAACCGTCGAGAGAGAAGTCGCTGATCTGGATAGCAGCCAATTCATGACAGATTTCAGGAATGGCTATGAAGCGCGTCTGCGTGAGCTGGAGAATGCGGATGACTAGAATCGCGAGACGCCGCGCGGAGGTTCGCTGACATGGCTGGCAAGGACCCCTTCGGGCTAGACGATGACGAGAATGACGTAACCCCTGAACCGGCGCCGCCGGAACAGGAAGAGGCATCGTCGCCTGATCTGGACCAAACCATTATCGGCCCGGCCAAAACCAGTCCGCCGGCGCCTCCGCCCGCCTCTGAATCACCCCCTGCTCCGGAGCCGGCACCGCCGGCGCCGGAACCTGCGCCGCCCTCAGAGCCCCCCAAAGTGCCGCCGCCGGTCCCGGCTGAACCCCCGAAAGCCGTGGTAGAAGAGCCCGCTGCCGTGGCCACTGATACGGTCCGGTTGGACCTGAGCGGTCCTGACAGTTTGAGTTTTGGCCGTGTTGACGTCGACCTTATGCACGGCAACCTGATTGTTGCCGCTGGCGCACGGCTTCTTCGATTGGCGGCACTGTTGAGCGAGTCGCCCGGCGAGGTGCCTGATCTGGCTGCTGTTCGCTTCGCAGCCGAGGAAAGCCTGTTCGTTTTTGATGAAGAAGCACAGCAATTCACGCTGGCAGAGCAGGAGGCAGAGCCGGCACGGTTCGTCCTCGCCGCGTTGATCGACGATCTGGTTCTCAGTGGCCGCTGGCCGGACAAGGATAAGTGGCGGGATCGACTGCTTGTCGGTGAGGGGCTAGACCGCGAGGCGGCAAGCGCACGCTTTTTCGAGCTGGTCGACACGATGGAACAGACCGGTGTCAACTCGCGCTTGCGGGAGTTGCTCTATATCGCGCTCGCACTGGGATACAGCGGATCGCTGCGGACCGACCCGCGCGGCCCGTTGCTGCTCAATCAACATCGTGCACGTCTCCTTGGCCGCATAAGAGACCGGGCCGCACGGGGGGAACGGCCGGGGGCTGTTTCCTATGCCGGTGGCGCAACCGGCCGAAGCCTGGCACTGGTAAACCCGGTCACCATGGCAGCAGCCGGCATTCTTTTGGTCGTTGGGGCGCTTGCCCTGGCCGTCTGGGTCTATGGCGGTGGCACAGCAAGTGACCAGGGCGCTGATGTTGCGGTTGAAACTCCCAGTTTGCTGCAACCTGTTGCCGATCAATTGGCATCCAGGGCCAAGACCGCCATACAGACCGACATAGCGTCTGGCGCCGTTCAGGTCGCTGAAACCGAAACCTCCATTTTGTTCAGCGTCCCTGCCTCAACCCTTTTCCAACCTGGCAGCAGTGAACTGGATACCGCCAGCGCCGGCACCGTGCGCCGTCTCGGCGCGGCGTTGTCCCAAGGTGACGGCCCGGTCGATCTTATCGCGATGGCCGGTGGCGGCGTTGCCTTTGGGGCGGCGGCGGATCAGGCCCGTCAATTAGCAAAAGCGCGCGCCGAAGAAGTGCGCGAGCATCTATCAAGCTGGATTTCCGATCAGTCCCGATTGAACAGTTGGGGTATCGGTCCTTTGCCAGAGACTATTGACGCGGGCGCCGGGAACGCCGACTTTCCTGACAAGATGGTTATTGTGCTGCAAAAGAATGTGCGGTCGGATGCTTTGACCGCGCAGCGGTACCTTCAACCGGCTTGGTTCTAGGTCTTTAACGGGGCGAGTCCGCCAGACATGTATAATGGACTGCTGACGTACCGCTCTGTGGGGCGGACTCATCGAGGGAAGGTTCGCCGCCTGAACGAGGACGCGTTCCTTGAAAAAACCGATATCGGTCTGTTTGCAGTCGCCGACGGCATGGGCGGACATCAACGTGGTGATGTTGCGTCGGCCCGAATTGTTGATGCTCTTGAAGCGATTCCAGCACCGGCTGACGGCCGCAGTTTCTTAGGCGCGGTGCGCGGTGCCCTCGAAGTAACAAATGCCGACCTCTACCGCCAGGGGGCGGCCATTTCCGATGACCAGACCATGGGTGCAACCGTGGTCGCGATGCTGATCTTCGACGATCACTTTGCCTGCCTTTGGGCTGGCGACAGCAGATTCTACCGGATCAGAAACGGGCAAGCCGAGCTTTTGAGCAAGGACCACAGCTTTGTCCAGGAACTGGTCGATGCTGGGGATATCACGGATGAAGACGCCGAAGATCATCCCATGCGCAATGTCATCACCCGGGCGATTGGCGCGCATGATGGTACCGAGCTTGATACGGTCCACGGGCCGGTGGAAGCGGGTGATATTTTCCTATTGGCAACCGACGGGGTCACCAATGTTTGCTCGGCTGAGGAAATCGCTCAGATCATTGCCCAAGAGGGCTTGAGCGAATCAGCGGACCAACTGGTTCGCTTGTGCCTCGAGCGCGGCGCCCCCGATAACCTGTCTTTGGTGGTCGTCGAAAGCGCCGGCTGAATCGTCTCGGTTTAGGAGCGTGCGTCGAGCGCGTTGCGCGCGGCGGTGAACCCCTTCAGTGAGAAACCGATGCGAATGGGCTGTCCGTTCGGACGCGTGAGGGTGATTCGAACGTTCTCGCCACTCCCCATGGCATCGACAGTGCTGTCGGTGATAGAGAACATCACCCGGCAGCCGGACCCCAGGCATTGAACGTAATTCCCGGAGACGACGTTGCTGCTATCGTCGATTGCCAGCGTGGGCGTTTCCTGGAGGCGTGCACCGAGCGGGACAATGCCCAGCAGGCTGTATGACCCACCGGCATTGGTCAGCGCCATGGCCGCGACCAGACGATTCTCGGCCGATGTCAGCAGGACCTGACGTATTTCGCAGGCTTCCTGGCCATCTTCAGCCGTCGTGCAGGACAGTACCCAGTCGTCAAAGCGTTCGGTGACCGTGGGCGCTTCTGCGTCTTGGGCCAATGCGGCCAGAGGCATCGCGACGATCGCCAGAGCGACGAGGGAAAACAGTTTAAACAGGGGGGAACGGGTCAACGGAAGTCTCCTTGTTGGGGCTTGTTCTTGGCGGTATGGCCGGTGGCGGATTGGCCCCGCGCACCTACCGGCGCGGGCGCATCCTTAGCATGGCAGTTTTTGTGGGTCCACGGTCGGCAGGCATGGTGTCTTGACTATCTGCTGGCGCTGCGGCGGGCGAGATGCTTTTGTGTACCACTAAAAGAATAGGGCGGGGAGGCCCATGAGCAACCATCAAGACCAACCGATGAGTGTCGGTGAGCGCCGCTATGCGATGTTCCTGCTGGTTACGGTCTATACGTCCAGCTTCATTGACCGCAGCATCATCAACATCCTGATCGAGCCGATTAAGAACGAATTCCACGTCTCTGATACGGCTATGGGCTTTCTGACCGGTTTTGCGTTTGCGGTGTTTTACGCCACCCTTGGTATTCCTGTTGCCCGCTGGGCCGACCGCAGCAACCGGCGAAACATTATCTCGCTTGCCGTGGCGATTTGGTCGGCGATGACCGCAATCTCCGGTCTGGCGCAGAATTTCTGGCAGCTTGCCCTGGCGCGGATCGGCGTGGGTATCGGCGAAGCGGGGTCGAGTCCGCCTTCCCACTCCATGATCGCTGACATGTACCCGATTGAGCAACGAACATCGGCGCTGGCGATCTATTCCTGGGGCATCCATATCGGCATCATGCTGGGCGCCGTGCTGGGCGGATGGATCGCACAGACCTGGGGCTGGCGGTATGCGTTCTTCGCGGTCGGGTTGCCCGGGCTTCTTCTGGCCGTCCTGGTCCGGTTCACGGTTAAGGAACCTCCCAGAGGTGCGACAGGCGGTGCTGCTACGAAGACAGAAACTATCCCCTTGGCGGAGGTCTTTGCCCATCTGTGGCGGGTCAAAAGCCTGCGCCATACGATCATCGGGTGCACGCTGGTTGCGTTTGTGGGCTATGGCGTTGCGAGCTGGGGGGCGCCGTTTCTGATGCGGTCCCACGGGCTGACCATTGCCGAAGTTGGTGTGATTTTAGGCCCAATCGCCGGTTTTATGGGCATCATCGGCGCGATCGCAAGCGGTAAGGCCGCCGACCGTTTGAGTATGAGAGATGCGCGGTGGACGCCCTGGATCGTCTTTGTCTGCAAGATGGCGGCGATTCCCTTCATTATCGGGTTCTATCTGACGGCTGACTTCTGGATCGCCATCTGGTTCATGCCGCTCACCGTTGCATTGGGGGCGACCTATCAAGGGTCGACGTTTGCCATGGTTCAAACCCTGTCGCCGGTGCGTATGCGGGCGCAGGCGTCAGCCGTGTTGCTGTTCGTCATCAACCTGATCGGTCTTGGGCTGGGGCCGTCAGCGATTGGCATCACCAGTGACCTGCTCGCCCCCTATTACGGTGAAGAATCGCTGCGTTATGCGTTGTTTGGTGTATCGATGCTCGGCATATGGGGCGCTGTCCATTATTACTGGGCCGGCAAGTCTTACCGTGAGGATCTTCAGGAGATTGGCGCGACGGCGTCAGCACAGCCTGCCTGAATTATCCGGTGCGCTGAACGAGAACGTCCGCTAAAACACCGCCAGAACTGAAGACAGGATCAATCCATATGAGCAACGCCTTTACGTCCTTGAATCCCAACCCGCGCGTCCTGATGGGCCCCGGCCCGTCAAACGTGCACCCCCGTGTGCTTCAGGCGATGGCGCGGCCCACCGTTGGCCATCTGGACCCCTGGTTTCAGGATTTCATGGAAGACTTGAAGGCCCTGATCCGCATGGCATTGCGTACGGACAACGCGCTGACCTTTCCGGTTTCTGGCCCCGGATCGGCAGGCATGGAGACGTGTTTTGTCAATCTGGTTGAACCGGGTGACAAGGTGGTGATCGCAATCAACGGCGTATTCGGTGGCCGCATGGCAGAGAATGTCGCCAATGCGGGTGGCGTGCCCGTCCCGGTCGAGTTCCCCTGGGGGCAGCCGGTCGACCCGAATGTGGTTGAAGACACGCTGAAAGCCAATCCGGACGCCAAGGTCTTCGCCTTTGTCCACGCGGAGACGTCGACTGGCGTGCGGTCAGACGCCGAGACCCTATCGAAACTGGCGCATGCGCATGACTGCCTGGTCGTCATGGATGCGGTGACCAGTGTGGCTGGCATTCCGGTTGAGATCGATGCCTGGGAGATCGACGCGGTTTACACTGGCACGCAAAAGTGCCTGTCTGCGCCCCCGGGTCTGTCGCCGGTTTCCTTCTCGGAGCGGGCGGCGGAGACCGTTCGGAACCGTATGGAACCTGTCCGCAGCTGGTTTCTCGATCTCACCAAAGTGATGGGCTATTGGGATGGCACCGGCGGCCGTTCCTACCATCACACGGCGCCGGTCAATGCGCTCTATGGTCTGCACGAAGCGCTGGTGATGCTGTCGGAAGAAGGCATTGAGAACTCCTGGGCACGGCATGCTGCGATGCATGAGCGGCTGAAGGCAGGCCTGGAAGGTGTTGGTCTGGGGCTGCTGGTGGATGAACCTTACCGCCTGCCGCAGATGAACGCGGTCACAGTCCCCGACGGCGTCGATGAGGCGGCGGTCCGAAAAACCGCGCTGGAGACCTATGATCTGGAGATTGGCGCCGGCCTTGGCCAGCTTGGCGGCAAGATCTGGCGTGTCGGCCTTATGGGTCAGACGGCTCATCCGCAGGCGGTAACCATTTGTACGCAAGCTTTTGCCGATGCAATGGGTAAGGACTAACGCCAGCTGATGAGACGGGCCTGACCATGCGTGTTCTCACCTCGGTCAATGGTCCCTATCTCCGCCTGCTTGAACTTTGGCTCAAGCAGGCTGAAAGCAGTTTCGGCCAATCTCCCATCGTCTGTTGCATGGACGATGAGGCATTCGCGTGGTGTTCAAGTGACGCCCGCGTCCATGCGGTTCGGGAGCCAGAAACGGCGTCTGCAGAGATTGACCGGCACGCATTCTGGTATCGGCGCTTCGCATTTCTGAAGGACCAGTTGCACGGCGGTGACACCATTGTTCACTCCGACTTGGACGCGTTTTGGCTCGAGAATCCCTTGCCGGTCTTGGCGGAATTCCAGGATGATCTGGTGTTCTCGCGGGAGTATGGAATTCCCCATAATATCTGCGACGCGTGGGGGTTTACGCTGTGTTGTGGCTTTTTTGCCGCCAGGCCAACGGTGGCGACCCACGCGTTCTTCGAACGCTGGGACAAGGTTATCCCGGAGTTGCTGTCTGACCAGATCGCCGTTAATGCGCTGTTATTCGATCTTGGCGCCGAATGGCGTCCGGTTGATCTGGAGGGGTTAACGGCGCACCGCGCGCTTATTGAAATTGACGGCGAGGCCTTGTCCGTTCTCGTGCTGCCGGATGAGTTGGTTTGCCGCGAATTGCCGTTTGATGCCGGTGACGCACTGGTCGCGCACCCGTTTTTCGAACGGCCCTTCTTTGCCAGTTATCTCGACCTCCTCGAACAATGGATCGGTCGTGACAGCACCCTGCCGGAGCTTCCGGCCGATACCCAGGCAGCGCTGCCCGATGAGGTAAAAAAGCGCGATATTGACGCCTATCGGGCCTTGCTGTGGTCCGCGGAAAGAAACTCCATGAGCGCCGATAACTGGGCGCACAAGGCCTCGCTTGACGCGCGCATGGGGTTGGTCGACAGCAGTACGGAATCGGCAAACCGGGCGCTGGCAGGTGGCGTGGAAGAAGAAGGGTCTCTGGTCGCTTTGGCCACCGCATTATTGAGTGCCGGGCGAAGGGACGACGCGGTCCGCGTCCTTCGGCCGCTTTGCGCGCGAGGAACCAGTGACCCGGCCCTGGCGCGGCAGGCGGCACAGCTTCTTTTGAGCGCTAAAGCCCCTTTATCAGCGGTCAGATTGGCCATCCGTATGGCCCGGCTGCTGGGCCTGCGCCGGTCCATGAAGGTCTTCGCAGGTTGGATCGGAAATTTGCGGGCCGGTGCAGCATAGCCTACCTCTGTACTTTGTGACGTCCTGATGCAGCGTTATCATGACGCACGTTTCCTGTCGCGACCGCGGCGGGGCCAGGGAAGGAAACGGAGGAATCGAATGGTGTTGTCACGATGGTTGGGTGTCGTAATTCTCAGTATGGTGCCCACTGTGGCGTCCGCGGGCGTACTGTTCGAGATGCGCACCTATGAATATGACACCGGCGAGACCGAGACCTCCATCGGGTTTGCGCATCAGGGCCAGGTCAAACTTGGTCTGAGGCAGGAGACCGTTAGGGATGACCGCAATCGGTATCAAGGGTCAAGCCGGCGGGTGGTCATCAATGAAGGCAATGAAGTTATCTTCAGGCCGGGCCGGGGTAATCGGCTCGACGAATTGATCCTGATCGATCACAACAACCGTTCCTACCAGGTCATTAACGAGAACAACGTGCCCAACCGGCGGCGCGACGATTACGACGACAACCGGCGATCCGATTATGACGACCGCGGGCAGATCGATGTGTTTTCGCTGTTTGCCGAAGCGCTTCAGAATGCAGCGCGCGATGGTGATGAAACGAGAGAGCCAACATATCGGGGGACCAATCGGTGGCAGAACAATCGCCGGGTGGATATCCGCCAGACCCGGCGTACCGAACAAAGCTGGTTCGGCACCTGTGTTATCTGGGAACGCTACCGGCGGGGCAACAAAACCCACGAGGTTTGCGCCGTCGATCCGCTGCGGGTGGAACTTGGTTCGGCAATTTTGTCGGAGACCCAACCCATGGCTGAATTTTTTCAGGATGTGGTCGCGCGCATCGGCCGGGAAATGCGGGGCATGGTCTTCGGGCTCGCTGGCGTCAACGGGTTTCCAGTCATCACGCGGACTTATGACCGCAATGGTCAGTTGATCAGCGAGCGGGAGTTCATCAGGGCCCGTGAAGCGCGCTTGCATCGGCGCAATTTTCTGCCGCCCAAAGGCTACCGTTATGATCGCGGCTACTAGGAGACATGGCGATGAGTGAAACAGAGATTGCAACAGTCGCAGGCGGCTGTTTTTGGTGTACAGAGGCGGTGTTCGTCCGGGTAAAGGGCGTTCGCCGTGTGGTGTCAGGCTACATCGACGGGCAGGTGCCGAACCCGACCTACGAACAGGTGTGCAGTGGCCGCACCGGGCATACAGAGGCGGTCGAGATCGAGTTCGACCCAGCGGTGGTGTCCTATGACACGCTGCTGGATATTTTCTTTGCGACACACGACCCGACCCAGTTGAACCGGCAAGGCAATGATATCGGCACCCAGTACCGTTCAGGTGTCTACTTCCATTCCGATGCCCAGAAAGAGGCTGCAGAGGCCGCCATCGGCCGTGCCAATGAGCTCTGGGGTGGCGGGGTTGTGACCGAAGTGAAGCCCGCCACGACCTTCTATGAGGCCGAGGGTTACCATCAGGATTTCTACGAGAATAACCCCAACCAGGGCTATTGCATGGCGATTGTCGCCCCCAAGGTGGCAAAGTTCCGCCAGCAATTCGCCAGCCTTCTGATCGACGCAGCCTAGCGCTGAAATTGTCGGTCCGGCGCCTGCGCGTCCGTCTAGCTATCGGAAGGTCCGCCGTTGTGGCGTACCTGGAACAGGAGATCGACAATGACCAAAAAGATCGAAGGCGGCTGTCTATGCGGCGCCGTGCGTTATCGCGGCGACGCCGAACCGATGGTGATGGGCCATTGCCAGTGTATCGATTGCCGCAAGGCAAGCGGAACCGGTCATGGGTCACATATGATGGTATCGCCCGACGCGATGACGATCACGGGCACGGTCAAAATCTATGAAAGCCCAGCAGATAGCGGCAATATTGTCGGCAGGGCCTTTTGTCCCGAGTGTGGCTGCGCGGTCTATTCGGTGAATTCGGGGATGCCGGGCATGTTGGCCCTGCGGGCGTCGAGCCTCGACGATCCTGAACTTTTTGAGCCTCAGATGGTGGTCTACAACAGCCGTGGCCCGTCGTGGGATACGCTCGACCCGGCGCTGCCGAAATTCGAGACCATGCCACCCAGCCCGCCATCTGCTGGATAGATCTGCCGGTCGTTCTGGTGGAAGCGCGGTCGCCGTTGTCCTAAACTCTGCCCCACGGGAAAGCACATTCCACGGTGAGGGGAGAGGACGTTATGAAAGTATCGATCGACGCGAGCAAATGTGAGGCGCATGGCCGCTGTTACAATTTTGCGCCGGAGCTGTTCGAACGTGGACCCAAGGGCAAAGCAGTCGTTCTTGTGCCTGAAATCGGTGATGACGATCTGGACCTGCACCGGAATGCAGAGGCAGCACAGATGATGTGCCCTGCCGGTGCCATCATTGTTGAGGAAGACTGACCTCGCCCGGCGACGTCACCAGCGGCAATCTATTCGCGGCTGTCCCGGACAGTCTCGAAGAGGAGCAATTCACGCTGCTGGCGAAGGGCGCCGGGGTGCGCATTCTGCGCATTGTTTCGACCGGCCAGTCCGATCCGCCTGATCAATGGCAAGACCCCGAAGACGATGAATGGGTGCTGCTGCTAACCGGCTCTGCCGTGCTGCAGTTTGAAGATGATCGGCTTACCATGAAGCCCGGGGACTGGTGCCATATCCCTGCGGGAACCCGCCACAGGGTCGACTTTACCGACCCCGAGCAGCCTTCAGTCTGGGTTGCGGTCCATTTTGATGCCCAATCTGTTGGTCGAGGCCCTAGCGTGTTCAACGCAGCCGTTTGGTGGCCTGAATAGTTGCGCTGCCTTGGATCATGTTGTGTCTCATGACCCGGGAGAATGATTTGCGGATGAGTCAAATTGTTTGCTCACTGTTATCTGCGCAAATTCAATACCCGCTACTGAGAATTGAGACGAGACAAGATCAAGTGCCTCCCCCACATTGCCGTGGATGGTCCAGGCTCGCCCAAAATTTTGCGCGGTTTCAAGCGCCTTAAGAACCGCGTCGCTCCATTCTTCCGTCTTCAGCTCAAGGTTCCACTGGACTTCTATGCCTCCGCTATGGTGGTCGGAAAGCACTGGATCAACGACTGGAATTTGGTGGTTCAATTTTGCCAGGACGCGGCGCGCATTTGACTCTTTGTCTGTCGATAGAATCAATTTTATCAGTTGCTTCATTAGCGAAGCTTCGACGCACTCGCAGGATAATTCAATAGCGCGAACTAACCGATTAACGCGCGGGCGGTCCAATAGGTGATGCCTGCGGTCACATAGGCCAGCGCAAACATATAGCTCGCCATGAATAGCGGCCAGCGCCAGGAATTGGTCTCACGCTTCGTGACCGCCAGGGTCGACAGGCACTGCGGGGCAAAGACGTACCAGGCCAGGAAGGCCAGCGCCGTTGGCAGCGACCACGCGGATTGAAGGGTCGCGCGAAGGCTGGTTTCGATCACGTCCTCAGACCCGGAAAGGGCATAGACGGTGCCCAGCGCGCCGACCGCGATTTCCCGCGCGGCCATGCCCGGTACCAGAGCGATGGAAATCTCCCAGTTAAACCCGATCGGGGCAAATAGCACCTCAAGTCCCCGGCCAAGCCAGGCGGCGGCGCTGTAATGGATGGCCGGTTGCGTGGCATCAGCGGGCGCCGCAGGGAATGACGCCAGCGCCCAAAGAACGATCATGGCCACCAGAATGATGGTCCCGGCTCGGCGAATGAAAATACGGACACGCTCCCAAAGCCCGATCAAAAGCTGACCGGGCCGGGGAAGCTGGTACTTGGGCAGTTCCAGCAGCAATGGCTGTGCCGGACCCCGTGTTAACGTGCGCTTCAGAACGCCCGCAATCAGCAGCGCACTTAGGATGCCAATGCCATAAAGCGCGAACATCACTAGCCCCTGCAGGCCTATGCCTCCCATTACGGTGGTACTGGGAATGAAGGCGGCGATGATCAGCGTGTAGACCGGTAATCGCGCTGAGCAGGTCATCAGCGGCGCGATGAGGATCGTCGTCAGCCGGTCTCGCTGATTGTCGATGGTTCGGGCCGACATAATGCCGGGAATGGCGCAGGCAAAGCTGGAAAGCAGGGGGATGAAGGCCCGGCCATTCAGCCCCACGCTGGCCATCAACTTGTCCATCAGAAACGCCGCGCGCGCCATATAGCCCGACGCCTCTAGAACAAGGATGAAGGCGAAGAGAATGATGATCTGCGGCAGAAAGATCACGACGCTGCCGACACCAGCCAGGATGCCATCGACAATCAGGCTCTGGAAATAGCCGCCGGGCAGTAGCGCAGTCGCCTGTGCCTGCAGCCAGCCAACGCTTGCGTCGATCCAATCCATGGGCGTGGCGGCCCAGGCGAACACCGCCTGGAACATCAGGAAAAGCAGACTGGCCAGAATAAGTGGCCCGAAAACCCGATTGAGAAAAATCTCGTCCAGAATGCGGGTGACTTTGTGCTCCGTCCCCTCCGAAATGGTGACAGCACTTGCAATTCTGCGCGCTTCCTTGCGCAGGTCGCGAATATCCATCGTTTCGGTCGCCGGCATGCCTGCTGTCTGTAACAGGGCATCGAGGTCATCGCGGAGCGTTTCGATCAGGTCCTGCGTTCCAGCACGGCGCACGGCGACGGTGGGCACGACCGGCACACCGAGTTCCCGGCTCAACCGATCCGGGTCAATCTCGACCCCGTCACGCCGGGCCAGATCCATCATGTTGAGGGCCACCATCAGCGGGCGGCCAAGATGCTTCAGCTCCAATACAAGCGGCAGATGAAAGCGCAGGTTGGTGGCATCGATCACGCAAAGAATAACATCGGGTGGAAGCTCCCCGTCCAACTTGCCCAATAGAACGTCCCGGGTAACCGCTTCATCGGCGCTATTGGGTGTCAAGGCATAGCTGCCGGGCAAGTCGATAACGTCGACTTGCTTCTCCTTGGGGCCACTGGTCA
This sequence comes from Alphaproteobacteria bacterium, assembly GCA_028284945.1. Taxonomy (GTDB): domain Bacteria; phylum Pseudomonadota; class Alphaproteobacteria; order SMXS01; family SMXS01; genus JANQQJ01. The sequence continues at coordinate 93 of JANQQJ010000012.1, read as the reverse complement.
GACGGCCGCTGCGCCGTTCAACCGTGACGCCGGGATAGTTTGCGACCTTCTGCCGCCCCCCTGTCAGCTTGTTGAACAGTGCCGACTTGCCGC
>JANQQJ010000037.1 GCA_028284945.1 Alphaproteobacteria bacterium | reverse complement strand
TGCCGCACAGGAAGGAAAGATCGGCGCCCTTGTCGGCCTGCAGCACTGTATCGACGTAGAGCTTATAGTAGCCCCTGTCATATTCAGGTTCAGGGGCTTTCCAAGCTGCCATCCGGCTCTGAAGTTCTTGTTCCGGGATCGCGATATCGAGGGTCCCGGCCGCAACATCTAGTCGGATCAGATCCCCTTCTTCGACAATGGACAATGGTCCGCCCGCGTGTGATTCCGGAGCGACGTGCAGCACGACGGTCCCAAAGGCGGTACCGCTCATCCGCGCATCGGAAATACGCACCATATCAGTCACGCCTTGCTCCAAGAGCTTGCGGGGCAACGGCATGTTGCCGACTTCGGGCATGCCGGGGTAACCCTTTGGTCCGCAGCCTTTGAGCACAAGGACGCTGTCTGAATCGACGTCGAGGCCGGGGTCGTCGATGCGCGTCTTGAAATCCTCGATGGTCTCAAACACGACCGCCCGGCCCTCGTGCTGCAACAAGGAAGGCGTGGCGGCCGACGGCTTTATGATCGCGCCATCGGGGCACAGATTACCATGCAGAACAGCGATCCCAGCGGCTGGTTTGAGCGGCCTATCCACTGAATGAATGACATCGCGGTTAAAGCACTCTGCATCCGCGGCTATTTCACCAATGGTGAGCCCCGAAACCGTCGGGGCAGTCATATCAAGATGCTCAGTTAGCTCTTTGAGCAGCGCGGGCAGACCGCCTGCGTAGTGAAAGTCCTCCATCAAATACGTGCCCGATGGCATCAGATTTACCAGCAAAGGAATGTCCCGGCCGGTCCGCGCGAAGTCATCCAGCGTCAGGTCGACCCCGAGCCGGCCCGCGATTGCCAGCAAATGAACGACCGCATTGGTCGATCCGCCAATGGCAGCATTGACGCGGATCGCGTTTTCAAACGCCGTCTTGGTCAGAATGCTGCTGGGCCGGATATCATCTTCAACGAGCGCGACGATCCGCCGGCCAGTCATATGCGCCAGGGCCTGCCGCCGGGCATCGACCGCTGGCAAAGTCCCGTTTTCCGGCAAACTCATGCCCATGGCTTCGACGAGACAGGCCATGGTAGAAGCCGTTCCCATCGTCATGCAGGTGCCGTGACTACGTGACATGCCGCTCTCGGCTCCCATAAAATCTTTCAGCGTCATCTCTCCGGCACGAACCTGTTCGGCAAACTTCCAGACATCGGTGCCTGAGCCGATGTCATTGCCCCGGTACTTGCCGTTCAGCATGGGGCCAGAAGAGACCACCATCGCCGGCAGGTCGACACTACAGGCCCCCATCAGCTGACCAGGCGTCGTCTTGTCGCAACCGCCCAATAGGACGACGCCGTCCATTGGATTGGCACGGATCGATTCCTCGACATCCATGGACAGGAGATTCCGGAACAGCATGGCCGTCGGCCGCATCTGGGTTTCCCCCAGAGACATCACCGGGAATTCAACCGGCACGCCGCCCGCCTCCCAGACACCCCGCTTCACGTGACCCGCAATATCCCTGAGATGGGCGTTACACGGCGTAAGTTCGGACCATGTATTGCAGATGCCGATCACTGGCCGGCCATCGAATGCATGGTCCGGCAAGCCCTGGTTTTTCATCCAGCTTCTGTGGATGAAGCCGTCCCGGTCCTGTTTGCCGAACCATGCAGCGCTGCGTCGTGTTTTTCGCGGCACTTACCCCCTCCTCTTTTCTGCGGGTTCGGCATGCGGCTCACCGCCCACCCGCCCGAACCAGGCCGTCAGGCACGATGATCTGAGGGGTTCACAAGCTTTGCAGGCAACGTAAGGCATAAAGCGGGCGCAACGGTCTCAATTCAATTGTCTGGCACCCATTCTATTATACGAACCGTCAATAGAATACCAGCCCCACCGAAATTGATCATGTCGCTGACAAACGGAAGGGACTGGTAATAGTGATATTGGACGAGCGATCAATCGTTGGACCGGGCTCTGTCAGAAGAGAATTGGTCGAGCGGTTATGCTGAACGTACGTTTCCGCTGCCTGTGCGACAAGGACGCGCACTCCCGTTGTCTAGTTTAACTCAAGATCATGGGCTTTCGTCGAGTCCAGCGAACGGGCCCGTTTACGCTTTGGCAGGTCAGGCCGAATAAGGGGCGTCTCGAGTTCCGGCTCCCAAATGCGTGGCGTGATGTAAACCACCAACTCGCGGCCAACCTGCTGCTCGCCTTGTCTGGCTGTCGCCAGGTTCAGCCCGGGCACGTGCCGAAGGCCCGGGATCCCGGCATTCGTACTGAGGCGGTTTGAAAAATTGAGGCCGCCGATCGCAATGGTGCGGCCACTTTCAACGCTGACGGAGGTCGATGCAGTATTGCGTTCAAGCTGGATCAGACTGCCGGCGACAGCCGGGAGAAACTCTGACTGCTCGACGCTCAAGTCCAGCCGTATAAGACCGTTTGCCTGAACAACCGGTGTAACCTCAAGTTTGGTGCCCGCCGTGACTCCTTCGGTGGTCGTAATCGCGGCTCCGTCGATGCTCCTCTGCACAGCGACATACTGCTCGGTTGTGATCTCAATTGTTGCCTGCTGATGGCTGCGCGTCGCGATATAGGGCCGTGACAGGACCTCGGCACTGTCTTCAGACGTTAACAGGTCGATCATAAGCGTTAGCTGCGCCGGGCTCTGTAGCCCCTCAATCAGGGAAAAACCCAGCGTGCCAGAGGATGTTCCCGGCAGGATGTTGATGCCGCTGAAATCCCCTGAGGCGCCATCTGTAAGCCGCGCGCCAAGGCTTAGCGTGGCCAACGTATCTAGGTCGACGACCGTCGTCTCAATAAACACATGTGGAACCTGCTTGTCCGCGCGTACAATGACGGACCGGGCCGCTGCTACAGTCGCGCGTTCTCCGGCAAGGTAAATCGTGTTCACGTTTGGCACACTGCCATAGGAGAGCTCATCGCGGTCTGAATAGACACTCTCCAGAAGATCGAGCGCGTCCTCTGCCGATAGGTTGTTCAAAACGACTTCATAATGGACGTCGTCTTCCACAACATCGGCTGAACTGCCTGAGGTGTTTCCCACAGCGTTGTTTGGCTCGGTTGGCGCATAACCAAAAATTAAAATGCCGGACCGCCAGGTCGCGGCAACACCCTGCACGCTCAAGATTTGGTTGAGCGCTTCGGAGAGTTCGAGCTGCTCAAACCGCACCGTCGCAGATCCACCGAGGTTGACGTCCATAAGGTTAAAGGCGACGCCGGTCTCATCAAGCAACCGCTTGACGACAACTGCCACCGACGCCGCATCGAGGTCCGCCGTGACCAGAAAGGTCATACCAGCGTTGGTTACAACCTGTGTCACCTCAAGCTTAAGAATGGCCGCTTTCACTCGCGCTTCACGGCGCTTTTGCACCGCCTCAGTCTCCGCCTTGAACGCCGCGATCAGTTCTCTGTGATCCTGGCGAAATGGCTCACTGGGGGCAGTGGCTGTACAACTGGCGGCGACAATCGTAGTCCCCACAAGGGCGGCGCGCACGAGCCAGCACAGCAAACTTTCTGTCGGAAACACGTTCAACGCCGGAGGGGCAGGAAAAGCATACTTGGCCGTGAACGCGTACGTAAACCGGCTATAGCTTCGCTTTGCTTTGCTCGCCGCACTTGTGCCCTTCAGAGTCTTCCGGGTCTTTCGGCAGGGACTGACCGGCCGCGCGTGCTGCGTCCTTAACACCGGGCGCATAGGACGTCTTTATCTTGTTCCAACTATTGCTGGTGACTGTTCCGTCGGTGCTGGCCTCTATGACACAGGCCGGTGTGAGCCAAAGGTTTTTGTCCTTCTTAGGCCCGCCACTAATATTGATGGAGAGCTTATAGGCACAAGAGGCTGGCACAACGAACTGATCATACTGGCCAATGGTTATCTCTGCACTGAGCTTCTTTTCCACGCCCATGCAATCGGCATTGAAAGCAGGGTCTTTGGTAGGCTGGTGGCTTGATCCACGCGCCGCTACTTCGATGTTGCGAACTGCGTAGCCCCCCTTATTAACATAGACAATCACGCCGCACGGATAAGACCGTTGGACGCTCTCGCTTGTCTCGGGATTGGTGACGGTTACCGTGGTGCCGCACTTATCGTATGTCCACTTCTTCTGAAGCTCTCCGACCCCCATCACATCAGTCAGGAACAGGTCCATAGAGGATCCCCAGATATTTGTGGGATAAATATACTCGGATGTGTTTTCCCAGGTCGTTTTCGACGATGCCGCATTGGCAATCGGTGCAATCGTCAGGCTGAAAATTGCCACGACGAATAAGCGATTCATGATCTTAATCATTTCTTCCTTCCCCTGTTGAATCAGGCGCCGCTGGAAATGTCACCAAGTCCACGCAGCAACTTTCCTGGCTGGTTTTTGGGCTCGCCTTCCCGACAGCGCAAACACGCAAAGATTGTTTAAGAGCCACTGAGACGAATAGGTATAATTGATCGCTGGTAGCGGGTCATTCACCGCACCCCTTCAAGCGGGTGGGACCCGTCTTTTATTCATTTCTAGTAATGGGTCATGAACTCTGTGAGGTCCGATTAGACCCAAAGCCCTCTCAAACGAGCTGGAAATATGGCGTGGTGTACGCCGGAGGATCGCGCGCTAATATTCAGTTTGGACGATCTGGCGTGGATAGCGTAGCGCCGGTGTCATGAGACCCTATCCGGGAGGCTCGCGCTTTAGCGCTGGCTTCGTCCAAAACCAAGTGAGGCGACGTCATGCCGATGGATGTCCTTCACCGAAGAAGTAGGAAACAGGCAGTCGAAGTGCTGTCGAAATCGCCACGATACGAAAGGCGGGCACCCGCTCCCGACCGGTTTCAATTGCTGAAATCGCTTCCCGCGACACACCCATCAACTGGGCCAGATTTTTCTGGGTAAACTCCTGTTCGATCCGTGCTTCGCGCACCCGCCGCCCGATAAGCGCATCTATATCGTCTCCGCGCAACCGAGCCGCGGGCGACTTTAGAGTTCTCCCCTCACCATCAATCGATTGACCATCGGACAAGGTATGCTGAGGTCTGATGACATGACCACATTTGTGTTGGGCGCAGACCAGGGCAACATCATTGCCGCTACCGGATGCTGTCTTTAGGCCGACAAATGTGTGCCCGCCGCATGCAGGGCAGACGAGCCGCGCATTGTGAGAGGAGAGATCTGAACCACTCTTGGTTGGCTCGGTGTCGACTGACAAAACTTCGTTCATGGCGTGCCGCGAAACAGTTCTAGGGAGCGGCGGAATTTCAGGATTTCTTTCCCGCAACCGCCACATTCTGTACTTATGAATAGAGCAATACAGAGGTGGCGAAGTCGATTACCGGAATTAAATAAACCCCCCTTATCAATAGGAAATATCCAGTTCAGCACGGCAGCATCTCGACTTAGACAAACGTCTCGAGGTGGGCTGCCGCAACAAGTTTCTTACGCGTTCTAGAATGCAGAAAGGATCGACTCTGTTAGCGGATCGCCCTGGCGTCGGCTGGTGGGAGACCACTTCGTTAATCAATGCATATCCTGTGCTCCCCTCCGGCAGCCCGGCCTGCTCTGTACTGCAAAATCCAGAACGGATAAAACCAGACCGATGAGTAGACACGCTTTCAAGGTTCGCTGTTCGAAGCATCCGAGGCGCCACCGGTCTGGCCTACACAACTTTTTGTTTTGCCATTGGGGGCAATTGGAGCCCTGTGCCGGATGCTAATCGCGCGCTTTCAGGACGGGGCAATCGGGTATGGCACCAACCACCCGGTGCTGTCCGGCTTGAATTTGGAGATCAGGTCCGGAGAAAAGATCGCAATCATCGGCGAAAGCGGTGCGGGCAAGTCTACCTTTCTCCACCACCTTTATAAAAAATCCGCAAGCCGCGCGGCGTTGATCCCACAGACGCTGGGTCTTGCCGATAATCTGTCGGTTTTCCACAACATCTATATGGGCCGGCTGGATGACCACTCCTTCCTCTCAAATCTCAGAAACCTCATTAGCCCAGCCAAGCGCCGTGTTTCAGAAATCCGTTCAACGCTTGAACATCTCGAGCTTGAGGACAAGACATTTGCACGCCCAACCCGGCTCTCCGGCGGGCAACGGCAACGGGTTGCGATCGGTCGTGCCCTCTATCGAGGCGCGGACGTGCTGGTCGCGGATGAGCCATGTTCCGCGCTTGACGATCGGCAGTCGGCGCGGGTGATGACACTGCTCACGTCATCCTCTGACACCTGCATCATGGCGCTTCACGACGTCTCTGCGGCGCGCCATTTCGCTGACAGGGTGATCGGGCTGAAAGACGGCAAGGTGCATTTTGATGCGCCGCCCGGCGACCTCTCCGACCGGGACATCCAAGCGCTCTACCCCAACGCCTGAATGACGCACCCGCAACCCTCGCGGCCCACCCTGGTCGGTCTCGGAGTCCTGGCGCTCGCTATTGCGCTTGTGCCCTTTTCAGATCTGGAGGTGATTGCAACCGACCCCTGGGCGGAGATCCGCCGCTTTGGAGCCGGTTTTCTGGCACCCGGCTTTCCTGACGCGGCTGAGCTGGCGGCCTCGCTCGCCTACACGATTGGGATAGCGATCTTGGGCGTAGTGGCAGCCGGCCTGGTGGGTTTCCTGCTATCGACGTTATTTCGCTCTCGGTTCATTCGTGTGATGTGCTCGGTGCTGCGCTCTGTCCATGAACTTTTCTGGGCGCTGATCTTCCTGCAGTTCTTCGGCCCCTCACCAATGACAGGATTACTCGCCATCGCCGTGCCCTATGCGGCGATATTCGCCAAGGTCTATGCCGAGATCGCCGAGGAGACCCCATCGCCCAGCGCGCAAGTGATCCCCCGCAAATCAAGATGGGCGTCCGGGTATCTCTATGCACGTTTGCCCGACCTTTGGCCGCACTTCAAAATCTATTCGCTCTACCGCCTGGAATGTGGGCTGCGCTCCAGCGCGATCCTGGGCTTCGTGGGTCTGCCGACGCTGGGCTATCACCTGGAAAGCGCTTTTTTGGAAGGGCGTTATTCCGAGGTGTCCGGGCTGCTCATTCTGTTCTACCTGTTGATCGCGACGGTCCGGTACTGGGCGCGCCCCATCACGATCCCACTGCTTTGTCTGGCCGGACTTGCGCTTCTGCCCTGGGGCAATTACGCGCTAGAGGTTACGAATGTGGTCCGGTTCTTTACAGAAGACATCGTTCCCGCCCCCTTGCGGGACTCCGGTCAGACACTGCCCGAGGCAATGGGCGCGCTGTGGTTCTGGCTCGGAGATTTGTGGACCTACCAAGTCGTGCCTGGCGCGCTATCGACCATTCTGGTGACCATGCTGGCGCTCGCGCTGACCGGGGCGCTGGCACTGGTTTTGTTTCCAGCCGTGTCACCGCTGCTGACGGCAAAACCCGGGCGCTTCGCCGGCAATGCCGGGCTGGTCATTCTGCGCTCGACGCCGGAATATCTGCTGGCATTCATGCTGCTGCAGTTTTGGGGGCCGTCCATGCTTCCAGCCGTTGTCGCGCTGGCGCTTCATAATGGGGCGATCATCGGTCACCTGGTTGGACGCCACACGGAACAGTTTTCGCTCCGCCTCGACGCGCCGCGGCGAAGGCTCGACAAATACTTCTATGAGGTGCTGCCCCGCGCCTACCCCCAGCTGCTGGCCTATTTGTTCTACCGGTGGGAGGTCATCATGCGTGAAACCGCCGTCTTCGGTATGCTGGGCGTCGCGACGCTGGGTTTCTTTATCGACAGCGCTTTTTCAGAGCTGCGGATGGACCGGGCAATTCTGCTGATCGCGGTAACTGCGGCTCTCAATATTGGTGTCGACATTCTGTCCCGCCGGATCAGACGCTATGCGCGGGTGAGCATCACCGCCGATACCCCAGCCTGAACCGAGTTTCCATGGAGCGGGTGTTGCGCGCCTAATCGATCAGGCCGACATCCCTGGCGACAGTCAGAATCTGTTCGTACTCGTCGTTGGTCGCCGGGATAAAGCGGCTGCGGGGAAATGCGGCAAGCACGTCCTGATCGCTCAGATCCAAAAGCGCACGCTGAACCTTCCCGGCAAAGCCTTCGCCAAACTTTTCATCAACGTCGCCCCTGATGGTCCATTGATAGTCCGCATAGGTTGGCGTCGCCCAAATAACCCGGACCTTTTCAGGATCGATCTTGCCGAGGGCAAGTTCGTTTTCCCAGACCTTGAAGTTGACCGCACCCACCTCGAAAGCGCCGGACTGCACCAGCGCGATCGTTCGAGAGTGATCGCCGCTGAAGCCAACACGGCGAAACACCTGATCAGGGTTCTGGTCGAACGCCTCACGAATGAAAAATTCCGGCATGAGCCTGCCGGATGTCGACCCCTTTGAGCCGAAAGTGAAGGTCCGCCCCTCAATGGCAAAAGGAAACTCCTGGCTCCGCTGCAGGCCAGACTTGGTATTGGCGATAAAATAGGTCTGAAAGGACGGGTCTTCCTCACCCTGCGCTATCGCCTGGGAACCCGGAACAGCAAGCCGCGCGCGAACGCCTGACAGGCCGCCAAACCAGGCCAGTTGCACCTGGTTGTTTCTGAACGCCACGACAGCGGCTGCATAGGATTTGACCGGCACATATCGAACCGGGATGCCGAGTTCACCTTCGAGATAGTCCGCGACCTTGGCGAACCGTTTTTGCAGCTGGCTCTCGTCCTGATCAGGAATGGCCGTGAAGACAAGCTCTGTCGCATGCCCCGCCGAAAGTGGCCATAGCAGAAAAAGACACACAAGAATGTTTCGCCACATAGATTTCGCCCATAAATGGTTCAGTGCCGAATCGCCGGCACCATCAGCGGGAACTTGATAACCTCGTCGTGACCGTCTGCCAATACGGCCTGCCCTGGCCGGGTCAAAGATGGAAAAGTCACCTCAGCACCATCAAACGGCCAGACTTGCTCCTGGTGCAGCACGCTTGAGGCTGGATTATCGTGAAGCCTGTCGACGACGCGCTTTGATGATCGAGTTGGAACATTCCCTGTTCCAGTGAGCGGGGAGTTAACCTCCATAACCTAGCGTTTGCCGTGTTGCCGCGACCGGTATTAGGCTAGAGGCCCGGTCAATGGACAAGGACTTCTCTGGATGGTCGTCGAAGCTCCCAATGGTGTTGGCTTCGCCGAGACTCGGGCCCCTCAGCCGCACGGCCAGCGCGCAAGACAGATTCTGTCGGCGCACCCGCAGGTGCGGGCCCTGTTTGGGCGCGATCTGCGTTCTGTTCCCTGGACTTTGGCGCTCGTCGCACTTCAGATCGTCATTGCCGTCGCGTTGGCCACTTCTGAAGCGCCGTGGTGGGGCGTGCTGCTCACTGCCTATTGCGTCGGTGCCTTCATAAACCACGCACTATTCGTCCTGATCCACGAATACACGCACGATCTGGTCTTCCGGTCTGCATTCGCCAACCGGGTCGGCTCTATCGTCGCCAACGTGCCGATCGTTTTTCCGGCCGCAATCGGGTTCCGTAATTTCCACTTGTTGCATCACAAGCACTTGGGGGAACCCGGCTTCGACGCGGACGTGCCCAGCGAGCGCGAAGCCCGCTGGGTCGGCAACAGCCGCTGGCGGAAAGCCCTTTGGGTCGCGATGTTCTGGATTGTCCAGGGCATCTTGCGGCCCAATGACGTTAAGGTACAGCGTGCGGTGGTCGGCTGGTCGGTCTTCAACGGCGTGGCGATGGCCGTGGCCATGGCACCGCTTATCTGGTTTTTCGGATTGGCGCCGGTCGTCTATTTGTTCCTGTCGACGGTCCTGTCGCTGGGTTTGCACCCTGTGGGTGCGCGCTGGTTTCAGGAGCACTATGTGTTCGAGGACGGGCAGGAGACCTATTCCTACTACGGTCCGCTCAACCGGCTCTGCTTCAACATGGGCTATCATAACGAGCACCACGACTTTCCAAATGTGCCCTGGTCGCGCCTGCCGGCATTGCGCGCGCTGGCGCCGGAATTCTATGACAGCCTATACCATCACAAATCCTGGACCCGCTTGCTGATGCAGGTCGTCCTTGACCGGGATTTTCGGCCCCATGACCGCATTGTGCGGACTAAAGGGCGCGCGTAAAGATTCGATAGGTCTTGTACCGGTCGGCGCCAAACCCCTCGATAATCGAGCGCACGCCGCGATTATCTTCCAGCACCCAGGACAGCTCGGCGGTATGGACCCTGTGCTTCAGGCACGCCTGGCGCAGCCGGTCGATGACACCGACGGCCAAAGCGGCACCGACGGGACTTGACTGGAATTCCTTGCGGACGCCCATTAAGGCCAGCCGACCGCTGCTAAAACGGCCAAACCGTATCCGGTAAAGCAGTTCGAGCCACCCAAATGGCAGCAGCCGGCCGTTCATTTTGCGGATGAGTTCATTGATGTTGGGAAGCCCTAGAGCAAACGCCGCAGGTGTTCCATTCAGTTCCGCGATGCAAAGAGCCGGGGGCAGGAGGATCGGGCGCAAGGCTTTTGCCATGTCCGCGATATGGTCGGCGGTAAACGGCTCGAAACCCCAATTGCCTGACCAGGCGTCATTGAACAATCGCAAGACTGTCCCGACCTCTTCGTCGAATTTCCGATTGTCCAACTGGCGAAAGACGATGGTGGGATCGTCATCAATACGCTGTCTCAGTCTCTCGGCGCGCTTGGGCAAGGGCTGGCGCACGTCGATCTTGTAGGCAAACATGTCCACCGCTTTTTCGTAGCCGGCCTCGGCCAGGCGGTCGGCGTAGTAACGGTGTGAATGGGGCATCATGATCATCGGCGGCGTATCAAAGCCGTCCACCAGAACGCCGCATTCCTCATTAATCGAGAAGTTGAATGGTCCGGCACACTGGGCCATGCCGTGATCGCCGAGCCAGCTTTCGGCGGCATTGAGCAAGGCCTGAAAAACAGCTGCACTGTCCACGGCTTCAAGCCATCCAAACCGGCCACGCAACGGATCGGTTTGCGGGTCTCCACGATCAGGCAGTTGCGCGCTGATCCGTCCGACAGGAACCCCGTTCATTCTAGCAATCCAGAGCCGGCGCGACGATGACCGGGCGAATTCCTCAATTGGCCCAATCCGTCGCCGCTCCTCGCTCAACAGCGGTGGAACCCAGTTGGGGTCGTCGGTGTAGAGCGACCAAGGCAGGCGAATGAAGTCCTCCCGCTGTCGGCGGGACAGGACGGGTTCCACTACAACATCAGCGACCAAAGGCTTCTCGGCCAACGCATGTTGAGGTGCTGCCGAGACCTGCTGCGCGCTCAATGTCAGTCGCCCGCCGCCGGGACGTCGTCAGAAAGTTCCTTCACCCAGGGGTATCGCCTGGTCTCTTCGCCAACATATCCAAGATTGCGGACCGTCGGGCTTCGGGGCCGGTCACCCGTGCCCTCATAGTTGGTATTGAGACGTAAATCCCAAAAGCGGGTTGTGATTCCAAAATTGCCCGTCTCGTTGTGGAAATGGTGCGTCAGGTGACGCGCTTTAAGGCGCCTCAGATAGGGGTTTTTAGGCTGGAAAGGCAGATGCTGCGACGCGTGGCACAGCTCATAGAGTGAGGTCAGAACGATTCCGCAGGAAACCGCGATCGCCGAGCCCGCCATCCCATGGAACAGATAGCCGAGGGGTGCGGCAATCAGAATAATCGGTGGCAGCGTCGTTCGAAGATCCCCAAACAAAACGGCCAGATTGCTCGGGTCAATGTGGTGGTCGTAATGCACCCGTTTCCAAATCGGCGCCGTAGCCTTGGAGCGGTAAAGAAACCGACCATGAAGCACATACCGGTGCAGAACATACTCAACCAGCGAATAGACAAAGGGCGAAAGCACGATGATCAGCAACACCAGCCCGGTGCTTTCATGGATGTAGAGCCCGATTGCCAAAAAGACGCCCGCGAGACCGATGCTGATTTGAATGCTGGGATAGCTGAAATAAGCGTAGAGCAGGTCCTTAAAGCTCATCTTGTCCAAAAGATGAGGCTGCTTGTGCCACCCCTTATAGCCGACCAGAATCTTTCGCATCGTTCCATTTTCGGCCGCCGATACCAGGCAGAGTGTTGCACGCAGACCTCGGGAAAGAAAGGTCGCACGCGTGAACCGGCTCGGGGGTGTTCAGCCATTGTGGGTTATCGTAGGCTTTGGATCGGCTCGTGAAACATCAACGCGCCTGATTGGGCCGGCACGGGCTGGAACAGGATCGTGCTGCTGAGGGGGGAGGACGCGGTTCCATGACACTGGTGGATATCGCCATTGTGACGGCGGTCAGTCTGCACTTCTTCTCGCTCGGATTTATCTGCCTTTACGGAGCCCATTGCTGGCTCTCACTTTGGCGCCACACACGGTACAAGAAGACGATGCTGGCGCGCGACCAGCAGATCATGGATCGATGGAATCCCGAGGCTGACGAGGTGCCCTTCGTTTCCGTTCAACTGCCCATGTACAATGAAGAGTTCGTTGTAACCCGGCTGATCGAGAACATCGTTCGTTTGGACTATCCGCGGGACCGGTTCGAGATTCAGATCCTCGACGACTCTACTGACGGCACCACACAAATCGCCCAAGAGCTAGCGGAAAAGTTCAGTAATCAGGGCTTCAACATTTATGTCTATCACCGGGATGACCGCACCGGGTTCAAGGCGGGGAACCTGCGTGAAGCGTTCAAATTCGCGCGCGGCGAGTTCATCGTCGTTTTTGACGCGGACTTCCTGCCCGATCCGGACTTTCTTCAGAAGACATTGCCTTTCTTTGAGGACCCCAATCTTGCGGTGGTGCAGACCTTGTGGGGGCATCTCAATCGTGACTTTTCTCCGTTGACCATTGCGCAAAGCCTGGGTTTGGACGGCACAAACTATGTTGTCCAGGCCGCCCGGAATTGGGCCGGTGCGATGACACACTTCCAGGGAACGGGCGGCATATGGCGTAAGAGTGCAATTGAAGATGCGGGCGGTTGGCAAAGCGATACGCTGACCGAGGACCTGGACCTCAGCTATCGCGCGCAGATTAAGGGGTGGAAGGTCAAGATTCTGCCGCAAGTCCTTTGCCCTGGCGAGATTCCCACCACGATTGCATCGGCCAAAACGCAACAGCACCGTTGGTCGAAGGGAGGGTTTGAGACTGCATTCAAGCTCTATCGGTCACTGATGAAGTCGAACCAGCCAACCTGGGTCAAGATCGAAGCACTGTTTCACATGTTCAACTACGGTATCCACCCTTGCATCCTCTTCATCATGCTCGAGTGGCCCATACCGCTGCTTGTTGGCCGCGATGTGTTTCAGTTCACCAATCTTTGGGTTGGCGGCGCCTCGCTGATACTCGGCGTGGTCGGCCCGCTATGCCTGAGCCTCTATGCTCAAAAGAACCTGTATCCGACCGGCAGGCGCGGTTTTCGCGACTTCTTTTACCTGTTGATCTATGGCGTTGGTATCGCGGTCAACAATTCCAAAGGTGTCTTCGAGGCGTTTCTGGGCATCAAAAGCGACTTTGTCCGAACGCCGAAATACGGGATCACAAATACAGCAAAATCACGCGTATCGCGCATCAGACCAACCCAATGGGATTTTCAGGTAATCGTCGAACTGTCGATTGCCGTCTTCAGCCTATACGGCATAGTCCTTTTGGCAACGCAGGACGCCGTCCTGTTTAACCCGTTCCTCGTTCTGTTCGCCGCGTCGCTTGGATTGATTGTTGCCCAGTCGATCTGGGAGCCGATCCAATTGCGGCGGCAAGTACAGGCTGCATCGCGGGCCAAGGAAATAGGATCAGCCGCCGAACGCAATTGAGCGCCTATTGCTAAGCCAGATCCATAGCGCTACGGACCGCGAAACTTAGGCACAAACAGTGCCCCGGTAATGATCATGAGCAACCCACATGGAATTCCCCATGCGGCCAAGATCGGTGAGATGACAGCTGCTTCACCCATCCCGGCGAGCACGGCATCCAATACAAAGCAGAGAAACCCTGCCCCCAGGCCGATCAGCAATAGTCGAAAGCGACTGCTGATCCGATGGGCAGGCTGGACCAAAAGCGCCAGCAACAAAACTATGCAAAGGGTTGTTGCCGGGGCTGAAAGCCGTTTGTGAAGCCAGAGCACGTAGACATGGTATGGATGCGCTGCCGCGCTGGACTGATCAAGGACCCGGGTAAGTCCCGCCGCGGATGACTTGCGCGGGTGAACACCAAGGGCCGACAAAACCGGAAAATTCAGTGTCGTTGCGACTTCAAGGTCGCGTTCAACAGTTGCATTCAGGCTCGCTGTCTCAGTATGGACAGCCTTAGGGAACAACAGCGCGCTAGCGCTGAACCGGGCGGCGGGACCGGCTATATGCTCGACCATGTGTCCGGCTTCATTCAGCACAAAAATCTCGACCTCTTGCAACGCCTGGTCTTGACCGAGAAGTTGGTCCACCACGAGGATCTGGTTCCCTTGATGGACCCAGATTGAGCTGGTTTCGCCGGGCTGCCGGGCAACATGCCAGTGACGCAGTTCAGCAGCGGCATGAGGCAGCGCGCTATTCTCGACCCAGAAGTGGAAGCCAGCCATCACCAATGCCGCCGGTGCCAGCGCGCTCATGGCCTGGGCGTAGGTTAAGCCAGCTGCGAGCATTGCCTTCAGTTCCGAGAACCTCATCATCGCGATTAACGCGAAAAACCCGGATACCAGTGCGATGAACCCTGCGAGGAGTGAGAATGTCTCTGGCGCACTGAGAATGGAAAACACAGCGATGTCCGCGAAACTCAGATCGGACTGATTGAGCAGCCCATCACGGTTCTCAAGGAATTGAATGACCGATGCCAAAACCAGAACGACCAGCGTAAACAGAACAAAGTACTTGAGTATCGCGGTCGAAAGATATCGTGCGAGTAGCCAGCTCATGACAACGCTTCGTCGCCATTGGGTTCGCATCTGTGCCGGGCCTCGGAAGCCTGGCCAACTCTGGCGCGCTGTATGACGAGGATGCCCGCCAATGCGATGGTAATCATTAAGAGACCAACAAGGGCACCCCATGTCCCGATCCAGGGCGAAATCCGCCCCTGGCCGGCAAGGGTTTCACCCAGGATCAAGGCCTGATCGATGGCCAGGACCAGAAACGCCCCGATCGCCATGCCAGCCCATTGCCGCGCCACGGGGAGCGCAAGAGCCAGGGGAACGGCCGCAAAAGGCAGCAAAAGAATGAACAGTATCCGTGCAAGTTTGGTATGCAACTGAGCGCTTAGAGCCGGATCAGCATCAATCTGTTCGGCTGACATTACCCTGGTCCAAAGTTCTGGGAGCGTCAGTTCGGTCCGGTCTTCACCTCTGGCCCGAAAACCCGGCTGGTCGATCGAGAAGATTTGAGTTCGCACATAGTCGAAATTGAGACGTGATGGGCGATCATTCAGCTCCGGTAGCGAGATACGCTGACCATCCCGGGCTATCAGGTAAAGTCGGTGCTGGTCGGGCGATGTGCCGAAGCCCCCGGTGAGCGCAGTCGTTACTGATTTTTCGCCCTGCGCAACAGGATCGAAGAAAAAGATTCTTTCGAGGCTCTCGCCCCCCTCTTTGGCAGCCTGGATGTAGAGGACCTTCCCGTCAAACTGGACAAAAGAGCCGGTTTGGACAGGCGCACTAAGCATGGTCACCTGGCTCGCTTCGTGCAGCATCGCCCGGAATTGGTACTTGCTGTGTGGCAACAGAAACCAGAACACCAGAACCGCCACGGCGGCAACGATTCCGGTTAGACCAAGTACCGGCCGCATGAGGCGAAGAAGACCAATGCCAGAGGCGTAAATGACGTCCAGTTCGCGGTCTCTTGCCATCCGCTGAAATGTCAGCAGGACCCCGGCGAACAAAGCGGGCGGCAAGGCGACGCTCAGAATCTCGGGCAACCGGCTTGCAAGCATGCCCGCCGCCAGGTCCAGCGGCATATCGGCTACCCCGAGAGTCCGAATGAGCCTAAGGGTACGCTCGAGAATAAACGCGACGACCATGATCAGCAGGGCAGTACAGGTCGTTTTGGCGACCTGGCGCGTAATATAGCCCGCGATCAGACGCATTGGTGCTCACCCCTCGAGAGCTGCTCTCCACTTCAGGACCTTAGGGTGCCCTACCAAACGCAACAACGGCATTCAGGCCGCCAAAGGCAAAGGAGTTGGAGATGGCCATATCGATCTCACGGGCCTGTCCCACATTGGCGGCATAATCCAGATCGCATTCCGGGTCCGGCTCATCGAGATTGATCGTCGGGGGCACAAAAGAGTACCGCATGGCCAGGATCGCTGCGACTGATTCGACGGCGCCAGCGGCTCCCAGAAGATGGCCATGCATTGACTTGGTTGATGACACAATCAGGGCATCTGCCGCCGGGCCAAAGACTTGCCGTATCGCACTCGTCTCCGTCACATCGTTGGTCCGCGTACCCGTGCCGTGGGCATTGATGTAAAGGCGCGACGGGTCTGGCAGCTGCACATCGGCAACGGTCTGGCCCAATGCAGCGCAAATTCCATCGAGGGAGGGATTGATCATATCGTTGCCGTCGGCGTTCATGCCGAAGCCGACGAGTTCGGCATAAATATCGGCGTCGCGCCTCACCGCGTGATCGAGTTCCTCAAGTACCAGAATGCCAGCGCCCTCACCAATCACAAGGCCATCGCGGTTAAGACTGAACGGCCGGCACATGTCGCTGCTCATAATATGCATGGAGTTCCATGCCTTAAGGCAGCCGTATGTCAGCGGCGCTTCGCTGGCACCGGCAAGGCCGACGTCAACGCTGCCACCGCGGATCAGGTCGGCGCAGACCCCAATCGCATGGGCGCCTGATGCACAGGCGCTCGAGATCGTGAACGCCGGACCACTCAAGCCGTAGCGAATGCTGAGCAGGCTGGGAGATGAACTCGGTATCGTCCGCAGAACGGTTAGAGGATGGACGCGCGTCTTCCCCAATGCGAGGTTTCGATAGGCTTGGTCCTGTGTTTCATGCCCGCCGATGCCGCTTCCCATGATGGTTGCGAAGTGCCGATGGGCATCGTATTCGAGCGCCAGGCCCGCGTCAGCCATCGCTTCGTCCGCCGCTGCGACCGCCATCTGTGAAAACCGGTCCATGCGCGCCACGCTTTCACCCAGCGACGCGGCAGTCGACCCGAAGTCCGCCACCTCGGCGACACGTGGCTGAAACCCGTCGCCGCGTTCGTCCTCCGTCCAATAGGCGGTGCTATTGCCGATTCCGTTGGTTCCCAGGCTCAGCGAGTCCCAATATGCGTCTTGTCCCGTACCGATGGCGGATACGACGCCGATCCCCGTAACGACGACACGGCGGCTCATGGGTGGCCGGTTATTTCTGGTTTATGGATCTTCAAAACAGCAAGCCCCGGTCTGTCACTAGGCTTGTTCGACCAATGCCAGCAACTTGTCCAGCAAGTCTCCGACCGTCTCGGCCTCGCCGAATGTGGAATCGTTGGCATTGAAAGGGATGTCGATTTCGAGCTGATCCTCGAGCTCAAAAACGACTTCAATCAGGCTATAGGAATCGATCCCGGCATCCTCGATTTTGGTGTCCCGGGTAATGGTCTTCGTTGGGTCGAGTGAGTTCTTTTGAACAACGTCGAGAACTTGAGCTTCTGTCAGTTTCACCGTCGGCCTCCCAACTCTTAGAGCCTGGCCTCGAGCCGATCCTTAAAAGCAAATTGGCCCTTAACCAAGGTCACATCAAGCACTGTGATGTCAGGTTGGACGTATCTGCTGGGCCCTTGCCTGATCCGTGCTCATCTCCGGCGCCCATGCCTACAGAAAGGAATCAGCCACGTCGCTTAGTAGCCCTTCAGCTAGTGGCTCGGCACAGTGCGCCTCGGGATTGTAGAATTGAAACGAACTGATGAACAGGCCAGAAAACTCGAATTGTGGACCGTACCACCGCGCTTTCAATCCACTCTTCTGAGAGAAAGCGCCTGGCCCCAACGTTCGGAAACCAAATCCAGGGGTAGATCGGTCTGGAGTGACGCATCACCCGGAGACGGAAGCGGCGCGATGGCTGTTCAGGCGAATCCGGGCCCATCCGGCTTATCCAGCAGAATAGGGGCTACTGGTGAAAGCGGACGCTGTGGAGGGAAAGAACCTCTAACAACCACCGCGCACGAGAAACATAGACCAACCATGAAGCTGCCGCACGGCCCTATCGCGGCGCAATTCATCTTTATTCACAGCATGTTATAACAGATGAGCCGCTTGTGCCGGATCAGAAGAAGCCCTCCGTTGCGTAGGTGAATCAAATGGTTCTATCGCCTCTGGGGATGGCGGGTGCCCGGCCCAATGGCCTGTGGCACCTCGGTGTCTTTTGGGGTCTTGCCCAATTGATTTTGGAAATAAATGGCGAGGAGAGCATCAGAGTACATGACAGCTACAAATAGGACTGACATCCACCCATAGACTGGGGCTACTGAGGTCCTGCCAAGAGGCCACCGGCAAGACTGGTAAGTCTAGACGTCCCCTCGCCAGCTCTTGTGGAGAGCAAATTTATGCTAGCCCAACAGGGCCTTGGATTCTAAACAAAGATTAGTAATAACAACGGTTTATTCGATTTACATCATAATCTAAACGCAAAGCGCCGCCCCCATTCGGGGACGGCACTCGGCGTGGTAAGGTTTTCGCGTTGGCCTAGAACGGTATGCGCGCGCCCGCCTGGATGATGTGCGCGTTATAGCCTGAACCCAACGCTCCCTGATACTCGAAGAAGGCGTTGATGCCGCCACCAAAGGTCGCGGTAACCCCAGCGCCGATGACGAAAAGGTCATCCGCGACTGCGGAGCCGATCGTCGTAAACGCGATGCCGGAGTCGCCAACCAGATTGGCATCAAAGCTATAGGGATCATTCTCAAACTCGTGGCGCCACTCGAGACGCAGCTCTGGCCGGATCACCGTGGAGCCATCTGTGTTCCAATTGGCGGAAATCCGGGTACCCAAACGCAGCTGCGTGCTCTTGCCACCGCCATCAGCGACATCGAGGCTTAGGTCGCCAAAGCCTGTTTCCGTAAAGCCGTTAACGTCGACATTAGAATGATTAAGACCCAGGAACGGCTGGATAACGGTGCCATCGGGGCTATTGCCCATTCTGTAGATATAGCCCGCCTCGCCATGCAGAAGGAATGCATCGCCGCCATAGCTCGAGTCGATCCCGCTCATCACGCAGTCATAGGTCGGACAAGCCGCCCCACCATAGATGCCCCAGCGGCTGAGTTCGTAGTCATCGTCCGCATAGGAGAATGACGCATCCAGGTAATAGTTATCGAGGGCTGCGCTGACATAGCCACCGATCGTGAAGCGTTCAATATCACCGTCGGCCCCGTTATCGAAGTCGATACTGTCATCGGTGTAAGCCGCGGCAATACCGATTCTGACGTTGTCAGTGACCAGATAGTCCAGACCGATCACAATACCGAAGATCTCTTCGTCAAAGCCTGACGCGTTGATATCGCCATTGTTGCTGGTCCAGCGCCCGAACGCCCGGCCCCAGAAAGAGGCCTTCTTGTTTCCACCGGACTGGCCGGCAGAGGCCTGCGGATCCGAGAGTGCCGTACCAAGACCACTGCGGATGCTGACAACAGGTACCTCTTGCCGACCAGCCAGGCGTGTGTCGTTCAGATGCTCGCTGACCGACATGAAATAGGGTTCGGCCAGGTTGACCGCGGCTGAGCCCAACTGGGCATGTTCCGAACCTGCCCAAGAGAACAGCATGTCGCGATAGGCACTGCCATCGGTCAGCGTGAACAGGTTGGTAATCACATCGTGAAGGTCAGGATCGTTGTCGCCGGGTTCCAGCGTGTCCGGGTCATAGCCCGCCTCCAGCCCACCACCAACAGCAAGGACATTGGTGTCGTCGCCGCTGATTTCAGCGACCTCGTCGAATCCCACCCGGTTAAGGGTAATGTCGACGGTGGTGTCCCCGATCTCGGCCGCGACATCGAGCAGAATTGACCCACCCGTCACCGCATCGAACGTACCGTTAACGGTATCGTCCATCGCTTCTTCGGTGTTTGTCTCGTCAACATCCGCCGTAATGATCCTGAATACTTCCGAGTCACTGTAGGTGCCGGGCAGAAGGTTGACCGCGAGCGTACCGTCGATATTGGCATCACCGGTCGCTTCAATCGTTCCGTTTGGACCACCTGGCTGCAGGTCGATCGTCAGCGTACCCATCTCGTCGATATTCAATGTGTTACCGACCAGGTTGATGTCCGCCGTGGTATCCAGGTGCAGGTTGCCATATGGGTTGATGTTCAAGCTGCCCGTATTCTCGATCGTTCCGCCGAAGAAGAACGTCGTCGCCTCGGTGGAGTCCGTCAAATTGACATTCACCGCTCCTGCACCATCGAGCGCGAATTCCGTTCCGGCCTCGACCGTGCCACCGCCGAATACGTTCACCACATCGCCGGCGTCGGCATCAACCAAGCCGGCAATTGTCCCGCCGGTCCAGTTCAGAATGTCATTCGTTCCCTGATCCATCGCGATCGCCGTCGACGCATCAATTGAGCCACCAGACTGGTTGATCGTCACCGGCTCAGGCGCGTTCTCAAGCATGATGCCAATGGCACGGCCAACGCCCGTCGTGTTGGTCGCTGAGATCGTGCCCGAGTTATTGACCGTGATCAGGCCCGGCACTTCGGCCTCACCCCCATCTTCAGGCTCCTCACCTGTGTCAGGTTCAGTCGGTTCTGGTTCAACAACGGGCTCCGGTGCTTCCAGTGGCCCGACGAGCACGGCAATTGCGTCTGCATCGGCGGCAACGTCGCCGGTGGTCTCTTCACCTTGCTCAGCCTCTCCGCCTTCATCGTCGGCGGGCGCAGCGGCAGGGCCAACACTGGCCGAAATATCCCCGGCGTTGTTGATCACCAATCCATCCTGCGCGTCTGGCAACCACAGGCCAATGGCACGGGCTGTCCCGTCTTCCGCGTCGATGGTCGCTTCGGCACTAATTGACCCATCATTGGTCACCGTGCCAAGCCCACCGGTCAGCTGCGCGCCAACCACCATGAGCGACATGTCCGTTGAGAACAGCGGCGTATCGCTTGGCGCGACGTCAGTCTCCGTCGGCTCGTCCTGCGCGCCCGCCACAATCGTCTTATTGGAGATCAAACTACCCGTTGCTGCGATCACACCGCCTTCACCGTTGGTGAAAGAACGCATGATGGGGTCACCTTCTTCGGTAGCGCCGACCAGGAACTCTGCGGCAACACCGATCGCAGAAACCTCGTTATCGTAAGAAATATCAACGAAGTCCGGACCTTCAGATTGTTGGGAGTTTACATCCAGCGAGGCGTTCAGCGAGGCATCCGCCGTGATGCTGCCCGTATTGTTGAAATCGCCCGCGAGCGTATCAAGGAGCTCCACACCAGTAGCGGACACGTCGACCTCGTTCGAGATGTCGATGTAGCCAGAGGTTTCGCCATTCGCACTATAGGTTTCGGAGATCGCCGCTGTCGCTTGCGCAGCGATGCTGCCACTATTTGCGAATGAGGTGGAAACGCCATCCAGGTCTGCACCAATGGCTTGGACGGTTACCTGATTGTCGACATAGTTGTCGGCAGAGCTGACACCGGCAGACGCACTGGCGAGCACATCTGCATCCAACTCAGCACTGGCTTCTAGTGAGCCGGAGTTGCTGAAGGCCCCGGTGAGGTCTTCCAGATAAACGGCTGTCGCCACCGCCCTGAGTTCGTTCTCGACTGTCGCATTGGCTTCGTCACCAGCTGTCGCAACCGCGCTGACAGTGATCAGCAATTCAGCGTCTGCCGTGATCGCCCCGGCCTCTTCGTTTGAAAAGCCGGTGGCCGTGCCTTCACCGAGGAAGCCTGTGGCGCGCACGTCTGCATCAACGAGCCCCGCATCTGCATCCGCATCGCCTTCCGGTGAAACGGCGCTCGAGATGAATTGCGCTCTTACTTCCGCCACTTCGGGCGTGACGATGTCGCCATTTTCATCTTCGACAGCGTCAATCTGGGCGGAGCCAAGCCTGGCTTCACTGCGGATCGTGCCGCTGTTGGCGACATCGTAGACGCCGTCATCAATGAAAACGCCTTCGGCGTGCAAGGACACTTCGACGCGGGTGACCGATACGCTGGCTTTGCCCGACCCCTCAACGCTGGCCGACAGATCATAGAGCGTGTCGACTTCAGCCGTCGCTGAGATGGTATTGACGGAACTATTGATAAAGCTGGCGCCATCTTCCACCTCTTCATCATCGAATTCACCGATTGAACTGATCCATACACCGTGGGCTTGGGCTTCTAGCCGATCCTTGTCGATATCGAGCTCTGCAGTGCTGTCTCCGTCGCCACCGATTGCATCGGCCTGAACGGTGAAGTCAAGCGTTGCCGCTGCATTGATGGATCCGCTGTTGTCGAAATCTCCATCGAGATTCTGGACATAGACGGCCGTTGCTTCTGCTTGAGGTTCAAGCGTGGTGAAGGCGACTTCTGCATCGTTCGCTGCCTCGGCAACGGCTTCAATGGCAACCAGCAGATCAGCATCGGCATCAATCGTGCCGGAATTGTTGAAGTCGTAGACCGTTCCGTAAAGGTCTACCGCATATGCGGTCGCATCAAAGTAAACCGTATCCCCATTCACATTGATGTTGGCATCGGCGCCCTCTCCCGGCGCGGTAGCAGAGAGAACGATCTGTAAAGGTTCTGCCGCGACCGTTTGCTCTTCCTCCTGCTCGCCGCCTTCGGTCTCACCTTCGGCTTCAACCTCACTTGCAGGTGTCCCGATCCTACCTATCGCCGCAATGGCGCCAGTATTTTCGAACGTATAGTCACCATCTTCAATGACAACACCAGTAGCAGACGCGATGAAATCTATGCCGCTATAGGTCACCGTGGCATCGGTCTGCCCCATAGCTGAAATGTCATAGACCCCGTCGATGGATGCCTCAGCAGAGATCGTTTCGACCGAACTGTTGACGAAGGTGGCAAAATCCTCATCGTCTGCAGCATCAAGCGCCTCAATCTCGACACCGCGAGCTTGGGCGTCGATGTCACTAAACACGTCATTGTCATCAACGAGTTTCGCGTTGGCGTTCTCTTCACTGGATTCCGCCGAAACGGTCACTGGCAGATCAATTGTCGCCTTTGCCGCAATGGTCCCATCATTGTTGAAGTCACCCACGATCCGGTCGATCGCGACGGCTTCAGCCGTGGCATCGATGCTGAGATCAACAGTTGCAAAAGCCCCTGTGGCCCCATCAGCCAACGCGCTTAGCGAGCCGGTATTGAGTGCGGTGGCCAGAATGTCGCCCGAATTGTCAAAGTCGGACGGAATAGCGTTGTCTTTCTCATAAAAACCATAGGCTTGGGCGCGCAGGTCTATCTCGTCGAGTTCAACCTTCGCATCACCATCACTTGAGGTCGCCAGACCAACAACAGTTGTATTGGCCGTCGCAATCCCTTCAAGCGTGCCAGTGTTAACCACGCTGTAGTTGCCAAACCCTTCAATCCAGACTGCATTGCCCGATGCGTCGACGTCGAGATCAAAGTCCACGTCGGCATTGGTTGAGCCCTGGGCGGACAACGCATAGTCCGCTTCAATGACGGCCTCGGCAAGGATGGAATCCGACGACGTGTTGGTGAATGTGCCTGTGAAGTCGGTGTCGTTGCGAACGCCATAGGCGGCGCCTGTTAGATTTGGACGTTCACCCGTCACTGTGGCATCCGCACCGTTAAAGATCGCGTCGAACTCTTCGGCTGAAATCAACAGTTCAGCAGAGATCGTACCGTTGTTGGTAAAATCGCCTTCGAGGTCTTCAATAAAGAAACCTGTCAACGTGTCCGAGGCGTCGGTAAAGTCTGACCGTGTGATCTCGCCAATGTTGGAAACAATCGCCCCGGTATTGACCAGAATGTTAACCGGTCCGCCGGTGCCGTTATCAAATCGCGCACCACCGGGGCTTACCACTGCGGTGTTGGCAAACTCTAGCGTGCTGCCGGTCGCCAGGGTCGTTTGGCTAAATGAAGTCTGCGTACCCGCAATGATATCCGCGCGCGCCGCCGTTGCTACCGCTAGGTTGGTGCCGAGCAAGGCTAGAACCGAAACAGTTTGTTTCATACTGTCCGCGAAACGCCCCATAAAATTCCTCCAGTTAAGTGACGGCTTTTGCCGCATAGGTTGATTACCACCCAATTCGAAGGGCGGTTCATGTTGCCGGGCGCAAAACTGCGCGTTTCAGAAATCATTCACAAGCGCCAGAATGGGATAAGCGCCCCATGGGGCCGCGATTATTCAGATCCGGTAATTTTCCACTTACAATCAAACGATTGGGTACATTGAGGTGCTACGAAAATTGAGTGGCGATCGTATAAATTGACGTGCCTTCTCACGACGACTGATTTGCAGCAGATGCACCTTCTGGATACGTATGATTATTTAAGGTTGTATTTCCTTGGCGTATGTTTTCTTTTCGGCAGTCATCCCATCATCGGATTGGTGAAAGTCAGGCACTCCCACAACCTGAACAAAAGCGCTGTCACAAAATACGCCAATCGCGCTCGTCAACTGGCTGCAGCCAACGCCTGATTTAATCAAAAGGCATCAAGCGGCATGGGGCTTTAGATCAAGAAACTTGCGCTGACTTTGCCCGCCAACGCGCGCGGGACGAAACACCAATTTACTTGCAGGGTCGAAGCTCTTTGGCTGCAATCGGTGGTTACCTTTTGGAAACCAATAGCACAGCCTGTTAGATGCAGATGATCACGGATCAGGCGAGTCGGCGGGAAGCATAAATGAACGATGCCTCGAATGAACAACAACCCGAGAAGTGTCCATCAGACCGCCTGTTACGGCTGATTTGGGGCGCTTGGAAAATTCACGTGCTTTGGGTGCTGGGTGCGCATGGCCCGAAGCGGTTCGGCGAACTGCGCCAGGCGATTGAAGGAGTCACACCAAAGGTATTGACCGATCGGCTGCGGGCGATGGAATCCGACAAGCTGATTTGGTGCCGGGCGGAAAAAACCAGGCCGCCTAAGGTTACATACGGATTAACCAAACGCGGCGAACTGCTCCATGAGGCGCTGTGTGACTTACACGACCTCGGCAAACGCTGGGACGGGATCGAACCTTGAGGGCTGACGGCCTAATAGTTCCTCTCGGCGCGCCGGCAAACAAACAATCAACTTTTGGCATGATTGTAAGAAGGATCGGTCTAGGTTGCTAAGGTCCGGTCAACGTCACGATGGGAATTTGACTATGCCCAGATTTTTCCGCGCACGTTTCGCAGCGTTACCCGTCATCCTTGCGCTGGTGAGTTGTGGAGATAGCGATGGCGCGCTCCAGACGCCCCAGGCGCCACCTGTGACCGTTGCACAGCCGGTCGTCCAGGAAACGGTCGAGTGGGACGAATATACTGGTCGGTTCCAGGCCGTCGATTTCGTCGAAATCCGCGCCCGCGTCAGCGGCTATCTTGACCGCGTCGCATTCGAGGACGGGGAAACCGTCAATCAAGGCGATCTGTTATTTGTTATCGACCAACGCCCGTTCCGCATTGCGTTGCAACAGGCCGAAGCCGAACTGACGCGCACAAAAACCCGCCTGACACTGGCTGAGCGTGATTTGTCGCGCGCGGAATCGCTTATCCAGCGGGGCAACATTTCGCAGCAGATGGTGGATGAAAGGCGGCAAGAAAAGCAGGATGCAGAAGCCGCCGTCACCGGCGCCGAAGCCGCGGTGCGCGCCGCCCAACTTAATCTGGAATTCACCGAGGTGCGGGCGCCAATTTCCGGGCGAGTCAGCCGCGACCTTGTGACGGTTGGAAACCTGATCAGCGGTGGCACGTCAGGGTCAACTCTACTGACGACGATCGTATCGCTCGACCCGATTCACTTCTATTTTGACGCCGATGAAGCCGCCTATCTGCGATATAGCCGATTGGCCCGTACCGGAGACCGGCCAAGCTCACGCGATGAGCCAAACACAGTCCAGCTTTCCCTCATGGACGAAAATGACTTCAGGCACGAAGGTTATATGGACTTCGTCGACAACACTGTCGATCTGGCAACCGGTACCGTTCAGGGCCGGGCCCTCCTGGATAACCCGGATCTGATATTCACGCCCGGCATGTTCGCCCGGCTGCGGCTGATCGGCAGCGGCAAGTACGATGCTGTATTGATCCCCGATGAAGCTGTGGGCACCGATCAGGCACGAAAATTCGTCTATGTGGTTGATGACGCGAACACCGTTGAGTATCGGACTGTTGAGCTTGGCCCGATCGTCAAAGGATTGCGCGTCGTGCGAAGTGGTCTCGCCGAGGATGAATGGATCGTCATCAATGGATTGCAGCGCGCGCGGCCCGGTGGAC
Organism: Alphaproteobacteria bacterium; assembly: GCA_028284945.1. Lineage (GTDB taxonomy): Bacteria > Pseudomonadota > Alphaproteobacteria > SMXS01 > SMXS01 > JANQQJ01. The sequence goes on along the minus strand of JANQQJ010000037.1, from coordinate 98,844 downwards.
AAGTCGCGCCTGAACGGTCACGAATCGAGACTCAGACCGCCAAGGCCACCGGCGGATGACGTTCAGCCACTTCTTTGTCGACCGCCCGATCTTCGCATCGGTTATCTCGATCTTCATCGTGATTATCGGCGGTCTGGCCTATTTTTCATTGCCGGTAGCGCAATATCCAGAGGTCGCGCCACCGACCATTGTCGTTCAGGCAAGCTATCCCGGCGCCAGCGCCGAGGTGATCGCTGATACGGTCGCCACCCCGATTGAACAGGAGGTCAACGGCGTCGAGGGCATGATTTACATGTACTCGCAAGCCACCGGTGATGGCCGTATGCCCCTTACCATCACCTTTGAACTGGGTACCGACCTCGATCAGGCGCAGGTGCTGGTACAGAACCGGGTCGCCATTGCCGAGCCCCGGCTGCCGGAAGAGGTTCGCCGTCTGGGCGTCACGACCCGCAAGAATTCGCCTGATCTGATGATGGTCATCCACATGTTGTCGCCGGACGACACCTATGACCAACTGTACATAAGCAACTACGCTCTGTTGCAAGTTCGCGATCAACTGGCCCGCATTGACGGGGTTGGTGACCTGCAGATGTTTGGTGCCCGTGACTACAGCATGCGCGTCTGGCTTGATCCCGACCGGCTGGCGTCGCTTGACATGACCCCGGGCGACGTGGTCGCCGCTATGCGCCAGCAGAACATCCAGGTCGCCGGCGGTATATTGGGGCAGCCACCCTTGCCGAGCCCGGAAGCCTTTCAGCTTTCCGTCCAGCTTCAGGGCCGGCTGACCGATGTGGATCAGTTTGAACAAATTATTGTCAAATCAGGCCAAGACGGCGGTCTGGTGCGCCTGCAAGACGTCGCGCGGGTGGAATTGGGCGCGCGCAATTACGTCACCAACAGCTTTCTCGACGGCAAGCAAGCCGTGGTTATCCTGGTCTCGCAACGGCCCGGTGCGAACGCCCTGGCGACCGCCGAACAGGTCAAAGCGATGATGCAGGGCCTCGCCGGCGAGTTTCCAAAGGGACTTGAATACCAGATCATCTACAACCCGACTGAGTTCATCGCTCAGTCAGTCGATGAACTGATGATCACGATCCTTGAGGCGGTCATCCTCGTCGTGCTGGTGGTGCTGCTGTTCCTGCAAAGCTGGCGGGCGGCGCTGATTCCCATTTTGGCGATCCCCGTTTCGCTGATCGGTACATTCGCTGTGATGGCGGTGTTTGGTTTCTCAATCAACAATCTAACGCTGTTCGGCCTCGTTCTCGCTGTAGGCATCGTTGTCGATGACGCGATTGTCGTGGTTGAAAACGTCGAACGAAATCTAGCGATGGGGCTATCGCCCAAGGAAGCGGCACGGCGAACCATGGACGAGGTAGGCGGCGCGCTGATCGCCATCGCAGTCGTTCTGGCGGCCGTGTTTATTCCGACCGCATTTCTTGAGGGGATTTCCGGTCAGTTCTATCGTCAATTTGCGCTGACCATTGCTGTGGCGACCGCCATCTCGGCTTTCAATTCCCTGACTCTAAGCCCTGCATTGTGCGGTATTCTGCTCAAGCCGCATAATGCAAATGCCGACAAGAGCGGCGGACCCCTTACCTGGTTTTTCAGCCGTTTCAATCGCGGTTTCGATTGGCTGAGCGCCCGTTACGGGGCCTCTGTCGCCCGCGTCTCGAAACGCGGAGCGATCATGCTCTCCATATATGCGGGGCTGATCGGCCTGACAGTCTGGGGATTTGGGCAGGTGCCGACCGGCTTCATCCCGACCCAGGACAAAGGCTATTTCATCACCGCCATTCAACTGCCAGACGGCGCGTCGCTTGACCGGACCACAGAAGTGGTCGAGCGGGCAGAACAACTGATTTTGGACACACCAGGCGTTTTGCATACAGCGACATTTGCCGGCTTTTCTGGCGCCACGCGAACCATCTCGTCCAATACGGGAGCCATTTTCGCGACCCTGGCCCCCTATGACGAGCGTGCCGAACTGGGTGTGACCGGCGAGTCCGTGCTGGCCGAACTGCGCGCCCGGATGGGACAGATTCAGGACGCGTTTATTCTGGTATTTCCACCGCCGCCGGTAGAAGGCATAGGAACGGCCGGCGGTTTCAGCATGCGGGTCCAGGATCGTGAGGCGCGGGGCCGTCATACGCTTGAACAGTCGACACAGGCCCTCGTTCAAGCGGCCAATCAGCATGAAGCACTAACCAGCGTTTACACGCCTTACAGCGGCAATACGCCGCAGCTGTTCGTTGATGTGGACCGGGCGCGCGCGCAGATGCTTAACGTCCCTGTTGCCAATGTATTTGAGACGCTGGAGGTCTATCTTGGGTCCTCCTATGTCAATGACTTCAATCTGTTCAGCCGCACATATCAGGTGACGGCGCAGGCTGATGCGCCCTTCAGGCTGAGCCGCGACGATATCGCCAATCTGCGGACCCGCAGCCGTGACGGTGCGATGGTCCCGCTGGGCTCGCTTGTTACATTCAGCGATATCGCCGGCCCTGATCGCGTACCACGGTATAATCTGTACCCTACGACGGAAATTAATGGTGATATCGCGCCGGGTTTCAGTTCCGGGCAGGCCATCGAAGCGATGGAACGGCTAGCAGAGGAGACCTTGCCAGACGGGATTGGGTTCGAGTGGACCGACCTCGCCTACCAGCAAACACAGGAAGGCGACACGGCGATTTACATCTTCATGCTGGCTGTGTTGTTTGTCTTCCTGGCACTGGCCGCCCAGTACGAAAGCTGGTCCCTGCCCTTCGCCATTATTTTGATCGTGCCGATGTGTTTGTTATCCGCCATCGGCGGCGTTGCCTTCCGTGGCATGGACAATAACATCCTAACCCAAATCGGGTTTGTCGTGCTCGTCGGACTGGCCAGCAAGAATGCCATTCTGATCGTTGAGTTTGCGCGCGCGCTTGAACGACAGGGACGAGACCGGTTCGAGGCTGCGATTGAGGCGTGCCGTCTGCGTTTGCGGCCTATTCTGATGACGTCGTTCGCCTTTATTCTGGGTGTGGTACCTCTGATGATCGCAAGCGGGGCAGGCGCAGAGATGCGCCAGGCGCTAGGAACCGCAGTGTTCTTCGGCATGCTGGGCGTGACGTTCTTCGGGCTGCTGTTTACGCCTGTGTTCTACGTGGTGATCCGGGGGCTTAGTGCGCCCAGAACGAATAAAACGACCGCAGACCATTCACCCGCAGCCGCCGATTAAGTCGAGATCGGGAGAAAGTGTAAGAATATGGAAAATGTGACTCTTGGAGAACTGTCCCAAACCACTCTTGGAAGCCAAAGCGACCCAACGCCAAGCCGCTTGACCAAAGCGCGCGATCTGCTGATCAGCGCTCAGAAAGGCCAGAACCTGAAGTTTGCCTCGACCGCGGGGGCAGAAGGCGCAACAGCGATTTTGATCCGGTATCGCCGCGCCGCCGAAGAAGGCGCCAGCGATCACAATCTGAATCTTCTCGCCCAGGCTGCGACGACCCTGCTTCAAAAAGAGATCCCTCGCGCCGAAACCTTCCTGGCGCTCGCTGACGTTCTGACGGTTGTCACTCCAGATGAAATGGAAGTCGTCGCAACCCTATACGAATATGTGAATGACTGCGGCATTCTACTAAGCGACAGGGTAAAACGCTGCGCCGGCGCGCAGCGCCGCACCGTTGAGGCATTGGTTCCCCGGGTATTTGCAACCGAGGACCAGTTGCGCGGCGTAGCCGCCGGTTTGGTCCGGACCGGTTTGGTCGAGTTGATGGTCGTTTATGGCAAGGTGCTTTATGCCCCTTCAGCCTTGGCTGACCGATTGAACGAGGTCATTCCGCTGGGCGCCTGCGGCGTTGGCAATGAGCCAACTAAGGCTGGTCAGGAAGATCCGTTAAGAGCACAGGCATAAAGGCCACGACAAGTTCTTCCACCGCTTCGCATTTACCGCGGCGGTGCAATCACCTGGTGGATCTTGAAAAGACTGGCGATGTCCAAGGTCACGACTTTTTAAGTCAGAGTAGATTGCGGCAAGGGTCGCGGTGAGCTTCTGCATCGGTCTTGCGCACTTTAGGCATGCCTCAACGGTCGCTATACTTGGAACCGGCCCAGCTCCGAATCCGGTACCTCACCTCCAGCTAAACCAGTTCCCAAGGATAAGATGGCAGCTTCCTTCAGCCACGCAGACATGCCTGCTACACCTGATCGGATTACCCTTGTTCTGGGGGGAGCCAGATCAGGAAAGAGCCGTCTGGCGGAGACTTTGGCCAGACGGTCGAACCTATCGCCCGTCTATATTGCAACAGCTGAAGCCGGTGATGACGAAATGGCTGAACGGATCGCCAGGCATCAAGCGGATCGTGGGCCAGAGTGGACAAATATCGAAGAACCGCTCGCGTTGGCTAACGCAGTCGTCAAGAACACCTCTACAGATCGAATTCTGCTGATCGATTGTCTTACCCTCTGGCTCAGCAACCTGATGCACGCGAACACAAATGTCCCGGAGGCTGTTGTTGAGTTGACAACGGTCCTCGGCAAAACCGCCGGTCCGGTCATTGTGGTCAGCAATGAAGTCGGGCTCGGAATCGTGCCGGAAAACCAACTGGCCCGGGCGTTTCGCGACCATGCGGGGCGCTGCCATCAGTCGATCGCCGCGATCGCTGATACGGTCATATTCTGCGCCGCTGGGCTGCCATTGGTTCTCAAGAAGCAAGGGCAACCCATCAACCCCGAGTATGCGTTTTGAGCACAGGACCACCCCTCCTGAGTGACGGCCTGGTCGCGCGCGCTCTGGAAACGTTGCCCTCAGCCGATGTGCAATCAGCCTCAGCCGCGGCGGCAAAACAGGCCAGTCTCACAAAACCCCAAGGCTCGCTGGGTCAATTAGAAGAACTGGCAATATGGTTAGCCAGTTGGCAGCGTGCCGGTGCAATAAGCGCCGGTCGTCCCAAGTGTATTGTATTCGCCGGCAATCATGGTGTTACCGCCCAGAGTGTTTCAGCGTACCCTGCGGAGGTGACAGCACAGATGGTGGCGAACTTTGAAGCAGGCGGGGCTGCGATCAATCAGCTTTGCGGGCAAGCCGGCGCAGAACTCTCTGTCATTCCTCTCGACCTTAACCGGCCAACTCATGATCTGAGCCAGGTACCGGCCATGTCATCCAAGGAATGTGGCATGGCATTTCAGGCTGGTGCGGATGCCGTTCCGGCCGATGCAGACATATTGCTGCTCGGTGAAATGGGAATCGGCAATACCACAGCCGCCGCTGCTTTGGCGTTGGCCACCTTTGATGGCAAGGCAGGCGATTGGGCCGGCCCGGGCACGGGGCTCGACAAACCAGGCGTCAACCAAAAAGCGCGGCTCGTTGAGCAAGCCGTTTCGGCGCGGCACCGGCCCGGTCAGTCTGCTTTTGAGGTAATGCGTCAATTCGGTGGCCGCGAACTGGCCGCGATTGCAGGCGCTACTCTAGCGGCACGCCATCGCCGCATCCCGGTGTTGCTGGACGGGTTCGTCAGCACCGCTGCTGCTGCGGTACTCACCATCGACAACAAACGAGCGCTGGATCATTGTCAGATTTCGCACCTGTCCACGGAACCCGGCCACAAACAGATGGCGGCTAAGCTCGGTCTGAGCCCTATCCTCGACCTCAATATGCGGCTTGGCGAGGCCAGCGGCGCCGCGCTCGCCTGCCTTATCGTGCAGGCGGCGGCTGCGGTCCATAACGGGATGGCAACCTTCGCTGAAGCGGGAGTGACGGAAATTGACCCATGATCCGTCATTCCCGATGAAGGTCGCCCACGACCTTGCTGCCGGGTTTATGTTGCTTACCCGCATTCCAGTGCCGGCCACAATCCAAAGCACAAGCACGCCTGATTTGAAACGCAGCCTTTGGACCTATCCGCTTGTGGGAACGGTTGTTTCAGGTTCGGGTGCTGCTGTTCTCTACGCTGCGACGGCCCTTGGTCTGCCCATGACTGCCGCCGTCCTGTTAGCCATGGCATCGACAATATGGCTTACCGGCGCCTTTCATGAAGACGGCCTCGCCGACATGGCCGATGGGCTCGGCGGTGGCCAGACCGTCGAGAAAAAACTCGAAATCATGCACGACAGCAGATTGGGCACGTATGGGACTGCTACATTGGTGATGGTGTTGCTCCTGAAAGCCACCATCCTGAGTTCGCTGACTATTTCCCAGGCAATCATCGGGATGGTCGCGACCGGTGCGCTGAGCCGCATGGGTATTGTCTTGCTGCTCTGGATTTTGCCGCCGGCCCGGCCGGAAAGCCTGGCGACCGTTGCGGGGAAGCCTGGTCCGGCAGCACTGGTTGTTGCACTGGCCACGGGGATCTCCATTGCCTTTGTCTGCGGAGGCTATTCCATGGGCGGCGTTGTCATCACCGGGACGCTCATAGGGACGCTGTTTACCGGTCTCCTCGCATATCGACAGATCGGTGGTTTTACCGGCGATGTATTGGGCGCAAGCCAGCAGATAAGCGAACTTGTCGGGTTACTCGCGCTGCTGGGTTTGGCATCCATTTTTTCAGCATGACCGGCATCAAAATCACAGACTGGTATCTGGTGCGCCACGGGCCCGTTCAAACAGATCAGCCGGGGCTCTATCCACATGAAAACAGCCCAATCGATACACTCAATGACACAGATCTTGAGTGGTTGGCCGGCCTGCTTCCCGACGATGCTGATTGGCACGTTAGCCAACTGTCCCGTGCCCATCAAACAGCCACAGCGTTGCGGACGTTTCTGCGAGCGCCCGGCGAACCCAGAGCAGATCACAGACTGAACGAGCAGTCTTTTGGGGATTGGTACGGGCTATCGTTTGACGCCTTGTGGCCGCTGCTTGAACCCTTGCCCGCCCACAACTGGTCCATCCTTGCTGCCGAGACTGTACCGCCAAATGGCAGTAGCTTTATGCAGGTCTGGGCGCAAATAACCGCATTCCTGGAGGAGTTTGAACGTAGAGATCAAGGACCGCAGATTGTCGTGGCGCATGCAGGAACGATCCGAGCCTTCGTAGGGAACGCCCTTGGCCTAACCCCGGAGACGGCATTGGCGTTATGCGTCGACACACTGTCGCTGACACATCTCCGCCACCAGTCCGGCACGGGGTTGGGTGGCCAATGGCAGCTTGTGACCATGAACCGAAAGCCAAGCGCTTGACCAATAAACCAACATTTGACCAGGCGTTTCGGGACAAGCTCGAAGAGCTGGTCCTGATGCGCCGTGACGTTAGGCACTTCACGTCACGCAAGGTCCCGGATGAGATTGTGGAGAGATGTCTTAACCTCGCCTGCCGAGCGCCTTCAGTCGGTCACTCCCAACCTTGGCGCATTGTAAAGGTTCAAGACCCGGTCCGCCGTGACGCCATTATTGAAAATTTCGAGCAGGCCAACGCACAAGCTCTTCAGAACTACGAGGGTACAACAGCAGAAGCATATAGCAGGTTGAAGCTGGCCGGCCTTCGAGACGCAGACGTGCATATCGCGTTTTTCGCTGACATGAATGCCGATACCGGGAAAGGGCTCGGCAGCAACTCAATGACGGAGACGAAACTCTATTCGGTTGTGTCAGCAATCCAGATTCTGTGGCTCGCCCTGCGCGCGCATGGGATTGGCTTAGGATGGGTCTCGATTCTGGACCCAGATAGAATCGCGAGAGACCTGGACGTCGCACCAGACTGGGTTTTTGTTGGTTATCTCTGCATTGGCTATCCGGTCGAGGAGACAGATACACCAGAGTTGGTCAAAGCCGGATGGCAGGACCGACTGCCACTGACGGACCTGATTCTCGAACGCTAAAAGTCGATACCGCGGGCCGCCTTGAATCCAGCTTGGAAGGGATGCCGGATATTCATCATTTCAGTGACCTGATCGGCTGCTGCCAATAGCTTTCCTGGCGCGTCCCTGCCGGTGACGATCACGCTTGTTTTCTCGCTTCTCGCAAGCAGCCCTTCAACCACCTCGTCTTCTCGCAAATAGTCATATCGTAGAACGATGTTCAACTCATCGAGCACCACAAGGTCATAGTCACCACTCGACATCATCTCAACGGATCGACGCCAGGCCTTTTCGGCCGCCACAATATCTTTAGCCCGGTCCTGAGTGTCCCATGTGAAACCCTGCCCCATCACCTCAAGGTCAACCAGATCAGGAAACCGCGCGAAAAACTGCTTCTCGCCGGTCTTCCAGGTGCCTTTGATGAACTGGACGATACCAACCCTGTGTCCCCAGCCCAGCGCCCGCACAATCGTGCCGAGGGCAGCAGTCGACTTTCCTTTGCCGTCGCCCGTGTTAACCAGTAGCAGGCCACGGTCCGGCTTGGTTTTCTTCTTCATCTTTTCGCGGTGCCGGATCTGAACCTTTTTCATGGCCGCGTTGTGGGCCTTGTCCTGTTCGCTCATGGTGCTCTACCTCACAAAATTCTGGACGGACTGATGGAGGCGCATCAGGGCCTCTCGGTCAGGTGGCAGACCCAGCCGTAATTTGTCAGGCCAATCACCGAAATCTCGCACGTAAATTCCGTCGCGCCCGAGGTGATCGCAGAGGTCTTGAGCGCGATCGTTCCTGATCAGGACAAACAGATCGCTTGCGCCGGCGATATCAATGGACGCCTCTCTCAGACCTTTTTCCAGTGTCTTTCTGTCTTGGCTCAGAGCCTGTCGGGTGGTCTCGATCCACTCCACATCCAGTACGGCGCGGGTTGCAATCGCCAGTGCAGGGCCATTGACTTCCCACAAATGAGACTGCCCCTCGAGTGCCATGACCAAATGTGACGGACCGTAGAACGCGCCGAGGCGCAGTCCTGCGAGACCAAAGAATTTCCCGAAGGACCTGATTACCATTGCATTACCGGGAGGATTGTATTGCGCCAAGCCAAGCCGGGGCTGCAGATCGGCAAAGGCCTCATCAACCAACAAATAGCCGCTGTTCTGTCGCAAACGACTCACCAGCTCCAACAAGGCGGACGGCTCTGTTGTTTTCCCATCCGGATTGTTGGGATTGACCGTGACAACAACACTGCCGGGCAAATAGTCGTGTTCAAGTAACGCGTTATGCGGCATGCCGATGACCGCATAACCAGCCCGTTCCCAGACATAGCGATGCTCGCTATAGGTCGGCTCAGCAATATAGACTTGCGCCGGTTGGATGATCGCGGGCAAGCGCTCTATGATCGCTTGGCTGCCGGGGCCGAGCGCCCATCGGCCAAGATCGCCTGCTCCACAATATTTGGCGATAGCTTCTTTGCAGGCATCGGCAGCGCCAGCATCGGGCAGGCGGTGAAATGCGGCCTCCAAACCCTGTTGTGGCACCCTGTCCTGCCAGGGATAAGGGTAAGGGTTGATCCCGGTCGACAGGTCAATAATGGAACTCTTTGCGCTGGGATAGGCTCTCAGGAAAGCGGCCATATCACCGCCATGGCGTCGTCTCATCGCCCGGTCCCCGCGAATTTCCACTCTACAGCGGTCCATGCAATCAGGATCGCCAAAAGGATGACCCACACTTTGACAGCGATCCAGATCCCTGACCGCAAGTCCGACACGGTCAGCGTTCTCCGGCCGTTACCAAGCATGGCGTTGTCCGAGACCGTGCCGCCATAGGTCCGCGGACCACCCAGGCCGACATTTAGCGCGCCGGCTATGGCGGCTTCAGGCCACCCAGCGTTAGGCGACGGGTGGCGCCGTGCACATTCGATCGACGTGAAAATGGCGGACTTGGAAAATGAAGCGATCGCAATGAGTAATGCTGTCAGCCTCGCCGGCAGATAATTCAGCAAGTCATCGAGCCTGGCGGCTGCCCAGCCGTAGTGCAGATACTGTTCGGTTCGGTGGCCGATCATGCTGTCGGCTGTATTGACCGCCTTGTAGAAGGCCAGCCCGGGAAGGCCAAAAACGACATACCAAAAAATCGGCGCGACCAAGCCGTCAGAGAGATTCTCGGCCAGGCTCTCGGTTGCGGCCTGGACCACCTCGCTCTCGTTTAGCCCCTCGACATCACGGCCCACAATCATAGCCAGGGCCGATCTGGCTTGTGGTAAGTCCGAATTCATCAAAGCGCGACGAACACCATTCACGTGCGAAAAAAGTGAACGGCCAGCAAGCAATGTGCTGCCAATGGTAGCGCTGATGACCATCGCCCAAACCGCCGCCAATTGCGTACTGAGGCCGAAGTCGATCAGGGCTGCAATCGTCACCCAAATTCCAATGTAAACCAGCATCGATGCACCGCCGGCCGCCCGCAACCACCTGGCCCCGCGATGAGGCTGGTTCAGCCGGGCTTCGAACCACATAAGCGTTCGCGACATCAGCGTTACCGGATGAGGCACCGCCTGATAGAGCCGCCGGGGTTCACCGGTGACCGCATCGATCACAACTGCAAGGGTGACGACGGTCGCATCCATCACGCGCTCACCCTCAACATCGCGTCAATATCGAGGTGCTCCTCAAGCGCATCAGCAAGACTGTCTAACGCCTGTTCGACTGTCTGCCGATAGTCGACGGTACTGATGAGGTCGAGGCCCAGCGCATGCATGAAAGTGCGCCGAAAACGGTCATCAAGGAAAAGCCCGTGAACGTAGGAACCGTAAACCAACCCATCAGATGACCGCGCGCTGACCAGCTTATCGCCAATGGCCAGAAAAGCGTTGCCTGTATCGGCACCCGTTGTCTGACCGCAGTGAATTTCATAGCCCGGCACATGGAGACCCGAGAGTGTGTAACGGGCAGTCACGTTTCTGACGGTCTTTGGACTGTGCAGAACGGTCTCAACATCCAACAATCCCAGACCGGGTTCAGTGTCTGGTGAGCCTTCAATGCCCTGTGGATCAGACACCGTGCGGCCCAGCATCTGATACCCGCCGCACAGCCCCAAAACGGGTCGGCGCCGGTCCAGATGGTAGCGAATATCGCGGTCCCAGCCCTGCGCTTTCAGAAACCTTAGATCTGCTATCGTCGCCTTTGTGCCTGGCACAATGATCAGGTCGGCGTCGTCCGGAAGCCGGGTGCCGGGCGGGCAGAACATGACGCAGATTTCAGGATGGGCGCGCAACGGGTCAACGTCGTCAAAGTTTGCGATCCGGGATAGCATCGGGATGGCGACCTTGATCGCCGCAGCTGAGGAAGACCGGTTCCGTTCCAGAAAGACAGCGTCTTCGGCAGGCAATTCGGCAACACACGTCAGGTACGGAACAATGCCGAAACCGCGCCAGCCCGTCCGTTCCTCGATGATTGACAGGCCATCGTCAAACAGCGACATGTCACCGCGGAACTTGTTGATAATAAAACCTTTAATCAGGGCCCGCTCCTGGTCGGATAACAGAGCATGGGTGCCAACCAGGGCTGCAATGACGCCCCCACGATCGATATCGCCTACCAGAACAACAGGGGATTTTGCCGGTAATGCGAACCCCATATTCGCGATGTCATTTGCCCGCAGGTTGACTTCGGCCGGGCTGCCAGCCCCTTCGATCACAACCAGATCTGCCGCCTGCCGAAGGACGTCAAAACTCTCCATCACATGAGGCAGAAGCGTCGATTTCCGGGTCTGATATCCAGATGCCGATGAGTGTCCAGCAACCTGGCCCTGCAATATGACTTGCGCGCCCCTATCGGTCTCAGGTTTTAAAAGCACGGGGTTCATATGGACCGACGGCGGTGTCTTACAGGCCAGCGCCTGGAGCCATTGGGCCCGGCCGATTTCACCATTCTCTGACGTGACAGCCGCATTGTTCGACATGTTCTGTGGCTTGAAAGGCTGGACCGCAAGACCTCGATTTGTGAACGCGCGTGCCAATCCAGCGACCAGAATGGACTTGCCGACATCCGAACCGGTGCCCTGGATCATGAGCGACCGCGCCGTCATGACACGCGTGACCCCGTCCCCAAAAAAGACGGAAGCGATGGCGTGAGGGCCAGACCCTGGCCGGTCGTTCTGACTGATCTGGCCCCGGTCATCTTTAGAATGCTGCCCTCAGGCCGCCATAAGCCGATATGCCCGGTGTTCCGTATCCGACAATCTGCTGGTACTGCTCGTCAAACAGGTTATCGACCCGCGCATAGAGCGTTAGCTGTTCGGTCAGAGCGTACGACCCGGTAAGGTCGACACGGATCCAGTCGTCCAAGATGGCGCCACCGCGATCGGCTTCTTTCCCGTTGTAGAGAACCTTAAGCCCCAGCAGCAGTTTCTCGGTGACCTGCCACTGAAGCCTTGCAAAGGCCATATGGCTTGGCGTCCGGATGAGGCGCGCACCGGTGCCAAGGTCCCGTGCCCTTGTATAGGTGTAGTTCGCGGTCAAATTGAGCCGGCGGGTCAAGTCAGCCTCAAACGTCACTTCCACACCTTGAAGCTTTGCCCGGTCAACATTGTCGTAGCCGGCTGTAAAGGTGAAAATGATCATGTCGTTGATGGACTGATCGAAATAGGTAAGCTCCATCCGAACCCGGTCATCAAACAGGAACTGCTCTATCCCGACCTCCCAGGCGTTCGAATTCTCCGGCCTGAGGTTCTGATTGGGCGCCGTTAATCCACAGAACGTACAGATATAGGTAAGCTGGAAAACGCTGGGTGCTCTAAAGCCCTCCCCCCAATTGGCCTTCAGCCGAGTCCCCATACCGCCAGGCAGGACATAGGACCCGGTAACCCTTGCCGTTGTAACACTTCCGTAAGCCTCGTGATCGTCCAGCCTGACGCCGGCGGTCAGCGTCAGTCCCTGAACCTGAGTGAAGCCCAGCTCTCCGAAAACGCTATTGATCGTAAACTTCCGCGGATCTGTTGTTTTTGAATGCGTCCTCTCATGCTCAGCACCGCCGGAAACAGTCCAGCCCTCAGCCACTTCAAAGACGCCAAGATAATCGACTGCAAAACGCTCGCCCTGAGCTTCAAATGACTGAACGCCGTCCGACAGATTTTTACGGTCCGTCTGGCTTTGAGAAACGGTAACTGTATTGCGGAACCGTCCATCAAACAGATCTGCGTGCAACCGGCCGGCAAAGGCAAGTTGCTCGACAAAACTGACCGAGTCGGCATCAACCGGCCCGAACCTATCAAACTCGCTGCGTGTGTCCGTATAGCGGAAAAACAGTTCGGCACGGGTCGTATCGGTCGGCCGTGCCGTCAGCTTTCCGTTAACAGAAACATTCTCATAGCCGTCGCGCTCCGTGTTGCCGTCGATAAAATCCGCGGCTGATATGCCATCGGTCCTGGCTGCTGAGGAGGACAGATTAAATGAGAGCTTTTCAGTACCGCCAAAAACGGTAGCGCCACCCCTGACCGTGGCAAATGACCCGCCTTCGACAAAGGCACCGCCGCCAAAGCCTTCTTCGCCGCTGGGCGTTAGAATGTTGATCACACCGCCAATGGCGGCCGAGCCATACAGAATCGATTGTGGACCGCGCAGCACTTCAATTCGCGCGACGCCGTGGGGGTCCAGGTTTGCAAAATTGAAAGAGGCCCCCGGCGTGGAGACATCATTCAGCTCAATGCCGTCAAAAAGAACCAGCGTGCGGTCACCGCCGGCACCGCGAATACTGACCGACGCCTGACCACCGAACGCACCATTCTGGTTCGTCGTGACACCGGGGACAGTTTGCAGGGCATCCAGAACATAAGTGAACTGACCGTTCACCAGATCTTCCTGATTAAGTACCGATATTGACGTCCCGACACTCGATATCGGCTGTTCATAACGCGAGGCGGAGATCACGATCTGCTCTCGCGAGACTGGAGTACCCCCAGCCTGCTCTGCTTCAACGGCAGATCCAAAGCTAAGGCAACTTATGCATGACAAAACCGCAATGCGGCAAAAAGGGTTGGACAACAAGGCACACTCCGAAACTGTGTGCACAAGACCCCACTACAAACAGCTAAAGGGTCAGGCGCACGAACTGACGATGCGCCCGCTGCATTTGCTGATTATCGACTTAGAATGACAACCAATGCACCGGGCATGAGTTGTCGCCAAACGGAGGTACCGCACTGCTCGGTTTACCCGACCGACAGTAGGACGACGCGATGGCAGGTCTCCTGGCTCACAGATCCAAACGTTCCGGTCTAACCTTCCCAGAGGACAAACGCTCCTCCAGTGGTCAAATCTGACCGGCACTCTCTGTCTACAGTTGCGGGAACAGCTTCGGATTCAGCTCAACGAACGAACCTTACCGAATTCCCTTTTCACCACCGGGACCTTCCCGGCGGAACCATCGCTATCGTAGCTACACGGGGTGTGAGACAAGTTCAAGTGAATTTGTTTTACCCGCTTAGGTTGACGAAAAGTTATTCCGGTAGGCTCATTGACAGTCCCGGTCGAGGCGTCTAGCGTTCGCATTCGTTCAGGTGTTCTCTTGAATCTTCGCGTTCAAAGAACGATGGGAATGTGGTGAGCCCGCACGGGCAATTCCACAACTGCCCCCGCAACGGTAGGCAAGTAAAGGTGCCCACGAAAGCCACTGTGCACGGTCGCATGGGAAGGTGTGGTCACTGAGGAGCGTCCTCGCTTGCAAGTCCGGAGACCAGCCTGAAACGAAATAGACGCTGGCATTGCGGTGGGCGATGAGGCGGTATCGGCGCTTCTCATGCCGCTACTCGTCGTCATCCCTCATCAACCGCCAACGTTTATCCGTTCCTCAAAACGCGCGGGTGTGCGCTGGAGAATTGACAATGACGACGACAAGAACAAGATCCGAACCTCTTTCGCAAAACATGATTGTGTTGGCTTTAGTCCTGCTCATGGCCGCAACACGCATATCATGGATTCACACGTTTATTCCCTTGCCCGGCGCCTCGACTGCCGTGTTCTTTTTGTGCGGCGCTTATGTTCGATCCAGCAGAGTATTTATTCTGTTAGCACTGGAAGCCATTGCAATCGACCTCAGCTACGGGTTTACGACAGGGGACTTCTGGTGCATTTCTCCGTCCTACCCCTTCCTGCTCGTGGGCTACGCATGTTTATGGGGCGGTGGCCGCTGGTTTGCAAAACGCTCTGAAAGTGGCCTGCAACAGGTTCTGTTGCTGGCGGGGATTGCACTTGCTGCCAGCACCGTCCATTTCACCCTGTCAAACGGCGGATTCTATTGGTTTTCAGGCCGGTATCCTGAGCCCAACTGGTCAGAATATGTCGCCAGATACGCGCAGTATTTTGGCGGATATGTGACCACGACGGTTCTCTATGTCCTGGCTTTGCCAGGGCTAGTCGTCGGTGCATCATATCTGTGGCGGCGGCTTCCGATGCTCCGCAATGCCTAACGGCGAGCCTTGTCCTGCAATGCTGATTGCGGGACCGGCCTCAAATGTTGGCAAGACATCTGTAACCGCGGCCCTGGCCTGGCAATGCCGGGCCAGGGGTGGGAAGGTGCGTGTATTCAAAACCGGCCCGGATTTTCTCGATCCAATGATCCTGGAGCGCGCATCGGGCCACCCTGTCTATCATCTCGACCTCTGGATGGTGGGGGAGGATGCCTGCCGGAATCTGCTCTACGAGGCGACACAGGAAGCCGACCTGGTTCTGATTGAGGGTGTCATGGGGCTCTATGACGGAAAGCCCAGCAGTGCGGATCTCGCAGAAAAATTTGGTCTAACTGTCCTGCTCGTCATCGACGCACAGGCGATGGCCCAGACTTTTGGTGCCGTCGCCCATGGGCTAGCGACCTATCGGCCATCACTCAATTGCGCGGGCGTGATTGCCAACCGCGTGGCGAGTCCCGGCCATGCGGACTTACTGGCCCCCAGCCTGCCCGCGGAAATCCCATTCCTTGGCTATCTGGCCCGGGACGAAGCTGCAGCCTTGCCGGATCGTCACCTCGGTCTGGTGCAGGCCAGGGAATTGGCCGGTCTGGACCAACGGTTGGAGCGGCTGGCAAAGGCCCTTACCCTGCACTGTGAGGTTGAATCTTTCGAAAGTGCAAATATCGGTCCTTCCTCTCGCAAAACAACGACCACTTTGCTCAAGGGACATGTCGTCGCTGTCGCGAAGGATGACGCGTTCTCGTTCATTTATCCGGCCAATCTCGACTTTCTAAGGGCAGCCGGCGCCGAGGTTATCTTTTTCTCTCCCCTGGAAAACGAGCCTGTTCCAACGCATGCCGATGCAGTCTGGCTGCCGGGCGGCTATCCAGAGCTCCATCTTGAGCGCTTGTCTAGCAATCAACAAACATTGACATCCCTGCGCGACCACCACCGGGACGACCGACCGATCCTGGGTGAGTGCGGGGGCATGCTTTATCTGTTGGACAGTCTCACCTCAGTCGACGGTAATTCTGCCAAGCTTGCTGGGCTCCTCTCCGGCGACGCCCAAATGCAATCTCGACTGGCGGCAATTGGCATGCAAAGCGCCGAGTTCCCAGAAGGTGAATTACGCGGCCACGCCTTTCACTATGCAAAAGCAGAATGTGCCGAGGCACCCTACGCCCACGGTATGCAAAGCCAGAGCACTCGGGATGGTGAGCCCGTCTATCGGAAAGGTCGGCTGACCGCATCCTTCATTCACTTTTACTTTCCATCCAATCCTCAAGCAGCAGCCGGGCTGTTTCGGCCGCAACAAGCGCCCTGAGGCGCACCGCGGTCCAGCTTTGGCCGGTTTACTGGGGTGTTCGAGTGTCGCATGTGCTGGGTTTTTCGTCACGGATAAGCCAAGCCCCGGCCAGCCTTAGTACGCGCTAAAAATGTTCCTCACAGGCCCACCCCGATTGGCATTCACCCCTACCGGATCGACCGATTCCAATACGATTAATTCCATCCAGGTAATGGCCGAAAGCAATTTTTGAGCCTACAACCTTAGCGTTAAATCCGGTTGGGTTGGCCGTTCATAACTGAAACTATTGGTTCTATAAATCATCTGGCGCAAACTGATCTGCGCAACCTGGCAACGTGCCCTCGCGCATCCGGACATCACAACCCTGTGTGACGAGGTTCTTCAATGCTTGATATGCAGCAACAGCTCTCACTCCTTTACCTCAGCTACCTGCAAGAAACACACAATCAAACCGGCCGACCCTTGATGGATGACGACGGCAACCTTGTGGGTGTGCTTGACGGTGACTGCCCCTTAATCTGTATCCTCAAACCCTCCTCAGAGATGTCGTGCTGGTTTAAAGACATAAATACGGACTATTGGGCGCCGCTCGATTAGGCCGCTTCCGGCCAGTTGGCCTAGGCCAAAGGCACCAGTCCACAACGCCAAATATGCAACCAGGGTAATGGCTGCGAAGCCTCGAGATTTCTAGCCTTACATATGGAAGAAATCTGACCGTCTTCATGGTGCAGGCCAATACCTAGCAGCGGCGGGCACCCCGAAGGTCACTTAGCTTGACGAGATGCGCGTGGGCTACAAAGACAGCGAAAAATCGAAAAACGTCTTTTACAACGTCCCCTTAACAGGTGTTGCCGCTGAGAATCCTGAGCTGTTTGCAACATTGGTGCGCACCTGGCGCCAGTCCCAAGGCTTCACTCAGCAAGCGTTCGCCGACAAGACTGGTGAATCACAGAGAAACATCAGCCAGATCGAAAGCGGCAAGCGCAAGCCAACGCGAGACACAATCAACCGAATGGCCGAGGTTCTCAAGGTTCCGCCTGTCGACGTGGTGATGCTGCACAACCTGCTTGGCTACAGTTACACGCCTGACCCGTCATTCGCTGAACGGCCGCAGGCTGGTTTCGCGGATCCGTTGGACGAATACCTTGATTCTCTCGTGGACGATAAAAGTGCCATGTTTGAAATGGTCTTTGATGACCAGTATCGAATACTAAGATCAAACCTGTTGTCAGCCTTTACGCTTAGCCATGCGTTGGAAGAGACCGAGTTGGATCTTTCGGAAATCATGGACGAGGGCATGATCTCCTTTCCACTGCTTGTGGTGCATCCAAAAGGGCATGTTGCAACCAACTCATCCGAACCAGATGCGCACAGGAAAATCACCTATTCAAGGGTCGCCCGGGAGCGGGTATCCGATCCACACAAAATGTCGGACCTTTACGACCGAATGACCGAAATCGGCGAGCCAAGCCACATCCCACAATCAGAGTTTCCCGATGTCCCTGACTTTACAAGTCAGAAATTCACCTTTGCCCACAAGGACCGCGCGTACAGGATTTATTGGCAGGAAGTGAACCTGAGCGCTCACCACTATCCGCAGGGATCGAACTGGCCCAAACTGATCCTCGCCACCGGCACGCCGGCAGATGCGGAAAGCGCACAGACCATGTGTAACATCCTTGTCGAAGCAAACCGGGCCTCGATTCGGCCGGAAGTCCGATATCTGTTAGATCGCAGTCAGTGAACAACGCGGCTGAGGCCGTATAGCTCGACCCAGGCGCTCCGGACCTCTCAGGAGGGCTATGTCACCGAACATAGTTAATCAACCGAGCCTATTCGGCGGCAATGTTGGCAAACAGTTGATGTTCATCAACCACAAACGGTAATAGGTGACGATTGGTCTGCTGGCGTGGCTCACGCAGCACGTTTTCATATGCCCGCCTTGTCTCCACATCGTCTGGAATGACAGTCCAGCTAATAAGTGACGGCACGGCGGGGCCGCAATAACCAAGCGGTGGCGCGATCTCCAATATCCTGATCCGTTCCCGGCATGTGCAGAATGGCGTCGCCGCTTCGATCAATAGCCCTTCAAAGACACCGCCGGGTTCAATACGGCCATTACTCGCTGCACACAGGGGAAAGCGAAGCAACCGCTCGACGAGCGGGCCCAATTTTTCAGGGTTTTTCAGCCGCTCACGCAGAACCCATTGCAGGAATGCAACAATGAAATCGTCCGTACTACTCATCGAGTTAAGCGTCGCGAGACCTTTGGGATGAAGTATGAGCAACGGGAACGAGATGTAGGAACCGTCCATAAAATCCGAGAAATCGTCATAGACCTCCAAGCGAGTCGCGAACGCATAGTTCATCCGGACGATCCGCAGCCGGTCATCCATCACGATTGAAGGACTGACCGGGTTTGAAACCAGCAGTCGTTCGGCGGACTGAAAAAAAGCATCAGGAACGTCATGGATACTGCATGGCCTTGGTAGCCCTGCGCCGAAACCGGCCAGCTTGAGCATCCGCACAACATCTGCGTAGAGAAGTTCCAGTTCCGAGGCGATCTTTAAAACAAGGTCGCGTGCAGGCCGTGCCCTCCCGGTCTCAATAAAACTCAAGTGCCGCTGAGAAACGCCGATCAGCGCGCTGAGCTCGTCCTGTGAAAAGCCCCGCGAGATTCTAAGCGACCTGACTAGTGCTCCAAATTCGATCATCGGTTGCCTCTTTCTCTCGTGTCGTTGCCAGGGGGAGCGAACGCCAATGGCAGCCCCTTAAACTTGGTGCCGGACGAACGGTCCGATGCTGAACGCGATGACGCTCTCGACCAAACATCGCAAATCAGTCGAACCCGCATTACAGGAACGTGCGTTCAGCCCCCAAGCTCTCTTTGGGCCCTTATAGGCACCCGCATCCTGGCCGTTGAATCCGCATCACCTTCGGTGCCTGCTTTTGCCCGGTCTACTGCGCCAAAGGACGTGCACGGGCATCTCAAAACCAGCATAGTTCCAGCCTGCTGGCTCTAAACACAAACCGCTATTACCAAAACTGTATCAACGCGGATGCGCACAGCTGGTCATCGCGGCTACATGACGGGGACGGTGCGCGAATCTGGACATGCAATTTGCTATTTCGGCCCAACCCTTGGATTATTCACTTTTGGTAATAGGGGTAGCAAGCTGGCACAGCGATATTGCAAATAAGGCTCGAAGTCTCGATCCTAGCGGCGCTCTAGCCAGCTACGTTCGCATTCACATGTCTTCAGGCTGGAACGGACGGTTTAGAATTCGAGGCGCTTAGTAGTGCGTCAAACTATTCGTAAAGGGCGGCCTGTTTGAGGGCCCCAATTGGAGCAGACCATGTCTGATCACGTACCGCACGTCGAACCGGAGGCATTTGCCGATCTTCCGCTCGTTTGCCGGGCGTCGGAAAACCGGGATACTTTTGCGACATTAATCCGCACATGGAGGCAGTCGCGCAAACTGACCCAGCGCGAGTTGGCCGCAAAAATCGGCGAGTGCCAAAGGGACATAAGCCAGATTGAAAGTGGCGACCGCCAACCGTCACGATGCCTGATCACCAGGCTCGCTGCAGCGCTCGATGTTCCACCCTCAGATCAAGAGATACTGCATAATCTGTTAGGGTACAGCTATGAGCCGACCCAAGACGCGCTACCCTCCTCCGAAACAGAGATCGCAGACGCAGTTGATGCGTATCTTGATTCTCTCGTGGATGACCAAAATGCCTTTATTCAAGACGTTTTTGACGAGAGCTATCGAATCGTAAGAATGAATCTGGTCGCTGCTTTTCTAGCAGAATGGGTCTTACCGCCAGATGCAGATGTCTTTATTGACGGAAAAATCTCCTGGCCCCTGATGATTGTTCACCCGGAAGGCATTACCCGGTTCACAACCCAGCAGAAGGAGCATGTGCAAATTACATTTGCGAAGATTGCACGAGCTCGGGTGGCTGACCCTGAACGCTTTGAAAGTCTGTATGACCGCATGAAACAGGTCGCAGACAATAAGCATATACCCAAGTGTGAGTTTGCGGACGTACCCGAGTCAGCCGATTTGCTTTTCTCATTTTGGTTCAAAAACAAGAGCTACACGATCGACTGGCTGGAAGTGGTCCTGGATGGTCACGACAGCCCCTTTGGACTCACCCTCCCCAATCTCAGTCTTGCTACGGGGACCCCAGCCGATCCAACGAGTGCCAGGGTGCTCGAAGAAATACTCGCAGACGCGCAAAGCGCACGTGACTCTATTCGGCCAGAATTCAGGTATGCTCTGACACGCTAGTAGAAAACCGGCCTGCTAATCATGTCTGGACAAGCATAACCTGTCGGATTAGCGGTCATTGCCGTCGGCGCCCGTCCAGAACGGTTTCAACCATTCGTGAATATTGCGGCGCGCGATACGGGCCCAGTTTGCCATGATGCGCTTTGATCTTTCGTCAGCGGCAATTGCCGTCCACAAGGAGAGTTTTGGAATATAGTCTCTATTGTGACCGACGGGATTATCGGTCTCGACGACCGTTGGGCGGACTCGAATGTTTCGGAACGGACCGCTCAATTCGTATCCCTCCCGAGCAGAGAATGCAGACGGTTCAATCCGGCCCGGACTTTGGGCAGCAAGGGGAAAATCCATCGCACGCCGAATAATAGGCTCCAGGGTCGCCGGATCCTTAAGCTTACGTCGGAGAAGGTACTGCAGGAAATCTGCCGCTCCCTGCTCCGGTCGGGTCAGCATCGCACACAGTCCCCCCGGATGCAGGACACAGATCGGAAACGAGACGTAAGCCCCTTCAAAAAACTCGTCGACGCTGCCCAGCATGCTCAGCAGGCCAGCCATAGAACCATTCATACGTACAATCCTCAAACGCTCGTCTGTCAGTAGAGCAGGCACACCCGGATTGGATGCCACCAATCGGTCCGCGAACTTTTTAAAGCCTGCGGGGACCTCTTCATCTTTGGGTAATGGAGGTTTGGCCGACACAGAATAACCGGCCGCCTTGAGTAATCTGACGGTATCCGCGTAGGACACACCAAGCTCAATGACGATGCGCAAAATCAGCTCACGCGATGGCGCGGCCCGACCTGTCTCCAGGAAACTGAGATGCCGCTGAGATGCGCCGACGCGTACACCCAACTCGTCCTGCGATAGCCCCCGTGCCACTCGCAGCGATTTTATTAGTTCACCAAGTGCAGGCACCCGAAGTTTCCCCCTTAGCGTCGACCTTGTAAATTATAGCATGGGAAAAGGAGTCGCACCGCAATCCCCCAGTCAGCGAAGATAACCATGCCCTACCCAGACATCAGCCAGAACCGACCGAGAATTATCTTCAGTATCTGCCGTCTCAAAAGGGCGGCAGCCGGGTTCTACTGACCAGAAATTCCGACTACACTCGCCCTCAACGGATCACGTCCAATTGCACCCAGGGGAACCAATAAATGTCCAATCGACGCGCCGAAATTGTTGCCGACAAACATGAAATAGAAACGCTGCAGCGGCTTTACGCTAAGGCCACCGACAAGCTCGGCACGAATTCAGCAGACGTCAGAGAAGAGGGCCGGAAAATCTATCACAGAATTTTCACGCCCGATGTCCAGGTGCGCACTGCAAATACGGGGGATGACTTTTCCGCCGACGGACCCGACGGCTGGGCCGGCGTCGCCGAAGACGCGCTGAAAGACTATATCGGGACACAGCATCTCATCGGCACGCAATTGACCGAGGTTGATGGCGATCAGGGTGAAATGGAGAGTTATCTGAACGCCTGGCACAAGAACCCGGACAATTCTGTCTACTACTTCCTCGGCACCTATATCTCAAAAGTCCGGCGATATGACGAGGGCTGGAAAATTTATGACATGACCCTCCGTCTGGATACGAGCGGCATCGTTCAAACGACCTAGGACCGCCTTAGCCCAAAACATGCCGGTGGCTGGCGAGCGTCGCTAACGTGTCTTTATGGGCGCCGACAAGGCGCAGCACCAGGTGTTCGGCGCCAGCGTCGATATAGTCTTTTATCCACGCCATGACAGCTTCTGCCGAACCGCCGAAACAGGCCATAACGCGGCGCATGACCTCGGGCGGCGCGCCATAATATTCAGCGAGATAGTCGTTTATAGCCGCATCGGCGGCAGCGCCATCATCGTTGACGCATACGGTCAGATAGAGCGCCGTTGTGGCCCTATCCGCGTCCTCGGCGCATTCACGATAATAGTCATTGCGCCTGCCAAACGTTTCAGGGTCGGGGCCAATCGGAAACCAGCCATCGAAGTGCCTGGCGGCGCGCTCAATTCCGGGCTTTACGCCTGCGGCCAGCCACACGGGCGGTCCCCCCGGTTGTACGGGTATGGGGGCCAGCACCGCCGGGGTGTCGATGGTCCAACGGCCCTCCCACTCCACCGGTTCTCCAGTCCACAAGGCACGCATCAGCTGAAAGCCTTCCAAGAGGCGTCCAACGCGCTTTTCGAAAGGAACACCGGCGGCTTCGAACTCATTTCGAATGGCGGGTGTGTCAGCCGCAATACCCGCGCCGATCACCAACCGTCCGTTACTTAGCTGATCGACCGTGGCGAGCTGTTGCGCGAGTACGACTGGGTTTCGCAGCATGGGTAACAAGACTGCTGTACCAACCTGCACATCCGGTACAGCGGTTGCGACGGCGGCCAATATGGTAATCGGGTCGTGGCGCGGCCTCGCCAGCAAGGAATCTCCAGCCCACAGGGAATCGAACCCCAAATCCGCGGCGTAGCGGGCAAGCGTCAGCAGCCCCTCGGTACCGTGATCGCCGCGCATGACCTGCTCACGGGTGGGTAGAAGGTAACCGATCTTCACGGTCATCATCGTCGCTCCAATTCAGTTGCCAGCCACCAATCTCACAAAGGACGGCTGTCCATGGTGACGATCATAACATCCATGCCGTGGAACTGCTGATGCACGACACGGCGCGCGAGCCCTTTGAGGATTCGCAGTCCCGTATCCGCAGCTGTGGGCAGATTGGCGGTATCGATCGCCGATACCTCTTGTTCCAGATTTGAACCGGCGCTGCCGCCAATGAATTCCAGCTCGATCTGTCCACGCTCGGCCTTTGCCGAAAGGCGGATCGCACGCGCACTTGCCGGGCCTTCCGCCCGTTCGATCAAGAAGATCATCGCCTCTTCCGCGGCAAGCTCCAGCCGCGTAAGCGCACTTTTGTCCCATCCTGCCTTGCTGCCCATCGTGGCCAGAAATTCATGCACGTCGGGAATCGACGCCATCGTCGCTGGCACCTGTAAGGACTGAACCTTGCTGCGCTTCAGTGACACCAAGGCGGTCAGCACTAGCGCAATAATACCGCCTGCTGTCATCCCGTTGTCCAACATACCGCGCGACCATTCCGGCAGATGGTCAGGGAATATCTGTTGGTTCTGAAAACCAACCGCAAGCCAGAACGAGACACAGACAATAAGCCCGTTTTCGAAGTTCATACCGTCTTCGGTCACCAACCGAAGCCCGTGCGCAAAGAGCAGCACCAGCAGAATCATGATATAGGCGCCTGCCACCGGGTCCGGGATTGACTGCAGCAGCATCGAGATCTTCGGGCAGAAGCCGATCAGGATCAAAAAGAAGCCGCCGAACAGGCACACCTGACGGGCCGCAACGCCGGTCAGGTCGACGACCGAAATACTGGTCGAATAGGTCGTATTCGGCAGAGTGCCCATCAGTCCAGAGAGAAAATTGCCGAGCCCGTCCGCATTGACAGCCCCTTGTACGGCGCGAAAATCAATCGGTTCGCGTGTTCGCCGGGACAGCCGCTGGATTGCGATACCATCGCCGTAGGTCTCAATCGCACCAACGACGGTCACGATGGCAAAGGGGATGAGCAACCACCAGAAATCAGGTCCGAACGACAAATCAATGCCGGGCCAGGTCGCTTCGGGAAGGCCGATCCAGGCCGCATCGGCGACTCTCGACAAATCGAAAATCCCGTAGCTATAGGCCAATGCGCAGCCGATGACCGTTCCGACAAGAGGGCCCCAAAGCTTCAGCGCCCCCTTGGCGAACATCGAAACAGCCAGAATGACCACAAAGGTCATCGTGGCCGTAATCGGTCCCGCCAAAGAGGCCTGGCCAATGGTCTCCGGCTCAGCATTGATCAATTTGAACGCGGTTGGAAAAACCGTCACGGCGATCAACATGATGACCGTACCACCAACAGTCGGGGTCACGATCCGGCGCAGATATCCCAGCCGAAACGAAAACGCGAACTGGATCAGCGCGGAAAAAAGAACCAGCGCCGCAAGCAGCGGCAGGCCACCAGCCTGAACAGCATCGACGGAGATGGCGATAAAGGCACCCGACGTGCCCATAAAGAGCACATAGCCGGCGCCGAACCGTCCGATGGGCCTGGCCTGTATCATGGTCGTCAGGCCGCTGATAACCATGGCCGCAAAGACGACCCACTGCATGTGGTTGCCGGGGTCCCCCGCAACGCGGAGCACAACAACCGGCGTCAAAACGATTCCGGCAATGATAAGAACAACGATCTGCAGGCCCAGGGCCGCTGACAGCGCAATAGGCGGTGTCTCGTCGACGTCGTATTTCAGCGTAACCTGCTCGTCGTCTGCACTCATGGCGACGGGTCCCCTCTCCCTACGGCACTATGGCCGAGGTCTTCCAGTGCGTGTCTCAATGACACTCTCTGGACCGGCGCCGGTTTTCAGCCGGAGACTGCGCTGACCGCAGCATCCCTGTCGTCATGAATGTTTATGATGCTGTTGAAGCC
Source organism: Alphaproteobacteria bacterium (assembly GCA_028284945.1). Classification (GTDB taxonomy): domain Bacteria; phylum Pseudomonadota; class Alphaproteobacteria; order SMXS01; family SMXS01; genus JANQQJ01. Next base: position 73,557 of record JANQQJ010000037.1, on the reverse strand, counting down.
GGTTATCTCGAAGACTTCTCCGACCTCTGCAGAAAGTGAGCAGAGGGCAAATCCCCGGTCGGCTTCCTGAAGATGTTTTGCGACCACCAGGAAGACCCTGAGGCCGGCGCTCGAAATGTAATCCAATGTGCTCATATCCAGCACGACACTCGTCTCATGCGCGCCAATGCCTGCCATTAGTTTTTCTTCAAATTCACGGGCGTTGGAGCCGTCAATACGACCCTTTACCGCGACGACCGATACGGCACCCGCTTGTTCGACTGCAAGATCCATATCCTGGCTCCTCAGGTTTCAATTTGTTTGAAAAGTGTCACACGATTCTTGTCGCCGGTTCTACTGTAGGCGACATCATCGATCAACGACCGGACGATATGGATGCCCAAACCACCGACCGGCCGGTCTTCCAGCGGCTGGCCAATATCCGGCGCTTCCTGATCGAGAGGGTTAAACGCTGCCGCGTCATCTTCCACAATGACCTCAACCCCGTTATCGCGCCGCTGGGCGCGCACGGTAATAACCGGCACGCCCTTTTCTGATGCACCGTGCATAAGCGTATTGGTGAGCAGTTCATCAAGCGCGAGATTAATCTTTCGCATGGTGGCATCAGGCACGCCGTTCGCCGCGCCGAAGGCGAGCATCCGTTCCGCCAAAACGGCAATGTCGGAGAGGTCAGGACGGACAACATAACTGGCCTCAGCCACATTACCTTCTGCATGCAAAGGGTCATCTTCCGGGTCGCGCCTGAAGGCAATGCAGGTGATATCATCCGATTGCGGGCTGCCGCCCGCGTGCTTTTCAACGGCATGAACCACCTCGGCGCAAAGGGCTTCCGGCGGCAGCGGGCCAAGCTCATCCAGCAAGGAAATCAGACGCCCGGCTGTAAACGCCTCGCCAGACGCATTGAAAGCTTCGGTGATGCCGTCCGTATAGCAAAACACCGTATCGCCAGGCCGAAGTGTGTAGGACAGCTCGTCATAGGTCAGCCCGGGCATTGCGCCAAGTGCCACACCCCGCGTCGATTTCAGCATGTTACAGCCTTGCGCCGACTGGCTGAGAATCGGTGCATCGTGACCGGCATTCGCATAGGTCAGCGTGCCCTGTTCCAGATCAACCACGGCATAGAAGGCGGTCACAAACATCGCCGAGTCATTATCGGCGCTAAGGTCTTCGTTGAGCAGTTCCATCACCGTTCCCGGTGATAACCCGCGCAGCGCCAGCGAGCGCAGCTTGGTGTAACAAACAGCCATCATAAAAGCGGCCGGCACGCCCTTGTCAGAGACGTCCGCAATGGCAAACCCCAGCCGGTTCTCACCCAGGTCGATAAAGTCATAGAAGTCGCCGCCCACCGCACGCGCCGCCTTCATTTCCGCGAATATTGAGGTGCGAAGGCGCTCCGGCACACGCTTCGGCAGGATCGATACCTGCATGCGCTGGGCCATCTCGAGTTCGTCCTCGATTCGCTCCAACGACTGGGCCAGAGCTTCGTTCTTCTTGTTCAACTGGTCCGTTCGTTCCGCGACAAGGTCATCCAATTTTTGGGTTCGTGCACGGACTTCCTCAGCCATGCTGGAGAACGTGGTCGCCAACTGGCCCAATTCATCAGAGCGGGCACTGGTCGATTTGAGGAAATTCGGGTCGTAGTCGCCCTGTTCGAACGCCTCAGCAGCCGCGGTGAGCTTAACAACGGGCGTTGTGAAACTGCGCTTAATGTATAGCCAACTGATCAGGATCGCGCCTGCCAAGGCAAATCCATTGAGCCATAGCAAGAGTTGCTGACCGTTTGAAACGATGGCTTCGGTCGCCGCCAGGGAGGCCTCAGACCGGGACCGCTTTATATCGACGATCTGATTAACATTGTCCGAAATGTTGGATGCGATCTGCCTGCTTTCATCGACAACAGCCACGGATTCCTGTCTCAACTCCAGCACACGGCGCCTGATGTCGGGGATGCCACTCTCCGCGGCTCCCACGGCCACCAGCTTGGCAAAAATCTCCCGAAGCGTGTTTGCCTGCGGCAAGTCGTCAGCGCGCGCCAATGCGGCGGAGAATCGATCCCGCGCCGCCTCAAACCGCTCGACCAGCGGCGTCAGCAGCGCGGCATCTTCCACCGCACCCATTTCCGACAACACAACGGTCATCAGATTGACCTCTGCCTCAAGATCGAACAAAGCACCGAAACTCACCACTGCCTCACCATCGAGTCGCCCCGATGCGGGCACAGGCCTCTGATCGTCGAGCGACTGGTAGCCTGTGACCAAAAAGAAAGTCCGGTCATCCAGTAAAGGCACGATGATCTCACGGAGCTGATGGTGCGTTTCGACGGCACTGGCCGTCATCCTGCCCAGTTCCACTTCCAGGGCAGCGCGCTGCGCTTCTGTTTGTCCCAGTTCGCGGAGCAAAGACGAGAAGTTCTGTCCGTTTCCGCGCACTGCTTCGGTCAGGTCCGCTTCCGCGCCCACACCATCGTCCTGGCTGTCGGTCTTGAGCAAATTTAGAAGGCCGAGAATTTCGCGTTCAAGCGCCGTCAGGCTTTCAATGACATTCGACCGGGCGTCATCACTGTCGACCACCAGAAGCCTGGGCGCGATGGACGCAATCTGAGCCGCCCGTTCGGCCAGCTGTAGCGAGTGGGTGATGGCAGGAAGATGTTGGCTGGCAATCTCTCGCTGTTGTTCACCAAGTTGAACAAACGCCAACCAGGCGACAATGCTCGACACCAGAACAAATGCTACCGCGCCCCCGATGGCGGCATAGAGCCTGGTCGCGAGCTTGGGACGCCAATCGAGTAAAGAACGGTTGGTCATGGCGCGGCTTCCTCAATTGTCGAGACCGAGCCGTCCGGCTCGATAACGGTGAGAAACACCGCCTGGGATCCCTGATTGTCGCCCGGTCCAAACTCGAGTGAAAAACCGCCGAGATCAAAGTCTCCTTCATCCTCAATTGTTGCGAGAAACGCCTGCCGGTTTGGCTCTTGGCTGTCGGCAAGAACCTGCGCAGCGAAACGGCCGACCAGATAGCCTTCAAGCGAGACAAAACCGGTTTCCGGATCGCCATCCTGTTCGGCAACTGCGGCGCGATAGTCAAGCACGACCGGCATTTCCGATGTCGCCGGTGATGGCACCACCTGGGTTATATAGGTGTCGGCGGCTTTCCGGGCTGTATCGCCCTGCAACGCCTGTGCGAGTGCGTTGGACCCCACAAAGGACACGTTCACATAGGTCGCCCGATCCCCCAGCTTACGGGCCCACCTAATAAACTGTGCCGCCGGCTGATAGGCTCCGATGATCACGACGGATTGCGGCTTGGCGCGGCGAATATCCAACAGCGCTTGCTTCACCGCCGTCGTGTTTCGGGGGTAGGAGCCAATACTGGCAACACTCAGTCCTCGGCGCTCAAGCGCCTGGCGGACCCCCATCAGTCCAGATTGTCCGTACGAGTCATCCTGATAGAGGACCGATATCCGGTCATATCCCCGATTTTCCGTAAGCCACTGAACAATGAATTCGGTCTCGCGCGAATATGTCGCACGGAGATTCACCACGGCCTTCAAGTCCGGTTCGCGCAAGGCACCAGCGCCGGTGAAGGGGCCGATCAGCGGCACTTCATTCCTCTCGGTCACCGAAAGCAGCGCAACGGATGTCGGGGTGCCGACCGATCCGATCAGGGCAAAGACACGGTCGTCTTGAATCAGGCGGATGGCGTTTTCAATCGCCCGCTCCGGCTCGTACCCGTCATCATAGCTGATCAATTCAAGGCGTCGGCCCTGGATGCCGCCAGAGGCATTGACCTCGTCAAATGCCGCCAGGATGCCGCGCCGCATTTCCCGTCCAAGCTCCCCCGCTGGCCCTTCCAGCGCCGCGGTTTGGCCGAAGACGATACGATCGTCATAGACGCCTGGTTGCCCGGCCGTTTCAGCCATCACACCATCAGCCAGGAATGTAAGCATCGCCACCGATGCCAGATAGGCCACGATATGTGCACGCCAGCCGAAGCTCGTCTGAACACCGGCTTTCCGGTGCCTGTTATGCCTGTTGCTCATTCTTCTCACGCTCGCTCAGCCTGCACCGCTAAGGGTTCGACTTTTGATCAGTCAAAGCTGCAAGGTCGGAGTTTAGGGCGAGTGGGGTAACCTTGACCACAGCGCCGGAAATTTCTGCCGACACACTCTCACGCAACCTTAGGCACACCATTGCAACGTCGTCCCACGGACGGGTGAGGCGAAAACCGAGGTCCACTTCGATGATCGGAAGGCCGCCTGTCCGACGGGTGCGGACGTCGATGAGTTCGTCGAAAGAACTAAACTCCTTAGCCAGCCCTCGAAGAATCAGAAGTTGAACGTCCTCTTCAATTGCGCGATCAGAAAGCTCCCAGATCGACTGAGTCAGGGCGCGGTAGCCGAACCCCAACATCACAATGCCGATGATCACCGCGGCCAACGGATCCAGATAGGTGAGCGCGCCGCCAAATTGCGACAAATATACAAAGATGATGATCGAAAGCTTCATAACTATGTTCATCAGATATATCCGCCGCCAGCTTCGCACGACGATTCTGCCGTCGCGGTCGAAAGGCCGCGTCAGATTGTACAAGATCAGATCAAGGCAAAGCGAAATGCAGAGGAATACGATGCCGGTCATAGAGCCCTCAGGCACGACCGGGTTGATAAACCTGACAATACCTGCGGCAAGAACCCCGAAACCGGAAATGCTCAGCGACAGGGCAAGCATAGCGGTTGCAATGGACTCAAATTTGCCCGTGCCATGCGGGAACAAGAGCGCGCTGGACCGCCGCGCGGCGCGAAGCGCCAGGAACGCCATAAAGGCAAAGGCGGTCTCGACGACATGCTCCACCGTGTCCGCCATAATGCCAACGGACGATGAAATAATGGCTGCGTAGACCCGGGGCCCTATCCACAGAATGCCGATAATGAGCCCAGCAAGTTGCAGATCTTCAAAACTCTTTGGGCGAAATAATTTTTTCATGTCGCCTTACCTGCCCAGCGTCCAGACCTATACGAAGCGTGTTCGAACAGTTCCCAGACCGGAAATATTGAGTTCATAAATGCTGCCAGGCCTGACGTCTACAAACGGGCCCAGGGCACCCGACATAATCACGTCCCCCGCACGCAGCGGCCATCCTGTCTCTACAATCTTCTTTGCAAGCCATAGCGCCGCGTTCAACGGATTGCCAAGACAAGCCGCACCATCGCCCGTCGAAACAATCACATCATTTTCCATCAGCGTCATTTCGCATGCGGGTAGATCCACGTCTGAAAGAGCAACTCGAGCATCACCCAGCACATATTTTCCTGACGAGGCGTTGTCGGCGATGGTGTCAAAAATCTTGATGTCCCAATCGCGGATCCGGCTGCCCACAACCTCAAAGGCTGGTGTCGCATAATCTATCGCCCGTTCCAGCGCCTCAATGGTCAAATGGTCCCCGGAAAGGTCCCGGCCCAGTACAAACGCAACCTCTCCTTCAATACGGACTTGGCTGACGGCGTCAAACGCAATCTCTTCGCCACTTGACACAGCCATATTGTCAAACAGCATCCCGTAATCAGGCTCATAGACGCCGATCTGCTGCTGCACAGCGACAGAAGTCAGTCCGACTTTGCGGCCGGTCAGCTTTCGCCCTTCACTCAGCCACCGCCTCGTATTGACATCTTGAATTGCATAGGCGGTTTCCACGTCACCCTCGTCGAAACGCGTCCGCAGCGGCGCCATAAGCGGTGCCCCAAGATAGACCGCATTGAGCTCATCAGCGGCTTTCTGGATATCGCGTTCGGATCCCCTGCTATCCGTGCCTGAAGGTGACTCCACCATGGTGATCGCGCTCCCCCTTAAGAATGGCGGGCATGATACTGCAGAGGATCAGCACTTGCTCGCGTTTCAGTACGCTGCCGCGACGACGCGCCACTCAAGATTTTGACTTTTCTGTAAAAAAGTGATCAACAGATGCTCTTGCGGTCGCCGGGCCGTCAAGAACGGGGAGTGACGATGAGCGGATCGAGTGCGCCTCCAGGCACACCGATGGAGGATTGGCCAAGCGCCCGGCTGGGTTGGTACGCCGTCGCAGTGCTGTCGATCGCGTACATCCTGTCCTATGTCGACCGGATTATTATCAACCTGCTGGTCGGCCCAATCAAAGACACTTTTGCGATCAGCGACACCGAATTCGGTATGCTTCAAGGTCTGGCATTCGGCCTGTTCTATACCCTCGCCGCGCTGCCATTGGGGCGTTTGGTCGACAGCCGCAGCCGCCGCGCGATCGCCGCCGGCGGGATCGCCGTTTTCAGCCTGTTTTCCATTATATCGGGCTTGGCGAAGAACTACTGGCAGCTGTTCGCAGCCCGTGTCGGTGTCGGTGCCGGTGAGGCCAGCCTGACCCCCGCTGCCTATTCAATTATCTCCGACTACTTTCCGCCGGAAAAACTGGGCCGGGCGATCAGCGTCTTCACCATGAGCGCGTTCGTCGGAATCGGCGTCGCCTATATCGCCGGTGGCACCGTTGTTGCGTGGCTGAGTTCGCTGGATAGTCTGGCACTGCCCCTTGTGGGTGAGCTTCTGCCCTGGCAGATGGCGTTCATTGTGGTCGGGCTGCCGGGTTTGCTTGTGGCCCTGCTGCTGTTTACCGTCCGCGAGCCGAAACGCAGGGGTTTGCGCGGCGGTCAGGAACAGGCGGTACCAATACGCACGGTGGTATCGGAAGTGATGACACGGCGCAAAGCCCTGCTGCCGCTGTTCGCTGGGTTCAGCATGATCACGCTCTCGGGATATGCCTCCGCCGTGTGGACGCCTGCTTTTCTGATCCGCACTTATGAATGGACCCCGCTGGATGTAGGTCTCTGGTACGGATTGACCTATCTGGCCGTTGGCCCGGCCGGCGCAATCTTCGGCGGCTGGTGGTGCGACCGGTTGACCAAAAAGGGGTATTCTGATGCGCCTTTGCGGGTCGCCGCGTTTGGCTATGTGGGGTCGGGCCTGTTCGGCGGACTGGCGCCGCTAATGCCGTCGGCCGAACTGGCACTACTGGTATTTGCACCAGCGATTTTCATGTCAACAATCCCGTTTCCGATGGCGGGGACCGCGCTGCAACTGATCGCGCCCAATCAGATCCGCGGTCAGCTCTCAGCGCTTTACATGACAGTCATCAACGTGGTCGGACTGGGATTGGGGCCAATGATTGTCGGCCTGTTCACCGACTTCGTCTTCATGGATGAGGGCGACGTCCGCTATTCGCTGGCGATCGTCAACGCGTTCTGTGCGCCGGCGGCGTGCCTGTTTCTCGTGCTCGGCTTCAAGCACTACGCGGCACTGCGGCAGGCAAGCGAGACCACGGATACGGCCTGAGCGCTGAAACTACATACCTGCTAAAAATCTACAAGGTGGAACAGGGGTTTACGCTTGGTGAGTTCGCACAGGCGCCTTTTGAAAAATAGTAATTATATAAACGAATACATACACTTAAATAACCTTCTCAGACGACGTGCGTCATGGACTACCTCCACCGGTCTCAGCAGGCCTCTTGACATTTATACTAGCTTGTTAAAAAGTATCTGAAATTGATCCAGAACAATGGACGTTTGGGGAGGCGTTTATCATGCTCAGCCGTATCGTGACTCTATCAGCGCTGGCCGCCCTGGCAGCGGCACCGGCCACCGCGCAGGACGACAGCAGCAAACTATCCATCGATACGGTCATCACCACAGCAGAGAAACGCGAGGAAAGCGCCCAGACCGTGGGCGTTTCGGTCACTGCGCTGGACCAGAAGGCGATTGAAAATCTCAATGCGCGGACCATTACCGATCTGGTGGGGCTGGTGCCCAATATGGTGATCGCCGAGGGCGGCCTTGGTCCAAGTCTGGCGAACATCTCGCTCCGCGGCGTCAGCTTCCAGGATCCGGAAAAGAGTTTCGATCCGGCAATCGGCGTCTTTGTCGACGGAATCTATCTGGGAAGCTCGGCGTTCAACCTGCTCGATACATTCGACCTTCAAAGCATCGAAGTGCTGCGCGGCCCGCAAGGCACCCTGTTCGGCCGGAACACAACGGGCGGCGCGATTCTCGCCTATCGCACAAGACCGACCCAGGAATGGGGCGGCAGGCTTCAGGTCACAGCCGGCAGCCACGGCCGGCACGACTTCAAGGGCGTGGTGAACGTTCCCATTGTTGAAGACAAGGTCGGCCTTAAGGTTTCTGCATACAGCGAGAACGATAATGGCCTTTGGGACAACAGCTACAGCGATGACGGCCCCACCGGCGCCAAAGACCGTTGGGGTATTTCGGGCAGCGTCTTGCTCACGCCATCCGACACGTTCGAACTGTTGATCACCTATGACCACGCGGAAGATGACAGTGAGTTGGTGCCTTATGCCCCGCGCGGGATCACCGGCTCGCTGCCCTTGCCGGTCACGGTTACCCAGACAGAGTTCTTTATGGGGCATGACCCGGGCGTGATCACGCCGACCTTCGGCCCTGATATCCTCTGCGTGCGGGCAGCGTATTGCGAAGGCCCCTATACCGGCGACACCATGCAAGGCGGCCCACACTTCCAGAATTCCAAACTGGATGCGTTGACCATGAACGCAGACTGGGACGTCTCCGACACCTATACGATCACAGCGATCTTCGGCTGGCGGAAGTCAAGCGAAGCGGTCTTTATCGACTTCGACGCGGTCCCGGAAACCTTCTTCCATGTGGTGCGCGAGCAGCAATATGAGCAGTTCTCTGGCGAGCTGCGTATTGCCTCCAATTATCAAGGCTCGTTCAACTTCGTGGCGGGAGCCTTCTATTACCAGGCGGACTACTCGCTGCAACAGGCGATCCAGCTGGATCTGGCCCTCGCCGGCGCGCCACTGCCCACGCAGTTCCTGTTCGTCAATGGCGCCGGGGATGAGGATGAACATAGCGCGGAGACCGTCGCCCTGTTCGCACAGGCGGATTGGGATATCACCGATACCATCACATTCACAGCCGGACTGCGCGCAAGCTGGGATGAAAAAGAGGTCTTCACCACCTTCAAGGATGGGCCCAACGGGGGCGTCGGGCCGGAGTTTCTCTATTCCATTCTCGATGGCGTACCCGCGGGGCGGCCGACGGCCGTTGACGACTTTGGCGTTCCTGAAACGGGCGGCGCCAAAGAGGACTGGTTCGAACTCAGTCCCAAAGTGGCGATTAGCTGGCAGGCCAACGACAACCTTCTGGCATTCTTCTCGTGGACCCGCGGTTACAACGCAGGCGGCTTCTCTGCCCGCGCGGGCGATGTCCCCTCTGTGACGACCCCGTTCGACCCTGAGACCATCGACGCGTTCGAAGTGGGCATCAAGTCGGACTGGCTGGATGGGCGCTTGCGCTTCAACGCCAACCTGTTCTGGAACGACTATCAGGACAAACAGGAAGAGGTGATCCAGCCGGCGCCACCACCCACCTTTACCTCCACCACAGTGCGTAACGTATCCAGCGCAACGCTGCGCGGTTTTGAAATCGAGTTGACCTATCTGTTTAATGAGTACTTCCGCCTCGATGCGAGTTTCGGGTATCTGGATGCGGAATATGATGAGTTCATCGGCACCCTGGCGCCAAACCAGTATGCGGTGACCAACCCGTTCCCACCCGGCACCCCGCCAGGTGAGCTTCTTCTGCAGGCGGATTTCTCAGGCCTGAGGCTGCGGCAAGCACCAGAGATCACCTTCTCCATCACGCCGACCTTTTCGGCCCAGGTTGGCAATCACGGGTACCTGACGATTTCAGCGACGGCGCGGTATGTGGATGACGTCCAGACCCAAGTGCTGAACGATCCGCGCGGCGCACGAGCATCCCGTTTCCTGTTGGACGCCTATATTTCCTATGAGTTTGGCGGCGCCGACCAGGATCAGTTCCAGCTGAAAGTTTTTGGCAAGAACCTGACCAAAGACGTGGACTACACGGTTCACGTGAACTCAATTGTCGACTTCGGTGCCTTGAGTGCGCCACGCACCTGGGGCGTGGAGGTCACCGGGCGCTTCTAGATCCGGAGCCAAATCCAGAATTAGCCAATCACTTCCCAGCTTGGGCCGGTTCCGCTGCGCGGGACCGGCCTTCTTTTTGGTGTTCAGTCCCCGTCTCGGCCGATGTCCAACGCTTTGCGCATCAACGCTTCGCTGTTTTCTCCACCGCCCGAAAGCGCCTTCAAAAAGCCTTTCAAATTCGCTTTCCGGCGCTCGGCATTGAATGATAGGCCGCCCTGTTGTGCCAGTCCTTCGGACAGAAACCGCACGATGTCGCGGCGCAGGTCGAACCAGGGTGCGTCGATGACGCCCTCGGGGAAAAGCGCTATGGCCGCCTCACGGCGCGCGCGGTCAAACTCGGCCAGCGCAGGCGCGAATGACGCGGACAGTTCTTCATCCGTGCGGGCCGCCATGGAGAGTTCGCTGAAGGCCTTGAACTCCTTGGTATCGAGCTGATCCCAGGCCTTGTCGATGGCCGTGGAAAAGAAGTCACCATTCTGCGGAATCTCCGCCATCGCATCATTGTACATATCGATCCGGCGGCGTGTGACGTAGTGGATGACCGCCTCGATCAGCGCCATGCGCGACGGGAAGTGATAGAGCATGGCGGCCCGGGTCAGGCCTGCCCGTTCCGCAACCGTGGATGTGGTTGTGCCGGCATAGCCGTCCTCGGCAAGACAGGTCACACCGGCTTCCATGATACGGGTTCGCGTCACGCTGCTCTTCGACAGCTCGCCTTTTGAGACGGCCGTGGGATCGGGAAGGCGCGAGTCAGCGCGCGCGGTTTGTTTGCGTTTTTGAGATCGTGTGGCAGCCAATATCTGGTTCCATCGGATTGGGTGAGAACCGGTTTTAGCCCAAACCTCTACAGACGCGAAGCACCTAAGCGACTAGCCGAGGCTGATGGGAAGCGCCTTTAGTGCCCGCAGATGAAAGTGTGGATGGTAGTGCAGGTCGCTTTCCGGAACCGCCAGCTCGATTGTTTCAAATGCGTTTACCAACTGTTCAAAGGCGAGGCGTAGTTCCAGCCGCGATAACATGGCGCCAACACAAAAGTGCATTCCCGCGCCAAAAGCCACATGCGGCTTGGGTTGCCGTGTACCAAGCTTCATCGCTTCAGCACTGTCACCATAGATGGTCTCATCCCGATTGGCTGACGCGAAGCGGACATGCAATAGCGCATCTTTTGGGACTGGTACGCCAGCCAACACTGTGTCCTCGGTGGCCTTGCGAAACTGGCCTTGAACCGGCGATTCCAGCCGTAGTGTTTCCTCGACGAAATCGGCAATTTTCTTTGGTTCGGCCCTCAATTCGGCCGCCAAAGCCGCGTCTCTAGCCAGCCGCCGCATGCCGCCCGCCAGCGTATTGGTCGTGGTCTCGTTTCCGGCCACCAGCAACTGCGTCAGAATCGATAACAACTCAGACTCGTTGAGCAGCCGATCATCCTCGATCCGCGTTGTCGCCAGATGACTGATGATGTCGTCACGCGGATCGGCTCGTCGTTCGTTACATCTGTCGATCATCGTCTTGTGACATTCGAAACAGAGCTCAGCGACCTCGATCGCCCGCTCATCGCTGGTCATAAAACCGATCTCATCAGCGAAAGCGTCCGACCAGTTTTTCAGCGTCTCGACGCCATAGTCTTCAAGCCCCAGATAGCGCGCGATGACCGCAATTGGTAATGGAACGGCGAAGTCCGTGAGAAAATCGACAGTGCCTTTGGCCCGCATGGCCTCGATAAGTTGGGCGGTATGGTCCGCTACAAAGGGTTCAATCGCTTTCAGTTTCCGGGGGGTAAAAAACGGGCTAACCAAGCCACGATACATCGGATGTGACGCGGTATCGTTGTGTGACATGGTGAGCGCCGGCGTCCAGCCCTGCGCCTTGATTTCCAATACTCTGGCAGGCAACCCGCCCTTGCGCATCCCGGCGCGGTCCACCGCACTGGAAAACAGCGCTGGCTGTTTCATCACCTCATCAACCAAGTCATAGGCCGCGATGAAAAAGATGTCGGAACGTGGGTCCCGGTAGACCGGCGCCTCACGACGCAATGCCCGATAGAAGCCCCAGGGATCCTCCATAAAGGCATCAGCCTTGGGGTCGAAATCTGCAGCAAACTCCCCCTCACCCATCATCAGAATCCAGATAGCGATCAAGAATGTGATGGAAGAAGCGCAGCCGCATCTCCTGATATGAAGCGAACCGGACACCTGTCCCCTTCATCGACCGCAAGCCTTTATGGACAGCGGCCATGTTCGAAACATCTTCATCAAACACGTCGCCCAGCCCTTTGAGTTGCGGGGCTTCAATGTATCGCTGCTCGACGGTCAAACGGGTCGGCTCGCGGACCGATTCAGGCTCGCCTTCGGCGTTTTGCGGCACCAGGATCATCACATCCATGATCGACGACCCCACGTCGGTGCCGTTGGGCCGGAAGCGGTAGCAGAGAAACGAATTCCAGCCAGCCCAGATCACCAGATTGGGAAAAACATGGTACTGGATCGTGTCCAAAACCTCACTGTCCGTTAGATCGTCGGCCTCAATCCCCATGTTGCGCTTCAAGTAGTCCCGGCGGACATCGCCCATCGCCTGCCGTGGGGTCAGACCCTCGGGAATCTCCCCACTATCGGCCAGGTCGGGCGCATAGGCGGCCACACCGGCACGGAAAACCTCTGTATCTGTGAGAGGGTCGATCAGCGGGCTGTGCAGACCACGGGGCACAATCATACGCGAGTAATGCCGCTTGCCTTCCCAAACATCATACTGGGTGTTCGCATCGGCGATATAAGGCGTCGCGCTCGGGTGCGTTTCGATCACATGGAAGGACTCGGTGAACGCCTCCAGCGCAATCTTCCAATTGCACTGATTAGCTTTCGACACATAAACCGCCTTCACCCGATCTTCGAGCGACCATCCCCGCGTTTCGTAGATTGCAGGAATATCTTCCAGATAGGACTCCAGCGGCTCGGGATCGTCGGCCAGATTGACGAAAACAAATCCGCCCCAGGTGCCGGTGTGAGCTTGCGGCAATGAGAGCTCCGACTTGTTCAGATAGTCAAAATCCCACTCGCTGGTGATCTGGGTACAGTTGCCGTCAACGTCCCAGGTAAAGCCATGAAATGGGCATTTGAACTCGTCCGCATGGCCCGACTCCTCGCGCAGCAGACGGCCGCGATGCAGGCAAACATTATAGTAGGCGCGGATTGCTCCCTCTGACGTGCGCGTCACAAGCAGCGACGTATCGCCGATTTCATAGAGCTCGTAGTCGCCCGGGTTGGGAATATCCTCTTCGCGGCAGACCATCTGCCAGACCCTTGACCACATCTGATCCATTTCGCGGTCGAAGAACGCCTGATCTGTATAGCGTTCTTTGGCGATCGGTTCTGTCCCCAGAAAGACGGCGCTGGTGTCGCGCAGCACGGAAGGGACTTCCGTGCGCTCCTGGTCCAGAAGCTCCTGCACGGTCGGGCCCGGTGCTTTCATGGAGGGCGTCGCACCATTTTTTGAACTTGCCACGAATTTCCCCGTTTATTCGTTGGATATGGCCATCGAGAGACGTTGCAATAATTTATACAAGCTTGTAAGAATTCTGACAATGCCACAAGACGAAAAACGGGGATGGTGACGCAGGTGGCGCAAAAGACCGACAGATTTGACGGGCAGATTGTGCTGGTCACCGGCGGCGCCGACGGCGTTGGGGCCGCCTGCGTGAAGCTATTCGCCGAGGAGGGCGCCCAGGTCCTGATTGGCGATATCCAAGCCGGCAAAGCAAAGGTTTTGGCCGAAGAGCTTGGGCCTGAAGTTAGCTTTTTGCCTCTGGATGTCTCCGATGACAGCGCTTGGGCGGCAGCGATTGAACAGATTACGGCAGACGCCGGTGCACTTAACATTCTGGTCAACAACGCAGGGGTGAGCCTGCCCGCAACCGTCGAAGACGCCGACTTTGCCCATTGGCGCAAAGTCAATTCGGTGAACGCGGATGGGGTCTTTCTGGGATGCCACCATGCCATTCCACTGATCCACCGGTCGGGCGGCGGCTCCATAATCAATATCTCTTCCGCGCTGGGCCTGAAGACGAATGCGGTGATGCCTGCTTATAGCGCGTCGAAAGCCGCCGTTCGTATCCTAACGAAATCGGTCGCGCTGCATTGCGCGGAACAGGGATACGCCATCCGCTGCAACACGGTCTATCCGGGCTCTGTCCGTACCCCCATGATCGAAAAACTATCGCACGACAGCGGTGACTATGACGCGGCCATGGCAAGACGGATCGCAGCCCATCCCATCGGCTTCATCGCCGAGCCTTCGGACATTGCCAATGCGGTCGCGTTCTTGGCCTCTGAAGAGGCGCGCTTCATTACAGGGGCCGACCTGGCGGTCGATGGTGGGTTGTCGCTATGAACGGGCATCCGGCGCGATTGAATGGTCATCTTGTTATCGGCGGTGCGTCGCATGACTTTGACTTCGTCCGGCTGGAACTGCTGAAACTGCTGGCGGCCTATCCACACGTGCGGGTCACCGTGGCGACGAGTTTCGAAGATCTGGACAGCCTGAGTGCCGCCGACTTTGTGATCGCCTATACCTGCAACGTCGAACCCAGTCAGGCAGCACAGGATGCTCTGCACCAGTTTGTCGCCGACGGCAAACGCTGGTTTGCACTTCACGGTACGAACTCGGTGCTTGAATGGTCCGAAGCCGGTGTCGAAGCCCCACCACGCGCCAGGACCTTCATGGAAACTCTGGGCAGCCAGTTTATTGCCCACCCGGCCATGGGGCCGTTTGAGGTAGAGGTGACAGATTCATCCCATCCACTCGTCAAAGGGATCAAGCCTTTCGAGACCACCGACGAGCTTTACCTGTCCGACTTTTTTGGCGAACCGGAGGTGCTGTTGGCCACACGGTTCTCTGGCGAGGCGCCAGGGTTCATCCGCGATCAATGGCCGGACGATGCGGCACGCCCGGTTCTCTACATCAACCGGGTCGGCGATGGCGAAGTCCTCTATTTCACCTTGGGCCACAAACGCGGCCATTGGGACGCGCCGCACCGGACCCCCTATTACCCGGAAGTTGAGGACGGATCTTGGGCGACACCCGAATTCCACAGGATATTGCAACGCGGCATCCGTTGGGCCGCACGGCTTGATGATGGAGATCAACAATGACCGATGGCCCCCGCCTGCCGCTCATAAGCGACGAAGATGCACCTGAGGAGATCAAACAGATCCTCAAGGACTGGCCCTATGCCTTGCACCGGTCGCTGGCACACAGCCCGGAGACCATGGTGCGCTGGATGGGTTTTGCCGAACACATTCTGCTTGGCAATGCGCTGCCTGAGCGCGACCGGGAAGTGGCGATCATGCGGGTCGCCTGGAACGCGCAGTCACCCTATGAGTGGGGTCTGCATGGTGGCCTGTGCCGATCGATTGGCTTCACCGATGCTGACTTCGACGCCATCGTCGAAGGACCAGAAACCAGCGCGCTGCCGGAAAATGAACGTGCCTTGATGCAGGCGGTCGACGAAATTCAGAATGACTGGCGGGTCAGCAAGGAGACCTGGGACCTGCTGGCCGCGCATTACTCACCGAAGCAACTGATCGATTTCCTACTCGTGACCGCGCAATTCATGCTCGTCGCCATAACGCTCAACAGCCTCGACCTGCCGGTCGAAGAAGGTGTCGAGCCCTTCCCGTCCCGCTAAGACCCGGAGCCCGCTATGGACCTGAAAATTAACGGCAAGAAAGCCATCGTCACCGGCGCCACCCGCGGTATCGGCCGCCGGATCGTCAATCAACTTGTTGAAGAGGGTGTTTCGGTGGCGTTGTGTGCCCGTGATGCCGATGCGGTCAACGAGACCATTTCCGACCTAACGGCCAATGGGGCCACCGCATTCGGGGCCGCTGTTGATGTGTCCGATGGTGACGCCTACCGCGCCTGGCTGAATCAAGCGGTGGAGCAACTTGGCGGATGCGACATGTTTGTCCCCAACGTCTCCGGTGGCGGGGGCGGCGGCAGCGAAGAGAATTGGCGCGCCAATCTGGAGATCGACCTTCTGGGCGCTGTGCGGGGCATTGAGGAACTCACAACCAGCCTTCAGGCATCGAAGGGCGCGGTTGTGTTTATTTCCAGCACAGCGGCCGTCGAGACCTTTGTGATGCCCCAGTCCTATAACGCGATGAAAACGGCGCTGATCACTTATGGGGAACAGCTGGCCCAGGCGCTGGGCCCATCGGGTGTCCGCGTCAATATCGTCTCGCCCGGGTCAATCTATTTCGAGGGCGGGTCGTGGCATCGGATTGAACAGGACCGGCCCGAAGTATTCAAATCCATCCAAGACGGCATCGCCATGGGCCGCTATGGCACGCCTGAAGAGGTCGCCGACGTTGTGGTCTTTCTGCTGAGCCCACGCGCCAGTTGGGTGACCGGCAAAAACATCATCATCGATGGTGGCCAGGTTAAAGGCATGCGGTTCTAGTGCACTTTCAAGCGCGAGTGCACGGGCGCGGCAGGCGTGTGTTATCCTTAGCACTTGAATGATTGGTACCGCGCGGTTCAGCTCAGCCGTTACCCGATAACAGGCATAGAGACCTAGCTGCCGCCAGTGACAAAATGACCAGGTGATGGAGAAAAGCTCATGAACGCCGCACGGGTCCTGGCCGGTATAGTACTTGTTTCCGTATTGTCGGGTTGCAGCGAAAACGAACCCGCGGACGCCCCCTCCCAAGATGGGGATATTTCGCATGCCTCAATTCTGATCGTCGCTCATGGCACATCCGTCACATTCGACGGCACCGACCTTGTCCTCAGAGGCGTCGGACCGTCCCTGACCTGGTTCACGGATCGCCCGGAACACCGAGTCGGCAGCATGCAATCGCAAAGACTGGGACATTTCTGGTCTTATGGGCATGACAACTTCGCCGACAATCCGCCCAATGCTGCTGTTGTGGTTGAAGGACACGCCCCGGCAATCGTCGAGTTCACCGACGTCACCGTGGCCGACAATGGGCTAACGTTCCCGACCTTGGTTCTTGACGGCGACTTACCCGAAACAGGCGGGCCGACGACGATTGTTATCGATGGCGCGCCCATCCCCGATTGCTGCTTTGACCCGCAAAACACCGAATGCGAGCTCGAACAGAACGAGTGCCGGGGCTTTCCATGATGGCCGACTAGCGCAGCAGCCGATAGCTCACAGCAAACTCTAGAGCGGGATCAGGAAAAGTGGATACCGGTTTTCCGTCCGATCCCGCTCTCACTTGTTGAATCTAGATCACGTTTATCGGTTTAGGTGAACCCACCTAAACCGATCGTGATCTAGAAGTAATAGACCACTACATAGGCGGTCAGAAGCACGGCAATCCACAACGCCGTGCTGCCAATGGGCCATGTCCGGGCAAACAAACCAGGCTCTTCGCTTGATCCGGATTCGGGAAGGCTAAAGTGTTTGATCATGAAACCCTGTGCCCGCGCCAGGGACGCTTGGGACGTCTTTCTGATTGTCCGGCCCAGGCCGGCAAAAAGGTCGTAGATCAGCATCGCAAATTTGAACAGCAGCACACGCCACAGCCAGTCCGCGTCGAGGCTGATGGTCAGGGTTCGCTTCATTAGCGGCAACAACAGGAAGAACGCGAGCCCGGAGAACAACAGAAGCTGGAGATAGAACACCACCTTTCCGGCCGTATAGGCTTCATACTCAACCGGATAGGGAAGGAACTGGTAAAGCAGCCCCGGCGCGACGCCCAACAGGATGCAGAGCGCTGAGAAGATCACCATGGCTGCGCCCATATTCCAGGGCGCGTCCTTAGGCCGTAGCCCGGAATCCTTCTGGAAGAAAACAAACCAGGGAAACTTGATGCCCGCGTGCAAGAAGACGCCAGCCGATGCCGCGGCAAGCATGAAGTAGACAATCACCAGGCTTTCGTTGGCCGCGGCCTGGGAAATCATGGTCTTGGTCGTAAAGCCCGAGGTCAGCGGAAATCCTGAAATCGCCAAGGCGCCGATAATGCCGCAAATGGCTGTAAGCGGCATGGTTCGAAACAGACCACCGACGTCAGTACAACGGTTCATGCCCGTGCGATAAACGACGACGCCTGCGCTCATGAACAAAAGCGCCTTATAGATGATATGGGCAAAGGCGTGCGCCGCCGCGCCGTTGAGCGCCATCTCTGTGCCAATACCGACGGCGCAGACCATGAACCCCACCTGGTTGACGATCGAAAAGGCCAGAATGCGCCTGATGTCGTTCTCCAGCAGAGCATAGATGATGCCGTACATCACCATGAAGAGGCCGATCCAAATCAGAACCCCCTCGCCCGGGAACAACAGGATCAGCGCCAGGACAGCTGTTTTCGTCGTAAAGGCAGACAGAAATACCGACCCCGTCGCGCTGGCATTGGGATAGGAGTCCGACAGCCAGGCCGACACGGGCGGGGCTGCCGCATTGATAAGGATGCCAATCATGATCATCCAGGTATCGAAATTAGTCGCCAGCATTGGCTGAATTTCGATTGAGCCGGTGTGAACGATAACCCCTTCGATCCCAACCTTCAGAATCACGCCGCCCAGCAAATGCATGATGGCGTATCGGATGCCCGCAGCGCGCGCGGCCGGTGTGCCGCCGCACCAGACGACAACAGTCGAGAACAGCGCCATCAGTTCCCAGAACAGGAACAGGCTGATCAAATCACCAGCAAAGCTGACGCCGATGGCGCCCGCGGCATAAGCAAAGGCGGCGGCCAGTTCGTACCATTTGGCGGTGCGGAAGGCGTATAGCCCGCCGACAAAAGCCATAATCGCGAAAATCGTGGCGAACAGGCGCCGGACCGGGCTGCCTTCAATAGGTTGAATCTGATAATCGAGGAACGGAATCTCGAAGACGACGCCATCCGGCACCAGCCAGATCGCCCAAAGCGTCACCAGCGGGGCCACCAAGACGATTGCCGATCGAAGGTGGCCGCGGGCCGGTCCGATCAGCAGCGCGGCCAGCAGCATAAAGAGTGCGGGAGGAATGAACTCAATCATCGTTCTGATCCTCCGCGTAATAGTCTTCGCCGCGCTTCAGCACAAAGCCTAGGCCTTTCGCCACAATCACCATCGCGAGGCAGGCGAGAAAACCATAGGCCGCGCCGAAGCCGAACCATCCGTCGACGTCGAAATAACCTTTCACCTTGAACATCAGCTGCAGCAGGACCGTCAGCGCGAGGATGCCGCTAAAGACCCACCACAGAACTTTGATTGTTGATGGCCTGACCAGCCAGTGATTGTCGTCTTGCGGATTTGTCATGACGTACCCATGAACAACTGGCGCTCCAGCTCGAGCGCCGGCCCGTTGAAAAGGAAGAAACCAATCGTAAGCGCAGCGGTTATCGCAAGCGCAAGGACCGAAGGCCATGGCGCTTCACCATGCGGCTTTTCCGGCGGCACGTCTTCACGCATGAACCAGGCCATGTAGACGATGGGCAGGAAGTATGCAGCGTTCAACGCCGTACTCAGGATGATCGTTGCAATCGCCAGATAGTTATCGTCCTGAAAGGCACCAGCGAGAATGTACCATTTAGAGACAAATCCACCTGTCGGCGGGACGCCAATCATGCTGAGGGCGCCAATCGTAAACGCTCCCATCGTAATCGGCATGCGCCTGCCGATGCCCTTTAGCTGAAACAGTTCCGTCTTGTGGGCGGCGACATAGATCGCACCGGCGGCAAAAAACAGCGTGATCTTGCCAAAGGCGTGCGCGACCATGTGAATTGACGCGCCGATTTCAGCCAACGGTTTCAGGATCGCCGCTGCCATAACGACATAAGACAATTGGGCCACGGTCGAATACGCAAGCAGGCGCTTGAGATTCTGTTGCCGCAGGGCGACGACGCTCGCGGCGATAATCGTGAACGAGGCGGCATAGATCAGCCACCCACTGCTGGGTTCGCTGAACAGGAAATCAACACCGAAGATATAGACGATGACCTTGGTAACCGTAAAAACGCCTGCCTTCACCACCGCAACCGCGTGGAGCAGCGCGCTGACCGGTGTCGGCGCAACCATGGCCGCTGGCAACCAGCGGTGGACCGGCATCACCGCTGCCTTACCAACCCCGAATACGAACAGCACCAGCAACAGGCCGACGGCGGGGCCCGCGATTTTGCCTTCCAGAATACCGCCAAGGACAAAATCCCCGGTGCCCGCGACGCCATAAGTCCAGATAATCGCCGGCAGGAATAGGCCAATCGACGTCGCCAACAACAGCCCGAGATAGACACGGGCGGACTTTACCGTGTCTGCATCACCCTTGTGGGATACCAGCGGGTATGTCGCCAGCGTCAACGCTTCATAGAACAAGAACAGTGTGAAGAGATTGCTGGAAAAGGCGATCCCCATGGCCGCCGCCAGTGACACGGCGAACATTACGTAGAAGCGGGTCTGGTGCTTCTCGTTGTTGCCGCGCATATACCCGATTGAATAAATCGAGTTGATAATCCACAGGCTCGACGCAAGAGCCGCGAACAACATGCCGATCGGTTCAACCTCGAACCCGATGGTTACGCCTGGCATCACTTCGGCCAGCGTGACAGCGGGGCGTCCACCTTCAAAGACAGTAGGGACGATGTTCCAAACAATATAGGCCAGCGTGCCTGCGGTGGTGAGAGTCACCGCTTCCCGCAAATTGGCGTTGATCCGCCCAGTGAGCGCGATCAGCACTGCGCCAATCAGCGGCACGATCAGGGCGGCAATGATCAGGTTTTCCGGGGTCATTTCACATGCCCCAGCAGCGACGCCGCAGCGTCGCGTGAAAGTTCCAACGGCAGGTCAGGCACAAGACCGAACACGATATTGGTAATCGCGGCAACCCAGATCATGGTGACCAGCAATGGCGGAACGCGGACATCCGGAAAGTCGGCAGGTGCCGCACCAAAGCATGCGGCTTCGACGATGCGCCAGATATAGACAACAGCCATCAGCGAACTGATCAGAATGACCGCGACCAATGCAAGGCCTGGCGGACCCAGTTCCATGGCCGCACCGATAAGGTGCCACTTACTGATGAAACCGGCCGTGCCGGGCACACCGATCAGGCTGAGTCCGGCTAGAACAAAGGCCCCGAAAGTCCACGGCATCGCCCGCGCGATTCCCCCGATCGTCTCAAAGCGCAGGCTGGTGCACGCCAATGCAAATGCGCCAAGAGCGAGAAATAACGCGCCTTTGGCCAGAGCGTGATTGAAAATGTGGACGATGCCCGCGGTTAATCCCGCCGCGCTCAACAGGCTGGCACCCAGCATGATGTAACCGATCTGCGCCACGGAGGAGAACGCGAGCAGACGTTTCAGATTTCCCTCAAACATCGCGACCGCCGAACCAACGAGAATCCCAAGGATCGCAAGCGGCATCAGATAAGCAGCGAACTGGAAGGTGTGGCCGTCCAGATTCTGCTGGAAGACGAAGAAATCGAACCGCAACAGCACATAAAGCGAAACCTTCGTGGCACATGCTGCCAGAAAGGCCGTTACCATATGGGGCGCATAGGTGTATGCGTTGGGTAGCCAAATATGAAGCGGGAAGACGGCGGCTTTCAGCGCAAGGCCCACGGTGATGAAGCCTGCCGCGGCGAGAATGGGCCGCTGATCCGACACCCCAGCGATACGCAACTCCATATCGGCCAGATTGAGGGTGCCGGTCATCATGTAAATGAGGCCGACCCCAATCAGATAGAAGGTGGCGCCGATGGTCCCCATGATGAGATACTTGAATACGGCAGGCAGCGCACGCCGGTCCGGCCCGCCCGCGATAAGGACGTAACTGGCCAGAGACGATATCTCCATGAAGACGAAGATATTGAACGCATCTGCCGACACCACAATGCCGGCAAGGCCGGCCACCGCCAACAACCATGCCGAATAGAAGTAAATCTGCCTGTCGGCCGCGATCTGCGCATCAATGCTGGCCCTTGCACCGATCAGGGCAATGGTCGATGCACCTGTGATGACCAGCAGAAGGAGGGCGCTCAGCGAATCGACTTCAAGAGCGATACCGAAAGGCGCAGGCCAGGAGCCCATCGCATAGGTAAGCGGGGTCCCTGCGGTGACTAGCATTGTGAGCTGAATGGCAATCGCAAATGACATGGCGCTGACAGCCGTTGTCGCCGCCCATGCAAGGCCCTTGGGGTTGAGCAGCACGACAAACGCCGAAGCGACCATCGGCACCGCGACCTGCAGCGCCGGTAAATGTTGATCCAGCCCAGTCACCTGCGGTCGATCTCCTGGATCTCGTGTTCCTCAATCGTGTCGTATTCCTCCTTGATCCGGACCACGATCCCCAGCCCAAGGGCAAGTGTCGAAATGCCAACCACAATGGCAGTCAAAATCAGAACCTGTGGCAGGGGGTTGGAGAATACATTCGTCTGGGAGGCAGTCTGGAAGATCGGCGCCGTACCGCCATCGACCTTGCCCATGGTGATATAGAGCAGAAAGACCGCTGCCTGGAACAACGACAACCCAATCAACTTCTTGATAAGATTGAGTTTTGCGACAACGGCGTAAAAACCGATCATCAGAAGAACGGCAAATACCCAGTAATGATAGAGGCCCAGAAACTCCATGCCTTACTGCTCCCGTGCCGCGAAAGCATGGAAGATACTGAGCAGAACCCCGGTCACGGTCATGCCGACGCCTGCCTCAATCAGTATTATGCCGTATTGCTGACCCTTGACCGGATCGCTGGCCAGCACGGAATAATCCAGAAAATTGCCCCCCAGAAGAAGTCCCGCGAAGCCGACCGCACTGTAGAGAATCGCGCCACCGGCAACGAGCCCCATGAGAACCCGCCGCGAGAGCACCTGCAGCGCCCGTTCTTCGCCTTCCAGCAAAGCATAGAGAATGACAGCAGCGGCAATAATGGCGCCCGCCTGGAAGCCACCCCCGGGGCCATACTCACCATGGAACTGAACATAGAGACCGAACAACAGAATGAAGGGGATCAGGAATCGGCCCAGCACTCTGGGGATAAGATGATGCCGCAAACCAGGGTCTGGCGCTCTGGACGTCGGCGTATGCCCGGCCCTGCGGTAGCTGAGCAAAAACATCACGCCGATACCCGCGGTAAAAACGACGAATACCTCGCCCAACGTATCGTAGGCCCGGTAGCTGCCCAGCACAGCGGTGACGATGTTGGGAATATCGATGAATTCAGGCGTTTTTTCTATGTACCACGGCGCGACATGAGCCTGAACCGGGGCTTCGGGATCGCCGAATTTGGGTTTGTCAAAGGTGGCATAGATCACAACCAACGCTGCCGCAGCGACCACCAGAAATGACAGAATCCGGCGAGATGACCCGGCTTTTTCTTCATCGGACGTCAAAGCAAGAGCACTTAGAAACAAGACCGTCGAGATCCCGGCTCCCACTGCTGCCTCCGTCAAGGCAACGTCTGCAGCGTCCAGAACGAAGAAATTTGCCGCGATCAGCAGGCTGGCAATACCCATCAGCATGGTGGCAACGAATAGATTGCGTGTCCGCACGATAGCAACGGCGGTGATCACCAGAAGAGTAAGCAGGAAAATGCCGAAGACAGCTGTCATTGGCTTGTCTCCGGCGTGTCGGGCACCTCAGCGCGGGGTTTGTTGCCCGCGAGCAATGCGGCGCTCGCCAGGGCATTCGATGCCGTCGGGCTCGTAAACAGCAGGAACAGCAGAATAGCCGCGAGCTTGATCGTCGCGAGTGACAATCCGGCCTGCAACATAACACCCAGAATGATCAGGATGGCACCCATACTGTCGGTGACACTGGCTGCATGCATGCGGCTATAAAGGTCAGGCATCCGCAACGCACCAATGCCCCCGATCAGGACACTCACCCCGCCCAGCGTCAGCAGAATCCAGCTTCCAATATCGAGCGCCAGATCCATGGCTACGCCCCCTCTCGGTTCTCGGCCTCGCGTCTCGCAACACGCGCCCTGAAGAATTCTAGAACCGCCAACACACCGATAAAGTTGATCAATGCATAGGCGAGCGCCAGGTCGAGAAAGTCAGGTCGGCCATAAAGAAATGCGATGACGGAGAGCAACAAGACCGTCTTGGTACCGAACATATTGACCGCCAAGACCCGGTCGTAAACGCTCGGCCCTAAAATCGCTCGGATCAAAGCGAGCGCCATGGTCAGAAAAGTTGCGATGGTGACGACGTAGTACATTGATTAACCTTGCCTCAGCGCTGAGACGCGCCGCTTCATTTCACCTTCCAACACCGCATCGGCACCGGCAGCTGTCAGGGAGTGGACGAGAATACGCCCTTCGTGCACATCCAGTGTCAGCGTGCCTGGGGTAAGCGTAATCGAATTGCCCAAAAGCGCCTGGTCCAGTGGTTCAAGGTCATCGGCGCCAAGCGCCACCACCTTGGGTTCGACTTTAAGGGACGGCCTGAGAACAATCTGTGCCACCTCAATACTCGACTTGACGATCTCACGACCCAGCCAGCCCCAAAAACCCACGAGTCTGAGATTATATCGCAGCGCGAATACTTCGTTATCGAAGTAACCCATGCGGCGCACAACATAGAGTGTGAGCAGGCAAGAAAACACGCCCAGCCCCAGCAATAATGGCTTGTAGAGGCCCGACCACAATAGCCACGCCAATACCAGCAAGACCGCAAGCAGCAGAATTCGTTTGATCATGTTTCGAATACCAAGTCCGCGGGCCAAACTACGCTACAAAAGACCGAAGAACCGTTCCTGCAAAGCAGGGCGTCGAGGGTAAAAACATCTTCTCTGGTCACTGGTTATCCGTCGTATGGCCAAATCTCAGCGGCTGCGGCGCCCAAGGCCGCCCTCGCCGGGCACGGTTTTAGAGCAAAGCTGCCAATGTTTCGATCAAAACTGGCGCATCAATTATCTTTTTTACGCGGCCGCCGCGACCCTGTGGCAAATATCTACGGACAATCGATCCAGACGGGGATCGATTTGAAGCTTGGCGTCTTGCTTCTTGGGTCCACAGCGGTGTCTGTCAGCACGTTGGCTTCAGGGAAATAGGCCATGGCGTTACCGCGTGGCAAATCAAAGGAATACACCTGCACACGTTCCATGCGTCCCTGCGCTGACCGGATATTCACGAAATCGCCAGCCGCGATCCCCAAAGATGCGATATCCTGCTCATTCATCATGACCGACCAGCGGTCAACCGTGCCGCGATAACTGTCCTTCTCTTCATATATAATGGTGTTGAACTGGCCCTCGCTGCGCACGGTGGTCAGGGTGAAGGGGGCGGAAGGTTCGGTAACGGGACCGTCCGCATTAAGCGCCAGAACACGGAAATGGGCGAGACCGTCCTGCGTCTTGAAATCCGGTGTATGCAAAACGCGGCCGCGCACATGAAATTCCTGCTTGGCCACGTCAATACTGGCCAACTCCTCCAGCCCGGGAACCGTCGCGGCAATGGCCTCTCGAATATGGGCGTGTTTACGAAACGCGGCAAAGTCAATCGGGCTGTCCGGGATCAAATGCTCTGCCAAGTCACAAAGGATCGAAACCTCCGGACGGACCGTTTCCAGCCGGGTGATGCCGCCATCGCTCAGCCGCACATAATTGAACATCGATTCCTGGGTCGTGGGTTGCCACTCCTCATCCCGGGCTGTGACAGGCAGCACAAGGCTCTCACCGGCATTCACGCCGCAAACATGCCCGCGATTCAGGGTCGTAGTCAGAAATAGCTTGAACCCCACACGGTCAAGCGCCTGTTCCGCCCACGCCTGGTCCGGGCTTGCCCCGAAGAGGTTGCCGCCCATGACGAGCGCCGCATCGACATCACAGCCGGAGGCCGCCTGCATCGCCGCCATCGTGTCAAATCCCGGCCGGGTCGGAAGCGCGATCCCGAGCGCCTCTTCCATCCTGGCCATAACTTCATCTTTCAGCACCGGCTTGACGCCTATAGTGCCAATGCCCTGAACATTACTGTGCCCACGCAGCGGCAACAGCCCGGCATAGCGTTTCCCAACCATGCCGCGTAGCAGCGCCAAATTGGCGATGGCTTCAACATTCTCGACACCGTGAAGATGGTGCGTCATGCCCATCCCCCAGGCGAACACGGCCCGTTTGGATTGAGCATAAAGGTTAGCAGCGCGCTCGATCGCGTCACGGGGAACGCCACAGACCGCTACAATTTGATCCCAGTCCATCTGCATGACACTGGTTTTGAAATCGGCAAAGCCAGCACTATGGGCATCCAAAAACTCTTGGTCTTCGGCACCACTCTCGATGACGGCCTTGGCAAGACCACTCAAAAGCGCAATATCCGTCCCGATCCGGGGCTGCAAATAGTCAGATGCGATTTCGTCACCGCCCGTCAGCAACGATTTCGGGCTCTTCGGCAGGGCGAAGCGCACCAGTCCAGGTTCCCTGGCAGGATTGATCATGACCACCTGGCCACCCCGGTCACGGCATTCTTTGAGCTTGTGGATAAAGCGCGGGTGATTTGACGAGGGGTTCGCACCGATCACAAAGATCAGATCGCAACCGGCAAGGTCGGCGATCTCTATCGTGGATGTCCCCGTACCGATTGTGCTTTTGAGCGCCACGCTGGTGGCCTGATGGCAATAGAACGAACAATTGTTAACGTTGTTGGTGCCATAAGCGCGCGCCAGCAATTGCAGGACAAAGCCCGCTTCATTCGACGACCGGCCCGATGAATAAAAGAAGGTTCTGTCGGGCGTCGTAGCGGCAAACCGTTCAGCAGCCCGCTCGATCGCCCAGTCCCAATCGACTGGACGATAACGATCCTCCCCCGCAGCTTTGTGAATGGGAAAACCCAACCGTCCGAGATGCTCAAGTTCATGGCCATTCAGTTCCCTAAGGTCTGCAAGCGAATGATCAAAGACCGCTTCCGGAATCGCTGGCTGAATATCGGTCGATTGTGCCTGGACGCTCTTGTTGCAGACGGACGGAAATTCATCCAATTCGTTGGTCATGCCGCCGCGCTGGCCACCCATGCCCAGGCCGCAGGCCTTGCACGCGTTCTTTGACGTCAGCGCCTTCGTCGCACGAGCCGGGCCGATGCGGCCGACCGTGCGCATGGTATAGAGCACTTTCTTCATGCCTCCACCGGCCTTGGCCGGTGACCCCGGGCCAAGCTCGTGGTCGCTGTTCATCCGGGCTCCTCTCCCGCTTCCGAGCCACTTAGTCCCAAAGTCACTGGGCTCGCAATGCCACTATAACAACTATGACGGAAATCAGAATCCGGCCTGATACATCCAGTACGACTGGCAGTACTACCGGCGCTGGCCGTCCATTGGGCCGTACTGCTCCATTAGTCGGTAAAACTCGACCAGGGTCTTACCCCTTTCAGGCTTAAACTTTTCGCTGGCGTTGATCCCGGCGATCCTGTCCAGGCGAAACATCCGGAAGTCGTCACGCAGTTCGCACCAGGCAACCAGCGTCCAGACCTTGCCCCAAAACCACAATCCCAATGGCCGTACAGTCCGGTCCGATGTTTGACCCTTGGCGTCGCGGTAGTCGAGAACCAGACGCCTCTTATCGTTCACGGCCCTTTCGATCTCATCAATACGATGCCGCACCTCGTCGGTCATCTCAAAGGCCATGGCGTGCACCTCGACCTGCGCGGCGCGACGGCGTTCAGCCTCAGGCAGCACAGCCTCAATTTTCACGAGCGCCTCTTCGGCACCGCGGGCCATCTCAGCCCCGCCCCAGGCCTTGATCAGCCGGGCACCCGCCACCAGGGCAACGATTTCGTCCCGCGTAAACATCAGCGGCGGCAGATCAAAGCCATCACGCATGACATAGCCGACACCTGCTTCGCCATCCACCGGTACGCCTGTTGCCTGAAGATCGGCAATGTCGCGATAGATGGTGCGTTCAGAAACCTCAAGGCGTTCAGCGAGGCGGGAAGCCGTGACGAGCCGCCCGCCGCGCAGATACTGGACGATCTGAAACAGGCGGTCGGCACGTCGCATGACAAATCCTTAGCGTACAAAAAGTCCGATGGAGTTCCCGTCGGGGTCAAGGCAATAGGCAAAGCGTCCAGCGGGAATGGTAATCACTTCCGAGACGACCTGGCCACCCGCATCAATCACCCGGTCCATGGTCGCCTCCACCGTATCCGGGCAGGCAAGATGGATTGTCGCTCCAGTGCCACGTTCTGCGGGCTTACCCGGATAGAGATGGGCCGCCACGCCGGCCGGATCCGACGTTGGAAAGAACGCCGCTTCATTCGGGCCTGCATCCTGTTTTTGCAGCTTCGTACTGAAAACGGCGTTGTAAAAGGCAATCGATCGATCAAGGTCGGTAACTGGAATCTCGGTCCAGACGGCAAAGTGCTCAGGGGTATGGGTCATCAGACTCTCCTCGTGTTCAACAATGCTGCTAGGATGCCAGACACCTCCTGACAACATCCTGTCAGGAGCCTTATCGGCTTGGGGAGAAACGATATGAAACGCGGCACACGCATCCTTTTAGGCGTCATTCTGACAGTCTCGATGCTCCTGGCCGGGTTGATCATTGGCGCGTGGGCTGGCGGCACGTTTCTGGTGGAGAGGAGCAGCGGCCTTGCCGGAGCGGCTGAAGTCATCTGGTATGGGCTGATCGGCGGCATCGCCGCCGGCATTATCGGCTTTGTCCTGAGCAGGAAACTGGAGGGCAAGCCGCTTCTCTGGACGACGATTCTGCTGGGCCCCATCGGCCTTGCTGTCGCGATTCTGATGATCAGAGGATATTCCCAATCCCAGCAGGAAATGGAGGCGCACCTCCAGGAAGCCTATAAGAACCTGCCGGCTTTCACCGTCGTGCTCGATCATCCAGACCACGACGCCTTCCAGCGCATGGAGGTCGATTGGGCGAACCAGCGTTATAGCGCTGCCGTCAACACGGTGACATGCACCGCGCAAATGTCAGGGGAAGAAGCCGTCGCCATGCTCTCGGCGCTGCGTGAGGCGGATTTGGTATTATTCCGGAACGCCAGTCCCTGCAATGACACCGATCCGACGCACCGCCTGACCTATACGATCACCGAGGGCAAACCACCTCACTCCCAAGGTGATGTCGCCTTTGGAAAGCAATGCCTTAGCCAACATCCGGGCCTGGCGAAACCATTTGAGGCTGCACAAGACATGTTTGACTCAGGCGATTTTCGCAAGGCCTGCGAGTGACAGGCTAGTCACGCGCCAGCAAGACAGATGTCAGGGAAGCGTCACAACGCTGATTTGTATATTCGTGTTGTCGTCGGAGCCCGGTACCAGCGTGTAACTTGCAGCCCTTCCGTCTTTCGTGAAACGCAGGTTGCGCATTGTAGGGGCGGGTGATGGTGTGCTCTCGTCGGCCCAACCATTCGCTGTCATCTGATCGGTCAGATATGACGTTACGGCGTCCACCCCGTCATTGCCTATAGCTGCTACGGAATAACCCATCGGAACGATCGACGCGCCATAAACCTGCATACCGGGAAATAACGCCACGTCGTCGGGAAAACCATCCGGCAGGTCAAGCCCCATCCCAACCTGAGATGTTACGCCGCCGATATCCTGTTGTACGACCATCTTGTCGCCATCGATATCGACATCAAGGTCGATGCCCTGTTCCGCCGCATAGTTCTCAATCTGCTCCTCGCGTGAGGTCTCACTGTCGCCACATGCGGTTACAGAGGTCACAAGTGCGGCAACGCCCGCCCCCATAAGAAAACGCCGGTTCATCCCTCTTTCTCCTTTCGGCCTCATCACTTTTCCATGCTGACTGTAATGCTGGCGAAGACATCAAAACGCAAGGCTGTTTCGGAAAGGGTGAAACACCGGATAATCGAACTATTTTGTCGGCTGCCAGCAATATGATCATGCAAGGACAGAATTCGGAGAACAGACTTGTCCAACCAAACGTCACTGCTTGAACGAGACAGCACCGTTGCTGATTCAGCAGAAGCTTTCCCCTGCCTGACAGATCGGCAGATTGAAGAAATTGCCCGCGTCGCCAGCGAACGGGTCTTTGCCGACGGTGAGACGCTTTGGCAGATCGGCGACCGCCGGGCCTCGTTCCACGTCATCTTGGAAGGCGCTGTCGATATCATCCAAAAGCGCGCGGTTGCGGGTGAGCACCGGGTCGTCCGGCATGGGCCCAAAGGTTTCACCGGCGATTTCGATCTCTTGTCAGACAAGTCGGCCGTCGTTGAAGGCCGGGCCGTTGGTCAAACCCTTGTGCTGGAAGTCGACCCCGACGATCTGAAAAAACTGGTGGTCGCGGATTCAGGCCTCAGTGACGCTATCATGGGCGCCTTCATCGCCCGGCGGCAGGCGCTGCTGGCCAGCGGATTTGCCAATCTTCTGCTGATCGGCTCGCGCTTCTCCCAGACAACGCAGGAAATTCGAGAGTTTCTCGAACGCAATTCCCGCCCTTTTGAGTGGCTGGACCTGGATGCGGACGACTCCGCTGCTGCCCTTCTGGAAGGCTTCGGTGTGTCACCGGACGAGACACCGGTTATGGTGAATGCCAACGGCCGCGTCATCCGAGGGCTTAATCTGACCGATATGGCGCAGGCGATGGGTCTTAGCACCGTCAGCGAAGACCGGATTTACGACCTGCTGGTCGTGGGATCCGGACCTGCGGGACTGGCGGCAGCCGTCTATGCGGCCTCTGAAGGGCTGGACGTGATGGCGGTCGACACAATCGCACCCGGCGGTCAGGCGAGCACTAGTTCGAAAATTGAGAACTATCTGGGATTCCCCACCGGTATTTCGGGCCGCGATCTGGCCCAGCGCGCCTTTGTCCAGGCCGAAAAATTCGGCACGACACTGGCAACGCCCCGGCGAGCGGTGCGGCTTGACTGCCATTCCAGGCCTTACACGCTGGAATTCGACGGTGGTGATACGGTTCGCGGCCGCAGCGTTGTGATCGCGACCGGGGCGCAATACCGGCGCCTGCCCGCACCCGGCGCCGAAGGGTTTGAGGGGCGCGGTATCTATTTCGGCGCAACATCGATGGAAGCACGAATGTGTACCGGAGATGACGTCATCATTGTCGGGGGCGGCAATTCCGCGGGACAGGCGGCGGTCTTCCTCGCCGAACACGCCAAGCATGTCCACATCATGATCCGCTCTGAATCGCTGGTGCACAGCATGTCAAAGTACCTGATCAGCAGGATCGACGCCTCACCCAGGATCACCCTGCATCCATTTACGGAGATCACGGCGCTGCACGGCGATGACGTCCTTACCGCTGTTGAGACCCGCAACCGGTCGACAGAAGAAACCCAGACTTTCGATTGCGGGCACGTCTTCTGCTTCATCGGGGCCGCACCCAATACCGCATGGTTGGATGGTTGCATTGCCTTGGACGAAAAGGGTTTTGTCCGCACCGGGCGCGACCTGGCGCCGAATGACTTCAACCCCGTTGAATGGCCGGACCGTGCGCCATTCCTGTTGGAGACCAACCGGCCCGGCGTCTTTGCTGCGGGCGATGTTCGATCCGGTTCGACCAAACGCGTCGCCTCCGCGGTCGGTGAAGGCTCGATCTGTATTCAGTTCGTCCACGAAGCACTGGCCGGACGTTAAGATACCCCCACCATCGTTTACCGCTCCCAAGGCGCCTGCCCGCTAAATGCAGCCGTGACCAGGTCAAGAAACACGTTCAGTTTTGGCGACGGCGGAGCCGGTTTCGCATAGACAACATAGATTCCGCCAAAATCCTCGATCAGCCAGTCATCAAGCACCGGGACAAGCATCCCCTCGGCGATGGCCTGATCGCAGACAAAGGCCGGGAACAAACCTATACCGAGCCCATGATGGGTCGCGTTGAGCGACATACGAAAATCATTGACGAAGAACCGCCCGCTGACCGGCATCCACTGGGGGCCCCTTGCACCGCGGAAAGGCCAGCGCGGCGGATCGGTGCCCAGCCGCTGAACCACACAATCATGATCTGCAAGGTCAGCGGGTTTTTCAGGCAAGCCGCGCGCGTCCGCATAGGCCGGGCTAGCGCAGTATCTAATTTTCGCAGAGCCGAGACGCCGGGCAATCAGCGATGAATCGGGCAGGGCCCCAACCCTGATTGCCGCATCGAACCCTTCAGCAACGATATCAACATGGCGCGGCGTGAGATCAAGATCGATCGATACCAGCGGGTTTTCATTGAGATACTGGGTGATGACGTCGCCCAGAAAGAAATCGGCAAACACGGGATCT
The DNA here is from genome assembly GCA_028284945.1 of Alphaproteobacteria bacterium. Taxonomy (GTDB): domain Bacteria; phylum Pseudomonadota; class Alphaproteobacteria; order SMXS01; family SMXS01; genus JANQQJ01. The sequence continues at coordinate 41,420 of JANQQJ010000037.1, read as the reverse complement.
GCGGAAAGCCGCAACGTCCCGGTCGCTTGCCCGGCCACGCGATCCAGCAATTCCCGATTGGCGTCCTCCGCACGGGTTACAATGTCTTCGCACCGCCGCAAGTAAAGCGTACCGTCTTCCGTCAGGCTCATTGACCGTGTCGTTCGCTGCAGTAACTGCACACCCAGCGCTGATTCAAGCGCCGCAATCCGGCGGTTCACCGTCTGCTTGGAAGCCTTTAGTGTCCGCGCCGCTGTGCTGAAGCTGCCTGCATGGGCTACAGCAACAAAAATCCGCATATCATCCAGCGATATTGTCTCTTTCATGAGACAGTGTTTCCCATTCTTTCGCGATTGTCCCTTAATCTGGTTGAACCCTATCATTCAGCCGGCATCACGCAACGGGGAACGCACATGGCGGGCAACACCAGAAAGACGATAACCGGAGGCGCGCTTGGCACACTCGCCCTGCTGCTATGGGGTATGATTTTCTGGGGGTTTCTGGCTGATAGACTAGGAACCTTCAAACCCGAGGGGATAAACCCGTACGTCGCTATCGCGCTGGAAACCGCAGGAACGGAAACGGGGACCTACTTCTTCCCCTGGCCCAAGAATACACCAGAGACGGCCGAAGCCTGGCGGGCTGCCCACGCAGAAGGCCCGTTCTTCCGTCTAAGTTATGTTCGCGAAGGAGTCGATCCGCAGTCGCCGGCCAAACTGGCTTTAGGCGCGGTTCACAACTTGATTGTCGCACTGCTGGCATCCGCCCTTATCGCTATGGCGGCACCAGACCGCAGCTTCGCATCGCGGTTCGGTCTGGTTTTCGTTGCAGGCCTGATGGGCACGACCATGACGGTTGCGGGTGAACCCGTCTGGTTCCATCTGCCAATGGACTACGCTCTCGGCAATGCACTTTATGAGATCGGCGCGTGGGGGCTGCTCGCCACCACCCTAGCTTGGGCGCACCGACCCAAGGCTTCACCTATGTAGGCTTTAGCGGCGCTTCGCCTTTTGGACGGCGGCCTCAAGCGCCTGAAGGAATTGCGATCGGTCTTTCTTGGTGAATGACGCGTTATAGCCTTTGCTCTCACCGGTTTCGCGCAGATGCTGGTTAAGATCGCGCATCGCCAGCGCCATGCCAATGCCGTCCGGGGTAAACGGTTTACCAGTCGGCCCCAGCACAAGTGATTTGTTATCGATGCACCGGGCAGCCAGCGGAATGTCAGAGGTAATAACTATATCGCTGGGACCAGCGTGGTCCGCGATCCAATTGTCAGCGGCGTCGGCGCCTTCCGGTACGACAATGCCATGCACCCGAGGGCCTTTGGCTTTGCGCATATAGGCATTACTGACCATGAACACGTCGAGCTTATGGCGCATGGCAACCCGCAACACCTCATCCTTTACCGGACAGGCGTCGGCGTCGACATAAAGCGCGGGTTCTGACGTATCTGGCATGCGTCGCTTTCTCCAAATAGTGCTTGCACATCACCGCCTGGCCAGACATGACAGGCGCCAGCCGGACGGATCGTCCCCATACTCGGCACCGATAGATAGGCCGAAAGACCAGCATGACGCAATTTGCAGACGTATTTCCGCCGCTGGCCCAGGCGTTGACCGACCGTGGGTATTCAGAGCTTACGCCGGTACAGCAGGCCATGCTGGCACCTGAACTGGATGGCGCCGATGCGCTGGTTTCAGCGCAAACGGGCTCCGGCAAGACCGTTGCGTTTGGCCTGGCCCTCGCCCCGACACTGCTGGGAAAATCCGAAACATTTGGCCGCGCTGAGACGCCTCTGGCCCTTATCGTCGCGCCGACGCGTGAACTTGCCCTGCAGGTAAAGCGGGAACTGCAATGGCTTTACGAGCCCACCGGCGCACAGATCGCGTCCTGCGTCGGCGGGATGGACATGCGCACCGAACGCCGCGCACTGGATCGCGGCGCGCACATGGTGGTCGGCACGCCCGGCCGGCTGAAAGATCACATCATGCGCCGCTCGCTTGACCTAAGCGGTGTTCGTGCCGTCGTCCTCGACGAGGCCGACGAGATGCTGGATCTGGGCTTTCGCGAAGACCTGGAATTCATTCTCGGCTCCGCGCCGCCACAACGCCGAACCCTGATGTTCTCGGCCACGGTGCCACGGGCGATCGCAGACCTGGCAAAAAGCTACCAGCGTGATGCCGTCCGGGTTCAGACTACTGAAGAGCGCGACCAACATGTTGATATTGAGTACCGGGCGCTAACTGTCGCCCCGCAGGAGCGCGAGCACGCGATCATAAATGTTCTGCGCTATTACGAGGCGAAGAACGCGCTGGTTTTCTGTGGCACCAGAGCGATGGTGAATCATCTAACAGCACGGTTCAATAATCGCGGTTTTTCGGTCGTTGCACTGTCTGGCGAGCTTTCCCAAAATGAACGCAGCCACGCCCTGCAAGCCATGCGTGACGGCCGCGCCAGAGTCTGCATCGCGACCGACGTGGCCGCACGCGGCATCGACCTGCCCGGCCTGGAGTTGGTGATCCACGCTGACCTGCCTTCGAACAGCGAGACCCTGCTGCACCGGTCGGGACGGACTGGCCGTGCCGGCAATAAGGGGGTGAGTGTCGTCATCGTGCCGCGCAATTTTCGGCGCAAAGCCGAACGCCTGTTGAACGGCGCTGGCATTGAAGCGACCTGGGCGGCACCACCGTCCGCCGATGACGTGATCACCCGGGACAATGAGCGGCTGAAAGCTGATCCCATGCTCAGCGAGCCCATCAACCAGACGGAAGAGCCTCTGGTCGCGCAACTTGTTGACACCCATTCACCGGCGCAGTTGGCCGCGGCTTTTGTCCGGCTTTACCGGGATCGCAGCTCGGCCCCGGAAGAACTAAACGATCAACCCCTCGATACGTCGAAACCGTCCGGCGACGATTTTGCCGACAGCGTCTGGATCAGCCTGTCGGTTGGCCGAGACCGCAAAGCTGAGCCCCGCTGGCTCTTGCCACTGCTGTGCCGCGCCGGTGATATCACCAAGCGTGAGATTGGTGCGATCCGTGTGCAATCAGAAGAAACCCATGTACAGCTGACCGCGCGTTGTTTCGAAGGGTTCATAAAAGCGATCGGCCCGGACGCGCAACTGGAAGATAAGATTACCGTTTCACGGATGGACGACCCCAAGGGTGAGGCGCGAGAGCGCCCGAAACCCAGGCCCACCCGGCAAGCACCCGAAGCCCGAAGGGATCGGCCAAGAAGAAGGCCGCACAGGGACAATGACTATACCCCGGAGCCCGACAAGGCGCCGGACCCGGAGGCCCGCGCGAAGCCTGAACGAAAGCCCAGACCGCCGTCAAAACCAAGACCCGAGGGCAAGCGGCTAAAGCAGTCGGACGGCAGCAAGCGCCCCCGGAAGTCCAAAGACAAACACTCCAAACGCAAGGGCAAACGGTCTGTTGAGCGAGGCGGCGATGCCCCGGTCCGTCGCAAAAGCGCCAAACCGGCAAGCGGTGCGAAATCGACAAAAAAGAGCCCGCACAAGCCGAAGCCGAAACGGGCGGCCCCTGCGGCCTCACGCGACCCATCTGTCAGCCTGCGCAAACGCCGTGCCAAGCCGAAACGGTAGATCAAACTCAGTTTGGTCTTTGAAAGCGCCCCCTCCTTGGGCCAAGCTGCCGGCAATAAGGAGTTTTATTGATGACTGAAGACACACAGCCGAACCAGCCGGCCGACTACACCCCGCCCAAAGTGTGGACGTGGGACAAGGAAAGCGGCGGCAGATTTGCCAATATCAACCGTCCGATCGCCGGACCGACCAGCGAAAAGGTGCTGCCCATCGGCAAGCACCCGCTCCAACTGCATTCTCTCGCCACGCCCAACGGCCTTAAAGTCACAATCATGTTGGAGGAGCTGCTGGCGCTGGGTCACGAAGGCGCGGAGTACGACGCCTATACGATCAATATCGGTGAAGGCGAGCAGTTCAGCAGCGGCTTTATCGAGATCAACCCCAACTCGAAAATCCCGGCGCTGATGGACCGCAGCACGCCGGAACCGACCCGGGTTTTTGAATCCGGCGCCATCCTGCTCTATCTGGCGGAGAAATTCGGTGCGCTGATCCCGACCGATCCTTCAAAACGCGCCGAATGCTATTCTTGGCTGTTTTGGCAGATGGGCAGCGCGCCCTATCTCGGCGGCGGATTTGGACACTTCTATCGCTACGCGCCGATGCGGATCGAATATGCGATTGACCGGTTCACGATGGAGGTAAAGCGCCAACTCGACGTGCTGGACCGGCATCTGGCCGACAACGAATACATGGCCAAGGACGAGTATTCGATTGCCGACATCGCGATCTGGCCGTGGTACGGCTCACTGGTGTCAAACGGGGTCTACGAAGCCGCTGAGTTCATCGACGCGCAATCCTACACAAATGTCCAGCGCTGGACGGCCATGATTGGTGAACGCGAACCTGTCAAACGCGGTAGCCGGGTCAACAAAGTCTGGGGGCCTGAGGAAGAACAGCTCCGCGAGCGTCACGACGCCAGCGATCTGGACTAAACCTTGGACTGAGCGCCCGTCAGGAAACCAGAACGAAATCCTTGTTCTTCAGGCCACGGGTCCGCGCGCAAACTTCATAGCCGTTGCGGCTGCCTTCGTCATTGGTATTGCCCTCAATCGTTTCCATGGTTTCGGAATCGATTGAGGTGACAATACCGGTATGAGTCCAGTCGTCATGGGTGCGCCGATTGAGGAAGATCGCGCCGGGTTTTACGTCACCCGCTTCGCCGGTCGAGACCTTGCGTTCGGGTACAAAACATTGTTCTTCCATGCCCCTCATGGCGATCACATCGCATGAGAAGGTGGGCAACACCGGCATATCCACGTCCAGAGTGTCAGAGGCCTGACGCAGCACCATGAAGACAAACCCGGCACACCAGTACCAGCTCGGTCCGTCATTGCCCTTCATATAAAGCCGCACCCAGGGCCCCAGATTGTCACCCCCGGCTTCCACCGGGTGCTCCGCCAGATGCTGCTCCGCATAGGCGACAGCCAGCGCGCCCAAGTCATCGACCGGGTTTTCGATTGGCGTCAGCGCCCGCCTCAGCGGCAATGTCAGGTGATCGAAGGTCTTTTTGTTAGCAGAGCCGGTTGTGCCGAGGCCTTCACGGTCCTGAAATTCTGACAGAGCCTTTGCCGTCGCGGGTCCGAAGTCCCCATCGATGGCGATTCTCGAGCCGGTCAGAAAAAGCAACTCCTGCACCAGCCTGGCGCGCGACCCGCGCGTCCCGCGTTTGATCGTTTTGTCGAATGTCAGTTCCCTGCGCGCCCAGCTATAGGGAATATCCTTGGCGGCTATTACCATTGTCTGCTCCTTCCATTCAAATAATGCGATCTCCGATTTGCTGGCCTCAGCAATTCAGTGATGCGGCGTCGGGCATACCGAGTGCAGCCTTCAATCGCGGCTCCAACCCGGCAAAAGCTGATCGACTGGCTGCTGACATCGCCCGCACCGGTCTGCCCTGGCCGTCAGCGGCGGATATCTGCTCGGCAGATAAAAAGCCAAATGCGGCAGCCGCATGACAGAAAGAGGTCTTGGTCTGACGATCCAGATAGAGAATGAAAGACTCCGTCACCGGCGCATTTTCGATCTCCGGCCGCGCCTGCAACAGTCCGTCCGTCGCCGACATCATCTGACCGAGCACGCCCTCAGCGGCGCGGAACTGCTCATCATTCAGACCCGCGCCACCATCAAGCCCGGCCTGCGATTGCCCAGCCAATCTTTGTAAAATCTTAAGCTTGCGGAACTCGTTTTCCGTCTGGGCAAATGGCAGCGCAAGCCTGATAACGGCGCAGTCTCTAGCCGGCCGGGGCGCCGCGCGATCGCAGGCCGCCAATCCTTCCGAAACTGTACTTGCAATGCGGCTTTCACCCGCCTCGCCTGCTTTCCAGAACGCGATGGCCGCTACCCTGTAAAGCGCCACCTGATTGTTGGCTTCCGGGGTTTCACGCGCTTGATCGACGGCATCTTCAGCGATGGCGGCAAGGGCGGCGCTCAGCGCCACCTCATTGAAGATCGGATCGGAATCGTGAACGTTTTTTTGGACGAGCGTATCCTTGAGCCGCGTATCGAGTGACCGCAGCGACGACGCGGTTTGGACCTGGCCAGCGCATGCCGCTGCCAGCAGGACCGCCAATATCAGAACTGAATTACGGAACGGACGCGTCATGCGGCATCTCTCTTGCTCAGGATGGTGCGGATTTCATCGTCACTGATGTCGACGATTGTACCTTCGGTCAGCGCATTGCCGATCATCTCACGAAACAGCAGCAACCATTCACCACCGCCATAGGCCTCCGGATCCTCGCGGACAATATCGCTGATCCGCGCCGCCAGGGTTTCAATGGGTTTTCCAGCCGAAGCCGCGGCGCGGGCATTACCAGCTGCAGCGCGCAACGCCACCGTGATGGCATCGCGGAGGGTGGGACCAGCCAGCACGTGCCCGGCATCCCGCCCCGCGGCACCTTCTGCGTCCAGTTTGTCCCACTCCGCTGCGGCAACGGTCAACAGCCCGCCGATGATCTCAGCGCCCAAGGCACCTTCTGCGGTATCCTCATTAAGGCCAAACAGCCGTCCTGGATTCACCGACGCTTCAGCGGCCGCAACAGCAGCGATTTTCAGCCAGTCATCCGAAGTCAAAAGCAAATTTTCATCAGCCGCCATTGCCGACGCAACGCCAGAGACGATTGCCTTCAGTTCGGTACGGCCAATCCCCAGCATGCCGGGCGTGGCGGCTGCCTGAACCAGGAATATCCGCGACAGTTCGACCAGTTGTTGCTTGCCAAACTGGCGCAACGCGCCCGCCTGGTCCGGGTTCCGCAATCGGTCCGCCAATGCGCCAGAGACCTGATCGATCATGTCGATGGCGAGGGTCTGCCATTCATCCTGATCGTCGAGCTCGAGCAAAACAGCGGCGTTTTCATTCAAGGCGTCAATCGCAATGGCAGCCAGCTCAGCGCCCAGTTCCCCATCGAATGCTTCACTGGCATGAAGCGTCTGTGCTACGCCCGAAAGCAAATCCCGCAGCAGTTCTTTCTTGGGCTGATCGCCGCTGCCGATGAAAAGGTCAGGCCGATCGGCCGCCACACGCAGCACCGACTTGTAAAGCTTGAGCCAACCGGCATCAGTCAGCTGTTCCCGCAACCCGGTATCACTAAGGGTTTCGAAAAGCGCCTGCGTCACGGCGCCGACGGCCTTGTCGGTTGAAAATGCCTTTCCCAGAAAGGCATCGGGACGTTCGGCCACGACCGCGAAAGCCGCGCTGGCAGCGGGCCCGGCAAGCGCATCCAGCAAGGCGCGCCACTCCAGTTGTTCGCTCAGGTCATCGGGCAGGTTCGTCACCAGAGGGGTTAATGTCTCCGCCATCAACGCCTGAAGGTGATCTTGATCCACAACCAGTTCCGGATGGTCGGCAAGCACGGAAAGGCCAGCCCGGAGGAAAATTCCGCACAGCCTGTCAGCGAACTTGGCCCGCGTGCCGAATTCGTCTTGATCGTCGGGAATCATATGCGACAGATTGAGCGCGATCGCGCCGATCAGCCGCTCACCATTCCCACCGATCCCCATCACCGATGGGTTCGACCCGACAAATTCCAGCGCAATGTCAGCCATGGTGATGGCGATGCGCCCCACCGGGCTGATCGGCGCGGCCGACCTGTTCCACTGCTCGATCATGAAGCCGCCGGCGATCTCGACGCTCAGTTCGGCCTCAGTCTCATCCTCTGTTCCGGCCTCTTGGATTTGCGCTTCGATAACTGCAGCGAACAAGGTGTCGACAACAGCAGGGCTCTTTCTGATCGGCCGGTGAAGATCTTCGTCCCACAAGGGCGACAGCGCCTCATCGTCAAGCAACGCCTGCTCTCGCGCGGCGCTGGCATAAAATGTGACAATCAGCGCATAGCGGTCGATGTCAGGCTTGATGAGGTCGGGCAGGAAAACAGCCCGGTCGCGTGACCGCTGCGCATAGATTTCAGCACCTGTTCGGCCCAGCCGGAGTGCCGCCCTGATCCCGAACAGGACGAAAAGCGGGTTCATGCGATAGTCCCCTCTGCGTCGAGCTGCCGAACAGGTCCCGGATTTAGAGGTCCCCCAGCCCCATGACTCCGCTTCCCTGTCGGCCTGATCAACCTTAAGACGTCGCTGGCCTGGCCCAAGGCTACAACCTCACCTAGTGGCTTGTCGATTCAATCAAACAACCGGTAGACTGGAGGCCAGGTAAGCTGACGTGGGCCAACACTTGTTAGCGAACCGTAACGGGTAGCCATGGCCGAACCGGAGCAGCACGGCAATCCAGCGTGGGACTGGCTTAAAAGCATGCTGACAACCATGCTGCCGGGCCTCATTATGTTTTTCATTGGCTTTGTCCTGATCCAGAGTGTTGAACAGGACCTAAAGCGCGAGAGCTTTACGGCGTCGTCTGCAGATAAGCTGAAATCCTATGTAACAGCGCTGATCGTCGTCGATCCAACCACCTCTAAAGAAGAGCTTGAGGCGACCGCGCTGGCCCTCGGCGGCTTCGGCAGCGTCGCTAGCGTACCACTTATCGGGATTATCGAACGCGGCGGCGCAACACGCATATCGGCTGGCAAGCTGGGCCTTGAACAAGCAGGGCATATCGCCCCCGAACGGACCTGCGACGCGATGGCAACAGTCATCGACGATGCCACAGACACCTATAAGTGGCAGACGAGAAAGGCCGTCGTCGAGGTTGCTGGCCGGGTCGGATGCGAGGCCGCCGATGGACCGCTGTCGCGCCTGCTGGATCAGATCGACGGCATGGACATCAATGCCGAGCAAAAAAAGAACTTTCGTCAGACGGTTGGCGCCGCACAGGCGCGCATTGAGGGGGCGGCACGAAGAAGGAGCGGATTTTGGCCCTGGTGACTCTCAAGACTTCACATCACGCGATCGGATTGGCTTGTATCATTCTGACCGGCTTCATGCTGATTTTCCCGCAAAACGCACAAGCGCGGATAGAAGGCTGCGACAATGCATCCTTGCAGGATGGCGACAAGATCGTCATCGGCTCCATGAACGATCTGGTCGGCTCCATCGGCACGCGTCGGACACGGGCCATGATCGCCGCATTCGAAATGAAATTCGACAAAGCAAGGTCCGAGCTTCATCGCGAAGCCGGTGTGTTTTATTGCGGCGACAGACTGGTCCGCGAAAGCGACGACTATTCCGCCAGCATCGTTGAAATCCTGAATGACGAGGAAGTCCTGCTTGAAGTTGGCGCGCGGGCTGAAGATTCCGATCTGGTGATCACCTATATCGTCGTCCCGATCCGGCATTACGCCTTTTTCGGCGGCCACCAACCCCTCATCGAGGGCTATCACGAAGCGCTCTACGAGAAATCCAGAATCGACGAGGGGCTGGAGCATCTGTTCCGCGCCAATGCGGAGTTGCGTCTGATGGCAGCATTGGCGCTCGCGCTCCGCTATGAAAAGCTGGCTGAGGCGGAGTCCAGCACAGAAGACCGCCAGGCGTTCATGCACCGATCAAGAGCTTTCTACTGCGATGCGGTGGGCTCCATTAACGATGCCGCACCCAGCGACGATTTACTGGGCCTCTTGGAGGAAGACTGGAGGGCGCTGGGCGCCTTCGCAGAGGCCGGGGCCCGGCGGCTTTTCCAAACCGCGCTCAACGATCCGGCTTATGCCGGTAGCCTTGCGGTGGTTGCGCTTGAACGTGGAGGCGCGGACGACAGCGACCTCGGCTGCCTGTTAACCGCGTCTTCGGAGGATGACCAATGATTAGCTCCGATATACGCAGCACATTTTTCGCTGGGTGCTTGGCCATGGTCTGTGCGTTTTGGCCGGCGACGCCCTCCCATGCAGGCGCGATTGCAAGTTGCGACGCGCCTTTTGTTTTCGAAGGGTCCGCGGCCAACATCGTCCCGATCGAGTATTTGGCGACATCAGCCGAAACCCACGAAAGGGAGGGGTCGCGGCTGGGCAAGATTCAGGAAACGGCGCAACACCTGGCCTGGCTGATGAAATTGGACAGTTGGCACCAGCCCACCTATGGCAGCCTGGGTGCCGTGGCCCATGTATTCAATCAACGCCGATGCACCGGCGACGATGTGCTGATGGGATTGATTGTAGGATCGGATAGCCCGCCGATTCCACCAGGTCAGATTCTGTTGATGTTGGAGGGAAAGATCTTCATCGAAGGCGAGGAAATCTTTCTCCAGTCCCGGCTGCGTGGCTTCCGGCGCAACATGGAATTTCCCGATAGGCGGCGGCCTTTTACACGATACATGATTGCAGAATCCGTTGAGGCGGCGTTGCCTAATGAGGGCGCTGCGCTCGCAGCGGCCCTACCGGTCATCGACGTTACCTTTGCCCCGAGGGCGATCACCGAAGCCGAGCTTGACGAGATCGACGAGAGCTTTGTTGGCGCCAGCGCCATCCATCAGGCCCCGTCGGACGAATCGCCTGCCTCGTCCCTTCGGTTTGGTCATGACCGCCCCCAGGCCTTTTCCGTTCAGCTTGTTGAAGGAGGAGACTGGATCAAAGTGGCCGGTCACCGTTCTGGCGGACCCACCGGTTTTATCCGCACGAACCCGGAAGTCTCTGAGTTTCTACACGCCAAACTGCCGGAACTGGATTTCGTCAACGGCATACTCGGGTTCTTTCGCGTTCGCCAAACCATGAATGCCGGTCCGGACGATCCAGTTAGTTTTCGGCCCGCACCGCCGGGTGCTGCGAAACATGCTCGGGCGAGTCTCCAGCGGTTCCTGGATCGTGAAACCATAGGCGATGACGACGCCAAGGCGCTGGCATCGGCGCTTATTGGTGTACTCGATGGACAGAGTGGCGAGTGGAAAGCGGCCCGGGATGCCTTTGCCGCCGCGGTCGCGACTGCGCCTTATCGCAGTGAATACAGAAATCTCCTCGGTATTGCGGATGCGCAGCTGTGCTGTTCCGAGGGAACTGAGATCGCATCGGGTGACCCGGCCCATGCCTTTGTCGATGCGATCTCCATCGACCCGGAAAATCCGACCGCCCTTCGAAATCTTGACGCGTTTCTCAGCCTGCTGGCGACCACTGGTCAGTCACCCGAAGGAATTGATGCCTCAAGGTTGAACGAACGTCAGGGGGCTGTTCGCAAGGCGCTTTCCGGCTTTGAGGAACAATCCAGATAGGGCATTTGCCATATCGGCTTAGTCGTCCTAAGCTAAAAATTCGGTGTATCCGGTGCGGGAATGTGGGTCGGCATTCTCGACCTTAGACCGGTCGAATGAGGGGGTTTGACTTAGCCCCACGCCTGCAAGGATGCAATCGAGGCCAGCGGTGTTGAACGGCAACGTTCGAGAGGGGAGTGGCCGATGCCGCTGTTGCATATGTGTAAGGTCGCGATCTGCACTTTTGTGCTGATCGTTGGATTAGGGTTTTGGACCGCCGGTGCGCCACAGGCGCAAAGTGTCCTGAGCGATGAATTCGCCGCCACCAATGATATCTACACCTCGTCGGAACGCGCGGGGCGCGAAATCTGGTTCGTCGCCACAGCGTTCAATGACCGCTTCTTTACCTATTCCTACCCGCAGCGGCTGGGCGCGGCGATTGACTGGTACAAGGTGCTGGGCGCCGAATTCCGCGATCAGCTCTTTGAAGGTTGGGGCGCCATTCCCAATCCGGACTGCTGTGTTCCCGGTGAGCCCGAATGCCCAGCAAAGAGTACCGAAGAAACCTATGGCTTTCTTTACTGCCCGGGTGACGCTGAGTTGCTTGCCCATGTCGGCAAAGAGGGATATCGCGACCCTGCCTGCGACTTCGAGGACTCGCCCTTTGATCCCAACACCCCGCATGGCAGCGAAGACCAGCGGCAAAGCACCTGTGATCTGAAATTCGGCACATCGACGGGCGCATTGGGCTTGCGCAAGTTTCCGAACCCGCGCTTTGACGCTGAGAAGTGGAAGAAACTGAACGGGTCGCTGGCCTCCTGGGAAGCCTATAGAACCATGCTGTCGGATGACCCGGACAACCCGGATGCGCGCCTCAACCGCCTGTTTGACGGGGCCGTGGAACCGCCCTTCCGTATCGGCATGGCCTGCGGCGCCTGCCATATCAGCTACAAGCCGGATAACCCGCCGGACGACCCCAACAATCCAGACTGGGAGCATATAGACGGGCTGGTCGGCAATCAGTACAGCCGGATGTCGCAGTTGTTGGGATCGGGCCTGTCGAAGCACCGGCTGGAATGGCAGTTGATCGCCTGGGCCCGTCCCGGCACGGTCGACACCTCGGCGCTGCCGATGGATCTGGCCGCTAACCCCGGCACGATGAACGCGATCATCAACTTCATGAAGCGTCCGGTTCATCAACATACGATCAAAAAGTGGCGCAAGGCCGAAACCTGTGCCGAAGGCGCCGACGAGGCCACTTGCTGGTGCGAACCCGGGAAGCCCGGCAAGTGCTGGGAACGGTCGGTGAAGGTTGAAGAGGTCCCCAATGTTCTGAAGGGCGGTGAGGATTCAATCGGTGTGCTGGAAGCGATCCAGCGGGTCTATTTCAACATCGGGTCCTGTGCTGAACAATGCTGGATGAACCACATTCCCGACCTGCGTGCCGTCGACCCGGCCCAGCGGAATTACGGTCAGACCCCGTTTGACATCGGACAATGCCGGCGCGACTGCGCCAGCTTCCGCGCAATCGAAGACCGGTTGGGCGACATTGCCAATTTCTTCATGACAGCCCGGCCGACCGATCTGGCAGATGCCCGCGGGCTCGAAAGCCAGCGCGATCTGGAAGTTCAGCTGGAAGAAGAGTTTGGCGAAGGGGCCGTCGACCGCGGCCGCCAGATCTTTGCGCAGTCTTGTGCCAGCTGCCATTCCAGCCAACCTGGCCCCTATGAAAATGTCGACTTCCGCGCGACCGATCCGGACGATCCGACACTCAGAATTGATTGGCTGGGCAATGACGAACCGACACCGGTTTCCGAGGTCGGCACCTATGCCGCCCGGGCGCTGCACTCAAACCACATGAAGAGCAGAGTTTGGGAACAATATGCGTCGGAGACCCTGCATGAGCGGCCTGCTGACCCGAACCTGAAGGAACTGATGAAGGGAGGCGGCCGCGGTTACTATCGCAACATTTCGCTGCTGAGTTTGTGGGCGCATGCACCCTTTATGCATAACAACGCCATCGGACCGGAAATCTGTGGCAAGCCGACAGATAACCGCTTCGATTACTATGTCTCGCCCTATGTCGATGCGGCGGGCAAGCCGCTGGCCAACCCGCCCGCGTGTTGGGCGTTCGACCCGTCGGTCGAGGGTCGCTATGCGCTCTACAAGGCGTCCATGGAAGCGCTGCTGAACCCGGATAGCCGGGTACCCAAGATGTTCCTGGTCCAGGAAGACATCATCGCCGATATCGCGCCCGAGATTAAGCTGGGCGGCCTGGAAACAGGATTGAGCCTGAAAGTGCCCAAGGGCTTCCCGGCCGTGGCAATCAACAGTCTGAGATACAAAGACCTGGTTCAGGATCTGGTGCTGATGAAGCGCCACCCGGAGAAGCTGGATGAGAAATACGCCACCGTCCTGACCCCCGAACAGTATGAGGGGCTGAAGGCCGGATTAAAGGCAATGCGCGACCGGCTCCTAAAGGATCTCGACCTTACCTTGCTCGATATCTCGACGGTCCAGGATGACTTCATTCAGAACTACTACTCCAACGTCCTGGGGCGCATTGAAAATGCCGGTCACCGGTTCGGTGAGGACCTGTCAGATGCGGATAAGAAGGCGCTGACGGCCTTCCTGGCAACGCTGTGAGGGAGGGAGCCATGATGATGAAACCGTCCCGTATCACCGCCCTTGCCGCGCTGGTTCTGATCCTCGGAGCCTGCGGCGAAAGCCAGCCGGATATTGGCTTTATGCCGCCAGATACCAGTGTGACCGACCCGGACAATCCGTCCAAGGTGTTCTATCCGGACTTCGCCAAGCTCGAACATGAAATGCCTTTAACGGTCGACGAGCTCTTTGCCTTGACGCCGGAGAACCTCCAAACCTTCAGCCAGGAACAAGTCGACCAGATCTACGCACGGTTGACCGCCGGGCCGATTCCAGATGGCCCTTATCGCGGTGATCTGTTCTTCGCCAAGGGCGAAAACCTGAAATCACGTATGGACGAGATCATTGGCGGCATTGGCGGCCGGGTCGCCGATACCAAGATCAAGACGCTGGAGGCCGTGGGGCGGCGCCTTTGGAAAGGTAAGATGTTCTACCGAGACCAGCGGGTTCTCAGGAACTTCATTGAGGACCTGAACACGCTAGAAGGACTGATCGATGATCCCGACGCGCTGATGACCGCAGAGGTGCCGCGGCGGACGATCCTGCGTTATGTCGATCCGCTGACCACCGTCCGGCTGATGTTTCCGGCCAAACTCTATTGCGGGCAAAGCCTGCTCGATGGGCGCCGCGAGGCCGTCATCATCGACTATGCCTATGCCGACGAGATCGAAGGGTATCAGGAGCGCCCGGACAGTCTGGCCGGGCGCAAAGGCCTTAAGGTCCGCGATGAAATCCGGATGATCCGCCCCGGTTTTTATCTCGGCCGGGCCTATCTGAACAAAATCTTCCTGCTGAATTTCACCATGTATAACGCCGAGGTGGCCGAGGCCGGTGAAGCGGCCTTCAGAGCCGGAAATTCGCCGCCGGAAGATTGTTGGGTCGGCGAGCAGCGTATGATGGCGCAGCAGTAATACGGGGACCGGCCGTGCGCACCCCAAGGATCGTGAGCATCCTGTTGGTTGCCCTGGCCTTGAGCGTAACGCCCGCAGCAATGGACGCTGGCGCCGCGCCTTTACTGCTAAACACCCCGGCAGAGCCAGGTGACAGTGACCCCCCGGTGGGCCAATCCGTGTTTGACGACCTTTTCAAAACCGCGGGCGGCTATGCCCTGCCCTTCCCCTTCGAGAAGCTGGTCGAAGCCATCGAGGAGGCCAATGGCGGAAACGACGTAACCGGGGTTTTAATCCCGCTGGGACGCTCCTTACAGCGTCTGTCGGCAGACCCGGACTACTTCGGATCGCCGCGGGTTGTGGTTGGTGTCGACAAGGACAGTCCGGACGCCAGCCTGACCCTCAAAGACCGGTTGTTTGTGGGATACCAAGCAAAGTCGGCGGTAATCGAGGTCATCAGCTACAACGAGAGCGCAGGGCGGTTCGAATACCAGACCGTCAACGGGTATGATGGCACAACCGAGCCTGTCGTCGACTATGCCGAGCGGTCGGTGTGTCTGGCGTGTCATCAGGGACACGCCCCGATCTTTCCCAAAGCCCTGTGGCGTGAGACCAATGCAAATCCGGCTGTGGCCGGCCGGCTTGGTGAAACGCGGATAGTCCACGGTATTCCCGTCAACCGTGGTGTCGACGCGCCGGACACCCTGGATCGGTCCACTGATCGGGCGAACAGACTTGTGCTGGGCCAGTTTTTCTGGAGTACCGTTTGTGAGAACGCGCGGCCCGATTGTCGGGCAGACCTCTTGCTCGCCGCGTTGCGGTATCGATTAGGCGGCGCGCGGCAGCCTTGGGGAGACCGCGAGAACGCTGAGCTGGGCGCGCAGCTGCAGACCGTCGTCTCTGATCTGGCACCACACGGTGTCGCAATCGTCACGCCAGATCTGCCGGACCGGAATCCACTGGAAGACGTGGAGACTGGTGTTGCACCGGTGGACGCCGTTGAACCTGATGGGATATTTGACCCAGCCCAGCCCCGTGATCCGATGATATTGATCAAGCCGGACATGGAGCCGCCTGCCTTGCTGGCCATGGCTGTCGCGGAAACCGCCCGGTTTCTTTCTGCGGGGATGATCCGAACTATCAGTGACGCCTTGGCGACAGCCATCAATGACGACCCACAGACTTTAACGGCACCATGCCGGATCAGCCGGTATGAGCGATCAAACGGCAACCGAGAAATGCGCTTTGCATGCGTCCCGGCCATCGGCAAGACGTCTGATCTTCAGTTAACCGGCTATATCATTGAAAACGAAAACGGTTTCGTCCGCGGGACCGTAACCGAGCTTGCTATCGCCGGGTACACACCTGTCAGGCGCCTTGACGTCGCCACAGCCATTCGAGCAGGCAAAACGGTCACGCTGATGCTGAGGGAGCAGGCCCATGGCCTGCCTGCCCGCCTTACCACTGGGGAAGCCCTCTCGCCGCTTAAGATCGGTCTGGCCGGTAACTCGGGCGAAGCAGAAATCGCCGTTACGGACGATATCGCCATTCTACGTCAAGCGATCAGTGCCATGCCGCCTGAGATCTTGGCGCCGCCATTGCGGCCCAGGGGAATTGCAGCTGCGCTGCTGAACGGCCTTACGTCGAAAGGTGGCACCTGATGCGATGGCTGTGGCGCATTGCGTTGAGCTTGGTCCTGCTCGTGATTGCGGCTGGGATTTGGCTGACGGTGCACCTCACCCGCGATGTCCCGCAAACCTACTATGACGACCCGGTCGCGCACTTCAAATATGGGTCGACCGGCGGGGACCGGATAGCCGGCATTCCGGTCGGCATCTGGAATGGCCTGCCCAAGCTGTGTGCCGAGTACTTCCCCGGCGACGGGTGGGAATCCCTAGGTCTGATCTTTGAACCCGGGCAAGACCGACCTGTCGGGACATCCATGCGCCGCACTCTGGGGCTCGACCGCATGTTCCTCAATTGCGCGGCCTGTCACGCCGGCACCTATCGCGAAACGGCTGCTAGCGAACGGCAGGTCGTGGTCGGCATGCCGGCCAATCGGCTCGATCTCGTGCGGTTCACGCAAATTTTGAGCGAATGTGCGCTGGATGAAAAATTCAACCCGTGGCAAGTCGTTCAGGCCGCAGAAGATGCCGGCGCTGACTACTCCCTTTTTGAGCGATACCAGCTCTATCTGGCGGTTCCTGCAATCAAGGAATTCCTGATTCTGGCACGGCACCGGTTCCGCTTCTTGAAGCGGGAACCGGAAGCAGGCGTCGGGCGGTTCGATACATTCAACTCCGCCAAGGCACTACTGAACTGGCCGTTCGAAGACCTTCCCGATGAAGAGATGATTGGTACGGTGGATTTTCCGTCACTGTGGCTACAGGGCCAGCGCGAGGGCATGAAACTCCACTGGGACGGCAACAATGATTCCGTTGAAGAACGCAATCGCAGCGCATCCTTCGGCAGCGGCGGTGTGCCGACGACCCTGGACCGGAAATCGCTAGACTTCATTGCCGACTGGCTGCGCGATGGCGCGGAACCACCGCCCTATCCGTTCCCCATCGATACGGCCCTGGCAGACCGTGGCGCACCGCTATACCGGCAATATTGCGCGGCCTGTCACGGAGCCTCCGGCCGTGATTTCGCTGGCAGCAAGGTTGGAACGGTCGAACCGATCGAGGACATCCGCACCGACCCCTGCCGCCTGGACAACTACACCTATGCGCTCGCCGTCGAGCAATCGAATCTTTATGCCGGCTTTCCAGAAGAACGGTTTCGCCGTTTCCGTAAGACCCATGGCTACGCCAATATGCCGCTCGACGGCGTCTGGCTGCGCGCGCCCTATCTGCATAACGGGTCGGTACCGACCATGCGCGACTTGCTGGAACCGGCTGAGAACCGACCAGCCTTCTTCTATCGGGGCAACGACGTTGTTGACCGAGACAAGCTGGGCTTTGTTTCGGACATCCCGGCGCAGGATGGCGAAGTATTTTTTCGATTTGAGACACGCTGTGTTGCGGATTCGCCGCTCACCACCGACTGCGCTTCAGAAACCAATCCCGACAATCGGCACGACGAAAACCAGTGCGTCGCCAGTAAATGGGCAGGCAACAGCAACCGGGGTCATGACGGCCCAGCCTATGGCACCGACCTGCCGCCGGAAGACAAGGATGCGATCGTTGAATATCTCAAGACCTTCTAGCGCAAGGGACCGCCGGTGAGCGCCACCAAATCATGGAAGCGCCGCGCCATGGTGGCCGCAGGTCTGGTCCTGATCCTGGTTGCGATCGGCGCCGGGGTCACCTGGTGGAAATTCTTCAAGTCAGAGGAACAACAATTCGCCAGCGCAACCGAGCAATTCAAATATGGCTCCCTTGGCGGCGAGTTTCTGGCTGGCATTCCCTATCCGATCTTCATGATCCTGCCGCGCGTCTTTCCCGATCTGATTGATGGCCCCGGCGGATATGGGGCGTTCGGTCTCGCCTGGGAAGAAGGCGAACGCCTGCCTGTCGGAATGTCGATCAAGCGCAAAGGTTTTGAGCGTGTTACCGTCAATTGCGCGTTCTGTCACACGACGTCTTACCGGCTGACCCCGGGCGAAAACCCGCGCTTTGCGGTTGGCGGACCCGGCCACACGGTCGATGTACAGGCATTGTTAAGATTCTTGTTTGCTGCCGCCAACGACCGACGCTTCAGTTCCTCACGATTGTTGCCGGAAATCGCGCTCCACTTCGAAATGGATTGGATCGATGTCGCGCTCTACAAATTCGTCATCATCCCCGCCACCCGCAAGGCGCTGCTGATCGCCGAAGACCAAATGGCCTGGATGGAGACCCGCACGGACTGGGGCCCCGGACGGGACGACGCCTTCAACCTGCCCAAATTCGTTCTGACCCAGATGGCGATAGACGACAGCGTCAGCAACACCGATTTTCCGGCCCTCTGGATGATGGGTCAGCGGGATGGCCAGCTCGTGCATGCCGGGGGTGAAGCGACAACGGTCGCCAGCGTGATCGCGACATCGGCGCTGGGCGCTGGGTCTTTTCCAGGAACTACCTTCGATGAGCGCAATGACTGGATCGAGGCCTATATGCGCGATCTTGCCCCGCCGCCTTACCCCGGCGACATCGACCAGGTTAAATCGGCAGCAGGCGCGGAAATTTTCGCCCGCGATTGCGCCTCCTGCCACGCGCTGGATGGGGCCCGTGTGGGTACCGCCATCCCGCTCTCAGAAATCGGCACCGATCCGGAGCATGTGCGGGCGTGGCAACAGCCGCATGCCGACCGGATGAACCGGCTGACCAAAACCCTTGGGATCGACGAGGTACCGCTGCAGGGCGCCAAAGGCTATGTGGCGCGCCCGCTGATCAGTGTCTGGTTACTGGCTCCCTACCTGCACAATGGCTCGGTGCCGACGCTTGAAGATCTGTTGAGCCCACCCGGTGAACGGCCAAAGGTTTTTTACCGCGGCTATGACCTGGTTGATCTCGACCGGGTGGGGTTCGTCTCCAGCGGACCGGAGGCAGCAGCAGAAGGATTTCGCTTTGATACCGCTGAAAAAGGCAACGGGAACGCCGGGCATATATGGGGCACCACCCTCGCACCGGACGAGAAGTCAGCGTTGATCGAATATTTGAAAGGGCTTTAAAGATGAAACGGCTTGTTGTTTGCCTTGACGGTACGTGGAACCGCCTCGACGCGCCAAACCCGACCAACGTCGTTTTGATGGCCCAATCGGTTCTCGATCACGCAAAAGACAGTACCGAACAAGTCGTCTTCTATGACGAGGGCGTGGGATCGGGCGAAGGCCGGCTGGCCCGCGTTGACCGGTTTCTGGGTGGGGCGTTCGGGGCTGGCCTGGAAAAGAATGTTCAGGACGCCTATCGCTTCTTGTGCTTCAACCACCACGCCGGTGACGAGATCTATATTTTCGGCTTCAGCCGTGGCGCGTATACCGCGCGCAGCCTGGCCGGACTGATCCGAAGCTGCGGCATTATCTCCCGCAAACACATCGACAAGACCATTCTGGCCCAGAAGTATTATCAGTCGCACAAAATCGGCCCAGACGATCCAAAGGTGGTCGAGCTGCGCACCGAATACGGAAAAGTGGCCGATGTTACTTTTCTGGGCGTATGGGACACCGTCGGCCAGCGCGGCATTCCCAAGGGCTTCGTGTTCAGCGCCCTATCTGCAGAGCGGTACAGATTCCATGACATCAAGCTCAGCCGCATTGTCAAAAACGCCTATCACGCGGTCGCCATTGACGAGCAGCGCAAGCTGTTTCCGGTAACCCTATGGGAGAGCAAGGTCAGGCCCGGTCAGACCGTCAAGCAGGTGTGGTTTCCCGGCGTTCACGGATCCGTCGGTGGTGGCGGTGTTGAACGCGGGCTCTCCAACGGTGCGTTTCACTGGCTGGCAGGGGCAGCCCAGAACCTGGGGCTGGAACTCGACCAGGACATGCTGACCTCGCCCGAATTTACGTCCAACCCGATGGCACCGCTGGCGAATACCGGGTCGGGTAACGTCTTCAAGAAGCTCGTCTACTGGATGAAATCGATCCGTGATGCCCCGCCAGCACCTGAGAATATCTCGGATAGTACAATTCGGCGTTGGCGCGAGGACCAGAACTATCGCCCTGAACCGCTTCTGAAACATCAGGCCTGGCTGGACGACCCGGCCAATAGCGAACCATGACCCTGCGCCTGCTTCACCGAGCCTTTGTCGCGGTCATGCTGCTCGGGACTACTTCGCCGGCCTTTGCCGAAGGCCTCGATGTAATCGTGAGCTTGCAGGTCGATGAGGCCGGTAATGTCAAAGACGTATTTGCTGAGCCCCCGGCGATCAGAAGTTTTATGCAGGCCATCAACTGGGATGCAATTGCCAAGACCATTCAAGCCGAGGGCTTTGATGACATCGCCCTTCTGATAAAGGGGCGGAGCTTTCGGGTCACACCAGGCCTGTTCAATACGCAGTCCGCCCGCCAGAACATGCGCCAGGCCGGTCTGGACAACGGCTATAGTTACAGCCTTAACGTCAACACCAAAGACGACGAAGACCTCAATACACGCCTTCGAATCGCAGCCATCGTTGAAGAGAATCTTCAAACCATCAATCTGCGGCGCGAGGGCCCGGGAAACCCCGTCAATGCGGTGGACATTGAGATCCGCCGGGCCGCTGACCGACCTGATTTGGCACTCTCTTTAGGCGCTGCTGAGTTCATTGCCGAGGAGAGCGCGCTGACTATTGAGTTAGCCGTTGAAAATGTCGGCCAAAGAGCATCACCACCGACAACGGCGATGATTTTTGAACTGGAGTCGCGAACCAGGCTTGCCGCTGTCGACATTGAAAGACTTGGACCGGGTCGCGGCGTGAAAACCAACGCTCAGGCCAAAATCCCCCGTGAATGGCTTGGCGACAGCAGACAAGTAGAAGTCCGTGTCGACCCCGGAGACACGATTCTGGAATTGAATGAAGACAACAACGCGCGAACCTCACAACCGGTGCAGCTCGGCCAGCCATTGCGTCCGGACCTCGTCATATCAAGCGCCGAGGCCAAATTCGACGAGCTGCGCAATATGGTGGTCATGGCTGTTCTCGTAACAAACACTGGCACTGCCCGAAGTCCAGAATCGCGGATCGCTGTGCGCGAACAGGCAAGCGGCACGCCGGTGCGAAGCGCGGTCGTACCTGTTTTGAATGCTGGTGAGAATTTTGAAGCTATGCTGGACATTGCGGTGCCAGACGACTGGCGTTCAAGGGCGCCCCGCTTTCTGGTCGACGTCGACCCCGGTCAGCTGATTTTCGAACTGCGGGAGGACAATAACCGGGGCATCAGTGGACAGGTCGATCTGCCGCCGATGCCGCCGGAAGCGCCTCAGCAGCCGCCAGAGGAACCCACGCTGGCGCCACCAGTCGAACAGCCCGAGCCGCCCTCGCAGACTGACGATCCTGAAACTGACCCGGTCGATGTCATTATCCCTGAGCGTCCGGAGCAACCAGCAGGATATGGCCTGACCACCATATTGATCGTTGCCTTGGGGGCCGCTGTCTTGGCTGCGATCGGGACAGCTTTGTTCGTCGGCCGCCGCGGAGGACAAGTCGCTCCAACCGACAACAGCACTCAAGGCCACGCCCATGTTCCCACGTTGCGCGCCAGGGCCGGAACCGACCCCGGCCACCAGCTGGTCGAGGCAGGCAGCGGCGATATCCGTCTGCCAGCGTTGAGCATTCGCCCGCGACGCGACAGCGGCCATCAGCAGCTAGACGCCATGGTCTAGGCCAGGAGACAAGAACATGCCCGCATCCCCACAAAACCTTGCGTCGCTTCTGTTCGAAACAGAAGAGCCGTCAATGCAGAGAGAGATACTGGATGAACCTGCACTATCCGACCTGCAGACGCGTATTGGCGACTTGCCAGACATAAGCTGGCCTGCGGCCAAGTCGACACTCGCTGACGCACTGGCCGAAGCGCTTGATGTAAAACTGATCGAGATTGTCGGCGGCACCTGGGCAAAGCTAAAGCAGCTTCAGGAGTATCGCGATCCGCTCAGGCACCCGCCCGAGGAAACGGCACTGGTTCCGCTGGTCGATCACAAGATCCGGTCAACCCATGCGCCATCCATCGACCTTCTATCCGGCGAAAAACTGATCGCCAATCTTGTCTTCGATGTGGCCCTGCTGCTGACGCTCACAGGCGTTACGCTCAAGATCAGAAATGGACGGATCGTCGAAATCGCAAGTGGCGACTGCAAGGGCACCGGAACGATCAAATATGCCGGCCAGAAGCTGGCAGAGCGCTCCACCCCCAAATGGGCGATCCCTGGTTCCTTATCTCTAGGAGACGGCTTCGCAATTCCGCACCTGCCCGGTGTTGAAACCTGAGTATGATCTGATTGTCCGGGGGTTGAATGGTGGAGCCAATCGGGATCGAACCGATGACCTCAAGCTTGCAAAGCTAGCGCTCTCCCAACTGAGCTATGGCCCCATTCAACGAGCGCGCAGCTATATCGGCTCCCGGGCGGTCAAGTCAATGCCTCTAAAATGCGCCGCGCTAGTCAGAACAAGCCCGAATCGCACTTGATTCACCTTTTAATCGTGATTCGGCACTGAAAAGACCGAATCAGGCCGCAAAAATGCCGGAAATCCCTGCTAATCAAGACTTTAGCCATTGACAGTGATTCGCTTGCGATTCATGTTGGGGATCAACATCTAGGGATGAGGCCGAGGGGGCTCCCCAAGATATCGAAAACTGCGCCGCGCGCACAATTGCGGAAGAGGGAATGCTGAGGATTCTCAACAAGTTACGATTCAGCCATCCTAATCTCGCGCGCGGTATCGGCACGCCACCCTGGTTTTCACAAGCGCTCGTTCTGTTTCTGCTTATTGCCGGAAGCGCTGCTTTGGGCCTCCTGCAGCATGTTGATACGGTCGACGCCCCCGCAGAGCCGCCCACCATCGCGCAAACTGATCAAGCCACCCCAAAAATCGCATGGCTGACGCCGAAGGTAGCGGCTCAACCGATTGAGATTGCCGCGGTGAAATCCCCGCCGGCATGGCTCTCCGGAAAGACGGCAGCACCTGCTATGTCGGTTATTGCCGAGGCCGTTGAAGCAGAAGAACACCTGCACCATCAACGCACGGCGACGGTAAAGCGCGGCGACACCCTGCTCGATACGTTAGTACGCGCCGGCGCTCAACGCATGGAAGCCAACAGCGTTGTTGTTGCTTTGTCGAAGCACTTCAATATGCGGCGGCTGCGCGCGGGGCAGGATATCGACCTGACCTTCGACCCGTTGCGCCCGGACACGCTGATGGCGGTTCGGCTGCAGCCCGACGTTGAAAAGGCCATTGTCGCGGAGCGCAACAATGATGGTCTCTATGAAGCCGCGTTGATGACCATCGAATTGACCCCGGTAATGGCGCGCGCCCAAGGCCGCATTTCAGACAGTCTCTACATGGCCATGCAGCGTGCCGGTGTCCCGCATGACGTGATCGTTAACCAGATCAACATCTTCAGTTGGGATGTCGACTTTCAGCGTGAAATTCGCGCGGGGGACTCGTTCGAGGTCTTCTTCGAACGCTATGTCGATCAGTCCGGCCAACCGATGAAGAACGGTAACATCCTCTATGCCAGCATGACGCTGCGCGGCAAGAAACTGGAGCTTTACCGCTATACGGCGAGCGACGATGGCCGGTCCGACTATTACCACGCCGATGGACAAAGCGTCCGCAAAGCATTGCTTCGCACGCCGATAGATGGCGCGCGGCTGACCTCGGGCTTCGGTAAGCGCAAACACCCGATCCTGGGATATACCAAGATGCACAAGGGTAGTGATTTTGGTGCCAAACGCGGCACCCCGATCAAGGCTGCCGGTGACGGTGTCATCGAGCGCGCGTCACGGTTTGGCGGCTATGGCAAATACATCCGAATCCGCCACAACGACACATTCCAGACCGCCTATGCGCATCTGAACGGTTATGCCAAGGGCATCAAGAAAGGCGTGAAAGTCAACCAGGGTCAGATCATCGGCTATGTCGGGTCCACCGGCCGGTCAACCGGCCCGCACCTGCATTATGAAGTCATCAAGCATGGCAAGCACGTCAACCCGGCTGGCCTGAAACTTCCCACCGGCCGAAAGCTGGACGGTGAACAGTTGATGGCGTTCAAGTCGATGATCGGTGAGCGCGAGACGCAGATCGCCGCCGTGCCCGTCACTATGGAAGTTGCCGTCGGGGAGTAGCCTTCCTTCCCCGTTCCGTTATGACGCTTCTTCCGGCTTCAGTTCCTTTTCAGGTTCGTCAAGGTGCTCGGCTTCGCAGTCGTTAATTGCCGACTGAACTGTATGAGAAGCCTCGCGCGGCGTTTCGTCGCTGATTGTCACATTGCCGTCTTCAGTCTTGGAGACATGGTCCGGGTGCAAATGCTCTGCAATCGCGCCAACGCCGCATTCGCAATAACCGTCATGGCCGCGCGCATCCATACACTGCTGATGCAGCGTGGCAAGATGGTCATCCGAGTGGGCAGCAACTGTACCCTCAGGTGCGGCAGCCTCTTCCGGCGCCGTCGTCTCTTCCGGTGCGGGGGCAGGCGCCATATCGCCCTGTGCGGTGTCGTTGGTGGCCGTCTCACTGCATGCAGCTAGGACAAAGAGAATGCCCGCCGCCATAATGAGTTTTGATCTGATCATTCTTTGACTCCCTGTTCGCCCCCAGCCAGCATAGTAACCGCTCCAGGCCACCGTTCAATCAGGGAAGTCGGAGAAACACGGTAACGGAGTCTTCAGATGCTCAACATTCCAGCCTCAAATGTCTTGGTCGCGGCCGCCGTCGCGCTCGTCCTGTCCGTTTCGCCGCCGGCCAGCGCCAAAACAAAAGTCTCGATCAAGAACTGCTCCAACATCTATTCGCTGACCTATAAAGCCTACAACCCGTGGAAAGAAAACCACAAGATGGTCTACCAATACGGGCGGGGCCTGGCGCAGCACGTTAACTATTTCGATACCGACTATGTCGAGTGCGCCTCGAAGAACTGGTTTAGAAAGTGGGATTCCTGCTACGTGCGCATCGAGAAATATGCGGTCGTCGATGTTACCCATTTGCTAAAAGGCGGCACCTACTCCTTTCATGGCGGGAACAACATCAATCCGGGTATTACCTGTTGATCATGCGGTGGACGCCACGGCCTGAGTCTATTCCTCTAGCCAATTATCCCAGTCCGGTGGAATTTCCTTCGGGTTCCAGGTCAACCGATAGCGCACGAGACGGCCTGTGTGATCGGATAGAGACCGCCGACCTTTGATTTTAGGCGCGTCCATTTGAATCTCATCAAACATTTCCCGGATCTCAATCGCGCGAATGCTGACATATTTGCCATGGGACCAACCTTGCAGGTCCTGCGTATCGAGCCATGGCTCGTCGCTGCCGACGCCAACACCGACCTCGCAGTCGCTGACCAACTCCACGCAATAGTGGATTGCGACGTCATAGTCATCCGGCACATCTTCCGCATCCCGGTCTGCATAGTCCAAGCGTTGACGCGAGTTCTTCATATTGAAATCACCGCCAAAGACAGCCGGCTGACCTGAATCGCCGCCTTCTAAGACGAAAGCGTCAATGTGATCGATCTGTAAGTTATGCGCATAAAGTGACCGTTCTTCCGGCACGCCAGCCGACCCCCGCGAATTCAAATGCGTATTCATCACTTCCAAGTAGCCGGGCATGAACGGTATCCAGATTGCGGCCGCCAAGATGCCCTTGTTGGATGCACAATCAAACCCCGCGCATTCATGGCGGTAGAAGGGTTCGAGCTCTTTGCCCAAAATCGGCCAGTTGCTGAGAATGTAGAGCCCTGAGCCGAAAACCTTTCCGAGCCTCTCACCCTTCCAGAAGTAACTCTCAGCCTTGAATTCGTCATTGGCGCGTTCGGAGTAATTGGGCTGCATGTCACCCGCTCTTGGTCCGCGCACCCAGTTCGGGTAGCCGCTCCTTCTGATCAAGTGCTTGATATTTGGAGTGAAGCCTTCTTGAATCATCACGATGTCGGGCTCGCGCCCCTTTGCCCGCAGGTCGCCCAACGCGTCACCGATCAGAGTCATCGCCTTGCCGCGATTGCTTTTTAACGGCCAGGGTAGTCCGGCAACATTGTAGACCAGGACCTCGATTTCCACACTATGGAAGCCGGACGCAGGATCGACCGTTATCTCGGGTGCGCGAACGATGGCTTCCTGGGGAAGTTGTGGCTCTGGCAGCCGGCTTGCGCACGCGCTAAGACCCACTACCAGCATGCACACCCAACCTCGTACCATCCACTGAGCCCCCAATGTGTCGGACGGGCAGAAGTATAGGCCGATTATGCCGCCCTTACCTGCACTGTTTCGCCCCCGGCCAGCGCCAAAACAGAAGTTTCGATCAAGAATTGCTCGAACATCTATTCGCTGACCTATAATGCCTACAACCCGTGGAAAGAAAACCACGAGTTGGTCTACCAATACGGTCGGGGATTGGCCCCATACGTCAACTATTTCGATACCGACTATGCGGAATGCGCGTCAAAAAACTGGTTCAAAAAATGGGTTCCCTGCAATGTGCGCATTGAGAAATATGCTGAAGAAAAAACACAGACACCCTCACATAGTTTGTTGAACACACAGGACAATTAGACTTGGGATGCGCGGGGCTTCAAAAGCCGGTTTGCCTTTCATGGCTGCGAGCGGTAGCCGCGAGCCTGGCTCTTTACCTTGTGATATCGCCATTGGCTCAAGCCTTCGATATCGCTCTCTTCCAGGCTGAACTGCTAGATGCCGAAACCCGGTCATCAGCGCCTAGATCCGTCCTTTTTGTCGGGAACTCCTATACGGCGGGCAACTGGCTTCCCAACCTGTTCGAAGATATCGCGGCCAGTCATCCCGACAGTATGGAACAGTATCTTGCGGCGCGTTTCACGCGGGGCGGCGCGCAGCTGCCTGAACTCGCAAAGGACCCCAAGCTTTTGACTGCTTTGCAGGAAGTCCCGTGGGACTTCGTCGTGATCCAGGGGCACAGCAGGATGGCGCTTTTTGAACACAGGCGCAGTGCGTTCCGGGATGCGCTCAACAAGATAAGGGCCCAGATTGCAGAGAATGAAACTGGCCTGGTCATGTTTGCAACATGGCCGCGCCGCGCCGATCATCAGATTTACCAGACCCCGATCGCCCGCACATTCAAGCCACCATCTTCTCCCGAAGGCATGAACAAGGCGATAGAGACCGCCTATCGGGCATCAGCCGGACGTGCCAATGCAATTATCGCCCCGATTGGCAGATGCTGGCTTCGGGTTCCAGAAGCTATCAATCTTTACCAAGCGGATGGCAGCCATCCCACATTGGGCGGGTCATATCTTGCTGCGCTTGTACTGTTCGGCACGATCACTGGCCTATCACCCGCCAAAACGGACTATATCCCCGAAGGCCTGAGCGCACAGGCAGCGGAAACACTTAAGACCGTTGCCGACACCTGCGCCCGAGGCGGCCCCTGACTAAGCCGCTCTTACCTGCACTGTTTCTCGGTTGATCACCAACTGGCCGTCGCCGACACCCATTTGCTTAAAGGCGACACCTACTCCTTTCACGGCAGCAACAACATCAACCCCGGCATTACATGCTAGTCGGCTACGGTTTCATGGCCGGTAATTCCGCTTAAACACTTTTGTCCCTTCCCGGTAGAGCGTGTGCGGGGCCCTACGTTGCGTGTAGGTGCAGTTCTGGCTCATCGTCCCTTCGACCAGGAAGAACGAAAGCCAGTCACCCTGTGCCCAGATCAAGCCCTCCATGGGCGCCCACGGCCGCGTAAGGTGGCCACAGCCCCAGTCCGCGGTCACAAAGATCGGGAAACGATGGTGTACCAAGCCGTCGAACTGACCTTCGATGATCCGCCCGATCATCCACGCGTCGCCCTTTTGGATACCTGTGAGCGTCCTTTGGTTCTCGGTCGGGGTCTCATACCGGAAGACGTGGTTCGAGCCATGCCGTTCAATGGTGATGAACGCGCCGCTCTGCTCATGCCAATACCGGCCCGAGAAATCCAGCGGCCCAGAATTCTTGGCGATACAGTTCTGTAGCCTCCGACGGAGGTCTTTCTGTTTGGTGATCTCCGGATAGGCCGCGATACGTTCACGGTCGCGTCGGTCGAATTCCTCAGCGGCGGCTTTCTCAGCCGCTTTCGCTTTCGCCAGTGCCGCATCCGTCTCTCGAACAGCTTTTTCCCTGTCTGGTAGCGCCACAGCGAAGTCACAATAGGACTTCATCGCGCCTTGCAGCGCTGCATTGTAAGTCCTTGTCGGTTTTTCAACCGAGAGACTGGTGGGTGGCGCGCTGAATACAGCCGCCACCTGACAACTCTGATCGGATACCGTTTCCGGGAATCCCGGACTTTGCCGCGCGACATCCGCGATCAGGGTGGCTGCGCCCGGCTTTGATTTGAGCACGCGCAGCGCATCCTGAATTTTCTTTTTTTGGTTCTTGAGTGCAGCCTTCGCGGCTTTCGAGGCCGCCTCGGCGTCTTTCGTCTTGCCTGGTGCAGCCTTGTTCTCTTTCCGGGCCTTGTCCCAGGCGCGCAACGCTTTGTCTTTGTTTCGAAGCGCATCCAGATAGGCGGCGTTCGGATCCTTGTCGAAGTCGAGCTTTCGCTTGCAATCCAGATAAGCGGCGTTGCGCGCTTCGGTCACTTCCCGGTTTTCAGGCGGCTCAGGCAAAGTGCAATCGGCCTTCCTGATCTTGCCGTCGAGTTCAGTCCGCCGCGCTTTAAGAGTCTTGAGTTCCTTGTCTTTAGCCGTTGGAAGGCGGAAGGGGTTGCGTCCACCAAATTCGGGAAACTGGTCGATGGTCTGCGCCTGCTTTTCGCGGACACCCTGTAAGTCGGCAGCGACACCGGCTGCGCTCTTCAGCGCCTCGCCATAGGCTTTCAGGAACTGCCCGATGACGGGCAGTAAATCAATCAAGGGCTCGAGTTCGCCACGCAAGGCCTCATAGGCCTTTGCAAGCGTGGCCAGGGATTCAGCCGGGTTCGTATTATCGCTGACCTTCCGCCGCTCCAGATAAAGCTGAAGGGCCACATTCGTGGTGTCGAGGTTGTCGGCAATCTCGCCAATCGAGTCCTTCAGCTTCTCAGTGCCTGCCTTGGTCTCTTTCAAAACCTCGCTGAGTTGATCGGACTTCTCGCCGAACATGTCCTGAAGCTCTTCGAGCTTTTCCTCATAGGCCTCAGCGTCGTCTTTGGACTCGTTGAGCTCATTGATGACAGCATCCATGGCTTCGGACATCTCGCGGATTTCTTTGGTCAGCGCTCGCTCCGCCTCAATATCAGCGATCCGTTTGTCGATGGACGCGATTTCGGCGAGCATTGCATCACACTGATTTGAGGATGCGGTCGATTGCGCCAGGCTCTGACCTTGCAGCAATGCGAAAATGGCGGCCGATAAAATGAGTATCCGGCGCATGAAAGCCCCCCCCTTCAAGCAATCTGAAAGGGAACTATTCACGTGATTGCACGGGCGAGACAAGTCTCAATTCGAGACTCAGTGTACTTCCGGTCCATGCCAGCGCACCTAATGACCGGCGGATCAGCTTGGTGCTGTGTCAGGTCCTCTTCTCGGCCCAATGGTGGTCGCTGGCCTTTATGCCGCCCTTACCTGCACTGTTTCTCCGTTGATCACCAGCTGGCCGTCGCCGACACCCACGGAGACAGTTTGTCCGTCACGGATTTCGCCCTGCAAGATCATTTCCGCCAACGGGTCCTGAAGGTGACGCTGGATCACACGTTTCAGCGGCCGCGCGCCATAAACCGGGTCATATCCAGTGTTGGCCAACCAGGTCAGCGCGCCCTCGTCAATATCGAGAGCGATCTTGCGATCTTCCAACAAAGATTCCAGATGCCGCAACTGGATCTCAACGATGCCACTCATATGCTCCCGCGCAAGGCGGTGGAACAGGATGATGTCGTCCAGCCGGTTCAGGAATTCCGGCCTGAACGCCGCACGCACGACATCCATTACGCCGTCGCGAACGTCTTCCACATCGGCCCCTTCCGGCTGAGCTGCCAGCAGGTCACTGCCCAAGTTGGATGTCATGATGATCAGCGTGTTAGTGAAATCGACCGTATGCCCCTGTCCATCTGTCAGGCGCCCATCATCCAGCACCTGCAATAGCACGTTGAAGACGTCCGGATGGGCTTTCTCGACCTCGTCGAAGAGCACGATCTGGTAGGGCCGGCGTCGAACCGCCTCGGTCAGCACGCCGCCCTCGTCATAGCCGACATAGCCCGGGGGTGCACCGATCAGCCGCGCGACCGCATGCTTTTCCATGAACTCCGACATATCAATCCGGACCATGGCTTGTTCATCATCGAACAGGAATTCAGCAAGCGCCTTGGTCAATTCGGTCTTACCGACACCGGTGGGGCCCAGGAACAGGAACGACCCGATCGGACGTGATGCATCTTGCAATCCAGCCCGCGCCCGGCGGACCGCTTTGGAGACTGTTGTTACTGCCTCTTCCTGACCGATAACCCGCTGGCCGATTTCTCCTTCCATAGCGAGCAGCTTTTCGTGCTCGCCCGCCATCAGCTTGTCGACGGGAATACCGGTCCAGCGTGCGACGACAAAGGCGATGTCCTGATCGGACACCTCTTCGCGCAACATCGCTTCATCACCCTCGACGGCAGCCTCCTCGAGTTTCTTCTCAAGGTCCGGGATCAGCCCGTAGGTCAGCTCCCCGGCCTTGGCCAGATCGCCATCCCGCTGCGCCTGTTCCAGTTCAATACGCGCGGCATCGAGTTGTTCCTTGACGTCACGCTCACCGGAGATTTTATCTTTCTCTGCCTGCCAACGGGCTGTCAGAGCATTGGAGTTTTCCTCCAGGCCGGCCAGTTCGGCTTCGAGCTTTTCGAGACGGTCTTTCGAGGCGTCGTCGGTTTCCTTCTTCAACGCCTCCCGCTCGATCTTCAGCTGGATGATCCGCCGGTCAAGCTGTTCGATTTCTTCGGGCTTGGAATCCACCTCCATACGGATACGGCTGGCGGCCTCATCCATCAGGTCG
The DNA here is from genome assembly GCA_028284945.1 of Alphaproteobacteria bacterium. Lineage (GTDB taxonomy): Bacteria > Pseudomonadota > Alphaproteobacteria > SMXS01 > SMXS01 > JANQQJ01. Next base: position 10,151 of record JANQQJ010000037.1, on the reverse strand, counting down.
ATCGCCTTATCCGGCAGGAACCGGTCACTGATATAGCGGTTCGACAAGGTCGCCGATGCCACAATCGCGCCATCGGTGATCCGAATGCCGTGATGCAGTTCGTACTTCTCTTTCAGGCCGCGCAGGATCGAAATCGTGTCCTCAACCGACGGCTCGGCAATGAACACAGGCTGGAACCGCCGCTCCAGCGCGGCATCCTTTTCAACATACTTCCGGTATTCATCCAGCGTGGTCGCGCCGATGCAGTGCAGCTTGCCCCGTGCCAGAGCCGGTTTGAGCAGGTTGGACGCATCCATTGAGCCTTCCGCCGCGCCGGCGCCGACAATGGTGTGCATCTCATCGATGAACAGGATGATCTGGCCGTCGGAGGCCGCGACCTCTTCCAATACGGCTTTCAGCCTTTCCTCAAACTCACCGCGATATTTCGCACCCGCAATCAAGGCCCCCATATCCAGCGCCAGAACGCTCTTGGTCATCAGACTGTCGGGCACATCGCGATTGGCAATGCGCAGGGCGAGGCCCTCGGCAATCGCTGTCTTACCGACGCCTGGATCGCCGATCAGAACCGGATTGTTCTTGGTCCGTCGCGCCAGAACCTGAATGGTCCGGCGGATTTCTTCATCCCGGCCAATCACCGGATCGAGCTTACCGTCACGGGCGTCCTGCGTCAGGTCCTGGGCATATTTTTTCAGCGCGTCATAGGCGTTTTCAGCGGATGCAGAGGTCGCAGTCCGTCCCTGACGCACCTCATTGATCGCCTGGTTGAGGCTTTGCGGGCTGATTCCCGCTTTTGAGAGTATGTCGGCCGACGGGCTGCCGGACGCCATGGCCAGTGCCTGCAAGATCCGCTCGACCGTGACAAAACTGTCCCCGGCTTTTTCCGCCAAGTCTTCCGCGCTCTGGAAAAGGCGCGCGGTTTCCGGCGAAAGATAGAGTTGGCCTGCGCCTTCCACCTTGGGCAGCTTAGTAAGCGCTGCGTCGACACCCTGGAGAACCAGTTTCGGGTTACCGCCAGACGCAGCAACCAAATTGGCCGCAAGGCCCTCTTCATCTTCAATGATGACCTTGAGCAGATGTTCCGGCGTGAACTGCTGATGGTTCTCACGCTGCGCCAAAAGCTGCGCGGATTGCACAAAACCACGTGCGCGTTCAGTGTATTTTTCGAAGTCCATGTGACCCCTCATTCATATCTGTATTCGGCAATTCAAGTTGACTGCCCACAGATATGGTGTTGCTAATCTGCAACACAAGGGGTGAAATGTGTTTTTGGAGCTAGGCCTCAGCTGAGGATGCTTCTTCCGACGATTCAGCCGAATCCGCTTCAGCCTTCTTCGCCGGTGCACGGCGGCGGCGCTTGGGCTTGGCTTCAACGGCGACTTCGGGTTCTTCTGTCACCGGCACGTCGACCGTGGGCTGTTCCTCACTGCCCGGAGCCCCGTTAACAGCGGCGCCATTGGCCCCGTTGCCCTCTGAAGCCGGTTGTGCCTGAACCTCCGGCTGCTGGTCTGCTTTTTGAGCCTCTGGCTGCTTGGTTTTCTGCCCGTCACGCTGCTGGGACTGCTGGTCGCCGGACGGTTGGTTCTGCTGAACCTGTGGCTGTTCTTCCCGCGCTGCCTGCTGCGCCTGAAGCTCGTTCACGAGCCTTTGGTAGTGTTCGGCATGCTGAAAATAGTTTTCGACCAGCACCCGGTCACGCCCGGCCCGTGCGTCGCGTGCCAAAGCGGTATATTTATCAACAAGTTGTGCTGCTGTTCCGCGCAACTTTCCACTGGGTCCATTGCTGTCATAGGCCCGGTTCGAATTAGAGCCCCCTCCGCCACCTGACCGCCTGCCTGAGCGCCCCCGGGGACGCTTACCACCACTGCTGTGTCTCATTTCAGCATCACTGTCTGTTATTGATGTTATGCGGCAAAACCGCTCATCCTACCCACCGTTACCGGCAGAACCTTTAATCTGCGAGCCAGCCATAAAGACTGAATCAATGACCAAAGCTCAGGAAGATGTTGGGAGAGCAGGACCACAAGATCGTGCAACTCCTGAAAAGGACCCTAGACCGGGATGACACGGATTCCAACACTAAAATGACATAGGTTGAGAGCCGTTTTTCTAGAATGTTGCGGCGACGCAACGAGTAATTCCAGAGAGATCGCTTCGGGCTTCTGTCCCGGTGGCGCCAGTGCCTTCCAACAGAGACACAACGTCGGCCGCCTGATCAGCGCCCACCTCAAATATCAGCGTACCACCCGGCTTGAGTACCGGTGGCGCCTGATCGACCAGCGCGCGGTACGCAGCCAAGCCATCGTCACCGCCATCAAGCGCAACATGTGGGTCGTGCTCCCTCACTTCGGGCGCCAGATCATCAATATCACCGCTCGCAATATAGGGAGGGTTCGAGAGTACGAGATCGAACGACTCCTGTTCCACTCCGGCACACCAGTCTCCAACTGCAAACGCAGCGCGGTCCGATAATCCCAGCCGAACCGCATTGTGTTTGGCCATTGCCACTGCGTCAGCGCTGATGTCGATACCAAGGCCGGTATCGTTTTCGCGTTCACTAAGCGCCGCAAGCAGCAGGCACCCGGTGCCAGTGCCCAGATCCAGTATTCGGCTGGGTCCGCTCAAACCCAATTTGTCCAGAGTAAACCGGACAAGCGTCTCGCTATCAGGGCGCGGGTCCAGAACGGCCTCATTGATGTCGAATTCCAGGCTCCAGAATTCTCGCATGCCGATCAGGCGTGACACCGGTACATGCGATGCGCGCTTTTCGATAAGATCTTTGAATATGGCGACGGTTTCGTCGCTGACCTCCCGCTCCGGATAGGCCATCTGGGCTGACCGTTCGAGACTGCTGGCCGCAGTGAGAAGCATCGCGGCATCGAGTGCCGGCGTGCCCATGCCGGCTTCTTCAAGCTGCTGGCGGCCTTGGGCGATCAATCTATCGACGCGTACGGGCACTAGGCTGCTCCGTCAGTCTCCATCGCCGCCAACTGTGCGGCTTGATCTTCGGCCCGTAATCTATCGATCACTTCATCCAACCCATCGCCTTGAACGATTTGATCGAGCTTGTGCAATGTATAGTTAATGCGGTGGTCGGTCACACGGTTCTGAGGGAAGTTGTAGGTGCGGATACGTTCAGACCTGTCCCCTGATCCCACCTGACTACGTCGCGATTCTGATCGCTCGGTCGCCTGCCGTTCACGTTCGGCCTCATAGAGCCGCGCCCGGAGAATTTTCATCGCCTTGGCGCGGTTCTTGTGCTGCGACTTCTCATCCTGTTGGGAGACGACCAAACCAGTGGGAAGGTGTGTAATCCGAACCGCGCTATCGGTCGTGTTCACGTGCTGGCCACCGGCGCCGGATGCGCGGAACACGTCGATACGGATATCCTTATCCTCAACTTCGATATCCACCTCCTCAGCCTCGGGAAGCACCGCCACGGTAGCCGCCGACGTATGGATGCGGCCCTGGGATTCTGTTTCCGGCACACGCTGGACGCGGTGTACGCCGGACTCGTATTTCAGCCGGGCAAACGCCCCCTGCCCATTCACCGCAAGTACGACTTCCTTGTAACCGCCCACGCTCGAATCGCTGGCTGACATCAGCTCCGTCTTCCAGCCCTGCAGATCCGCATAGCGCTGATACATGCGAAACAGATCACCGGCGAACAACGCCGCCTCGTCGCCGCCAGTCCCGGCGCGCACCTCGATAATGACACTCTTGTCGTCGTCTGAATCCTTGGGCAACAGCGCAAGCTGAAGCGCGCGTTCTTCGTCCGGAAGACGTTCTTTCAGTGCGCGCAATTCTTCTTCGGCGAGGCCGCGCATTTCGGCGTCGGCGTCCTCGTCCTCGATCATGTCCGCCAGATCAGAAATTTCCTGATTGAGTGCCCGGTATTGCCTGACGCCAGCGACCACCGGGGTCAGGTCGGAATACTCCTTTGAGATACTGGCGAATTCATCCTGCGACAGGTTAGCGGCATCCGCCAACTGCGCCTCGAGCATTTCGAAGCGGTCAACGACTTGAACGAGTTTCTGGTCCGGAATCTGCGCCATCGTCAGAGCTTTGAGGACAAATGCGCGGCGACCTGATCCATGGCCACTTCGGTCTGGTCGCCTGTATCAAGGTTACGAACTGTCGCAACGCCGCGTTCAAGTTCGTCACCGCCGATCAAAACAGCAAAACTGGCATTGGCCTTGTTGGCGCGATCCATTCGCTTTTTCAGGTTGCCCCGAAATCCCTGGTCCGCTGTCAGCCCAAGCCGCCGCAGGCTATTGGTCAACACCAAGGCTGCATCTTGAGCCTCGGCACCCACGGGAATGACCACAATCGGACGAACGGAGGGTGGCGCTTCTTCCGCCAACATCGCCAGCCGTTCGATTCCGGCCGCCCAGCCGATCCCCGGCGTCGCTGGGCCACCCATGGTCTCGATCAGGTGGTCATATCGGCCGCCGCCAATAACCGTGCCCTGTGCCCCCAAATGCTCGGTGATGAATTCAAAGGCGGTGTGGGTGTAATAGTCAAAGCCGCGCACGAGTTTTTCGTTGAGCACGTAGTCGATCTTCAACCGGTCCAGCCCGTCGCAGACCTCGGCAAAGAAGTCCGCCGATTCTGCGTTCAAATGGTCAGATATTCGCGGCGCATCCGCGATCACGGCCCGGTCGCCCTTGTCCTTCGTATCGAGAATGCGCAGCGGGTTATGATCGAGCCGATGCTTCCCCTCTTCGCTGAGCTGGTCGCGGTGGTCCGCCAGATAACCGGCCAAGACATCCCGATAGGCCTTGCGGCTTTCCCGGTCACCCAGGGTATTGAGTTCAAGCGTGACCCTGTCGCCAAGCCCTAGTTCGTCAAGCAGATGCGCACCCAGCGCAATGACTTCAATATCGGCCTGCGGCCCATCGACACCCAGAACCTCAACATCAAGCTGGTGGAACTGGCGTTGGCGGCCCTTTTGCGGGCGCTCGCGGCGGAACATCGCCCCCCAGGAATAGAGTTTCAAGGGCAGGTTCTGCGCCAACCCGCCAGAAATGAACGCCCGCGCGACACCGGCGGTCAATTCCGGCCGAAGCGTGATGCTGTCACCACCGCGATCCTCGAAGGTGTACATCTCTTTTGTCACGACATCGGTGGTTTCGCCGAGGGTCCGTTTGAACACTTCGGTGAATTCGATGATGGGCGTGTCGATCCGGCCATAACCGTAGCGTTCCGCAAGCTCACGAAACACGTCCATGACGTGAGCATGTTTGCGCGCGTCGTCGAACAATAGGTCATGGGTGCCGCGGATCGGCTGCAACTTTGCCAATGGATGGCTCCAGTAAGAGGCGCTAAGAGGCTTCGGCGAAGTCGGCGGCGGCGCGCTCAGCCTTAAGCTCGGCGGCCTTCTTTTCAACCAAGCCGACAATGTGATCGATCATCGCACCATCGTCGACCTTGTGATCCGGTAGGCCAGACAAGTAGACCATGTGGCTACCGGCACCGCCGCCGGTCAGGCCGATATCGGTCTCGCGCGCTTCGCCGGGGCCGTTCACCACACAGCCAAGCACAGATAAGGTCATCGGCTCGTCAATATGGGCCAGGCGTTCTTCCAGAAGCTCAACGGTCTTGATCACTTCAAAGCCCTGCCGCGCACAAGACGGGCACGACACAATCGACACACCGCGGGTGCGCAGCCCCAGGCTCTTCAAAATATCGAACCCGACACGGATTTCCTCGACCGGGTCCGCCGACAGCGACACCCGGATGGTGTCACCGATACCTGCCCAGAGCAGCATGCCGAGACCAATCGACGACTTCACCGTGCCGGTCATCAACCCGCCCGCTTCGGTAATGCCCAGATGCAAAGGATAGTCGCAGGCATCGGCCAATCCCTGATAGGCGGCGACAGCCAGAAACACATCCGACGCTTTCACGCTAATCTTGAATTCGTGGAAGTCGTTATCTTCCAAAATCCGCGCGTGATCGAGCGCACTTTCGACCATCGCTTCCGGGCAAGGCTCGCCGTATTTCTCCAAAAGGTCGCGTTCAAGCGATCCGGCATTGACGCCAATGCGCATGGAACAGCCATGGTCCTTGGCGGCCTTGACGACTTCACGCACGCGTTCTGCCGACCCAATATTCCCCGGGTTGATCCGCAGACAGGCTGCCCCGGCCTCTGCCGCCTCGATGGCGCGCTTATAATGAAAATGAATGTCGGCAACGATCGGGACAGTCGTCGCATCAACGATCTGCTTCAGCGCCGCGGTGGAGTCTTCATCCGGACAGGACACACGAACGATATCGGCCCCGGCCTCTTCCAGCGCCTTGATCTGGGCAATGGTCGACACCGGATCAGACGTCAGCGTATTGGTCATGGATTGAACGCTGATCGGCGCGTCACCCCCGACGGGCACGTTACCAACATGGATCTGCCGCGAAACCCGGCGATCAATATCTCGATAGGGACGAACACTCATGGTCAGATGCACCCGCTAAAAACGTGCAGTGCTTATACCGCATCACAAATTGGAAGTCAGCAAATGAGGCTGCTGTGTCTTACTATCGATCTGCCCTATAGACTGCGATATCGGCGACGGCACCTTGATAGGCAGACTGCCCCGCAACCGGCTTGGCCGTCGCGACAGGCTCCTTGAAGAAATGCCAACTGGCATATACTGCAATCGACATCAGTGCGGCAGCGATGACCAAGGAAAATCCCGGAAGGCGCGGCAACCGTAACACCCGGCGCGGCGCACGGGCTGGTTTTGCGGTCCCCGAAGACGGAACAAAGCCCTTTTCGTGTTGGAAGGCTTCAACCGCCTCGGCAACACTGGCCCCCAACGCTTTTTCGCCGAGAAGCTGCGCGTAACATCGAACGAATCCAGTGGCATAGACTGGTTCCATACATTGCAAATCGTCTGCTTCGAGCGCTTCAATCTGACTGGTGGTGAATTTGAGTGCGCGGGACACATCACTGGTACTGAAACCGCGCAACTGACGCGCATCGCGCAAGCGCCGGCCGAAAGATCTCAAATCCTCACGTTCTGCGTTCTGTCGAACAGCAGTCTGCGGGGAATTTTGCGCTGGGGCTGTTTCCGGAGCTGGCGCTGAAACCACCGGCTTGGCACGCACAGCCGACGGAACAGTTCCGCTGGTCGAGTCACCGACAATCAGTAGATTTGAACTGGGATTTGAAGCCCCGCGCCTCGCCACTCTTTTTTCTCGTTATCCGTGTTTGACCACATCAGGCACAACACCCAAACCGCCGCATCAGCCCCCTGTGCCAATTTCGCAACAGTCAAGCAGTTACCTATGTGAAAAAAGTAGCTGTAATGTTTGACAGGATCAACCGGAAAACCGCAGTTTTCCTAAGAAAATCAGACATCAACGCCGTGATCTCTGGCAAAATCCGTCAGTTTCGCGCGCAAACTGTGATCGAGGCCGCCTATCAACGACTCAAGGTAGTTTTGCAACTTCCCAGTATCAACCGTCCGGATCATTTCTTTGACCGGCCCAACGGCCGCCGGTGGCATCGACAGAGTCCTGAGACCCAGGCCGACAAGCGCCATCGCTTCCAACGGTTTTCCCGCCGCTTCACCACATAGGGACAGAGGCACGCCAGCGGCATCTGCTTTCTGAATAATCTGCTTCAAGACGGTTAGAGCGGACGGCGAAAGAACGTCGTACCGTCCTGCCAGAATCGTGTTGCCCCGGTCTGTTGCAAACAGGTACTGCATCAGGTCATTGCTGCCAATCGACATGAAATCGATCAGCGGTAAGAAGCGATCGAGTTGCCAGATCAACGCCGGCACTTCCATCATCGCACCCACCTGAAGGTCAGACGGCGGATTACGATCCATGCGTGCATGGCGTTTGAGCTCCCGATCCAGGATAGAACGGGCGGTGACGAACTCCTGCGCCTCGGTCACCATGGGGAACATGATATGAAGCGGCTTGTCTTCCGCAGCGGCAAGCAAGGCCCGCAGCTGATACCGAAGCAATGCCGGGCGATCCAACCCCATGCGGATTGCCCGCCACCCCAAAGCCGGGTTGTCCTCGCGCGGGCGATCGAGAAACGGCACGTCCTTATCGCTGCCAATATCGAGCGTGCGAAAGATCACCGGCCGGTCACCGGCGGCATCGATCACCCGTGCATAAAGGTCACGCTGTGCCGAAAGCCGGGGAAACGTCGCCCCCACCATGAACTGGAATTCCGTCCTGAACAGGCCGATCCCGTCAGCACCGGTCTCATCCAGTTGCGGCAGGTCTGCAACCAACCCGGCGTTGATCCGGAGCGAAATGTCCACGCCATCCTTGGTGACGGACGGTAGCTGACGGTGTTTGACATAGGCCCGTTTCCGGCGCTCCTGTGCGACAATCGCTTCTTCGTAGAATGCGACAATGTCTTCCGTCGGCAGCAGAAAGACCTGGGATGTTCCGCTGTCGACGATGATGCGGTCGCCAGGGTCGACCAAGCCAACGATGCCCTCGACTTGACCGATGACCGGGATTCCCATGGCGCGAGCGATGATTGCCACATGGCCGTTGGGTGACCCCTCCGCCAGAACAAGCCCCCGCAAATCCGCCTGGTGATAGTCCAGCAATTCAGCCGGCCCGAGGTTTCTGGCCACGACGATCATTTCACCGGGCAGCAGTTCTTCAAGATCCTCGTCCAAGCCCATCAGATGTCTGATTAGCCGGTTGGCCAGATCATCAAGGTCGCTGAGCCGTTCGCGCAGATAGGGGTCGTTGACCCGCTCCATCCGAATCTTGTTCTCGACCTGCACGCGCTGTACCGCCGCTTCTGCCGTCAGACCGCCGCGAATACTGCCAGCGATTTTTTCCACCCAGCCCCGATCGCGCGCAAACATGCGATAGGTTTCGAGCACCTCGAAATGTTCGTCATCAAGGCTGAGGTCCGCGCTCTCAAACATCCGGTCGAGAGAAATCCTCAAATCCTCAAGCGCCGCTTCAAGCCGGGACAGTTCAGCGTCCTCGTCATCCGCGATTAGGTGCGTCACCTCCAGGCGGGGCTCATGCAAAACGACCCTGCCAATCGCGATCCCGTCGGACAGCGCCAAACCATCGATCTTTGGTGGGTGGCCTTGTGCAAAGGTGCCGCGATGAACCTCATCGGGATCAATCAGCGCGCCGGAACCGACCAGTTCGGCCAGCACCATGGCGACGACGTGCAACGCCTCGACTTCTTCTTCTGTATAGGTACGCCTAGTTACGTTCTGAACCGCCAGGACCCCTAGCACGCGCCCCGCCCGGATAACCGGCACACCAAGCAGAGAGTGATAGATCTCTTCACCCGTCTCCGGACGATAAGCAAAATTGGGATGCGACTGCGCATCGGCCAGATTAAGCGGCGCGCCCCTGGCTGCGATTTCGCCCACAAGACCTTCGCCAACCCGAAGATTGGTCTTATGAACCGCCTCCGGGTTCAAGCCAATGGTCGCAAACAGTTCCAGAATATCGCCGGCGCGGGCGACATAGATCGAACACACTTCGGCGACCATATTGTTGGCGATGACCTGAACGATCTGGTCGAGCTTCTCCTGTGGCTCCAGAGGCGCGGCCATGAGCTCCCGCATCCGCCGAAGGAGAAGCCGGGGTCCTGTTGCGCTAACGGGCATCGGGCAAACTACCGGCTGGCCAGCGCGGAGGCGGCCTGACCGATCAAGTCCTGAATGATGTCAGCTGTCGATTGTTCGCTCTTCACCATGCCAACACTTTGACCAGCCATCAGCGAGCCGTTTTCGATATCGCCATCGACCACGGCGCGGCGTAGCGCACCCGCCCAGAAATGCTCTATTTCAAGCTGTGCTGCCGTCTGATCCAGATCGCCAGCCTGGAATCGCTGAACCACATCCCGCTGCGTCTCCAGAAAGGCATCCGTGGCGGTATTGGCCAGCGCGCGCACCGGAATAACCGGGAATCGTTTGTCAAGCTGGACCGACAACACCGCGTCACGCGCATTGGCGCGAATGAAGGCTTTTTTGAAGGATTCGTGGGCAATACTTTCGGTCGCACAGACAAACCGGGTGCCCAGTTGAACCCCGCTGGCGCCCATTTCCAAGTACATCGCAATGGCTTCGCCGCGCCCGATACCCCCGGCGACAAAAACCGGAACGTCGGTGATATGCGGCAACATCTCTTGCGCCAGCACCGCCGTC
>JANQQJ010000031.1 GCA_028284945.1 Alphaproteobacteria bacterium | reverse complement strand
TTGTCTTAGTGAGAGTGGAAAGCAAACATACATCATCACCGTAAAGCGGATAATCTCGGGCGATGTCTTGAAGTAGCGGAATGGATTGCTCATCGGCCGACGCTACGAACCATGCACCATCACCTCAAGCAGTTTGCTCTGACAGTGTCCCCCCGCATCCAGTCTATCGCGGCAGGGCAATCACTCAAACCCGGGTTCCTGTACGCCTGTCACCCCAGGCCGCTGTCCCTAGGGCCATCACGCGAATTTCAATTCCTTGCTATGTTTCGATAACTGGCCGCTCCAGGGAAGATGCATAATATGAATTACGCCAAATTTATGATGCCTAGAGAATGCTTGTAACCCAAAGCGGCTCACCAATTAGGCTTTTTTGCTCATCCCGAAGACAACCCGCGGTCGGCGCAGCCTGGTAGCGGCATAATGGGTGGATGCATATATTCAGGATTGCCTAGAGTCGGCAGTGACCTGGGGTGGGACGCCAATGGAGGGGTTCGGATGAGGTTTTTTTGTGTACTTGCGACGCTGTCAGCGGTGCTCCTATGGGGACCCGCGCGCGCTGAAACAAACGTTCTGGTCATCCTGGATGGCTCCAATTCGATGTGGGGCCAAATTGACGGTGTCGCGAAAATGGAGACGGCAAAGGACGTATTGTCCGGCCTAGTGAGCGACATGCCGGCGGAAACCGGGCTTGGCCTCATGGCCTATGGCCATAGCGCAGCTGGTGACTGCAAAAACGTCGAAGTATTGCAGTCGGTTGGCGGAGGCAGCGCAGAGGAAATCCTGGGCAAGATCAAGAACGTGCAGCCCACAGGCAAAACCCCGATCGCCTATGCGCTTACGCAGGCAGAGATGGCGTTTGCGGGCCGGGAGGACAGCGCCAACCACATCCTGCTTGTGTCTGATGGCGTTGAAAGCTGTGGCGGCGACCCGTGCGCGGCCGCCCAGGCGCTCGCCGATGCAGGTCTCAATGTAAAGGCGCATGTTGTCGGCTTTGGCCTGGCGTCGGGAGAGGGTGAACAACTGACCTGTATCGCCAGCAATACAGGTGGTCAATACTTCGACGCCGCCGATGCCAGCGCGTTCAAATCCGCCATCGAAGAGGTTGTCGAAATCACCCAGGCGCCGCCTGAGCCGGATCCCGAACCAGTACGATCGATCGTTTTTGAAGATGAGTTTGACGGGGCAGAGCTGTCAGACAACTGGTCGATGGGGAACCCCGATCCGGATGCGTTCATTCTAGAAGATGGCGAACTGATTTTGCTCGCGACGACGACGGACGGTTTGGCCAACCCCGACATGCCCAATATCTTGGCCTATCAGGGTGACCTGCCCAACGGCGATTGGGTCGTGACGGTCACCTTCACGCCCGAGTTCCATACGGCCGCCGAGGCGCTCACGATCAGTCTCTTCAACGCGCCTGATGACCGCACCTGGGTCAATGTCATGGGGCACGACAGTTACTGCTGCGACAACGTGGGCAACCACGCGCTCAACATCATTTTGGGGATCGGAAGAATTAAGGGCGAAAGCGCATCGAACTTGGAGACGCCGAGCTCTGAGCTCGTTGCGAACCGCTGGCCGTTCCACGAATATGTCGAAGAGCGCAATCTGAATGCCAAAACGACCATTGAGTTCATCAAGGAAGGGCGGACCTATTTTGCCCGGCTGACGCGCGAGGGTCATGAGGACGAGAACGGCGATCCGGTGTGGACCACAAGTGAGACAATGACCCTTCTGCGCGCCCCGGAAACTCTGGCGCTGAACGCGTGGTTGACCCGGGGCGACAGGGGCGATGCGCTCTTCAAAATCGACCGGGTGGTGATTGAAAAGGTCGCTCTGCCGGACTCCTAAAGCGGTTCGACTTTCAGGTAGACATCAAAGTTGATGGGGGCGTTGGGTTTATCCGGCACCCCGTAGGTTTCAAGAAACTTGGACCGCGCGACATCCACATCGAATGGGTCTCTTGCGTTGCCCGGGTCGAACCATCTGCCTTCGTTGACGATGTGCTCTAGCGAGCGCGTACGCGCATAGAGGTCCCCGTCAATCTTTACTTCGGAGATACGAAACCCCAGCTGCTGAGCCGTGTTCTCAGCATACCGGTATGAGTGGGTGTAGCGAAACAGCTCCTCCGGGCTCTTGGTCGGATATTGGTGACGTAGCCAGTGCATCTGGCCGGCTGTGTTTGCGCTTTCTATATTCTTGAGCATGAAGCCACCCAGATTTGGGTCCGCATATTTGAATCCGAGCGCGTCGAAAGTCCGCATGTTGCAGAACATTACAAAGGGCACGCCGGGCGCATCATCTCGCAAAGGAATATCAACGTCACGGATCCATCGGGGGCCCGGTGCGTACTTTGCCCGACCAGGCCGATACCCAGCTGGCCGGTCAAGAATGCCCTTGTTCGGGGCCACTCGGGGCCGCACCCGATAGGTTTGCGCGACCTCCAATGAAAAGAGGTCCTTGCCCGTGCCGAAAACCGTATCCGGCAAGCGGCCCCGGGTGAACCAACCATACATCGTGGCAGGTTGAACGGTCCCATCCGGGAGCTTGGTGGTCAGTCCATCATAGACCTGGAGAGTAACCGTGCGGTGGTTGTCGAGTTCGCCGGGACTGCGATTGATTTTGCCAAAAATTACATCATCAGGATCGCCTTTCTGGACGGAGGCTTGCTCAACAAAAGCCCTGCCACGAGTTGGCGCGCGATTTTTCTGACGCTGAACGGCGCGCCTAAAGCCCGCAAGATTTTCTTGGGGCAGCCGTAGAACTTCCAGCGCATCATTGTCCATGAGCAGCCGCTCCATCTCGGCCGGGTTTGCCCGAACCATGCCGATGACATCTGCCCGCCGGACCATGTCTCCGAGACGGATAAATGCCTCTGCGGATATACGCTGCGCCCAGTCTGGGCGATTAGCAGCCGCCCGCGCGGCTGCCGCTGCGTCGGCTGCAGCTTCAATCTGGCGGCCCATTGCCAGCGCCCTCATCTCATCGGCGTTGAGGCGGTCCAGCCCCAATTTGGCGCCACGCTGTCGAGCAACCAGGATCGCGTTTTTGATGTCCAGCATTTGGCGCGGCTTGAGGGTGGCGGCGCCACCCTGAATTGAGCCTTCCCTGAATGTCGCCTTTCTTATTGCGCGATTGCCGCGTTTCACCGATCGCTGGAGACGGGCGGCAGACGTGAAGTCCCCGATTCCATTCGCTACCTGACCGGCCGACAATACGACTTTGAAGTAGCTGGCGACTGCGGACGAGTCGTTGGCGCGGGCCAGTTCAAGCCGGCGGTTGCCGATGACCGCGCTGGCGCCAAGCGCAAACTCTACCTCGGCGTATTCGTCATACTGTTTCGTGGACTCCTGAATCAGGGTGATCGCCAGATCAGAAGCATCAAGCGCAAGTACACCCAGCACGGCGCCCTCAATAGCGAGAGCCTCGGCGCCGATGCCGATCGGCAGGCTCAAGAGAGCGGTTACGATCATAAAGTGGTCGAACTGCTTGCCGGCTTCCCTTTCGAACCGGCGGAGTGTTTCTGCGACGAGCTCAACGTTGTTAACATGCGCTCGGGCCTGGCGGTCGGCTACCCATGTAGCCCGCATACGGGTGACCGGTACGCCATTCGTATTATTGAATGTCGTTGAAATGGTTTTCCGCTTCATCAGTCCGGCATGCGTTCTTCGGCGCACATGATCCCAGCTGAACCCAGTCAGGTAGAGCATCTCCTTGACATCGCACATATCGGTCTCGCGGGTCCGCCTTAAAGAGGCGTCGATGGCTTCAAGGAGCTTCGACCGCGCTTCGCGCATAACGCGAACCTGGAATCTGGTCAGCTTTTCACCTGTTAGGCCGAAGTTCTTCTCCATGTCGCTTTCGTAAAATGTCAGGGCGAGAGAAATCGGCTCGCCCGTCGGCCCCTCGACCTCAATATTCTCAAGGGGATGGTTGCCTTGCGTGATGTCGTTTCGCAGCAGCCGCCGTAGACCCATGATTTCTTCGTCACTGAGCTCCTTAGCGTAGTTTGCCCGGGTCTGTTTCATCTGCTCGATAAACACGGGCCGCATTATGATGGCGCCGGCGTGTTCGCCGATATTGATTCGGGTTTTGACAATGGTCTCAACGTCTCGCCAGATCGTCCCGATAAAGAAATTACGATAGTAGTCGGCGGCCTCGCGGCTGAGTTGGTTAACGTTCATGTTCTGCGGGTCGTCGATGTCGGCGCACTGCGCGGCCTTCAGTACCGCCTCCTGCCAAAGCATGGCCTCTGGGGCTTCCTTTCCACCAATGGCTCTAAGCAGCCCGGTGGGGCTTGCGAGCACCATTGCCTGCGCGAAGGGTGCCTGAAGGTTCAGCACACGCTCCGAGATAACCGCGGTCTGAAGTTTGTCTCCGGGCTCAACCTCGATGGTCAGCGCTTCCGGGGGGTATAGGGCTCGATCTCCCTTCTTGATCAGATAAATCTTTGGGGTCCTGTAACGGTATGACTCGTTGGAAACGGTGGTCGCGCTTGCAGTCAGTTCCCGTTTTCCGTTGAACATGACAGGCTTACCGTTCTTGGCAATCATGACCTCAAATTCGGTAAGGGTGACATCCTGTTCGGCCCTGATTTCAACGAAGATCTGCTCATCCCGGTAAACAATGTCTGTCTGTTTGGTTTCCATTAGGATTTCGGCTTGATTGAGCGACGGATTGTCGCGCAGGTCGAGCGTGAGATCGCGGGCAAAGCCCAAGGTGGCCCGATGGTCGCCGAATTTTAGCTGCCAGGCAGTTTCGACGCCGTTTATGCGAAGCCCTTTGTTGCCCGGTTTGACCCCGGGCTTAAGCGTCGCTTCCAGAATCATGAAATCGTCGTTTCGCGACCGCTTGAGCTCGGGCGGAGCGTTGCGCATGAGTTCGTCCGTCCGCTCAATGCCTTGGTCGCGCCAATAGGTGTCGGCCCTGCCGCTGGCCCGAAGTGAGGCCTCTAGTTCATAAGTACTTTTGAGCGCATAGACGTAATACTCAACGTCGTCGTCCAGGCTCTCAATCTCGATCCGGTCATCACGGCGTTGCGGGAGTTCGCGCCCGGAAATAAACAGCATGCGCGTCTTGGCGCCCTCGGGTTCCGGCCCCGCTTTCGGATAAGGGTAGGGATAAGCGGGGCCTGTAAGGCCCATGGCGAACTGGTTGTTGATAACCACTGTGTGCTTAATGATCGGTTGGGGTCGCCGCCACCACTCGTCTTGAGTCAGGTCGGCTCCACCCTCATCTGAAGCGCCGTAACGGAAGATGCCTTCTCGTCCCTGGCCGTTTCCCGCCTTACCGGAGACCGCATCGATAGGCTGGCGCCATGTTCCCTCCAAGCCCTGGGACGCGGGATAGTAGGTAAGCTCACTGATCAGGCTGCCATCCGGCGGGTCTGGGTTGGCCAGTTCGACCTCTTCCTCGGTGTCACCCAGAGAAAGTGAAACTTTTCGTCCACCGGCCCGTAGGTTGTCGCCGAAGGGTTTGAACGTCCGGTCAGGCTCCTCGTTTGCATCGCGCCAGACGATGGTGACGTTTGCGCCATTGACCTGAAGGTCTTCCGAATCCAGCTTCACAGTCTTGCCCGTAAGGAGGTTGTGGAATTCGGCTTCGGCCGTCCCGCCGTCAGGGTCAAGGAACGCCCGGCCAGTAACCGGTTCGTCTCCATCGATATAAGTAACGATCCACGTCCCCTTGATGGCGGCGCGCGTCGTGGCCGTGTCCGGGCCATCCTGCTGGTCGTCGGCCTCAGGACCGCATGCTGCCAGGCCGAGTATTATCAGGAAGCCGAACAAGAGACGGCTGGTCATTCTTCCACCTGCTCTTCCGGCGCAAAGGTAATGACTTCGCTACGATAAAGTTCCGCATCCTCTCTGGTCCGCGTTACCCGAATGCGACGCTCACCGTCCACTTTGACACGGTAGCTGTCATCAGGCGGCGCGTCGTCGAACTCGACTTCCACAAAATAGGGATGCCCCGGCCAAATGTCGTCCGGCTCGCGATACTCATTGTCGTCCGAGTCTTCCGGATCGTTCTCCCAGAATTCCACGATTCTAATCTCAGGCGGATCGTCAAATACCGGGTCCACACATTCATCAGCCGGCGGCGCCCATGCTGAAACGCCGCGCAACGGGTCATCTTCGCTGGGCCAGTCGTCCGGCAGGTTACGGCCATATGCGGCTGTCGACGGCAATGCAGGCTGGGCCGTATCGCGCAAGACAAACTGTTCGCGGGCGATGTAGAGCCCCGTCGATGCATCCCAGACCCGAATCTCGTAGTTGCCGGGGTAGTGACGCGGCCCCAGGCTGGCATCGAAGGGGAAGCTGTCGATGACCTGCACCTGCCCATGTTCGCCAAAAAGGGCCTCAGTGCGGTTTCGCGGGTCGAGCGCGGGGGCCCTCTGCGCACCGTTGGCGAACTTTTGCGCACTCCACCAGTACTGCACCTCAAGCACATGGTCTTTAAAGGCGGGGCCAGGATCCCGCAACGTGATCTTGACCGGTTGGTGCAGCGCCAGCGTCGCGGCATTCTCGATCTCGATCATGCCCGGTGCGTTGGGGGCCTCAACACGAAGAGGCGCGACGCCGACCAGCTGTGTGCCGCTGGCAGCTATGGGGCTGCGTCCAGGCCGACGGAACATGTCGTCGAAATTGTGCGTGGCGTCCTCGTCCTGGGCATGGTGCCGGTGAGGCCGAAAGACATGAATTTCGTAGATCCCCGGCTCACCCGGTGCGAGCATAACACCCTCTCCCTGGTCATCAACGAGAGCTCCCGCACCTATGTAGCGGCCCTCCAGCAACGCGCAGCCATAGCTGTAGGCCCGTTTGGCATAAAGCTCGGCAATCAGCGGACCGGTGTCGAGCGGGTCATCTGAATCAGCGTCGCGTACTGTAAATTTGACCGCATCGCCGAAAACTGTCGCCTTTTGGGAGGCGAGAACGACGCTCACGTCATCAAGCTCGATGTCAGGCTCCAATGGCTGGGAGAATTGCGCCATATCGTCACGTTCGTTCAGGGCGAATGTCTTTTCCTCGAGCAGAACGCCCTTCCAGCTGAGGGTGACCGAGTAGGGCCCGGCGGGCCAATACTCAGGACTCTTGGGAACAAACGTAAAGGTTCGGCCATCGCGGGACCCGTACTCAGGCACACCAGAAGGCTGAATGCCTGTGTAGGTAACAGTGCCATGGCGTCCCAGTGGAGATGTGAGTAAGTCGAGCCTTTGGCTCCAATAGTCCACATCCAGCCCATCGGGAATGGTTATGCGGATCGTTGGCGGTTCATCATAAGGGCTGTCATCTGCTGGCAGAATCTCTATGGCGTCCTGCCAAGCTGGCGGAACAAGCTCAAACCGTCGTTTCGCCAGCACCTCGCCCCGCGCACTGATAATACGCGCCTCGTAGTGGCCGAAAAACGGGATCTGTTTGGTTTGCCGGTTGCGGGTTCGCACGCCATCCGGATTAAACGCCCAAGTTGTCGTGTCGACATCCGGTAGCTCCCAAGCATCGTCTGGTACGGAGCCGTCTTCTGCCAGGGCCGGCTGCACGCGCATCTTTTCCAGCATATCATGGTTGGTGGCGGGCGCTGTCACCCCCTGACGGGGTGGGATTGTCGTACGGTCGGAATACTCAAAGAACTCGCGCAGTGCGGTGCCATCTTCCTTGAATGGTTCGCGACCCGCGACCCGCATATCCGGTTCAACCGCGCCGCCCGGCATCGCACGGCCCAGACGCACAACCTCAATCTCCGGCGGGGGCAGGCGATAGCCGGTCTGTGGATCAACGGCCAGCAAAGGAGAGCCCGGCGGCAATGTGGCATTCAGAGATTCCAAAGCGCTGTCAGTTGGCACGACTTTCTGGCCCTCCGAGAAGGTCCAGTTGACGGCGGGCGCCGGCGCCGGGTCGTCGCGCAAGACCAAAATGGTCTCACGGTCGATTTCCACGTAGTTACGTATTCGGCTGATCCCATCATGCCGAAACAGCACCACGTCATACCAACCCCGCCCATCGTGGCCGACATCTTCAAAGACGTGAGTTATTGTAAACGTTGTCGGCCCCTCGAGGGTGCGTTTGAAACTCTCTGCTTCGCTGTAGACGGTTGCGGTCGTGGAACTGTCGACCGGATCTTTGGCGCGATCGACGACCCGCACCGCAATGTCACGCCGAAGCGGATCAGTGATGGTCATCTGGACGGCTTCGCCGACCCGGTAGATCTGCTTGTCGAGCACAAGCGGGTCGCCTGTGTCCTGCGCCGTTGCAGGCCGCAACACAAGGGTCGCCACGAGAAGCGACGCGACTGCGGACCTCACGATAAAGCCCCTTCCCATAGGTATGAATATAGTGAAAAGCGGTGCCGTGTCCGCTGAAATCAAACAATTGGAGCGAACCCGGGCCGCCCCGACACTTAAGTTCCGGGCATTGTCAGACTAAATTAGGCGGCTCCACGATGTCCGATTTTGGCAAGTCCCACGCTGCAAAGTGACTCCATTCAGCCCGTGCTGTCGATCGACTGGCTTTGAAGATTGCGCGCCGATCTGGATGACGATCTTTGTTGAAGTGATTGTAGATTGAGGCACGGATGGAGACGAACTTCTGCAGCGCCTTTACGCTTCTGAATATTGCCTTTGATGTTTCTCTTCGTCGAAAAGGCAAGTGCGAGTTCTCTGCAAGGTTGTCGAACCATCTGCCCGTTTCCTGGCGATCAGTATTGTCGATCACATCCATTGCACCTTGATAAGACTTTAAGCGGTCTATAACGACCGCCCGAGGTCCGTCACACCGTTTCATGGTTTTCTTCAGAAACTTCAAGGCAGCCTTACGGTTCCGCCGTTTCGTGACAAAGGCGTAACGCTTTTTCCTGAATTCTGATGCGACTAAAGGCCCGAAGCCGTTCCACTAGAACTGAACGGTCTCATGGCTGACGTTGAGGCAGCATGTCTTCGACCTGACATAGTGACAACGGAAAACGCACCTACATCATCACCGCAAGCCGAATGACTTCAGGTGAGGTCTTGAAATAGCGAAAATGATCTTCCATTGGCCGACGCTAAGCACCATGCAACGTCACCTGGAGCAGTTTGCTCGGACAGTGCCACGATTCCCGCTAGCTGCTTAGGTAGAAACTACGGAATGAGATCGACCCTGTCGCCCCGCCGGGGAAGTTCTGCGCTCTGAGATATGAACGTTCCTTCAGCAAGCCTGGGCTCTACCCGTTCGACAAGGACTGAACCGAGTTCGTTCACCTGCTGGCTGAGGACCTCGCCCGTCGATGGATCGGTAAAGGCCCGGCCCTCACGGGTTACAACCAGCGCATCACCAGCCTTAAGGCCATTCTGAGAGCCCGCATTAATGTAGATAACGGGCTGCTCGAACTCGACGACCTGGGCATGCCAAGGAACGCCATCAGAGCTTTCAACAATCTTCATTACCGCCTTGGCGACCAGCTTCCGCATCGCTTCGCCGAGCGGCGTCTTCCAGAAATTGGTCGTCCCAAAGCTCGCATAGTCATATCCGACCGTTAAACCAACAGACTTGTCTTTGACTTTCTGTTTTACCGAAAACGAGTCAACAACCTGAGTGGTCTTCACATCGACGACGCGAACATCCATCACCAGTTTGCCCGACCGGAACTGCGGCGCGATTCCGGCGTTGCCGCGCCGGCCAAGCGGGCCACCTGAGATACCGAAACTGAAACCACTACCTTTCTTATCGAGGTCGACCTGGGTTATCGCGCCTAAAACAAGCAGCTGCGCACCGATAATTCCGCCTGTGGGCGCAGTGCTGCCATTAGCCGTGAGGCCCGCAGCCTGGAGTTCTTTTTCGTTAAGAACCTGAGACAGTGCAGCCCTATCGACCACCACGAACTGTTCTGACTGAACGAGGCCGCTGGTCATAATGGCCTCGACACCGCCGCCGGCATCCCAATCCCCGTAAAACGTCTCAAAGGCGCCAGTCGACGCAAATTCCCCGACTGCGACAACCCGTTTCGGTCCGACAAGCTGCCGAACCTGCCCTTTGACCTCAAAGTCGGGTGTGTAAAAGCTGTCCACAGCGTCCGATGACGTATTGGGCGCGCTGCCTTCATCTTCTGCGTGAAGAGGCGCGCCTGAAATCACAATACACACCAGCCCACATACAGCCACAAGGTTCCGAATGCCCATGGTGCACCTCCCTAAGGCGACTCAAATTTTCCCCTCCTGAGAACCCTAGCAGATCGGGCCTCGTGAATCAGGTCCCGCATGAAGGGCTAGGGCGGCATGGCTGAAAGGTGCTAAGGTGTTGACCTGATCAGCCACGAGGGAGGCTGGGCCATAGTGCTGAGGGGCATTGTGCCAACATGTCGGTTCTTGATGCTCGCGATTGCGCTCTGCATCGCGAACCCATCTGTTATTGACAGCGCCGTTGCGCAGGAAACCCTTACCGAAGAAGAACAGTTTCGGCTGGAACTCGGCCTTGACCCTGCAGCCGGTCTCACCCGGCCCTTTACCGAACAGGAAAAAGAGAAAGTCCGCGGGTTTGGGCTGGATCCCGACGTTCTGGATGCCTCCTCACGGTCAAATGCGCCGCCGGGCATAACACCGGACGAGATTGACCAGCTCAAATCAACCCCCGGTGCCGTCTCGACGACGACGACAAACACGACAATCGGCGATACGACAACGATTGAAGTCGATGACGACAGGACCGTCACGACAACGCCGACAACGACAGTTGACGAAACGGTCACGACGATCGAAGGCCCTGGCAGCAAGACTGTCATTACTGAAACAACGACCACCACGGTCATCGAAGGCACGGTAACAGAAGAAGTGGAAGTCCCCTCCACGAGCCCTCCGCCAATTGTCACGGCCCCGCCTGCCACGCCGCCTCAAGAACAGCCACCCGCCCCGCCTGTTGGGCTACCGGAAGAAGGCGCGCCGCCGCCCGAATTGGCCGACCCGCCCGAGCCGTCGGAGGTGGTCATTCCACCAAAACCTCCCGAACAACCCACCCCTCCCGTCCCGCCTCAAGAGGCGCCGCCACCAAAAGCGCCACCCGCACCGCCTCCTGAAGCGCCAACACTTCCGGCCGTCCCAACAGAGGAGGAGACGCCGCCTTCAAGTCCCCCTGGCGAAGAGAACCCACCGGTCTCGCCCCCTGAAGAGGACATCCCACAAGAAGACCACCCCCCGTCAGAGCCTCCGACCGACGAAGAACCGCCGCAGGAGGACACGCCTGCGGCTGATCCGCCAGAAGACCAAACACCACCGACAGAGCCGCCCGCGGAAGACCCGCCCCAGGAGGACGACCCACCCGCCGATACGCCCGAGGTTGAAACGCCTCCGTCCGATCAGCCGGAGGGAGAATCACCGCCATCGGACTCGCCAGAAGATGCCGACACACCGGAAACCGCTACGCCTGAGACCGATACGCCTGAGCCCCCCGCGGAAGAAGATCCGCCCTCCCCGCCGCAGGCCCCTGCTATTGAAGACAAGCCTCGCCCAACGGACGCAGAAATCAGGCGACGCCAGGAAGAGGCAGAAGATGTCAGACGCGGGGTTGAAGGCGATGCCATCCGCGCCCTTGATAGGCAACCGCTGCCCTATGACTACTATGGCCCGACCCGCGAACGGCGAAAGATCGATAGCGAGGCTGTCAGTGATCAAATCAGGCGGCTGGGTGGGACCGTGGTCCGCGAACCCAAACCGCCTGTCGAAGTTCCCGAAGAAGAGATCGAGATTCCGCCGCTTGCACCGCCTGAAGTGCCACCCAGCGTGCCACCACCTGAGATTCCGGGCGACCCGCCATGCTGTGGTCTCCTCAGCGGGGTCGTCTACTTCCCCAAGGGGCATGACTGGCTAAAACCCGCTGAGCATCAGCCGGCGCGGCACGATGTGGGTATGATTGCCCATCAGGTGTTGGCTCACAATGGGTCTTTTCTGCATGACCAAGCCGCCCTGCATGTCGGATCGGTCGGGTTTCCGATGCAGATCAGCTACCACTATCGAAGCGGTCTGGAAGAGACCGAGCGCGGTGGCATCATCGGCCACAAATGGGACCTCAACATCAATAAGCGGATCGTCGCGAAAGGGGCAGGCGTCACAAAAGAGAACCTGTCCTTTGAGCGGCAGGGCATCGATACACCGGAGCTGACCTACTATGACGGGCACGGCCGTGGCGACATCTACAAAGGTGCGTCCACCCAGCTTCGGAAGGTTCGGAACTTCGACGCCGAATTCCGTGCAATCGTAACGACCTATAAGTCCCCTGCCGGCGCGTTCCACGAAATTCAGCGTTACATTCTGGTCGGCGAAGCCAAGCACCCGTTCCGCGAACATGTGAATGTCGACCCCACCCAGCAGATCTTTTACGTCCTGCGGCACAAAAACGGCTTGCTCTATATCTTTAACTGCCATGGGCAGATGATCTATGTCATCGACCGGCACAAAAACCGGATGGAACTCCGGTACCAGGGCGACCTCAACCCGTTAACCCATAACCCGATGTTGTCGGAGGTATATGACACAGCCGGCCGCAAATATGTGTTCGAGACGCTCTTCCTGCCCAACGACAAAGCCGGGATTGGCACAAACATTCTTTGTAAACCCGTCAATGGCATCATCCCCATTCCCCGGTTCAAGCGGATTGTCGAGGAAGCGACGGGCAGGAGCATCACCTTCAACTATGCGCGGTCGAACACACGCCCGATCCTTGATTACGTGACCTTGAGTTTCGGGCGGTCGCTGCAACATCGATATACCTATACTGGCGGAGAGGATTACCTGCTGGCATCGATCACCGCACCGCGTGAGGCCTCGGCCCGGACGCCCTACCTGACCAATGACTGGAACACTGACAAGAAGCGTGTGAAGGGCCAGACCTGGGGCAGCGGTACATACAGGATAACCTATAGCGGCAACGAGCCGATCTATGACGGCGCGGACGTTGTCGATCCGAACGGCAACACCTTTGCCTACAAAATCGCGGAGAAAGCCGGCGGCGCCGTCATATCAGAAATCAGGCTGACTGATAGTGAGCCTCGCAATGGCGGCCCGTGGACCCATCGCTTTGAGCACAATGGCGACACACAGATCACCAAGGTGACCTATCCGCGCGGGAACTCGATCAGTTTCAGCTATGAAGGCGGCAACAAGCCGGTCACGTTGGGGCCCATCCGCAACTGGCTCGACCGGAACTACACCTATGCCAACAATCTACAGCAGGGCAATCTGCTGGGGGTAACCCGTACATCGTCAGAAGACGACGACCCCTACAAAACGATCGACACGTCACGCAGTTATGAAGACCTCTACAACCAGATCGACCAGTCAACGGATGCCCGGGGGAATACGACCACCTACACCTATGTCTATTCGCAGGGCCCAGGCTTTTATGGCAATGCCAAGGAAATGCTGCTGCCTGATCTTACCAGGCCCACCACGTCCAAGCTGACCGGCCTGAAATACACGTTCGCCTATTCACCCAAAGGGCAGTTGGTCAGTGAAACCGCCCCTGACGGGCAGACCAAGACTTACACCTATAACCCCAGCGGCTATATGACAGGCGTTACCGGCCCTGAAGGCACGGTCAGCTTCGGGGTCGATTCACGCGGTAATGTCACGCGGAAGACATGGCCTGGCGGGCGGATTGATACCTATGAATACGACCTGCGCGACCTTCAGACCGGCACTGTTGTCGACTCAGAGGGCTTCAAGAACGAGGCCATCAGCCTATACGATTTGAACGGCAACCTGACGCGGCGCACAACCTACATCAAAGACAATTTCGATGACCGCGTATCCTCAGGGCGGAAGCCCCGGTCCGTCGCCCAGACCTCACTGATCGAGAACTATACATATGACATCACCAACCGGCAGCTGACTCACACAACCACCGGACCGGGCTATCGGCGCACCATCACACGCGAGTTCGATGGCGTCGGGAACGCGACAAAGGAAACAGCACCATCGATGGCGGGGTCTGGCACGACCGAAACCACGATGACCTATGACGCACGCGGATTGATGACGCAATCTGTCGAAACCGCGAGCGCCGGGCTGACGATTACCAAGGCCTACAGGCACGACGAAAACGGAAATCTCGAAATCTATATGGGCCCGGAATCCCTTGAAGAGCAATATAGCTATGACGGGTTCGACCGCCAGGTCTCGAAGGTGATGCATACTGGCGCTGACGCGCGGTACACGCTCGATAAGGCCGGCAATATTACACGCATGTTGATCCACGGGCCAGATGGCGGCGAAACCTTTCAGAACGTCGACCTGATGAAGTCAGAGTTCTCCTATGACGAAGCGGGCAATTTGGTAAGCCGTAAGCGGTTCCCGTTGAACGTTTCCGGGTCGGTCGATGAGCACTGGATCTACAACCGCTCGTTCAATCTGGAACAGCATAAGGGACCCGGCAAAGGCTCGACTCGATACACCTATGATACGGCAGGCCGGGTCATGTCGGTGGTTGACACGACCGGGACGACGATCACGAACGAGTATGATGCTGCAGGCAATCGCTCCAAGCTCACGGAGACCTGGACACAACGCAGCTATCGCGCCGGCGCATCAGCCTGGCGGGAAAACCAACGGTCCCGGGAATGGACCTATCTCCATGACGCGCTGGCGCGGCTGATCTCGCAAGCGGGGCCCGACGGCACGACCAAACACTTCTATGATAGCGCCAGCAATCAGCGCGGCGTACTCAACGAAAACAACGTATTGGTCAGCCAGACATTTGACGGTGCGGGCAGGATGCTGGCCAGCAGCTCTGGCAGAAAAACCGAAACCTACCAATACACCCACGGCGGATTGATGACCTCGGCGATATCGCCGGTCCGCAATGAAACCTGGACCTATGACGCCTTTGGCGGGCTGTTGAGCCACGCCGATAACATGGCCGGACGGACCACCCGCTACCGGTTGAACGCCGCCGGCCAGGTTCTTAGCACCTTTGACCCCAACGGTACTGAAATCCGGCGGGAACTGGACCCCGCAGGACAGGTCACAAAGGCGTTCATCATCCCCGGCAGGGTCCTTATCCAGCTGGGACAGGACCGTTATCCCGGGTTCCGCAGCGGCAGCGTTGAGGAATACCGGTATGACGGCCTGGGCCGGACCGTTTATGCGACGGCGGACATCACGCGCGTTGAACGGACCTATGACGGTTTAGGCAACATCATCGAAGAAAAACAGACGCTGAGCGACGACACACAGACGGTCACGTCCCGCTATAGCACGGACCTGTCTTCACGTACCGTGACCTATCCGACCATTGCCGGCTCAACCGCCGTTACGACCGAGTATGACGATGCAGGCCGCATCATTGGTGTGCAGGCAGGCAGCAGCCGGGTCGCCCGCTTCAACTATTCCGGCAAGGGTTTCTTGAACGCCCGGCACTTCGGCAACGGGTTCACCACCACCTATGGGTATGACGACAAACTCCGGCTCAGCAATATCTCGGTCATGGAGGGTGCCGGGCCAAGCACCTACCGAACCGTCTGGACAGGCAGCGCCACCTATGACGGCCTTTATGCAACAGGCATCACAGAAACGACAAGGGGCGTTAATGCCGCAGACCGCGTCTCGATCACGCGCACGACCTTGGATACCAAAAAGCGGCCAACGGCCACGATCACAACGCAAGCCTCCGTAGCGTTCGCCGATAAACCAGCAACGTCCATGACCTCCGGTGTGCTGCGCGAGTATGACCGGCTGGGCCGTCCATCCACCGTGGTTGAGTATCTGCAGGATGATCTTGCAGCGCAGGGACGCAATGCCGGCAAGCTGCTGCATGTCCAGTCAGACGCGCTTACTTACAACAACGCCAACCGGGTGCAGTCCACACTGGCCAAGGCGAACATCGATATTGAAGGCGGGAACCTAAGGGATATTGACCGCGGAAAGGAACTGGCCGAGAGCGGCAATTTCACGCGCACCCAGCGGTTCTATTACGACAATAACGGCAACCTGCTCATGGATGACCGTTACATCTATGCCTACAATCACAACAACCAGGTCACCATTATTCGCGACCGCTGGCAGCCCTACCGTTTCGAACAGTTCGCAATCATCTACTACGACGCCTTTGGGCGGCGGGTCGCGATCCGAAACAGCCAGCCCGGCGTCAGCGGGGGATTCGTCCAATGGGGGCCGACCTACGTTCCCAACACCCGCTTGATCTATGACGGACTGATACCGGTCGTGGAACTGATCAAGGGGCACCCCGACAGCACCCGTGAAGCACTGCTCGCCAAATACTATTACGGTGCCTCCGGGTCGGATGTGATCCGCATGGATCGCAAGCGTAACGACGCCCCGTCCAATGATTTGAACACCTACTATCTTCATGAGAGCTTTGGCGGTTCGATCCGCTTGCTCTCCGACGACAATTCATCGCCCGTTGATCCAATCTTTAGAGACCCACCAGGGCGCGACCGGCCTGGTGCTTCAGGCAGCCCGCCGGGGGACCGCCACGTCGCGCGCGGCACCAATACGCGCATTCCCAATATCGGCACACATTTGCGGATTGATGGCTTTGCCGGCACCCAGTACGACTTCAATACCGGTCGGACGATCTTTGATTTCCACCGCAATCCGGTGCTGGACCGGAACATTTCGACAGCCAAGTTCCGCGAGTCCATCACCAGGTTCCAGAACAAAGGTGCCGTCATTCTGGTTGGGATGACAGCACTGCCATTCTCGCCCTATCTGCTGTCATCGGGATGGTCGCTGTTCTTTGGCTCAGTCGGGCTTGCCATGGACTGGGGAACAGCAGCCTGGACTCAATCCGGCTATTCGTTTGGTCAGGGTCTGTCGACATTCTTGATGTCGGCGACGGGTGCCCGGATCGGGATTGCAGTCAACCAGGCAGGGTTGGGGCTTTGGACGGGCTTCGCTGCTGACTTTGCGGCGGACGTAAGCTTTGGCGTGCTGATCGACTATGGCTGGCACGGGAAGCGTCTATCAAGGGCCCTCGCCGACAACATGAAACAGGCTGCCATTTTCGGTACTGTCGGCTTTGCCGCCGGGCTTACCATCCCCAGAGTTGTCGTTAAAGCCAGTAGCATGCTGGCTGACTATAGAACGCCGCGGCTGGTGCCCGACGCGGATTTGGCCTTGGGCGGAAATGTTCAACGGCGTGGCGGAGGCCGCAGTCCGGAAGAAGCTCAATCGACCCATTGCCCGCTCTGTTTTGCGCCCGGCACACGCGTCCTTGCAAAATCCGGCTGGAAAAAAATCGAGGACGTTTCGGTCGGCGACGAAGTCTGGTCGCGGGACGAAACCACCGGCGATACGGGCTTCAAACCAGTCACGGAGACCTTTGTGACGGCGCCGGATGGTTTTGTTCATCTCTACTATCGTCTTAAAGAAAGCGGTCGGCACGGGGACGACGATGACGAACATGAACTGATCGGCACGCCCACGCATCCCTTCTGGTCGGTTGATAAAAACGCGTGGGTCGACTTATCAGATCTAAACCCTGGCGACGCCCTGATGACTGCAGATGGCAAGGTCGCAGAGGTCATCCGGACTGAGACCAAGAACGCACCCGACGGTGCGCCCTTCACCGCACACAACTTTACCGTCAAAGACTGGTCCAGCTACTTCGCGGCACCCGAGGCAGGCACAGCAGTCGGCATCTGGGTGCACAATGTCAGCGAAAATCTAGCATGCCGTGTCGGTGCAAGTCCCCGGCCTGCGATGGAAAATGTACATGCCGGTGACCTACCCATGTTGCGGGAGATGGCCGAATTCATCCGCGAGGAAGTCCCGCAAGCCCGTTGGAATGATGAGATGTCCCCCTGGGCCGACGACAATGCCTTCCTGGCCTTCCTGATGGACAATTTTAACGATGGCAACCCCATCTGGCTTTACCGGGGAATCAATCCCCCCGGCGGTAAACTGAAGCGCGGGACGTGGAAAACCGATGCGTGGACGCGCGCACAAAACGGGACTGTCGTAGCGCCCGGAAGGCGAACAGACGCTTGGACTCTTGAGCAGCATGTCAATGACGTATATCCGCTGGATTCGGGTGCAACCTCATGGACTACAGATGTCTCGAAAGCCATAAGGAGCTTTGCCGGAAGCAATAAGTCGGTTCTGTTGGCCGTCGAACTGAGCACGGTATGGGACCGTATCCTACGCGACTATCCCACGGCGGTAGCCAGACCCGATGAAGCAGAGGTGTTGTTGGGCGCCCCCTATCACAAGGGAAGCTATGGCGCGCAGCCCTTCAGCGCATGGGTCGTCAAACGGCCAGGCCAGCTCTGGTCACCCACTCTCCTAAGCCCATAGGCAAATACTGACTGAACGACCGCCGGGTCCCGAGCTCGCAGAAGCAGCAGTCTATTGGGAAACGGGGTAGAGTCCCACCCTCTCCGCCATTTCGCATTTTAGGCCCTTTAAAATCAAAGGGTTACAAACAGATTTTCCGGGAACGTAGCTGAGTCAGGTACCCAACTTATATGCCCGGCCGGAAAACAGCTCCATTTTCGCCCTATATTTTAGTGCGTTGTCCTTCCCACTGTGATGTACGAGCCGTGCCCACATGGCTTATTCACCGACCTACATCACCCACAACCAATATGGCGTTTACTACTTCCAGTATCGAACGCCGTTGCATCTTCGCCTCAAAAATCCAACGATTGCACTGCATTTAGGAAGTCTCTGAGGACGAAGGACGGCACTGTCAGGGGAAAGCCTACTAACGCGTGGGTGGGGAAAACCGAAGTTGGTCTACGCGGCCAGCTGTCTCCATTCAGCCAGCGCCGCAGATCGATAGTTCTTAAAAATTTCGCGGCGTTCGAGATGGCGGTCTTTGTTGAAGTGGTTGTGGATTGAAGCATGAATGGAGGCAAATTTCTGGAGTGATTTCAGGCTTCGAAATCTAGCCATTGCTCGTTCTCGTCGTCGAAACGGCTGATGCGAATTCTCGGCGCGATTGTTGATCCAGCACCCCGTTTCCTGACGCGCGGCATTTCCCAGCTCTCTCATGGCGGCTCGGTAGGAGCCAAGACGATCCGTCACAATTGCCTGTGGTTGCCCGTGTCGCTTCATCGCTTTCTTCAGAAAGCGAACGGCGGCACGGCGATCCCGTGTCTTGGTGACAAAAGATTCCAGGACTTCCCCCTTTCTGATCCGCCGCACGCCACAGATAATGTGTTTCGCCATTGATCCGGACAAAGACTTCGTCCAGATGCCAGCGTCACTGCGGCCAGCTGCGGCGTGAAGCCACTCGTCGTTTTCCGACCTCCGACGCGAACAAGGGGCCGAACCGGTTCCACCAAGCTCGCACTGTCTCATGGTTGACGTCGATTCCACGCTCATGAAGCAGATCTTCAACTTGTCTTAGTGAGAGTGGAAAGCAAACATACATCATCACCGTAAAGCGGATAATCTCGGGCG
>JANQQJ010000006.1 GCA_028284945.1 Alphaproteobacteria bacterium | reverse complement strand
ATAGACCTTCTCCTGAAGATTACCCTCTGCATCCAGCCAGCCCTTGATGATCTGAACCCGGTCCAGATTGGCCCCGTCCGGGTCTTTCGCGGCGGAGACAATGAAGGTGGCCGGCCTGTCCGCCGGCGCCGCCGTCAGATCACCCCCCATCGGCCCGCCCCTGCCCTAGGCAATGTCGAGCCAGGCGGGCTTGGCCGTGTCACCATCCGCATAGTCAAACCCGCCGAAGAACCGCACCGTGATGCGCGACCCTGTGGTGGCGTAAACCTCCTTGCGCTTCATCGCATCGAACAGCGCCTCACGCGTATTTTCCGTCGCCCACACCGCCGCATAGCCGGACGCAACGATCCGCCAGTTGGCCCATAGCTGGTCTGCGGCCATCGCATTCACCAGACGCTCCGGCCCGGGTTCGGATTCGGGGAACTTGCCAAAGAAGTTATCTTCCTCGGTGGTCGAGACGCTGTTGTGGCCATCGGTGCTGCCGATCATGCCGAACTTGAAGGGGTTCACCCCCAGGCTTTCCTCATACTGAAGACCCAGCTTCAAGGCGCCGCGGGCATATTCATGCTGCAGCATCCAGTCTTCCTTGGCCTCGGTGCGGCCAATATTGTCCCAGTCCCAATTCTCATAATCAGCAAACTCGTCGTCTGGCGACAGGGTGGGATGCGCCTCTCCGTCTCCTTTAACCTGAGTCATCTCGTAAATTGGTTCCCAACGAGACCGCAGTTCGGCATAGGCCCGGTCAATCGGCCGACCATCGACCGACTCCGACGGGAACATCATGCCATTGGAGAGGTTGCCATTATGGGCAATGGCCAGAACTTCACCGCCGGTTTCTGCCTCGTACCGCGCCAGCGACTTCCAGAGCTCACGCGGGTCGCGACTATCCTGCGCAGAGAATGGAATTGTCTGACCGACCTTGTCCGCGCCATCCTTATAGACAACGACACGGTGCAGATTGTTGCCCTCGATCATGGATGTCCATTCATAGCCGGTCAGGGCCGTAAACCGCCCAGGATCGTTATAGTCATCAGACGTCTGTGCGACATCCTGCCAGATCAGGCTGCGAGTGCGGTCGGGAAACGGGACATTGTCCCCGGGGTCGTCGCTCATGCTGGCGGTGAAAGCGCCCATGAGCTTGACCGAATCACCTTCTTCTACAAATTGCTGCCAAAGTCGGCCGGTCTCTGTATCCGTCACCAGCGGGTCGCCGACATTGAACCGGTAATAGCCGCCGAGATATTCCGCATGGTCGGAGACCACCAGGAAATCGAGCGGACGGCGCAGCTTCACCTTCATGCCGTTATGGGCTACCACCTCTTGCCCCCGAGCAAAGCGGTACGCGTCGGCCGGCGTCAGGTTCATATTGCCGAGTGAATAAGCATCGGCCGAATTACGGCTGTGCAGATGCGTATCGCCCCAATAGACGTTCTGTGGATAATCCTGGCCGACGGGCCTCGAGTATTCGTCTGATGCCGAAACCGCCCCGGGCAAAAGCCCGGCAGCCACGACAACAACTCCCCACAAACGCGACGACCCAAGCATGCTACCCCTCTTCAAATTAAACGGCCTCTCGAAACAGCGTCCGCCAGTGCTCCACCCCAAAGGGATTAGAACACTGGCGGCAAAATCCGGGGGCGCAGCCCCCAAACTATGTGGCTAGGACCTAAATG
Source organism: Alphaproteobacteria bacterium (assembly GCA_028284945.1). Classification (GTDB taxonomy): domain Bacteria; phylum Pseudomonadota; class Alphaproteobacteria; order SMXS01; family SMXS01; genus JANQQJ01. The sequence continues at coordinate 129,451 of JANQQJ010000006.1, read as the reverse complement.
TCGAAGCCGATCTCGACGCCCCACCGGCGCGGTGCATTCACGGCCCGTGTATCAAACAGCGGCGGCACCAGAGTCCGGCTATTGGCATAAAGTTCACCTGTCAGGTTCTTACCGAAGACGCTGATCCGGTAACGCCCATCGGCATCTTCATAGGTGATGCTGGCGTCGACCAGGGTGACCGACCGGCGCTGACTGCGCTCCGATTCATCGGTGAACAGCTTGCTAGTATAGGTTACACGGCCATTCATGACGATGTTGCCCATATTGCCGACCGGGAACTCATAGGTCAGTCCGAACATCAGGTTGACTTTCGGCGCGCGGGCCACGGTGAAGTCAGACAGGTCTTCATCCACAAGATAAAGCGCTGCGCCACCCGGATCGTCGAGATTATTGACCTGAACAACGTCGCCGTTACACCCGGAAGTCGGTGCCATATCGAAGAAGGCTGAGCCGTTCACATCGGCACAGAACTCGTTGTACTGCGCGTCGAGATAGCCCAATGAGAAGTCGAACTGCAGGCCTTCAACCAGCAGCGCCGTAACTTCGAGTTCGATACCCCGGATCGTCGAGGATGCAGCGTTCTGCGTCACCGTTTCTTGCGGATTGGCAGCCCCCAATAGCGGTACGATAACCGTACGCTGGATGTCCTTGTACTCGTTCCAGAACAGAGCCAGGTTCGTCCGAACCTTGCGATCGAAGAACTCTGCTTTCAAACCGAGTTCAAAACCATCGACGATTTCCGGATCGAAAGGCGTGGTACAGGACGAGGTCTGGCCACAGCGACCGTTGAAACCGCCGCTCTTGAAGCCGCGCTGATACGTGAAATACGTCATCATGTCGTCATTCCACTGATACTCGAAGCCGGCTTTGGGACCAAAGTTGTTCCACTTCCGCTCATCATCGAACTGCGGACCGGTGTTCGGGAACGGGCCGAAGGCTTCCTGGTGGAAATTCTTCTTCTCCGTTGTCCAACGGCCACCGATGATGATGGTCAGCTTATCGGTAATGTGGATATTACCCTCACCGAAGATCGAGAAGGAATTGTGCACCTGGCTCGTCAGACTCAGCAGATGTGTCACGGGTTCAGGCGCTGGAATGGCGAGGAACGTGTTCCGGGTCAGTTCATACTTTTGCCGGAAGTAGTAAATACCGGCAACGAAGTCGAAGCTGTCCCAGGCGGTCGAGGCAAACCGCAGCTCTGACGAGACCTGTTCATGCGGCTGATCACGATCAACCCAGAACATCGGATAGACCGTGCCATCCGGGTCATAGAGGAACAGGTCATCCATCTCGCGATAGTTGGAGATTGAGGTGATCACACCCGGGCCAACATCCCAATTGGCTTCAACCGTAATGCCGAAGGTCTCGACATCAATGAGACCGATAGCAGGCGCGCCGCGCGAGCCACCCGGAAGAATGGCGCTGCTGGGGACGACATAGTCATCCGCCTCACCGATCTCGGTGCCGCAGAAACCGTGCAACAGGCAAAGCAACCGCCCACCCGGTGACTGGTTCACCTGCGGGATCGGTTCACCCTTGTTGCGGTGATATTCGCCGATAATGGTCAGGTCGAAGGTGTCGCTCGGCGTGAACTGGATGATCGGGCGAATGGACAGAATGTCTTCCGCACCCAGTTTGCTGTCATCGATCGAACTTCTGAAGTAACCGTCCATGTTCTGGGACATGACCGCGATGCGCGCAGCGACCTTGCCCTCAACGATAGGTACATTGATCGCTGCGGCTACGTCGATCCGGCCATACTCACCAACGCGGATGCGTCCGGTGATGCCGAATTCGTCGGTCGGGCGCTTGGTCCGGATCTGGATGGCGCCGGCCGATGTGTTACGGCCAAACAGCGTTCCTTGTGGACCACGCAGAATTTCAATCGACTCCACATCGAACAGATCAAGGCTGGTGGCAACCGGACGCGGCAGATAAACGCCGTCGACAAACAGCGCCACAGGCGGGTCAATCGTTGAGTCGATGTCACTGGTGCTGACCCCGCGAATAGCGATGGAGATCGCATTGGCAAAGGAGCTGACAAACGCAATGTTCACATTCGGCGCCGGAAAAGCCAGCGTCTTCAGGTCATTGTGATACGTCATCTGGAGCTTTTCGCCAGACAGAACCGTGGATGAGACCGGCGTGCTCTGCAAAGGCTCTTCGCGCTTACGCGCGGTTGACATGATGGTTTCAAGACCGGTCGTCTGCATGACCGCAGCGACCAACGCACCGCCGGCACCGATCACGGCCGAGCCACTCCGGGCTTGTCCATTCACGGTCAGGTCGTAATTCAACCGGCTTCCAGACGGCAACGCCGTTACCGTGCGCACAAACAACGCACCACCGTCACAGCTTTCATCGCCTTGCTTCTGCGCCTCACATTCCTGCTGTGTGAGGACCTCGGCCTGCTGCCCATCCGGCAGGGTCACGGTTCCGCCCTGGACCTGACCCGGTGGCACACCTGGATCAAATGCAGTCATATGAGCGCCCGCCGTATCTGACACGCTCAGCGTAAGAAGGCCAATAATGGAAAACAGGCCGGCCCCAGATAAGATTCTGGCCGGCGCCCCGAGAATTCGACGCATCAATACTCTCCCTATAGCTGGCACCCTTTTGGCGGGTTGCCGTTACACCTACCGTTACGCCCCCGTATAGATCGTGTAAACGGTTTTGGTTAATCAATTATCAGTTTTTATTTCCAATTGCGGTAAACTGCGCCATAGTCGCAAAAGAAAACCACTTCCGGTGCAATCGCCTGCGGGGCAGCACCTCCAAAACGGGGAAAGTCATGCAGTTATCGGCAGAAAAACTTCGCGCCGCACGAAAACAAAAAGGTCTGACGTTGAAGCAGATTGCCGGCACGATGGAGGTCAGCATCCCGCAGGTTCAACGCCTGGAGAACGGGCAAAGACGCCTGACCCTTGATGCGCTGGAGGCCTATTGCAGCGCCGTCGGCATCAATCTGATCGACTTCATCCGCGAGCCCGTGATGGTGCCGATTATCGGCATCATTAACGAAGAAGCCGAGGTTTTGCCACTGACCCCAAACACGCCTTATGAGACGCGCGCACCGCACATCGTCCCCGATCCTGAGCGGCTTGCGGCCATTCGGTGGGAGCCACGCGGCAATATTGCCCGGATGAGCGGCCATCTGGCTTTTTTCTATGCCCACTTAGAGGGAATCCCCGACCACGCCTGGGGGCAGCGATGCATGATCCGGCGCAGTGATGGAACCGAGCGCATGGGTTGGCCGGTCCAGGAAGGCGGGCAGACCCACATTGACGACTTCAACGGGCCGCCTGAATTCAACGTCGAGATTGCCTCCGCGAGCCCGATTTTGGCGGTGATGCCGCCCTTTCTATTCAAATGAATCCGAAAATTATTACCCAATAGGCAAATTTTACTCTTTTCAGATAGCCGCCTAGGCCTTGCTCGACAGAACCGGCGCCGCCCCCTAGCCTAAGGTCATAGTCTTGAGGGGGAAACGGGTGCCGCGCTGGTATTACGGATGGAACGTGCTCGCAGTCGCGCTGGTGTTCCAGGGCATCACCTTCGGGCTTGGCCTATTTTCCTTCACTTTCTTTACCGAGCATTGGATTGAGGAATTTGGCGCGCCGCGCGGTGAACTGATGGCCGCGGTGACCGCGGCCACGCTCGCCATTGGGGCCTTCGGCCCCTTTGCCGGCCGCGCGATGGACCGGTACTCAATCCGCGCCATTGTCTGTACCGGCGGCGTGCTCTTTGCCCTTGGCTTCCTGGCACTCTCGACGGCGACGGCGGTGTGGCATGTCATCCTGATCTACGCGACCTTGATGGGCGGGGGGCTGGTGCTCGGTGGCACCATCGCCGGGCAGACTCTGGCGGCGAAATGGTTCCGCGGCCGGCGCGGTCTTGCCGTGGGCCTTGTCACTATCGGCACATCGATCGGCGGGTTTATTCTGCCACCGCTGGCAACATGGCTGATCGGCGAACTGGGCTGGCGGACAGCCTGCGTGGCGCTGGCGGGGCTGACACTTGTCACCATTCTGCCGCCGGTTTGGCTGGTGGTGCGCAACTCCCCTGAAGAAGCCGGCGTGGAGCCCGACCCGGAAAGCGACCACTCCCGCGCGCTGGCCTCGCAGTTCGACGGGCGCGCCTGGACAACCCGCAGCATCTTTCGGGAACGGGCCTTTTGGGCAACTGTAATCACCGTGACCCTGGTCTCGGTGGTCTTCATGTCCATCCAGCAAAACCTGCGGCCTTTTACCATGGATTTGGGGTTCAGTGCCCAGGACACGGCCTATTTGATGTCGACCATTGCCGTCGTCATGATCTTCGGCAAAATCGGCTTCGGCTGGGCCGCCGACCGCTACGACAATCGCTATCTGTTCTGGCTGCAGGCGGTGCTGATTGCGGCCACGGTAATCCTGCTGCTGCGAGAGCCGACCTATGCGCTCACACTATCGGCCTGCGTGCTGCTTGGGCTGGCCGCAGGCGGCACCTTGCCGCTGATGGGGTCCATTGTCGGCAACCGGTTCGGGCCCAAGGCCTTCGGGCAGGTTATGGGCCTGATGATGCCGTTCACCACCATCAGTTCCTTTGGGCCGACCATAACCGGCTGGGCACGAGACGCAGCAGGCAGTTACACCCCAATCTTCGAGGTCTTCCTGTTGCTGCTGATCCCGGCTGTGCTTTCAATGGCATTGCTGCCGAAGCTCAAACGCCCTGCGCCCAGCGCGGCTGAATAGGTAGCTAATCCTGCGCCCAAGCCTTGGCTTCGTCAGACGCGACCCAGCGGATCGCATTTTCGAGAAATTGCCGAAAAGCAGGATTGGCATAGGCCGCCGGTCCATCGCCTGATTCCGTCGCGACAATCGGGCTGTTACCGGTGCGCTTGGCCCAGGTGATCAAATTGCTGCCTTTGGGGTGGTTCCAGTTCGCCTGCTCATCCGCAGACGCCAAAGGCGGCGGGTTGAAGTTGGCCGGCGAAAAATCATAGTCACTGCGGAACAGCGGCAGGATATCCGGATCATCCTCAAAGCCCGCCGTCTTGATATAGAGTTCGTCGGTAATTTCGAACCCGTCTTCCAGCCCTTTGGCCACCGGATGGTTTGGATCGACAGGGGTCAAGCGATGGGTCGCGTTGCGCTCAGGCTCGCCGCCGCCGCCGCGATAGCCGGACCCAGGCACGGTTTCGCCGTTGAGTTCACCTTCCTCCAACATGAAAGACGTACCGGTGATTTCCCGCCAGCGCGGCCAGGCGGGCCATTGCACCGTCGCGTGGTTAAGCAGCACCATGCCGACGCCACTCTCCAGCAGCGCTTCAATCGTCTCGATATAATGAGCTGGTGGTTCCGGAAAGTGGGCCTTGCCGTCCATTTCCGTGCCCCACATGTCGTAAAAGACCACCGCGTCATAGTCCTTGACGAATTCCGGCCGCAGGATGATCTGTGCCGCCGGCTGCTCCACGACCGTTGTGTTCAATTCCGGGTTCTCATCAAAGATCGCGTAGAAGCCGTTATAGTCGAACGGATGGCCCTTGGTGACCAGCAAAACGTTGAGCGGCATTGTCTTTCCTTCCCGTTAACCAAGCCCAACGCCGACCCTAGCCCACGCCCGCGCGGCTGGAAAGTCACGCGTGCAGGTGAACATTGCGCACGGTCCGGACCGGCTGTACGCTCACTCCATATTGACGGCTGCCAAGCTGGGGAGGTTTTAAAATGTCCACACAACCAGATTTCGCTGAAGCCCTGTCACAGGCGATCGATCCTGCACTATTGGCCGGTGAAGGCGACCCGGGCGCGGTGAAGGACTTCCCGTTGATGCCCTTGGGCGAAACCGTCGACATGGGCACGGCGCCGGACGGCACACCCTTGATCGATCCACGCATCTTCTTTTCCGAGGAATTCCGCCGCAATCCCTGGCCCTATTACCGGATCATGCGAGATCACTATCCGGTCTATTTCAATAAGCTCAACAACACCTATTACGTCACCCGCTATGAGGACATGACCGAGTGCTACTACGACGATGTCGGGTTCAACACGATCCCGAAAGGCTCGTCCAACGGCGTGCTGGGCAATGTGACGCACGAACTGTCGGGCGTTGAACACCGCCGGCGCCGCAACCTGTTCGGCCAGCACCTCGTCGGCAAATCACTGGAAAACCGTGTCCCCGCCATCGAACGGCTGGCGACCGAAATGATCGACGATTTCGATAATCTCGATGACTCGATCAAGCAGGACAAAGACGGTGTCCGCACCCTCGAGCTGGGCCGTGCTTTTGCCTATGAATTCCCCGTCCGCGTCGTCTGCGACGTGCTGGGTTTCCCCCGTGAGGCACAAGGCAATTTCTTCTACTGGTACGATTCCATGATGGGCGGGCTCGGCGCCTCTGAAACCCATAAACAAGGTATGGAGGCCCGCCAGCACCTGCAGGATTTCGTTGCCGATATCGTTGAGGACCGGCGCAAAAATCCGACCTACCTCTACGACAATGACGGCAACATCATGGGCAAGGACATCATCTCCAAGCTCTGCGAAAGCAAGGTGGACGGGGATTATCTGAGCTCTGAGGAAATCACGGCCCTGATCGCGCTTGTCGTTGCCGGCGGCGGCGAGACCACCCGCGGCACGATCCTGAACATGTGGTACTCGCTGATGCAGCACCCGGACCAGTTTGACGCCGTTATCGCCGACGACAACCTGTGGGATCAGGCCTTCCACGAAACCCTACGCCATTCCAACCCGATCGGCGGCCAACCCCGGCATAATACCTATGATGTGGAGATCCATGGCATCGTCGTACCTGCAGGCTCGCTGATGGAAATGGTCAATTTCTCCGGCAGTCACGATGAGCGCATCTTCAAGGACCCGGAGACGTTCGACATTTTCCGCGACGATCTCTATTCCGGAAAACTGTTGCGCAGCGGCTACAACAAGGACGGCAAATGCAGCCACATGGCGTTCGGCGTCGGCCCGCATATGTGCCCGGGCGCCTGGATTTCGCACCAGGAAGCCGTCGTCGGGTCGAAAATCCTGGCCAAAAGGCTGAAGAACGCCCGCATCAATATCGACAAGATGCCCAAGGACATTGACGGCGTCAGCCTGGCACCGATCGGCATCAATAAGCTGCGCGATCTTTGGATCGACTACGATCTGGATTGATGCATTGAGCACCAAACGCCCGCCTGTCAAAATTCTCGGCAACGCAAAGCCGTCCAAATCCCGGACCGGTGTGCCGGAATACATCCGCACCGGCACGAACGAGGATTACCGCACCTATGAGGTCTATCAGCGTGAGCGCGTCCACGAAAACACAGAGAAAATCCGGCCCGTTCAACTGATCTCGCCCGCGTTCGTGCAGAACCCCTATCCCATCCTGGAGACCCTGCGCGAGAACTATCCCTGCTACCGCGACTGGCTGGGCAATTCCTATTGGATCACCCGGTACAACGACGTCACCTCGATCTTTACCGACGAAGGCAATTTCGAGACCCGGTCCAAATTATGGTTCTACCGCATGGAAGGCCATGGACGGGACCTGCGCGGGGAACTGCCCGTCCTGACCGCCTTTGAGCGAGCTTTTGATGCGCATGTCGGCCCGGTCACCGAAGCCATCGTGGCAGATCTCAAGGCAAAAGGCGCCGCTGATCTGGCGCTGGACTTTGCGGCGCGGTTACCGATGGAACTGCTGGCGCGCGCGCTTGACCTGCCGGTGGAAGACTTCGCCCGTTTTGTCGAACTGTTCTGGCGCATGCAGCGGGGCTATGACTGGGAAGCGCGGGACGAGCAATCCGGCAAACTGGCTATGGCCGAACTCTTCGAAATGGTCAGACCTCTGCTGAAGACGCGCCGAAACCAACCCGGCGAGGACATGATCTCGGCCATCGCGGGATTGGACCTGCCGGACGGCCCGGCCACCGCAGAAGATGTGGTCGTCACGCTGCTGGAGATGGACCATGAAACGCTGCACGGCGCCCTGGCCAATATGTGGTTCCTGCTACTCACCCATCCGGATGAAATGTCGAAGGTGACGAACGACCGGCGGCTCACAAATTTCGCCTATCTCGAAACACTGCGGCACTCCACACCCGTACTCTGGAAGAAGCGGTTCGCCCGCCATGAAGTCGAGCGTTTCGGGCGATTGTTGCCCATTGGCGGGCTGATTTATTGCGCAGCCGCTGGCGCCAACCGGGACCCGCGCCAATTCAAAAACCCTGACCAGTTTATTGTCGGGCGCAAGGATCTCTGTCAGCGGGAACCGCGCGGCCATTACCGCGCCGACGGCCTGCCCGCCGGCGTCGCGCTGGGTTTGGGCTCACCATCAAAGCATCCCGCCCTGCCGGAAGACCGGCCCCGGTCGCTCTACGCGATCACCCGTGACACAGCGGTCACAGCCTCAAATATATTGCTGAATGCCCTGCCTGACTTACGGCTGAAACCCGGCGCGGAACCGACGCTACGGTCGCTTCGCCTGGGCGAAATGCATACGTGCTGGAACCTGCCGGTGGTGTTTTAGAGGCTCAGGTGCGCCCACAAATCCGTTCGGCCTGAGCTTGTCGAAGGCTTCTTGCGAACGGTTTTGAGACGCCACGTCCGTTCGGAACGACCCTTCGACTGTTCACTTCGCTCACGCTCAGGGCGAACGGGCTTCTTCCCTAAACCGCTAGAATTTTGACAGCGTCCCCATCCTGAACATGACGCCGGTCTTCAACCGTGTCGCACAGATTCCGCACCGCGGCATACATGTCGTGGATGCCTTGCGTATCGCGATAGAGCTCGACCATGTGACCCAATAGCGGGTTGGTGTCCATATAGGCCGCACTGCCCCCTTCCGGCAGAACGAAGTATTCCGCGCAGGGATAGCCCGCATCCTCATAGGCTTTGATGGCGGCTTCATAGTCCGGCACGAACATTGCGGTATGGTGGAACCCTTCTTCACCCGGCGCATAGACGTCGCGGTAGCATGACGGACCATCGTTGATTTGCTGGATCAGCTCGATCTGGACATCTGCCGCCTGGGTAAAGGCGACGCTGATTTCCAGTTCGGCTTCCTTGCCACGATAAAACACCTGCGGCAGCGTCAGGTTTCGCGTGATCATCCAGGGGCCAAGCCCCGCATCACGGGTCATGCGTTCGATGGCCTGATCGATATCGTTCACCACATAGGCGTTCTGGATGACCTCAAAGGTCGGCAGTACGGACATTATGATCTCCCCCTGTCCCTCGTATCGCGACCCATCCTACACCAAAGGCGGTCTGCCACTAGCACCGGACGCCCGTGTCGATTAACGTGGCCCGCGAACCAAAAAGAATTCAGGAGACTTCACATGGAACTTCAAGGACTGCGCCTGCTGGCAGTCGGTGGCGCATCGGGCTTCGCCCTCGCCTCGATCAAGGAACTGATGAAACACGGCGCCAAAGCAGCCATCCTCGACCTGCCGACCTCAGCAGGAGCGGCGATTGCCGAAGAACTGGGTAACGGCACCACCTTTCATCCCATGAACGTGATGGACGACAAGGAAACCGAAGACGCCATCGCTGCTGGTGTCGAGGCACTGGGTGGCCTGGATGCGGCCATTAATACCGCGGGCGGCGGCCATGCGCGGCGGACGCTCAACAAGGAAGGTCCCTACCCGATTGAAGACTTCCGCCGGGTGATCGAACTGAACTTGATCGGCACTTTCAATTGCGCCCGCCTGCAGGCCTATCACATGAGCCAGAACGAGATCGACGAACCGGGCGGCGAGCGCGGCGTGATCATCAACACCGCCTCCATCGCCGCGTTTGAGGGGCAGATCGGCCAGGTGTCCTATACCGCCGCCAAGGCCGGCATTGCGGGCATGACGCTGACCATGGCGCGCGATTTGGGCAGCATGGGGATTCGGGTCAACACCATCGCGCCCAGCCTGTTCGAGACCGGCCTGACTGCCCGCGTCACCGAAGAAGGCGCGCTCAACATGACCAAGGACGCTGCCTATCCCAAGCGGATGGGCGTGCCACATGAATATGCGCTTTTGGCCCGCGCCATCGTCGAGAACCCGATGCTGAATGGCGACACCATCCGTCTGGACGGCGGCCAGCGTTTCGCACCGCGGTAAACGCTAACCCGTCACATCGATCCCCATGCGCCGGAACAGCGGATGTTCCGGTGACCGGGGATTGACCGCTTCCAGTTCCGGGTGGGGCCCGCCGACCGGGCCTTCGACTTTCTGGTCAATGTGCCAATCGAGCACATATTGACAGCTGGCAATCTTCCAGACGCCCTCGCGTCGTTCAAAGCGCTGAATGTATCGACCGCCAAAGACGTTGGTTTCACCGGCGTTGCGGCCGCCTGCAATGCCATAGACTTCGGCATAGGCCGTGTCGCCCTGAAGTTCGATCTGCGGCGACCCGCAGAAGTGAAAGGTGGTCTCGCCGCCGGCCTCGATCTCCATTAAGACGGGTTTGTAGTCTTTCCACACGCCCTTGAAGAAACCGAAATCGACATGCGCGTCGGGCCAGAACACCTCGTCCATCAAGGACCCGTCAAGCCACTCCTGCCCACGCCCATAACGGGTGATCTGCTGGCGGATTTCCTCACGCGATTTCAGGTTTTCGACTTCTTCGCGCAGCGCGCGGACTTCTGCTTCAAGATCGCTCATCACCGGTCTCCCCAAATTTCCCTATGACTCGACTTTAGGCCCAAGGGCGCCGGTTTCCAATCCGGGCCTGGTCGCCTAGCATGGTGATTGAACGTATGAGGGGGGAAAGAAAATGCGGGACTCAGCCACACAATGGACGGTCAGATCACGTCCCAATGATCAGGTCAGCCTGGCCAATTTCGAGAAACAGACTGTCCCGGTGGATGCGCCCAGTGACGGCGAATTCGGCATTGAAACACTCTACCTGACCGTCAGCCCGCCTGCGCGTATGTGGCTGACGTCTGGCGGGTTAACTGGCGTGCCGGTCCCTGTCGGTGGGGTCATGCGCGGCAGCGGCATAGGCCGCGTTGTTGGCTCCCGGCATCCCGGATTCGCTGACGGTGACATCGTCAGCGGCGCACTCGGATGGACGGACTACAACCTGTCAGACGGTGCAGCCAAAATGCCCGTGCAGAAAATTGCCGCACCCGAGGGTCTGCCGCTGACGACCGCCATGCATGTGATGGGCGGCACCGGCGCAACCGCTTATTTCGGGCTCTATGAATTCGGCCTGCCCAGGGTCGGCGATATGGTGCTGGTCTCTGCCGCTGCCGGATCGGTCGGCGCGATCGTTTGCCAATTAGCCAAAATGGCCGGCTGCCAGGTGGTCGGCATCGCCGGGTCAGATGAGAAGTGTAATTGGTTGACCGATGCGCTCGGCATGGATGGCGCCATCAACTACAAGCGGGAGGATGTCGCAACACGGATCAAGGACCTGTGCCCCAATGGCATCGACATCTTCTTCGATAATGTCGGCGGTGAGACCCTCGACGCCGCGCTCGACAACATCGCCCATGGCGCGCGCGTCGTGCTGTGCGGCGGCACCTCCCAATATGATCAGGAAGCCGAGTGGCTGGGTCCGAAGAACTACTTCAACCTGGTCTACAAGGAAGCGACCATGCGCGGGTTCTATATTTTCAGCTTCGCCGACCGGTTCGGCGAATCGCGCGACCGGCTGGGCGCGCTGCTCCGATCCGGCGACCTTACCTATAATGAGGACATCTTGGACGGTATCGATAAGGCGCCAGACGCGCTTTTGCGCGTGCTGGCGGGTGAGAATTTCGGCACCCAACTGATCCGGGTTATGCCAGAGTAAATTTTCTCTGACAGTGTGACCTAGGCGTTCAAATACTGATCCAGCGTCTTGTGGATGCGGCGGATACGGATTTCCTGATAGTTGCCCAGCGTCTCACCCTTCTTGCCCATACTGGCCCTGATGCCGCGCTGCTGCATGCCCAGATTGCGCGTATCCTGGTCGTAGACCACGGCAAGGCCGGGATCGAGGCCATCGACCGTCGTGTAGGAGTCCTCTTCGCCCAGCATGACAGGCTCAGGCGCATCGGGCGCCGTCTCCCCGGGCTTCAGGGGCCGCAGCACGAGGATGTCAAAAATCGCCGAGTGCACATCCATGCCATTGGGCCGGAACCGGTAGATCAGCGGCAGGGTGACCCCGGCATGCATATAGGTGTTGGGAAACAGGTGATACTGGATCGAATCCATCAGCTCCGACGGACTCCAGCCTGATAGATCGATGCTGTGGGTCTCGCCCAAATTCTGGCGGAGTTGGTCGCTCACCACGCTGCGGGCGGTTTCTCCTTCAGGCACCTCGACGTCATCCCCGCCGCCCCGCATCAGCCCAACGATTTCAGCCTCACTGGGCCGCTCGTCCAGATGCGGGCTGGGCGTCCCGACTGTATGGATGAACCGGCTGGTCCGCTCGCCAAAAACATCATATTGCGCATTGGCATCCCCGGCGGTTTTCAGCGCCTGACTGTGTGTTTCCAGCACGTGGTAGGCCTCGGCAAACGCCTCCTGTACCATTTTCCAATTGGCCGGCAGCATTTTTTGGACATGAACGGCAATGGCCCGCTCCTCCAGCGGCCAATGGGCGAAGTGCTGCGGAAACACCTCCAGATAGTCCTCAAGCGGCATGGCGTCCGCGTCCATATTGATGAAGACGAAGCCGCCCCACAGACCGACCTTGACCTCCGGTAACGCAAAGTCTTCATCGGTCACCTTGGGAAAATCCCAGCGGCAGGGAATTTCGCTCACCGTACCGTCCAGATTCCATTCCCAGCCGTGGAACGGGCAGCGCAGTTTCGGTGAATTCCCCGCGCTTGCCGACGGCTTTAACTGGGTGCCGCGATGCAGGCAGGAATTGTGATAGGCCTTGATGTCTTCAGCGCTCTCACCATGTCGGACGATCAGGATCGAGTAAGGGCCGACATCATAGACATAGTTGTCGCCGACCTCGGGGATGTGCTCGACGCGGCAGGCCCATTGCCAGACCCTGGGCCAGAGCTTGTCGAATTCCTGCTGGAAGAACTCTTCGCTGATATAGCGGTCGTAGGGAATGTCCTCATCGCCGAGGAATTCATAACTCTCCGTAACCAATACCTCTGGCACGTTGGCGCCATCGCCGATGATGATGTCACGCGTGCTGGGACCGGGGCAGCGTGCCTCGCCGGGTTTCAGGTTTTTCTGAGTCTCAACATTCACGACAATCTCTCCCCAAAATCCTTTGGAGCGTACACCTCTGGACCTAATACGGCCAACTTTGACGTGACTCCTGACGGGCATTCGCGGAATGATGGAGGCGGGAAGTCAGTGGGAAGATTTCAGCAGGGGAGACTGCCATGGCCACGCCGGCACGAGTCGTCATTTTACCGAAGAACACCTCCACACTTCGGGTCGAAGAGATTTCCATACCGGACCCAGGACCGCATCAGGTGCTGGTGCGCCAGCACGCGTCGGGTATTTGCCATTCGCAGCTGCATGAAATGCATGCGCCGAACCGACCGGGCCCGGTATCGCTCGGCCATGAATCTACTGGCATTGTGCTTAAAGTGGGGCCCGAAGTTACCCATGTAGAAGAAGGCGATACAGTCTTCGTCACCTGGGTGCCCCGAAACGCAGAAGGCACTGCCCGCCCCGCCTGGCGCGCCTCGATCGAATGTTCAGAAGGGCTGGCGCAATCAGGCTTCGTCTTCACCTGGGCCGACCACACCCTTGCCGACGAACAGTATGTCGTTAAAGTGGACCCGAGCGTGCGCATGGACGTCACCGCGATTATCGGCTGTGCGGTGATGACCGGCGCGGGCGCGGTGATGAACACGGCCAATGTGCAGGCCGGGCAAAGCGTCGCCATCTTCGGCGTCGGCGGCGTGGGACTGTCGGCTGTGGTCGCGGCCCGCATGGCCGGCGCCGACCCGATCATCGCCGTCGATCTGGATGACGAAAAACTGGCCTTTGCCCGGAAATTCGGCGCGACCGAAACCGTTAATGCCAGCGATCAGGATCCGATCGCCGCGATCCGCGCGCTGACCGGCGGCAAACCCGGCTATACGCTCTATGGCACGCCGGTCGCTGGCGCCGACTTCACCTTCGATTGCATCGGCATCAAGAAAACCATGCAGCAGATCGTACCTGCCTGCCGCGATGGCCACTTCGGCAGCCATGATGGCGGCACCGCGGTTTTGGTGGGTGTCCCGCTGGAATTCCCCGAAATCGATGCGCGCGACCTGTTGCTCAACGAAAAGCACTTCATAGGCAGTATCGGCGGGTCGTGTTCGCCGGACCGGGACTTCGCGACCTTTATCGACTGGTTCGAGAAGGGTGAGCTGGACCTGGATGCGCTGGTCACCGAACGCTATTCGATCGACCAGATCAATGAGGCGACAGCGGCCCTCGAGGCGGGTGAAATCTCGGGCCGGGCGATCCTGGAGTTTGAGCACTAATGGACTATGCCGACACCTATAACCACATTCTTGAGCGGCTGATCACCCACGCCCGTGAGGGCACAACCGATTCAGCCGAAGGCATTACGCGCATGCCCGCCGATTATTATCTTGATCCGGATATCTGGCAGCGCGAGGTGGACAATATCTTTAAACGCCTGCCCCTGCTGCTGGGGTTCACCAGCGAATTGCGCGACTCTGGTCAGTATAAGGCTGTCAAGATTATGGGCGTGCCGGTGATCATGATCCGCAGCAAGGATGGCCGGGTCCGTGCCTTCCTGAACGCCTGCCGCCATCGCGGCGCTGCCGTCCTGAAAGAGGGCACTGGAAAATGCGCCCGCATGGTCTGCCCCTATCACGCCTGGGCCTATAACGACCGGGGCGTGCTGGTGACCGTGAATGACGCGCCAAAATTCGGAGACCTGGACACCGAGGGCGAAGGCCTCACTGAGCTGCCCTGCGCCGAACGCGCCGGGCTGATCTTTGTCGGTCTGACACCAGGATATGAAACCGATATCGACGCCTATCTGGGCGGCATGCTGCCGGAACTGGAATCGCTGGAGATTGCCCATTGGGAACTCTGCGCGACCCAGTCGCTCACCACCGCCAATTGGAAAATGGCCCATGATGGCTATGTCGATGGCTATCACATCGCCTCGCTGCACCCGACCACCATTGGCGCATTCTCACAATCCAACGTGCTGACCTTTGACGCCTGGGGCCCGCATCAGCGGATCGGTTTTGCCCATCACAATATTCTCGATGTGGCCGAACAGGCACCCGCTGACCGCACACTGAACGACGGCCTGACCGTGATTCGGACCGTGTTCCCCAATATTTCCCTCGCCGTCCAGCATGGATCAGGCGGGCTGATCTCCCAACTCTACCCCGGGCCAGAGCCTGGTACATCCATTACGATCCAGAACTTCCTGGCGCCAAAGAAGCCCGAAACGCCGGAAGAAGAGCAGATGCTGAAAATGCAGACCGACATGCTCTATGCCGTCGTGCGCGATGAAGATTATGCGACCGTCGATACGGTGCAGGAGGGGCTGCAATCAGGCGCGATCCCCGACGTGCTGTTCGGCAAAAGCGAGTTAGGCAATCAACGTCTGCATGACTGGATCGCCCATTACAGCGAGGATCAGCCGGACCCCGCCAATCGGCCAAATCCGTAAACGCCATCCGGTGCGTGACTCGCACCGCCTTCCATGATTTAAATTTGCCCAACAGCGCGGCCATAAAGGCCGCCACAAACGGGATGACCAGGAGCAATCATTATGGCTGAAGTTCAAGAAGCGTGGATCATCGACCATGCGCGCACCCCGCGCGGCATTGGCAAAATCGGCAAGGGATCGTTGGCCGATGTACACCCACAGCGCATGCTGTCGCAGGTTCTGAGCGCGCTGAAAGACCGCAACGACATCAACACCGACGAAGTCGATGACGTCATCGCCGGCTGCGGCAGCCAGGTGGGCAAACAGGGTGCCTGCATCGCCCGCATGGCCGCGCTCGACGCCGGCTGGAGCGATCTGGCCACCGGCTTTTCACTCGACCGTTTCTGCGGCTCGGCGCTGACCTCGGTCAATCTGGCCGCCATGGGCATCATGTCGGGCATGCAGAACCTTGTTGTGGCCGGTGGTGTTGAGAGCATGTCCTACGGCTCAACCCTGGCCCAGTCGGGCGTCAGCATGCCGACCATGGACCGCAACAATCTGCATTTGCGCGCCATTCACCCGCAGCCGCATCAGGGCATCTGCGCTGATTTGATCGCGACCCTGGAAGGCATCACCCGCGACGAGACGGAAGACCTGGCTGTTGAAAGCCAGAAGCGTGCTGATGAAGCCATCAAGGATGGCCGTTTCGACCGCGCGCTGGTGCCGGTCTATCACGATGACGGCACCCTGGCGCTGGACCATGAAGAGTTCCCACGGCCCGGCACAACCAAGGAAGGCCTGGCCGGACTGAAGCCTTCGTTTGCCGCGCTTTACGACTATCCGCTGGATGAAGAAGGCCTGACCTATAAGAAACTGGTCGAGCAGGCCTATCCGGATGTGAAGATTGACCACATGCACCATGCCGGTAACTCGTCGGGTGTTGTGGACGGTGCCTCGGGCGTCATTCTCGCCTCGCCCGAATATGCCAAGAGCCAGGGCTGGAGCCCGAAAGCACGGATCGTCACGGTCGCCACCTCAGGTGATTCGCCGGAACTGATGCTCAATGCCCCGGTCCCGGCTGCCCGCAAGGCCCTCAAACAGGCGGGCATGACCACCGACGACATCGACCTGTGGGAAATCAACGAAGCCTTTGCCGTCGTGGCGTTGCGCTTCATGAAGCACCTGGAACTCGACGACGCCAAGGTCAACGTCAATGGCGGCGCCATGGCGCTGGGCCACCCGATCGGCGCCACCGGCGCAATGCTGCTGGGCACCCTGGTTGATGAAATGGAACGCCGCGACCTCAATACCGGGCTGGTGACCATGTGCACCGGCGGCGGCATGGCCCCGGCGGTGATCGTCGAGCGGGTCTAAGCCTCCAAACAGATGCCGCGCCCGCGCGACATTCCAGCCATCGATCTGATGATGTCGTTGCCGACATCCGAGGGGCGCTCGCCCCTTGGCGGCGCGGCCAATCTGATCAAGGTGTCACCCAAGGACAAGGAAGGCGGCAGCCCCATCGGCTATATGTTTAAGGGCGCCGCGGACCGCAAGGAGGAGGCCGCCGACCCCGCCGCTGTCGTCGCCCAGATGGACAAGCACGGGGTGGCCATCGCGCAGATCCCGGTCCATCCGGACTCGCCGGAAGGCGCGCTCGCGCTGTTTGAGGCCTATCCCAACCGGTTCATCGGCGACGTCAGCGTCGATCCCAATCTGGCCATGGATGCGGTGCGCGCGCTCGAAGCCACGGTCAAGCTGCACCCGAATGTGAAGTCGATGACGGCGGCGCCCAGCTTCGTCTTCCCGCAGGTCCCGCTGGACGACAAGAAGTGGTACCCGCTCTATGCGAAGTGCATCGAGCTGGGCATCCCGATGAACGTCTTCGTCGGCGTACCGGGCCCACGCGTGCCCTATAAGGGCCAACACCCGGGACTGCTGGACGAGATCGCCTGGTTCTTCCCGGAACTGCAGATCGTGATGCGCCATGGCGGCGAACCCTGGACGGCTTTGTGCTGCAAGCTCTTACTGAAATGGCCGAACCTCCATTACTGCACCTCGGCCTTTGCGCCGAAATATTACCCGCGCGACGTGCTTGATTTTGCCAACAAACGCGGCCGGGATAAGGTGATGTTCACCGGCTATTACCCGGTGCTGTCCTATGACCGGGTGATGGCGGAACTGGACGACCTGCCGCTGCGGGATGAGACCTGGGAACCGTTCCTCTCCGGTAATGCGGCGCGGGTTTACGGCCTAGAAGAGATGCTACCGAAGTAAACATTAAGGCACGCGATTGGGGAGAATCGACATGTCTGCTGTATTAGAAAACACCGCCAACTGGGATGACCCGGTCTCATTGATCACCACCGACGTGATCGAGGCTTACAGGCGCGATGGCGTGGTCTTTCTACCACAGGCCATCCACCCGGACTGGCTGGCACTCATTGAACAGGGCATCAACCGAATCCTGATGAGTGGCAGCCCTTTGATCCAGACCTTCTTCAAAGATCTGCCCGGCGAGTTCAAAGACATGGTGCGACACTTTGATGTGACGCCGGAATTCCAACGCCTACTCTACTATTCACCCATCGCCGACATGATCCAGAAGCTGATCGACTCGGAGAACGTCTGGCTGCTGTTCGACCATGTGTTCGTGAAAGAAGGCGGGTTCTGCCGCAAGACCCCGTGGCATCAGGACATGCCCTATTGGCCGGTTGCGGGCGAGCAGATCGCCTCCATGTGGATCACGCTCGATCCGATCCCGAAGGAAGAATGTCTGGAGTTCATCCCCGGCTCGCATCGCCGGACCATGTATGACGGTTTCAGCCCCGCCGATGCCGATGATGACGTGACCATCGGCTTCTACGGCAAGGATCTGCCGCGCCTGCCCGATATCGAAGCGGAGCGCGAGAAGTGGGACATCGTCTCCTTCGACATCACGCCGGGCGATGTGGTGCTGCTGCACCCCGGCGTGCTACATGGCGGCGGTCACACGACCGAGGGCCACAAGCGGCGGACCTTGTCCGCGCGGCTTTACGGTGACGACATGGTTTATGCCAAACGGCCCGACACCCGCCCGACCGTGCCGCTGACGCCCGGGCTGCATCAGGCGCTTAAACCTGGCGACCCGCTGCGCAGCCCCTATTACCCTCGCCTGCGCCCGATCCCCGACGTAATCGACGCGGATTGGAAATAAACGCAGCTTTACCGTTCGCTTCGAGTGCCTTTTGAGCACAGCGAAAAAGGTGTATCGAGAAGCAAGACATGGCGTTCTGGGTTTATATGCTCCGTTGTGCGGATAGCACGTATTACACCGGCCATACGGATGACCTCGAAAGGCGGATCGGTGAGCACATGTCCGGTTTATTCGCGGGATATACCTCGCGCCGACTGCCAGTCCGGCTCGCCTTCTCACAAGAGTTTTCAACCCGCGAAGAGGCCCTGCGCGCTGAACTTCAGATCAAGAAGTGGAGCCGCACCAAGAAAGAGGCGCTTATCCAGAGTGACTGGGGCCGGATATCAACGTCTGCCAAGAAGCGATTCAAGAGCAACTGAGACCAGGGTCTCGATACAATCCCTCGCTTCGCTCGGGATCACTCGACCCGAACGGAGGTTTGTACACGCAATTCGTTGTCCTCTTACGATTTACGCGCACTGCTCCAGCCGCTACACTCCTGCCAAAAGTCATGCATGAAGGGAAAGACAATGTCTGCAGCGGAAGACCAGATTAGGGAAATGCTGGCCACGGCCATCGACCCACGTGAATTCGACCAGCCTGATTTTCAAAAGGACCCATTTCCACTCTATCAGCGGCTGCGGGACCACCACCCCTGCTACCACGACCGCTTTCACAACAGATGGGTGATCAGCCGCTATTGGGATGTGGATGCTGTCTTCCAGGCAACGGAAGCCTATACGCGCGGCATTTATGACGAAGAGGGCCCCTATGAATTCGGCAAGAAGCACGTCTTCGGCCCGAACATCCTGGAATATGGCCGCGGTGACCATCATCGCTGGCTGCGCAATGTGATCGCCGGGCAGTTCGTCGGCCAGAAGCTGAATGACTTTCTGCCCTTTATCGACCTGATCGCCCAGGAGCTGATCGACAAGTTCAAGGAAAAGGGCGAGGTCGAGCTCGTCAGCGAGTTCTCCAATCAGTTCCCGATCCGTGTGATCTCCAACATGCTGGGCCTGCCGCGCGAAGACGAAGACATGTTCGTCGGCTGGTATCAGGCACTGATCGCGGGCCTGGGTTTTGGCGGCGAGCATCTGGCCCGCGGCATCGCGGCCCGCAACGAGATGTGGGAATATTTGAATCCGCTGCTGGAGCAACGCCGGGCGCAGCCGGGCGAAGACCTGCTGTCCCGCATCATCCATGCCGAGCGCGACGGCAAGAAGATGAGCGACGAAGAGATCAAAGGCTTTGTCGCGCTGCTGCTGGCGGCCGGTGGTGACACCACCGACAAGGCCATTTCCAACATGTGGTATCACATGATGTACACGCGGCCCGATCAATATGATCAGGTGCGCGAGAACCCGGAGCTGTGGGAAAACGTCTTTACCGAAATGATGCGCTACGACCCGGTTGTGCATATGCAATTCCGCCGGGCGACCGAGGACATAGCACTCTATGAAGAGGTCATCCCCAAGGGCGGCAACGTCATCATCTATCTGGGGGCCGGCAACCGCGACGAGCGGGTGTTCAAGGACCCGGATACGTTCGATGCCTTCCGCGACGACCTGCATATGGGCCGCGAGAACCGGTCCGGCCGCTATAAGGACGGCAAACCAGGACATCTGGGCTTCGGCATGGGCCAGCATTTCTGCATGGGCTATGCCATGGCACGGCAGGAAGCGGTGCTGGCGAGCACGCATTTCGCCAATCAGCTCAAGAACCTGCGGCCCAAATTCAAGGACCACCCGGGGATCTTCTCGCCCAATATCGACTCCGGCGGCTTCCGGTCACCGGCCGAGCTCTGGCTTGAATTCGACGTCGATTGAGGAGCGCGTAAATGAAGGTCCTGGTCGACTATAAGAAGTGCCTGAAAGCGGGTGAGTGCTATTACAACCACCCAACGATCTTCGAATATACCGACACCGGTCTGCCGAAGATCCTGATCGAGGAAATCACCACCGACGCGCTGCGGCAGGAGGCCGAGGAGGCAATTGAAGTCTGCCCGGCGCAGGCGATCTCGCTGGGGGATTAAGGCGGTTACTGGTCTGACCATCGAGCCCTGTGCCGCGCCTTTGGGCGCGGAGATCGCGGGGTTCGACGTCCGGCCGGTGCTGCACGAGCCGGCAGACCATCCGCTTTGGCAGGACATCCTGAGCGCCTTTGCCGACCGCAAGGTGCTGTTCTTCCGCGATCAGGCATTGTCGCCCGCTCAGTTAGTCGACTTTGCCAGCCACTTCGGTCCCATAGGGCACTATCCTTTTGCCGAGCCGCTACCGGACAATCCGGACGTCATTGCCGTCATCAAGGAACCGGACCAGAAAACCAACTTCGGCGGCATGTGGCACACCGACACGCCCTATCTGGAGCGACCCGCTGCCGCCACCGCGCTCTATGCCGTTGAGGTGCCGGACGAAGGCGGCGACACTATCTGGTCGGATATGGTCGCCGCGCTTGATGCGCTTCCCTGGGGCCTGGTCTCAGAACTCAGTCAGCTTCGCGCCGTTCAAAGCGCCGCCAAAAACAAGCGCGAACTGCGCGCCGACCCGCTGCATGACGGGTCCATGTCCGGCACCCATGAAGAGGAGATGGACACGCAACAAGCGACCCACCCGGTCGTCCGCACCCATCCCCTTACTGGTGAGAAAGCACTGTTTGTCAGCCCGGCACACACGACCAATTTCGCTGGCTTGAGCGAAGAGGCTAGCGAGCCGCTACTGGACGAACTCTTCGCCCATGCCATCCAGGACCAGTTCTGTCACCGGCATCACTGGACGCCGGGGACACTGGCGATCTGGGACAACCGGGTTAGCCTGCACTATCCGCTCAACGACTATCACGGCCACCGCAGGGAAATGCTGCGCGTCACCATCGACGGCGAGGTGCCGGTCTAGATCTTGCCTACTTTCCAAGCCTTGCAACCATGACTGTTGGGGCTCCCTCTCCCACTGGGAGAGGGTCGGGGTGAGGGGCCACGGAGCAGAAAAAGCGTGGCCATTCATGAAAGTCGGAGTCTTCACGCTCGAAACCGTCCCTCACCCGCTCGTTTCACTCTCTGCCCTCTCCCAGAGGGAGAGGGCTAGGGCGGACTGCCGCCGCGAAGCTCCAGTATCCCTCTCCTCGGCGGGGAGAGGGGCGGCCGAGCGCAGCGAGGTCAGGGTGAGGGACGCAATTTTCAACGAAGCGCTACGCAACTAGTCATCAATGGCCTGATAGGTCAGGGTGCGCAACTCTTCCTGCAGCGAATAGGCGGCGAATGGATAGAACTGCGTCAGCAGGATCGCGATCAGTTCTTCCTGCGGGTCAACTAGGAAGAAGGTGTTGGCAGCACCCGACCAGAAATACTCACCCTTTGACCCCAGGCGTTTTGTGGCGGTAACGTCATCCAGCACCCCAAATCCCAAGCCGATGCCGTAGCCCGGCATGAATTGATGAAAGGATGCGAGCTTTTCATACGGGACCTGACTCGTCGTCATCAGTTCAACCGTCTTGCGCGACAGGATACGGGCGCCATTGAGTTGGCCACCGTTCAGCATCATCTGCGCAAAGCGAAGATAGTCGTCAACTGTCGACACAAGCCCGCCTCCACCCAAGAAAAGCTTGTCTTGAGGCGTCCAGCGTATGGCGGGGTTCCGGTCCGCCGCAGAGGTCAGCACCCCATTCTCATCATGCTTGTAGGCGGTGGCGAACCGTTCTCTCTTTTCCTGGGGGACGATGAAGCCGGTGTCGGTCATGCCGAGCGGATCGAGAATTCGCGCCTTCAGAAACGCGTCGAACGTCATGCCCGAAGCGACCTCGATCACGCGGCCCAGGATGTCCGTCGAGATGCCGTAGTCATAAGTCGCCCCTGGCTGCGCAGCCAACGGCAACGCCGCGGCCTTCTTTGCAAAGACCTCGAGCGGGGCCGCATGATCCCAGAGGTTTGCCGCCTCATAAATCTCTGTAACGGGCGTCTCAAAGAACCCAGGCGCGGTCATGCCCGACATATGGGTCAGGAGCTGGTAGACCGTGATCGGTGTCTCGAGCGGGGCCAGCTCCGGCGCCCCTGCCTTGCCGCCCACAAAGACCTGGGTATTGGCAAATTCAGGAATGTAGTCCGACACCTTGTCGGTGAGTTTCAACCGGCCTTCTTCTATCAGGATCATAGCCGCAGCCGCAGCGATGGGCTTGGTCATGGAATGAATGCGGAAGACGGTGTCGCGCGCAAGGGGCTTGCCCGCTTCAATATCGGCAGCGCCTTCCATTCGAAGATAGGCGAGCTTTCCGCGGCGCATGATGGCAAAGGTCACGCCCGCCAGCTTGCCGTCCTGCACATAGGCCGCCATGGCCTTATCAATGCGCGCAAGGCGCTCTAGCGACAATCCAACTTCTGCCGGATCGGCGGTTGGCAAGTCAGCTGCGTTGGCATGTAACCCAGTCAGCAGGCCCCAGGCGAGCAGCAGTGAAACTGATAATCGGCGCATTTCAATCCCTCACAAATAAAATGGGATTATAGCACCAACTTGGCGTGGCAGCGTCCGGCCAGCTAAAACGTTGTGTTGCCGATGCCGCCGTCCATGACCCAGCTTTGGCCGACGGTATAGTTGGCGAATTCACTGCACAGCATCGCGCAGACAGCGCCAAAGTCGTCGATCTGGCCGAATTTGTTCGCCGGGATATGCCAGTTGTCGACAAATTCCTGCACCACATCATCGTAGCTGATGCCCCGCTCTTCGGCCTGTTTGGTGAAATTGTCGTGGATTGTCGCGGTGTGGTACATGCCGGGCAGCATATTGTTCAAAATGACACCATGCTTGGCGACCTTTTTGGCAACGGCCACGACATAGTTCACCAGAGCCGCGCGCGGGGCGCCTGACAGAATCCGCGCCTCGACCGGAAATTTGGATGCGCCGGTCCCGATCATGACGATGCGGCCCCATTTGCGCTCTATCATGCCGGGAATGATGGCGCGCATCATCTCGACCGGGCTGATCAGGGTGGTTGCCAGCCCGGATTCCCAATGCTCCGGTTCCACCGCCTGGAAGTCACCCGTCCAGGTGGGGGGCGAGCAGGTGGCAACAAGAATATCGGGGTTCGGACAGGCATATAGAATCTTGGCGCGGCCTTCCTTGGTGCTGTGATCGGCAACCACCGGACGCACTGTCGATCCGGTTTCGGCCGCCAGTTCATCACAAACTCTGTTCAGCCGCTCCTCACCGCGGGCGGTGATGAACAAATCGACACCTTCTCGCGCCAGGGCCCGGGCGCTGCCCAAACCTAGTCCGGCACTGCCGCCGTTAACGATGCCTTTTCGCCCTCGAATCCCCAGGTCCATAGGCCAATACTCCCTCTCAGAATCACCAGTTTTGCCGCACTCTATCGCGAATCACGCGGCATAAAGTGGAAATTGGCGGAAAAATACCGCAGTTTATGGCCTGCAAAACGGGTTTGCGTCGGGAAGCGCTGCCAAAGCTATCAGACTCGTGTGTCTGCTGCGCTTCTCGCTGACGATGCTTCAAGGAGGCAGCAGTGGGAAAAGAACAGCTTATTCAAATTGCGCGGGAAAACATCGCGCATGCAAAAGCCGGAACAATCGACATTGCGGATGAGGTCCGCGAAATCCCGGCCGCGAACTATTTCGATCCGGACCGCTTCGATGCCGAAGTCGACAAAGTGTTCAAGCGCATGCCGCTTGTTCTGGCGCCGACGGCCCAGCTTCCCAATGACGGCGACTACAAATCCATGACCGTGGTGGGTCTGCCGATCCTGCTGACCCGGGGCGCCGATGGCGTGGTCCGCGGCTTCATCAACAGCTGCACCCACCGTGGCACCAATGTGGTTCTGGAAGGCACCGGCAACGCGAAGCGCTTTACCTGCGGCTATCACGGCTGGACCTTCGACCGCGAAGGCAATCTTCGCGCCGTTGCCTCCAACGACGAATTCGGCGATATCGACAAGTCATGCTATGGCCTGACGCCGCTGCGGGTGTTCGAGCGCGCAGGTCTGATCTGGGGCATTCTGGACCCGGACTCGACGCTCGATTTCGACGCCTTTATGGCCGGCTATGACGAATTGCTGGAAACCTTCGGGTTCGAGAACTGGCACCTGTTCCAGACCCGGACCGTGCGCGGCCCGAACTGGAAGATCGCCTATGACGGCTATCTCGATTTCTATCACCTGCCGGTGCTGCACCGGGAAACCTTTGGCCCGGAAATGTCGAACCAGGCGCTCTATCACGCCTGGGGACCGCACCAGCGCGTGACGTCGCCGTCGCGTCACATGATCCCGCTGGAGGATATTCCCGAAGAAAACTGGGACGACGACACGCTTTTGATGGGCGTCTGGACGATCTTCCCGCATATCTCCATCGCCGGTTTCCCCGGCGGCGGGCGCAGCGTGATGCTGTCGCAGCTGGTGCCCGGCGAAACGCCCGGTGAGTCCTTCACCACGCAATACTACCTGATGGAAAACGAACCCAATGAACAACAGGCTATGGAGGCCGATGAGCAGTTCAAACTGCTGAAATATGTCGTTGAGACCGAAGATTATGGCATGGGTCTGCGGCAGCAGAAGGCGCTGGAAAGCGGCGCCCGCAAGACGGTTCTGTTCGGCCGCAACGAAGGTGGCGGGCAGAATTTCCATGGCTGGGTCGATCGCATTCTCGACACCAAGGACGAGGACCTGACCGCGCTGTTCCAGCCGACGGCACAGGCGGCTGAATAGACGCGAGACGACAGGACGCCAAAACTAGCCGTTCGGCCTGAGCGCGACCCCGAGCCCGCCGAAGGGGAGCAGTCGAAGGCTTCTCGCGGGCGGCTAGTTTTTCAGCGGGGTCCCTTCGCTAATAGTGAAAGTTCGTTCCAGTTGCCCGCGATCAGCGCTTCCTTCTTAGCGCGGGTCCAGCGCTTGATCTGGCGTTCCGCCGACAATGCTTCATAGCGGTTCGAGAAATCTTGCTGGAAGACCAGCGTTACCGGACGCCGTTTGTGAGTGTACCCGACGATGGCGCCCGATTGGTGTTCACCAACGCGGCGCTCTAGATCATCTGTATGGCCCGCATAGTAGGATCCATCGGCACACTGCAGCATGTAGACCCAGAATGCCATCTGACCGCCCAACTATCCCTACCCATTCGCAAGGACCCTTCGACTGCGTCGCCCGCCTTGCGGGCCCCGCGCTCAGGGCGAACGGGTAGGGATTCTATTGCTGAACCCTTAACTCAACTGGCCGTCCACCTGGGTCGCCACCGGCATTTCCAGGAACGGGCTGTCGCCCGGCTGCAGCAATTCGTGGCTACGGCGCCATTGCGCGAAGGTGCCCAGAATATGCGGCGGATCGCCGTGGATTTCGGTGAAACAGCCATTGTATTCGCGGGTGTCGAAATAGGCCGCATCCACTTCATCGGCGTAAAGCCGGGTCGCACATTCAAAACCCATGTCGAGCAGCCGCTGGAATTCGGCCTCAAAGTCGTGCACCAACACGCCGACATGGTGGAAGCCTTCCTGGCCCGCCTGGAACATGTCGCGATAGATCGACGGCGTATCGTCATGCTGCTGGATGAACTGAATCATCATGTCGCCCTGATAACCAAAAGCATAGGACACATCAGCTTCATGGTCGGTGCCGCGATAATCGAATTTGTCCGTCTTGTGGTGCGGCACCCGTACGAACGGACCGGCCCCGAAAAGCTCGTTCCATTTCTTGATCGACGCATCGATGTCGTTGACCAGATAGGCCTCTTGAAAAAGTGGATAATTGCCAAGTGTACTCACGTTGATTTCCCCTGTTTTGGTGTCTTGGTCCGCGCGGAGTGTTGCGCGATTTGATTGCCTGCGTAAACCGGTTTTACTGCTCGTGCGGTAGCTTGATCTCCATATAGGGGCTGTCGCCCGGTGACCACATTTCATGCGCACGCTTCATGGCGTACCAGCGGCCCATAATGGGCAAATGTTCGCCATGGATTTCAGTGAAGCACCCGTTTACCGACCTGGTATCGAAATAGGCCGCATCGACCCCGTCGGCAAACAGACGTGTGCCGCATTCGAAGCCCATGTCCTCCAGCCGCTTATGTTCGGCTTCAAAGTCCTGAACCAGATAAGCGACATGGTGGAACCCTTCCTCACCTTTTTCGAACATATCCCGATAGATCGACGGCGTATCGTCGTGCTGCTGGATGAATTGAATCATCACATTGCCCAGATAGCCGAAGGCATAGGAGACATCTGCCTCCTGATCGGTACCGCGATAGTGAAACTTGTCCGTCTTGTGATGCCAGGCGAGCCGGAACGGGCCGGCACCGAAAAGTTTGCTCCACTTGACGCACCAATCCTCCAGATCGTTAACGAAATATGCCTGCTGAAACAGCGGATAGCTGTTGCGCGGGTTCATAATGCTTCTCCCCCTTTTGAAGTCACGCGTGACGGTAGTGTTGCGCCAAATCAGTGATTCTACCAGTTAAAGATTGAATATTTTGCTTTTGGCAGTCGCCTTCATGCGGCACGATTTCACCATGGCAATGACTGCCCGGTTATTAGCCGGCGGTTCAGGGGAAAGACAATGAGCACCAAGCGTGACCCGGTCCGCGACCCGATTGAGAAGATCACGGAAGACGACGCTGCCATCGCGCGGATGCTTGAAGACGCGCACATCCCCACCCTAATGACCGCGCTGACCCACATCACCGGCAACACCATCCACCTGCGGGGATCGATCAAGCCGAAACCCACCGTGATCAATTTCGACATGCAAATGAGCCTGACGGAAGAAGAACAGGCCGAGGCCCGGGTGCTGGCGCACAAAGTACTGTGCGACTATCGTGATAAAGGCTGCCCGCCGCCTGCAGACCCTGACGAAGCAACCATCTGCGACATGATGGATTACATCATGGGAGAGCCGATTCCCCGTGAATACCTGCCACTGCTGAAAGAGGAACTCGCCCTGATGGGCGAGCAAACCCGCGTCAACCAGTGGCGCGAGGCAGCGGTCGACCTGCCGCCGGATGGCTTCAAGGTCGTCATTATCGGTGCTGGGATGTCGGGCATCCTGGCCGCCATCGCGCTTCAGCAGGCAGGCATTCCATTCGAGATTATCGAGAAAAACGCCGGCGTTGGCGGCACCTGGTACGAAAACACCTATCCCGGCTGCCGCGTCGATACGCCCAATCACCTTTATTCCTATTCGTTCGAGCCGAACCACGACTGGCCGCAATATTTTTCGACCCACGACACGTTGTTCGGCTATTTCGACCGCTTGGTCGACGCCTATGGCCTACGTGAGTTCATTCGGTTCAACACCGACGTGGAGGACGCCCGGTTTGATCAAGCAACGAGCCAGTGGTCCGTGCGGATCAAAAGCGCCGACGGCCTATCCGAGATCCTGGACGCCAATGCTGTCATCGCCGCCACCGGCCAACTGAACCGGCCCAAATGGCCCGATATCCCCGGACAGGACACGTTTCAGGGCGATGCCTTTCATTCCGCCGAATGGCGCCATGACATCGATCTGACGGGCAAGAAGGTCGCGGTGATCGGAACCGGGGCCAGCGCCTTTCAATTTGTTCCCGAGATCACAAAGGTAACGGGCGAAACCAAAATCTTTCAGCGGACACCGCCCTGGATTCGCCCGGCAGAGCATTATCACCTGCCGGTCCCCGAGGGCATGAAGTGGCTGTTCAAACATATGCCATTCTTTGCCAACTGGTACCGGTTCTGGCTGTTCTGGCTTTCGGCCGAAGGGTTGCTGCCGCGGGTTAAGGTCGACCCGGCCTGGAACGATCTGCACGAGTCGGTCGGACCGGAAAACCTGGCGCTGCGTGAGGAACTGATCGGATATATCCACGACCAGATCGAGGACCCGGACCTGGCAGACCTGTCCATTCCCCATTACCCGCCGGGCGGCAAACGCATGCTTGTCGATAATGGCAGTTGGTTCAGCGCGCTGCAGCGCGACAATGTCGATGTGATCACCGACCCGATTAAAGAGATCACGCCAACGGGCATCCTGTGCGAAAGCGGTGCCGCCTACGATATTGACGTCTTAATCTATGGTACCGGTTTTCAGGCCAGCAAGTTCCTGTTCCCGATGAAGATCACCGGACGCGGCGGTGTTGACCTGAACGACCAATGGCGGGGCGACGCCCGCGCTTATCTGGGCATCACGATCCCGAATTTCCCTAACCTGTTCTGCCTTTATGGCCCCAATACCAACATCGTGGTGAATGGCAGCATCATTTTCTTTTCCGAATGCGAGATGCGCTATGTGATCGGCTGCCTGAAAATGCTGATCGACGAGGGCCACGCGGCCATGGACTGCAAGCCGGACGTCCATGACGCCTATAACGAAAAGGTCGATGCGGAAAACAGGCAATATGCCTGGGGATCACCGCATGTGAACAGCTGGTACAAGAACGAATATGGGCGGGTGGCGCAGAACTGGCCGGGCCCGCTGCTTGAGTATTGGAACCTGACCAAACACCCCAATCCAGAGGATTACCGTTTTTTTTGAATGTCAAAACCTGCACCCGTGCTGGTTCTTGATTGGCGTGGCGTATATTCTGGTCTAAACCACTAGGGCAACCGGCCCCGTTTGGGGTGACACTGTATTTTTGACGATGAACCAGATGGAAATCGATAGCGGCAAGCAGTCGCCACGCGCCAACCCCGGCGAAAGCGGGGCGACGCGCAGGGGCATGGCCAAGCGCCTGATCATCGTCACAATCGCGCTCGTTGTCGTATTTGGCGGCATTTACGCCTGGAAGTCGTTTGTCGCGGCAAAGCGAGCTGAATTCCTGGCCAGCATGAGCGCCCCGGCGGTGGTTGTTTCATCGACCACGGTCACCCAGCAAAATGTTCAGTCTAGGGTCTCATCTGTCGGCAGTTTGAGCGCGCACCAAGGTGTCGAAGTCAGCACGGAAGTGCCCGGCAAAGTCGTCAGTATCAACTTTGAATCCGGTCAAAGCGTTTCCCGGGGTGATTTGCTGGTCCAGCTTGACGCATCGGCCCAGCGCGCCGAATTGCGCGCGCTGGAAGCAGAGCGTGATCTCGCACAGCTCGATTTCGAGCGGTCGCAAAATCTGGTCAAGCGTGGGGCTGTGTCGCAAGCGCAGCTCGACCGGGCCCGCAGCGAGTTGGAAGATTTCCAGGCACAGGTCGAAGAACAACAGGCGATGATCGCCAAAACCGCGATCCGCGCGCCGTTTTCCGGTGAATTGGGCATCCGACAGGTCAATATCGGGCAGTTCATCTCGCCCGGCACCGAGATCGTCACGCTGCAAAGCCTCGATCCCATCTATGCCAACTTTACCCTGCCAGAACGGTTCATCGGCCAATTGTCCGTTGGCCAAATCTTCGAAGCAGATGTCGCAGCCTGGCCGGGTGAGGTCTTTACCGGAACGGTGACCGCGATCAGCCCCAAGGTCGAGGAAACCACCCGCAACGTGCCGATGCAGGGCACGATCCAGAACCCGGATAAGCGGCTGCGGCCGGGCATGTTCGTCCAGGTCGCCGTGGTCTCAGGCGAGACCGAGCAGGTTCTGACCGTCCCGCGCACGGCGGTGACCTTTTACCCTTATGGCGACTCGGTCTTCCTGATCAGCGGCTCTGGTGAGGAACTGATTGCCGAGCGCCGCCAGGTCACGACCGGGCGGGTGGTGGATGGCCGCGTGGAAATCGTGTCGGGTTTGATGGCCGGAGACAGGGTCGTCAATACCGGTCAGCTGAAGCTGCAGACCGGACAGAAGATCAAAATCGACGACTCTATTGCCGTCGATAGCGGAACCGTCGGCCGGTGAGTATTACCGACCTTTTTGTCAAACGCCCGGTTTTGGCAACCGTTGTCAGCCTGCTGATCCTGCTGGTCGGGCTGCGCGCCGTGGGCATGTTGGAGGTACGGCAATACCCATACACCATGCGCGCCGTGATCCACGTCACGACCGCCTATCCCGGCGCGGACAGTCAACTGGTGCAGAGTTTCATTACCGCCCCACTGCAGAGGGTGATTTCCGAGGCTGAAGGCATCGACTATATGACCTCGACCTCCAGGCAGGGCGTTTCAGCGATCCAGGCCTATATGGAGCTGAATTACGACCCGAACGCGGCGATTGCCGAAATCCAGGCCAAGGTCGCCAGCCAGCGCAATATTCTGCCCGAAAGCGCCGAAGATCCGGTGATTGACATGCGCAACGATCAGGGTTTTGCCTTGATGTATCTGGCGTTTTACAGCCAATCCATGACGCCGGAGCAGATTACCGACTATCTGATGCGCAGTGTCACCCCACGCCTGCAGGCGATCCCCGGTGTCGCCAAGGCCGAGATCAACGGGGACCAGAGTTTTGCCATGCGCATCTGGCTCGACCCGCAGCGGATGGCCGCCCTTGGCGTGACCGCTGTCGACGTGCGCCAGGCGCTGATCGAGAACAACTTTCAGGCCGGGGTCGGCCAAACCAAGGACGATCTGGTCACGATCAATCTGTCGGCCACGACAGATATTTTCACCAAAGAGGCATTCGACAATCTGATCATCCGGTCGGACGGCAATACGCTGGTGCGCATGCGGGACATTGCCGATGTCGAACTCGGGTCCCGCAATTATGACATCACCGCCTGGTACAACGGCCAGATGGCCGTGATGATGGCGGTCGAAGCAGCCCCCGGCGCCAATCCGCTTAATGTCGCGGAGGCGGTTAAATCGATCATGCCGGATGTCCGCCGGCAATTGCCGGAAGCTCTGGAACTCGCCATCCCGCATGACGGCAGCGACTATATCGAAAAGTCCATCAACGAGGTGTTCCAGACCCTGGCTGAGGCGGTGATCATCGTCTTGCTGGTGGTCTATCTGTCTCTGGGGTCATGGCACGCGGCCATTGTGCCCGCGGTATCGGTTCCGCTGTCGCTGGTCGGGGCGGCCTTCATCATGTTGATTCTGGGTTTTTCCATCAACATGTTGACGCTCCTGGCGATGCTGCTCGCTATCGGCCTGGTGGTCGATGACGCCATTGTTGTCGTCGAAAACGTGCATAGGCACATCGCCGAAGGAAAGTCGCGGTTTGACGCCGCGTTGATTGCCGGGCGCGAACTCACCCTGCCAATTATTTCCATGACCACGACGCTGCTTGCCGTCTATGCGCCGATCGGCTTCATGGGCGGTCTTGTCGGGATTATCTTTACCGAATTCGCCTTCGCGCTGGCAGGAGCCGTGCTGATATCCGGCATCGTCGCGCTGACACTGTCGCCGGTTTTGTCCTCTAAGGTACTCAGCAAAACGGGGGATACCGGCAAGTTCGAACTGATGGTCGAGCACTTCTTTGACCGGCTGTCCAACCGATACCGCAACGCCTTAAGCAACTCACTCAACTATCAGCCGGTCACCTATCTGTTTGCTGCTGTTGTTGTCGGCAGCATCTATTTCATGTTTGTCAGCAGCACATCGGAACTCGCGCCACCGGAAGAACGCGGCGTACTCAACATCCAGATGTCCGCGCCGGAGACCGCGACGCTGGAATACGCCACCGCCTATGGCCGACAGATGATCGATATTTTTGAGTCGATCCCGGAATACACCAGAAGCTTCATCATGATTGGTGGCGGCGGCACGCCCGCGACATCATTTGGCGGATTTAGAATGAACGCCGCCGACGGCGGCGCCCAGGAAGGCGACCGCAACCAGGAAGACCTGCATCGTTATCTGCAAAACCGGGTCAATCAAATTGCCGGCGTCCAAGTCGCCATATTCAACTTCCCGGTCCTTCCCGGTGCGACGCGGGGTGCACCGGTCCAGTTCGTGATCACCTCTGACCAGGATTACCAGCAACTCGATTCCCTGGCGAACCAGATGATCGCTGCCGCCTATCAAAGCGGCCAGTTCGTGTTCCTGAACAAGTCCATCGACTATTCGTTGCCCCGCACCAAAGTTGTCATCGACCGTGACCGGGCGGGCGATCTGGGCATTGAAATGCGCGATGTCGGGCTGACCCTGGCGACGTTGCTAGGCGGCAATAACATCAACCGGTTCAGCCTGTCTGGGCGGAGTTATGAAGTGATTCCGCAGATCAAGCGCGAGTTCCGCGGTGATCCCAGTACGCTGGACAACTACTATCTGCGGTCGGCATCCGGCGCACTGGTGCCGCTTTCCAGCATCGTCAGTTTTGAGCAGTCAATCGAGCCGACCAAGCGGACCCAGTTCCAGCAGCTTAACTCGGTCACGATCAACGCGGTGATGACCCCCGGCGTCTCACTTGGCCAGGCCATCGAATTCATGGAAACCAAGGCGGATGAGATATTCCCCCGCGAATTCAGCTATGACTACATCGGTGAGGCACGGCAGTTCAAAAGCCAGGGCAGCGCGCTGATCCTGACCTTCTTCCTGTCGATTGTGGTGATCTATTTGGTGCTGGCCGCGCAGTTTGAGAGTTGGCGCGATCCATTGATCATCCTGATATCCGTGCCGATGTCGATTGCCGGCGCGATGATCTTCATCACCCTCGGCTTCGCCACGGTCAATATCTATACCCAGGTTGGGCTTATCACGCTCATCGGACTGATCGCCAAGAACGGCATCTTGATTGTCGACTTCGCCAACCGGCAACAAACGGTCCACGGCATGACAAAGCGCGAGGCCATTGAAGAGGCCGCTGCCATCCGCCTGCGGCCGATCTTAATGACGACGGTGGCGATGCTGATGGCGATGGTCCCACTGCTGCTGGCATCCGGCCCCGGCGCGCTCAGCCGTTTTCAGATCGGCCTGGTTATCGTGACAGGGCTGGGCATTGGCACGATCTTCACCCTGTTCGTGGTGCCCAGCTTCTATATGCTGCTCGCCAAGGACCGGCGGTTGGTCAAGCCCCGGGGTACGGCGCAGACACCCGCCGCAGACCCGCACCCCGCGGAATAGGTCAAGTATCCCTCTCCCTCTGGGAGAGGGCGGCGAGCCTGAAAGGCGAGCGGGTGAGGGTCGGTCTATGCCGAAATCCACAGGCTTTCATGACGGGCGCTACGTTGCTTGAAGCGCCGCCCCTTATCCCAACCCTCTCCCAAAGGGAGAGGGAATCAGAATCCTACCCGCTCAACCCATTCAAAATCACATCCGATGCACGCCAGCCCATGGCGATGGCGGGGCCATTGGTATTGCCGGAAATCAGTCCCGGCATCACCGAACAATCGGCCACCCGCAACCCCTCGACACCTTTGACCTTCAACTCGTTGTCGACCACTGCTGCATTGTCCCGGCCCATACGGCACGTACTGGTCGCGTGCAAGCCGGAGGTGGAGAGGTGACGTACAGCTTCAAGAATCTTTTCGTCTGTGTCGTAATCCGGGCCCGGCAGTAACTCTTCCGCGACATAGGGCTGCAGTGCCGGTTGGCGCACATATCGGCGCATATATTTAACGATCGCGATGGCGGTCTGCTTATCGTAATCGGTCTCGAGCCAATTGGGCGCGATGTAGGGATTCTCGTCCGGATCGCCGGACTTGATCATGATCGTGCCTTCGCTGCTGGCCTGCACCAATTGCCCATAGATATTAAGGCCCGGCAGTTTTTCCGGTGACTGAAGCGGCACGGGGAAGTTGTCGTCGCTGCGATCGAAGGTGAACGCGCCGACAAAGATCTGCATGTCGGGACGGTCCATTTCCGGCGTGCTGCGGGCAAAAGCACCAATCTCATATATCCCCGTCGCCAGGGGCCCGGTGCGGGTGAGATAGTATTGCAGGACACTGCCGATCAGTCCCAGGCCCTGATAGCGGTGGTTCAGCCCCTTGGCGTTTTTCAGACGGTGCGGCAGGCCAAAGCCGACATGTTCGCGCATCCGCGCGCCGCAATCCGGACTGTCACTGATGACGTCGAGGCCAATCGACTGCAGATGCGCCGCCGGGCCAATGCCCGAACGCTGCAAAATGACCGGCGACATGATCGTGCCGGCCGAAATGATGATCTCACCAGCGCTGTGAAACTCCGTCGGCTGACCATTGACCCGCACAGCCACGCCCGTCGCCCGGTGTCCGTCGAACAGCACCCGGTCCGTATGAGCGTCGGTGATGATCCGCAGATTGGGCCGTTTCGATGCGGGCTTCAGAAAGGCTTTCGCCGAACTGACTCGCCGTCCGTTCTTGATGGTATGACTATAATAACCGACGCCCTCCAGCTCCGGGTGGTTGAGTTCTTCACGCCGTGGCAGGCCCATCTGGATCCCTGCCTCCAGCATGGCTTCCGACGCCGGATAACGCAGCTTGCCCGTGCTGACATGCAGCGGCCCGCCGGCGCCGCGATAGTCGGTCGCGCCCAGCTCGTGGTCTTCGACCGCCATGAAGGCGGCCTTCATCTCGTCCCAACCCCAGCCGGGCCCGGCCTCTTCCTTCCAGTCGTCATAGTCGTTCGGATGGCCACGGGAATAAATCATGCCATTGATCGAGCTGGACCCGCCCAGCGTCTTGCCGCGCACCCAGACTTCCTGTGAGGGCTTGCCCTCGAACCGCTCCTGCTCAACGGGGAAGTGCCAGGCATGGCCGGGATCCGTGACCAGCTTGGCGATCCCCTTGGGCATGCCGATCAAGATGCTGGTATCAGCGCCGCCGGCCTCAAGCAGCAGAACTTTGTTTTTTGGATTTTCCGAGAGCCGGTTGGCCAGCACGCAACCTGCCGACCCCGCGCCGACAATGATGTAGTCGTATGTTTCCATATGCCTGAACTATCTGTTGGAAAGCCGGGCCGCATTGCGTCCTGCAACCCGGCCATAATAAGACGCCGGGGCCAAACTTAGCCCGCTGGCATACCCTTTTCCATCCTGCGGAATGGAGGAAACGCAAGCCCCGGCGGCATAAAGTCCCGGTACTGTCTTGCCCTGCTCATCCAGCACTTCGGCATCGGCAGTCGTGCGCAGCCCGCCCAAAGTCAGATAGACATAGGTGGAGTTCCCATAGCCCACATCAAAGGCCGCGAACGGGCCTTTGTCCAAGGGTTTCAGCCAGTCAGGGTGCTTATTGAACAAGGTGTCATGGCCTGCTGCTGCGTCCCTGTTGTACTGATCCATGGTGGTTTGCAATGACCCTTCCGGCAGCTTCAGACCTGCCTCCATCTCAGTGATCGAATCCCAGCCATCAAGCAGCCGGTGCTTGGCGGTTTCAATCTCCGGATAGGCAAAGATTTCCGAATCGACAATCAGATAAGCCGCTGAATTCGGTTGCTCCAATATGAAATCCGCGGTGCGCCCATGGTAGGAATCTTCAGCGATAAAGCGTTCACCGCGCATATTAACCAGCACGCCCTTAATCAGGTGACCGGGCGGATAGAACGACCCGGTTGCAATGATCCCACCCATCGCCCGGGTCGCGGCCCCCGCCGACTGGCCGAGCACGATGGCATCACCATCATTGTTGGGAATGCCCAGTGGCTCCGCCGTTTCGGGCAGGTTGGGGACATGTTCATCCATCATGTCTTTGTTCATGCCGAACCCACCGGCCGCGATAATCACGGCGCGGCGCGCGCGGAGACTCTGTTCCTCGCCAAACTGCCGGACACATGCACCAACAAGCCGTTCATCCCCGTCTACAATCAGTGCCGTGACCCGGCTGTCGTAAAGCGGTCGCACGCCTTCATCGAGACAGCGGGCGATCAGTGCCTCCATCGCCACCGCGCCGCCACCATCACCTTCGATCGCGACCTTGTGACCGCGGGGCACCGGTGCCGCGATCTCGCGATAAGGCCAGAGCTTTTCATTACCAGTCGAGGCCAGGCACTCGCTGGTTGGTGCGATCACGGCCTTATCCTTGTAATAGGTGCGTTCGAACGGCACCCCTTGGGTCTCCAGCCAATCAAAGTGCTCAACCGAATCATCGCAAAACCGACGGACCAGCTCGGCATCGGGGGCCCCGGTGCTGGCCATCAGGAATTTGAACATATCCTCCGGCGTATCTTCGATGCCGACCGCTTCCTGCACCGCCGTGCCACCGCCCAGATAAAAGATTCCTGCCGATAGGGCACTGGCCCCGCCACCGCCGCTCGCCCGCTCAATGACCAACGCGTCAGCGCCTGCGCGGCGGGCCTCCAGCGCTGCACAGGCGCCGGCAATCCCGAACCCGATGATCAGGACGTCGGTTTCATCGGCCCATTCCTCGACATCAGACGCAGCGATAAGACCAGGAATCTCCGTCATCACTCAGCACCCTCGGTTTGTTCGGAAACATCCATTACGGGTTGAACCTCAAATGCCAGCAGCACATTTCCGGGCATCATCCCTGAAAACCCATAACCTGCATTGAAGTAAAGCACACCATCATGCGCAATGGGGGCAGAACCGCCGCCCAACGACCCGCCGCGGGCCGGCACGCCGTTGATGGTCTCGAATTCACGACGTGTATCGAAGCTCCAGAGTATCTCGCCCGTCCGCGTGTCAAAGATCCGCATATGACCATCGATAGACCCTGCCAGCAGCAGATCGGGCGTCGTACTGACCGCTGCTGAATATCCGGGTGCACAAAACGGCGTATCGCCGCAGATGTTTTCCGACGGTGCCCGCCACAAATAGTCGCCGGTCTTCATATCAAGTGCATACATGCCGGGCCGGGGCTCTTCACCATGGTCCTTGCTGTCCGGCAGGTCAGAAACCGGTGAAAACACCGTGTCTCCCTGGGCAGCAATGCCAAAGTGAATGCCGGCGCGAACGCCGCCGCGGCCGACTTTCGTCTGCCAGATTACCTCGCCTGTGTCGGGGTCGAGCGCGTGTTGCATGCCCGACTTCTGGCCAGCCAGCACATAGTCCCGTCCGTCACTGTCGCTGGTGATGATCGTCCCTGCACCAAAGTCGAAGTCAGGTCCATTTTCAGCCGGACAATTGGTTTTGTCTTCGTTCTCGCAGGCGCTGTTCCAGGCATCATTCGGCGTGCCCTGGAAGGTCCATTTCACTGCCCCGGTTTCCAGATCGAGCGCAAAAATTGCATCACTGGTCAGGGTCGCGGGCGACGAATAATTCTCTCCTGTGCCGAAGTAGAGCTGGCCGCGTTTGGCATCAATCGACGGCGTATTCCAGACGGGTGCGCCAGACGGACCAAACTGGTCGGTTCCGCTGGCATTTTGCCCCTGCACCGAGGGTTCAACATCAATCGTATAGGTGCGCCACTTTTCATCGCCGGTCGCCGCATCGAGCGCCGCCACCGACCCTCGGAAGCTACAGCACGGGTAGTCCGGGTTGATGGCGGCAGACACTTCGAGCGCCGACACAGAGACATAAAGCGTGCCGTCATGCAGCGCAGGCGCTGCCGTAATGGTGGTATTGGCATGGTCGTCCATGCGCTTGCGCCATTCCAGAGCACCGGTAAAGGCGTCAACCGCATAGATGTTCCCGATCAAGTCACCAAAATAGGCCAAGGGACGGGCCGCCTCGTCACCCGGCTGCCAGGGGTCTATGACAATGCCGGTGCGCACCTCTGCAGAGGCTGTAAACGTCCAGCGCGTACAGCCGGTTTCCCGGTCCAGCGCATAGACCGTCCCATTATGACTGCCGACAAAGATCGCACCACCAGCCGAAGCAGGCTGTGACCGGGCGCGGATCGCGTTGGGGAAGCCATAGGCCCATTTCAATTTCAATGTGCCGATATTGTCTTTGTTCAGTCCGGCGACACTGGCAGGAATGAAGTGCTCATTCCCCCCACTCAGGCCCCAACCGTTGAATACAGGCGGCTCTGACCGGTCGAAAACAAGCGCAGGCCCCTCGCACATGACGGGGGCGGGCATATCGTCCATGGAGCCAAGCTTGCGTTCGGTCAAATACTCCGCGACCAACACTTTTTCACGATCACTGAGCGCTTCGGCCTCAGACTGCATCACGCCGTCGGTCAGGGCACGGTGGATTGACTCTGGCGTCATTAGAATCAGCATCTCGCGCTGCGGTGCCCGATTCAGCCCGGGATCGTGGCAAGTGGCGCAATGCGCATCATAGACCACCTGACCCGCAGCCCGAATCTCATTGCTGATATTGCCGTGCCGATCCTCATAGGCCCTTTCTTGGGGACCGTGCGGGTCCAGCTGCGTAACCTTCTCAGTCGAGTTTGCCTGATCCTCAGATGCCGCCCTTTCGGGCTCAACGGCCCCGCAACCAGCCATAAGCGCAACGGCAAGCAACCCAGCAAATCGATAAGTCTGCACCAATTTCAGCCTCCCCACTGAATGGTCTAACCGCGTCCGCGTTATGTCTGCAAAGTCACTCGTTGAGCGACAATATATATCCCTGGCTGGGCGGCACCTTACCGTCGAGCATCTTGAGATAGATGTCGCGCACGACTTCGACCCCGCGCGCTTCTTCCGACTTGATCCAGCCCTGTGCGGGGCCGACGAAACTGTCCCAAGCGGCGCCCATACGTTCCTGTAGACCTGCAGGCCCCCAATCCTGCGCGCGCTTGGTGAACTGGTCCGGTGCAAAGAACGGGGCTGGGGCCGGTCCCGGCAGATCGGTCTGGCCCCAGCCGACATTCTCCCAATGGGTGCCACCGACAAGACAGCTATAGGCGAGATTACTGTCGAAATGCGTGTGCAGACGTTTCAGGACGTCCGCATCGCCGCCCATGTCGCAGAAAACCACCGGCTGGCTGTTGTCGATGGTTTCCAGCGCGTCATAGGTCACCACCTGGTCATAGCACCCCAGGCTTTCGCAGAAACCCACGTTACCCGGTGAGGTCAGCCCAACCACTTTCACATCCCGGTTCTTGTGCAGCAGGAACGCCAAACCCAAACCGGTCTTTGACGACGCGCTGCCGACGATCATCGTCCCGGCGCCAAAGAAGTCATTGTCGTCGAAGAAATCATCGAGAATGAACGACGTGCTGAACAGCGGGCTCATCACCATCCGGGCGCCCTCCTGATCGGCGCGATAGGAGGGGTCGGAAGCTGTGTTGGTATACTGATTATAGACACCGACCAGCTCGCGGCGGTGCGGCGCGTTGTCGACAAAGCCGCGCTCATTGACCTTGTCAGGCTCCGCCACCAGATGGGTCGACATCGGGTAATAGCCCCAGAACCGTTCACCGACCGCGACGTCGGGATGTTCGGAACGAATGACGTCGCCATACCCCCAGACGGGCACCCGCCCCCATCCCTCCTCGGCCGGGAAGAACCCCCAATAGTTCATCAACTCGCCCGCCAGCGCATAGGAAATGTTGTTGGCGGTGAGCGCGAATTTATCGACGCGCATCAGAATCTGGCCCTGCGCCAGCGAGATGTCCTCTGGTGCATCGCCGCGTTCAATTTCGGCGCTTCTTAAGTCGTCCTTACGGACCTTGATGGCGGCGGTGCGGATTCCTGCTTCAACTGTCGACATTATGCTTCCCCTGATTAAGTCGCCTGTACTATCCGACGGCGTACAGCGTAAGTCCAGACGCGCCCTTCCCCGAAATCTGCATTTCGCATACCCTCGTATTGAGAAAACAGGGGAAGAACATGTCAACTGTCCGTGCCGTTACAATACTGGAGGATGGCGCAGCCGCGCCCACCGGGACCGCCACCATCACTGCCGAGCGGTTCACCTCACCAGACTATATGCACCGCGAAGCAGAGAAACTCTGGCCGCGCTGCTGGCTGTTTGCCGGCGTCGCCCAGGACGTCGCCGAACCAGGCGACTATTTCGTATTCGACCTGGGGCCGGAATCGATCATCGTCAGCTGTACCGAAGACGGCACCGTCGCCGCCAATTACAACACCTGCCAGCATCGCGGCGCCCGGATCGCAGTCAATGAGCGCGGTGCTGTTGATGCCTTTGTCTGCCCGTACCACGGCTGGACGTATGATTTGGATGGCACCCTAAAACACGTCCCCGACGCGGACCGCTTCGTGCAGGGCACACCATGCGACCGGCTGTCACTGAAGTCTGTGCGGGTCGAGGTTTGGGCCGGAACAGTCTGGGTCTGCATGGACGATGACGTCCCGCCTTTGAAGGACTTCCTGGACCCGATGATCCCGATGATCGAACCCTTCCGCATGGAAGATATGGTGCTCGCTGTCGATCAGACCGTCAGCCTGGACTGTAACTGGAAAGCGGTGATGGACAATTTCGGCGAACTCTATCACGTCGAACATATCCACCCGCAGCATGAGACGATCTTTGACTGCCCTGCGGCCCGCACCGAGCTATGGGCCGGTGGCCATAACCGGGTCCTGATCGAGGGCTTTACCGTTAATACGCGCCTGCCGATCCCCGATGAGGTGCCTGCCTCTCAACATCTGCAGATGAAAGCGGTGGGCATGGACCCGGAAGATTATCGCGGCCGGGTACTGGATGTACGCCGGGATATCCAGATCAAGAAGCGCGAAATGGGCCCCAAGCTTGGCTTCAATTATGACCGGCTGACAGATGAAGAACTGTCGGACATCGTGCAGTACAATATCTTCCCCAATATCGTGATGGCGATCCAGCCCGAGGAAGTCTGGATCATGCGGTCTAGACCGCATGCGACCGACCCGAACAAATGCTATTGGGACAAGTTCACCCTGCGCATGCTGCCCAACCCGGATGCCGATTGGAGTGCGAATATCTCCTTCAACCTGAGCGACAAGCCGATTGCCGCAGAGGATATGGAGCGGCCGGAACACGAGAACTTCACCCAGGACGAGGTGATTGCGGGCAAATATTCCATGACCATTACCGTCGACCAGGACGTGCACCTGATCCGCGATGTGCAGAAGGGCATGCACTCCCGCGGATTCTCAGAGGCCTGGCTGAACCAGGATGAAGGCCGTGTGCAGCACTATCATGACTGGATTGACGCCTATATGGCGGATTGAACCCGCTCAGGGGAGGAAGAATAATGCAGATGACGAGAAAAGCACTGGCAATCGGGTTACTGGGACTGTTGGTCGCGGCGAACGCCCAGGCAGCGACAGTCACGACACCGCCCAATATCACGGTCAACAATCAGTCATCGACGGACCTTGTCCTCCAGATCGCCAATGGCTTCTACACAACACTATCGCCTGGCGGAAGCTATAGCTGGTCGGCCGGCGATGGCTGCACCGCGGCCGCCGCGAGCGGCCACTATACCCAGGTGGTCTGGGCCAAGACCCGCTTCATCGGATGCGACTTCAAGCAGTGCGGCCGTGAGACCAGAACCGGGTACAATTGGGCCAATTTGAACCTAACCTGCAACTACTATCCACCAGGTGACTTTGGCGGCAAAACACCGCCCTATCAGCCGGCTGTCGACCCGAAGTCAGGTGATATCGACATGACGATCACCGACCGCGAGACCATCCAAAACGGCCTGTGCACTGGCTGCCAGAGCCCGGACTACGAAACGAAATCTACACACTAAGCTCAAGCCGCCGATAAGGTGTTCCTGAGAAACACTAATCAACGAACGGTAAATGAACGTGACCAAACGAATGACCCGGAGAACCCTTGCCTTTTTTCTGGCAGCTCTGCTGGCCGCGGTGTCAGCCGATGCCCTTGCTGACGATACGGTTTCCGGACCCAAAATTACCGTGGTCAACAAGACATCCACCGATCTCAATGTCAAAGTCGCGAAACGTGGCGCAACAACCGTCGTTTCGGGCGGCAGCTATAGCTTCTCAGCCGGGGCAACTTGCGACGCGGTGAGTCTGATGACGCAGTACTTCACACAGGTCATATGGCCTGAACCGCCTCATGTCGGCTGTAATTTCTCCAAGTGCGGAGCGGGTGATCAGGCCGGTTCGGACTGGTCCCGGGCTGTGTTTACATGCCACTATTATCCCTCCGGCAGCGCTGGTGGCAGCACCCCACTCTATGAGCCTGAGTTCGACCCCAAAACCGGCGACATCATTCTATCCTTCACCGATGCCGACAGGATCGGCAAAGACGCCGCAGCAAAATGACCCTCAGGCAAAGCTGTACCTAGCTGACAGAAAGCCGCGCCATGATATGGGCGTCCTGGAACGCGCCGCTGCGGAACGCATAGGCACGCAGGGTGCCTTCAATCTCGAAACCGAATTTGCGGTAGAGCCCGATCGCCGGTTCGTTATCGACATAGACCGTTAGTTCCAGCCGCCCCAGGTTAAGCCAGTTGTCCGCCACATCAATGGCAGCCGTCATCAGGGCCGAACCGACACCCTTTCCGTGAAAGTCATCGTGCACGGCCATACCAAGTTCAGCCGCGTGAGTGCGGCGTGGCGATTTTCCATTCACATGGATGCCCAGATTGCCGACCACCGTTCCGTCCAGTTCGGCAACGAAGGCACGCAACCCATCCGGCACATCGGCCAGCCGCTGCCGCCACATCGCAACCGACGGGTAGGGCATCTGCATGGTCCAGCCCTGCGCCCGTGGCTGGCTATAGAGCGCCTGCAGCGCGCGGCAGTCTTCCGGCTCAACAGCTCTGATCGTGACCTGGTTTTCTGGCATCGGTATTCTCCCGGTTAGCGGCAGC
The DNA here is from genome assembly GCA_028284945.1 of Alphaproteobacteria bacterium. Classification (GTDB taxonomy): domain Bacteria; phylum Pseudomonadota; class Alphaproteobacteria; order SMXS01; family SMXS01; genus JANQQJ01. The sequence continues at coordinate 86,369 of JANQQJ010000006.1, read as the reverse complement.
CCTTGGAAGAATTCTTCGATGTTTCAGAAAAGGGCAGCCGCTGGATGGCGGACTGCCCAAAGCGCACGGCCTAGGCAGCCCACCAAGGGTGGACGCGAATTCGTGCGGTCATGGTTTTCAAGTTCGTCATAGTGCGCGGGGGTATACGCCCGTTTGCCCATATGCTCAATCGTTCATTTCTCGTCGCGATGCGTGAACTTGCGGACAAACTCGTCGATTGAGCTTTTGTCAATTTCTCTAGTCCAAGTGGCGCTGTCCGTATCTCTAGGCGTCTGGCCAGGGAGCACAATCTCGCCATGCGGTCCGGACACGTCGTAGAACCCGACCTTGTGTCTGGCCGCCCCTTCGACGACGGCCTTGTACGCATCTTGAGCAACGGACCAGGCAAAACCAGCATAAATCACAGCTCTGCCGACCGAATAGTCCGTAACGTAGCTATTGTCATAGTCCGTTGACGCATAGGGACCGTTCATCGCTGGGAATTCACGGATCATCTCATGAAACCAATCCTGAAGCGCTGGCGTGGTCACCTTGGGATCGTTGTAACTATGCCCTTCCGACCACTTGGTCTGATCGTCGTACCAGGCCTTGAATTCCTTCCGGTCAAAAGGTGCTGCCGCAGGGTCAAATACCATCAAGTCGTAGCTCATGTTCTGACGCTCCCAATCTCAGCACCCTACCCCCCGAAATCGAGGTTCATGTCGCCGCCTTTTTCAATGGCGGCCTTATAGGCGGGACGAGCTTCTAACTTCGCGACATAGTCGATCAGGTTTTGCCGCCCTTCCAACAGCCCGCCGACATTGGCACCCTGCAGGGTGAAGCCGATCTGAATGTCGGCGCCGGAGAATTCATTCCCGACCAGATAATCATCATCGCCCAGCAGCCCCTGCATATAGTCGAGGTGCAGCTTGGTCTGCTCATCGGCATATTGCTTGAGCGGGCTGTCGCCCAACTGCATGGCGTTGACGATCAGGTTCAAAAAGAACGGCGTGTTGGCTGAGCCTTCGGGATAGTGCAGCATTTCGATGTAGTGGCCCCAATCATCGCCATCCTTGGCGGGCGCGAACCGGCCACCACCGAAGCGGTCGATCAAAAAGCCAACGACCGCACCGGATTCCGCCATTACCTTGCCATCGATCTCCGTAATCGGAGACTTGCCTAGCGGGTGCACCTCGCGCATTTCGGGCGGGGCGGCCATGGTCGGCTGGCGCTGATAATATTTGATGTCATAGGGCAGCCCCAGCTCTTCCAGCACCCAGAGGATGCGCTGGGACTTCGAATTGTTCAGATGGTGGACCGTGATATTCGGCATCGCACTTACCCCTTCTGGGTCTGGCCGCGTTGACGGATGGCTTCGCGGCGGGATTCGACAGTATCGGCGCTGACGGCTGAGTTCATTGCAGACGAGACGTCTTTTTCAAGCTGCATCGCATCGCCAAAGCTTCGGTCGAAGCCGTCATCAATCAGCTTCTTGTATGCAGGCAGCAGCCGCGGATCGACGGATAGCATATCGTCGGCCAGCGCCTTGCACGCAGAGAGCAAGTCGCCGGGCTCAACCACCCGGTTAACCAGGCCCCAGTCCGAAGCTTGCTGCGCGCCCAAAAAATTGCCCGTCAGCGATAATTCCTTGGCACGAGAAATGCCGATCGCGCGGCTGAGTTTTTGGCTGAGGCCCCAGCCGGGCATGATGCCGACGCGGGCATGGGTATCGGCAAAGCGCGCTTCGGTCGAGGCGATCAGAACATCGCAGGCAAGCGCGAGTTCAAAGCCGCCGGTGATCGCGACACCATTGATACCGCCAATGATCGGCCCGGAAAATTTCGACAGCGAGGTCACCGGGTCCTTGGTCGTGACGGCGTTGTTATTGCCCGAGAGACCCTCTGCCCCCAGTTCCTTCAAATCCAGCCCGGCGCAGAACGCCCGCCCCGCCCCGGTCAAGATCATGACACGGACATCCGGATCGGCTTCCAACGCATCGACCGTATCGGCGATGGCCGTGCGTAGCTCACGCGACAGAGCGTTCATCTGGTTCGGTCGGTTAAGGGTCACGAGGGCGCATTCGCCCGTTTTTTCGACAAGAATGACCGGTTCGGCCATATGGCATCTCCCTGACGGTTTGAACATTCCGGTTAGCAGGCTGAGGCGATGCTGGCAACGGCTTGAGTCGCGCATTAGGCTGGAGGGCATATCCAGGGTCAAAGGGGAGAACCAAAAATGCAGGCAATGGCAGCGGTGGTACGCGAGGCCGAGGGCGACTTTCTCATCGAGGCGGTCGACGTCGACGAACCGCGCGCTGACGAAGTACTGGTGCGCATCGTTGCCAGCGGCATCTGTCACACGGATGTGGCAGTGCAACGCCAGGAGATCAACCTGCCGCTGCCCATGGTGGTTGGGCATGAAGGGTCAGGCGTGGTTGAGGCGGTGGGCAGCGCCGTCACCCATGTGAAACCGGGCGACCATGTGGTTCTGAGTGGCGATTCCTGTGGTCAGTGCCGGCACTGTCACGAAGGCGCACCAGCCTATTGTGACGAGTTCATTGAACGAAATCTGTCGGGACAGCGCACCGATGGCTCCTCGCCGCTAAAACAGAACGGGCACGAGCTGCTGGGCCGGTTTGTCGGCCAGTCGTCTTTCGCCACCTATTCCCTGTCGCCCCGCCGCAGCGTCATCAAGATCGATCAGGACCTGCCGCTGGAACTGATGGGGCCGCTGGGCTGCGGGCTTACCACCGGGTTCGGTACGGTGATCAATGCGATCAAACCGCCAGCGGGCTCGTCGATCGTCGTGTTTGGAGTCGGCACAGTAGGCCTGGCCGCCATCATGGGGGCGCGCGAGACCGGCTGCGAAAAAATCATCGCCGTCGATATGAAGCCGGCGCGGCTGGATATGGCCGTTGAAATGGGTGCTACCCACTGCATCAATGCCGAAACCAGCAATGTGGTTTCAGAGATTCGCGCGCTGACCAATGGCGGTGCGGACTTTTCCGTTGAATGCTCCGGTGCGCCAACGGCAGTACGCGAGGCGGTAGATTGTCTGGGTCGGCCGGGATGGGCGGCACAGGTGGGCGCCACGCCCGGCGGCATCGAGATTCCATTCAGTATGGACAATATCGGGCTAGGCCGCGGCATCAAGGGCGTGGTGATGGGCGATGCGGCCGCTCAGACCTTTGTACCTTATCTGGCATCCCTATGGCGCGATGGCCGGTTACCCTATGACAAGTTCGTCAAATATTACGACTTTGCCGACATCAACCAGGCTGTCCACGACTCAGCCACAACCGGCAAGGTGATCAAACCGATCCTGCGGATGCCTTAAGCGGACTCCGTGCCCAGAATTTTTCCGAGCTGGTTCCACAGATCAGCCAAAGCGATCCCCCTGATCGGGATACAAAGCTCCGCACCCCCTTTGGTAACCAGCCGCATTTCCGGCGGACCCTGGCCGTCGATCAGTTCCACGCCAATGACGCCTTCCACAACGGGCAGGTGAAACGGCCCCGGGCCGATAAGATCGATATCTTTAAAGCCGCCTTCAACCATTCCAACAGTCCTGTCGAGCGCCGTTTTTTATCTGCGCTTCGATGACAGCCTCGCGGACGCTAAGCCACCATTGCTCACCGATCGGATCACCGGCCTCAAAGCAGGCGTCAGCCTGCTTGTCGGCCTTGTAAGGCGCGTATCGCTCGTACTCGTCAACGAGCCTGCGCGACATGCGCCAGACATGCATATCCACAACAGATGCCATGGTCATTCACATCAGCTTTCAGCAAACTTTAAGCGGGCTGCTTCTTCGCCCTGGGCTTCGCCCGCGGAGCGCGCTTCTTAGGTGCAGCCGTCGTCGCGGCCTTGAGTTCTTCGAAGGCCTCTTCCATGCACTGGCGATAAAATGCCGGGTCGGGCATCACTTCACGGTCGGACATGGCTGTAATGGTCATTTTCCCGTTATAGCTCAGGATGCCGTGGAAGAGCGCCAGGCCGTTCTGCACGATACCCAGGCTCCACTGATTAACCATCTCTGCGCCACAGAAATAGAGCGGGAACTGCGGTCCGGGCACATTAGTCAAAACCGTGTTCACAATGGGCTGCATCTGGGTTGCAAGGCCCAGCGAACTGGCCAAGCGCGAGGCCAGCCCCATGGTGATACCCGGAATAAACTGACTGAAATCGGTAAGGGTCTTGGCCCCGATCGCACTGGTCAATTCCTTGGAATTGGCTGCGGAATCATGAATATGCTGCAGGCGCTCCAACGGATCTTCGATATTGGTCCCAAGGTCGACCAACATGCCACTGACATCATTGCCGCCCGCTGCTGCGGTATCAGCATTGGACGGATCGCGGGCGTCCTTGGAGCGTACCGAGATCGGAGACAATGTGATCAATGATTGGTCAGGCAATTCGTCCTTATCGAGGAGATATTTGCGCAGCGCGCCGCCGCCGATGGCCAGGACAACGTCGTTCAAGGTCGCACCGGGCACGGCGTTCTTTACCTCGCGCATTTCGGAGATCTTGAACTCCGCGGCATCAATCACCTTATGGCCCGAGACTTCGCCATTGAGCCGCGTCCGGGGCACCGAACCGATCGCTTCTGGAATGCTGAACTTCTGTTCGGAAAGGCCCGTCATAACCCGTGTTGCCGCCGGCATGGTCGCGCTGAGCGCCTGGACGAAATTGAGCGGCTGGGTGAAGTTCTTCATATAGGCGCGGCTGAGCAATTCCATATCACTGGGCGCGGGCTTCGGGGTCCAGGGCTGCGGTTCGGGCAGGCTGACATCGGGCTCAGTATTGTGGATCGCCGTCATCATCGCTGTGCCGGACACACCGTCGATCATCGCATGGTGGGTTTTGGTAACCACCGCAAATGAGCCTTCCGGCATGCCGTCGATATTGCCGAGGCCCTCGATCACATAGAACACCCAGAGCGGACGCGACATATCCAGAGGCCGGTCATAGAGCCGCGACGCCAGAATGCAGAGCTGGCGCCAATCACCCGGCTGCGGCAGCGCCATATGGCGAACGTGATATTCAATGTCGAACTTTTCGTCATCGACCCAATAGGGGTGATCCAGATTTCCGGGTACCATCTTCAACTTCTGGCGGTAGCGAGGCACCATCGGCAGATGCGCATCCAAATGCGCCAGAATTTGCTTGAAGCCGACCTTGCCGTCGGGCGCCGTGGACTGGTCATAGATGTACATGCCACCGACATGGTTGGCGACCTGTTCATTTTCGACGTAGAGAAACGACGCGTCTTGCGCGCTTAACTGTTCCATAGTGAATCTCCTGGAGTCAGGCGGATGCCCTAGGTCTATTTCTTGGCTTTGGCGTTACCGCTGACGACCGCCATGATTTCCGCCTGTGCATCGCTGGCGATTTTCGATAGCTCGCTGAAGTTCTTCGCCGTTTTGTCCGCACCTTCGCGGCTCAGTTCCGTTGCCCGCTGCATCATGCTCGCGGGATCGCCCTGCATGACGCTTTGAACCGACTGCTGCCAGTCTGAGACAGCCTCTGCGGCCATGGATTGCTGACGCGACAGCATCTGTTGCATGGCGCCTGCCGAAATACGGGCGACTTCCTGCATCGCCTTCATCGACTCGCCACCTGCACCGCCCAGCGACGCCGGGTCGAAACCCGGGAAGTTTGCACTTCCCAGATCCTGAAACGCCTTGAACATGTCCTCGAATGGATTGCCTGATTGCGCCATAGCACGCTCCCTATTTCGTTTGTGCACTGCAACATAATTGCTTTTGCAATTATTGCAATAGCAAATTGTTAAGAGCAGGCTTGCAAAGGAGCGGTGACCGACGCGAAGCCGATGCTATTCTGCGGCGTCAGCCCCTTCAAAGAGGTTGGCGAATTCCCCGTAACCTTCTGATTCCAAATCTTTAACCGGAATAAAACGCAACGATGCCGAGTTGATGCAATAGCGCATGCCGGTGGGCTGAGGACCATCGGGGAATAGATGCCCCAGATGGGAATCACCATGCTTTGAGCGGACTTCCGTGCGGACCATGCCGTGGCTGCGGTCTTCTAATTCTACTACATTCTCGGCAACCAATGGCTCCCAGAAACTGGGCCAGCCACTATGCGAATCATATTTGGTGTTTGACGCAAACAGCGGTTCGCCACTGACCACATCGACATAGATACCGGGTTCCTTGTTGTCCCAGAATTCGTTGGCGAAGGGCCGTTCGGTGGCATCGTTCTGGGTCACCTCGCGTTGCGCCGACGTTAAGGCGGCAACCGCTTCGGGTGTCTTTTGATAGGTTTTATCGGACATCACAAACCTCACGCAGCTTTCATCTGGTCAATAAGTTGGCCGACCCGGTCTTCAGGCAAGTCCGGGAAGCTGACGAACAGCCGGTCGACGACCCCTTCAAACCGGTCCTTCAGCTGGCCGACAACCTGGTCGGGTTCGCCGACCACAGCAAAAGCGCTGAGGATATCGTCGTCGATCAAGGTGCCCATCTCCTCCCATTTTCCTTCTTTGGAAAGACGGTTCAACTCGGGCTGTACATCGCCCCAGCCGTGTAGATCGAGCACGCCCTTATAGGCCGGCGTCGAGCCGTAGAACGCGACCCGCTCACGGGTACTCTTCTTCCACTTGTTGAACTGTTCTTCGGTTTCACCGGTCACGATGAAGGCCGGATAGACGATCTGAAAATCGTCGCGCGCGCGGCCGAATTGGCCAAGCGTCTCTTCGACGACAGGCGCGGTCACTTCTTTCAGATAGCGCGGCGTCGTAAAGGCGTGGATCAGCAGACCGTCTGCGACTTCGGCCGCCGTCTTGGTCATCATCGGACCGACTGCTGCCAAAATGATCTTGGCCCGGCCGTAATCCGTGTTGGTCGGCGTGAAAACCGGTGTCATCAAGGTGTGTTGGTAATAGTCACCACGGAACTTCAGCGGCGTCCCGTCATACCAGCTATCCCAGATGGCATGGACCGCCTGGATCATTTCCTTCATCCGCGCTGCCGGGTCCGACCAGGGCATGGAGAACCGTTTGGTGATATGCGGCTTGATCTGCGAACCGATGCCAAGCAGGAAGCGTCCTTTGGAGTAAGCGTTCAGATCATGCGCCAGATTGGCGAGCACCATGGGATTGCGGGCAAAACCAACCGCGATCGATGTCATCAGTTCGACACGGCTGGTATGTTCAGCTGCCAGCGCCAGGGGCATAAAGGGGTCATGCGATGTTTCCGCGCACGCCAACCCGTCATAGCCCAGGCGTTCAAGCTTGGCTGCCTGTTCAGGCACGTCGGCCAGTGTGTCGGGAACGCCCGCGTCGATTTTCATCATCTATGACTCCTGATAAGTGTCCGGCTTACCCGCCGGTGTTTGTTACGCCTCCATAAGTACCGCGAACTGGGGCGGAAGCAATGCAAGAATCACCCAACTTGACGGCTTGTTTCAGGGCTTGTCGCGGCACGACCAAGCTTTAAGGTAGCACCACAACAAAAACCAGGAGACGAAATATGAGAGTCATCGTTGCAGGGGTATTGCAGTTCCCCCCCGAAACCGCCCATGATTCCATGGCCGCCGCGCGCGAGCACATCGAGGGCGCCTATACGGAAAAGGGTTGCGTTCACTATGCGTGGACGCTGGACCCACTGAATCCGGGCCGGGTCTATGTGTTTGAAGAGTGGGACACGATTGAAGATCTGGACGTCCACCTGAACGATCACTGGTACACGGATATGGGTGCACACCTGCAGGCGTCAGGCCTGATCAGCGCCGACGTGCACAAATACCGTGTCGATCTCAAGCAACCGGTCTATGACGAGACCGGCGTCGCCCGCGCACACTTCAAGGAATAGGTAACCGACCAGAAGAGCGATTTCTGATTCGAAAGCGCCCGCCTGCTCACACGAGCAAGCGGGCGTTTTTCTTTAGACCGCGTTTCTGACGACCCGGCCCGGGCGCTCGCCGGTGTCGGTATCGTTCGCACGGGTGCGCACACCGTTGCAGAAGGTCGCCACATAGCCCTCAACCGGCTGCAGAATGCGGCGGCCACCAGCGGGCAGATCATAGTGCGCCACCGGACGGTCGACGCGCATCGCATCCAGATCCATCACGTTAATGTCTGCACGAAGACCCGTCTGCAGCCGGCCGCGATCGGCAAAACCATATAGATCGGCGTTGCGCGCGGTCTGCTTCTCAACAATGAATTCCAGCGGCAGCTTGTCGCCTCGGGTCCGGTCCCGGCACCAATGAGTCAGCTGATAGGTTGGCATCGTGCCATCAACGATCAAGCTGACATGGGCGCCGGCATCGCTGAGGCCGGTCACCGTATGCTCGTCGGTCAGCATCTCGCGGATCACGCCGAAATCCTTCTGCAGGTAGTTGGCACCAAGCAGGATACCGAAAGACTGTCCTTCGTCTTCGAGCAGGAAGTCATACATGACCTCTTCTTCACTGCGGCCCTGGGCTTGGGCCATGGCAGCGAAAGACTCTTCCGGCTTGGGTTCGTAATTCACCGGGTTGCCCATCGGGAACATGGTACTCATAGCCATTTTGAAAGCGCCATAGACGTTCTGCATCGAGCCGTCCTGCGGGTGCGGAATATCATCTGACGCCATGATCGCGGCGCGAACCTCGGGCTTGCGCATTTCAGCGACGATCTGATCAAGCGGCAAATCGGCCATCTTCAGGAATGCTTCACGGCGCATAAACAGGTGATAGCCGGTCAGGCCCGTAATCATACCAATCGGCCGCGCGCAGACCTGTGGGCGAAGCTGTGCGCCAGCGGCATTATATTCATCGACCTTGGCGAGAATCGTCCGCCACAGTTCAGGATCTTCAAACACCTGGATCATGGTGAAGGTGACCGGACGGCCGCAAGCCTTGGACACAGCGGCCATCATGTCGAGCTCTTCCATGCTGGACCGGTGCTCACCGCCCAGCTGCGGCAGATCACCAATCGCGCTGGATGGAATGATCTCAAACACACCGCGTCCCGCCTTGCCGATGGCATTGGCGAAGGACATCAGTTCATCATCAGCGGCAAAGGTGCCCGGCACCTGACGCCCATCGATGGAGCGGTGGCCGATAGTCCGCGACGTGGACACGCCGACGGCGCCAGCCTCAAGCGCCTCTTGAACAATCTTCCCCATCGCAGCGATGTCATCCTGGGTTGCGTCTTCATTATTGCGGCCGCGCTCACCCATCACATAGTTGCGGATCGCCCCGTGAGCGATCTGCGCACCGATATCGAGCGCATATTTGCGGCTTCCCAGAAAATCCAGATATTCGGGGAAGGATTCCCATTGGCCCCAGGGCATGCCCTCATAAAGCGCGGTGCCCGGGATATCCTCGACACCTTCCATCAACTCGATCAGCTCTTTTTCACCGCCTGGTGGCACCGGCGCAAAACCAACGCCGCAATTGCCCATAACAGCCGTGGTAACGCCGTTGCTGGCTGACGGGTCAATCTCGTCATCCCAGGCGACCTGGCCATCATAATGGGTGTGCACATCGACCCAGCCGGGCGCGACGATGCTGCCCGAGACGTCAATCACCTCTTTGGCTGCATCATTGATGGTGCCGCCCACAGCGGCAATCTTGCCATCGGCAATCGCGATGTCACCGGTAACGGGCGTACCGCCATCGCCATCGACAAGCGTGCCGCCCTTTAAAACATAGTCATGCATAATCGTCCCCTGACGCTGATTCCCTGAGTTGACGGCACCCTATACGCCGTAAACGCAAGGTTCAATAATCAAGGCTTCATCTTGAACCGGCTGGGGCAGATGTCCAAAGTTGCATGATGCATCTGGACGAAAAAATCAGACAAACAATCTCGGACTGCCGCCTGAAACTGTCGCTCACCAATAGGAGCGAAGACGGACGCTACACCATCCGCGTTACAGCGCCTGAGACCGATATCGATATCCTGCTGCGTGGCACGGTCAGAATAGACGCGGGAGCAGACGAGCTGCTCTATCACATCCTTCATTACTTTCAGCTCTATGACGAATGCGATGACGTGCTGGAATGGGCTGCGGAATATGGCCTGTCGCCCGGCGATGGCCTGGTGTTACAGGAATTCGGCGACCTTAACGACGCCTACCGCGAATTTACCCTATTGATCGGGACAGACAGATATAAAGACATGCAAATGCAACTGGCGATCGACCAGGCAGTCGGCAGGGCTTGGGCTGGCTATCAACAAAGCAGGCGGGCCGATCAGGATTGACTATTTGGCTCCATGGCGGATCATGGTGCCAGAAACGGAGATTTTCTTATGGGATATGACCTCGAAAAAATTCCGGCGCAGACGTCGCCGCACAGCACCTACCAGGATTATCTGGATGCGGACCGCAATGAAGCGCCACGGGCATTTCGCGAAGTCGGCAATGACGATATGGGGACCGCACCGCTGGACCCCAAGCGCTATACCAGCCGGGAGTTCTATGAACGCGAACGCGCCATGTGGGACAAGGTCTGGCAAATGGCTTGCCGGGAGGAGCACATTCCCAATGTCGGCGACTATCATGTCTATGAAATCGCCAAACGTTCCTATCTGATCGTCCGCGTCGAAGAAAACCTGATTAAGGCCTATCCGAATGTCTGCCTTCACCGGGGTCGCAAGCTGCGTGATGAGTCAGGGCATGCGGAGCAATTCCGCTGCCCGTTCCACGGGTTCACCTGGGCCTTGGATGGCTCCAGCGCGCACATCCCCTGCGAATGGGATTTCCCGGATCTGAAACAGGAGAGTTTCAGCCTGCCCGAAATCCACTGTGAAACCTGGGCCGGCTGGGTGTTCATCAACCCGGATCCCGATGCCATGCCGATCGACCAGTACCTCGACCCGATCAAGCGCCATTATGAACCCTACCTATGGGATCAGAGCTATCTGGGCGTTCATGTCGGCAAGGTCCTGAAAGGCAATTGGAAGGTGATCCAGGAAGCCTTCATGGAAAGCTTCCATTCGCTCGACACCCACCCGCAAATTGTCGGCAGTGTCGATGACTTTGGCTGTCAGTACGACACCTGGCAGGATAAACCGCATGTGAACCGCATGATGGTGCCATTTGCCGCGGCCAGCTCTTATGTCATCGACCAGGTGACCCAGCAGGACGTCTATGACGAGTGGCGTGGCCGACGGCCGACGGAAAGCGATCAGGATTACCGCACACTTGAACCCGGTGAGACGGCACGCACGGCGGTGGCCGATGAAAACCGCGCGATGGCGGAAGCCGCCACCGGGGAGGACCTATCGAAGGTCTCGGACGCTGAACTAGTCGACGGCTGGTACTACAACATCTTCCCGAACATGATGTTCTGGGGCGGCTATGGCCCGAACATGTGGTACCGCTTTAGGCCCTGGCAGGACAGCGAGTCAGAAACGCTGATGGAGGTGGGCTACATCCTCCGGCACCCCAAGGATCAGCCAAAACCGGCGCCGGCCCCGTTCAACTTCCTGACCCTGGATCAGAAATGGGAAGACGCCGAAGAACTCGGCGGTCTGGGGTTTGTGCTAGACCAGGACACAACAAACATGGCCGGTGTGCAGGACGGCCTCAACGCCACCTTCCGGCCCGAAGTACAGCTCGCGCATTACCAGGAAAACCGCATCCGCCGCACGCACCGGACGCTGGATATGTATTTGGACGACTAGGCTTAACACCGTTCGGGTCGAGTGATCCCGAACACCGTGAGGGATTGTATCGAGACCCATTTGTCGGCTTCTCGATACAGCATTGTCGCGATGCTCCGACGCCACTCGAAGCGAACGTTTTTTAGCACTAATCCCTTAAGCGGCTGCAGAGGCCCGGCGCACAAGTTCGCGCCAGTTCTGCATCGAAATCAGGTGGCTGTAGATCGACGGCAACGCACCGGCTTTGCGCAGCTTCAGGAAGGCGTTGTCGTCCAGCGCGTTAAACTTCTCTTCATCAACGATGTTGAAGTCGCGCAGCGCCAGCTTCTCGCCTGATTCAAGCGTGAACGTCCCGCTCTGAAGCTTAAACAGCTCCAATTCACCCAACAGGTCGCATACAGCCTGGGTGCGGACATGCTCGCGTTGATAAGTGGTGCAGAACTCCAGCGCCCGTGTCGTCAGGTCGGTGCGCTCGCCGTCCTTGAAAAACGGATTGTCCGTCCCTTCGCCCAACTGGTCCGACGCCCGGTCGATACACAGGGTGAAGCGGTTCTGGTCTTCCTGACGCAGAAAGACGAACGGATACCGGCGCACATAGGCGGGCACATAGCTGTCGCGCGCCCATTCGCCCTTCTTGTCGACAAAGACATTTTGTCCAGCGCGCAAACCAACAACCATAACCGGCGACGGCTTGTCCGACGCAGTAAATACCAACGGATTATGGCGGGCTGCATGCGGCAACTCGATCGTATTGACCGGTACAACATGGGTTTCAGCGGCAAAGTCAAATGAGCGCCCTGGCTTAAGACCCAGAGCGCTATGCCGTTCGGCGTTCAAGACTTCTGGCTGTTTATAAAACATGGGAAATCCCTGTGCGGTCTGGCTGTCGGCCGCTTCATTCATTTTCTTATGCTCCGTGATCTGAAATAGGCAGGTGAGAGCCCCCGTATATATCGGCAAAGCGCCCGGGGGTGAACGGCTAATCCACTCCGATCTGCTGCGCCCACTGTCAGGCGCGAAAGTCGGCGGATCGTATCAGGCTAGCCCAGATTGAGAAGGAACCGGGTTTCCCGCTGCTGGCCGTTCTTGTGTTCGGTAACCAGCCGGATCATCCATTTGGGCGAACTGCGCAGAATGTCGATCCCGAAGTCGCCCAAGACCCCATCCGTCACCGGCTTCTTGATCTTATCGACGACCTTGGTCCAGCTGGTCGGGTTCTCACCCGCGCCGATTTCGATCCACGCCCTCTTGAACTGATCCGCGCCCGTGGTGCCCTTCACCCGCAACACATATTTGCCGCCCGGCTGCTCCACGCCGGCACTGGCAATGCGGCTTTCAATGAAGAAATTCGGGTCGGCATTAATGGCGGCCGCCGCATCGACCACGCCATAGCCGGTCAGATAGTCCCAGCCCGTGGTTCCGACGTCAGAGGCTGAGTGCAGCACCATGCGCTTGACCTGGTCGGCGGTCAGCGACGGGTTGCTAGCGATGACCAGCGAACACACACCGGCCACGAAGGGCGCGGCAAAAGACGTGCCGGTGGCCCGGTAATAGGCTTTATCCGCCCCCACGACACCATCGCCCGGCTTATAGTCCGGCGGGCCTTCGACCATCATGAAATCGGTCCGCCTCGCCCGCAGGCTCAATATATCGTCGCCCGGTGCGGCGATCTCGACCGTCGTGCCGTAATTCGCATAGAGCGGGCGCTTGTCCTGCTGATCGACAGAGGTGACTGTGATCACCCCGTCCAGCCCGGCCGGACCAATGGTGCCTGCATCAACCGCGGAGTTTCCGGCGGCAACAACAACGATGACGCCCTTACTGTTGGCATAATCAATGGCGCGCTTTTCCGCCTGAGAGATGCCTTCGGACCCCAGGCTCATATTGATCACCCGCGCGCCGTTCTGAACGGCGTAATAGACCGCGGCAGCGACCTGGATGCTGCGGCCGCGGCCAAAGAAGTTCATTACCTTTAGCGGCATGATTTTGGCGGACGGGTTTACGCTCGCGATGCCCTTGCCGTTGCCAGTGGCCGCGGCAATGATTCCCGCCGTATGCGTCCCGTGGCCGGAGTGATCCCAGGGCGTATTGTCATTGTCGACGAAGTTCCAGCCGATCAGATCATCAACATAGCCATTGCCGTCATTATCCTGGCCATCCGGCATTTCACCCTGATTGCGCCAGATGGTCTCGGCCTTGAAGTCGGGATGATAGAAGTCGATCCCGGAATCGATAACGGCCACAATGACCGGCGCAGTTGGCCGCTGTGGCGGCAGGTTGATCCGTTTCAGCCCCCATTGGTCGGCAAAGCCCTGGCCCCAGCTATTCTGACTGGACAGATAAGGGTCATTCGCCTGGGAAGGGCTGGCCCATAGGATTGCCACCAGCCCCATGGCGATCAGTGCCGTTCCCCAACGTCGTTGCATCGTCATGCCGATAGCTCCTTTAACGCCATCATTTACCGCACTTCTGTTTACATTCATCAAGTGCCCTCTTGGCCCGGATGGTTTTGACGCGGGCTTTGTCATAATCCTTGGACGCTTTTGTCGCGGCTGTCTTGGCCGCGTTTGCGGCTGCATTAGCAGCGTCCAGATCTTTGCGATAAGGCGCAAGTGCTTCAGGGTTCCGACCGCCATTGTCCTGAAAGGCCTGATAGGCCTCACTGGCCTTCTTGCCAGTGTCCTTTTGCGCCTGATACTTCACGCGCAGGTCCTTTTCTGCCGCGTCCTCGGCCTTCTTGGCGGCGTCATAGGCGGCCTGTTCCTTGGCGCAGTCGCAGGGTTTGTCCTTGTCGCCCGTCGTTGTTGTCGGACCGGAGGGGCCTGCAGGCGCACTCGTTCCACCAACGCCCGCGCCAGCCGTCGGGCACTTGGCCTTGCAGGCATCAAGCGCTTTCTTGGCCGCGCCACGGTCAATCTTAGCCTCTTCAAGCGCCTTTTCAGCCGCCCTCTTGGCTGCATAAGCCGCGTCAGCATCCTTGACCGCTTGTGCGTTCATTGGCTCTAGCGTTTTCCGGTCCCTCGGCAGATCGTTATGCGGACGGGGTCCGCTCAAGGACAGTGCCGACGTCAGCTGCTGATCGATCTTCTGATAATTTGCCCGGGCTTCCTGGTGTTTCTCCTCCGCATCCTTAAGCGCTTTCTCGGCTGCCTTTACCGCCTTATCCGCGGCGTCGTACGCAGACTGTTCCTTTTTGCAGTCGCAGGGCTTGTCCTTATCACCCGTTGTGGTCGCAGGACCTTGCGGGCCAACGGGCGCCGCCGTCCCGCCGGTCCCGGTTCCAGTCGTCGGGCATTTGGCCTTGCAGGCGTCCAAAGCCCTTTTCGCCACTCCCCGTTTAGTCAACGCCTCTTCGAGCGCTTTTTCTGCCGCCTTTTTGGCTGCATAAGCCGCATCGACCTCCTTAACAGCCGCGTCGTTTGCTGCCTTTAGCTTCGGCTTGGCTTCCATCCGCTCCTTGAGGCCGTCCTCGGTGATCGGTCGCCAGCCCTCATTGGCGACCATCAGCCTATCGGCCTCCTGATAGGCGGCTTTTGCTGAAGTATGTCTGGCTTCAGCATCCTTGAGCGCCTTTTCGGCGGCCTTTACGGCTTTGTCCGCTGTGTCATAGGCCGCCTGTTCCTTCGAACAATCGCAAGGCTGGTCCGGTTGACGCGTTTGCGTCGACGGCCCGCTGGGCCCGTCTACAATGGCGGGGCCCTGCAGCCCCTGTGGGCCCTTGATGACGGTCTTGGACCCATTGCACTCATCATCGGCGTTTTCGATCTCCGGATCGACCTTGATCGCCGGGCCACCCTGGCCCGCTGCTGAGTCCTTGCCCAGCAAAATGGCCGTGTCTGATGGGGCGAACCACAGATAGGCCTGATTGAGGAATTCGGTGAGCGCTGCGCTGATCGCTTTGGAGCCAGCGCCTGCGTCAAGCACCACCGGCGCCGCACCATCATATCTGGCATTCCAGAACTGACGCGGCCCATCAGGGTCACGCACGAAGTCCTCAGCCGAGGGGGCGCTGGCCCGGATATGGGTCTTGTTTCGGGCTTTATTCGTGCCTGCCAACTCCTGGCGGCAGGGTGAGCCAGCAAAGAACCAGATCTTATCCTTCCAGATCGGCCCTCCCAGGGTCATGCCGTTCGAATAGGTCGATGGATCGCCGCCAACCATGTTTTGCGTGTCGCCGGTTGCCGTATCGTAATAGCTGTAGTTGCCGCTCAGGGTGAAATCGTTGTTCAGCTGATAACGGGCTTTAACATCGATGCCGCCGATAATGTTGTTCGGGGTCGCGGGGACAAAGGTTCCCAAAGCACCGCCGCCGGCATCCGCAGGAATCTGAAATGTTTCGGTCGGCACAAAGTACCCGGCCTTGATGGGTGCCCAATCGTTGAAATTATAGTCCACTCCAAGCTCGAAGGTCGGGCGCTGGATGGTCGGTGCGACATAGACGCCGGTATCGACGTCTTCCGTCGCGCCCTGACTGCGGCCATACCAGCCATCCGGCTGGTATTTGAGATCGATTGTCAGCCCCCTGGTGAACTTGTACCCACCATCAACCTGCCACGTCTGAGGAGTGGCGTCGCCCGGCGCGATTCCGTCAGGCGTCCCGGTAAAGCTATTGCTGGCGGTGTTATAGGCGCGGTTGGGATCGGCCTCATAGTCGCCGATCACAGCATCGTCGAAATATCCGACACCGGCGGCGACCCGGATCGCGCCGAACTCGCCCGCGTAACGTAGGGCAGCATCATAGGCCTCGTCTTCGCCCCAGGAGTTTGAGAGTGTAAAACCCGCAATGGTCGGAGAGTCATATCTGACGGCGCCATAATCACCGACATTGCCGTCGCGCCAGGTAGTGGCATCAGCTTCTGCGACAGTCTGCCCGGCCGCATCCACATAGCGCACATCGATTTTAAGGTCGTATCCGATTTTATAGTCGGTCTGCAGATACCAGTCATATCCCTTCGGGCAATCCTCGCCCGAGTCGATACATTGCTGCTCGGTCATGGCATTTTGGGGCGCCTGATCAGGAAGCGTGATCTGGACACCGTCAGAGGTTTCCGGCTGACCTAAAGGCGGGTTTGGCACCCCCATGACATAGGCTTGCGCGGCTGTCGGCAACCACAGCACAGCAGCAAGCACTGCCAAAACTCTAGATGATCGGACCAGGGGCCCCTCCTTCCCTTTCGCAGCCGATACGAGGCATCCTAACGCGAAAAAGGACCCTGAGTCACCGATCAGGTCATCCGCTGTCACCCGCGAACACGATCAGGCCCTCAAAGAGTTCCTGATCGTTAATAATGCGCGGCACCTTGTTTTGACCACCGAGCCGGCCGCGCTTTTTCATCCATGCCGCGAACGTGCCGGGCACGACGGGTTTGATTTCCGGCGCGTCCATGCCGAAGCCGCCTGAGCGATGCGCGCGGTAATCGTCATTGAGATCAGAGAGTTTTTGATCCACCAGGCCGGAAAACCGGGCGAGCGCCTCTTCGTCGGGCTCGACATCGAATTCGACGACAAACAAATGACGGCCAAGGTCCCCTTCCCTTTCAGGATAGACCGCGCCAACGGAAAAGTCCGTGACAGGCGCTGAAATCGCCGCCGCAGCGTCGGTCACGGCTTCTTCAAGCTCTTCTTCGATCACATGTTCGCCAAAGGCAGACAGGAAATAGCTGGTCCGGCCTGTGATCAGCACCCGGGGCGGATCGGTCGAAACGAAGCGGACTGTATCGCCGATCACATAGGCCCAGCATCCGGCACAGGAAGACAGCACCAATGCATAATTCACCCCCGGCGCGACATTCGCCAGCGTATGCCGCGTGGGCGCTGAACTGTCCAACTCCTCCAACGGCACAAACTCGAAGAACAGGCCGTTGTCGAGCAGCAGGCGAAGCCCGTCATCCGGCGTTTCATCCTGGAGCGCAATGAACCCTTCGGATGCCGGGTAAACCTCACGCAATTCAGCGTGGTCACCCAAAAAGGACTCAAACCGCTCACGGTAGGGTTTGAAGTTCACACCCCCATGCACCAGCAGATCCAGTTTCGGATAGAGCGCCCTGGCATCACCATCGCCACCCGCGAGTTCCTTCTGCCGGTCAAACAGGATCAGCAACCAGGACGGCGTACCGGTAATGATCGACACGTCGATGTCCCGTGCGGCCTCGGCAATCCGCGCGACTTTTTCCTCCCAATCGGTCAGCAGGGCGATTTCGAGTGGGGGGAACAAAAACTGTTTGGACCACCAGGGCGCACGCTTCACGGCAATGCCCGACAGGTCCCCAGAATAGACACCGCTTGTCTCTTGCACCAGATCGGTTGATCCGCCCAGCATCAGCCCCTTCCCGCCCATCGCCCGGCTGTTTGGATGATGGACAGCGTGATGGGCCAGCACGTCCAGTCCGGCCAATGCGTTGGCACGGTTCATCTGATGGCTGACCGGGATGTATTTTGAAGTGCCTGACGTGGTCCCTGACGTTACCGCGAAATAAGGCATGCGCCCGGGCCAGGAAACATTTTCGAGAACCGGAAAGGGCTTCTGCCAGTACTCATCCCAAAAGGCATGATAGTCGCGCAACGGCACCGCCGACTGAAAGTCGGCAACGCTGCTGATCGATCCGAAGTTGTGATCTTTGCCAAATTGCGTGTTCTCGGCGCGCTTCACCAGCGACAGCAATTCGCGCTCCTGAACCGCCGCGGCATCCTGCCGAGCCAGGGTCGCCCGGCGCCGCCGTCCATAGGCCCGCAGCAAAGGTGTGAAGTTGATCACGGCTGCAAAACGGTCTTGTACTGAAACTCCCGGGCGATGGTCTCGATCCGCATCGGCACGTGAATCATCTCACCCCGGCCGAAGAGATCAATCTGATCGGCAAAGTTGGCTGAGTTGATCCAACCATCATTGCCACCCAGCAGCACGAACCAGTTACTGTCTAGGTCCGACATGTCCGAAATATGCCGGGACTGTGCGCCATAGGTCGTCTGGGTTGGACCGGTTGCCAGCGGATGATCTGCCTTCCAGAGCGTCTCACCGGAGCCGGGCCAAGGCACCTCTGCCACCTTGTAGCGGTCGCCGATCAGCGGAATGGCCGCAAAATTGTGCTGTACCTTGAGCGTATGGAAGTGCCCCCAGGTCGGATGGTCCGCCAGCGTCTTGCCCGCCTGCGAGAGCGCAGCGGCCAATGGTTCGGCCAGTTGATCAGGCGGGGTTTGCTCAACCATCAGCGCATAATCAGCATATTCCGCGCCACCTACTTCAAACGCGACCTGTTCAGCAGGCGACAAAAGGCTGGGGATCAGCACAGCCGCCGCTGTTTCAAAGGCGACCGCGCCGCCCGAGTCCAGATCATACCGGCCGTTCCAGGACCGCAGCGCTTCAAGGGCTTTTTGTGCGTCAGCATCAAGGATGGCGGTAGCCGGGAGTTTCGATACCATCGCATCGCGCAGCAGTACGGCTGACCGCATGAACGTATCGGTCTGTAATTCACGCATATCATCGACGGTCAGGTTCTCCGCATCGCCCAGAACATCGCGCATGCGCAAGATCCGGTCATCGCCGGAGAAGAAATAGCCGATCGGGATCGCGGCATCGGCCGGCTTGTTATTGGCTGACGCAACAAATCCGTCCTCAGGGTTGAACGCCGACGGCAAATCGCGCGACGTGACAATGGTATCCCAGGCCGAGGCGGCTTCCAGCGGCTGAACAATATCTTCAGGCGGCGTTGTTGAGCGCGCGGGCAGATGGGTGGCGGTGACCTGCCCCACATTGCCGTTCGCATCGGCATAGATAAAATTCTGCGGCGAGATGGCAAAACCTTCGAGCGCCGCCCTGAAGCCTTCCCAATCCGCCGCCTGGTTGACCCGTAGCATCGACGTCAGTTCATCGGACGGGTAGTGGCCGATCCATTTTAGCGCGAGCACCTCACCATCACGCGCGGGAAAAATCTCAGCGTCCGATAAGATCGGTCCGTAGGGCGTGTCACGCGCTGTGACACTGCCGTCGAACCACCAGCGGACATCCACGTCGATCTCGCGTTGGGTTATCTGGTCGACAGATACGCTGCTGACATCCAGCAAATCGCTGGAGGCCGAGCGCATATTGGTGCCACCCCACGCAATGTCCTGGTTTCGGCCCACCGCGACAAAGGGAATGCCCGGCACCATCAGCCCAACCGTGTGATAGGACGGCGACTTGACGCCCGCCAGGACCCAGAGATTTGGCAAGCCCACGCCCAGATGCGGATCGCTGGCGATGATCGCATTGCCGGTTGCCGTTTTCGTCCCGTTGACGGCAAAGCTGTTCGACCCCCACTTCGCTGCCAGGGTGAGTAATTCCGCGAGCCGGTTGATCGCCTTGTCGTCCTGCCACGCAAACGAGGTCGCCGACGCCGTACCCTGTTCGAGCGCGCGGGCCCAGAGCTCTGGCCAGTCGGGCCGGTCGCGCAGTGCCATCAGGCGGAACCAGACCAGCCAACTGACATCGACCGAAGCAAGCCGCCCGATGGTCAGAATTTCATGCGGTTGCCATGGCTCCCGGTCCAGTCCCAGAAGCGTATATTCGTGCGGCAATCGATCCGTGGTGCGCTGATAGTGATTAACACCTGCCACGAAACTGTCGAGCCAGGCGCGCGTATCCGCCGGCATGTTGGCGTAGACCTGCTTCGAAGTCCGGCCCAGATCAATGATCTTGAGTACTTCTTCAATGTCACCGACAGGCCCGATCGGCCCGCCGATTTCCGACAGACGCGCCTGACTGACCCGGCGTAACAATTCCATCTGGCCAAGACGCAAATGCGCATGGACCAACCCCAGTGCAAACGCCGCGTCTTGATCTGTTGTCGCTTCAATGAAGGGTACCTGATGTGCGTTCCAATAAATCGTCACCGGTTGTTCGAGCGGCAGATTCTGGGTCGGCATGACAGCCAGACGGTCCTGCAGCGTGGTTTCACCCGGTGGCGACGACAACAGCGCACAGCTTGATAGGCCGATTGCCGCTGCAACCGTGAGCCCCCTGGAAGCCAGCCTGGACAAGCTCTTGCGCATTTATCTCTCCGTTATCCACACCCGGTCCGCCTACGGGTCCACGCCATAGATGGATCATATCGTCCCAGTGACCACGATTCAGCGCCACATTGCGCCACCCGGAACGTCTCTCTAGTCTGCCTGCACCAACCATTATACGACGCTTAGAGGAAAACCATGCCCCGCCCGAAGGATTTACCCGTTGTCGACTTGATGCTCGCCCTGCCGACCGGCCAGGCTGGCATGGGCATGGATGCGGCGCGCAAGCTAACCCGCGACAGCAGTACAGAGGAATTTTCCCACCATCCGGCGCAGTATCTGTTCAAGGACGCGCCAGAGCGCATGTCGGAACAGACCGGTATCGATGAGATCGTCGCCATGATGGATGCCTATGGTGTTGCCATGGCCCAGATATCGGTGGATTCCAAGGCGCCCGAAAGCGCACTTGAAATCTTCGAGAAACACCCGACACGTTTCTTTGGCAGCGTCGGAGTCGACCCGAATGAAGGGATGGATGCTGTTCGCGCGCTGGAAGCCACGATCAAGCTGCACCCGAATATGAAATCGGCCTCGTTCTACCCCTGCCTACTGTTTCCGCAGGTCCCGCTGGACGACAAGATGGCGTATCCGGTCTACGCGAAGTGCTGCGAACTGGATATTCCGATCAATGTACTGGTCGGCGTCCCGGGCCCCCGTGTCCCCTACAAGTGCCAGCATCCCGGCCTGTTAGATGAGGTAGCCTGGTTCTTCCCGGAACTGAAGATCGTTATGCGCCATGGCGGCGATCCGTGGACTGATCTGTGTGTCAAACTGCTGCTGAAGTGGCCCAACCTCTATTACTCAACCTCGGCCTGGGCGCCGAAACACTATCCGAGGAACATTCTCGACTTCGCCAATAAGCGGGGTGCCGACAAGGTCATGTTTGCCGGCTATTACCCGGGCCTAAGCTACGAACGGATTTTCGGCGAGATGGACGATATTCCGCTGCGGGACGAGACCTGGGCCCCGTTCCTGGGCGCCAACGCGATCGAGGTTTATGGGCTTGAAGGCCTGGGTGCTTAATACGCGTTGCGGTGAAACAGGAAGAACACCGCGGTACGCACCAAAATACGAATATCGAACCAAACCGACCACCGGTCGACATATTCCAGATCGAAAGCGATCCGGCGTTCCATATCCTCCAGCGTCTTGGTTTCCCCCCGTGCGCCATTGACCTGTGCCCATCCGGTGATACCTGGCCGAATTTTGTGCCGTACAAGGTAATCGCCGATCTGTTCGGCATATTCCTTGTTCATGGATACTTCGTGCGGCCGCGGGCCCACTAGAGACATTTCACCACGAAGTACGTTGATAAGCTGGGGCAGCTCATCAAGGCTGGTCCGGCGCAGGAATCGGCCAATCGGCGTGACCCTATCGTCATCTTTGGTCGCCTGTTTGAATTCCTCGCTATGTTCGACACGCATGGTCCGGAACTTAAAGATGGAGAATTCGCGGGCTTGAAAACCGGCTCGTTTCTGCCGGTAAAACACCGGACCGGGTGAAGACGCTTTGATAAGAACAGAAAAAACCAGGAACAACGGGCTCAACAGCAGCAAAAGACTGCTCGCAAGTACATAGTCTTCAACCCGTTTGGCCAGGCGCGCCGTGTCTGAAAGCGGTGCGCGCATGAGATTGATGGCGGGCATTCCGCCCACGCTGGCGATGGGCCGGTGCGCCCACCGGGCCCCTTCCTGTGGCACAACAAGTTCCACATCGAGGGCCAGATTGCGCAATTTTTCCAGGCATGAATTGACGATCACCTCATCCGACCAATCGACCAGCAAGACCACTTTGTCCGGCATCAATTGCTCGGCAACCTCTGCCAGCGTATCCAGCCCAATGTGAATCTTATGTCCGTTTACGTCCGACGCCGCGGGTTTTGCAGTCGTAACGACCGCCATCACGGCCGTCTGCCTGGGGGCGTAGGTGTCCAGCCAATCGGTAAACTCATGCGCCGCCTGCGGCGTGCCGATAATTAACAGCCGGTCGCGAAGACCGCCTTTCCTTTGGACTGCACGGACGAAAACGGATCGTAAAACAAACCATCCCGACAACAAGATAATCGTCAGAATGGTCCAAAGGCCGAACCACAGCCTGGAGAAATCAGCAGACGTTTTAGCCCCGAATCCGATGGCCAGAACCAAAAGCGCCGCCAGCGTGTAGCTTCCGACCAATTCGACAAGGTGCTCAATGCGCCGGGAATAGGTCTCTAACGTATAGAGCTTCCGCCAATGAAAAATGTTAATGCTGAACAATGCCAGCAAAAGTGCGGCGTAGAGCGAACCAGGAGGCAGTGAAGCGTCGCCGAATCTCAAAAGGTGCGCCAAAAAAGCCGCCCCCAGAATAACCAGGGCATCTCCGACCGCCGCGATGAGTTCCACAACACGCGCCGAAATACGGGTGCCAGCCATTTTCTTTATCGGCATCGCACTGACGGCCTCTGATCCATTTTGCTCGCGCACTTTCAGCACGACATTTGACCCCACCGAATAGCCCCCGTTCGACCGGACTCGCCCTCATTTAGCCGCAAATGCCAAGTATAATGCAAGTACACCGTTTTGGCTAAATGCCGCCAAGCCCTTCTGCTATCGTTTGTTCTTCCACAAATGGCGGTGTATTGACAGGCTACTGACCACTCCGCATCGAGGCCCAACTTGAGCGAACCGAAGGACCGCAAACCATCCCTCAGTTTTGATGAGGACGTGGGCACGCTGAAGCGGAAAACGGGGCAAGGCGCAGCCGTGATTATGGCCACACAGGTCATCAACTCACTCCTGCACTTTGCCTGGACCATCACCATGGCCCGGATTTTGGCACCATCGGACTTCGGTTTGGTGGCCATGGCCCTGCCCGCATACGCCCTTGCCACCCTCATCTCGGGAATGGGCATCGGCCAGGCCGTCATTCAGCGGAAAGACCTGACCCATGCCGAGCTTTCGAATCTGTACTGGTGTTACCTGGGTGTTGTCTTTGTCACGGGTCTTCTGACGATTGCGTCAGCGCCACTGATCAGTGGCTTCTATGACGTTGCCGAAGTTGCCGATCTTGTTGTCGCTTATGGCCTTCTGCTGATCCTGAGCGGTACGGGGGGGCTCCATCAACTGGTCTTGCTCCGGCGGTTGCGCTTCATCCATCGCGGCGCGATATCCGTCTGCGCCCTTGTTGTCGGAATCACAGCAGGGCTGATTTACGCTCAGTTCTGGCCCAGCTTTTGGGCCCTCTTTGTCATGGAGGCTGCCAGTACGATCACCGGCGTCATTCTCTCCTGGATCTTCAGCGGCTGGGTGCCCGGCTGGTACGACCGTTCTGTTCGTGTGGGTGGCATGCTGCGATTTGGGATAAACATCGCTGTCGCCCGCTTGATGAATTTCGTAACCGACAACGCCGACACGATTCTCATCGCAAAGACCTGGGGACAAACCGCACTGGGCTTCTATGACCGAGCCTTCAAGCTGGTGCTTGCACCCACCGGTAGAACGACCGGCGCAATCGCGTCGGTGGCACAAACCATCTTGAGCCGTCTTGTCCACGACCCGGATCGGTATAGACAATCCTTTCTGGCACTGAACCGTTTGGCGATTCTGATCGTTTCGCCCGGTATATTGTGTGCCGTCTTGATGGCAGATCACCTTGTGCCTCTTTTATTGGGGGACGGATGGGGGCCGGTCATTCCGATATTCCAGGCGTTTGGCGTCCTGGCTGTTATTCGCACCATGGTCGTCATGTTCAATTGGCTGTTTATCGCAGAAGGGAGAGGGAGAGAATTCCGGCAATGGGGCATCTTGCGTGCGGTCTTTGTTGTCACCGCAATGGTGATCGGCGTCCAGTGGGGGCCGGCCGGCCTAGCTGCTGCCTATGCGGGCGTTGTCGTCCTGGTCCTGACGCCCATTCACATGGTTTGGGTGACCCGCGGCTCTGCAATCAACCTGAGCGACCTGATCATGACGATCCTGATTTTCGCGCCCGGCTTCGTTTGTTCATCCGTGGCCCTGTTCACGATGAGCCAAATGTTGGCGCTTCACCCTGCGGTGCTGTTCGTTCTCGGGCTAGTCACCAGCTATGCGCTGAACTGGTCGATTGTTCTTCTTTTCGCGGGAGGCCGCGAGGCAATATGGAAAGGTATCAGGTTGGCCAAAGCGGGTCTGGATCGACCAATCTCATCAGAAACGCTGGACGAAAGCAGCTCTCTCAAAAGCTCCTGAAGCCGAGGCATGGGGCAATGAGCGTAAAAGCCCATGTACCCGGCAGCGATCTCAAGGTGATGGTCAGACCGCAATGATCGTGATAACTGCTTCTGCCTTACACAGAGTACAGGCATGGGGGTTGTCCGTGAAAGAGCCAGCGCTCGATCACTTGAAAAGACGATTTTTGCCACTGTTTCACTGGTCTTTGCGTGAACGCAAGCGGGCAGCGAAAGAGACCTATGCGTTTCTGCGCCGACGTTTGGCCCAAACAGAAGGGACGTTGCCGCACTTCATCATTATTGGCGCTCAAAAGGCGGGCACCTCATCCTTCCATGCATATCTGTCCCGACATCCCAGCGTCCAAAGGGCATTGAGGAAGGAAATTCACTACTTCGACCTGAGCTACAGTCGAGGTGAGGCCTGGTACAGAGCCCACTTTCCCTCTGCTGAAGAACTGGCATCCGCCAACAGCATTTCAGGTGAAGCCTCGCCCTACTACATGGCACACCCTCACGCTCTTACCCGCATTACGACGGATCTACCGGACGTGAAGCTGATCGCCTTGTTGCGCAACCCGGTCGAGCGCACGATCTCTCACTATTTTCATGAAAAAAGGCACGGCACAGAGCCGCTTTCGCTGATCGACGCTGTCATGGCCGAAGGCAGACTGACGGACGATGAATGGAAGAGAATGTCCTCAGATCCGTCTTACAACAGCACCTGGCAGCGCCGGTATAGCTATATTTTCCGCAGCAACTATATCGATCAGCTGCGACAGATTTTGCCGCTGAGAGCAGAAAACAGGCTGCTTTTATTGAAAGCGGAAGATCTTTTCGACGACCCCGGCGAGACCATGGCGAGGAGTTACGAGTTTCTGGGACTGGACCCGTCGACGAAACACAAACGGTATCCGGCACTAAACAAAGGCAAAACCTCAAAAGTTTCAGATCGGGATCGTGCCATTCTGGCCGAGTTACTGCAGCCATCCGTCGCCGAATTGGAACGTGAAACCGGGATAGGCTGGAACCTGAACGACTGAACAGACCGGAGGCACCGGTCCAGGATTAGCGGCCTCTTGCCAGACGATAGAGCCTGCTGCGCGCTGCGACGACCTGCTCCCAGGCGTTCGAGGACAGAGAGCGGTTGCGGTTCCAACGAAAGATTCTTCCCGGTCTAATGAGCGCCGCAGCTGCCTCTATCTGTTCTGCGTTCGGGAGAAGACCCGCCGCGCTTGCCAGATCGCCGAGCCTCTCGCGGATATCCTCGAACCGCAGGTGGAAATAGCGCCGCATCTGCGTCACCTGCGTTTCAACCCGCTCGTTCATGATCTCATCGAGCCGCACCCCGGCAGCAATGGTCGGCACTTCGCGCCGCCGCAACAGGCTTGCTGCCACATCGACCGCATCGCGTTGGACATGAATAAACCGGGCGTCGGGGAAGACCTGGAGCCAGGTTGGGAGAAACAGGATTGCAGTCGGGCATTTCCAGTGCCAGGCCACGCTGTCAACATCAAACCCGGACCCCGCATCGCCCTGACGCCACGTCTCTATCCGTGCCACAAATCGCCGATCATCCTCGAAAGCCGCAAGGAAGTCAGAGTCGAAAATGGTCGCATCCCAACCAGCATCGCTAACCTCGTTGATCAACTGCCGGTGAAGCGCCAGAAAATCCGACTCTTCGCGCCAAACATTATCTATGTGCCCGGCATCGCTTCCCATCGCCTGAAGGATATCGACGACCAATCGTGTCCCGGCGTGATTGGCACCCAATACAATAATCGGTGGCGTATCCGGCAACATCTCAGGCTGCGCGGTTCTCGAGATCTTTGATCAGAATATCATACTGATCCGTTGACTTTTCGACTGTAAACCCCTGCCCCCGCGCCAGCGCGCCGCACGAAACAGGATTGTCCAGAACCTCAATAATTGCCGCAGCAAACCTGTCGGGATCCCCGACTGGGGTCAAGGATCCGAACTTCCCATCGCAGAGGATTTCACGGGGCCCGCTGGGGCAATCGGTCGAGACAATTTTGGCGCCACAAGCGAGAGCCTCGACAAGAACCGTCGGAAAGCCTTCCCAGGCGGAAGACAGGGCAAACACATCACAGCGCTGCATATAGGTATAAGGATTTGAGACGAATCCGGTGATCTCAACATCTTCTGCGACGCCCAAGGTCTCGCACAAATTCTGAAGAACCTTACGCTTTTCACCCTCACCCAAAATGATGAGCCGGCAGTCCCTTGCCTTTCGAATTCTGGCAAAGGCGTGCAACAGCATTTCAAAATCCTTGGCCGTCACCAACCGGCCCGCGGCAAGAACAACTGGAACAGTCTTGTCCGAAAGCCACGGATGAGGACACTCCATGGCTGCTTTATCCAGAAGATCCGAGGACACGATAGGATTGTGAATCACGTCGATTTTGGCGGGCGGCAGCCCTGAAAACCGCATCAACGAGTCCGCCACGCCTTGGGATACACAGACCACCCGATCGGCAAGCGGATACACAAATCGGATCAGGCGAAACGCCAATCGAACCGACAGGGTGCTTGCAACATCGAAGTTGCGGTCGGTCTGGTTATGCTCTGTCAAGATCAGTTTTGCGCGTGTCCCGGCGAGACGCGCGGCGATGGCTGTACCCACATTGACTTCGACCATCGCAGCGATAATTGTTTTTGGCTTCAGACGCCTGATCGTCGCCGCGAGACGCCTGATACTCCAAATTGTCCGGCGGCCCCCAAGATCGTGAACCTGAACCCGGGGGTCAATCATCCCAAGCAACGGCCCTCTGCGCCTCAACATCAAGATTGCAACTGAGCGGCCGCGGCGGGCGAACTCATTGGCCAGCAGGATACTGACTCGCTCAGCGCCGCCCCCGCCGGCGCTCAACAACACAATTGCCAAGTCAGGCCCTTTGTCGGCGCTGTGATCTACCATGATACCATTCGAAGGAGGGGCGCTATCGGGTTCTGACGACCGTGGTGTATGGCACTAACTGCTGTAGTACCGCTTATATGCATCACGGTAATAGGTTGTGCCGTACTGGTAGGACGACAGACGGCTATAGTCCGCACGGGTCAGGACCGCACCGGCCACTTTCGCCGCGGTATCCTCCATACGCTTCAAGCCATCCAGCACGGTTGCTTTGGGGGTCTTGCCCCACCGGACAGCGAACAAGGCGGAATCACACCTGTCGACCAATACCCGCGCATCGGCGACCGCCAGCATTGGTGGCGTATCAACCACAACAAGGTCGTAGTCATTGCGCAACTCGTCAAGGATCTGAATAAACCGCTGCGATTCGATTAAACTGAGCGCGTTTTGAACGTGCCGGCCCGCGCAGATAAAGTCGAAGCCCAGTTCTTCCTGCTGCCGGGTAACCTCAGCCAGGGTCTTTTCGCCGGCGAGCACGTCGATAACGCCAGGACTTCTGTCCTCTTTCAGCTCTTCATGAATGCTGGGGCGCCGCAGGTCGCAATCCATCAAGGCAACGGATTTGCCCATGGAGGCCGCAGTCGCCGCCAGGGCCAACGCCGTTGTCGACTTACCCTCTGCGGGCTGGGTCGACGCAATGGCAATGACCTTGGGAGGGTTGTCAACATTTGACAGATTCATGCTGACAAGAAGGTTCCGCATACTTTCGGCGTATCGCGACAGGGGCTCGCTGACGATAAGGTTGGCCGAACCGCCCGGCCGATTGGGATCGAATTTTGCTACCGGAACCACAGAGAGCACAGGAAGCCCGCTCGCTTTTTCGAGATCCCTGGGCGTCCTGAAGGCGTTATCCAGGGCCTCCAGAACAAAGGCGATCGCCAGGCCGACACCAAATGACGCAATAAGAGCAAGCGCCATAATCTGCCTTTTCTTCGGGTGGCTGGGCGCAACCGGTGGGGCCGCTTCAGATATCACCCGGGAGTCCGTCGTTTGAAGGTCTTCCTGTTCAGCCAACTGCTTGAAGCGGCCAAGAAATGCCTCCATCAGTGCCCGATTGGCTTCCGCCTCACGCTCTAATTCGCGAAGGTCGATTTCCCTGGCGTTGATATTGGACAGGCCTTGTTCAAGCCTGCGCTGCGCGGCCATCAGCGTGCGTTCCTGAGATTTTGCAATCTCGACTTCGCCACGCAGCGACGCGATGACCTTGGCAACCTCAATCTCCACATCGCCACGCAAATCCGCGATTTCGGCTCGCAGCTCGATCATCTTCGGGTGTTTGGGGCCGTAGCGCTGAGCCAGAACGGCAACCTGCCTCTGAAGCTGCGACTCCTGTTCCCGCAGGCGCTGAATGAGATCATTATTGAGGACCTCGGCGATGGAGCTGTCTGCCGCCGCGACCCCGCTGTCCTCTAGGTCGCCCTGAAGGTTGGACAGCCGCGCTTCTGCCTCTGCGGCGCGCGCCTGGGCCATCACAATTTGGCTATTCAGCGACGACATCTGTTCTTCAGTCGCGGACAGCGAATTTCGACCAGTGATCAGATCCGCTTCTTGCCGATAATTCTCAACCGCCCTTTCAGAGGTGCGCACCTGCTCCCGCAGTTCCTCAAGGCGGCGGTTCAACCACCCGACGGTACGCTCTGTTTCATCGAATTTGGCCTCCAATTGAGAAACCAGATAGGCTTCGACAACAGCGTTAGCCAATTTTGCAGCCTTCTGCCGGTCTTTCGACTGTGCCGTGACAGTGATCACGCGGCTGCGGCCCTGACTGCCGATTGAGACGCGTGAAGACAAAGCGCCGACGGTGGCCCTATGAATATCTTCGGGCTGCATCGGTTTGGGCTTGCCAAATATCGACTGCCGGATGCGCGCGCGCCATCCCGGTTCCTGTAGCGTGAAATTGAACTCAGCGTCCTTAGTAAGATCGAGATTATCGACAACGCGTTCGTGCAGCCGCCTGGAGGACAGCACTTCAATCTCGGTCTGGATCGTTTCAAAGTCTGCGGGCAGCCCGCTCAGAATAGATGCTGTCTCGGCGAGCCTGTTGACCCGCGGCTCCACAAGAATTTCGCTCGTGGAGGAGTAAATCGGCTGCATATTCTGAACCATCGCGACGGTAATCGCCATGATCGCGACAACGGCGAGGATAATAGGCAGGCGCCGCCGCCAAAGTACGTTCAGCAGATGCCGAATCGTAACGGTCGAGTCATCCTCCCCGCCGAAAACGCCATAGAGAGACAGCAAGCTGGCGCGACGGGCCTCAGATTGTTCGTTCATCCACTCTACGCCTTACAGCCCAATCTGACACACGGCTTAGAACGTTCCCCGCCCTGTATCAAAGGATATTTCCGTTCCCCGATTCCGCCCGGCATTGCATAACGTGATCAGAAGAAACGTTCACGCACCCTGATTACATCGCCAGGAAGCACGGGTACGCTGACCGATACCAACTGCTCCGAATCCGAGTCCGCACCTGCTCGCCTGACAAAAACCTCGCCGGTGCGGGCCCGGTAAGTGAACCCGCCCGCGAGCGCAACCGCCTCCACAACAGAGATTCCGCTAACATAGGGGTAACTTCCCGGATTTCGCACCTCACCCATGATGAAAAACGGGCGGTAGTTGAGAACCTCGACACCCACGCTCGGGCTGATCAGATAATCGGGTTGCAGCGCATCGGTAATGGACACTTCAAGTTGCGACGCGGTCAGTCCCTCAGCCGATACCTCGCCTATCAGCGGCACTGAAACAGTTCCTGTATCGCTAACCTTGAACTCACCAGACAGGTCCGCCTCGCCAAACACGGTAATGCGCAGCAGATCGCCGGTTCCCAGCCGATAATCTTCCTGAGCCGCCGCCGGCAGCGAAACCAAACTGCTCAAAACGCCTGCAATGACGGCCAGCACCGGACCAAATCGTCTGCCTAGGAATGACGTCAACACGGCTGTTCCATACTTTCTAGAGTTGAACTCTGAGTCTGAGGCTCGCCGAATTCCGGCTGAAATCCTCAAAATCGAGGTTTGATTCACGGTTTCGATACTCATAGGAGAAATCCAGATTGAGGGTCCTATTGATAAAATAGGTCGCCCCTACCCCCGCGCGCCAGGATGTATCGCTACGGCCATTGCCTCGGAAGTCGCTTTCTGACACGCCGCCGCGCACACTGACAATGAGCTGACGCAGCAATTCGTGATCAATGATCGCACGGAATTCAGTCCTGAACACACCCGATGCATTGAGCTGCGTCGTTTCGCGAACCTCCCGGGTCACACCGAGCCTGACCGTTGTCAACTGGGTGGGCGTCCAGGTTAGATCCAGTCCCCCCGTGATGCCGTCAATGGTGACAAAGTTGACGTCATCGAACACCTGCCGACGATATCCAATAAACGCCTGCATCGATAAACTGCCGGTCAGATCCAGAAAAATCCCGCCTACCACGCCGAACCCATCTGAATCGCGCATCCGGCCCCGGTCATCGACCAGGTCGTCATAGTCGCGAATATTATAGGTGCCTCTTACAAAGCCGCGGACCGAGGGCGATATGACATAGCCCAGCTCCAGGGACCCTTCCCAAATGAGGCGGTCACGGTCATCTTCGTTGATCACAACACCACCAGCGGCCAGTGTATCGTTGTAGTCAAAGATCCGCATATTGCTGCCAATTTTCACACTGATCTGACCTAAGGGGAATGCGATCTCTACCCTTGGCGTCAAAAGATAGTATATTGTCGGCCTTAGACCACCTGCGTCATCGGGTGAGTCCCGCGCCTCATGCAGGCGGTCAGCCCCGATCGACAGCGTAATCCGGCTATTCCTGGTGATGTCAATCTGACCCATTAGACGAATCAGCACGTCCTCATAGTCTTCGCTGCCCAGATCAGCAAAAAACCCCAGATTGCCGGTCGCACTAAACGTGAGCAGGTGACGCGACCAATCCGACCGGACATTAAGCTGTGGCCGCACGGTGAAAACCGCATCCGAGATCTTGTCCCCCGGGGTCGCAAAGACGTTGTCCGTATAGCGCACGCCCAGATCCAGCAGCGGCAAGATTCTGAAACTTCCGACCCGTGCACCCACGGCGTCATAGTCGGGACGCTCCCGGTCCCGCACCGTATTTCCCTGCGTACCGTAGCCGCTGTCCTGCGCTTTAGCAGCGGACATGGTTGTCATGAGGCCCGCAACGAGCATTAGGCCCAAAAGCAAGCCACACAGCCGTGATGTGTCGAAATGTCGGCGATTTTCAACCAATCCGATAGTTCCCCCGCAGCATTAAAACTTTAAGAAGCGCCCCAGACATTACCCTTCGCAACAACGCCTACCGTCGCGACGGTCGCGAAAAACATAGTGGATTCAATGGTCCCTGTCACGCTGTGACCGTGGATTTGTGCATTGCAATGAATTGGGCCAAAAGCTACCAAGTCAAATGGTCAGAAGGGGCAGGTCATGGCGAGAGTACTGGTTACCGGCGGGGCAGGCTACATCGGCAGTCATACGGCACAATTGCTACTGGATGCAGGTCACGACGTTGTTGTGCTGGATAACCTCTCGAACGGCGATCAGGCAATCGCGCCCGGCGAAGCCGATTTCGTGCGAGGTGACGTCTCGGACCGGCCAGAACTGGATAACCTTCTGGCCGATAAGGGCATTCAGGCGGTGCTGCACTTTGCCGGGTCGATCATCGTGCCGGAATCCGTCGAAAACCCCCTCCTTTACTATCGCAACAACACAGTCGCCTCTCAGGGCCTGATTGAAGCCTGTGTTGCGGCAGGCGTGGATAAGTTGATTTTCTCCTCAACCGCCGCCGTCTATGGCGAGCCCGAGGTCGTACCGGTCACGGAAGACAGCGCCAAAGTCCCGATTTCACCTTACGGCACCTCAAAACTGATGACCGAGTTCATGCTGCGCGATACCGCTGCCGCCCACGATTTCCGCTATGTCGCGCTACGCTATTTCAATGTTGCCGGCGCCGATCCGCAGGGACGGCGCGGCCAGTCCATGGCCAATGCGACCCATCTGATCAAGCTGGCGGTGCAAACGGCGCTAGGCCTGCGTGAGACCCTCACCATTTTCGGCGACGATTACGACACGCCGGACGGTACCGGCGTGCGCGACTACATTCATGTCACAGATCTGGCCGACGCCCATGTCAAAGCGCTGGACTATCTGCTGGATGGCGGCGAGGCGCAGGTGATGAATTGCGGCTATGGCCGCGGTGCTTCAGTGCGGGAAGTCATTGCCGCGCTGGAAAGCGTGACGGGGGAGAGATTGCCCGTGGAGGTTGGCCCACGGCGCGCCGGTGACCCGCCCAGTCTGGTCTCCCGCGCTGACCTCGTGCGCGACACACTATCCTGGGAACCCCAACTGGACGATCTGGAAATCATCGTCGAACATGCACTCAACTGGGAACGCCAGCTCAATCAGCGGCGCTAGAGTGAGAAACCGCCGTCGATCACCAGTTCCGACCCGGTCATAAAGCGCGAGTCATCACTGGCGAGATAGAGCACGCCCTTGGCGATATCCTCGGGCTCGCCGAGGAACCCGATGGGATGCTGGTCGAGCAGTTGAGCCATAATGTCCGTCGTGTTGCCCGACCGCTCCATCCACTCCTTCAGGATGGTGGTCAGGATATAGCCTGGATGGATTGAATTGGCCCGGATGGGATAACCGGACCGGGCGCAGTAGAGCGCCACCGACTTAGTCAGCAGGCGCACCGCCCCTTTGGCCGCGGAATAGGCTGCCTCATGCGGCGCGGCCTTGATGCCATGGATGGAGGAAATGTTGATGATCGAGCCGCCGCTCTCCTTCATCAGCTCGACGGCCAGCTTGCTGCCGATGAAGGTGCTGTCGACGCACACCCGCATCACCTCGCGGTAGTCATCAAGCGTCTGATGCTCGATATCGCCGATCCCCGAACCAACGCCGGCATTGTTAACCAGAATATCCAATCGGCCATAGCGGTCCTTGACCGTCTCAATCGCACGAATCCAGTCCGCCTCGCTTCCGGCATCGAGTTCCAGCCCCAACCCGCCGACCTCGTCAGCCAAGGCGACAGCACCATCGGTATTGATGTCGGTGACAACGACAGTTGTCCCTTCCGCAGCCAGCAACCGGGAACTGGCCGCGCCAATGCCGTCAGCAGCGCCCGTCACCAATGCGATTTTGCCCGACACGCGGCCCATTAGTCTTCGCCCCCAATCCTCGGAAAATCAGGTGGGCGGCGTTCCACGAAAGAATCGACGCCTTCTTTGGCATCGGCCCGTTTCAGGCTGGCGCGCATCGCCTCATGCGTTTCACGCAAAGCCGGATCATAGCCCAGCCCCATATGGCTGTAGACCAGCCGCTTTGTCTCCCGCATCGACGCGGGCGACACGTTCTCTGCCAAATCGACGATATAGGCCCTTGCCTGATCCAACAGATCATCAGACCCGGTGACGAATTCAACGAGGCCGATGCGCAGTGCCTCTTCCGCGCCGACCTTGCGCGACGACCAGAGCAGATCGAGCGCACGGCCTGCGCCCAGCAGCCGCGGCAAAATCCAGCTGGTGCCGTGTTCGGAAATCAAGCCGCGCTTTGAAAAGACAGACGTGAACACCGCCTCGGGCGCAGCAAAACGTATATCGCAGAGTGCGACCAGCACGAACCCGCCACCTGCCGCAACGCCATTCACCGCGGCAATGACGGGTTTTTCGACATCCAACAGATAAGAGAAAAGCCCCGGCGTCTCGTCTGGATCAGCTGCGGCCACTTTACGGCTGGCGCCCGGCCCGGCGCTCTCAGCCAGGGTCACCGCATCAAGCCCGGCGCAGAACCCGCGGCCCGCCCCGGTGATGACAATACCGACCACCGCCGGGTCAGCCTGCGCCTTCAGGACGGCGTCTTTCAGCTCATCCAGCGTCTTGTAGGTAAAGGCGTTCAACCGATCCGGCCGGTTGAGCGTGATGATCGCGACCGGATCGTCTATCGCATAGAGGATGTCGTCATACATTGTTGGTTCTCCCCCTCACCCGGCGTCGGCTAGGCTCGCATTTGCTCGCCAAGCCTATGCATCCCTCTCCCCGGCGGGGAGAGGGTGGTCTGAGCGAAGCGAAGACCGGGTGAGGGGCAATTGAGAATACGCTAACCTACTTCAGCGAACGACGATCGCTTCTTCACCCCAGGGCGCAATCGGCGCGCTGGTGTCCTGGAATTTTTCAGGGAGTTCTTCGGTCATGCTCCAGGTCGCAGCCAGACGGCCGAACCCGACGAAGAAGGCGGCGATGGTGCCCAGTTCCACAAGTTGCGCTTCGGTGAAGTGTTCGCGAAGGCGGTTATACATGTCGTCATCAATCGACAGGTGATTGGTGGCAAACCGCTCGCCATATTCGATGGCAACTTTTTCCGCGTCGGTCAGATTGTCGGCTTCCATCGGCTTTTCGAGCGAGCAGACCAGATCCTCCGTCACACCGTCCTCAAGCGCATCGGTATATCGGATCGCCATGCAGCTGCGGCACTGGTTGTGGAACGCAATACGCAGGCGCACCAATTCCACCAGACGTTCCGGCAGGGTGCGGTTCATCTTCAAGGATCCGCCGAAACCGGCGAGGCCCTTGGCAATGCCCGGCACGTGCGCATAGATACGCATAAGACCTTGTTCAAGGGGGGTCGCTTCATCTGCGCGGGTCATTTCACGCAGTTCGGGGTCCCAGTTTTCAACGTCGATTTTTTCAATGCGGGTCATCATCAATCTCCTTCGGGTCTGTTCCCGGCACGGTTGGCCGGGTGCTGTTGCTTTAGAACATGCGTCAGCACCCCCCTGCCGCCAAGGAAAAAATCACGCGTGACGGTGAACGCGGCACATGCTCAAATCACCATTCGAACAGGGGAGACGCCGAATATGGTCAAAGTCGTTGAATTCTTTCGCAAACGCATCGGTATGCCCGATGACGAGTTTTTCGACTACTGGCTGGGCCAGCATTCCGGCGTTGTGATGGGCCTGGACGGCGTCGACCGCTATGTACAGAACCATCCACTGCCCGAAACCCGCAACGGCGAATCGATCTTCGATGGCGTGGTCGAAATCTGGTTCGAAAGCCGTGAAGTCATGAAAGCCAACGCCGCCAAACCCTATTGGACAGAGGTGGAGGCAGATGAAGCACGATTCATTGACCGCACATCACTGTCGCTATTGCTGGTCGAAGAGCATGTGATCAAGGAGGGCGATGCACCCGACGGTGCGGTCAAATCGATTAAACCGACTAACCGGCGCGCAGACATGGCCGTCGCCGACTTTCAATCTTATTGGCGCGAAACCCACGGGTCGCTTGTGGCTGACCTGCCGGGCGTCGTCCGCCACGTGCAAAGTCATGTGCTACCGGGCGCCTATAAATCCGGCAAGGACGTATTCTGCGATGGCTATGGGTCGACGTGGTTCAGCAGTCTTGAGGACATCATGGCCGCCGGGCAAGACCCGCATCACAAGGTGATCGACGCCGACGAACCCAACTTTAAAACTCTGCCCGCCGCTGCACCATCCATGCTGGTGCGCGAACACATTATCAAGGCTTGATCCATGGATTTCGATGAGGACGCCGCCCGCTGGATCGAAGCGGTTTACCAGACCCCCGATGTGACCGCGCAGCGCAATGCGGTGCTGAACTCATTGCAGTTGGTCCCCGGTGAAACCGCGCTTGATATTGGCGTGGGTCCGGGCCTGCTGGCGCGCGACATGGCCGCCATCGTCGGTAAGACGGGGGCTTGCCACGGCATCGACCTCAGCGCACCGATGATCGCGATGACCCAAAACCGATGTGTGGATATGGATTGGGCGCGCTTTGAAGTCGCCGACGCGACAGCCCTACCGTTTGACGATGCGACGATAGACGCGGCGACGTCGACCCAGGTCTATGAATATGTCGAGGACATGCCACTGGCGCTGAAAGAACTGTTCAGGGTGCTGAAACCCGGCGGCCGTGCGGTCATTTTGGACACCGACTATGATTCACTGGTTCTGCACACGGAACACCCAGAGCGCATGGCGCGGGTGATGACCGCGTGGGACGATCATTTCGTGCATCGCAGCCTGCCGCAATTCCTCGCCCCCATGCTGCGCGACGCAGGGTTTACTATCCGCCAGCGTGACGCGATTCCGATGTTCAACCCGGAATTCCACCGCAATACGTTCAGCTTTGGCATAATCAAAGGGATCGCTGATTTCGCCATCGGCCGGAACGGTATTTCCGAAGATGAAGCCAATGCCTGGTATGCGGAGCAAAAGGCGCTGGGCGCCGAGGGCCGCTATTTCTTCAGCATTAACAGATATTTATTTCTAGTGACAAAACCCTAGCGGCGAATAACCGCGATGTGGGACATCGACAACCATGGGAACAGTCTTACCAGAGAGCGGCCAAAGCGCCGGCCGAGAAAACGGCCCAGCCGGCCCGGGAACGGGATCAGCGTGTCCTCACGATAGGCAACCACCTCGAGTCCCAGGATCACCTCGAGAAAATTGATCCAATGGCTCCGGTCCCACGAATAGACGTGGCCCTTGTTGACCTTCTTCCTGCGAAAAATATTGCGTACCAATACCTCTGGGCGACCCGGATTTGGCACGGCAACAATGGCATGACCGCCCGGCTTAAGGAGGGTCATGACGTCCTCCAGCCCATCCGCCGGCCGCAGCAGATGCTCCATGACATGGGACAAAATCACGATGTCATAGTGGCCTGGGATCCGGTCTCGGACGTCGAAATCCTGTTCGTCCATCAAAAACATCGAGTCAATTGACGGCACCCGCTCTTTGGCTGCATCAAGCCGCGCCTGATAGGCCTCTGCCACATCCACGGTCGCGTCTGGCAAGCGATTCTGCACGATCTCGGTCAGCACGCCATAACCGCAGCCGATGTCCAGTATCCGCGCCGAAGGCGGGGAGAATTCTGCCGCAGCATCTGCAATGGGGCCGTGCCAGGGTTCTACTAAGTTGCGCCATTTGAACCGTAGATGGGCGTCAATCGCGTCATCGGACCTGTCAAGCTGTGTCGACGTCATCAAATTTCTGACTGAAGGGGACGAGGGCTATGTCGGCGAGAGCTGGCGACCATCCGGGCCCTCGTCCGGAATCGGCTGCCCGGTCAACCAAGCTTCGAGCGCCGCATTCACCGCTTCAGGCGCTTCCTGTTGGACCCAGTGAGAGACGCCGGGCAGGTATCGGATCGTAAAGTCCTGCATATATTGCTCTGTGCCCAGGGTCGTCTCCTTGCCAAGCGCGTCATCCGCCTCGCCCCAGAGCATCAGCGTGGGGGTTTCGATTGTCGGGACGTTGCCATCGACCATTGATGACAGGCCACCCTTGTCGCTGAAATTGGCCCGATACCAGTTGATCATGGCCGTCAAAGCGCCTGGCTGGGCCGCATTGTCCCGGTAAACCTGGATCACGTCGGGGCCAAAATTGGCCTTGTCGCGCGCCATGCCGGAAAACGCTGCACCGACACGCTTGGCGCCACCCAGGCCCAACAAGAACTCCGGCAGCCAGGGAATCTGAAAGAAGCGGATATACCAGGATTTTCGGCGCTGCTCCTTGCTGGTCCGGATGGTCTCAATGAACGGTGCAGGGTGGGGCACATTCATGATCACGAGCCGCTCCAGCGGTCTGATCTGCTGGATCGCAAATGCCCAGGACACGACCGCGCCCCAGTCATGACCGATCAGGGTCACATCGCTGAAACCGGATGCATCGATCAAGCCTGCCGCATCGGCGACCAGATGCTCAATGGCATAATTCTCAACGCCCTTTGGGCGGCTGGATTTGCCATAACCGCGCTGGTTCGGCGCCCAGGCCGTGTATCCCAGCGAAGCCAGCAGCGGCAGTTGATAACGCCATGAAAAAGAGTGTTCCGGAAAGCCGTGCAGACACAGGGCGAACTTGTCCCCATCGCCGCACATGTCGACCTCGAAAGTCAGACCATTGGCCTCGACCATTTCAGTCCTGACTGGAAACGTCCCCATGCAAATGCCTTTTTTCCTTGGCCCAAAGGCGCGTGCTAGCCGACAGTTCCAGGGCCAGTAAGGCCTTCTTCGATCATGGCGTCGCGCATGGCAAATTTCTGAATTTTACCGGTCACCGTCATGGGGAACGCGTCGACGAAGCGCACGTAGCGCGGGATTTTATAATGCGCGAGCTCGCCACGACAGAAAGACCGCACATCCTCCTCTTCGATCGAGGCGCCGTCCCGCAACTGGACCCAGGCACACAGTTCCTCGCCGAACTTGTCGTCGGGCACGCCGAAAACCTGGACTTCCTGAATATCGGGGTGGGTGTAGAGGAATTCCTCCACCTCGCGCGGATAGATGTTCTCGCCGCCCCGGATCACCATGTCCTTGGCCCGCCCGGTGATGGCGACATAGCCTTCCTCGTCCATGACCCCCAGGTCGCCGGTGTGCATCCAGCCCGCGCTGTCGATGGCTTCTGAGGTCTTTTCC
Organism: Alphaproteobacteria bacterium; assembly: GCA_028284945.1. Lineage (GTDB taxonomy): Bacteria > Pseudomonadota > Alphaproteobacteria > SMXS01 > SMXS01 > JANQQJ01. Next base: position 47,172 of record JANQQJ010000006.1, on the reverse strand, counting down.
GCATCGTCCCAATAGCCGGGCATGACCAGATAACCACGGGTCAATACTTCCCCCTGCACGCCGCGCGGCACCGTGCGGCCCTCCGCATCGATGATCCGCGTTTCGACATGCGGGTGTACGCGCCCGACCGTACCGACGCGTTTCTCGATCGGGTCATCGAGCGCCGTCTGGAAGCTGACCGGGCTGGTCTCCGTCATGCCATAGACGATGGTGATCTCGGGGATATGCAGGTCGCTTGTGATCCGCTTCATCAGCTCCACCGGGCAGGGCGCGCCGCCGATGAAGCCCGCCCGCAGGCTGGAGACATCGAACGAGCCAAAGTCCGGGTGGTCGAGCTCGCCCAGAAACATGGTCGGGACCCCGACCAGCACGGTGGCGGCCTCTTCCTGAACCGCCGCCGGCACAGAGGATGGATCGAAGGCTTCATCCGGGTAGACGATGGTGGCGCCCACCGCCACGCAGGACAGGCTCGAGATCACCATGCCCGCGCAGTGGTAGAGCGGCAGCGGGCAGACCAGTGTGTCCGCCTCCGTCATGGCCATGCCCTGGGCGGTCAGATCGGCATTGTTCAGAATATTGAAATGGCTCAGGACCGCGCCCTTGGGCGAGCCGGTCGTGCCGCTGGTGAACTGGATATTGATGGGATCGTCCGGCTGCAACGTGCCCGCGAGTTCGGCCAGTCGGGCCCGCTCGGCATCCCCGCCGCGCTGCAACACGTCGCCATAGCTCAGAAAGCCGGGCGTTTCTTCGTCGCCCAGCCGGATCAGCATCTCGAGGTCTGGGAAATCCTTGGACGTCAGCGAACCCGGTGTGCTGTCCGCCAGCTCAGGGATCAGGCCCTGCAGCATGCCGATATAGTCGCTGGTCTTGAACCGTGCCGCTGTAATCAGCGCCCGGCAGCCAACCTTGTTGAGGCAATAGGCAAGCTCCTGCGGACGGTAGGCCGGGTTGATATTGACCTGGATGAGCCCCGCCTTGGCAGTCGCGTACTGGGTGACCGCCCACTCCGCGCAGTTGGGTGACCAGATGCCCACCCGGTCGCCGGGCTGAAGCCCCAATGCAAGCAAGCCCGCCGCCAGCGCATCGACCTGCGCCTGAAACTCCCGGTAGCTCCAGCGGATGTTCTGATGCCGCGCGACCATCGCCGTCTTGTCCGGAAAGCGCGCTGCCGTCCGGTCGAACGCGTTGCCGATGGTCTCATAGACCAGCGGTCGGCTGCCCGTACCGCAGGCATAGCTGAGTTCTGCGCCCATCAGATCGTACTCCAGGGGTTATTCGGCGGCCGGCTGGTCGGCGGCCTCTTGCATGGAATCCCAGAGATTGGCCTCTTCCGGCTCATTCTCTTCCTTAGGCGCTTCGGCGATCTGGCGGCCGAGTGCGAGCATGGTCGGGATCTCCTCATCTGCGAGCGGCTTCATCCACTCTTTCCGGGCCATGGCGCGCTCAATAGCAGGTGCCAGCCGTTCGGCTTTGGCCGCCTCCCGCGCCGGTTCCCGCTCTTTGAATTCGGGCATGACGTCGCTCGCAAACAGCTCCAGCGACTCACAGATGTGCTCGTGCTTGTTGTTGCCGCCTTGTTGGATGAAAACCATCTGGTCGACGCCGGCGTCTTCCATGGCGAGCAGATGGTTGCGCACATGCTCCGGCGTGCCGATGCCGTTGGATGCGCCCATGGGCGGCAGATGATCCTTGTGCTCCTGGAACAGCTTCCAGATGTCGGTGCGGCCCGGCGTGTGCTCGCCGAAAATATAGTGGTGGCCGAGCCCATAGGTGAAGAAGCGGAAGCCGTCGGCGCCGCGCCGGTGCGCCTCTTCCTGGTCTTCATGGCAGGAGAAGCCGGTGACGGCGGCGATGTTGGCATTGACCGCATGGCCGATGGGCACGCACTCATCGCTTTCGATGATCGAATAATACTCATCGACCCACATCTTGGCCTCGGACGGTTCGATGAAGGCGAAGGTGAGCGCCCCGATGCCCAGCCGCGCCGCCAGCCGGATGGTGTCGCGGTTCGAGCACGCCACCCAGAGCGGCGGGTGCGGCTTCTGCACTGGCTTGGGCAGCACATTGCGGCAGGGCATGGAGAAATATTTCCCCTCAAAGCCCGGATAGGGGTCCATCACCATCATATTGGCGACCTGTTCGGTGGTTTCGCGCCACTGGTCGCGTTTCTCGTCGACGTCGACGCCATAACCGCCCAGCTCTGCCAGCGACGAGCTCTCGCCAGTGCCGAACTCAACCCGCCCGTTCGAGACCAGATCGAGCATGGCAATGCGTTCCGCGCAGCGCGCCGGATGGTTATAGCCGGGCGGCATCAACATGATGCCGTGGCCCAGCCGGATATTCTTGGTGCGTTGCGAACAGGCGGCCAGGAACACCTCAGGCGCGGAGGAGTGCGAATATTCTTCGAGGAAGTGGTGCTCCACCTCCCACGCATAGTCGATGCCCAGCCGGTCGGCGAGTTCCACCTGATCGAGCGCCTCCTGAATCAGGTTGCGTTCTGAATCCGGGCCCCAGGGCCGCGGTAGCTGATGTTCGTAAAAAATCCCGAATTTCATGGTCATCTCCCCTGACCGCCAAGCAAAGCCGGTTTACCGCCTGGAAACAAGGGGAAGGTTGGAATTAAGGCAGTATTTCCCATCCCGCACGCGGGGTGGTTCGTGCTAAGAGATTGCCCGGTCTGAAACGACATATGAGGGGAAGCGCCTATGTCGACTGCAGCAGAATCATCCAAACCGTCCCTGAAACGCCTCGCCGGTGCTAGTGCCATCGGCAACGTGCTGGAGTGGTACGATTTCGCCGTTTACGGCTTTTTCGCCCCGATTATCGCCAAGCAGTTTTTCCCTTCAGACGACCCGGTGTTTTCGCTGATCGCGTCCTTTGGCGCCTTTGCCGCCGGTTTCTTCATGCGGCCGGTGGGCGCCGCTTTGTTCGGTTATGTCGGTGACCGGTTCGGGCGGTCAAAAGCCCTGTTCTATTCGGTGATGATGATGGCCGTGCCCACCGGGCTGATCGCCATCTTGCCGACGGCGGAAAGCTGGGGCGTGGCCGCGGCGGTTCTGATGGTCATGCTGCGCATGGCGCAAGGCCTGGCCGTGGGCGGTGAATATACCAGCTCTGTCGTTTATCTGGCCGAACACTCGCCCGCCAACCGGCGCGCCCTGTTCTCGGCCTTCCCGCTCAATGGCGCCAATATCGGGATTTTGATGGCATCGGGGGTCGGCGCGCTGCTCTCCGGCCTGCTGGATGCAGACCAACTCGCTGACTGGGGCTGGCGGGTGGCTTTCGGCCTGGGCATTCTGGTCGCCGTTATCGGCGTCTTCCTGCGCCGCGGCCTGCACGACACGCCCAGCGACCTGCCGGAAAAATCACCGGTCGTGCTGGCCTTCCGCGACCACTGGAAGAACATTGCCCGCGGCTTCGGGCTGATCCTGGGCTATGCCGCCGGCTATTACATGATCTTCGTCTATCTGGTGACCTGGCTGGTCAGCACGGTGAAGGAACCGGAATCCACCGCGCTTGATATCAATACGATGGCGGTTGCCTCCATGCTGGTGTTCATCCCGCTCTGCGCGTGGCTGTCAGATAAATTGGGACGGCGGCTGATGCTCACCACCGGCTATGCCGGCATGGTGCTGTTCACCTATCCGCTGATCTGGCTGATGCACCACCCCGACCCGGTACTGATCCTGAGCGGGCAGATCGGCTTTGCCCTGTTGATCGCGATGTTTGCCGCCTCAATTCCGTCCACCCTGGTCGAGATGTTCCCGCACAAGGTGCGCGTGACGGCGGTGGGCTTCAGCTACAACATCACCTTTGCCCTGTTCGGCGGCACCGCGCCGATGGTCGCGGTCTGGCTGATCGGCCGCACCCACAGCGACATCGCCTTTGTCTGGTACATTATGGCGCTGTCGGCGATCTCGTTCCTCGTTGCACTCACCATCAAGGACAAACGCGGCGAGGTGCTGGATCGTTAGGGCCTACGCCAACGTCTCTGTCATTCCGGCGCAGGCAGGAATCCAGAATGACTGCCAGACTGGACCCCGGCCTACGCCGGGGTGACGGCTAGAGTAGCGGGCTAACCCTCATTGCCCAAACGCTCGAAGTACTTCTCTGCGCGGCACCGCGCCCATGGTGGCCGTGTGGCTGATCAACCGCAGCCATGACGACATGGCCTTCGTCTATTACATCATTGCCCTATCGGTGATCTCGTTCCTCACCGCCCTGACGATCAAGGACAAACACAACCAGCCGCTCGACTAAGTTCGGGCGCCTCTGTTGCGATTGGCCCAAGCGCGATTAGTGGGCCAGTGGCAAGGAAGTTATTGTGGTTGCTGATTCCAAGAACCGTCTTCGTTGTAGAATGTGCATGTGGAGAACCCTGCTGCGTTCCATAGCGCGTCAAGCGCTGGTCGCAGCGAGACCATTGCATCTTCGGCTGACTGGAATTCGTTAATCACGACTTCCGGCATGAGCAGCGGATCCCTACCCGGAAACTGTTGAACCGGGGTCGCATCGAAGCGCCGGGCGGGCAGCGCAAGTCGGGCTCCGGCGACACCCTGTAGCGAAATCATAACACTGATCGGCGGAACCACGCCGAGGGACGCGAGGCCCTCAAAATAGGTCGAAGCAACTTGAAAAAGGGCAGAGCAAAGAGCACCGGCATTAACTATGCGCCCATCGTCCCAGACGCGAATAATCCCAGCCTTCGTGGCCTCAACTGATCCGTCCCTAAGAACCTGTGTATAGCCATAACACTCATCTCCGCCACGAACGTTGATGAACCCATCAATGTTGAAGCGAGGTGAATTGCCTCCGGCCGCCATCGGCCAAAACCTCTGACTTAGGTGAAGAGCGTCTTCGGGATGAACCTGATCATTTGCGCCAAACGTCGCGAGAGGGACGAGGTGAACAACCAGGCGACCTTCATCGGGCAATTGTTGTGGGCCTCTTCCCTCAACAATGTCTTCGATTCGCCTTTGCCGGAACGTTTCAATTTGCTGCCGGATGCTGGCCGTACGTGTGAACAATGCGCGAAGCTCCTCTACACTGGCCTCGTGAACGCCCCCCGAGTTACGAACGAAGAACTTGTTTGAACCCGCGCTCGTTACCCTGTGAGGCGGGTTCAAGCTTCGAGGAACGCGGATTACTACCACGACACCGTCGGCCGTTTGTACGGCCCTCATTCGGACACCTAGAGCCCGGGGTTCAACAGCGTCCCGTAAGAGAGATTCGAGGCGGTTGATCTCGGCATCAACATCAATGTCCCCAATCCCGACAATTCGCTCAGCAACACCCTCCGCCTCTTCGATTCCGATGATCAAGTGACCGCCCTCGGAATTTGCCAAGGACGTCATATCCTTAAGAAACTCACGCTTGTCTTGGCCGCGCGCGCCATAAGGGTCGCGCTTGTATTCCAGCGCGATTCCTTCGGGAACGGCTGCATCTACTAGTTCCCGCAGGTCCACCTCGGACACGCTATCGAAATCGATTTGGTTGATCGGCATTGGATTCTAACCCCTACCCCTCATTCCCCAGACGGGCCAAATACTTCTCGGCACGGCCCATGGCCATGAGCGGGAAGTAGTGGCGGTAGAGGTTGTAGTTGATCATGAACGCGCGGGAGAGTTCGACCGACTGGCCCAGGTTCTTCTCCAGCCCCTGTTGGCCCAGGTCGATATGGCGGCCCAGCCCATAGCCGGGAAAGCCAGTGCCGGTGAACTGCGGCTCGTCCCAGGTGCCGGCCTGTTGCCGGTCTGTCAGGTATTTGAGGCCCTTTTCGATGGCGGCGCGGTCTTGGGCCCGGCCCACGGCCAGGAGCGACATCAGCGCCCAGCCGGTCTGTGAGGCGGTGCTGTCGGCCTTGCCTGCCAGCGACGCATCCATATAGGAGCCACAGCTCTCCCCCCAGCCGCCGTCGGCGTTCTGGACGGAGAGAATCCAGTCGGCGGCGCGCTCGGTTTCGGGCGTGCGCATATCTTCACCCACCGCTTTCATGGCGGGCAGCGCGGCGGCGGTGCCATAGATATAGTTGACGCCCCAGCGGCCCCACCAACTGCCGTCAGCCTCCTGCTCTGACTTCAGAAAATCCAGTCCGCGCGCGACGGCAGGGTGGCTGCGGTCGTATCCCAGCACGCCCAGCGCTTCCAAGACATGGGCGGTCACATCGATGCTGGGCGGGTCGAGCGCCTCACCAAAGTCGCAGAACGGGATTTTGCAGAGGATCTGCTTGTCATTGTCCTTGTCGAACGCCGCCCAGCCGCCGCCACTGCACTGCATGGCGAGCATCCAGTTGGTGGCGCGCTCGATCACCCCGTCAATATCGCGCGCTTTCCATTTCGGATTGTCCCGGTGGCGGGCCAGCACGATCAAGGCGACAGCGGTATCGTCGACATCTGGATAGGCCAGATTTTCATATTCGAATGCCCACCCGCCGGGCTCTACACCCCGCACTTTGACGGCCCAGTCGCCCTTCACCCGAACTTCATTGTCGAGCAGCCAATCAATCGCGCGGTCGACAGCCGCCTGATTGGCCTCCTGAGCGTCACAGTCTTCCATGGCGAGCAGGGTCAGCACCGTGTCCCACACCGGTGAGACGGAGGCCTGGATGTATGTGGCGCCGTCACGCTCATACATCCAGCGCGGGTCTTCCAGCGCGGCCAGGCCCTTTTTCATCACCGGGTGGGTCAGTGGATAGCCCTCGCCATGAAGCGCCATCAGCGAATAGATCCAGGGCGGTTGAATGCCGCCCCAGGCGCCATCTGCATCCTGATGCTTGATGATCCATTCATTGATCCGCGTGATGGCGGTTTCGCGGCCCGGCACCGCGTTCCATGTCTGCAGTTTGTGCAGGATTTTATCGGCGGTCAGGAAGAAACGCTCCCACGAGAAGACGCCAGACTTCTTCTGCAGGCGATAATCAAAATTATCGCGGCCGCCTGGAAAGAGCTCATCCAGCGGTTCGGGCAAGGGCGTGACCGGCCGCCGGGCGCTCAGCACCGCCAGCGGCATCAGGGTCGCGCGGGCCCAGCTGGCAAAATTATAGATGTTGAACGGAAACCAGAGCGGAAAGCGCACCACTTCAGCAGGCAGGTTGGGCGTGTGCGTCCACGGCCACTCACCGATCAGCGCCAGCCAATAGCGGGTGAACACCCGAATATGTTTGAGCCCGCCGCGCTCTGCAATCCAGGCGCGGGCCTTTTTAAGCACTGGCTCATCCGCTGAATGCCCGGCGCAGCGCAACGCCGCATAGGCTTCCACCGTGGTGTTGATGTCGCCTGCCGGCGCGTCATGGTAAATGCCCCAGGAACCATCTTCGCGCTGTTCACGCAGCAGGGACCGCACCAACCCGGGGCGCAGCCTGTGGTCGTTCAGGCCCAGCACATGCAGCGCCAGAATCCACTGCGCTTCCATGCAGGAGTTGGACTGCAGCTTGCCGACCCAATAGCCGTCCTTGTGCTGGCGTGAGACCGACCAGCCGATGCCATTGTCGATCGCCGCGCGCAGGCGCTGCTCCCGCCCGCCGGAATGCTGAGGGTTCTCAATATTCATGGGCTGCGGTTGTGGTCCAGAGCGGTACGGGTGTCAATATGGAGCCCGTTCCGTCTCGATACACCACGCGCTCGCAGCGCTCGCGCCTGGCACTCGACGCGAACGGGAAAAAGCAACTGTGTAAAAAGCCGTTCGTCTCGAGTGATCGGTGCGAAGCGCCGATTGTATCGAGAGACGAATGGCTAAGACCCTAAACCCAGCCGGCGAGCTCCCGCTCGACAAGCGCGGTAAGCGCGGCCATCGCGCCCTCGCCGTCGTTGAGGCAGGGGATATAGCTGAACTGTTCCCCGCCAGCGGCGAGGAACGTATCGCGGCCCTGCATGGCGATTTCTTCCAGGGTTTCCAGGCAGTCCGCCAGGAAGGCCGGCGCCAGCACCGCAACCCGTTTAATGCCTTCGCCGGGCAGGCGTTGCAGCGTTTCATCGGTATAGGGTCGCAGCCATTCCTGAAAACCGAAGCGGGACTGGAAGGTCAGCCGCAGCCGGTCTTCGCCCCAGCCCAGCCGCTGCCCGAGCAACCGGTTGGTGATCTGGCAATGCTGCAAATAGGGATCACCTGCGTCCGAATAGGGTTTCGGTATACCGTGATAGGAGGCAATCACCGTCTGAGGCTCAAAATCGAGCGTCGCCAAATGATCCTCGACCGAGGTGGCGAGCGCTTCAATATAGGCCGGATCGTCGTGGAAGGGCGGCGCCGATCGGATAGACGGTTGCCAGCGCATATCTTCAAGCGCGTGGAACACCGCGTCATAGGCCGATGCCGTCGTAGTCGCACTATATTGCGGATAAAGCGCGACGGTCAGAATCCGGTCACAGCCCTGATCCTTCAAGGCCTTGAGACGATCCGCCACCGACGGCGTGCCATAGCGCATCGCCCAATCGACGATCACGTCGTTTCGCTTTTGCCCCATGGCCGAGGCCACGCCATCGCTCTGCGCCCGGGTGTAGTGGCGCAAGGGCGACTCGTCTTCATCCTCCATCCAGATCGCCTGATAGGCGTGCGCGACCTTCTTGGGGCGCACATTCAAGATGATACCGCGCAAGATCGGCTGCCAGAGCAGCGGCGGTAGCTCAATAACCCGCTGGTCGCTAAGGAACTCTTTCAGAAACGCGCGGACGCCCTCCGGCGTTGCCTCATCCGGCGTGCCGAGCGCGATCAAAAGCACGCCGATCCGCCCGGCGGAGGCGTCGGACTCCTCTGAAAAGCTATGCTCTATTGCGCCCATACCGGTCTATACGCCCAATTCCGCCCCTTGGTTCAACCCACCTTGCAGAGCTGCTTGCCCAGATTCTGGCCGTGAAACAGGCGCAGGAAGGTTTTCGGCACGTTTTCAAAGCCTTCCTGAACGTCGACCGCAAAGTTGATTTTGCCCTGGGCGACCCATTGGCCGAGTTCACCGGCGGCTTTACCCATATCTGCGCCCAGTTGGCCCAGCAGAAACCCCTGCATGGTCGCGGGCGTGGTGATCAGGTTCATGTAGTTTTTCGGCCCAGGCGGCACCTCTGCTTCGGTGTTGTAGCCGGAAATCCCGCCGCATAGCACGATGCGCGCGCCAACCACGTGATTGTTAAGCGCCGCCTCCAGAATCTCACCCCCGACATTGTCATAGAAGACATTGATGCCGTCGGGGCAGAGTTCCTTCATGCGCTTGCCAACCTTCTCCGACTTATAGTCGATAGCGCCGTCGAACCTGGCTTCTTCCACCAGCCAACGGCATTTTTCCGCTCCACCGGCAATGCCGATCACCCGGCAACCCTTGATCTTGGCGATCTGTCCGGCAATCGAGCCGGTGGCGCCGGCAGCACCGGAAACCACCACCGTTTCACCCTCTTGCGGTTTGCCGACACGCAGCATGCCGTAATAAGCGGTCAACCCGGTAATCCCCAGCACGCTCAGCGCCATTTCAGGGGTGACGCCGGTAGGCAGCTTCTGCACCGGCAGCAACGCGCCTTCCACATCGACAACAGCGTATTGCTGCCAGCCGAACATGCCGGAGACCGTGTCGCCCGATTTAAGGCTGTCATGCCTGGATTCGATCACCTCGCCCGCGCCTGCGGCACGCATCACCTCACCGATCTGCACAGGTTTCACATAGCTTTCGCCTTCGCGGATCCAGCCGCGCATGGCCGGCTCATAGGCAATATGCGTCAGCCGCACGAGGACCTGCCCCTCGCCAACCTCGGGGATTTCGGTTTCGACGAGATTGAAATCCTCGACCTTCACCATGCCCTGTGGCCGGGCCGCCAGGGTCCACTGCTGATTCACCATGTTGTTCATGATCTGCTCCCGATTCTCGATATGGCGCGCACCATAGCAGAGGCGCTGCGCTTGAGAACCGGTTAGTGCCGATTGGCAGCCGTGCTTACCAGGGGTGGATACCACCGTCCCATTTAAGGAACTTGCCGGTATCGGCATGGGTCATTTCATTAATGACCTTATGCACGCCGATGGCGCTTTCGACGGGTTCGATATCGGCAACATCACCGGCCATATCGGTCTTCACCCAACCTGGATGCATCAAGGCAAGCGTGATGCCGGTATCCTTCTTCTCTTCGGCCAGTGCCGTGACCAGCCGGTTCACCGCAGCCTTTGCGCTGGCATAAGAGTAACCAACGATATGATCATAAGCATGGGCTGAAACCTGGCTGGTCATGGTGACGATCTTCTTCTGATCGCTGGCGAGCACATTGTCCCAGAAGGTCTGCATCACCCGCCAAGGCCCCATCGCCATGACATTGAACTCAAACGCCCAGTTATCATAGTCCATGTTGTCGAAAATCTGCGTCTCCAACCCGCCCCAGACACCGGCATTGTTGATCACGATGTCGAGTGGGGTATCGCCAATTTCTTCAGCGAACGCCTGGACCGAAGCCATATCGCCCACATCCATGGCGTGGACGGTGACGAGGCCATCTGAGTCTGCCGCGAAGGCATTGAGCGCATCTGCTGACGCAGGGGTCCTTGTGGTCGCATAGACCCGGTCACCCGCCGCCGCATATTGTTTGACGAGCTCGAAACCGATACCCCGTGCCGAACCGGTGATCAAAACCGTTGCCATGTTTTCCCCCCAGCGGGGCTAGAGCCCCAGATATTTTTCCAGCGTTTGGTGCATGTGCCGGATTCGCACTTCTTGATAATTGGCCAGGGTCGCGCCCGACCTGCCGGCTGTCAGCGCACCCTGATGAGCGGCTGCCACATTGCCGGTGTCCTGGTCATAGATGTTGGCGATATAGGGATCGAGACCCGGTACCACCGCGAACGACTCGCCATGGCCGATTTGGAACGGCTCTGCCGTTTCCCAGGGTGAGCCATCACTCGGCTTGGTCTTGAGCAGGATTAGATCAAACAGTGTCCGGTCATGTTCAAGGCCGATCGGCCGGAAGCGGTAGACAATCGGAAAAGACACGCCAGCAAAGAACTGTTGGTTCGGGAAGATGAAATAGGCAATCGAATCGACGATCTCGCTATCACAAAACGCCGACAGATCCGTGCCCGTAGACGCCGCCAGATCGCGGAACGACTGTGCGACGACCTGCCGCGCGGTCCCGCCTTCAGGCACCGTCGGCTTCTCACTCACGTCACCGCTATCACCCACCAGGAAACTATCGAGAATTTCCTGCTCCGTCAGTGGCCGTTCAACATAACTGCCGGAAATACCCGCCACGTTGATCAGGCGGTTCACATGGTCGCCATAGAAATCATATTGCGTATTGGCGTCGCCGCTGGCGCCGGTCAGCTGGCTGTGTGTCTCCATCACGTGATAGGCCTCAAGGAAGGCCTCCGAGGCGATCTTCCAGTTACAGTTCAGTTCCTTCTGGACATGCATCGCGATGTAGCGGTCTTCAAAGATCTTGCTTTCAATGTGATCCGGCAAGGGATCGAGATACTCATCTAAAGACAGCGCGTCGGGATCGAGATTGATGAAGACAAAGCCGCCCCATGTGCCGACCGAGACCGGGTCAAGGCCGTACTCCTTCGGATCGACATGGGGGAAATCCCACTCGCACATATAGTCAGTCAGGTTGCCTTCGAGATCGAAGGTCCAGCCATGATAGGGACAGCGGAAATTGACCGCACTGCCACTGGTATTGGCCTCCCTGAGCTTGGTGCCCCGGTGGGTACAGGCGTTTCGGAACGCCGCGATATCGCCGCTTTCCGTGCGGGTCACAATGACGGAAAAGGGTCCAAAATCGTAAACCACGTAGTCTCCGGGCTCGGGAATATGTTCTTCCCGGCAGGCCCACTGCCAGACCCGCGGCCAGAGCTGGTCCAGTTCCTGATCGAAAAAATCGCGCGAGGTATATCGCTGATAGGGAATCGGCTCATCGCCCAGAAATTCATAGTCCTGTTGGCGCAGGTAATCAGGGACAGGCCGGCTGTCCTTGTCCAAAAGGTCCTGCACGCTGACACCGGGGCAGCGCGCCTCGCCCGGTTTGATGTCTTTTTCGACGGTCATGGTGATCGTCCCCTTCCCTGCAGGCATGACTTTATCCGGGCGGAGGCGATCGGGCAAACAACGAGCAACCTGTGCCGTCTGCCGGATTATCAATATCGTTACGGGTCTGGACGGCACGGCTATCGATGCCGATACTCCGCTCCTGATCCAGACACCTGACTCGGCGCAGTGTCACGACCATTAATGAAGGGGCGCAGACCAGATGATAGACGAACAGAACCGGTTGTTCATCGGCGGCGCGGTCGAACCGCAATATCTGGAACTTTCCAGAGCCAACCGGCACGGCCTGGTTGCCGGCGCCACGGGTACCGGTAAGACTGTGACGCTTCAGATCATGGCCGAGGGATTCAGCAAACAGGGCGTGCCGGTGTTCGTTGCCGATGTGAAAGGCGACCTGTCCGGTATCAGTCAGGCGGGCGAACCCAAGGACTTTCTGTTCAAGCGCGCCAACACCATCGGGCTTGACGACTACGGTTTTGCGCCGGTCCCGACCGTGTTCTGGGATGTGTTCGGCGAACAGGGTCACCCGATCCGCACAACAATTTCCGAGATGGGGCCGCTCTTGCTATCCCGCCTTCTCGACCTGAACGAGACCCAGGAAGGCGTCCTGCACATTGCCTTCGAAGTCGCTGATGACGAAGGTCTGCTGCTTCTCGATCTCGATGACCTGCGGTCCATGCTGACCTTCCTGTCCGATAACTCAAAGGAAATCCGGGCTGAATATGGCAATGTTTCAAGCGCGTCGGTCGGCGCAATCCAGCGCCGCCTGCTGACACTCAAAGCACAGGGCGCGGAAAACTTCTTCGGTGAGCCCGCGCTGAAGCTTAATGACTTCATGCGCACGACGTATGAAGGCCATGGTTTCGTCAATGTCCTGGCGGCCGACAAGCTGATCGAGGCACCAAAACTGTACAGCACCATGTTGCTCTGGCTGCTGTCGGAATTGTTTGAAGAACTGCCCGAGGTGGGCGACCCGGAAAAGCCAAAGCTTGTGTTTTTCTTCGACGAGGCGCACCTGCTCTTCAAAGATGCCCCCAAAGCGCTGATCGACCGCATCACCCAGGTCGTCCGGCTGATCCGGTCCAAAGGCGTGGGCGTCTTCTTTGTCACCCAGAACCCGATGGACGTGCCCGATGACGTGCTGGGCCAGTTAGGCAACAGGGTTCAACACGCGCTGCGCGCCTATACACCACGCGATGCAAAAGCTGTGCGTGCCGCAGCCACGACATTCCGCCAGAACCCGGACCTGGATACGGAAAAGGTGATCACGCAATTGGGTGTTGGCGAGGCGCTGACATCCATGCTCAACCCGAAAGGTGTGCCCGGCATCGTTCAGCAGACGTTGATTCGCCCGCCTGCGTCACGGCTGGGCCCCGCCGTCGACGCCGAGCGCGCTGCTGTCATCGACCGCAGCCCGGTCTCTGGCGTGTATGACGATGCCATCGACCGGGAGTCGGCGCATGAAATTCTGACCAAACGCGCTGAGGAAACAGCCAAGCGACAGGCCGAAGCAGAAGAACGAGAGGCTGCAGAAAAGGCCCGCGCCAAGGCTGAACGAAGCACGCGCCGCAGCAGTGGGCGGCGGTCCAACCGGCAAAGCGTTGGAGAAGCTTTTGCGAAATCCGTGGCCCGGTCGATCGGCAGCCAGATCGGCCGCAAACTTCTTCGCGGCATCCTCGGGTCCCTGACCCGGTAATCAAACACCGTTACGCGGCGCTGGCCGCGTCACCCCATGAACAGGAGAGTCACATGGAACTTATGGACCTGATTCAACAGGCGCTGGACCGCCCGGCGCTGGATGCGATGAGCGCGGAAGCCAGTGTGCCTCGCGATCAACTGGAAGCGGCCATTCCGCCGGCTCTGGCGATGCTGACCACCGGTTTGGCCAAAAACACGCAATCCGGTGGTGCGCCTGGGTTGATGGGTGCCCTGGACCGCGACCATGATGGCGGCATTCTGGACAACCTTCCGGGGCTGATTGGCGCGATGACCAGTCAACATGGCGGTGGCATTCTGGGACACCTGCTGGGCAACCGCCAGGGCGACGCCGCACAGGCCGTTTCCAAAGCCAGCGGAATCGACACGGGTTCAGCCGGCAAGATTCTGGCGATGCTGGCGCCGATCATCATGGCGGCGCTTAGCCGCAAGAAGCAGCAGGACAATCTGGGCGCCGGTGAATTGACCGATCTGCTTCAAAGTGAAAGATCCCAGGCCGAAGCGGCGCTGCCTGACGGACTGAGCGGCATCACCAAGATGCTGGATGCAGACGGCGATGGCAGCGTGATGGATGAGATCACGGAGGTCGGCGGGAGTTTGCTGGGCAGTTTTCTCAAACGCCGGTAACCCGGCTAACCGAAAACGCGCTTCAGAACCTGATAGGAATAGTCGGACGGATCACGGACGCCAGTGATCGTCCGGTTGTCCGGATTGTTTGGCGGAATTGCACCTGACAGGTTCTGCTCCCCCACCGGTAACACCTGGGTCCAGTCGCTGACCGATTGCCGGTGCCTGATTCGCCAGACGCCGTCGATCTTTTCGAACTCGTCACAGTAGCGCCCGCCCCCGACAATATCGACGACACCACCCTCGGCCGGGGTGCGCAGATAGACCGTGTAATAGGACTCAGCACCCGCCCTGTCGCCATCCACCTGAATCAGGATGTTGCTGATGGTGTGCTGCGTGCGCTCCATCGCCTCATGTACCGGCCAGACCCAGGCGACAAAGTCTTCAGCAGTGCCGCTGAACAACGCGCCGTGATCGTCAGTACCGCCTTCGTGCCAGCAGGACAGGGTGAGTGCCTTGTCCATCCGGTCGAGACCGCGGCAATAGCGATAGATGATTTCTGTGATCGCCTGTTTGTCGATCACATCCTGAACAAGGGAAGGAATTGGGGCAGAATCGGCTGCCATGGAACATCTCCTTAATGGCCGGGAAGGCCGCGGAGATTATCCGTAAAAGACGCTCCGCATGCCACTGCGGTCGAACGGCTCCCATTCATCGGCGTCCTGGGCAAGCCGGTCAGCGACCGCATAGAGGACCATCGGGTTGAAACCCAATCCGGTATGGCTGCCGCAGACTTCGATATTGTCGGTATAATCGTGCGGGTCTTCGACGCAGACCTGCCAGACAGCAACACCATCTGTCTTGGAGAAAATCGCCGTGCTGGGCACCGGCGGACGCGACCGCAGCCACGCGTGCTCATGTGCGGGCTTGTGGCTGACATAATCGCCCGACAGCATCTCGTAGAGTTCGGATATTTCCTTGTTCGTGCCGCCCTGTCCGGGACTGCCGAATGGGCTGCCCAGGGTAATGACCTGACGAACCGCGTCGGGAATGTCACGGGCGATCTGCCGGGCAAAAACACCGCCCAGGCTCCAACCAACCAGGCTGACCTGTTCGCCGTGAGTCGCCGCCAAATGATTAACCCGTTCGACCATGCGGTGCTCGATATCGCCGCGCGGGCCGAAATTGCGCCCCAGGGCCCACGGGTAAACTTCATAGCCCAGCGTCGTCAGGAAGTTACGCAGGACCGCCGTTGAGCTGTCACTACCCATAAATCCAGGCAGCACCATCACCGGGTGGCCATCGCCGCGTGGGACCGTTGCCAGAAAGGGGTAAGACGCCGTCAACATGCCGATTTCCGTGAAGGCCCGTGCCGGCTCCAGCAACGACCAAAGCGCCGATGGAGCGGGATATTGCTGGGTCTCGTGCTGCGTGTGCATGTTCATCAAGTGGGCCTTGTCATGAGAAAACCACGTCAAATGGCGGTAACACTAATGTCATCCTATCGCCCATTTTCGCCTGCGGTAACCCCTTGATTTATTTGCATTTGCATCAAGAATCCGCGGGATGTAACGGGGTGGTAACTTAACCCCCACCTATTTCACCCTACTTTCCAATGGCTTCACCCAATTTAGCGGTTGCAATATACATTTTCGTATTTATATTGCAGTGCAACAAAAGACGGTGGCCATGCCTACAAGACGGTCGAGATCGGCTTTTGTGAGCCAGTATGAAGGCACAACAAGGAGAGCTCCAATGAGCCAGACCAACCCGTTTTCAGAGATGTTCGAGACTTTTTCCAAGCAGATGTCACAGTTCCAGCCGGCCAACCTGCCGGGCATGGACATGGACGCGGTCATGAAGACCGGCCAGGCCAACATGGATGCGATCAGCGAAGCCGGCCGCATTACCGTTGAAGGCATGCAGACCCTCGCCTCGCGCCAGCAGGAAATGCTGACCGAAGCGTTCACGCAGTTCCAGGATTCGGCGCAGAGCCTGACATCCGGCAACGGCGGCGACCTGATGTCGAAGCCCGCTGAAGTCGCGCGCGAGAACTTCGAAAAGTCCGTCGCCAATTTCCGCGAACTGGCCGAGATCGCCAGCAAGTCGCAGACTGAAGCCTGGAGCGTTCTGGGCCGCCGTTGGCAGGAATCTGTCAGCGACCTTCAGGCGTCTGCCAAATAAGCCAGCGTCGCTTTAGGAACGGTCGGCCCGTCGATGGAACAATTAAGCCCGCTTGATGCATCCTTTCTCTACCTGGAGAACGAGCGCGTCTCAAACCACATTGGCGGGCTTTACATCTACGATCAGTCGACCGTCCCCGGCGCCAAGCTTCGCTTCCGCCAGATACTGACCTACCTGGCGGCGCGGATACACCGCGCCCCCAGGTACCGTCAGAAAGTTGCCAGTGTTCCCCTGAACCTGGACCATCCCTATTGGGTGGATGACGATAAGTTCGATCTGGAATATCACGTTCGTCACGTCGCGCTGCCGCAGCCCGGCGACTGGCGGCAATTATGTATTCTGGCCTCACGAATCTACGACCGCCCGCTCGACCTGAAGCGCCCGCTTTGGTCGATGCATGTGGTTGAAGGCCTCGACAATGTCGAAGGCCTGCCGCCCGGCAGCTTTGCGATAATTACCAAGCTACACCACGCCGCTATCGACGGTGTTTCGAGTGTGGCGATGAATACCGCGCTTCATGAAACCGAACCCGGGCTTCGCCAGGGTGACCCTGAACCGTGGTCGCCCGACAGCCCCCCCAATGAACTAGAACTCTTGGGGCGTGCCTATTTGAATAATCTGGCCCAACCAATGAAGTTCATGCGCGTCATGGCTGAATCCGTCCCCGCCTCGACGCGTTTGCTGGCCACGATTGGCGAAGACGCCATCCGCATGCCATCCCCGATTGGAGACGTGCCGCAAACCCGCTTCAACGGCGAGGTCTCGGGCCACCGTGTGGTCAACGGAATTTCGGTCGATCTGTCCGATATCCGTGAGATGAAGAATGCCGTGCGCGGCGCGACAGTCAACGACGTCGTAATCGCCATAACGGGCGGCGCACTGCGCCGTTACCTTGAAGCGCGCGGGGAGCTCCCCGCGGATAAGTCGCTGATCACCCTGTCGCCGGTCTCCGTACGGAGCGACGCCGCCAACGCCCGCAATGGCGGCAACGAGGTGGCCGGCATGCTGGCGTCACTGGGTACTGATATCGCCGATCCGCTTCAGCGCCTGGAAGCCGTCCGCAACTCGACGGCGGATTCAAAAGAGTTGACCAACGCCGTTGGCGCCCGACTGATGACCGATTTCAGCCAGTTCATCCCTTCTGCGACGACGGGGATGGCCGCGCGGATGTTCTCTCAGATGGGGTTGGCCACGCAGATGCAGCCCAGCTTCAACACGGTGGTCACGAACGTTCCCGGACCGCAGCAACCGCTCTATTTCTGTGGTGCCGAACTGGTCAATCAATATGGCCTTGGCATTGTCCAGAACGCCCAGGCGCTGTTCCACACAGTCCTGAGCTATAACAGCAAGGTGACGATTACCGCGATGTCCGACCGCGAGGTTATGCCGGATCCGGAATTCTATATCAGCTGCCTGCGCGAAGCCTTCATTGAGCTGCGCGATGCCGCAATCCCGCCGAAGAAGCCGACCCCGCCGCGCCGCAAACCTGCGGCCAAAAGCAGAACGGCGAAGAGCAGAACCGCAAAGAGCTCTGCAGCCAAGAAGCCCGCGGTCAGCCGCCGGCGCAAGTCGCCACCACCCGCCCCCGGGGCAGCCGCCGAGTAATGGCTGCCTAAGCCGTCGCCTGGCTTTCAACCCTTTCGAGGCTGGCGCGAAACGGCTTCATGCCAAACCAGATCACGATCACGGCCAGCGGCGCGCCGATGCAGTTGACAATGGCCAGCGAGTAATCCACCCGCGCTGGATCATGAAACACATAGGTCGTCAGGAACCCGACGGTGGTCGCACCCAGGCTCAGTCCAATCGCGTTGCTGAAAAACAGATAGGCAGAGCCGATCTTGGCCCGCATCTGATTGGGTGTGATCGTCATCATCGCCGTCGCGGCCAGCCCGGCCGGAACGGCCCCAACAAATTGAAGCGGCGCCAGCAGCGCGACCGACCAATTCTCGTTCGGCGATAAAACGAACGCCGCCAGCGCCAGGGGCGCGGTGGGAATGGAACACAGCATAGTCGCCCGATAGGGCGCGTCGCCATGCCCCCGTTTGGCCAGCCAGCTTGATAACCAACCGCCGAAGAAGGCGCCACTGGTACCAAAGAACAGCACCACGGTGCCATAGGCGGCGCCGGCCTGAACCTCTGTCATGCCATAGGTGCGGATAAGGAAGGTCGGTACCCAGCCGAAGTTGCCATAGGCGACCAGCACCAAAAGCGTAAAGCTGCCAAACAGCGACGCAAAGGTCAGTTTGTGCTGGCCAGCAAAAGCGAAGAACTCCTTCAGGCTGGTTCCGTCTGTCTCCGACGCACCGTCCGCGTTAAGCCGGCCACGCCTTACGGGTTCACGGATCAGAAACACACACATCGCCAGCAATACGCCAGGCAAACCGATCACGATGAACGAGAATTGCCAGGGCCGCAGTTCGCCCAGAAGCCAGAATTCCAGGCTGCCCAGGCTCTTGGCATAAGCAATCACTTCGCCGCCCAGAATCATCGCCAGACCCACACCGGTCAGATTGCCCATGGTGAACACAGCCATGGCCAATGCCAGCTTAGACTTGGGGAAATAGTCGCTGATCATGGAATAGGCGGACGGACTCAGGGTCGCTTCGCCGCTGCCCACGCCGACGCGGGCCAGGAACAGATGCCAGAAATTGGCCGCCAGGCCGCATGCGGCCGTCGCCAGGCTCCAGAACGTCACGCCGATGACGATGATGTTCCGGCGGTTATAGCGGTCTGCCGCCAGCGCGATGGGGATCGACATCAAAGCGTAGAACAGCCCGAAGGGAAGCCCCTGCACCATCCCGATCTGGAAGTCAGTCAGGCCAAGGTCGACCTTAATGTCTTCAACCATCAGCGAAATAATCTGCCGGTCGAGAAACGAGAAGATCGACGCGATATAGAGGATGAAGACGACAAACCACGCATAGCGGATGTTGGGCCAGGGAGGTTCTGAAGCGCCTGATCCAGGCGCACTCTCTGTCGCGGCGGGTTGGGAACTCATGAGTTCATTAGCCTATGGCTGAGGCTGGCAATCAACTGATTATTGGCGTTCGATACAAACAAAAAGGCGGGTGCCGCAGCACCCGCCCCTTCTGTTGGTATCGTCAGCCGTAGCTTAGAAGCGGAAGTTCAACTCACCGCCCCAACGCCGATCCTGACCGTACTGGGAGAAGTTCCAGAGGCCGGCAACGGAGTTGGCCGAAACACGATAGGTTTCATTGAGCAGGTTCTTGACGAACACAGACACCTGGAAACGATCCTGCGGATCAATCCAGGTCAGGCTCATGTTGATGAGCGTACGCTCCTGAACCTGGGTGAAGTCTGAATTGAAGACCGAATATTCGTATTCCGGCATCCAGTGAATGCTGCCGTTCCAGACCATCATGCCGGAATTACCCAGCGGGATGTCCCAGGTGAAATCGGCACCGAACTGCCATGTCGGGGCGAAGTTCGGGCGGATACCCAGGCACGACGCGTCGTCGTTACCCGCCTCATCAAGGTTCAAACACTCGTTCATGGTCTCACTGCCGGCGCCACCGTCAACATCGGTGAAGAACTCCGTATACCGTGAATGCAGGTAAGAACCATTGAAGTTCGCCCGGAAGTTCTCAGTGACCAGCCAGGTGATCTCAAGTTCGAGACCATAATTTTCCTGACCGGCAATGTTCCGGAACTGGGTTTCCTGATCGGGGTCGCCGAACTGGTTGATGATACGGACAACCTGAGACCGAACCACGTCGTTGATCTTGGTATAGAACGCAGCGAAGTTCACACGGACCGTGTTGTCGAAGAAGTCACCCTTATAGCCCAACTCGTAAGAGTCGGCGGATTCCTCATCAAACGCCTCACACGTACCGATTGACGTACAGGTTTCGGCGAAGCTGCCCGATTTGAAACCCTGGTTGAAGCTGAAATAGGCAAAGCTGCCATCGCCGAAATCATAGTCCAACACACCCTTGAAGGTGACGTTGTCCCAGCTGTCGCGATTGTCGACGAAGAAGTTGAAGCGGCCCGGGTTCATCGGATCGACACCTTCCAGCAGCATATCACCCAAGGTGCGGTCGCCGCCAGTGGATCGGAAGAGCTCAACCTCATCCAGCGTCAGCGATGCGCCATTACCCTTGAAGAACGTCTTCTTCTCGTAGGAATAACGAGCACCGAAGGTCAAACGCAGCGCATCGGTGATCTGGTAGTAGCCTTCGAAGTAGATGCCGATGGCTTCAGCGTCTTGGGTCAGCTGCGCAAAGTTCGGGCGTTCGTTTGCCGCGCCATTGATGACGAAACAGTTCGGGTCGCCAACGGGATCGACGATGTTACAGCCGCCGAGATTGATCGGCACATTGGTGAAGCCAACATAGCTCATCGCGCGCCAGTCATTGTCATTGGTGAAGTAAGCGGCACCAGCAATGAAGTCGAACGGACCGTCGAAGTTGGACGTGAAGCGCAGTTCAGCCTGGAACTGACGGCGCTCCAGATTACGCGTGGCGTCGAACAGTGACGGGAATGCCTCACCCGTATAGGTGCTGGGCAGACGCTCTTTCTGATGACGGTAACCGAGGAACAGCTCGATCGTCATGTTTTCCAGATCAAGTTCCTGATCCAGATAGATGCCCTCGACTTCCATGCGGTGGCCGCGCTCCATGCGCAGCCCATCGTCACGGAAGCTGACGCCGGTGCTGAAGATACAGCTCTGCTTGGCTTTCTCACCGCCCGGACAGGTCTGCTGGAAGCCCGGGAAGCCGATCGGATTGAACAGGAACTCACGGGGAATGCCGAACTTATCGAGCTGGCCATCCAGCGGCGTCTCGTTGATTGCCGGCGGCGTATCGGAACGGTCGCGCAGCAATTCAAACGTCAGCAGCGCTTCATAGTTGTCAGACGGCGTGAACAGCACCTTGGCACGTCCGTAGAACACATCCGTGCCATCCAGGCTGCGGCCGTCACCGTTTACAGGCAAACCAAGTGGCGTTTGCCCGTCAGCATTGGGATAGACTTGGCTGACTTTGTCATTGGTGTACTGACCCGCATCATACTGATAGGTGCCGACGAACCGCATGGAGAGCTTGTCTTCCAGCAGGGGCACGTTCACTGCAACACGGCCTTCCAACGTGCTGTGATTACCGGCACGAAGCTGCACGTGGCCATTGTATTCGTTGTGGACCGGGCGTTTGGTCCGGATCAGGACAACACCACCAGTGGTGTTCTTACCGAACAGTGTACCCTGCGGACCACGCAGAATTTCGACGTTTTCAACGTCGAACGGATCCAGCAATTGGCCCTGGGTGTGCACCAGTGCCATTTCGTCGACAACCACACCGACTGCTGAGTCAATGGTCGTAATAATGTCGTTGGTGCCTGTACCGCGAATACCGATTGATGCGGCATTGAAGCCCGTAATGTTCTCAATCGTCACGTTCGGGACGAGATCGGCCAAGCCGCGAATATCGTCAACAAAGCGCTTTTCAATCGCCTCCGCGGAAACTGCGGTTGTTGCAATCGGCGTTGACTGCAGATCAGTCGCTTGACGCGTCGCCGTTGACATAATCGTTTCGAGCCCAGCGCGCGATGCCGCTCCGATCGCCGCCGACAGGACACCAGCCAAGCTGCCGCCGGAACCGGCTGTCGCCGTACCCGTGCGGGTCTGCCCATTTACAACAACCGAATAGCTGACCTGCGAGCCCGCTGCCAATGGCGCGGCGGTGCGAACAAACAACTCACCATCATTACAGGACTCATCGCCTGTCTTTTGCGCTTCGCACTGCTCGCGGCTGATAACATCAGCCTGCTGTCCGTTCGGCAACGTAACCGTGCCGCCTTGGACGTCATCGGGTGCGACACCCGGATCGATCGCGGTCATATGGGCCAGTGCTGGCTGCGCGGCCATCAAGCCAAACGCCAGGCCGGCTGCGGATAGAATCCGACTCGTCTTTGATGTCATTTGGAGACTCCCCAGTAGGTGACATACCTCGAACGCCGCATTTTTTGCGGACGTAATTGAAGGCGAGACTAGTCCCGCAGCGGAGTCCCGTCACGAAAAAATCACGCACGCGTGACTGTTAGCGGAAAAGATAGTTTTCCGGTGTTGCAGAAATGCATCATAATGAACGCGCCGATGCCCCGGTTTGAAGGTCGGAAACACGCGGTCAATCCGCGTTTCACCTTGACTCACAAGGCATTGGCCCAGCACTGTCAGCTACGGTCATGCATGACTGTTCGATGTAAGGGGGGGAGAAAAATGAGCGGCACAGCAGAGGGCGCACGCAACAATCAGGTCTATCTGAAACAGGTTCCACAGGGGCTTCTGGGCCCGGATGATATGGAGGTGCGGCAAGCACCGGTCCCCGAACCGGGTGACGGCGAAGTGCTGATTGAAAGTCATTATCTGTCAATGGATGCGGCCCTTCGGCTGATCGTGCGCGACAGCAAGGACTTTCTGTTCCGAGTCGAGCCCGGCGACCTGATCCGCAATTCCATCGCGGGCAAGATTGTACAATCCAACCATCCGGACTGGGCCGTGGGCGACTATGTGGTCGCGGGCGTCGGGGTTCAGAACTATGCCGTTTCGGACGGCACCGGCCTTGAACGCTGTGATATTTCAAAAGCGCCGCTGTCGGCGTGGCTGGGCGGCTATGGCGTTTCGGGCTTAACTGCCTATTTCGCGATTTTTGACGCCTGCAAGCCCCAACCAGGCCAGACCGTCGTGATTAACGGGGCGGCTGGCGCCGTCGGCACCATGGCCGGTCAATTCGCCAAGCTGGCCGGGGCGCGGGTAATCGGGATTGCTGGCGGGCCCGAAAAATGCGCATGGCTGGTCGACGAACTCGGCTTCGACGCGGCCGTCGATTACAAGGACGGCGATCTATACGAAAAACTGGTCGAAGCAGCGCCGGACCGGATCGACTTCATCTTCGATAATGTCGGGGGCCATGTGCTGGATGAAAGCCTGCGCTGGATCGCGCTGCACGGGACGGTTCTGTTGTGTGGCTCAACCTCGCAATATTCGCAGGACGAGATGGCGGGACCCAAACAATATATCTGGCTGGGGACCATGCGGGCCCGCATGCAGGGCTTTGTTGTCTTCGACTATGCAGACCGGTTCGAGACGGCCCGCAAACACATGTCCGAGTGGGCAACCGCTGGCAAACTGAAGTTCGCAGAGCACGTTTTTGAGGGCGACGTACAGGATTTCGGTCAGGCGTTCCACGACCTCTATTCCGGCAAGAACAAGGGCAAGATGGTCGTCAAACTGCCTGCCGCCGACAGCTAACGGGCCGCTGGTTGCACGCCAGCCCATAACACCCTATGCAGGGTTCAACGAAGATCAAAAGTCAGGGGAAAATCGATGAGTGTATTAGACCAGTTCAAACTGGACGGGAAAACCGCGGTTGTTACAGGCGGCGGTAAAGGCATTGGCCGGGGCATTGTGCATTGCCTGGCCGAAGCCGGGGCGGATGTCGTTATCGCAGCCCGGAGCAAGGACGATATTGAGAGCGTCGCGCAGGAAGTCCGCGATCGGGGGCGCCAGGCCATCGCGGTTCAGACCGATGTCACCAGCGAAGCCGACCTGGAGCGGCTGGGTAACGCAGCCGTTGAAGCGTTCGGCAAGATCGATATTTGGGTTAACAATGCCGGTGGCCTGCCCGATGGCACGCCGCGCTGGATGACACGCACCTCTGTCGAGGAGTTTCAGGCGCAGATCAACCTGAACCTGACGGCGGTCTGGGCC
Organism: Alphaproteobacteria bacterium; assembly: GCA_028284945.1. GTDB lineage: Bacteria > Pseudomonadota > Alphaproteobacteria > SMXS01 > SMXS01 > JANQQJ01. Next base: position 22,978 of record JANQQJ010000006.1, on the reverse strand, counting down.
GGTTGCGTAGAGGCCGCCAAGCACATGAAGGAAAATGGCGGCTCCATCGTTAATATCTCCTCCAGCTCATCAAAGAATATGGGCCCGAACCCAAAGAACGGTCCCTATGGCGCGTCCAAATCAGCCGTCAATAGCATGACGGCCACCTTCTCGCGCGAGCTGGCGCCCAATATCCGCATCAATGCGGTGGCGCCCGGACCGATCCCGACAGAGAACTTCATCGACTCGATGAAGATGCACACGCCCGAACGCGAAGCCGAATTGAAGCAGTACATCCAGTTGCCGCTGGAACGCTGGGGCGAACCGGAAGATATCGGCGCTGCCGTCGTCTACATGGCCTCCGACGCGTCAAGCTGGGTCACCGGCCAGTGCCTTTTTGTCACTGGCGGCGCGTAAGCCCCGATGGCTCTGTCCGCGTTTAGCGATCAGGCCGACATCTCGGACCTGATCGACTATCACGCTCGAACGCGCCCTGATGGAGAGGCGCTGGTGTTCGAAGACACCCGCCTCTCCTGGGCGGCAGTCGACAACACGGTCAACCGCGTGGCCAATGGCCTGATCGCACTGGGCATTGGCCGCAACGACAAGGTCGCGATTCTGGCCGATACGTCGGTCGACTATTTCTGCACCTTCTTCGGCATCCTGCGCGCCGGGGCCTGCGTCGTGCCGCTGTCGGGCATGGCAACAGCGGATTCGCTTAAGTTGATGATCCAGGACAGTGGCGCCAAAGCCCTGTTCATATCGCTTAAAACCAAACCGTTGATCGATGAGATTGATGCGGACCTTCCGAGCATTTTGGAGGGCGGGCGGTTTGCGTTCGACTTCAGTGATGCCCGCTGGTCCGATTATCACGGCTGGATCGCGGGCCAACCGGACCTTAATCCGGACACCAGCATCGATGTGCTGGATGATTTCAACATCATCTATTCATCAGGCACCACTGGCGTGCCGAAGGGCATTCTGCACGATCACCGCACCCGTATTTCCTATTGGGGCGGGCGCGACCAATACGGTTTTTGGACCGACACGCGGATGATCCTGTCGACGCCGCTCTATTCCAACACAACGCTGTTTGCCCTGTTGCCCACGGTGGCCTGGGGCGGCACGGTGATTCTGCTGCCGCGGTCGGACACGGCGAATTATCTGCGTCTGGCAGAACAGGAAAAGGCGACCCACACCATTCAGGTGCCGGTGCAGTACCACCGGCTGCATGATTTTCCGGATGTGGGGAAATACGACCTCAGCAGTTTCATCTGGAAATTCTCCACGTCGGCGCCCCTGCGGCCCGAGCACAAGAAGTGGTTGATCACCGACTGGCCTGGGGGCCTGACTGAAATCTACGGCATGACAGAAGGCGGGGTCGGCTGCCGGCTCGATGCGCACGATCATCCCGACAAGCTGCACACGGTCGGGCAACCGATCGAGGGCGCGGAATTCCGCATTGTCGATCAGGATATGAACGAGGTGCCGCGCGGCGAAACGGGTGAACTGATCGGCCGGTCCGACTTCATGATGACCGGTTACTACAACAAGCCGGACAAAACGGCCGAGTCCCGCTGGGTCGACGAGCAGGGCCGCATCTGGCAGCGCAGCGGCGACATGGGCAAGATGGACGAAGACGGCTTTGTCATTCTACTCGACCGTATGAAGGACATGATCATCTCCGGCGGCTTCAACGTCTATGCCGCTGACCTGGAAGCCGCGCTGCAGAAACACCCGGATGTACATGACGTGGCGGTGATCGGCATTCCCAGTGACGACTGGGGTGAAACGCCCCTGGGCTTGGTTGTTACGCAGGAAGGCGCAGCGGCGACCGCAGAAGAAATCTGCAATTGGGCCAATCAACAGCTTGGCAAACAACAACGGCTGTCCGCCGTTGAGTTCCGCGACAGCCTGCCCCGCTCAACCATCGGCAAACTGTTGAAACGCGAGCTCCGCGAACCCTATTGGGCCGGCCGCGAAGGGCGGGTGGGCTAGCGACAGACATAGAGGAGACGACCTCATGGCCTATAAAGTCATTCAATGGGCGAGCGGCGGTGTCGGCGCCCCTGCCATTGCCGCTGTCGCCGGGCGGTCAGACATGTCGCTGGCCGGGCTTTATGTCTATTCCCCCGACAAGGTGGGTAAAGACGCCGGCACCATCGTCGGTGTGAAAAAGACCGGCGTCATCGCTACCGATGACATGGATAAAATCCTCAAGACCAAGGCTGATGTGGTCATTCATACGCCCCTGCCCTCTGTGGTCTGGGGCGACGATCCGGATGCCGATCTCAACATCATTTGCCAGCTTCTGGCCTCCGGCAAGAACGTCATCACCACCGTGGGCTACATGTACCCGAAATTCCATGGCCCCCGGGTGGTGCGGAAGCTGAACGCGGCCTGCAAGAAAGGCGGCACGACCTTTCATTCCACTGGCAGCAACCCCGGATGGATCGGCGATCTGCTGCCGCTCACCATGTCGTCCCTGTCCAACCGGATCGATCAGGTCGCCGTGCGGGAAATATCGAATTTTCAGCATGGCAACGCCCCCGTCATCATGTTCAACATTATGGGGTTCGGCAAAACCCGGGCCCAGTTCAAGAAGGATTCCGGGCGGCACGCGCGCTGGCTAACCGAGTTGTTCAGCGAGAGTATCCAGATGGTCGCCGATGGGCTGGGTGTGACGTTGGACAAGATATCCACAAAAACGACACTTTCTCTCGCCACGCGGAATCACAAGACCGGGTCCGGCACAATTAAGAAGGGCACGGTTGCAGGCCAACGCTGGGAATGGGCCGGCTGGGCCGGACGCAAAAAGGTCATTACCCATGAGACGATCTGGCGCATGCATGAGGCCGCGGCCAAGGACTGGCCCCAAGGTGACCACTCGGTCACAATTAACGGCGAACCGAATATCCGGATCGAGATCGCGGGAGACTGGATCGACAGCATGCTCGATGCAGCCGCACTGCACGCGGTCAACGCCATCCCCCATGTCTGTAAGGCCGATCCGGGGATCAAAACCTTCCTTGACCTGCCCTGGATCATGGGCAAAGGCCTGGTCAACGTGCCGAAAAAGAAGCCCGCGAAGAAAAAGCGCTAGGCCCTTATCACCTATTGGGGCCACGGATCGGGCCGTGTAGGGTACCGCCCCTGAAAAAACGGAGAGTGCGTCATGCCTTACAAAGTAATTCAGTGGTCGAGCGGGAACGTCGGTACACACGCCATGCAGGCGGTCGCCGGCCGCAAGGGGATGTCGCTGGCCGGGCTTTATGTCTATTCGGATGAAAAGGCCGGGCAAGACGCAGGCACTATCGCCGGGATCAAAAAGCAGGGTGTGACGGCGACCAACGATATCGACGAAATCCTGAATACCAAGGCCGATGTGGTGATTCACACGCCGCTGCCCTCGCTGGTCTATGGCGACGATCCGGATGCGGATATCGCGACCATCTGCAAACTGTTGGCCTCGGGCAAAAACGTTATCACTACTGTCGGCTATATGTACCCCAAGGTACATGGTCCATCAGTGGTCCGGCGCCTGAACGCCGCGTGCAAAAAGGGTGGCACGACCTTCCATTCAACCGGGGTGAACCCAGGCTGGGTCGGTGACCTGTTGCCCTTGACCATGACGTCTCTGTCGAACCGGATCGACCAGGTTTATGTGCAGGAGATTTCCAACTTCGAGTATTACCCGTCACCCGAAGTCATGTTCGACATGATGAACTTCGGCAAGACACCGGCAGAGTTCCGCAAGGCCACGGCGCGGTATTCAAACTGGCTGACCGGCTTGTTTCGCGAGAACATCCAGATGGTGGCCGACGGGCTGGGCGTCAAACTCGACAAGATCACAGACAAGACGACCCGTGAGCTGGCGAAGAAGAACCTGAAAACGGCCGCCGGTACGGTCAAGAAAGGCACGGTCGCGGGCCAGCGTTGGGAATGGGCCGGCATGGTCGGCCGCAAGAAGGTGATCGTGCACGAAACCGTCTGGCGGATGCATGAAAGCGTCGGCAAGGACTGGCCGCAGGGCGTTCATTCTGTGGCGATCAAGGGCGAGCCCAATATCCGCATCGAACTGTCGCCCCTGTGGGTCGATGGCGGCCTGTTGTCGACGGCGACCCACGCGGTGAACGCAATTCCCTATGTCTGTGAGGCGGAACCGGGCATCAAGACCTTCCTCGACCTGCCCTGGATCATGGGTAAGGGCCTGGTCAACGTGCCGGCAAAGAAACCGGCGAAAAAGAAGTAGTCTGTCCGCCCGGGCGGCTTAAATTCATCCTTGAAGGTAAACCGCCCGCCCCTAAGATGGGCACGGGGACGCAGGTAGATTTTTTCAGGGGAAGACGATGACCGAAGTCAATCGCATGGATGACCCGATCATTCCGGGCTCACCAGACGAAGTGAACCTCCTTGATGCCGAGGTTCAGGAATGTCCGTATCCGGCCTATGACGTGCTACGCGAGGAAGCACCGGTGTGGCAGGACCCGATCACCGGGTTTTATGTGGTCACGCGCTATGCTGATATCCGCGCCATTCTGATGGATACCGAAAACTTCACGAATGAGCGCAAGGACAATCGCGGCGTTCTGGATGAAGGCCGCGCCCAGCGCATGCGCGACCTTTATGAGAGCAAAGGCTGGCTGCCCGCGCCGACGCTGGCCGGGCGCGACGACCCGAACCATAAGCAGATGCGTGCCATGTTCGACGTCGCCTTCCGGGCCGGCAAGATCAAGGACCTGGATCCCTTTGTGGAGAACCTGGCTTACAAATTGATGGACGACTTCATCGATGAGGGCGAATGCGAATGGGTGCGCCAGTTCGCGGTTCCACTGCCTTTGCTCACCATCGGCAAGCAGATGGGCGCGAAGGAAGAAGACATCTGGCAGATCAAGGCCTGGACTGATGCCTGGGTCCAGCGCCTGGGCATGATGCAGACCGAGGACGAGGAACGCTGGTCGGTCGAGCAGGAGATTGAGGCTCAACACTATTTCCAGCCGATCTTCGAGCGGCTGCGCAAACAGCCGGACGACACACTGCTGTCGGACCTTGTGAATAACGAAATCCCCGAATGGGGCCGCAAGCTCAACGATAATGAGCTGCATTCGGAAATGATGGCCGACACGTTCGTCGGTGGCTCGGAAACCACCACCAATGCGATCGCTCATGGCATCATGCTGTTGGGGCGCAACCGGCCCGTCTGGGAACAGTTGAAATCAGACCCGGACAAATATCTGCGGAACCTGTGCGAAGAGGTTGTGCGGCTGGAAGGCCCGGTACAAGGGCTGTTCCGCTCGGCGGCCAAAGACGTCGAACTGCATGGCGTGACTATTCCAGCAGGCGCGCTGATCAACATCCGCTATGCGGCAGCAAACCGCGACCCGCGCCACTTCGAATGCCCGAACGACATCAACCTGGAGCGCAAGAACGCGGGGTCTCATGTCGGGTTCGGGTCAGGCATCCATCACTGCCTGGGCGCGCCGCTGGCACGCCGCGAACTCTATTGGAGCTTCAAAGCCTTCACCGACCGGATCGACGATTTTGAGCTCAAGGAGGGCAACGCCTTCCGCCACCATCCGAATTTCTGCCTGCGGCCGATGAAGGAACTGCATATTTCCTTCGACAAGAAGAAGGCTTAGGCACCATAGGAAGTCATAAATCCGTTTGCCCTTTCAGACGCCCGGCAAGCCTGGCTCCTCAGGGCGAACGGATTATCAACAGCCCGTTCGTGCTGAGGAGGTCCTGAAAGGACCGTCTCGAAGTACGGGCGGGCAAACAGGCAAATCGGGGAGAACCTTATGAACGTCATGGATCAATTCCGCCTGGATGGCCAGGTGGCCGTCGTGACAGGCGCCGGGCGCGGCATTGGCCGCGCCATCGCACTGGCACTGGCCGAAGCGGGCGCCGATGTTGCCGTGGCAGCACGCCGGACCAACGAGATCGAAGCGGTCGCCGATGAAATTCGCGCGCTGGGCCGCAATGCGGCCGCCATCACGACGGACATGATGGTGACGGACGACATCAACAATCTGGCCGACGAAACGGTCAAGCAGCTCGGCAAGCTGACCTGCTGGGTCAACAATGCGGGCGGCGCCGACGACCGGGTGATGCGCGACTTGATCGACACGCCCGAAAGCCAGTGGGATTTCCAGTCAGGCCTGAACCTCAAAGCCGTTTGGCTGGGCTCTGTCGCAGCGGCCCGCAAAATGGAAAACGGCGGCACAGTGATCAATATTTCATCCGTCGCGGCCGCCAAGGGCTCGCCCAATAACGGTCCCTATGGCGCGGCCAAGGCGGGTGTGAATCAGCTGACCCAGACACTCTCGCTGGAGCTGGCGCCCAAGATCCGCGTCAACGCCATTGCCCCCGGGCCGATCCCGACGGAAGTGTTCATGGAAGCCCTCAACCTGACCGAAGAAGCCCTGCCCGGCCTGGTCGATATGATCGGCATTCCGCTGCAGCGCATGGGCGCGGAAGAAGACATCGCCCCGGCAGCGGTCTACCTCGCCTCAGACGCATCAAGCTGGGTGACCGGCCAGATCCTGTCGGTGACCGGTGGGCTTTAGGTCACTACTCCGCAGCCTCGGCGTCGGTCAGGGCGCCGGGCGCGAAGCTCTTGTCGAACATCTCAATGGTCTCTGACGTGGGGCCATGGATAAACTGGAATCCACCCATCGGCGGGATGACATAGCCGACCTCATGCGCTTCGGCGACTTTGGGTTCGATGTGGTCGAAGTCCCGTTCGATCAGCCGGAAGTGATTGGCTGACGGGTAGTGTTTGCCCCAGGCGCGGAAGTCGAGCCGCGGCGTGCTGTCGCGCACTTCAACATCCATGCGGCCCTTGATACCGGCGAGCGCAAAGCGGTCACAACCGGCTTCGCGGCCCGCCAGCGGCTCAACACCGACCTGCAGCACCTCTTCGTAAAAGGCGCGCGCCTTTGGCCAGTCGGCTGAATTGTAATGCAGGATCGCAAACGGGTCCTTGCCCCGCGTCAGGATCGAGTGCTGCCCGTCACGCCAGACGAAGCGGATGCCGTCTTCCTCTGGCACCTCAAAGGGCTCTGAATACTGGCAGTCAGGGTCGGCCGCCTGCATCGCCTTATACATTTCCATCGGATCATCGACCGGAAAGCCGATCACCAGATCGCCCTGCGCGGGCACGTCCCACGCGCGCGGCGTCAGTGCTTCCGGCTGGATTTCGATCAGGTCGACCTGATGGCCCGTATCGGTGTTTTCGACATAGTGGGTGTGATATTTGTCGCCCAGCACCGGCGCGGTAATCTGGCCGATATAGTCGTCGGCGGTGTTCTTATAAATCAGCGGCTCCGGCGCGCCGGGCTGATGCCCATGAAAGCCGAGCACTTTCAGCACCCGCTTGGTGGCAACGATATCCGAACAGCTGATGCCGTGATGTGTCTGAACCATATTCATGGTGGAGGTGATCCCGTTTCATAAAGTCATGCGTGCTGGTGATACTAGGCCAGACGCTCCGGCTCTGCTAGTTTATCGCCCACAAAAGAATCAGGTCAGGGAAGACAATCATGCCAGCGCCATCCATCGCCCATTACGGCACCACCATCATTGAAGCCATGCCGCCGGAAGACGCGGTGCAGAAAGACATCCCCATTACCGGAGACTTGAAGGGCGCGCTGCGCTTCCTTGAACTCGCCGAGTTCCGCACGCTCATTGAAAACATGTATCCGGGCCTGGGCCGTCAATATATCTGGAACCGGGGCAACCAGGAAGACGTCGACTATATCGAGATGGACAGCTTTACGTCCTATACGGCTGTCGAGCGCCCGGCGACCGACCGGCCCCGTGTCGGCGACACCTTCTTCCGGTTGACCCATGCCGACCCGCGCGGGCTTTATGCCGCATGGCAGGCGGAAGACCTTGTTACACCGCTGGGCCCGCCGGAGGATGAAGCCGCGTTCAAATCAGGCGATGCGGACTGGATCCTGGTGCGCGGGCCGCAGAAACAAGTCTTCGAACTGGGCCCCACCCAACCAACCCGGGCCGAAAACAACGTTATCTATATCTGCACCGCACCGGACCAGCTGGAGCAGATCGCCGCTGACTGGTGCAAACACTTCGACATGGAAAACCAGGGGCCGGTCGACTTCTACGGCTATGCCAACGCTACCCGTCTTCGCCGCGAGAAACCCGGCATCACCATCGTGCTGCTGACGCCACTGGAAGGCAATGGGATCGAACCACGCTGGACCGAAGACATCTTCAAGGAAGCCGGTTACTCCCACTTCCGCATGGGCGCCTGGAACAAACAGGGCGTGCTGGATGTGACCCGCGAGTCATTCCCCGACGGCGGCGGTGACGTTTCCTTCGTCTACTTCCACGATTCCTATCTGGAACTGGTGCAGGTCCACGACGATGACCCGGCGCTCGCCGAGACGGTGCCACAGGCTGCAGCGGCGGAGTGAAGTGCCGTCCGCCCTTCGAGACGCCCGCTGAAGCGGGCTCCTCAGGACGAACGGTTTGAGTTTGCTGGCTAAAGTCCGTTCGTACTGAGGGGCGCGTAGCGCCGTCTCGAAGTACGAACACCCTTGAGCCTACTTCCCCTGGAAATCGGGATCGCGTTTTTCCATGAACGCTTTCACGCCTTCACCAAAATCCTTGGTGCGCATCAGCGGCAGCAATTGCAGGAAGACGTGATGAACGTGCTCGTCGAACGTCTCCTTTAGACCCATGCGCATCATCCGTTTGGCTGCTGCAACCGCCAGCGGTGCGTTTGACGCGATCTCGGCCGCCAGCTCGCGGGCTGTGCCCTGCACGTCTTCATCAGCGACAACGTGATTGACCAGGCCATATTCCAGGCATTCTTCGGCGCCCATGGTGCGGCCGGTGAAGATCACCTCTGCCGCCTTGGCCCAACCCAGCAGCCGCGGCAAAATCCAGGTGCCGCCGGATTCGGGCAGCAGCCCGCGCTTGGTGAAGGCGGCAGACAGCTTGCCCGACGTGCCCATGATGCGGATGTCGCAGCCCATGGCCATATCCATGCCGTAACCGGCCGCACCGCCATTGAGCGCACAGATCAACGGCGTATCCAGATTGTGCATCACGGTCGGCGGCGTCGCCCGCACATCCAGATTAGTGGTCTGGGATGCACCACTGAGGCCCGTGCCGCCCTGGCCCGCGCCCCGCAGATCAAGGCCCGCGCAGAAGGCGCGGCCATTGCCGGTCATGATGATGCAGCGGACTTCCGGGTCGCGGTCAGCCGTCAGCAAAATCTCTGTCAGCGTGTTGAGCATCTCGCCGGAGATGGTGTTCATCCGGTCGGGCGCATTAAGCGTGATGGTCGCGATGTGATCGGCGACCTCGTAAAGGACTTCTGAATCGGTGTCGGATTGTACCTGCGGCTGTGACATGATCTGTCTCCCATTTATCAGTTGGGCGTATAATGTCGCGTCCCGCTGCAACAGACCACCCAAAAGACATGGACCTACGCATCGCTACTGAAAGCTGGCCGGTCGCCGGTGTGTTCCGAATCGCCCGGCGGGAAGCCACTGCGACCGATGTTGTCGTGGTCGAATTACACGCAGACGGATACAACGGGCGCGGCGAATGCGGCCCCAATGTCCGCTATGGTGAAAGCGCGCAATCGGTTGCGGCACAGCTTGAAGGCATCCGAAAAACCGTCGAAGCGGGGTTCGATCGCAGTACCCTGCAGGACCTCTTGCCCGCAGGCGCCGCGCGCAACGCGCTGGATTGCGCATTCTGGGATCTGGAGGCCAAACGCAGCAGCCAACCCGTGTGGCAGCTTGCCGGCCAAGGCGAGCCGGGACCGTTGACCACGGCCTTCACGCTCAGCATCGATACGCCGGATGCCATGCTCAGCGCCGCAGAAGCTGCTGCTGACCGGCCAGTGTTGAAAGTAAAAATGGCGGGTGATGAAATGGACCTGACGCGGTTGCGCGCGGTCCGCGCCGCATCCCCCGACTGCACCTTGATCGTCGATGCCAATGAGTCGCTGACACCGGGCAAGCTGGACTTTCTGCTGCCTCAACTCATGCAGCTGCAGGTCGCCGTCATCGAACAGCCGCTACCAGAAGGTGAGGATGACATTTTGCGTGGCAATTCAAGTCCCATTCCCTTGTGTGCCGATGAAAGCATCCACACACGCGATGAGCTGGATGACATTGCCGAGAAATATCAAGCGGTAAACATCAAACTCGACAAAGCGGGCGGCCTGACCGAAGCGCTGGCGCTGCGGGATGCCGCGCGCGACCGCGGCCTGAAAATCATGGTCGGCTGCATGCTGGGCACGTCGCTTGCCATGGCGCCAGCGGTCCTCGTCGCGCAGGGCGCCGACTGGGTCGACCTGGACGGACCGCTGTTACTAGCGAAAGACCGGGAACCCGGCATCACCTATGGTGGCAGTACACTGATGCCGCCCGGTTCAGAGGTTTGGGGGTAGACGCATAATCGTCATTGCGAGCGACTGCCGCGCAAATGCGCGGCAATAGCGAAGCAATCCAGAATGTCAAAGCAGCTGGATTGCCGCGTCGCCCTTCGGGCCCCTCGCAATGACGCCGATTGCTAGGACCTAAGCCCCGGTCGGGATATCACTGAAGGGGACATCCTTGTCGACACGGATATCGCCCGGCAATCCAAGCACGCGTTCGGCGATGATATTGCGCATGATTTCGTCCGTGCCGCCGGCAATCCGGCCCGCAGGCGAGCCAAGCAGCGAGTATTGAAACTCAGCGCGGCGCGCCGCCATTTCCGGATCGATCAGCGTACCGGCCATGTCCTGCAGGTCCATGCCGAACGACGCCATATCCTGCTTCTGCGGCCCCTGGATGAGCTTGGAGATCGATGCCTCGGGGCCTGGCGTGTCACCACGCGATAGCGCCGAGACCGTCCGGGCATTCACATTGCGGATACCGGCCTCGCGGCAATACCAGTCAGCCAGCTTTTCGCGGACCACACGGTCGCCGATCAGCGGCCCGTCTTCGCCTTCAAGGTCGCGGACCATGTCGAAGAGCGAATCGAAATTCCCTGCCGCACCTGCCGCACCACCAGAGGCACCCACCGCGAGACGTTCGTTCATCAGCGTGGTCATCGCGACTTTCCAGCCGTCACCCACGGCACCGATGCGGTTTGCATCTGGAATACGCACGTCGTTCAGGAACACTTCGTTGAAGTGGGCCTGACCGGAAATTTGTTTGATGGGCCGCGGGTCGATCCCCGGGGTCTTCATATCGACCACAAAGAAAGTAAGGCCCTTGTGTTTCGGTACGGTCGGATCGGTCCGGGTGACAAGAATGCCCCAGTCGGACTCATGCGCGCCTGACGACCAGATTTTCTGGCCGTTGATCACCCATTCATCACCATCGGGGACCGCCTTGGTGCGCAAGGCCGCCAGATCCGACCCACCAGCGGGTTCAGAGAACAGCTGGCACCAAACGATCTCCGCACTCGCTGTCTTGGGCAGCAGGCGCGCCTTCTGTTCGTCATTGGCGTGGACCATCAGCATCGGCCCGGTCATGCCCAGGCCAACCACCAGCATCGCCGCGCTGGGCGGCGCAACTTTGGATTCTTCCTGGCTCCAGATCACCGACTGGATCGGCGTGAGCCCCCGGCCACCATATTCCTTTGGCCAGTTCACACAGGCCCAGCCCCCGTCATATTTGATCTTCTGCCATTCGCGGCAGACCTCGCCGAAGCGGCCATTGACCATGCGGTCGCGCCAGTCCTTCTGCACATTGTCATCAAGCCAGGCGCGCACTTCGCTGCGGAATTCGGCTTCTTCGGGGGTATCATTGAAATCCATCTGATCTGTCCTCTTGAACACGTGGGCGGCACGCTAGCATGGGGGTTTGGTTCGCGAAAAGGCCTATCAAGCACCGGTGCTGGTTTAGCCTCGGTAGACCCTTAAACCAGAACCGAATGTCTTCCGGTTTTAGGTCTGGTTACCCGCTTCGACGCGCTCGGTTGCCAGCCGGTAAACGTCCCGGTTACCGCGGTTCCACGTCACGTTGAGGGTGGTCGCGTGGATTTTCCATTCCGAGCCGTGCCGTTTCAGTTTGTGGACATAGTAGCCACCCAATGTATGGCTGTTATCGCCTTGGGAATTCGCAATGAAGTGTTCTGCCTGGACATAGACGTTAGCGGTCGCCTCGTCACCGTCTACATCAATGACGAAGTTGGTTAGCACATGCTGAGTCGCATCGAATCCAGGCAACATGCGTTGCACCATCTGCCCCCATTCGTCACCGGTCATCCGTGAGGCCGGCTGACCGCTATAGGAAGAGAAATCGATGTCGACCTCATCGGCAAAAATTGAGCGATAGAGCGCGAAATCCCGGGTGTCGAGCCCGGTCGCATATTTCAGGATTGTCTCCTGAATCTCCGCTTTGTCTTTCAATAGCTGAAGCGCATCTGTCATCCTGAGTCCCTCCTGAAAATAACTTCCAACAGTATAGGACAGCCGGACCCGCCGGGGAGCCCCCCAATCGGGCCGGCAATGGCAAATTGCGCAACGCGGCTGCTTTTCGCATCGAGCTGTTTCATATTGCTACGCGATCACTGCCGACTCCGCTCATGGTCAAAGGGGACCCGACAATGTCAGATGAAAAGCTCGCGCAAATGACTCTTAATTCAGAATTTCTGTGCCAGGCCGAGATCGATTTGCAGGAGGGCGAGCCCCTACTGGGGCCCAGCCTCTGGCATAACCGCCGGATAAGCAACATCGTCGGCGGAACGATCACCGGCCCCAGGCTCATGGGACGGATTCTTGAAAGTGGCGCTGATTGGTCCCGGTCTGGCGTGCTGGAAGACGGAACGGTCAACACAATGCTGGATGTCCGGTCGGTCTGGGAAACAGATGACGGCGCGCAGATCTATGTGACCTATAGCGGCCGGTTGGTAATCCCCGCTGCGGTTATCCCAGACTTCATCGATCCCGCCAAAGTCGAGGAGATGGACCCGGCGGAATACTACTTCCGGACGCTGCCGACGTTCGAGACCGGGGCACCGCAATATGATTGGCTGAACCACATTGTCGCCGTTGGCCTTGGTCAGCGCACACCGAGCGGTGTTCGTTACCGGATCTTTCAGATTCTCTAAACCACCTGGTGTAGAAGGTCTTCCCCGTCGCGGACCCGGCGGCAATTCTCAATCGCGACACCGATGCTGCGCGCCAGGGTTTCCGGCGTCAGCCAGGCGGCATGGGGCGCCAGCACAACATTGTCGAGGGCCAATAACGGATTGCCGGGATCGACAGGTTCCTGTGCGAACACGTCCAGGCCCGCGGCCCGCAGTTGACCCGATGTCAGCGCCTCGACCAGCGCCGCCTCATCAACCAGGCCGCCGCGGGCTGTATTGACCAGAATAGCGCCCGGCTTCATGCGCGCCAGGGCGTTTGCATTGATTATTTTATCGGTTTCAGGGGTCAGCGGTATGTGAAGCGAGACGATATCGGCGCGCTCAAGCAATTCGTCAATTGAACAGAAGCGACCAACAGCATCCCGTTTCGGCCTCGTCGCGGTGTAGATGACCTCCGCCCCCAACGCCTTGAGAACAGATGCCAATACTCTCGGGATCGCGCCATAACCGACCAGTCCGACCGTGCGCCCGGCAATTTCACCCACCTGATCGAACACGTCTGGCGCCATCCGCCAGCCCTTTCCGGCACGAGTCTGCTGATCGAATTCGACCGTCCGGCGCAAAGCCGAAAGCATCAGCATCAGCGTCTGTTCCGCGACCGCCTGACTGTTGGTGCCAGGCATGTTGGCAACGGCAACGCCCTGTTTCTTTGCCGTATCAAGATCGATGGTGTTCACGCCCACACCGATCTTCTGGATCAGCTTGAGCGATGGCGCGGCCTGGATCACACCGGCCGTCACCGGCTCAAGCACATGCAGCAGGATATCAGCATCGGCCATTTCGCTCGTAAATCGCGTTTTGTCGGTTTCATCAACGATGGCGATCTGAAGCCAGCCAGGCCGCCTCTCTTCAAGCTGCTCAACAAATCCGCTGCTTGCGCGATATTGCAGGACCGCCTTCATTACGCCCGCGCCCTCTGCCATAGCACAGAAACCTCGCTCAGGGTTGCCGGCGGCGCATGGATCAACGGTTTGGCGAATCCCCGCACAAAATCCCTCTCAACATCCTTGGTGATGTATTCGACCGGTGACTTTCCATCAATCCGGGCCAGCAGCATCACCGGCAGCAACGAGGCAATTCTGGCTTCTATGTCTTCAACCGGTTCCCAATTGACCCGCGCCAGATAGGCCCCGGACAAAGATGAAAAACAGGCTAGATATTGATCGGTCCATATGGGGCGCCAGATACACTTCAGCAACAGGTGATTGAGACAAAAGGCAAGATCAAAAGCCGGGTCGCCATTGTGGCCGGTCTCGGCATCAAGCAGCACCGGGCCGTCTGGTCCGGCGAGAATGTTCTTGGGGCTGAAATCGCCATGCACCAGCGTCAAGTGCGTCGCTTCCGTGCGGTTAGCCAGCGCCTCGATACGATCTTGACAGTCAGGGTGCTCTCGCCCCGTATCCAAAAAATAGGCATCGATCCGAAGCGCATGAAAGAACCGTGCTGCCTCGGCAAAGCGTTCGGCCAAGTCCTGCCGGTCCGCCGTCGCAGAATGGATTTGACCGATCATGTCCCCCAGTTGTTCAGCGACCCGAGTATCAATGACCCCGTCGCGAAGCTGATGCTTCCAGACCGGGTAGATTTCAGGCGGCAGATAATCCATCGCAAACAGACCAGTGTCCCGATCTTCGCCCAGAATCTGTGGCACCGCACCGGGTAAAATTTTGGCGACTTCCTCTATCCAGGCGACCTCATACTCACTGCGTTCGACAGGCGCATACCAGTCTTTCCTGGCCTTGAGCTTGGGCAATGGCCGCTTCATGCAGATCGGCCCGGTGGGCAGGTCGACGCGGAATACGTCGCAGGAAATGCCGCCGGTCATGGGTGCAACGTTTAGACAGTCGGCTGTCGAGATAAGGCCCATGCGTATCAGCGCCTGGTGAAGCGTGTTCTGGGTCTGGGCATCTACCGGCAACGAAATTCCCTAATCGTCGGCCCAGGCGCGTCCGGCCCAGTCCTGAACGCCTGGTCCGTCCGGCATCGGCACTTCCTCGATCCGCTCCGGCACATCGTCATATTCCAGCCGCAGCGCCTTGCACATCACCGCGTGCAGGTTATAGCCGCAGATGTGATAGCTGAGCTCGAGAATGTCCCCATCAGACATCTGCTCGTGCAGCGCATCGAACAACCCATCGGGCACCCGGCCCCGGTCAAGAATCAAACAATCGGTGTAGGCAAGGACCAGCCGTTCCAACGGCGACCATGCGTCGCTGGCCTGCCAGTGCGGAATGGCCGCGATCTTTTCATCGGAAATGCCGTGGCGCCGCGCGGCCTTGCAGTGCTGCGAGAAGACAAACTGGCTGCCCGTCGCATAACCGGCCCGCATGATGCCGATCTCGCGAATGGCTGGGTCAAGTTCACTGACCGACTTCTCGGCAAACATGCCGAACATGCCAAAATGATCGGTCGCGTGCTGGAAGATGTAGGGCCGCAGCGCAAAGACGGTCCACCAGTTTCCCGGTGTTCCTGTTGCCGTTCCCGGCTCAGTAACCGGATCGCGGTCACCGAACAGAGCGTCATAAAACTTGAGAGCTTCCGGTCCCGCCTCCGCGCGCGGCACCTGTTTCAGTCGTGGCATGAATTGTCCCCTTTTCGAACACGAATATCGGCATCCCGATAACCGATCATGACCGCGCGCGGCGGACGCGACCAGTCAAATGTCGAAAAGGGGAGTGTCTGGAACGGAACCGGGAAATTTGGCTATCAGGCTATCGCTTTAAAGTCCTAGCTCGCTGCCTGTGTTTCCGGCGCCAGGTTTTCCGTCATTGCGACCAAAACACGCTTGGCTGTGGCCACCTCCTCGGCGCTGATCCCTTGAGCGGCAATCACATTAACCTCGTTCACGAACGGCACCAGCCGGTCATGCAGCCCCCACGCCTCGTCAGTTAGATAAACACGGATTTTCCGCCGGTCGGCTTTGTCGCGCTCACGGACAACAAGGTCCTTCTTTTCCAGGGCCTTCAGCGCGACAACCGTTGTCGGTTCGCGCATATCGACCCGGTGGCTAAGTTCACGCTGCGAAATGCCGTCTTCCTGCCAGAGCACGCGCAAGAACCGCCACTGACCACTCGAAATACCGTGTTTCATCGTCCGCTGTTCCAGCGCGCGGGCAAACCGGCGGAACGCGACCCTGGTCAAATAGCCGATACTCTCTGCCGGGTCGGCATAGGGCATGTTCGAATCGACTGTTTGATGGGGTTTTTGGGCTGCGGTTGCCGTCATAGGCTTTTCCACTGTCATAAGAGCGTCCGGAAAGACCGGACACCCGGGTCATATGACTTATAGGGATAGGATCGCTGTCTGGATCAGTCGCATCAACACCCCGGACTCACAATGAAGATAGGTCGGGGGACTATAGGCCCGGGGATCGGCCCTATTCTGCTGCCCGGCGCGCCTGTTCCTGGATTTCCAGATACCGGGCCCGGTCGTCTGCCGTTGCCGGCTCATGGCTGACGTCACCGGCACCCAACGCGCGTGTCCAGCCAGCGAATTCGAGCTGAATCCCATCAGGGTCCAGAAAATAAATCGACCTTACAAAAGTCGACGGCGTGACATCCAGATGAGCGCCTTCTGGCGAGTCATCGTGATTGACAACTGGCGTGACCTCTATGCCTGCATCGACAAGCCTCTGGCGATAGTCTTCGATCTTGTCGGCGTCGATGTTGAAAGCGATGTGGTTCATGGACGCATTCGCCGTGGTGATCGACCCCTGGCCGACCAGATTTTCGGGATGGGTTATACCAGGCTCGGATTCAGGTGAATCGGGAAACCAGAAGAACGCCAGGGAATCCCCATTGCCGATATCGAAGAAGAAGTGCTGACCCAGGCCACGCGGCAGATCGATTGTCTTGATCAACGGCATGCCAAGGACACCGGAATAGAATTCCACCGTCTTCTTCATGTCTTTGCAGGTCAACGCCAGGTGATTAACGCCTTTGATTTCAAACTTTTCGTTCTTCTCAGTCATTTTCCGATACTCCTACCGGTAAGAGCCGTCAGCGGCCCGGTTTCCCTATCCCGGGAACCGGTCGAAGGTGGCCACGCCTTCCGGCACTTCGTGGAACGGCTGTGCATCAATCATGAAGATCGCCATATCAGGCTTTTCGAGGACACTGGGGTCATCCAGCGTACCGACCTTGACAATCACTGCCGGGAATCCCGGCGGATCGGTAATCAGATGAGTCCCACAATTCGGGCAGAACTCCCGCGTTACCGGATTTTCAATGTCGTCGCGGGTGAATTTGGCCGGTTCACCTTGCGTGTATTCGAAGCCCTCCTTCGGCATGGCGATAAACAAGTTCGGTCCCCCGCCCGTCATATATTGGCACTCTCGGCAATGGCATTGCGCCTTCATCATTGCATCGCCCGTGGCTTTGTATTTGACCTGACCGCAATAGCACCGTCCTGTCAGTTCCATAATCCTGCTCCTGGTCCAGTTAGATTCGGTTATCGCGGCCTTCCCAATAGGGCTCGCGCAGTTTGCGTTTGAAGATTTTGCCGGAGTCTTCCCGCGGCAGATCATCGACCAGTTCGACCACTTTGGGAACCTTGTAGGCCGCCAAATGCTGCCGGACATGCGCCCGCACATCATCATCACCGATGCCAGCCCCATCGCGCAGCTGGATATAAGCGGCTAGGGACTCGCCAAACTCGTCATCGGGAATGCCGAAGACGGCGCAATCGGCGATTTCCGGGTGGTTGATCAGGCAGCCTTCGATCTCTGCCGGATAGATATTCACACCGCCCGAGATCACCATGTCGTTGCGCCGGTCGCAAAGATAAAGGAATCCGTCTTCATCGACATAGCCGATGTCACCCGGCGCAATCAGCCCATGACGCTCCGCCTTTTTGCGCTTGGCGTCGTCATTATTATAGGTGAAATCAGGCCCGTCGGTGATCCGGACATAGACGTCGCCCGGCACATTCACCGGCTGATCATTGCCGTCATCATCGAGAATCCGCAGCTCGACGCCCGGCATCGGCTTGCCGACTGTACCGCGGTGGCCCAACCAGTCTTCTGACGTGCAAAACACCACCGACCCGGTCTCGGTCGAGCCGTAATATTCGTTGATGATGGGACCCCACCACTCGATCATTCCTTCCTTGACCTCCGGAGCACAGGGCGCCGCGGCATGGACCACATGTTCCAGGCTCGAGACATCGTATTTGGCGCGGATTTCGGGATCGAGCTTTAGCAGCCTGACGAACATCGTCGGTACAGTCTGAAGATGGGTGATTTTGTGTTTTTCGATCAGCCGCAGCAGTTCTTCGGGATCGAACCGCGGCATCAGCACGATTTCGTCAAGTTCCTGTCGGATCGACAATCCTGAATAAGAATTCGGTGCCGAGTGATACATGGGCGCCGGAATAATGGTGCGGGCGCCGGGACGCAGGCCGAAGGCAATATTGATCACCCGGAACAGTTCATCCATCTCTTCCGGTCGGGTCGGTTTACGGCGCACACCCTTGGGCCGCCCGGTAGTGCCCGAGGTGTAGATCATCGCGCCGGGCGCGGGCACGTCCTTCGGTTCGTAAAGGTCGAACCGGCCGGTCCAATCGTTCCACAGAGTCGCCCCTTCAGGTACCTGGGTCTGCGACGGCGTCAGTCCATAGGCGCGGGCAATTTCTTCAGGCGTTTCAACGACAAAGACATGCACGCCACCCGGAATTCCGGATTGGATACCCGGCAACATGTCGGCATGGACAACGAGTGCCTTCGCGCCACTGTCCTCGAGCACATAGCCGGCCTCTTCAGCGCCATAGTGCCAATTGATCGGCACCGCGTAGAGACCGAGCAGGCCTGCCGCGATGCCGACTTCGAAATTGGGGAAGTCATTGCGCAGGAACATGGCAATCGCGTCGCCCGGGCCGAGCCCCAGTTCTTCCAGCCCGGTGGCGGCGCGTGCCCCATTGGCTAACGTAGTCTCGACGGCGATCTCGCGATCGCCGCTCAAAATCTTTTTTGTCATGCCCGTTCTATTCTTCCCAGTCCCCAAAACGACAGCAAGGCAGCTTCGCCCTATCTGCCGCTACAGGGAAGAACAATCATGCGCTGCGCGTCAACTGTTACCGCGTCAGAATCGCACCGTCCGGCGATATAGGTGCCAGCTGGCGTGCCCCAGTACGGGCATCACAAAGATCAGCCCGACAAACAAGGGCAGTGTGCCAATCATCATCGCGGCCGTTACGATCAACCCCCACAGGATCATTGTTCCTGGATTGACCGCAACCACCTTGATCGAAGTCAGGACAGCCCGCACAGCGGTACAGTTCCGGTCTACGATCATGGGAAACGACACCACGCTGATCAAAAGTACAGCGAAGGCAAAAATCAGACCAACTGCGTGCCCGATAATGATCAGCGACCATCCATTCCCAGTGGTCAGCACTTCTTCAAAGAACCAGGCGAGTGAGGGCGGTTCCATGTCGCCATAATGCGCCTGATAGATCGCTGACGCGGCACCCAACCAGACCGCAAATAGCGCCAGCAGCGCCAATCCAAGGGTCAGAATGGCCCATATGCGTGAGGACTGGAACACGGCAAAAGACTGCCGCCAGGACACAAATTCACCACGCTCGCGCAACCGGCTGATCTCATAGAGACCGGTTGCAATCAACGGGCCCAAAAGCGCCAACCCGGTAACCATCGGGAAGACCATTTCCAGAAGTCCCGACCCGAAGGTCAGGCGGACCACCGCTAGCATAACCACCGGATACATCAACGCCAGGAACAGAACGTCTGTCCGCATGGCCATAAAGTCATCAAGGCCCGCCTTCAACGCATCCTTGAGATCTTGGGCACCAATAGTCTCAATAGCGGGTTGGCCGGCTGCGGCCTCCCGTTCCATCGTTGCATCAATCATGTCGTAATCCCCGATTTCCATGGGCGCTGCAACACGCAGCGCAACCGTAAAGCCTTCGAGACCTAAGGATTATACACCAAAAAGACGTGTTTGTCCGATTGAGCGACTTATGGGGTGCTAGGCGACTGTAAAGCCCGCAATTCTGTCGATCATCCAATAGGATGCCAATGCGCCGACCAGATAGGCAATCGGGCGTGTCAGGCGGTCCGAACCAACGGCTTTCCTAAGTAGCCACAGCACCGGCAACAGCACGGCGATAAATAACAACTGACCCACCTCCACGCCCAAATTAAACGACAGCAGAGCAACCGGCACCTCGCGCTGCGGGAGCCCGATGTCAGCCAGCACGGAAGCGAAACCAAACCCGTGCAGCAATCCGAACGAAGCAGAAACCGAGATCGGATAGCGCCAGGTGAGCGTATCGCGCCGCTCCCGTGCCAGTTCGGTCGCAAGAAAAACAATACTCAAGGCAATGACGGCCTCCACCGGCGGTATCGGCACGCGCACCAGATCAAGGCTCGCTAACGCCAGGGTGAGGGAATGAGCAAGGGTGAAGCCTGTGACCGTTATGACAATCCGGCGCAAGGTCCCTGCGATCAGCACCAGGCAGGCAAGGAAAAGCAGATGGTCGAACCCCAGCAGAATATGCTCGACACCGAGGATGCCGTACTGAATCGCGACCCCGCCTGCTGTTTCTGCCGATGGCAATTCAATCGCCACCTCGTCAGGCCCAGCCCGAACAGTCTGGACCTCGCCCGTTGCATAGGTCACCCGCATCAGCGTCGATAGCGACGGATTATAGCCGGGATACTCAATGCCGAGCACACGTCCCGAGACTCCTTCGGTGCATTGATAGGTAACGCGGCCAATCAGATTGGCCGCATCGACACGCGGCGGCAACGATGACGAACACCCGTCGTCCAGTGTCACCAACGGGCGGTTGGGAAAGGCAACAGACGCCGGTGTTTTCCAGGTAAGGTCTACCTGCCCCGCTTCACTTTCGACGATCTCGATATAGAGCGGCCGGCTGTCATGCGCCTGCGCCGGGGCCATGGCCAACCCCAGAAAGGCCAGGAGAAAAAGTGACCTGCGCAGGCCGGTCAAGGCGTGGCCTCTGGCGTCTCAGGTGCCGCAGGCTCAAGGTCTATCTTGACCTCATAGCGCGCCAACACCTCGTCGATCACAGCCGCCTGCCGTTCGGCACCGGTTTCCGCAACAACATCCTGGCGCACCCGGTCCCGCACCTCTTCGAAGGGGGGCACGCCGGCAGGCTTGATATTGGTGACCATCACAAGATGAGATCCGTGCGGCGACTGATAGGGGCCGTGCCAGGCTTCCAGGCTAGGTGCCAAATTGAACACCGCGGACGCCATGGCCGGGCCGAAGTGATCCACTATGTCGGCCCGCGGCCTGTCGACATAGTTCAGGTTATAGAGGAACCGTTCACCATACCGCGGCGCGTCGGTAAACACCGCACCGGTCGAATTCAGCCGCGCCAATGTGCCCCGCGCCAATGCCAGCGCCCCCACTTCACCGCGTTGCTCCGACGAGTAATAGACATGCGTAAAGGTGATCTGCGCCGGGGCTGCATAGCGGTCCAGATTGGCCTCGTACCAGTCTCGCAGGGTCTGTTCGTCCGGCGGGGTATCGGATTGTGCGACGCCCTGGGCCATGAACTCGACCTTCTGGACCAGCCGGCGGCGGATGACATAGTCATCGGCGTCCAGGCCCAGTGCGAGCGCCTCACGGTGCAGCGCCTCTTCGCGCACATAGTCGTTGATCAAATCGGTGCGCGCCTTTTCCGACAGGCCGTCCAACCGAGCGCCTGCCTGCTCCGGGTCGAAGCGTTTCGTGCGGTACTGAATGAAGTTCAGCAGCGCCGGACGGTCGACCGCGATGACCATCGGGTCTTCTTCAGGTGCAGACTCAGGTGACAGCAGCGCATAGAGCAAGAACAACCCCAGCCCCGCCAGAAGAAAGTGCCCCAAGGGGTCACGCAACAGTTTACCCACTGACTGAAAATCCTGTCCTAAGCGCCGCGGCCGCCCGCTTCGCGCAAGAGACCGGATTCGCGTGTCGTCAGGCGTGACGGCTTGGCCCCGGTGGTCATGCCCGCGTCAATGACAAGCGTATGACCCGTGACATAGCGTGCCGCATCGCTCGCCAAATAGAGCAGCCCCTCCGCGATATCAATCGGCATACCGGCAAAACCCAGCGGCGAACCCTCGCCGATGCCTTCCGCCGTTGTTTCAAGGTCCGTCGGATCACCTGTGCCGACATCGGCCGTCATCGGCGAGACGATACTGCCGGGCGCCACCGCGTTCACCCGGACTCCATGCTGCGACATTTCCGACGCGACGGACTTGGTCATGCCGATCACACCATGCTTGCACGCTGCATAGATATGCGGCCCCAGGCCACCGGTAACGCCCGCTACGCTGGATAGCGACAGGATCGATCCGCTGCCTTGCGGCACCATCACCCGCGCGGCATGCTTCATGCCAAAGAACACGCCTTTGAGCAGAATATCTGCCGTCAGGTCATATTCCTTCTCGGTGGTTTCCATGATCGAGCCGATGGCGCCGACGATCCCGGCATTGTTGACCATCACATCGAGTGACCCGAATTCGGCCACCGCGAAATCCACCGCTGCTGAAACCTGCGCTTCTTGAATGACATTCACCGACATGAACCGTGCGGCATCGCCGATCTCTTCAACCAATGCGGTCCCGGCCTCTTTCTGAAGGTCAGCGACAATCAGATTGGCGCCTTCGTCAGCAAACCGGCGCGCGGTTTCCGCGCCGATGCCACTGGCCGCGCCCGTAATCAGCACGGTCTTGCCGTCAAAACGGTTGGTCATGTTTTTCCTCTGAACTTTACCTGATGGGAGTTTAGATGGTTCTTGTCAGGGGGTGTACCAGATTGGTGATGTATAGGCGCGGTCCTGAATGACCATGGGGATTTCCTCGGGCAGGTCGAGATTGAAGAACTTCGCGTCATAGGCGGTCCAG
>JANQQJ010000035.1 GCA_028284945.1 Alphaproteobacteria bacterium | reverse complement strand
AGTGGATACCGGTTTTCCGTCCGATCCCGCTCTAACTTGTTGAATCTAGATCACGTTTATCGGTTTAGGTGAACCCACCTAAACCGATCGTGATCTAGGCGGACGCCAGTGATAGGCGCGTAACACTCGATTGTTGCGGGACGATATTAATCTCGGCCTCCTCAGATGCCGCGGCCCAGCGATCACATTGATGCGCGAGGGTCGCGTTTGAGATCAACGGATAGCCTCGCTCTCGCTCCCATTGTTCGAGATCGACTGGGCGCGCGAGCATCATGCGGAAAAGCATTGCCAGCGCCGACGCGCGCGAGCCAATGCTGAAATCGGGCATGATGAGCGAGGGATTCGCAATGTAACGCCGTGCTGTCGTCTCGAAGTCTTCCGGATCGCGACCGGTTACTTGTGCAACGTGATCGGTCGGTGCCGATTTCTCGTAGACGCCGTTGCGGACCTCTTCTGAATAATAGCGCATGTGAGCGACTTGCTCAGTTGGAAGACCAAGAGCAATTGCTGCCCTCTGGAATACTCTGAAGGATACGTTTTTGTATCGCACCTTGCGGCCGAGAATTTTCGCGAACGTCTCTGCCACGTCATGCGGGCTAAGAAGCCTCGGGCCCGTAGGGCGATAACTTCGCCCAACGTGCTCTCGCGGCTCAATGAGGATCGCAGCGACCACGTTCGCAATGTCCTCATTCGATGGCGGTGCGTTCAAACCCTCACCGAACGGCGCCATAAGCTGCCCAAAGTGAGCAACGGCTGGTAAGCCAAGGAAATAGGGGAATGCAAACAAGCCCGGTGCGAGGTGTACGACATCTACCGAAGGCATCCAGCGGTAGATGTTGTGTGCAATCCAATGACCGCGCTGATGGATCGAAGGATGTGAGACTGTAAGATTCCAAGCCCCCATTAAGGCGACTACCTCGAGCCTAGCAGCCTCTGCTGCGACGGCGAAGATCGTGGAATCGTACACCGTATTTTGAGAGAACGGGGGGTTGTGAAATGCCCGCTCTACGCCGTCGAGAGACCGTTCGAGGTCCCTGTAATCGCGAATATCGCCAACAAATAGCTCCGCGCCAGCCCGCTCAAGGGCAGTGGCACGAGCATCCCTTGATCTTACGAATGCGCGAACCGGAAAATCGGCACGGAGCAACTCTCGGATTGCCGCCATTCCAACATGGCCGGCTGCGCTCGTGACAAGAATCTTTGGTTTTTGTGACATCAGGCCCTTCCTTTAAGATGATGGTTGTCATCTATATAGATGTCACCTATCATCTAAACTGTCAACAGCCAATTTGAGAGCACCGACGATGGCGCGCAGATCACAGGCGGACAAAGCGGAAAGCCGCAGAAAAATTCTGGAAGCGACGGCAGGCCTGATACGAGAACAAGGTATCGAGGGTAGTAGTGTCACAGAGATCATGGAGCAGGCTGGCATGACCCACGGCGGCTTTTACCGCCATTTCGACTCGAAAGAGGACCTTGTCGCCGAGGCAATTGCAGTCGCCTTCAAAGCCGGCCTGGATACGTTCGAGGATGGTCACGCAGGAACCGCCGAAGAGGCCGAAGCGTATATCTCGCAGTACCTATCTAGACGACATGTAGAAGAGCCCGCTGGTGGGTGCCCGATACCGCTTTTGGGCGCCGAAATAGCCCGAGGCAGTGAAGTTGGGCGGGCCGCATTGGCGAAGGGTATTCTGCAAGCGAGCCAAAAGCTCAGCGAAGGCCTCAACGATCATTCAAAGTCCGACGCGCTCTTGATACTCAGCACCTTGGTTGGGACGCTTGTCCTGGCCAGGGGCGTGGGCGAAGGCGAATTGCAAGATGAGATCCTTCAGGCGACGAGCGACCATATGCGCGATAGGACGACATCATCCAGCATAAGTTAGTCTAACAATCGAAAAAAACTTGCCCTAGTGTAATTGGGTGGCCGCACAGCGTATGGCTTCGGATGAACATTAGGTATGTGAGGCCGCGGATTGTGATCTGGCCAGTGCTGACCTCAAGGACGCCCTAACATGCCAATGATGTCGGAACTAAGCATTGCCGCCGGCATTCTGCTGCTCTGGTTTGGCGGCGAATACTTCGTCCGCGGCAGCGTCGGTCTGGCCAGGCGTCTTAATCTGTCGGAACTGATGATTGGCCTGACTCTGGTCGGTTTCGGCACGTCGCTGCCGGAAATGACGACCAGTATCAGCGCCGCGCTCTCCGGCGCGCCTGGCCTGTCGGTCGGCAATGTCGTCGGCAGCAACATCGCCAACATTCTGTTGATTCTTGGCGTGGCCGCACTGATCCACCCTGTGGTGTGCCAACCGACAGCTTTCTACCGCGATGCGGTGGCGCTGACGCTGGCGACACTGGCGGCAACCGCGCTTATCCTATTCGGGCACATCGGAACATTGTCCGGGCTGCTGCTTTTCGCCGGACTGGCGGGATACATTTTGCTGACATTTCTGCAGGAACGGTCGAAGGACGGCCCAGCCGGGGAAATGCTGGCTGCGGAATCAGAGGCGGCTGGCCCGGTACCAGACTCTCTCTTTTTGACACTGATCTCTATCGCTGGCGGGCTTGCCGGCGTCGTCGGTGGAGCCTGGCTTCTGGTGGAGGGGGCAACGGCCCTGGCGCTCAGTTGGGGAGTCTCCAAGACCTTTATCGGCCTGACCATTGTGGCCGTTGGCACATCCCTGCCGGAGCTGGTGATTACCGCCGTCGCCTCGCTGAAAAAACAATCGGATGTGGCGCTTGGGAACATCATCGGCAGCAATATGTTCAATTTGTTGGGCATCCTGGGCGTCACCGCCCTGGTGACGCCGATTGACGTGCCGCCCGACCTGCTGACTTTGGACCTGGCTGTCATGGTGGGCGCGACCGCCATCCTGATCATCACGGCAGCCACCAGCTTCAAGGTCGTGAGATGGGAGGCTTGCATCCTGCTGGGCGGCTATATTGCCTATAACATCGTACGCGCCCAGATCGCGATCTAGGCTTGTGAACCGTGCGGTGATGAATACAGGAAGTGGCGGAGAGGAAGGGATTCGAACCCTCGATGAGCTATTAACCCATACTCCCTTAGCAGGGGAGCGCCTTCAGCCACTCGGCCACCTCTCCACCGCCGTGGATAAAGCAGAATCTGAAGGCAAACAAGGCGTTTTCTGCGCCGCCGCGCGATCAAATCTAGCTATCTGAGGAAGAGCGCCGCCGGGAAGCGCAGGCGCGCATATGTGACGGTTTAAAAGGCTGCTTTTTGCCGGCGGGACCGGATAAGGCCGACGCCAAGGGCACCAATCAAAAGCAGCGGCAGCGCTGGCGGTGCAGGGATCGACAACCCGGAAAACAGCGTACCCTTGATGGTCAGGGCCGTGCCTTTCGCCTTACTGCTGCTACTACTACTGCTACTGCCGCCTGTCTTTGGCTGGGTCCATTGGACCTTGAATTCCTGATTGTCGAATGCGCCCAGCAGCAGCGGGTCCGGGAACGGAGAACCGCTATCGAACACGGTGCCTGTAGTATCTTCCAACTCAATCGAGAAGTTCTTGAACGTCGCGTCGAGGCCACCAATCGTTAGATTGTTGAAGACGGACTCTGTCTTGAATTCAATTGTCAGCGAATCGTCACCGGCATCTGTAACCTCGATGATGTCACCGAGCAGCGCGCCGGTGCGCCAGCCTGAATAATAGGTCTCACCAAGAGCGTTGTCGGTTACCGTGAACGACACACCATCCGGCTGATAGGTATCGTCGTCACCGTCAGGCGGAAAATCCGTATCCCACTTCATGGTGAACGAAAACGTGGTGGTTCCAGTACCGTCGCATTCGCCATCGCCAACGGGACAGTCAAATACGCCCGCAGTCTGAAGGTCGCTATCGCGGAAATCCGTGTCGCCTGTAAACGTAAAAAACAGGGCCGATGCCTGCGAAGCAGACATCACCAGTCCAAGCGCTGCAAAAGCCGCTGTTTTAAACGTCTTCATGTTGGCCCACTCTTCCGTGCATCACTGCCCGGCCCCCGAGATATTTCGATTTTTATAGATTTCGGCCTAAAACGTCAATCAGTTGTATTCCGCCGAAACTAATCAACTCTTAATATAGGGTTCTGTCCGGGGATTACAGGCTCCTCGATCGCAATAATCATCAGATCGTCGCCACTACTGGCACCAGCGGCAAGATCGGATCTTCGATTTGGCCCCAAAGAATAGAACATCAGCCGTCGATACCCATTTTCATATCTGTCGGTCACCCAATAAGGCGTGTTCCATGGATCGAGGAAATAGCGCGCCCGCGCCACCGGGGCGCCCTTTTGCTTCATCAGCTCTTGAAACGCCCCCCGCCGCAGGATGGTCATATTGTCTTCCGAGACAAATCGATGCAGGCGCGAAGAAAAACCATAGGACTGACCGACATAGCCCTTATAGGCGCTGATTTCTTCAATCAGGGCCTCAAGCTCCTGTGTGGCTTCAGCAATTTTCTCTGATTGATCACCGCGCGCTGCTTCCAACCCGAGTGTTATGATCCATGAGAGCGCATAGATCAGGGCGCAGCTGGACAATACCGTGGGCCAGCCCAGATGCTTTTCCCGAGGCGTCACATAGTCGAGCGCCGAGAACATCATCCCGACGGCAAACAGCAATTCTATCGGCTCGTTGCTGTATCCGCTGGGGGTAAACAGCGCCATCACCATCACCAGAACGAAAGACGGTGTTAGCCAGGCGGGCGCGCCCTGCATACCCAGAGCCGCCGCGACCCGGCCCAATGGCCCAATCGCCGAAACCAGCGGCAACAAGACGCCGTAAGCGATCAACGCTGCATTAAAACTCCATTGCAGCCAGAACCCCGGGAGAAAATTGTGCAGATTGGTTTCAATCTGATTGTTCTTTTCCAGGAAGATCTCGTCCGGCAGATAGCCAAACATGCGCTGGCCCCAGGAGATTTCCTCAAACGCGACGATAAGCGCAAAGAGCCCTACACCGACATGAAACCAGTGGTCCCGGACCGATTGCCGCAGACCTGGTAAAGCGCGGTATAGAAAGGCGGATCCCGCCACGAAGAACGCCCAGAATGTCGACCATTCCAGGAGGCCGTCCTCCTGTTTAATGATTTCAAAGGTTTGGTTGAAGAACGCCCAAAGGACCGTGGTCGCCGCCGATCCGAGAAAGATGACAAAATTGGCCGGCAGCCATGTTTCGGCATAGGCCGGTTTGGGCCGTCTTTCGAACATCCTCCCCCTCGCCCGGCGCGCCCAGGGTCGTCCCCCGACACGCCGCTGAGACGCTGGTTAGTCGAGTTGCGCCAGGCCGGTCGTCTGCGGCTTGACGAATTTCAGCGTCATCCGGTCGCTTTCACCAATGGCCTCATAGGGCGACTTGTCTTCATCTTCACCGCGCAGGCTGGGCGGCAGGGTCCACACGCCGCCTTCATAATCCTTGGTATCGGCCGGATTGGCATTGATTTCAGACTTGTCCGCCAATTGGAACCCGGCGGCTTCAGCCATATCGATCACCGTCTTTTCAGTGACATAGCCTTTGGCGCCTTCAGGGTCCTGCTCCACATCCGGATTGCCGCGATGCTGCACCAGACCGAGAACGCCGCCGGGTTTGAGCACTTTGAACATCGCGTCGAACACCTCTTGGGCATTGCCCGCCCGCATCCAGCTATGCACGTTGCGGAAGGTCAGCACCATATCGACAGAGGCTTCGGGCGCCAGATCATACTGGCCGTCACCCAGGGTGGAGAACGCAACCGGGCCGTAAACCGGGTTGCCATCAACCTTTTCACGCAGCGCGGCATTCAACCGAAGCACATAGTCCTGACCGCCGCTTTCATCGAAGATAGCGGCAATATACTGCCCCTCACCCGCCACATAGGGCGCCACAATATCGGTGTACCAGCCGCGGCCCGGCCAGATTTCCAGCACGGTCATATCGCGCTCAAGGCCGAAAAACTCCAGCGTTTCCAGCGGGTGGCGGTATTTGTCACGGGCCTTGTCACCCTCATCACGCTGAACGCCGGCAACGACGTCGGCCAGGGTGAGCTCGGGAACCGCGGAATCGAGATCTTGAGACGTATCCTCCGCCACATCTGGCGCTGCGCCATCCGGCTGGACGGCCTCTTCACTGATATCGGGGCCGGTGGCGTTGTCGGCAGGCTCTTCTGCGCAAGCAGCAAGAAGAAGGGCGGCGGCAAAAGCGCCAAGCAGCGGATAGCGGGTCATCGGGGCACTCCCTGTTTCAATCGAGTTGCCCCGTAACTTAGTGCAGTCGACCCACAGTTTCTAATCCGATTTGCCTGATTAGTGGCTAAGCCAGCTGCGGGCCGCCACCAAAGCCTCGGCCAGGTCCGATGCCGTCATCATGCAGGCCAGCTCGGACCGGGCGCGCCGGGCGCCATCATGGCCAAGCGAGGCGGCCAGATTGAACCACTTGTGAGCGGTTACAAAATCCACCGGGCCATCGCTGCCCGCGGCACTGCGCAAGCCCAGTTGAAACAGATGGTCAGCTTCGCTGGGGAATGTTTCGATAAACGACATGGGAACCTCCATTACCAGTGTTCAGGAGGCAACTGTCGGCGCTCGCGCCTTAACCGTTTATGAATGGCCGATCACAGAGTTGTGAGCGGTCATCATCTCCGAGGAATTCCAGTATGAGCTTTGCCAATGCGGCGAGACCCGCTGGCTCGAAGCCTACGGCGATCAGCCTTTGTGTTCGAGGGGGTTAAACGCGTCGGAGTAGCCTTAGGACTTGGCCGAGCGCTGATTGCGATGCTGTCGCCAAGCTGGGAAATAGTTCAGCGCATCGTCGAAACTGCGGGGCGCGCTCGTTGTTGTTAGCAGAAGCAAAAGGGATTGTGTGAGCTCACGAAATACTGAGATCGACGAGCCAACAGCATCATGAGCAATACATTTTACCGCTAGTGAACCCGCAGGAACCTGATCTGTGCGCATCTGTTCGATCGTTGGAATTATCGCCGCTAGATACTCGACAAACCCACAAAACTGCGAATAAGTGCCGTCCTCGTCGCGAGGAAGACGAACCGACAGGGAGTGCTTACGACCGGGCTTCAGTACTCCACCGAGAAGGCCATATTGAATCATACCGCCAACATGACGACGAAGTTCAACAGCGGCAGCTGTATGTGTAGCGCAGGCACTGGCGGCCTCGACCCACACTTCTGGAAGAAGCGCCCTATTAGGAACGACATATTCCTTTGGCAGCTCGTCTAGCCAAAGCCTTAACTTGGCCGACTCGCACTCGAACTCTAATACTGTCAAAACATCACGCCCCCGCTGCAGCCGCCTCCCGTGCCGCGCGGACCTTGTCATTGGTCTGGTTGAACAGCAGCTTGCGACGGGCTTCTTCTTCCTCGTCGGTCAGGTCCTTTTTCGGCAGGTCCCGGCCGATTTTGTATCCCTTTTCTACCGCAGGACGCGCCTTCACCTCGTCGACCCAGCGTTTCAGGTTGGGGAAGTCCTCCCACACCTGCTCGTCGATCAGGCGGCCCAGCAGCATCGCCCAGGGCCAGGTGATGATGTCGGCGATGGAGTAGTCGTCGCCCGCCAGATACTGGTTGTATTTCAGCTGTGCATCCATCACGCCCGACAGCCGGTCAACCTCGCCCACAAAGCGGTTCTTGCCATATTCCAGCTGGGTTTCGTCCCCGCCGGTGAGATTCTTCGCGTAGTTCTTGAAGTGATTGGCATTGCCCATCATCGGGCCCAGATTGGCCATTTGCCAGTGCACCCATTGCAGCACCTTGGCCCGCTCGCGCGGCGCGGTCGGCAGAAACTGGCCGGACTTGTCCGCCAGATACTCCAGAATCGCCCCGGATTCGAAGATTGTGACCGGCTCGCCCCCGTCAACGGGCGCCCGGTCGATAATCGCGGGCATGCGGTTGTTCGGGCTGATGCGCAGGAATTCGGGCGTAAACTGCCCGCCACCGCCAATATCGACAGGGTGGATTTCGTAATCCATGCCGATTTCTTCCAGCATGATGGTGACTTTCCACCCGTTGGGGGTGGGCCAGTAATGGACTTCGATCATGGATCGCTCCCGGAAAATTCGTTGTGGCCCCTAAAATGGCGGCTCGTTGCGGGACTGACAAGCGCGCATGACTGCAGAAGCGGCGTGCGCGGCTGCGCTAGGCCAAGTACCGTTTGGCCAGGACTGAAAGCCGCGAACTCAACAGCAGGGTCAGAACCACCGAGGCGGCAAACAGATACATGCCGGGCAGGAACCGCGCATCGGCCAGTCCGGTCGCGGTCAGCGACACGACCAGAAGCGCGGCCACAAACACATCCAGCATCGACCACTTACCGAGCCATTCCAGCCGCGCCAACCGGCGTTCCAGCGCCGGGTCGCCCAGGCTGGGGCTGGCGAACAGATGGATCACCGCCAGCAGCTTGAACGCCGGGAACACCACCGTGAACAGGAACAACACCGCCCCGATGATGATCTCACGCCGCGCGAAGAGCTCCACGATGGCGCCCCAGATGGTGACGATATCGGTAAAGAAAAACAGCCGTTCCACCGCAATCGCCGGCATGAACAACGAGGTGATGTGGAGGACCAGAACGACCACAGCGCCATACCCGATCAGCCGGTCGGCGCCTTGGGCCTGGCTCGCGATGGAATGGGCGTTCGCCATGCTCGGAAGGTAAGACGCCGAATTATCAAGTGCAAACCCAAGAAGCGCGTGAGACGGGGACCTGAGGGGAGGGTGTCCCCGTCTCTGTCGCTTTGGTCTCGAATGCGGGAGGGGGCCTGCATCCGAGCAGAAGCCGTTTTGGGGGAGGCTTCGACATCTATTACGGCTTCTGGTTGCACCCGGATCACAAAAAAATGGGGCTGCACAGATCATCATCCGTTGAGTTGGATTGTTAGCCAGTTTCCAGTCAACGGATAAAGATGATCTGATCCATTAATCGGTAGAGCAAATTCACCAACCTACCTGGAACCTGGATGGCCCAGGTAGGTTGGTTTTGCTCTATGCAGCCCCGAATTCAGTTCATGATATCGCGCTTATTGCGGCGGCAAAATCACCTTGTCGATCACATGGATAACGCCATTGCTGGCCTTTACATCGGCGGCAACGACCGTGGCATCATTGATCATGACGGAGTCACCCGTGGCATCGACGGCAATCTCGCTACCCTGAACCGTGGCAACGGAAAGCGCCTGACCGGCAATATCGCCCGCCATCACCTTGGATGGCAGCACGTGATAGGTGAGCACTGCGACCAACTGATCCTGGTTTTCAGGCTTGAGAAGGTTTTCGACCGTGCCTTCCGGCAAAGCGGCAAAGGCATCATCCGTAGGCGCAAAGACCGTAAACGGGCCCTCACCTTTAAGGACGGCCACCAGATCAGCGGCCTGAACCGCGGCAACCAGCGTTTCGAAGGTGCCGGCGGCGATCGCCGTATCGACGATATCCGCTTTCGCCGCACCGTGATGCGCCGAGTGGACGGCGGGGACCGATACGGCAGTTACAGTAAGCATGGAGATGGCAACAGCCATCCGTTTCATCAGCGTCATAAGACACTCCTGACTAAAAGGTTGGGGAGGGGTACGGCGCGCCGCGGCCGGTCGCGCACGCCGTGTTGCCCGGCTGATAAGAAATACGGGAATGTCAGGGGGTTAGATCAACTGCCCAGCTTTTCTTTCAGTAGCTGGTTGACCTGAATGGCGCCCTCTCCCAAAGGGAGAGGGAGATAGGGTTAACCGCGCGATCTATAAGTTCCGCTTTACAGGGAATCGATCAGCGATTACAAGCCGCGCCAATTTAGGAAGACGTACAAGAAATATAGAAGATGAATTCAATTCCAGAACGGCAGATTCGAGCCGTTTTCGATGACCAGACTATTCGGGTCTACCAAGCCTATAACAACAACATCGCAGATTCAGCCCTCGCAAAAGGCACCTACGTGTCACCTCCATTCAAGATGGAGCGGATGACATGGATAAAGCCATCATTCCTATGGATGATGTACCGCTCTGGTTGGAGCCTCAAAGATGAAGGCCAGTCGCGGATTCTAGCCATCGACATTTCCCGCGAAGGGTTCGAGTGGGCGTTGGATCACGCGATCCTAAGCCGGCCAG
Organism: Alphaproteobacteria bacterium; assembly: GCA_028284945.1. Taxonomy (GTDB): domain Bacteria; phylum Pseudomonadota; class Alphaproteobacteria; order SMXS01; family SMXS01; genus JANQQJ01. The sequence continues at coordinate 77,137 of JANQQJ010000035.1, read as the reverse complement.
ACTCCAGCATGACACAGGAGGAATGGCGCATGGCAAAGCAGAATTCCCCTGTTCGTGTTCAATGGGACCCAGAAAGGGACCTCCACCTTGCTCCCCTTCCTCACCGCGCAATCCAGATCGGGCTGCGTAGTGAAGCGGTTGAGCGCTACGTCGATGAATGGATTCAGGACATCACCGAAGTAACCGCACTCGCGAAAGAGATTCACGAACTTGTTAAGTCCGGGGACGAAGAAGATGCCAAGGCAAAATTGCCTATCGAGCGACCCTACGAGTTCGCGCGAGTCCCCGGCGTGGATTAACCGCCCAACTTTTCTTTTAGAAGCGTGTTGACCTGTCCCGGGTTGGCCTTGCCCTGAGTCGCCTTCATCACCTGGCCGACGAACCAGCCGATGACTTTCGGGTTTTCGCCGCCGGCATATTGCGCGACCTGTTCAGGGTTGCCTGCAATCACATCATCGACAGCGGCTTCGATGGCGCCGGTATCGGTTATCTGTTTCAGGCCTTTTTCCTCGACAATCTTGGCCGGGTCGTCCCCGGTTTCGATCATGACTTCAAACACGTCCTTGGCAATGCGGCCGGAAATCGTGTCGTCGGCAATCAGGTCGAGCAACTGGCCCAGCTGCGCTGCCGAGACCGGGCTGTCGATGATCGACTTGCCCTGCTCGTTCAGCGCCGCGAACAGATTGGTGATGATCCAGTTGGCGGCCTGTTTGGCGTCGCGGCCCTCTGCTGCGGTCTCGAAATAGGCCGCGGTTTCCGGTTCCGCCACCAGAATGCCCGCGTCATAAACGCTGAGGCCAAAATCGGCCATCAGGCGGTTTTTCTTCGCATCGGGCAGTTCGGGCAGGCTGGCCTTCACCTCATCCACCCATTCGGCGGTGAATTCCAGCGGCAGCAGGTCCGGGTCCGGGAAGTAGCGGTAGTCATGCGCCTCTTCCTTCGAGCGCATGGAGCGGGTCACGCCCTTGGCGACATCGAACAGGCGGGTCTGCTGCTCGATCACGCCACCATCCTCGATCACCTCGATCTGGCGGCGGGCTTCATATTCAATGGCCTGCTGCACAAAGCGGATGGAGTTGACGTTCTTGATCTCACACCGCGTCCCCAGCGGGTCTCCCGGTTTGCGCACGGAAACATTGACGTCGGCGCGCATGGAGCCCTGTTCCATATTGCCGTCACAGGTGCCGATATAACGCAGAATGGTCCGCAGCTTGCGCACATAAGCGCCGGCTTCTTCCGCCGACCGCATGTCGGGCCGCGAGACGATTTCCATCAGCGCCACGCCCGAGCGGTTCAGGTCAACATAGGTAAAGTTGGGGTGCTGGTCGTGCATCGATTTGCCCGCATCCTGCTCCAGATGCAGCCGTTCGATGCCGACGTCCTTGGTTTCGCCCTCCGGCAGGTCGAGGGTAATCACCCCTTCACCCACAATGGGCTGCTTGAACTGGGATATCTGATAGCCCTGCGGCAGATCGGGATAAAAATAGTTCTTCCGGTCGAACACTGAATAGAGATTGATTTCGGCTTCGAGCGCCAGGCCGGTCCGGACCGCCTGTTCGACACAGGTCTGATTGATCACCGGCAGCATGCCGGGCATGGCCGCATCAACCAGCGATACCTGGGTGTTCGGCTCAGCGCCGAACGCGGTCGACGCGCCGGAAAAGAGCTTGGCGTTGGAGGTGACCTGGGCGTGGACTTCCAGCCCGATTACCACTTCCCAATCACCCGTCGCGCCTGGAATGAGCTTCGACATCAGGCGTTCTCCTTCCACCACTCGGTTGGCCGGTGGGTAAACTCTGCAGCACTTTCCAACACCTGGCCTGCGCGCAGCACCGTTTCCTCATCGAACGGCCGCCCAATCAGTTGAAGACCCAGCGGCAATCCCTCGTCCGACAACGCCGACGGCACGGAAATGCCCGGCAGACCAGCCAGAGACGCGGGAACAGTGAAGACGTCGTTCAAATACATCTCGATCGGATCGTTTGATTTTGCGCCCGCCACAAACGCATCCGACGGCGCGGTCGGCGTCAGCACCAGATCGACATCCTGGAACGCGCTGTCAAAGTCCTGCGCGATCAAAGTGCGGACCTTCTGTGCTTTCAGGTAATAGGCATCGTAATAGCCGGCGGAGAGCACATAGGTGCCGATCAGAATGCGGCGGCGGACTTCCGCGCCGAAACCGGCCGCGCGGGTGTTCTCATACATGTCGATAAGGTCATCACCAGCCTCGCGAATGCCATAGCGAACACCGTCATAGCGGGCCAGGTTCGAACTCGCCTCGGCCGGCGCCACGATATAGTAGGTCGGCAGCGCATAGGATGTGTGTGGCAGCGAGATATCAACCAGCTCCGCACCCGCGTCGGCGAGCCATTGCGCCCCCTGATCCCAAAGATTGAGAATCTCCGCCGGGGCATTGTCCAGTCGATATTCCTTCGGGATACCGATTTTCAGTCCCTTTACGTCGCCGGTGAGGGCCGCGCGGTAATCCGGCACCGGCCGGTCGATTGACGTTGAATCCATCGGGTCAAACCCGGCCATCGAGCCCAGCATGATCGCGGCATCTTCGACCGTCTTGGTCAATGGTCCGGCCTGATCAAGCGAGGACGCAAAAGCAATCGTGCCCCAGCGCGAACAGCGGCCATAGGTGGGCTTCATGCCGACAATGCCGGAAAAACTCGCCGGTTGGCGGATCGACCCGCCCGTATCCGTGCCCGTAGCGCCCGCAGCCAGATTGGCAGCTACTGCTGCCGCGGACCCGCCTGACGACCCGCCAGGCACACGCGACGCGCCATCTGCCGCACGCCAGGGATTTTCCACAGGGCCGAAATAGCTGTTTTCGTTAGACGACCCCATGGCGAATTCGTCGAGCGAGGTCTTGCCCAGCAGCACCGCGCCGTCACGCCACAAATTGGCGGTCACGGTCGATTCATAGGCAGGTTCAAACTCCCCCAGGATGCGGCTGGAGGCCGTGGTCTTGACCCCATCGGTACAAAACAGGTCCTTGATCGCCAGCGGAATGCCGCACATCGGTCCCGCATCACCGGACTTGCGCGCGGCATCGGCGGCATCCGCCATCTCAAGTGCCTTTTCAGGCGTCGCGGTGACAAAAGCGTTCAGCGAGCCGCCATGCTCAATGGCGGCAAGGTAGCACTCGGTCAGTTCGCGCGACGAAAACGTCCCCTTTTCCAGATGGTCCAGGGCCGTTGCGATGCTCATATCGATCAGTTTGGTCATGGCTATTCGATCACCTTTGGAACGGCGAAAAATCCATGCTGGGCATCGGGCGCGTTTTTCAGCACATCGTCCCTCTGGTCGCCTGCGGTGATTTTATCTTCGCGGCGTGGCAAATCGGCATGCACGACGCTGGTCATCGGCGCAACGTTATCTGTATTGACCTCTTCAAGTTGCTCAACCCAGTCGAGAATCTGATTGAGCTCACCGGCCATCGGCTCCAGCGCCTCTTCGGGCACTTTGAGACGCGCCAAATGCGCGATGCGCGCGACCGTTTTCGTATCGACCGACATGGGGACTCCAACACTGCTGAATTGCGGCGCGCAAGCTAGCCGGTATTGCGAGACTGGGCAACACGTGACGACGTCATTGCGAGGAGGCTGACCCAGCTACGCCGGAGCGAAGCCCCGGCTTCGCCGAGGCGAGAGGCCGACGCGGCAATCCAGGGACCTTTCCAAATTCCCTCATAACTCTGGATTGCTTCGCTTTGCTCGCAATGACGGCACGACAAAATGTATAGTGCGGACATGCCTGATCCCCTGCCCCACCCGGTCCGGATCGTCGACCATGATCCTGACTGGACCGAAAAAGCCCGGCACATGGCGCACTTGATCAAAGCGTTTGCCGACCCGCTGGTCGCCCGGGTCGAGCACTTCGGATCGACATCGGTACCCGGCCTGGCGGCCAAACCCACCATCGATCTGATGCCGATTGTCGACCGCGCGGCCGTATTGGATAGTCTGCGCCCGGCGCTGGAAGCATTAGGGTTTGAGTGGCACGGCGAATTCGGCATCGCCGGACGCCGGTTTTGCACGCTGGAACAGGACGGCAAGCGGCTTTTTCATGTCCATATCTATGCAAAACAATCCGCAGAAATTCCGCCCCACCTGATTTTCCGCGATTATCTGCGCCAACATCCTGATCGCGCCCGGGCCTATGAGGCAGAGAAAAAACGGGCTGCGGCGCTGCATCCAGAGGATTCTTTTGCCTATAATCAGGAAAAAGGTCCCTGGCTGGAAGCGGAGCTGGTGAAGGCCATGGCCTGGGCTGAAGAAAACACCTAATTCGTTTCTGCGACCGGGACTTCAGTCCGTACATGCTGATCGAACCATGTCAGCATGTCCTGCGGATGATCGGCGAACCAATTATAGCCATCGAATCGATGGGTCGGTTCCTCCAGCCAGTACATTTCCTTCTCAACCGGGATGTTACCGAAGAGCTCGGCGATCCAACCAAGATCTGTATTCGGATCCTGGCGTGCCTGGACGAGGCGCGTGGGGATTGAGGTCGACTTTGCAGCCCCTTCAATCGGCGCCATCAAGGAGTAGCCGCCGGTGTTTTCCACATAGTAGGCCTCAGCCTCCTCGTAGATCTCCTCGGAGACGCCGGTCGATTTCAGGTAGAGCCCGTTGCTGAGCGGCTGCAAGGCCACCATCGCCTTCACGCCGGCGTTCTCGAATACCTTTTGATCCTCCTGCATCGCAAAGAAGGACGTGTTGGCCCCATAGCAATAACTCAGCAGGCCGATCGGCTTGCCTGAGGTCGCAGCCTCATTGGCAATGAATTCGACGGCGGCAATCACGTCGAAGCGTTCGTCATGCCCACCTGTACCCACGCCCAGCTCGGTCTTGTCGCTTTCGCCGTGATTGCGCAGATCGTACATCAGGACCGCATACCCCGCCTCGACCAGGCGCTCGGCAACCTTCACAAACTCGATCTCATGCTCATAAGGGGTCGACCCTTCAGGCTGATGCGCCAGCTGGTAGCCATAGCGATTCGCCCGATAGCCAAAATGGGTCATGATCACGACCTTGTCGGCGCCTTCGCCCACCAGCCAGCCGCGCAGCGTCAGACCGTCACGAGTCGGGAACTCGACGTCGCGATAGGAAAGCCCATAGTCGGCAGGCGTTTTGGGGAATGGCTGCGGCAGCGGGACCATAAAGAGTTTGGCCATCTGCTCACCTATTACGCTCACATTCATCTGTTCGTTCCTTTCTTCAGTACCCAAAGCAGCGCCGGGCAAGCTCCAGCTCACGCTGAGAATGGTTAAGATCCCCAATACTCTCACCGTGTTCATTGCCATTGCCTTCCGCCTAAGTCATTTGGACAATTACCGTCTATTTGTCTAATTTGACAATAAGCGTCTATTTGTCCATATGTCAACCATGAACGAGCGGGAAATCGGCATGATCGAAGCGGCGGTACAGGTCTTCCTACGCTACGGCGTCCAGCGCGCCAGCATGAACGACATCGCCAAGGAGGCCGGGGTCGCCCGTCAGACGCTCTACAACACGTTCTCCAACAAAGACGACGTGCTGCGCGCGACCATCCGCCTCTTCACAGACCGGGGGATCAGCAATATCGAAGCCGGGCTGGAAACGGTGAAAGGTCTTGGCCCGCAGCTTGACCTTGTTTTCGAACAGGTCGCAGTCCGGCCCTTTTCCATGCTGCACACCTCCCCCAACGCGGAAGACCTCATTCAGGGCATGAACGCCGCTAGCCGCGAGGAGATTGAGGAGAATGATGCACGGTTCCGCGCAGTTACTGCGGACATCCTGCAACCCTTCGAGGCACAGATCGCCCAGTCGGGTATGTCGGTCGCCGAGTTGGCCGATCTCATTCAAACTTTTGCGTCATCGGCCAAGACGCAGGCAAAGAACGAGGCTCACCTCCACGCCTTACTAAACAGCCTAAAGCAGCTTGTACTGCGCGCTGCCGAGTAAACGCGCCGCCGCTAGAAGCCGGCCCGGAGCGACAACGTTATCAAACGCGGGTCACCGGGATAGAGCCGCGTGTCATTTGTCCCGCCGGTGAAGTAGCGCTTGTCGAACAGGTTCTCCACATTGAGCGCGAAGCTTAGATTGCCAACATCGAAATAGACCCCGATATCGACCCGGGCATAGCCGGGCAACCGAACGCGCGATCCGGCGTTCGCGCTGGTGAACCTGGCCGATTCAAAATTGACACCCAAGGAGATGCCGAGCAGACCGCCAAGTACCTCATTGGGAATATTGTAACGAGTCCACACAAACCCATCATGTTTGGGTGCAAAAGCATTGGAGTTGCCTTCAACAGCCGCATTGGCACTGTCCGCGACAATGGAGTCGACATACGCATACCCAATTCTGATCTGCCAATTTGGAATCGGCAAAACCTGGAACTCGAATTCAATGCCTTGGCTGTGAAGCTCGCCCAACAGTTCCCATTCTCTGTCGACATTGCGCTCGGTAATATTGGTCTTGCGGATATCGAATGCCGCGACGGTCAGGTTGGCGCGACCGTCCCATAAAGCCGATTTGACACCGATTTCATATTGGCGGCCGCGCTCCGGATCAAACGGGTTGTCAAGAACGTCACGACGCTCGACCGAAGCCGGATCGAAGGATTCGCTATAGCTGGCATAAAGTGACAGATTCTCCGTTGGCTGAAAAATGATCCCGCCAGACGGGACAAACGCGTCCGTGGTCTGTTTGTCTTCTCGACCACTATTCTGCTCGATGAAGTCAACGCTCTGGGACTCATACCGCCCGCCCAGCATCAAGATCAGCCAGTCCGTCACGCGCGCAACGTCTTGCACATAGAACCCATAGTTCCATTCATCCGTAATGCGATCAGTCCCATTGGTGATGGCTGACGGCACGCCAATGCCGAATTCAGGATCGAATACACTGATGTTAGGCGTGATCGCTGACCCGAACCGGATACGCTCGAAATCAGCACGTTCAAATCCGCCATTCACGCCGATCAGCAATGTGTGTTCAATACTCCCGGTCCTAAACCGGCCCGTCAGGCGGGCATCCAGGAAATGATACTCGCGCTTATTGAGTTGGTGGCGGTCCCTTCTGCGCAAAGTCGCCTCGAGCGGGTCTTCCGTATCGTTGACGCGGTTGTTTTCGAACAGACGCCGTTGATCTTCATGAAAAGTGCTGCGCCAATTGACATGCAGGGCCCAACGCTCTGACAGGGCCTGGTCCCAAACCGCAAACAGCACGAGGCCCTTGTCGTTGTCGAAGTCACCGTCCTCCTGGTAACGCACATTGATCGGCGCGGTCAGGTCAACATCGTTGTTGACCGCCACCAGACCATCATCCGCGTCACTCTCTTCTTTCAGAAGCTCAACGCCGACCGTAATCCTTGAATGAGGGTCGATCACATAACTCAGCGACGGAAACAGATAATAGTTTTCATAACCAACGCCGTCGCGGAATGACGAAACGTTTTCCAGACTGCCGATCATCCTGAACAGCCAGCGTCCCTGACGGTCAATCGGGCCGGTCACATCAAATGTCGCGGTACCGCCTGCATTGGTCCCGGTTCCGCTGGGCCCACCGGCATAAATCTGACCAGTCAGATAGACTTCAGCTGCAAAGTCCGCTTCTGGACGTTTGGTGATGATATTGACCAAGCCACCTGGCTCCATAAGCCCGTAGAGGACGGACGCGGGTCCTTTCAGAACCTCTATGCGCTCAACATTTGCCGTTGTTGGTGACCCGAAACGCGACGCCAATCCGGGCAACCCATTGACCTGCACACTCTGCAAATCCGATGTCAGGCCACGCAGGGTGAAGTTGTTCGCATTAATGCCCGACTGGCTAAGACCAAGAATATAGGGATACGCATCGGCGACGGTTTCAGCCCTCAGATCATTAAGAAACGTGGCGTTGATTACGGTCAGGCTCGACGGCATGTCAAAGATGTCAGCACCGATCTTGGAGCCGGTATCGACGTCACGGTCAAAATAGGCATCCTGGCTTCCCACGACCGTTATCGTCTCGACGTCATTTTCGGGTTCAGCAGGCTGAGCAACTGCGTGCGCACCTGAAAACGCCAAAACGGCCATGACGATTTTCGTTATCCCAAACCCATCTCTCACTGAGCCACCCTCCATCAATGTTCTTATGATCTTCCTTCACTATTGCATATGAGAGTCATTATCAATTGCAATTTTGATAAAGGCCTGAAGCGTTTACCTGGAAGCATGCGCGGCATATGTTCCCCCGATGCTGGAAACCGGAGTCTCAGATCTGAAATCAGCGCTTCGCCCGGGCGCAAGGCTGCTGGGCCTTGACCTGGGGACCAAGACCATCGGCATCGCTGTCAGCGACGGCGCGTTGATGGTCGCCAGCCCGGTCGAGACGCTCAAACGCGGCAAGTTCACAAAGGATGCCGAAAAACTGCTGGCAATGGTCGACGAACGCGGCATCGGTGGGATCGTTCTGGGCCTACCCGTCAACATGGATGGCAGCGAAGGGCCGCGCTGCCAGTCGACCCGTCAGTTCGCGCGCAATCTGATGGGTATCCGGGACATGCCGGTCACGTTCTGGGACGAACGGCTGTCCACCGCTGCTGTCGAACGCGCCATGATTGACGCTGATGTTACCCGCGCCAAGCGGGCCAAAGTGGTCGACGCGCTGGCCGCCAGCTACATCCTTCAAGGAGCACTCGATTTCATCAGCCGCAACTGATCGCTTGCCGGGCCCACCCCTTGGCCCTATACATCCGGCTTTAATGAAGAAGCAAACAGGCATTCAGCATCTGCTCGGCATCGAGGGGATGCAGCCAGCGGCGATCGAGAGCCTTCTCGATCTGGGCGAAACCTATTTGGAACGCCACCGCAGCGGCAAGAAAATCAAAAAAATCCTGAAGAACCGGACGCAGATCAATCTGTTCTTCGAGGATTCGACCCGCACCCGCACCTCATTTGAACTGGCTGGCAAACGCCTCGGCGCCGACGTGATCAACATGTCGACATCGACCTCGTCGATCAAAAAGGGTGAAACCCTGATCGATACAGCGATGACGCTGAACGCCATGCGGCCGTCGGCCCTCGTTATCCGTCATGGATCATCGGGCGCCGCTGAATTGCTGGCCCAAAAGGTCGGCTGCGCGGTGATCAATGCCGGTGATGGCCGCCACGAACACCCGACACAGGCCCTCCTGGACGCGCTGACCATCCGTCGCCGCAAGGGCCGTATCGCCCGGCTGATCGTGGCGATATGCGGTGACATCGCTCACAGCCGCGTCGCGCGGTCGAACATTCATCTGTTGAATGCCATGGGCGCACTGGTCCGTGTGGTTGCTCCGCCGACCCTGTTGCCCGACAGCATCGACCGCATGGGCGTGGAAGTTCATCACGACATGGAAGCCGGCCTGAAGGATGCAGACGTGGTGATGATGCTGCGGCTTCAGACGGAACGCATGGGCGGCTCCTTCGTCCCGTCCACACCGGAATATTATCACTTCTACGGACTCGATGCGGCCAAGCTGGCCCATGCCGATCCTGACGCGCTGATCATGCATCCCGGCCCCATGAACCGGGGCGTCGAAATTGATTCAGCCATCGCCGATGCACCGCGCAGCGCGATCCAGGAACAGGTCGAAACCGGGGTTGCGATCCGCATGGCATGCCTGGACGCGCTGTGCCGCGACCTGCCCGATATGGGAGACGACTGATGAGCGCTGACCGCCGCGTCGTCTATATGAATGCAAGGTTGATCGATCCGGCGACCGGCCTGGACGAGACCGGCGGCTTGCTGACCGTCGGCGACAAGATCTGGGATTTCGGCCAGGACCTCTTTAGCGACGGCGTCACTGACGGCAGCGAGGTGGTGGAGTGCGACGGCAAGTGCCTGGTGCCCGGCCTTGTCGACATGCAGGTATTTCTGGGCGAATCGATCGATGCGACCTCTGCCGCAGCGGCTGCCGGCGGTGTCACCAGCATCGCGGTGATGCCGAATATGAGTCCTGCGCTCGATCAGGTCGCCCTAGTCGACTACATCATGCGGCTGGCCCGCGATGCCGCTGTCCATGTCTATCCGATTGCCGCCGCAACAAAAGGTCTGGCCGGACAGGAAATGACAGAGATCGGCCTGTTGCGTGAAGCGGGCGCCCTTGCATTCACCGATGGCCGCGCCGCCATATCGGACGCGCAGGTGATGCGGCGCCTGCTAACCTATGCGCGGGCGCATGACGCCATCGTCATGCAACATGCCGAAGAGCCCTCACTCGCCGATGGCGGCGTGATGAACGAAGGCGAAATGGCAACCCGTATGGGGCTGCCCTCTATTCCCGCCGCCGCCGAAGTCATGATGATCGAACGAGACCTGCGGTTGGTCGAGATGACGGGCGCCCGCTATCACGTCGCGCTTGTTACAACGGCAGAGGGAATTGATGCCGTTCGCGAGGCCAAGGCACGCGGCCTGCCGGTGACCTGTGGCACCGCACCGCATTACTTTTCGCTCAATGAGCTGGCAACCGCTGAGTACAGAACCTTCGCCAAGCTGTCGCCGCCGCTGCGCAGCGAAGATGATCGCCGGGCGGTTGTGGCAGGCTTGGCCGATGGCACGATTGACGTCATTGTCAGCAGCCACGACCCCCATGATGAGGAGAGCAAACGGCTCCCCTTCGACCTGGCTGAACCCGGGACGGTCGGCCTTGAAACCATGTTGGCCATGATTCTGGAGCTCGACCATGGCGGCCATATGCCGCTGGCGCGGGGCCTTCGTGCGGCAACCTGCAGCCCAGCAGACCTGCTCGGCATTCCAGGCGGACGGCTGGAGAAAGGCGCACCGGCTGACCTGGTGATCTTCGACCCGGACGCGCCGATCCGGATTGACCCGGAAAAATTCCACAGCAAAGCCAAGAATAGCGCCTTTGACGGGCGCCCGGCCCAGGGGCGCGTGCTCCGCACTGTCGTCGCCGGCGAAACCGCATTTAAAGCGGATTAAGTGATGGACTTGACAGTCCAGCATGTTGTCGTCGCGGCACTGGCCTACCTGCTAGGGTCGATCCCCTTCGGTCTGCTGCTGACAAAAATGGCCGGGTTAGGTGATATCCGCGCCGTTGGGTCAGGTAATATCGGCGCGACCAATGTGCTCCGGACCGGCAAAAAGGGGCTCGCGCTGGCCACACTCATTCTGGATGGCGGCAAAGGCGCAGCAGCGGTCATTCTGGCGCAGGCATTCGCACCAGAGTCGCAGCTTTTTGCAGGGGCTGCGGTTTTTCTGGGCCACCTCTATCCCTTCTGGCTTGGATTTAAAGGCGGCAAAGGCGTCGCAACATTTCTGGGCGTGGCGCTGGCCATTAGTTTTGTCTTGGGTCTCGTCAGCTGCGCCGCATGGCTTTTGACTGCGCTGGTCTTTCGATTTTCGTCACTGGCCGCACTCGTGGCGGCAGCAGCTGCACCAATCTATGCCGGCGTGACTCTGACAATCCCGCATCTCATTCTCTTTCTATTTCTCGCTGCTCTAGTTTTCATCCGGCATGCGGCAAACATCAGCCGTCTGACCCATGGCGAGGAACCTAAAATCGGCGCCGGCTAATGGCTTTGTCGGACATTGAAAAACGTGATCGGCTTCGCCTGATCCGCAGCCCGCATGTCGGGCCTGTGACCTTCCGCGACCTGATAACACGGTTCGGATCAGCGACCGATGCGCTGGATGCGCTCCCGGAGCTGGCGAAACGCGGCGGGCGAAAATCCGCCATCAAACTGTTTACCATTGGTGCAGCGGAAGACGAAATCACGGCGACCGAGAACGCCGGCGCGGTCATGCTGCATGTCGATGTTGCGCCTTACCCCGAGATCTTGGCCGTGCTCGCCGACGCACCACCGGTTCTTGTTGTCAGAGGACGTCTTGACCTACTGGACAGGCCAGGTATCGGGATTGTCGGCGCCCGCAATGCCTCTGCGGCCGGTGTTCGCTTCACCGAAAAGATCGCAGGCGATCTGGGCCAATCCGATATGGCCGTCATTTCAGGCTTGGCACGCGGGATCGATACCGCGGCACACCGGGGTTCCCTGAAAACCGGTACAATCGCCGTCATGGCCGGCGGCATTGATGTTGTCTATCCACCGGAAAACAAGAACCTCTTTGCACGTGTCGCCGAAGACGGTCTGGTGGTGTGCGAGATGCCCATTGGCACAAAACCCCAGGCCAGACATTTCCCGCGGCGCAACCGCTTGATTTCCGGCCTGTCGCGCGGCGTGCTGGTCGTCGAGGCTGCGCTTCGGTCCGGCTCGTTGATTACTGCTCGGTTCGCAGGCGATCAGGGGCGCGATGTATTCGCTGTCCCCGGCTCGCCCCTCGACCCCCGGCACCGCGGCACCAACGACCTGATCCGTAATGGCGCCGTCCTGACCGAGACAGCGGACGACATTCTGCAGTCGCTGGAAGGAAGCCTGCACCGGCCGGTCGTAAAGCCTCTTGAAAGCGTACCGCAACAGGCCAACCTATTGTCGGAAAACAGTTCCGAGACCACCACGGCACACAACATTCTATTGGAGAAACTGGGACCGACCCCGACAGAAATCGACGAGCTGATACGACAAACCCGTTTGACACCTGCCACCGTTTTCACCATTTTGCTCGAACTTGAGCTCGCCGGACGGCTTGATCGTCACCCCGGCAACAAGGTCTCGATCGCTTAATCGCCAGCCTTAAAGAGCAGTCTCTTATGAATCTTGTCATCGTTGAATCGCCCGCCAAGGCCAAAACGATCAACAAATATCTCGGCAGCGACTATCAGGTCCTGGCCAGTTTTGGCCATGTGCGCGATCTGCCGTCGAAGGATGGATCAGTGCTGCCCGATGAAGACTTCCAGATGAAATGGGAAGTCGACAGCGATTCCAACAAACGCATGAAGGATATCGCCAAGGCGGCGAAAGACGCTGACGCGCTGTTCCTGGCGACTGACCCTGACCGCGAAGGCGAGGCGATTTCATGGCACGTCCTTGAAATTTTAAATGAGAAAAAGGCGCTCAACGGCAAAGACGTCAAACGCGTCGTCTTCAATGAAATTACCAAACAGGCCGTGTTGGATGCGATTGCGAGCCCGCGCGAGCTGGATCAAGAACTGATCGAAGCCTATCTGGCGCGCCGCGCGCTCGATTATTTGGTGGGCTTTACCCTGTCGCCGGTGTTGTGGCGCAAGCTGCCGGGCGCGAAATCGGCCGGTAGAGTTCAATCGGTCGCTTTGCGGCTGATCTGCGAGCGCGAGTTGGAAATCGAGGCCTTTAAACCTCAGGAATACTGGACCGTCGATGTCGACATGAAGACACCGGCAGGCGATCCATTCAAAGCCTCGCTCACCGCGCTCGACGGCAAGAAGCTCGAGAAATTCGACCTGCCGGATGCTGCTGCCGCAACCCGCGCCCAGCAGGCGATCGAAGCCTCGAATTTTTCCGTTGCCACGGTCGAAAGCAAACCGGCACGCCGTAATCCGGCAGCCCCTTTCACCACCTCGACCATGCAGCAGGAAGCCGCGCGCAAGCTGGGTTTTGCTGCATCCCGCACCATGCGGGTCGCCCAGAAACTCTATGAGGGTTTTGACATTGGTGGCGAGACTGTCGGTCTGATTACCTATATGCGTACCGACGGCGTGACCATTGCCAATGAGGCGCTGTCAGAGGCACGCGACCTGATCGGCAAGGATTACGGGCCGGACTATCTGCCCGATAGTCCGCGCATCTATAAAACCAAGGCCAAGAACGCGCAGGAAGCCCACGAAGCCATCCGGCCCACCGGCATGCTGCGCCGGCCGGATGACCTGAAATTCATCCTGGATGACGAACAATTCAAGCTCTACGACCTGATCTGGAAGCGTACGCTTGCCAGCCAGATGGAAAGTGCCCGGTTCGAGCGCACCGTCGCCGACATTACCGCCGCGGACGGATCGGCCACCCTGCGTGCCCGCGGTTCGGTGCTCACTTTCCAGGGCTTTCTGACGCTTTATCAAGAGGGTCAGGACGACAGCGACGGCGGTGATGACGATCGCCGCCTGCCGCCGCTCACCAATGGCGACGCGGTGAGCCGTGAAAAAGTCAGCCCGGAACAGCACTTCACCGAGCCGCCGCCCCGCTATACCGAGGCGAGCCTGGTCCGCAAGATGGAGGAGCTGGGCATCGGGCGCCCGTCGACCTATGCGTCGATCCTCGATGTGCTGCGCAACCGCAACTATGTCGAAATGGACCGCAACCGGTTCATCCCCGAAGACAAGGGCCGCCTGGTCACAGCGTTCCTGGAGAGCTTCTTCACCCGTTATGTCGAATATGACTTCACAGCGCGTTTGGAAGAACAGCTCGATGATATTTCGGCGGGCAATCTGGACTGGAAAAAGGTCCTGAGCGACTTCTGGCGCGAATTCTCCAATGCGATTGATGGCACCAAGGATCTGCGGGTAACACAAGTTCTGGACGCGCTGAATGAAATTCTGGCGCCGCATGTCTTCCCGGTCATCGAAGAGGGCAAGGATCCGCGCGATTGCCCCTCCTGCGATAACGGACGGCTCAGCCTGAAACTGGGGCGCTATGGCGCCTTTATCGGCTGTTCGAACTATCCCGAATGCAAGTTCACCCGGCAGATTTCGACCAAAGGCGACGACGCCGTCAATGGCGAGAACAGCACTAAGGTCCTGGGTGAAGACGACGGTGACGAAATCACGCTTCGCTCCGGCCGGTTCGGCCCCTATGTCCAGCGGGGTGAGAACGAGGAAGGCAAAAAGCCGCCGCGCGCGTCCATCCCAAAGGATGTGCCGCCGGATGATGTCGATCTGGCAAAAGCGCTGGCCCTGCTCTCGCTGCCGCGCGACGTTGGTGTCCATCCAGAGACAGGCAAGAAGATCACCGCCGCAATCGGCCGTTATGGGCCCTATGTGCTGCATGACGGCAAATACGCCAATATGCCGACCAGCGATGAAGTGTTTACTGTTGGCGTCAATCGCGCGGTCGCGCTGTTGGCCGAGGCCAAGCCGGGCCGTGGCCGCAGCGCATCGGTACTCAAAGAGCTGGGTGAGCATCCCGACGACGGCACGCCGATCAACGTTCTGAACGGACGCTACGGCCCCTATGTCAAATACAAAAAGATCAATGCCACCGTGCCCAAGGACAAGGACCCGGAGTCAGTGACCTTGGAAGAAGCTCTGGCGCTGATCGAGGCCAAGGCGGCCAAAAAGAAGAAAGCACCGGCGAAGAAGAAGACGAAAGCCAAGGCAAAGCCCAAAGCCAAAGCCGCCTCTGAATAGGTAACCTATGCCTCTCGATACTAACGCCGCTTCGCGCCGTTCACTCGAGGCGAACGGTGTGTCGAGGAGTTCCGTTCGTGTCGAGTGCTGGACCTGAGCGCTGCGAAGGGACAGTGTATCGAGACATGAACGAGTTTACGAAAGCTCATTGATCTCATGGCACGCAAGCGAACCAATAAGGCCGTGCCGTTCCCCAGCAAGGCACAGGTCCTTAAATTCATTGAAGAAAGCCCCGGAAATGTCGGGAAACGTGAAATCGCGCGCGCGTTTCATATTCGCGGCGATGACCGGACTAAACTAAAAGCACTGATCGCGGAAATGCGGGCCGAGGGCCTGCTGTCCCAAGGCCATCGCCGCAGTTTGGGCCGTGCCGGCAGCCTGCCCAACGTCACGGTGATCGAGGTCACCGGCACAGATGTCGACGGCGAGCTGATGGCAAAGCCGGTCCGCTGGGAGGACGACGCACCACCGCCACCTATTCTGGTGTTGCCGGGTGGCCGGCATGCCGGCAGCGCCATGGGCGCAGGCGACAGGGCGCTTGCCCGGTTAACCGCACTGGAAGACGGCACATACGAAGCCAAGGTGATGAAGCGGCTGCTGCCCGCGCAGGATAAGGTGCTGGGCGTCTACCGCGATGGTGGACGGATCATTCCCACTGATAAGCGTGCCCGCCACGAATTACAGGTCGACCGAGGAGACGAAGGCGGTGCCGTCCATGGCGAACTGGTGCTGGCAGAGCTTCTATCGCCCAAGCGCAACAAGCTGGGATTGAAAAAGGCCCGCGTGGTCGAGCGTCTGGGCGATGTCGATGCCCCCAGCAAGACCAGCCTGATCGCCATTCATGGCCACGGCATCCCGACCGATTTTGACCCCAAGTCCGTAAAGGAAGCCGAACAGGCTAAGCCGGTCGAACTGGGCAAGCGCGCGGACCTGCGCGACATACCCCTGATCACCATCGACCCGCATGATGCCCGCGACCACGACGATGCGGTTTTTGCTGAACCCGATGACGACCCCGACAACAAGGGCGGTTGGCACGTGATCGTTGCGATTGCCGACGTTGCGCATTATGTGCGCCCCGGCAGCGCGCTTGATGCTGAAGCCTATAAGCGGGGGAACTCAGCCTATTTTCCCGACCAGGTCGTGCCGATGTTACCCGAGGCGCTCTCCACGGACCTGTGCTCGCTGAAAGCCGGTGTCGACCGGGCCTGCATGGCCGCGCATCTGCGGTTTGACAAGAATGGCCGGAAGATAGCGCACAAGTTCACCCGGGGGCTGATGCGGTGTGCGGCCAACCTCAGTTATGAGCAAACCCAGGCTGGATTTGATGGCACGCCGGATGAAGCGACTGAACCGCTGGTCGAGACCGTTATCAAGCCGCTCTATGGCGCTTATCAAGCGCGATTGAAAGAACGGTCAAAGCGCGGCCCTCTCGACCTTGACCTCCCGGAGCGAAAAGTGGCGCTTGATGAGATCGGGCGTGTCCTCTACGTCGCTGAACAGGTTAGGCTCGACGCCCACAAACTGATTGAAGAGTTCATGATCGCGGCCAATGTGGCCGCTGCCGAAGAGCTGGAAAAGCGCCGCACCGCTTGCCTCTACCGCGTCCATGAAGCACCGTCGGCAGAAAAGATGGAAGCGCTTCAGGACTTCCTCAAAACGCTGGACTACCGTCTACCCAAGGCACAACGGATAGAACCGTCACATTTCAATGAGGTGCTTTCCCGTGCGCAGGACACCGCACACCAACATGTGGTGAATACGGTCGTGCTGCGCAGCCAAAGCCAGGCTGCCTACAGCCCGGACAATCTGGGGCATTTTGGCCTGGCTCTGGATCGTTACGCGCACTTCACGTCACCGATCCGGCGCTATGCGGACCTGGTGGTCCATCGCGGCCTGATCAGGGCGCTTCGACTGGGTGATGACGGACTGACTGGCGACGCCGAGGAACGGTTGAGCGAGATCGGTGAACATATCTCTATGACCGAGCGCCGGGCGATGGGCGCAGAACGCGAATGCGTCGAACGCTATATGGCCGGATATATGGCCGACAAGCTGGGCGCCCAGTTTCCGGCCCGGATTTCCGGCGTCAGCCGCTTTGGCCTGTTTGCCAGCCTGGACGATACCGGCGCCGAAGGTCTGATCCCAATCAGCACGCTGGGCCGCGAATACTTCCGCCACGAGCAGGGCAGCCATGCGCTTGTCGGTGAAGAAACAGGCACCACATTTACGCTGGGCGATGCTATTACCGTCCGGCTGATCGAAGCAGCCCCGATTACCGGTGGCCTGCGATTCGAACTGCTTTATGATGCACCCGTCCGCGGTGCAAAGCGCGCGGGCAAGCGCGGCAAACGCCGCAGATAGGAAATGCCATGAGCGCGCAGAGTACTGACCAGACGCACCATTTCGGGGGTCGCCCCGAGCGCCCGCTTTGGGACAGCCTGAAGCGCGGCTGGCTTGGCCGGTGCCCGGACTGCGGCGAGGGTCATGTTTTCCGCAAGTATCTGTCCGTCAAGCATGAATGCGAGACATGCGGCCTCGATTTCTCCGGCCATCAGGCAGACGACGCCCCGCCTTACTTCACGATCGTGATCGTGGGGCATTTGGTTGTGCCGCTGATGATTTCCTATGAATTGGCGTTCAAACCCAGTCTGGCGGTGGTTCTGAGCCTTGGTATTGCGCTCACGATCATTTCTGCGCTGTTGCTATTGCCGCGCATCAAGGGCGCGCTGATCGGCCTGCAATGGGCCAAATATATGCACGGCTTCGACGACACGGCGGACGCGGACGCCCCGCAACCGACCTAATTCATGGATCATTCGAAGGCGCGTCCGCTCGCGGCCATCATTGGCATGATCAGTGTGGTCGGGCTGGTCTTCGGCTTGACCGGACCACTGCTCAATCTGCTGCTGGTTGAGCGAGGCTTCTCCAACACTCTCATTGGCCTGAACGGCGCCATGATGGCGCTAGGCGGCATATCGATGGCGCCCTTCATTCCGCGTCTGGTGGTGATCGTTGGTCCCATGCGGCTAATTCTGGGGGCGCTGATCGTCGGTGCAACCTGTCTGCTAGGTCTAAGATTGTTCGCCGCGATCGAAGCCTGGTTCGTGCTGCGCTATGTGCTGGGGGCATCCATTGTCATCCCCTTTGTGCTCAGCGAAGTCTGGATCAATCAAATCGCCGATGACAGCAATCGCGGTCGACTGCTTGGCCTCTATGCGGCGTGTATTTCGTTCGGGTTCGGCGGCGGCCCGCTGCTGGTGTCATTCACCGGGACCGAGGGCTGGCTTCCCTTCATGGTCGCGGCCAGCCTGATCGGCCTGGGCTGCCTGGTGATCCTGGGCGCTGGACAGAGCCGGCCGCAATTCGAAAGCAACAAGACGACGTCGATTTTTCGCTATTTTCGGCTCAGCCCGGTCGCACTGATGGCGGGGCTAGTCTATGGCGCGATTGAGACCGGTGTGTTTCAGCTTCTGCCCGTATTCGGCACCTATACAGGCTTTAGTAACGAAGCCAGCGCCCGGCTGTTGACCGCCATCGCGCTTGGCAACGTGGTCCTGCAGTTCCCGATTGGCTGGCTGGCGGACAAGATTCCGCCCATCCGGGTGCTGCTGGGCTGTGCGTTGATTGGCATGCTGGGAGGCCTCGCACTGCCTGCCCTGGTCGGCACCATCTATATCTGGCCGCTGCTGTTTGTCTGGGGCGGTACGATCACCGGCGTTTACACCATCGGTCTAACCCTATTGGGACATCAGTATCGGGGTCTGGCGCTGGCAAGCGCCAATGCCGCGCTAATCAGCGCCTATAATATCGGCTCACTCACCGGGTCGCCGTTTCTCGGCAAGTCCATGGACCTGGTGCTGCCCAATGGCTTCGGCTATGGGCTCGCGATCATCTTTGGCGGCTTCCTGCTCTTCGCGCTGGCGATGCGGCGTCACCACCAAACCGCACCTGATCCCGCTTGACTTAGGGGCGCGGACCGCTATTTTCTGCGCCTCTTAAGCAATTCCTCGCCGCGAGGCGAAGCAGGAGTCCGTTCATGGCCAAGCCATCCAGCATCAAAATCAAGCTCGAGAGCACCGCAGGCACCGGCTATTACTATGTGGCCAAGAAGAACCCACGCACGCTGACCGAAAAGATGGTCGTCAAAAAGTACGATCCCGTGGTCCGCAAACATGTCGAATTCAAGGAAACCAAGATCAAATAGGTCTTGGACCGCGAACAACGCGGCCTATTTCCATTTCTATGACTCCCGAAACGGCGCAAACCATTGCGCTGCAAGCATTGACATTTGTCGCAACCGATGAATACGCCTTTCAGGGCTTTTTGAACCTGACCGGGCTGGATATCGGCACGGTCCGCCTGCGCGCAAACGACCCGGAACTGCAGGGCGGCGTACTCGATTACCTTCTGCAGAATGAAGACCGGCTGCTGGCGTTCTGCGAGCACATCGATATCGAACCGACCGTACCGGCCCGTGCCAGGGCGCTCTTGCCCGGCAGCGATCTGCCGCACTATACCTAGTTCGATGAAACTCCACGAAGACGTAAAGGCACAGGCCGACGAACTGACGCTCGACCGCAGCCGCCCGCTGATGCTTGTTGACGCCGATGAGGTCATCCTGCAATTCGCATCATGCCTGGAGGAGTTCCTGCATGAGAATGAGCTCTATTTCGACATGGCAAGCTTCGCCCTGACCGGCAACATCAAACGCAAGGCAGACGACCAGGCGATTGCCGCGGAAGAAATCGGTGCGCTGATCGGTCAGTTCTTTGTTGAGAAAACAGAACACCAGCCCCCCGTCAAAGGCGCGCCAGAAGCACTGGCGAGTCTGTCTGAACGGGCACAGATTGTGGTGGTCACCAACGTACCGCTGCAACAGCGCGAGGCGCGGATCCGCAGCCTGAAGAAACACAATATGGACTATCCGGTCGTCGCCAATATTGGCCTGAAAGGTGCGATCATCCGCTATATCGCCGATATGGTGGATACACCGGTCTATTTCATCGACGACCTGCCGCATAACCTGACCTCGGTCGCGCAGGAAGCCGATGAGGTTCATCGGATTCACTTCATCGCCGATGAACGCCTGGCCAAGCTTTTGGGCCCCGCTGAAGACAGCCACCACCGGGCCGACAGCTGGGACGACGCGCACGCCTATCTGGACCGTCACCTCGCCGACCAGGGGTTCTGACCTCCATGAAGATCGGTATCGACCTGGGCGGCACCAAGACCGAGGTGATCGTCCTGGACGCTGATCTTGGTGAACGATTTCGCAAACGGGTGGCAACTCCAGAAGCCTATCAGAACCGCATCGACGCCATCTGTAGTCTAGTCACGGACGCCAAAGCCGTCGCAGGCCCGGATGCCACTGTCGGAGTCGGCACGCCTGGCGCCCTGTCACCACATACAGGCCGGATGCAGAACGCAGAAAACCTGGTTGGTAAGCCACTGAGGTCCGACCTGGAGTCTGCGCTGGGCCAGACCATCAGGATGGCCAATGACGCAAATTGTTTCACGCATTCCGAAGCGATAGATGGGGCTGCAGCCCGATATGACACTGTTTTTGGTGTCATCCTTGGGACCGGTGTCGGCGGTGGTATCAACATCAACGGCGAAATTCTGTCAGGCCAGAACGCCATCGCCGGAGAGTGGGGCCATAACCCCCTGCCCCGCATGACTGACTCTGAACGGCCTGGCGCGCCCTGTTATTGCGGCCGCCGGGGGTGCATCGAGACCTTCTTGAACGGCCGCGGCCTGACCCGGGCCTATCTGGAACGCTGTGGCGAAATGGCGTCGCCTGAGGAAATTGCGAAGGGTGACACGCTGCACAAGGCTGCTGCGCTGGATCTTTATGTCGACAGGCTGGCCCGCGCGCTCGCCAGCGTGATCAACATTATCGACCCGGATATCATCGTGCTGGGCGGCGGCCTGTCCAACATCGACCAGCTTTATGAAAATTTGCCGCCTTTGCTGCGCGCCCATGTGTTTTCAGACGGCTTCTCGACACCGGTCGTGAAGGCTAAGCACGGGGATTCGAGTGGCGTACGCGGTGCAGCGCTTCTATGGCCCTGATATTGGTGTGATGGGCTTGGCCCATCGCAAGGGTCTGCTATAAATCATTGATCTCGAACGGTTGGATAGTGGCATGAGCGGGCGAATTACAGCACGGCTAGAGGACCTTGGAATTGAGCTTCCAGACCCGCCGGAACCGGTCGCCAGCTATGTCCCCTATGTGATCACCGGCAACCTGATCTTCGTGTCCGGCCAGGTACCCATGAATGCCGACGGGCTGCACTATCGCGGCATCGTCGGCTATGACTTTTCGGTCGAGGAAGGTCAGGACGCCGCACGGCTCTGCGCACTCAACATTCTGGCGCAGGTGAATGCGGCGCTTGATGGAGACCTTGACCGGGTAACCCGAATTGTCCGGCTCGGTGGTTTTGTCCGTAGTACCGGCGACTTCAAAGACCAGCCCAAGGTCATCAACGGCGCATCCGACCTGATGGTGGAAGTTTTTGGCGATACGGGCCGCCACTCGCGCGCGGCCGTCGGCGTCAACGCCCTGCCTGCCGGTGTCGCGGTTGAGGTCGATGCGGTGGTTGCCTTCGAATGACGTCAGCCGTTACCGCCCGGGCGGTTCAATCGATCAGTGAGATCTCCGCAGATCAATGGGATGCCTGTGCCGGGGTGGAAAACCCGTTTGTTTCCCATGCCTTTCTGTCAGCGCTGGAAGAAAGCCGCTGTGTTGGACCCGAGGCAGGTTGGGCACCCTATCACGTTGTAATCGAAGGGGAATCGGGACTTCGCGGATGCGTTCCGATGTATCTGAAATCGCACTCTCAAGGTGAATATGTCTTCGATCACAGCTGGGCGCATGCCTATGAGCGCGCGGGCGGCAACTACTATCCCAAGCTGCAGATCAGCGTACCGTTTTCGCCAGTGACCGGGCCAAGGCTGCTGGCCCATGACATCGAAACCAAAGACCTGTTGCTGCGGGCGTGCATCGAATTCGCCGACCGCATGGATGTTTCCTCGCTGCACATCACCTTTCCGACCTATGACGAGTGGAAATCCATGGGCGATGCCGGGCTGCTGCTACGCAAGGACCAGCAGTTCATCTGGCACAATGATGGTTACGGGTCGTTTGACGACTTCCTCGATGCGCTCAGCTCGCGAAAACGCAAGAACATCCGCAAGGAACGCCGGCAGGCGGTGGAAAACGACATCACCATGGAAATCGTCACTGGCGCCGACCTGACGGAGAACCATTGGGATGCCTTTTACAATTTTTATGTCGATACCTCGGCGCGGAAGTGGGGCCGTCCCTATCTGAACCGCACGTTCTTCTCACTGATCGGTGAGACCATGCCAGACAAGGTCGTCTTGGTGCTGGCCAGGCGCGCAGGGCGATATATCGCCGGTGCCTTGAACCTCTTGGGCACGGACGCGCTATACGGGCGAAACTGGGGCTGCGTCGAAGACCACCCCTGCCTGCATTTCGAGACCTGCTATTATCAGGCCATCGACTTTGCCATCGACCGCGGGCTCAGACGGGTAGAAGCCGGTGCACAAGGACAGCACAAGCTGTCACGCGGCTACCTGCCTCAATTCACCTATTCAGCGCACTGGGTCGCCGATGCAGGCTTTCGAAATGCGGTGGAAGCCTATCTGCAGGACGAAGGCGTCTATGTGGAGGCCGACCAGCGGGCCCTGGAAAAACACGGGCCATTCCGGAAAACAGGATAAGTCACTGCAGTTAAAGGTAATCTGACGGCTGAGCGCCTGCAAGATTTGAACACATATGCAATAATTGTAGACAATTGTCATTTTATGAATACATAATGATACAGAATTTGTCACAACCCAGTGTCTCAGGATCATGTCACCAGCCAAATCTATTCCCCTAAGCGTCCGCCTGTCCCAAGACGAGGCTGACTTCATCGCTCGGTTCAATTCGGATGATGCCGTTACCCCGAGCGAAAAAGTACGTGCGATCATTCGCCTGGCGCGCGCTCGCAGCGACAGACCGTCCAGCTATGCAGGGGCGTTGCGGCTCGCTCGCGAGCTACTAACACCAGCGATCGACGAGATAAGCCACGCCCAGAACGAAATTCATCAACGGTCAGAGTTGCTTGCGATCATGAACGAATGGCTGCCTGACATGGTTGCCTTTGTTCTTGCCACTCAGATCGGCGACAAAACGACGAAGGAAGATTTGCTTAAAACTGAAGAGGGCCTCGCGGAACGCTGTTTCCGGCTGATGGAGGCTTTGTTAAGGTTGGGTGTTACCGAACGAGCGCCCTGTTTTAATCCGAACGTTATCCGTGATCATGCCGACCATATCGTTGAACTGTCGAGCATGATCGACCCTACGAAAAAACAGAAGAAGGAGGCTTAGAAATGGCCGAGAACATCGCAGGCCGAGTCGGTAGAATTATCAGTGGCAGTCTCAATGCGCTGGTCGACGCCGTAGAAGGCGCCGCACCTGAAGTTGTTATGGAACAGGCAATTCGCGAGATCGATGACGCTGTTGACGATGTGCGCCTTGAGCTCGGCAAAACGTCAGCCGCTAAACACCTTGCCAATAAGAGATTGGCCGAAAAGAACAGCGAACATGAACGGCTGGGCAAGAGCATCGAAGTGGCGCTCGACGAGGGCCGGGATGATCTGGCCGAGGCGGCTGTAGAAAGCCAGCTCGACATCGAAGCTCAGATCCCGGTCTTGGAGCAGACAATTGTAGATTGCAACGAGCGTGAAAAAGAGCTCGAAGGCTTTATCGCCGCGCTCAAAGGCAAGAAACGCGAGATGCGCGAGGAATTGAAGCGCTTCGCGGAATCGCGAAAGATCGAAGCTGGAGAGCCAAGCGCCGACGGCGGGACTAATACCGGCAACTCAGTCAACAAAGCAATCGACGACGCGACGTCGGCATTTGACCGGGTCCTGGAGAATTCGGGCGGTGTCCCCGGCCTTGGCGGGCCGAAGGCTGAAAATGCCGCAAGGCTGGCCGAACTCGAGCAACTGGCTCACGACAATAGAGTCAAGGAACGGCTCGCCGCCATCAAGTCGGCGCGCAAGGGCTAAAGTACGAACACGATGTGGGAGTTTCTGGCCGCCGCACCCAATCTGCCTTTTAGCATTGCCATAGGTCTTATGGTGCTGATCGGCGTTATTGAGCTGGTCAGCATGGTGTTGGGCGGCAGCCTGTCTTCGGCAGTCGACGGCCTCCTTCCCGATATCGACCTCGACATCGACGTTCCCGATATTGACGTTCCTGATGTCGATATTCCCGACATGGACGCCCCCAGTGTGGATGCGCCTGGCTCTTTCGCCACACTGCTATCTTGGCTGAATGTCGGCCGGGTCCCGTTTCTGGTCTTGTTCGTCATATTCCTGTCGGCGTTCGGGATGGTGGGCATCGGTCTGCAAGGGTTTACCTATGAAGGTCTCGGCTTCTTGTGGCCGGCTTGGCTGGCAGCTATTCCCGCATTCGTCGTTAGCCTGCCGATTACCCGGTTTATGGGCCTGATCGTCGGCAAGATTATGCCAAAGGATGAAACCTTGGCGGTGTCCCAGGACAGCCTGATCGGCCGGATCGCGATCATTGTACTGGGAACAGCCACACTCGGTTCTGCTGCGCAGGGCAAGGTAAAAGATGAACATGGCCGCGATCACTACGTGATGATCGAACCCGATACAGACAGTGAAACTTTTAACGAGGGGCAATCCGTCCTGTTAGTACGCCGCGGTGGCGGCACCTATTTCGCCATTGGCGACGTGAGCAGGAGCCTCACACACTAAGATCAACAACAATAAGGAGACATAGGCATGAATTTCAGCTTCGGAGGCAGCTTAACAGTCCTCATTATAGTCGGTTTCATTCTCCTTCTAACTATCGCCCTCATCATTACGCGCCTCTATAAGCGCTCGACCAAGGAACTTTCCTTCGTTCGAACTGGTATGGGTGGCCAGAAGGTGACTATGGACGCAGGCGCCATCGTACTGCCCGTCGTCCACGAGATCATCTGGGTCAACATGAATACCATCCGGCTGGCAGTGCACCGGCACAACGATCAAGCGCTTATCACGCGCGACCGAATGCGGGTCGATGTTGTCGCGGAATTTTATGTCAGGGTTCAGCCCTCGATCGAATCAATCGCCGCTGCTGCTCAGACATTGGGCCAGCGGACGCTGATGCCGGAACAATTGAAGGAGCTGGTCGAAGGCAAATTCGTCGACGCCCTGCGCTCTGTTGCCGCAGAAATGACGATGGAGGAGCTACACGAACAGCGCACCAACTTCGTCCAGAAGGTGCAACAGGCAGTCACGGAAGACCTATTGAAAAATGGTTTGGAACTCGAAGCCGTTTCACTCACCGGCCTCGACCAGACCAGCAAGGAATTCTTCAATCCTCAAAACGCGTTCGACGCAGAAGGCTTGACCCGCCTGACCGAAGAGATCGAGCAACGCCGCAAAATTCGTAACGATATTGAGCAGGACACCCAGGTCGAGGTTGAGCGCAAGAACCTGGAAGCGGAAAAGCTAACTCTAACAATCAAACGTGATGAGGAGTACGCGAAACTAGAACAAGAAAGAGAGGTCGAAGTTCGCCGGGCGTCTCAAACTGCGGAGATCGCTCGCGAACAGGCATTGAAAGAACAAGAAGCCGAACAGGCCCGGATTGCCGCACGGCAGGAGGTTGAGACCGCACGGATTGTCTCAGAGCGTGCCGTCGAGGAAGAAGAAATTCAGAAAACTCGCATTGTGCGGGAACGGGAAATTGAAAAGGAACGTTCTATTGAAACGCAGGATGTCGACCGCAAGAAAACTGTCGAGCTGGCCGAACAGGATCGCGCCATTGCCATCGCCGAACGATCCCGCGCCCAGTCGGAAGCCGAAAAGGAAGCCGACTTTGCCCGGGCCATGGCCGTCCAGGCGGAAGAACAAGTTGTCACTGCGCGTCTGACCGAAGCAGCTGAACGAGAAAAACAGATTGAGCTGATCGAAGCCGCCAAGCAGGCCGAGCGTGAAGCCATCGCCGTCAAGGTCGCCGCAGAAGCCGAGAAGGTTGCCGCTGCGGATAATGCTGAGGCCATTCGCGAACAGGCACGAGGCACCGCAGACGAAGTGCTAATCAACGCCCAAGCGGAAGCCTCGGCCAAAAAAGCTATGGCAGATGCAGACGAGGTCGAATACCGGGTTGAAGCTGAAGGTACGCGTGCTGTCAACGAGGCTCGCAACGTCCTATCCGCAGATCAGATCGCCATGCAGATCAAGATGAAGCTAATCGAGAACCTGGACGAAATCGTACGCGAAAGCGTTAAACCGATGGAACAGATCGACAGCATCAAGATCATCCAGGTCGATGGGCTAAACGGTGGTGCGACTGTCCCTGGACAGGAAAGCGGACAACCCGCCGTAGGGGGAAACATGGCCGACCAAGTTGTCAGCAGCGCGCTGAAGTACCGCGCTCAAGCACCGTTGATCGACTCACTGCTTTCCGAGATTGGTATGGAAGGCCAGGATCTTAATGGCCTGACTAAACCCGTTCAGGACAGCGAAGAAAGCAACGGTGACCAAGAACCCCAATCAGACCGGTAAACCACCGGGACCGGGAACCGTCGAGTTAATTTAGACGGTTTCCGGTTCGCCTGATTCTGCGGGTTTGCTCGCCTTTGCCTTGGCCTTCGATTTCGACGGCGCCTTCGTGGATGGTTCGATATCGAAATCCAGCGCCCCATCCTTCACCTTGACCAGCACATGGCCGCCCTTGGCCAACTTACCGAACAGCAGCTCGTCAGCCAGCGGTTTCTTGATGTGCTCCTGGATCACACGGCCCATCGGACGCGCGCCGTAAAGGCGGTCATAGCCCTTATCGACGATCCAGTCGACGGCCGGGTCGGTCAGTTCGAATGTCACATTCCGGTCGCTGAGTTGGGCTTCCAACTGCATCACGAACTTCTGCACCACCTTGCGCACGACGGAGGGGTCCAGATGCGAGAACGCAATCGTCGCATCAAGCCGGTTACGGAATTCCGGCGTGAACATCTTCTTGATGGCCTCGTCGTCCGCATCATCCTTGGTGCCGCGGCCAAAGCCGATTGAGGCCTGGCTGAGTTCAGCGGCACCGGCATTGGTCGTCATGATCAGGATGGCGTTGCGGAAATCGACAGACTTGCCCGAATGATCGGTCAGCTTGCCATGATCCATGATCTGCAACAGGACGTTGAAAACATCCGGATGCGCCTTTTCAATCTCATCCAGCAGCAGTACGCAATGCGGGTTCTGATCGATGGCATCGGTCATCAGGCCGCCCTGATCAAAACCGACATAGCCTGGAGGCGCACCGATCAGCCGCGAGACGCTGTGGCGTTCCATATATTCCGACATGTCGAACCGTACGAGTTCGATGCCCATGATGCTCGCCAACTGGCGGGCCACCTCGGTTTTACCAACGCCCGTAGGCCCGGAAAACAGGTAAGAGCCAATCGGCTTTTCTTCCTCGCGAAGGCCCGCCCGCGACAGTTTGATTGCCGATGACAGCGCCTCAATTGCCGCGTCCTGGCCATAAACCACGCGCTTCAGATCACCGACCAGATCCTTCAGGACCTGCTTGTCATCACGCGACACCGACTTGGCCGGAATACGCGCAATCTTGGCAACAATGTCTTCAACTTCCTTAACGCCAATGGTCTTACGGCGGCGATTCTCAGGCACCAGCATCTGGGCGGCGCCCACTTCGTCGATCACATCGATGGCCTTGTCAGGCAGTTTGCGGTCATGGATGTACTTCGCAGCCAGTTCTACCGCCGTCTTGACCGCCTGATTGGTGTAGCGAACCTGATGGTGCTCTTCGAAATACGGTTTCAGCCCGTTCATGATCTTGATCGCGTCATCGACCGACGGTTCGGTGACATCGATCTTCTGGAACCGGCGCAGCAAAGCGCGGTCCTTTTCGAAATAGGACCTGAACTCCTTATAGGTCGTCGAGCCGATGCACCGGAGCACACCCGATTGCAGCGCGGGTTTCAGTAGGTTGGACGCATCCATCGCCCCACCACTTGTCGCACCGGCGCCAATGACCGTGTGGATTTCGTCGATAAAGAGGATCGCGCCTTCATGCTCCTCGACTTCCTTGACGACCGCCTTCAGCCGCTCTTCGAAGTCGCCGCGATAGCGTGTTCCCGCCAACAGCGCGCCCATATCGAGCGAGAAAATCGTCGCCTCACTCAAAACCGTGGGCACTTCCTCATTGACGATCTGGCGTGCCAGGCCCTCGGCAATGGCCGTTTTGCCAACGCCAGGGTCGCCCACCAACAGGGGATTATTCTTCGACCGGCGGCACAGGATCTGGATCACCCGCTCAACCTCCGCCTGGCGGCCAATCAATGGGTCGATTTTACCGTCTGCGGCTTTCTGGTTCAGGTTAACGCAATAGGTTTCCAATGCCTCGCCGGCACTGGCGGGGGCGGCTTCGCCTTCCGGCTCAACCCCTTGGGGCGGACGGCTCTCGGTATTGCCGCCTGTCTTGGCAATGCCATGCGAGATATAGTTCACCGCATCCAGCCGCGTCATATCCTGCTCCTGCAGGAAGTACGCCGCATGCGATTCGCGCTCTGAATAAATCGCCACCAGCACATTGGCGCCGGTCACCTCTTCACGGCCCGAACTCTGAACATGGATAATCGCGCGCTGGACGGCCCGCTGGAAGCCGGCAGTCGGCTTGGCATCGGCCGTGTCAGACACCTCAATGCTTGCCAATTCACGCTCGAAATAGTCGCTGATCGTCTGCCGCAACTTATCAAGATCGACGCCACAGGCGCGCATGACAGCGATGGCATCGCCGTCTTCGGTCAGCTTGAAGAGAAGATGTTCGAGCGTGGCATATTCATGCCTGTGCTCGTTTGCTAGCGCGAGCGCGCCGTGCAGAGTCTTCTCTAAATTTTGGGAAATCGCCGGCACATCATCACCTTATCTATTCTTTTTCCAGAGTGCACTGCAGCGGATGGTCGTGCCGCCGTGCATAGTCGATGACCTGGGTCACCTTGGTCTCCGCGACTTCAAACGTATACACCCCGCAGACCCCGATTCCCTTCTGATGCACCGTAAGCATGATATTAGTCGCTTCCTCGCGGTTCTTATTGAAAAACCTTTCGAGGATATGGACGACGAACTCCATCGGTGTGTAGTCGTCGTTTAACAGCAGGACCTTATATAGGGACGGCTTCTCGGTTTTTGTACGGGTTTTGGTGACAACATCCGTTCCGGTGCCGCCGCCCTCGCCGTCTTTATCTTCGCTCATCCAAACCGTCATCAATTGTGTCCTGAAGCACCCGGGCCACTAGCCGTGACCACACCGGGCGACTCCACTTTGCCCTTTAGATAATAAGATAACCCGGCCTGATTCAAAGCCGATTTTCAGCACTTCAGCCCATTGGCCACACAAAAAGAAGGCCCGGCGCCGCACGGCGCCGGGCCTGCCTCGCAAAATTGCTGTTATTGCTTAGCGGGCGAACGGCTGGCTGATCTGCTCAACGGTCTTCTTGACCTGAGTGTTGATCGGCTCAACAGCGTCCTTGGTGTACTCAGAAACCATCTCGCTCAGACGATTGCGGTCCGCGATCATGTTGTCCCAACCCGTACGCAGCAGGTCGGACTGAAGCTCAAACAGCTCAATCGGAGACTTAGCGGTGGAAAGCGACTTGAACGCAGCCATGCTGTCTTCCAGGTTGCGGCGTGAAATTGCGCCGATTTCAGCATTCACAGCCTGCACACCCTTCTGCCACACAGTGCCAGAGGCGACGAAGGCATCAAGACCTTCGCGATTGAGCGATGAAATCTCGCTAATACGCTCCCGGGCTGAACCCAGAGCCTGTCCAACTTTTTCAGATACGGCGCCAGCGCCAGCCTTCACAGCGGACTCGGCTGCCCCTACTGTCTTTTCAACGGTATCCGCGGCCTTGCGCGCCGTCGTGGTACGCGGCTTAGCGGTTTTTCTTGTGGTCTTCTTCGCGGTCGTTGCGGTGGCCATAGCCAACCTCCATCCTGTCCTAAACTTGGGTTTATCGCACTGCAGCAGGTCTTCCAACACTTTTTGTGCACCGCAGCGTGACCCCTAGATAGTGGCGATCAACTCAGACGTCAAGCAATTTTTTGTGCACTGCAACAAAACGGTGAAGCGCCCGGTTTTAAAGGCTTGCAGGCGGTTCAATACCACTTTGGGACAGTTCTTCAACAAGCATGGACTTCAATCGTTCCAGGCCATCCTCGGTATCCGACTCGCATCGGGCAACCAGGACATCCTGCGTGTTCGACGCCCGCAGCAGCCACCACCCATCCTCTGAAGAGACCCGAACCCCATCGATCGCATTGACGTTGAGGCCCTTTCCCGTCAGGCGCGCCTCAATCTCTCCGGGGACAAGAAATTTGCGGTCTTCCGGGCAGGGAAACCGCAATTCGGGGGTATTTTGCATCTGGGGCAGACTTTGCCGCAGTTCAGCAAGACTTTTACCGGATCGGGCAATTGCCGAGAGCAGGCGCAGCGCCGCGAACACAGCGTCGTCGAAGCCATAATAATGATGCGCGAAGAAGATGTGCCCACTCATCTCCCCCGCCAGCGGGGCACCCGTCTCCGCCATTTTCTGTTTGATCAGGGAGTGCCCTGTCGGCCACATGACGGGGTTTCCGCCATGGGCGGCGATGTCGTCAAACAGGACCTGACTGGACTTAACGTCAGCCACAATGGTCGAACCGGGCACGTCTTTCAGGACATCCCGGGCCAACAAGGCCAGCAGCTGATCGCCCCAGATAATCTCACCCATCCCATCCAAAGCACCGATGCGGTCGCCATCACCGTCAAACCCGATGCCCAGATCAAGGCCGTCTTGGAGAACCGTCGCACGAAGCTGATGCAACGTTTCCGGATCTGTCGGATCCGGGTGGTGGTTAGGAAACTGTCCGTCTACATCCGTGTAGAGCAGCCGGTGGGTGCCGGGAAGCCGCGCGACGACAGCCTCAACCACCGGCCCAGCTGCACCATTTCCCGCATCCCATGCCGCGTTGATCGCGCCCCCGTCATAGTCCTGAAGCAGGCGATCAATATAGGCTTCGAACACCGGCGCCTGGGTTGCAGCACCTACACCGGCCTCGAAATCACCGGCAGCCGCACCGGCGCCCAGCGCCTGAATCTGTTCACCGAAAAACGGCTTCTTCCCGATCATCATCTTGAAGCCGTTATAATCCGGCGGGTTGTGCGACCCAGTAATCATGATCCCGCCGTCGGCGTCGTGGTGATAGACCGAGTAGTACAGCATCGGCGTCGGACCCAGCCCAATCCGCAGGACCTGTAACCCCGTAGATGTTAGCCCTTCGACCAGCGCCTGTTCCAGCGCGGGTGACGTCAGGCGGCCGTCATAACCAACACAGACCGACTTGCCGCCATCTCGGCGCACCCGGGTGCCAAACGCCCGGCCCAGCGCCAATGCATCCCGCTCATCCAACGTGTCGCCGATAATCCCGCGAATATCGTATTCGCGCAGGACGGTCGGATTGAAATGATGTGCATCCGTCATGACGAGCGCCGCCCAATCGAGTGATAGACAAAACCCGCCTGCGCCATTTCGTCAGGGTCGTAAACATTGCGAAGGTCCACCATCAACGGGGCTTTCAGCAGCTCTTTCGTGCGATTCAGATCCAACGCCCTGAACTGATTCCATTCGGTGAGAACGACCACCGCATCGGCACCGGTCATCGCGTCATAGGCATCCTCACAAAAAACCATCCCGGGCAGCAGGGCCGCAGCCTCGTCCATGCCTTCAGGGTCATAGCCCCTGACGGTTGCGCCGGCCGCAATGAGCGCAGGAACGATGTCCAGGCTGGGGCTGTCACGCATATCATCCGTGTTTGGTTTGAAGGTCAGGCCAAGCACCGCAATGGTCTTACCCATTACGTCGCCACCGCAAGCGCCAATGATCCGCTCTGCCATGGCCTGCTTACGCCGCCGGTTGGCGTTTTCAACGGCCGCGACGATGCTCAACTCGACCCCGGCCTCTTGTCCCGTCGCCAATAGCGCCCGGGTATCCTTGGGGAAACAACTGCCACCATAGCCGGGACCCGGATGCAAGAACTTTGACCCAATCCGATTGTCGAGACCGATCCCATGGGCGACGGCCTGCACGTCACCGCCGGTTTTTTCGCACAGATCGGCGATTTCGTTGATGAAGGTGATCTTAGTCGCCAGAAAGGCATTCGCTGCATATTTGATCAGTTCCGCCGTCTCAATATCGGCGAACAGAATCGGTGTCTCACGCAGGGATAGCGGCCGATACAAGCGCCGCATGATGTCCCTCCCTGCCTCGCCATCACACCCGACGACGACACGGTTTGGCCGCATGAAGTCTTCAATCGCTGACCCCTCGCGCAGAAATTCGGGGTTGGACGCGATATCAAAGGTCGCGGTAGAGCCCGTTGCTGCCAAACGTTCAGAAACAATCTCACGGACCTTGCGGCCGGTGCCAACCGGCACGGTCGACTTGGTGACAACAACCGTATGACCATCAAGCGCGTCCGCTACCTCTTCGGCTGCTGCGTAGACATACGAGAGATCTGCATGGCCGTCGCCCCGGCGCGACGGTGTTCCAACCGCGATGAACACCGCGTCGGACTCAGCGACAGCCTGCTTCAGCTCCAATGAAAACGACAGCCGGCCTTCAGCGACATTACGCGACACCAGATCGTCGAGACCCGGTTCAAAAATCGGAATTTCGCCTCCGTTCAACGCCTCAATCTTCAAGGCATCCTTATCGATGCAAACGACATCATGGCCGAACTCGGAAAAGCAGGCCCCCGAGACGAGGCCAACATAACCGGTGCCAATCATCGTCACGCGCATGATTTCAGCCCCGCAACACGGCCATCTGTTCCAGAACCCCATCCCGCAGATCGTCACGGTCCAGCGCAAAGGCCAGATTGGCGCCCAGAAACCCGACCTTGTCGCCGCAATCGAACCGGGTACCGTCGAAGCGGTAACCATTGAATGGCGCCGATCCGATCATCTTGGCGAGCGCGTCGGTGAGCTGGATTTCACCGCCAGCGCCTTTTTCGTGTCCCGACAGATGCCCAAACACATCCGGCATCAGAATATAGCGCCCGACGACGGCCTGGTTGGACGGCGCGACGTCTGGCGCCGGCTTCTCAACCAAGCCGTTGACCTGGATCATCCTGTCGCCATTGTCGCCCGGGTCGATCACGCCATAGCGGGAGGTGTGTTCATGCGGGACATTCATGATCGCGACCATATTGCCGCCGACCTCTGCATGGGCATCGGCCATCTGTTTCAGGCACGACACATCGCTTTTAATTAGATCGTCAGCGAGCAGAACGGCGAACGGCTCATCCCCGACCAGATGACGTGCGCACCAGACCGCATGCCCAAGCCCCTGAGGGCTCTGCTGACGCGTATAGGAGACTTGGCCCGCCGCAGGCATCGTTCCGATCAGCGCCTCAAGTACATGATCCTTGTCGCGCTCCTCAAGCAAGGCTTCCAATTCGACCGACCTGTCGAAATGATCCTCGATTGCCGATTTGCCGCGGCCCGTTACGAAGATGAACTCTTCAATCCCGGCTTCCTGTGCTTCCTCGACCGCATATTGGATCAGTGGCTTATCGACGACAGGCAGCATTTCCTTTGGCATTGCCTTCGTCGCAGGTAGAAAACGGGTGCCCATGCCGCCCACCGGAAAGACCGCCTTTCGAACGCGTTGACTCATGCCTGTTATGCCCTGATTGCCTTCGTCAGCATGGGTTTATGCCTGATGTGGCGCCGCGTGTACATGACGGGATTCTGACGGATTTATTGTAAATCCGAGAGACGTTTAAAGGTCCAGAAGCAGATCTTTCGCTTCATTCAGGCGCGCAGCGAAATAGGTGGAGCCGCCCTGGTCCGGATGAAACTTTTTCATCAGGTTGCGGTGCGCCGCCTTGATCTCTTCGGCACTCGCGCCGGAGCGTACACCCAGAATTTCGCGCGCCTCTTTGGGTGTCATATAGCCGCTGTCATAAACGCCGTCGCTGCCGCCCTCTTCCTGCCATTCACCGGCATAGGCCCTTGCCATATAGGCATCCAGCAGGCGCGCACCTTCGGGATCATCGGACTTAAGGATTTCGTAAAGATCGGTCAGCTGCACCCGGTCCAGATCGCTGAGCCGTTTGCCAGCATAGCCGCCTTCGCGGATTACACCATCAATCGCGCCACTGTCATGGTCGAGGGTGACCCGCAGATAGCGTGTCTCGACCTGCGAATTCTGCCCGGGAGATTTCGCCGCACCGCCCAAAAACGGGATCACCCGACGCGACGCCAGGGCAATGGCAAGCACGACGAGAATACCGGCAATCGGAAACGCGCCCCGCGTCGCCAGCAAAAGGGCCGCAGCAAACAACAGAAACGCGCCAAAATAACGGGCAATCTGCCGCACCGATGACTTATCCGCCTTCGCCGCCCAATTGGCCAACAACAACACTCCGATCAGGGCGATCGCCCCAATAAAGACCCAGACCACTAGTTCGTTCCACCCTTCATCTGGTTCGCCAATCTTAATACAGCACCGCCACGGGCTTTTCCATAATCTGACAAGGCCCGCCTGCCACCAGCGGCAAAAACCGCCACTGCACTTAACAGTTCTTTAAGCTGAGCGGCACTGCCTTCATCCAACCGGCAATAGGCCCCGCCAGACAACCGCGCTACCTCGCGGAACACGCCCTCTGCATAGGGTTCACCGCCGTCCTGAAACATAAAGACCGGCACACCATGAACACCCAGCCTTCCAGCGGCACCGCAGACCCGGTCAACCTCTTCCTCGCAGGCATCGCCCACATAGACCAGCGCGCTGACCGGACTGTCTTTCACCTCTTTGGCGGCGCGCTTCAGCACCCGCTCAATCTGTGTGTAGCCGCCCTGACAGTAGATTTTGGTCATCGCGTTCAGCAGCGGGGGTGATTCCGAATACCATTTGCTGGCCCGGCATTCCCGGTGTCCCCGGAAATAGATCAGTTTGATGTCGAGCGCGCCGACAGCAGCCGCGGCCTGAAACATGTCCGCCTGAATATGACATGCGCGGTCCCAGGTGGGCTGCCGGCTCATGGTCGCATCAAGCGCAAAGATCAGCCGCCCCCGGGGCGCCGCCTTGTGCGGTGCCGGGGTCGCTGCCAGCTTCTCCAGAAACGCGTCCACATCAGATGACGTATCGGGGACTATTTTGGGTGTCTTGTCTGCCATGCTTACCGTATCTTGCGCCCCATGCCTGGCGAGACGCAAACCATACGTATGGTCAGTGACCTAAGGCGGCAAGTGCGCGATTGGCGCGACGCTGGGGAAACGGTTGCCCTGGTGCCCACCATGGGCGCGCTGCATGAAGGCCATTTGTCGCTGATGCAACTGGCACAGCAGAAGGCCGACCGGCTTGTCGTCAGCATTTTCGTCAACCCGACGCAGTTTGGCCCGAATGAGGATTTCGACGCCTATCCAAGGGTCGAAGACGACGATGTCGATCATCTGAACCGGCTGGGCGCGGATGTCGCCTTTGCCCCCGCCGTCGGCGAAATGTACCCGGACGGGTTTTCAACGCAGGTTCGGGTGACCGGCTTAACCGACGTGCTATGTGGTGCCCACCGGCCCGGGCATTTCGACGGGGTGACGCAGATTGTCGCCAAGCTGCTGCTGCAATGCCTGCCCGATATCGCGATCTTTGGCGAAAAGGACTATCAGCAGCTGCAGGTAATCCGCCGCATGGCGGCCGACCTCGACATCCCCGTCGAGATTCTGGGCGGGGCGATTATGCGTGAGGAGGACGGGCTCGCCTTGTCATCCCGCAACCGGTATCTAAGCGAGGCGCAGCGCCATATCGCTGCACATTTCCCCCGCGAACTGCAAACCGTGCGCGACAGGGTGCTGGCCGGCGGTGACCCGGCAGCCGCCTGCGACACGGCCAAAATGGCGCTCATTGCCGAAGGATTCGACTCCATCGATTACATCGAAGTTCGCCATGCGGAGACCCTTGAACTGGCGTCCGCCATTGACCGCCCGGCCCGCGTCTTCGGCGCCGCCCGCCTGGGCAAAACCCGCCTGATCGACAATTGGGCGGTGGAATGAGGGGGCACGAGGCAATTCCCTCTCCCCCGTGGGGAGAGGGTTAGGATGAGAGTGAGGGGCAGCCATGGTTGACTACACGCTCTATTACTGGCCGATTGCGTTTCGCGGGCAGTTCATCCGCGCCGTTCTGGCCCATGTGGGAGCGAGCTGGGACGAACCCGGCATGGACGCTATCATTGACCTGAAGGACGCAGCGCCCGCGGACCAGCCGGTGCCACATATGGGGCCGCCGGTGCTGATCGATCACGCGGCAGATGTCTCCCTGTCCCAGACGCCCGCGATCCTTGCTTATCTGGGCGGTAAACATGGACTGCTGCCTGGCACCCCGGTGGGCGCTGCGCTGACCCACAAGATCGTCTGTGACGCCGATGACGTGCTTTATGACATGACGCTGCATAATGGCGCGCAGATGTGGACGGCGGAGAGCTGGGCGGCCTACCAACCCCGCCTGAGCCGCTGGATGACGATTTTTGAAGAGATGGGCTGCCGCCACGGCATGACCGAAGGCTCCGGTTACATGCTGGGCACCGACACGCCCGGGATCGCGGATTTCACCGCCCACGTCCTCTGGGGCGT
Organism: Alphaproteobacteria bacterium; assembly: GCA_028284945.1. GTDB lineage: Bacteria > Pseudomonadota > Alphaproteobacteria > SMXS01 > SMXS01 > JANQQJ01. Next base: position 40,167 of record JANQQJ010000035.1, on the reverse strand, counting down.
GATGACGGATAAGTTCCCGACGCTCAGGCCCATGCTCGATGCTGCCGCGCCCAGTATCGCCGGTCTTTGCGATCGGCTTGGGGCGCTGCCCGAACAGGCGAAACTGCGTGCCCGAACCGACGCCGAATTCGGTGACGAATGGTGCAGCGGCCAGATCGAAGCATCGCTTCGCGCGGCGATAGCAGAGACAACAACCGCCTGATCAGGACGTATGCGGCGGATTAGGGAATTCGATATGATTCCCTCTCCCCCCGGGGAGAGGGTTAGGGTGAGGGGCGTCTGTGCAACTGAAGACGCCGGCACCGACGCATCAAATCAGCCCCAAATCCTTCAGCTCCGCGGCCATCTCCGGGGGCAGGTCAGCGGTGTCGCCTTCCTTCAGGTCAGGCGGGGCATCGGCGGGATCGAGATAGCGCCAGCCCTGATGCGCGCGGCGGGGATAGGGCTGGGTCACGACGACTTCCGCATCCAGATAGATGTTGCAATAGCCACGGCCATTATCGTCTTCCAGCCGCTCGACTTTGAGCGCGCGCTGGCGGGCGCGGAACTGCCCGCCGATGATCCAATAGACCGAGCCGCCGTCCAACAGCTCTTCCGTCCGCTTCGGCACATTGCGGGTGGTGATGTAGATGCCGGGACTACGCGCGGCCATCACCTCCTTGAGGTGGTCGAGATCCCGAACGCCGACGGCCGGGCGGGAGATGTGAACAGTCATGCGCTCCTATCCTGATACCGCAGCAGCATGTCAGTCATTCAGCATCTGGGCATATTTCGCAGCATTTTCGCCTGCGAGTTTACCGAAAACCAGGCACGGGCCATAGGACCCGCCGCCGCCGACATAGACGTCGCCGTGCAAATTGCCCACCGTTTCACCCGCGGCATAGAGGCCCCGGATCGGTTTCTCGGCCTTGTCGATCACGCAGGTATCCGCATTGATTCGCAAGCCAGTACCGGTCCAGCAGAGGATGGCGGGCCTGATTTCTACCGCATAAAACGGCGCTGTTCTGATCGGCGACAGCGGGCCCTGTTTGAAGAAGGCCGTGTCCTCGCCCGCCTCCACATCGTTGTTATAGCGTTGCGCCGTACCTTCCAACCCCTCCGCATCGATACCGGCCAGCGCCGCGAGTTCGGCCAGTGAGTCGGCACGGAGAATCCGGCCATCGTCAGCCTTCTGTTCCAGGACTTCATTCACCCAATAGGCTTGGAACAACGGAGTCCGCTTTGCTGCCGCCCGCGTCGGCTCGTCAAAGACTGCGTAAACCGGTCCGCCCTGCTTGTCCAGCAGCCCGGCAATGACGGTGTAGTTACCGGTTTCGTCGCAGAACCGCCGGCCATACTGGTTCACCATGATGATCCAGCTGGGCAAGGCGACTTCGAGGTCGCGGCTGAATCCCGGCGTCGCGAGAAGCAAGGCGCGGTCATGGCCATCGACCACACCGCCAACGGATTCGCCCAGGGTGATCCCGTCGCCCCGCGCACCATCGGCCCCGATATACCAGCCCCAGTCGCCCGTAGCGGCGGCCTGAGGCAGGTACTTTTCGATCATTTCAGGATTATTGCCAAATCCGCCGGTCGCCATGATGACGGCCCCGGCGGTCGCTTCGTCGTCGCCAATGCGTACGCCTGTCACCCGGCCCTCGTCATTGGTGATCAGCGACGTGACACGCGCATCAAGCACAAGATCGACACCCTTATGGCTGCGGTGACCTTCGAGCACATTGATGACTTCCTGGCCTTCACCTTCAGGCGGATGTCCCCGCGGGGTCGAGCCGACACCGGAGGCATAGAGCTGGTCCGCGGGATACTTCACCCCCAGGCCCATCACCCATTCCAGCGTTGGCGCGGACAGATCGCAATAGCGGCGCACCACGGCCGGATCGACCAGGTGCTGATTGAGCGTCATGTAGTGTTCAAACATGGCGTCGGCGTTGTCCCCGACCACGCCCGCTTCTTCCTGAACAGAGGTCCCGGCGGCATAGAAGTGCCCGCCGGAAAGCCGCGACGAGCCCCCAACCTGCGTTTCGCCTTCCACCACCAGAACAGACGCACCGCTGTCTGCCGCGGAAACAGCAGCCGCTAGGCCTGCAGCGCCTGAACCGATGACAATGACGTCAAAGTCTCTTTCCATAGCTCATCCTCCCCGACAGATTGATCCCCATGAATCTTTCCCGCCTATGCAATCAAAATTGGGGCTACAATGGAAGGCTGTTGATATGGGGATCGGCATACGCAAGGGGCGGCCAGCGATGTCTAGCCCACAGGCGTTTAGTTTGGCTTTGTTGGCTTTCAGGCCGTTCGCCCTGAGGAGCCCGCTTCAGCGGGCGTCTCGAAGGGTCTGATCGAACGGGCTGAAACACTCCAAAAGCCGTTCGCAGGAAGCCTTCGAGACGGGTCCCGACCTGCCCGACCCTCCTCAGGCCGAACGGCTGTTGGGGTCGTCGTGCTTATGAATGACCCATGTTAGACGCCTCAGACTTTAGAGACCAATGACTATTGCATCAGGCCGCGCGTTCAATCGCCATGGCTGTGGCCTCACCGCCGCCGAGGCAGATGCCGGCAACGCCCCGCTTCAGATCGTGCTTTTCGAGCGCGCCCAGCAGCGTCACCAAAATCCGCGCGCCGGACGCCCCCACCGGGTGCCCTAGCGCGCAGGCTCCACCATGCACGTTCAATACATCGTGGCTGACGCCTAGGTCGTTCATGACCGCCATGGGGACGACCGCAAAAGCTTCGTTGACCTCAAACAGGTCAACGCTTTCCTTGGTCCAGCCCGTCTTGTCGAACAGGCGCTTCACCGCACCGACCGGGGCGGTGGTGAACCATTCCGGCTCTTGCGCGAAGGTGGCCTGGCCGATGATCGTGGCGAGGGGTGTTACACCGCGTTTTTCAGCTTCCGACCGTCGCATCAGCACCAGTGCCGCCGCCCCGTCAGAGATCGAGCTGGAATTGGCCGCGGTGACCGAGCCGTCCTTGGCAAAGGCAGGACGCAGGTTCGGAATCTTCTCCAGATCGGCATTGCGCGGCTGTTCGTCGGTATCGATCACCGTCTCGCCCTTGCGGGTCTCGATGGTGACCGGCGCGATCTCGCGGGCAAAGGTGCCGTCTTCATTGGCGGTCTGAGCGCGCTTTAGGGAGTTGATCGCAAAGTCATCCTGCTGCTCGCGCGTAAACTGATAGCGCTGGGCGGTCGCCTCGGCATAGGTGCCCATCAGCCGGTTGTCGTTAAAATCCTCAAGGCCATCGACGAACATATGGTCTTTCACCTCACCATGGCCCATGCGCAGACCCTGGCGTGCCTTGGGCAACAGGTAGGGCGCATTGCTCATGCTCTCCAACCCACCAGCGACGATGATATCAGCTACGCCCGCGGCTATCATGTCGTGCGACTGCATCACCGCCTTCATGCCCGACCCACACATCTTGTTAACGGTGGTGGCCCCCACACTGACCGGCAGGCCGCCAGCGATTCCCGCCTGGCGCGCGGGCGCCTGGCCCAGCCCGGCCGGCAGGACGCAGCCCATCACGCATTCATCGAAGTCTTCCGGCGCGATACCCGACTCGCCAATGGCCTTTTCGACGGCCACGCCGCCGAGGTCGGTCGCCTTCATGGACGACAATTCGCCCTGAAAACCGCCCATGGGGGTGCGGCCAATGCCGGCGATGACGATGGGATCTTCTGACATGGAATTCTCCTTCTAGAGCAAGACAATGGAGGCCAGGCCCAGAAAGGCCAGGAAGCCAATAACGTCGGTCACCGTGGTGACAAAAACACTGGAGGCGACGGCAGGATCGACACCGGCGCGCGAGAGGCCGATGGGTACCAGAATGCCCGCCAGCGCCGCAACGATCATATTGATAATCATGGCCGCGCCGATCACGCCGCCCAGCGGCCAATTATCGAACCAGAGCGCGGCCGCCACACCCATAATGACAGCGAACAGAACCCCGTTGATTCCGCCCACCATCAGCTCGCGCGAGATCGTGCGCAGCATATTGCTGGTGGTCAGTTCCTTCATGCCCAGCGCGCGCACAGCAACGGTCAAGGTCTGCGTGCCGGCATTGCCGCCCATGGAGGCGACAATCGGCATCAGGATGGCGAGAGCCACCATCTGCTCGATGCTGGCGTCGAACTGGGCGATGACCAGCGAGGCAGCAATGGCCGTCGCCAAATTGGCCAACAGCCAGATAAAACGGTCGCGTGTCGTGCGCAGTGTGGAGTCGTGCACACCGCCCTCGCTGACACCGCCGAGGAGCATGATGTCTTCTTCGGCCTCTTCCTGAATCACATCAACCACGTCGTCGACCATGATCACGCCAAGCAGGCGCTTTTCACTGTCGACGACCAGCGCCGACAGCAGATTGTATTGCCGGAACTGGAACGCGACCTCTTCCTGATCGGTTGATGCATCGATCAAGATCGGTTCGGGCTGCATGATCTCTTCAACCGTGACGGGCCGCTTGGCGCGCAGAAACTGGTTGAGCGGCACGGTACCGACCGGCTTCATCCGCGCATCCACGACGAAGATTTCGTAAAAGTCATTCGGCAGGTCATCGGTGTCGCGCATGTAATCCAGCGCCTGACCCACGGTCCAATATGACGGCACCGAGATGAAATCCCGCTGCATCAGGCGCCCGGCGCTGTCTTCCGGGAAGCCGAGCGCGGCCTCAACCTCAGCCCGCTCTTCGTCTGGAACCGAGTCGAGCACCTCCTGCCGGTCGACCTCTTCCAGGTCCTCGATCACATAGGCCGCGTCATCGGCATCAAGTTCGGTAATCGCCGCTGCAATTTCTTCCGGCTCGAACTGATCGATGACCGCGTCACGAACATGCTCTTCGAGCTCGGGCAGCGCCTCCGGCATCAGAGACTCGCGCACCTCGTCAAGCAGCTTGCGCCGTACCTTGGGCGCCAATTGCTCGATCAAGTCCGCTTGGTCGGCGGCGTGGAATTCGCCCATCAAACGGCGAACAAATTCAAGATTATCGTTGCGGAGCGCGTCGGCAACTTCGCGGACGACGTCGGGAGAAACGACGGAGGATGCTTCGCCGCTGGCGGCGGGACGCGGATCAGTGATCGCTTCTTCCGGCTCCATCAGCACTCTCCGTCAAAAAAGACCTGCAGGCCATACATAGGACGCCCTGCAGGTCTTTCCGAATCTGGTGCGGTCGAGAAGACTCGAACTTCCACGGGCTCATCGCCCACAGCGACCTCAACGCTGCGCGTCTACCAATTCCGCCACGACCGCAGTTGGGGGAGAGGAAGTAGCAAAATAGCGGGGGGCCTGCAAGGCCGCGGCGCAGGTTGTTTGCCTCCGCGGTCGGGCTTTAGTCTGGGTGACGACAGAAGCTAGGGCGATCACGATGAGCAATGCCAAAATCGGGACATTTGAAGACCTATTAGAAATGACCGAGCCCGATTTGCGGCCCATTGTCAAACGGCTGCGCGAGATCGTGATCGCCCGTCATCCTGAAGCCTGCGAGGTGGTGCGGCTGGGCGACCGGGCCGCGAGCTATGGCCTGGGCCCACGCAAGATGATCGACGGTTATGCCTATATCATGCCGCACAAAAACTGGATCAATCTGGGTTTCTACCAGGGCGCAACTTTGGACGATCCGGCTGGCCTGCTGGAAGGCACCGGCGCCAAACTCCGGCACATCAAGAACAAGTCGATTGCTGATGCGGAGCGACCTGCGATCCTGGCGTTGATCGACGCTGCGGTGAAAGAGCGGCGGGCAGCAGCCGGTTAAATGCCGTCGCCGACATGGATGCCGCATTCGGTCTTATCGGTCCCGGCCCACCGGCCGGCGCGATAGTCCTCGCCCTCTTGAACCCGGCGGGTGCAGGGCATGCAACCAATCGACAGATAGCCGTCCATTACCAGGGGATGCCGCGGCAGATTCTTTTCGTTTGCAATGGCCTGAAGATCCTCAAGGCTTGCATTTGCCAGCGGATTGATTTTGACCTTACCGGCGTTCTGTTCGATCAGCTCCAGCGCGGCGCGCTCTTCCGTCTGGAAGCGCTTGCGGCCCGTTATCCAGGCGTCAAAGCCCTCCAGCGCCCGGTCCAGAGGCCGTGTCTTGCGCAGGTCGCAGCAGGCATCCTGATCACGGGTCCACAGCAAACCGTTGTGATCTTCAGCAGCCAATTCATCGTCATCCGGCTTTAACGACCTGATATCGGTCAGGCCATAACGTTCCTGCAGCTTGTCGCGATAGCGCAGTGTTTCGCCAAAAAGCTTGCCGGTGTTCAGAAACAGGATGGGGGTGGCCGGATCAATATCCGCGACCATTTCGATCAGCACTGCAGACTCTGACCCAAAGGATGAAACCAGGCCGATCTTGCCTGGAAACACATCCTTGATCATGACTTCAAGCAGCGCCCGGCCTTCCAGATGGCCATACTGCTGCTGCAGTGACGCAGCACTTCGGTCAATGACCTCGTCCTTCATCTGCACTGCTGTCGTCATTTCAACCATCCGTTCCGTTCGATCAATTCGTCCGTCCGCCGCGCCAGCGTCGGCAAGTCGGCACCCTCGTCGATCCACTGCCGCCGCCTGGCGGCCAATTCATCCAGCCGGCCAGCCCATTCAGGGCCAAACTCAGCCTCAAAATATCGGCGCAATGCCCGCGCCAGCCCAGGGCTCTTGCCGCCTGTCGCAATGGTCAGCAGCAGGTCGCCCCGCCGGACCGTGCCCGGCACATGGAAGTCGCACAGGTCGATAACGTCTTCCACATTCACCAGCGCGCCCGCCTGATGCGCCATATCGACGACCTGTTCACTGGCCGCCCGGTCCAGATCTGCCACATAGACGACCTGTATATCCTTTAGCGCGCGAGCCGGTGGAACAGTCCTGAAAACCGCAATCTCAGTGGCGCCGCCGTCCTTCAACTGCTGGACACGGCGTGATGCGGCAGGACCGTCACCGACAACCGCCGCTGAAACCCGTGCTGGATCGAGCATAATGGGTATCACCGGCAGCTCCGCTCTATTGGACACCACATATTAGTATTAGACGCTAATTTCGCAAGAGATGATGTATAAACCAATAATATACACTAAAATAGTGTTTATTAGTTTTTCAACCAACGAGAAACCTGTTCCACATCATAGACTTCGCGGTATCTGACGACTTTGCCATCCCGGACTGAAATCGAGTCCGCCTTGTGGAGGGTCAGCATTGCGCCAGACGCACGGTGGCGAATGCCGAGCTCTGAGAAGAACAATGCGCCAAAGTCATCAGCGACCGAAGAAATCACATCAAACCGCGTTATCTCGACAGCGGTCCAAACCGCATCGAGAAACGCCTGAACACCCTCAATGCCATGCCATGTGCCTGCCCACGGGACTTGCGCCTTGTCGCCGCAGGATTCGAGTTCTACGTCATCGGCCAGCAGGTCCGCTTTGGGAACGGGTCCCTTGGAAGGATAGTCGTGATAGAATTCCCGCATCGCGGCCGCAAATGCTGCACCATCGCCCATGATCTGGTCCTTTCGTTAAATGAGTCACGCTGAAACACAATCTGAGCATGCAACCGCTCCCACCCTCAATCAAGCGGAGGGTGTTTCCTGGATCGTGGCCGATCAACCGGTGGCATATCCGGACGCCGTGGCGTTCATGGAACAAAGAGTTGCGGACATTGTATCCGGCGAAGCGCCGGAAACGGTCTGGCTGGTGGAACATCCACCGCTCTATACCGCCGGGACGAGCGCAGACTCGAATGACCTTCTCAGCCCCGGCAGATTCCCCGTCTACCAAACCGGCCGCGGCGGGCAGTACACCTATCACGGACCAGGGCAGCGCGTGGTCTATGTAATGCTGGACCTGAACAAACGTGGCCGCGATCTGCGTCGCTATGTGCAGCAGTTAGAACAATGGATTATCGACACGCTGGCCCGGTTCAACGTGACCGGTGAGCGCCGCGAGGGCCGGGTTGGGATCTGGGTGGACCGAGGTGCGGGGCGTGAAGACAAAATTGCCGCCGTTGGTGTGCGCGTGCGCCGCTGGATCACCTATCACGGCATCTCCATCAACGTGGAGCCAGATCTTGAGCACTTTACCGGCATCGTCCCCTGCGGCATTTCAGCCCACGGGGTTACGTCGCTTGCCGATCTGGGCCTGCCAGTTAGCATGGCAGACCTGGACGTAGCGCTCAGGGAGACGTTCCCGACCGTCTTCAATTGACAAGAACACAAGTTCTTTTCATAGTGGTATATAGTAATAAGTTAAACAACTTAAGATTGAATTATGCTTCGATGTCGGATGGTCATAGCAGGACTCTTAATCCTGATAGTCAGCGGCTGTGCCGGCGCACCGACCACCCAACAGGACTACGTTTCACGTGTCGAGGTGAGAGACAGCGAGTTTGACCCCGCAACGACGTTTCTGGGTCCGCAGCTACAGGCATCCATTAAAGGGATGGGTGGCACCGCCGCCTATGCCCGGTTCCGAAGCTATCAACTCAAACAGTCCGACGCGGTAAAGCACCAGCTATACATCGACCTTTATTACAGCGGAAAACGGCCACGGTTCTTCGAAAGCGCCAGCTTTCCCGGCGGCACCACCATCGATGTCGATGTGCTGTCGCAGGAGCGATTGCGCTGCCACAAGAACAAAACCCTGTGGCCGTGCGATTTTCATGAGGTCCTGGCGATATCCCTGAGCGGACAATTCCTGCAGCGGCACAGTCAGTCTGGGTTCCGCACCCGCTTGAATGCACATACAGGCGATCAGGTCATCGTCACTATTCCAGCCCATTTTGTCAGCGGACAGCTCGAGGCGATGGGTCTTTCCCATTTTGATGACGCTAGCCCCTGATCTCGAATCCCTCACCCGGTATGTCGTTAAAGGGATCAGAGACGACTGACGTCGGGCGCGACGCCGACGGACCCACATAGCAGCGCATCTGCATTTCAATGACCGCTTCGGGCTCGCCGGAAAACACGGCCTCCACCGTGCCGTCAGGGCAGTTGCGCACCCATCCGTTGACGCCGCGGGCTTGCGCTTCACGCATCACCCAGACGCGGAAACCGACACCCTGAACATGCCCGGACACCCTGGAAATGACCGTTCGTGTGGCCATCAGATCACCTTCCTTGCGCACAAGAGAGAGGCCCTAAAACGCCCTGGACTGCGACATCGCCGCAAACCGGCCTGCGATTTCAAAGAACCCGTCGACAGTTTCGTCAATGATCTGTTTGACCGGCTTAATCTCGCTGATCATGCCCGCGCCCTGCCCTGCCAGGCCGACGCTGGATTCCATATCGCCACCAAAATAGAGGTCCAGGATATCGCCGAAGACGACGGAACGTTCCATCACGCCCGCCTCGTGGATTGCCATGGTCCTTTCTGTTTTAAGGGCCCTTACGCACGGCGATGATTTCTTGTTCAACACCACCGTCCCGGTCTCGACTGAGTCGACAATGGCGTTCTTGAAATTGATGTGAACCGGGCTTTCCAGCGCGCTGACAAACCGCGTGCCCATTTGAATGGCTTCCGCCCCAGCCGAAAACGCTGCCGCCATGCCGCGGCCATCGACAATGCCGCCCGCTGCAACCATCGGGATATCGGTCTGGTCGCGAATGGTCTGCAGTAGCACGGGCAGTGAGACCTCCTCCGGGTTCTTGAACCCGCCCCCTTCGGCGCCTTCGACAATCAGACCGTCAACGCCCGCGCCGACGGCTTTCATCGCCATCTCCGCGGTTGGGACCGCGTGATAGACGATGATATCGTGCCGTTTCAGGCGGTCGATATATTTGGCCGGATTGCCAGCCGATGTCGTGATGAACTTCACACCTTCGTCGATCACCATGTCGATCATGGCTTCGTCCCGCAGGAACAGAAGCGCCAGATTGACCCCAAACGGCTTGTCCGTCAGATCGTGCATCTTGCGAATTTCTTCCATGCACTGCTCGATCTCACCCGACGACGTCTCGATGATTCCCATCCCGCCGGCGTTCGACACGGCCGACGCAAGCTGCGACCGGGCGATAAAGCCCATCGGCGACTGAATGATCGGATATTGGGTGCCCAAGTGGTCGAGAACGCGGTTCATAGGCTTGCTCAATCTTCTGATGATTTGGTGGCGGCTCATCGTGCATAGTGCGCCCTGCAAATCAACGGCTAACAGTCACGCATGACCGGTTTGTCATGGGCCAACGAAAAAAGTTACGGATGCTGAAAACGCTTGGCGGACCCACCGCGAAATGATTAGCTACGCACCGAGTATGTAAACCAGTGAAGATATTGTGACCAAGACCACCACCCCCACGGCAGAGTCAGAGCCGCGCAAATATCAGACCAAGAAAAGCGTCGCGACCCGCAACGCCATACTGGATGCGACGGTGCAGTGCTTTATCGAACTGGGCTATCACCGCACGACGACCACGGAAATCGCCCGGTTTGCCGGGGTCACACGTGGCGCGGTTCAATACTATTTCCCCACGACCAGCGATGTTCTGGCCGCCTCCATCGACCACATGATTGACCAGTGGATCGACACCTATGCTGAAGAACTGCGAAAGATGCCCGCGACCGCCAACCGGTTTTCGTCCGGCGTCGACATTTACTGGCGGTTCGTAAAGCACCCGCTGTTCGTGGCATGGCAGGAACTGCAGGCCGCTGCACGCACAGCGCCCGAACTCAAACCCATTGTCGACAAGGCGGCCAAGCGGTATGACCGCCGCCGGCTGGAGGTGGGCCGCGAAGTCTATGCTGAACTGTCCGAAGTGCCGGACGACGTCTACGACATCGCCCGCGATCTATTGAGGGTGGCGCTTGAAGGGCTCGCAGCTATTCAATTTGGCAACGATACCGAACGCCGCGAACAGGCGGTGCTTGACCTGCTAAAACAGATGATGAGCGACCTGCTCAGTCAGCAGCAGCGGCGTTAACCCTGCCCTGTCAGCCTTTTGTAGGCAGAGTAACGCGGGTTATCGACACCCAGATTTTCGATGGCGACCTGACGCAGGTGATACAGCAGGTCGGCATCCGCCAGGTCCCACTGCCCTGCCCGGATCTGCTCGCAGAGCTCCCTATTGAGGGTTTCCACGTCACCGTCATGCTTTAGAAGCGCAAGCAACCGGCGGTGCTGGTCAGCCTCAATCGGCGCTGACTCGGCAATTTCGCGGCGGACGGCGCCCACCACATTGGCCGCGACACGCGCGTGAAAGGATGATTGCCCCTGCAACTCCGGGATCGCCCGCTCGCGCAGGAATTCCTCGACGGCTTCCAGAAGTTCCTCGGCAGTTGGACGGTCAGGACGCATCGGCGCCTCCCAAGAGAATCATCAGGTCAGCCTCGCATTCCGATGACCTGCGGCCAATGGCTGGCCGCTCGACCGACCGGTCATGGCCTGTAAGATGCGTGAACGCCATGCCCCTGCAGGTGACGCCCCAGCGCAGGCTGCCGAAAATTTCCCAATATTTGACGCGGTCAGGATCAACCTTGATGCCACTGGCGCGTTCATACCCCTCGAACATCTGTTCGCGTTCGCCAAAGCCCCCGACCGGCCTGTCGATATTGCCGAAGCGCCACGAATTGACGCAGATCCAGGCGAGATCCTCCATCGGATCGCCGATGTGGGCGATCTCCCAGTCGAGCACCGCCCGAACACCTTCGGGCCCATAAATCAAATTGCCATTGCGGAAGTCGCCATGGACAAGCGTCACGCGGTCGCGCGCAGGCACGCGCTCCTTCAGCCAGGCAAAGGCATAGTCGAAGACGGGAGACGGCGACCACTCCAGGAAGTACTTTTCGTAGGCCTCCCAGGTGTTCTGCCAATGATCCTGCGGCGTGATCTCTTCGAGGAAATCGACTTTCTCTCGCGGCACCGCGTGGATCGGAGCCAGAATTTCGCCACACTGCCCCGCCAGTTTGGGCCGGGCGTCCGCATAGGTGTCATCACGCAGGATGCGTGGGGCCAGTGTTTCACCATCGATCCGGGCCATCACATATCCGACGCCCAAACCATCTTCAGGCTTGAGTGAGAACATGACCTCCGGCGCCTTGACGCCATGTTCAAAACAGATCTGGATTACCCTGGCTTCGTTCCTCTGGGTCGCCGCCTTGGCCTCGCTCTCCGGCACGCCACCGGGAGAACGCCGCAAGATCAGGGGAATGGCAGATTCTCCGGTCTGGGCATCAAACGCCCAGGTCTCTTGCGACGCACCTGCCGTCAGACGCTGCAATCCGGCTATGCCTGTCGCGCCATCGATATATTTGATGGCCGCCGCATTCAGCGCAGACTCGAACTCACCATCCGCCATCAGCCAACCATTTGTCTATCATCCACAACCGGTCTGACCCGAAAAAGGGTTCCCCATCGACAATGAAAAAAGGTGATCCGAAAACCCCTTTGTCCATGGCCGCCTGGGTGACCTCTTTATACCGCGTCCTCAATTCATCACCAGCCAGGGCCGCTGCCAATGCCTCGCTATCGAGCCCCATCTCTCCAACATAGGCCGCGATCGCCGCCGGGTCCGACATAGGCACCCCTTCTGAGTAGATTTTCCGATAGAGCCACAGGGCCAGCTGTTTGGCCTTGGCCTCATCCTGATCGGCAACCCAATAGAATGCACGCGCGCCCACCGCCGGCTTGACAGCCTGAATATCAGCGACGTTCCAGGGATCGATCCCGAAAAGCCGCGCCATGCGCGGGATATCATGAGCGAAATAAGAGCCCTTGATCGGATAAGCGATCATCGGACGGTCGAATCCGACGGTCATCGCCACGGTTCGCAGATTAAATGGTTTCCAGGCCACGCTACGGCCATGTTTTGCTGCGAGATCATCGATCTGCGTCGCGGCAAAAAACCCAAAGGGCGAGACGAAATCAAAATAGAATTCTATCGGCGTGGTAATCGGTTCCTCCCCAAGACACGTACACAACACGCATCGGCCAACAAGCCGCGCGCTATCCTGCAGCGAGCCCAAGCCATTGCAAGAATTTTCTAGGACCCTACAGTTGCGCGTAACCGGAACCACCCCTACAACCTTGTGTGACCCTCTGATAGTGCGAGACGAACCCTGACCGCGACACCGACAATCGATGCCCGGGACAGTGGCGGCGCGGCCTATTCCAAATCCTATCGGTGGTATACGCTTATTCTGCTGACGGTGGTCTTTGCCTTCAGCCATATGGACCGCAACATCATTGCGATCCTGCTGAATTCCATCACCGAAGACCTGAAGCTGTCAGACACGCAGGCTGGCGCGATGTCCGGCTTTGCCTTTGCGATTTTCTACGCCACGCTGGGCATCCCCATCGCACGGCTGGCAGACCGGCATAACCGCACCCGCATCATCACCATTTCATTGACATTGTGGAGCGCGATGACGGCCGTCTGCGGCCTGGCGGGAAATTTCTGGCAGCTGTTGATCGCCCGCATGGGCGTCGGCGTCGGGGAAGCCGGTTGTGTGCCGCCCTCACAATCGATCATTGCGGATTATTTTCCGCAGGGAAAACGTGCCTTTGCCATGGGCGTGTTCGGTCTGGGTGTCCCACTGGGCACGTTGATGGGCTATGGCCTGGGCGGCTACATCAACGAAATTTATGACTGGCGTATCGCGCTTTACGTCGTGGGCCTGCCGGGCATTCTGGTGGCGGTGGTCGTTCACTTCACCCTGCGCGAGCCCCCGCGTGGCCTGTCTGACAAGCTGCACGCAGCGGATGGCCCGATTCCCAACTTCATGGAGGTTCTGCGCTTTATCCGTAAGCGGCGATCGCTGTTCCATATGACCGTCGGCGCCTCGCTGATCGTCTTCGGTGGCTATGGCTCCCAGACATGGATACCGGCCTTCTTTGAGCGGTCTCACGGCCTGACGTCAGCGGAAATCGGCTTGAAACTGGGCCCTGTCTTCATCCTCGGCGGCGTCGGTGGCGCCTTGTTGGGCGGCTGGCTGGCCGACAAATGGGGCAGCCAGGACCCGCGCTGGTACATGCGGATTCCCGCACTGGCGATCCTGCCCGCTGTCCCGTTTTCGGCCGTCATCATGTTGATGCCGGCCACGACCTATACCATCGCCGGCACCGAGGTATCCTCCTCACTGGTCGCGATCCTGATGATGATTGTGCCGGGAGCGGCCTATTCCTGTTACCTGGGCCCCACCAATGCCATGCTGCAGCAGATGGTGTCGCTGCGCATGCGTGCCACGACGGTGGCGATTTTCCTGCTGGTCACCAATCTGATCGGCATGGGGCTGGGACCACTGACCATCGGCATCGTCAGTGACGTGATGGACGAATGGTTCGGGACAGAGTCGCTGCGCTATACCATGCTCAGTTTCTTGTTCATCTATGTCTGGGCATCCTTCCACTTCTTCCGGGCCGCGCGCACCATCAGCGCGGACCTTGAAGCAGCTAAAGCCTAACCCAGCGCCCAGGTCGCGTGGAAGCCAGCGGGGATGCGGCCGGGAAGCTGAACCCGGCATAGCGGTCCAGCCTCAATGTTGTGAGCGTCAAACACCAGACACTGCGACGTCCAGTCAGACGTATCGGTGACATAGGTAATGGCGTAGCCGTCATCTTCATCTGATGCACCGTCACGTGGTGCGAACGCCACCTCTGACCCGAATACACCGTCGCCATAATCATAACGCCACGACCGGCCGGTGGCCGTGTCGTATTTGATGAGCCCGGTGAAACTGAGTGTAGGCGCCTGCGGGATAATCTGGCTGTAGCAATATCTGGACTGGCGCCCGCCAATCCTGTTGTTGATCGCGGGGAATTCCGCGCTCAGATCGTCCAGGAGCTCCTCACGTGTTTCACCGGTTTTCAGATTGAACCGCCAACGGTGCAACGTCGCTTGAAGACGAAGATAGGCGAGCATGGAGGCCAGCGCCCCCTCATCCGGATTGGGTTTGGGGAGCGGGTCGTCGCAACGGCAGGCGTCCATCACGATCTCGTCACCCTCCTCCCAGCAATTGATCACGTGATAGATGTAGCAGGGCTCGGCCTCGAACCAGCGGGTTTCACCGCTGCCGTCCCGGCGCACCAACCCGAACCGCGACGGTATGTCACGATGGAAACGGATCACCCGCTTCTTGTGCTGCCGCAAAATGTCCAGATCGTGAAAGAACGGCAGATCGTGAACGACGGCGTAGTTCTCCGTGAACCCCATATCATGCGGCAGCCGCGGCCCCGGCAGGTCCACCTCCATGCGTCGTTTGAGACGGCCATCCGGAGAAGCAACGCCCACAGTCATATAGGGCGGTTCGTCGCCATAGGTGAAGAACAGCAATTCACCGGTGCGCTCATCGTATTTGGCATGTGCCGAAATAGAATGTTTGACCTGCCCCTGAAACGTTTCTGGCCCCAAGGTCTCAAGCGTCTCTACGTCAAGCCAATAGGGTGTGCCCGCGTTGTACCAAAGCGCCAGAACCCGGCCGCCCACCGCCAACAGATCGGTATTGGCGGTATCTTTGACCGGACCGCCTGGTAGCGAAAAATCAAATGGCCCCATCATACCGGGCCAGACCGCATGACCGTCTGTTGCTTCTCTGGCAAAACCCGTGGTGCGGACCCAACGGCTGCGATAGCTGGCCTTACCATCATCGAAATGAACGGCATGAACCATCCCGTCGCCATCGAACCAGTGATAGCGGTTGATCGGCGCATGCGCCGGATTTGGTCCATTGCGAAGATAGGTGCCGTTCAGGTCACGTGGGATTTCGCCAATCACGTCAAGGCTGATTACCGCCGTCTCAGTCGAAAGCGGCGCATAGACCCCGTGCAGATAAGGGTTATCGTGCGACAATGCCCAATCGGGACGGCCTGGCACGTCAAGCGCCGCGCTGCCCAATACCTGCTCTGTAATGTCCAGCGTCATTTGTTAGTCACCGATATAGCCATGTCGCCGGAACCAGGTCACAGCATCGCTGATCGCTTCACTCGCCGGTCTGAATCTATAGCCGAGCTCTTTCTTTGCCTTGGCTGATGAAAAGAACATGTGCTGTCTCGCCATCTTCAGCCCCTCCGTCGTAACGAACGGTTCCCCGGATCCCGTCAACCTGGCACGCGCTTCTGCCGCGACCGCGACCGGATAAACCGCCCAGCGCGGCAACTTGAACCGCGGCGGCCTGCGCCCCAACAGCTGCGCGATACTCACCAACAACTCCTGCAACGTCATATCGGTCCCGCCCAGCACATAGCGCTCGCCCGGCTTGCCGTTATCGCGGGCCAGCACGTGGCCTTCCGCCACGTCATCGACATGCGCAATATTGAGCCCGGTATCGACGAAGGCGGGCATGTTGCCGCTGCCCGCTTCGACGATCACCCGGCCGGTGGGCGTTGGCTTAACATCACCGGGCCCGACCGGCGTGGAAGGATTTACAACCACAACAGCCACCCCCTCCCCCAATACGGCCTGTTCGGCGAGGAATTTGGACCGCTTGTAGTGCCCGATCATGTCACTGAGCGCGCTGGGGGTTTTTTCATCAGCCGGGCTGCCGTCATTGGTATGCCCCAGAGTCGCAACACTGCTGGTATAGACGACGCGGGATACGCCCGCTGACGCAGCACATCGCACCAACCTGCTGGAACCATCAATATTGGTTTTATACATGGCATCTGGATTGCGCATCCAAAGGCGGTAATCCGCCGCCAGATGAAACACGCTGTCACAGCCCTCCAAACCGCGGCACACGGCATCGCCAGCGCATAACTCCCCTTCAAAAAGGTCGACGTTCAGCCCCTCGAGATTGCGCCGGTCGCTGCCTGGCCTGACAAGCGCACGAACCTGCTCTCCGCGATCCAGCAGCCGCCTGACCACTGCCGCGCCGATAAATCCGGTTGCACCCGTTACGAACGCTGTCATCAATCTTGGTTATACGCCTGTTGCGGTCCTTGGCAATCTGGTTAATGGGTCCTAGATTCCGCGGTCTCATGAACACACAGGCGCAAACCCCTTCGGCGCTGGCCGAAACACCGTCCGGCAAAGCCGCGGCAGACGAGAATTTTCCGGTCGGTTCGTTTCTGTTGCCCAGGCATTTGCGGCCGCACATCGCGCTGTTTTATGCCTTTGCCCGGGCGATTGATGACATTGCCGACAATCCGGACCTGTCACCGGATGAAAAGTGTAGCCGGCTGGACGGCTTCGCCTCTGCGATCCGCGGAGAGAACAACGATCCGTCATACAAAAAAGCCCACGACTTGAGACCCAGTCTGGCCGAAACCGGTGCAGACCAGCAGCATTGCCTGGATCTGATTTCGGCGTTCAAGCAGGACGCGGTCAAAACCCGCTATGAAAGCTGGGACGAGCTTATTGACTATTGCAATCGATCGGCGGCCCCTGTGGGGCGTTACCTGCTGGACATCCATGGCGAGGACAAGGCGGACTACCGCTATGCGGACGCACTGTCCAACGCATTGCAGGTGATCAACCATTTACAGGATTGCGCCGATGACTATTCCGATCTGGACCGCGTCTATCTGCCGCAGCAATGGCTGCGCGATGCGGGCATCACCCATGAGGTATTGTCGGCAAACTCGTCATCCCCGGCGTTGAGGCAGGTGATGGACCGATGTCTCGAGGGTACCGAAGAATTAATGCGGGACGCCCGGCATCTGCCCAGCAAACCGCGAAGCACCCGGCTCGCGCTGGAATCAGCCATGATCGTTCGGATCGCTGACAAGCTGATAAAAAAGCTTCACACCGAAGACCCGATTGCTACCCGTGTCGAACTGTCCAAACCGCAATATCTGGCTTGCGGCCTTGCCGGTGTCTTCGACGTTGCGTTCCGACGGACCTGAACGATGTTGACGGCGATTGGCGCCATGGCGCTTTTGGCCTGGGTCTATCTGCTGTTTTTTCATCATGGTTTCTGGCGGTCCGATCAGCGTTTGGCCAATGATGAATCGTTGACTGACTGGCCGTCGGTAACAGCGATCATCCCGGCCAGAAACGAGGCCGCGTCGATTGAGGCATGTGTGAGCACGCTTGCTGCACAGGGCTATCCCGGCGCGTTCCGTATCGTCGTTGTCGACGACTCGAGTACGGATGCAACCGCGGCATTGGCACAGCAGGTTGCTTCGGCCTCGGCACAAATAGACGTTCTGTCAGCGCCGCCGCTTGAACCAGGCTGGACCGGTAAGCTCTGGGCGCTTTCGCACGGCATTGAGGCCGCCCCCGCCGCCGATATGCTTTGGTTTACCGATGCAGACATTGTCCACGAACCGGGCGTGCTGCAGCAATTGGTTACCAAAGCGCAGGAGGACGACCGGGACCTGGTCTCGCTGATGGTCAAACTGCACTGCAAGAGCTTCTGGGAGCACCTGCTTGTTCCCGCATTCATCTTTTTCTTTCAGATGCTCTACCCCTTCCCTGCTGTGAACAACCCCAGATCAAAAGTCGCCGGTGCAGCGGGCGGTTGCGTGCTGATCAGGCGCACGGCTCTGGACCGAATCGGCGGCATCGCCGCCATCAAGGATGCCCTGATCGACGATTGCGCGCTGGCCGAGGCGGTCAAAAAGGGCGGTGGTAACATCTGGCTTGGCCTTGCCGATTACAGCCGAAGCATTCGCCCGGCCGACGGCCTGTCCAGCCTGTGGCACATGGTGACCCGTACGGCCTTTACCCAACTCGGATATTCGGTGGTCTTGCTGCTGGGAACGGTCGCTGCACTGACGCTGATTTTTCTGATGCCGCCGTTGCTGCTGCTTTCCCTGCCCTGGCACGACGACATCGTAGCCGGATTGATGGGCGGTACAGCCTGGCTGGCCATGGCGATTGCCTACCGGCCCACACTGTTGGTCTACGGGCGGCCTGCTCTCGCCGGGCTGCTTCTACCCGTGATCGCTGCGCTCTACACCGCAATGACCATCCATTCAGCGATCAATCACTGGTTTGGGGCGTCGAGCCATTGGAAAGGTCGTGATTACAGGCTGTAAGGACGGAACAACCGACTCAGTCAATGCTGAAAAAGGGTTAACCTGCGCCCGTCATATTGCTATGCACTCTCAATAGCCCTGAATTAGGGTTAAACACAGCTCTAGAACGATGAGCGACGGGGAGCCTATGCCGCAACCGACACCGCTGCTGGATACGATCACGATGCCCGAGGACCTACGGGCACTCGAATCCAAGCAGTTGCGACAGGTCGCCGATGAACTGCGCGCCGAAACCATTGATGCCGCATCCGAAACCGGCGGTCATTTTGGCGCCGGTCTGGGGGTCGTCGAACTGACGGTGGCGCTTCACTATGTCTTCGACACGCCTGATGACCGGATTATCTGGGACGTCAGTCACCAAGCCTATCCGCACAAGATTCTGACCGGACGGCGAAGCGGCATTCGTTCAATCCGCCAGAAGGACGGTCTCTACGGCTTTACCAAGCGTGCCGAGAGCGAATTTGATCCCTTTGGCGCTGCCCACAGTTCAACCTCGATTTCGGCCGCAATGGGCATGGCGGTTGCCCGCGACATGCAGGGTCGCAATAACAATGTGATTGCCGTGATCGGCGACGGCGCCATGAGCGCCGGTATGGCCTATGAGGCCATGAACAATGCGGGTGACCGCAACAGCCGATTGATCGTTGTCCTCAATGACAATGGTATGTCGATCGCCCCGTCGCTGGGCAGTTTAACCAACTATCTCGTGCGGCTTCATGAAGAGCATCCAACCCTGTCGCCCGAGGAACTGACTGAGCAGGCTGGAGCGGCCTTCCCGGACGCGTTCAAGACCGCCGCTGAACGCGCCTCGGCCTATGCCAACAGCAATGCCAATAAGGGCACCATGTTCGAGGATTTGGGCTTTGCTTATATCGGCCCCGTTGACGGGCACGATGTCGATGCTTTGACCGCGGTCATGACGAAACTGCGCGACAGCAACAGCGATGCCCCCGTTTTGCTGCATATACTGACAGAGAAAGGACGCGGCCACCCGTTCAAGGAGCAGCACCCGGAAAACTATCACGCGCTGGGCAAGTTCGATGCCGAGACGGGAGAGATCGCCAAGTCCGCGCCGAAGGCGCCCAGTTACACCAAGGTCTTTGCCCAAAGCCTGATTGAAGAAGCCGAAGATGACCCGGCGGTTGTTGCGATTACCGCCGCGATGCCATCAGGAACCGGCCTTGATCTGTTTGGCAAACGCTTCCCGGACCGGTGTTTCGACGTCGGGATCGCCGAACAACATGCCGTTACCTTCGCCGCCGGCATGGCGGCTGAAGGGATGAAACCCGTCGCGGCCATCTATTCAACCTTCCTGCAGCGCGGCTATGACCAGATCGTTCACGATGTCGCACTCCAAAAGCTGCCGGTTCGTTTCGCCCTTGACCGGGCCGGGCTGGTGGGCGCCGATGGACCGACCCATGCTGGAAGTTTCGATCTGGCCTATCTGTGCTGCCTGCCGGGGTTTGTCGTTATGGCGCCCAGCGATGAAGCAGAACTGAAGCATATGATCGCGACATCAATCGCTATCGACGACCGGCCGTCGGCCGTGCGCTATCCACGCGGCGAAGGATTTGGCGTTGCGCTGCCTGACCGGGGGAATCCGTTGCACATTGGCAAGGGCCAGATTGTTCGCGAAGGCAGCCGTGTCGCGCTCTTGTCTCTTGGCGCGCGGTTGCGGGAGTGCGTTGAAGCCGCCGATAAGCTGATGGAGAACGGCATATCGGCGACCGTCGCCGATGCGCGATTTGCCAAGCCGCTGGACATCGACCTCATCCAGCAACTGGTGCTCAATCATGAAGTGGTGGTCACGATTGAAGAAGGTGCCGCAGGCGGGTTTGGGGCCCATGTTCTGACCTTCCTGAGCAGCGAAGGGCTGTTGGACCGGGGCGTCAAGGTCAGAACCATGACGCTGCCTGACCGCTTCGTGCCGCACGGCAAGCCGGAAGAACAATATGCCGAAGCGGGCCTAATGGCGCGCGACATTGTCGCCCAGGTTTTCGGCGCGCTCGAAATGGACCAGCCCCGCCATCTGCGCGAGGTCGGCGCTTAACGCGATAGATCCCATGGACGCGGTACACCCCATATCCGCTCAATTGCCCCCTGACATAAGCGACATGGTCGCCATCCGCGAGCAGGTTAAGGCTGCAGGCTCTTCTTTCTATTGGGCCATGCGGATCCTGCCGCTTGAAAAGCGGGATGCGATTTTTGCCGTCTATGCCTTTGCCCGCGATGTCGACGATATCGCCGACGGCGATTGGCCTGACGACAAAAAACGGGCCGCGCTGGCAGACTGGCGCAAAGAGATTTCAGCGCTCTATCAGGGCACGCCGTCTCGTCCGATCAGCCGTGCATTGAAACCAGCGGTTCAGACTTTCGACCTTCAAAAAAAGGATTTCCTCGCCCTGATCGACGGCATGGAGATGGATGGCCTGGGGCCCATCCGCGCACCATCCATGGATCGGCTGATCCTGTACTGCGACCGTGTTGCCTGCGCCGTCGGTCGGCTTTGTGTGCGCATCTTCGGCGAGCCCGGCCCAGCTGGCCAGCGAACGGCCGATCATCTGGGGCTCGCTCTACAACTCACCAACGTCCTGCGCGATGTGGTTGAGGATGCCGATATGGGCAGACTTTATCTTCCCTCAGAACTGCTGCAGGAAGCGGGCATTACCGAAACGGATCCGGTCAAAGTCGTCACTGATCCCAGGTTACAGCAAGTTTGCCAAGCGCTTAGCACCCGAGCGGCCCGGGAGTTCGATTTTGCGAAAACCGCCATCGCTGACTGCCGCGAGGGAGACATGCGGCCCGCTGTCATCATGATGATGGTCTATCGCAAGACGCTCAACCGGCTTCGCAAGAACGGTTTTTCGGACCTGACCAATACCGACCTTGTTTCCAAGCCTGAAAAGCTCTGGATCGCGGTGCGGTACGGCCTCTTATAATCGGCATGGACCGCGTCCACATCATCGGTGCAGGCCTGGCCGGCTTGGCCGCTGCGCTTCGGCTGTCAGCAAAAAACATAGACGTTGTCCTGCACGAGGCGACACAGCGTGCTGGAGGGCGATGCCGGTCGTTCTTCGATGATACACTGGGCTGTGTCATCGACAACGGCAACCACCTGCTAATGGGCGGCAATTATGCCGCCATGGCCTATCTGGACGAGATCGGCGCGCGCGACCGGATGTCAGGCCCGGAGGAAAGTGCGTTCGACTTCATTGATATTCCGACCGACAAGCGCTGGACGCTGCGGCCCAATCGCGGGCCTTTTCCCTGGTGGGTGCTGTCAAAAGACCGGCGCACACCTGATACCAATCTCGTGTCCATGATCCCGGCGCTCAAACTCATGCTGGCGGGACGGGAGCAAACAGTCGCCGATGTTATCGACGCGGACTCAGTCCTCTATGAGCGTATGCTGGAGCCGTTGACCGTGGCTGCCATCAACGCCGACCCGTCGGACTCCTCGGCGCGGCTGATGCGACCTGTTCTGCTTGAAACATTTGGCCGTGGAGCAGAGGGCTGCCGTCCACTGATTGCGAAGGAAAGCCTTGCCGATTCCATGATCGACCCGGCATTGGCTGAGCTAGAAAAACGCGGCGTCGAAGTCCGGTTCGGAGACCGGTTGCAAAAACTCCACATACGGGACCAGCGGGTCGATGCCATCGACTTTGGCAGCAATGCCGCACGGTGCGGATCGCGGGGTAATGTCATCATGGCGCTACCCGCGTGGGACGTTCGATCGCTGATTCCCGACTTGGCCGTTCCTCCAGCGGGTGAACCCATCGTCAATGTTCACTTCAAGAACGAGACGGCAAAGAAAGACGTTGGCCTGATCGGCCTGATCGGCGGTTTCGCCCAATGGGTCTTCACCCGGCCGGATACGATCTCTATCACCATCAGCGCCGCCCGTGATGAAGCCAAACTGGATGCGGAAGAAATCGCCCAGCGCTGCTGGGCCGACGTCCGCCAGGCGCTGTCACTGGATCACGACATGCCTGCCTATCGTGTGATCAAGGAAAAACGGGCCACCATCGCCCAGTCACCGGAGGCCAACGCAACGCGCCCGGACAACAAGACCGCAATACGGAACCTTTATCTCGCCGGAGACTGGACCGATACGGGCCTGCCCGCGACCATCGAAAGCGCGATCCGGTCCGGCAACCGCGCCGCCGACCTGGCTGCCGCCACCTTGGGCCGCTGAAACACGAAAATGAGATGCTTATGTCTCCTTTAGACCTAATCGTCACCCCGGCGAAGGCCGGGGTCCAGGTCAACACAAAACCGCCTCGGACGGCTCGATGGATTCCGGCCTGCGCCGGAATGACGGGTTGGAATAGCGGCACCAACAGGCAAAACATTCAGCCAACAAGGTACCGGCCATGACCAAGCTCGGCATCGTTACCGGCCTGGCATTTGAAGCCAAAATCGCCCGCGCCCCCAGACACCCCGACATTGAAGTCCTATGCCTCGGGCCGGGACCCGACAACGCAAAGGCGGCGGCCGAAACACTGGTTGAAGGGGGCGCCACCATGCTGATGAGTTTCGGCGTTGCCGGTGCGCTTGATCCCGCCCTCAAAGCGGGAGACATCGTTGTCGCGGATTGTGTCCTGGCCCGTCACGGAGATGTTTTTTCATGCGACCCGGCGCTTACCGGTCAATTGCACGAGCACCAAACCGCGATAGCAGGCGCCCTGTTGGGAGCCAACCAGGCGATCGATACGATTGAGAAAAAGTCGGCGGCCTTTGCAGATACAGGCGCCATCGCGGTCGACATGGAAAGCCACGCGGTTGCGCGTGTTGCCCAGCAGGCAGATGTCAGGCTTACGGTCAGCCGGGCGATTATCGACCCGGCCCATCAACAACTACCCAGCGCCGTTCTTGCCGGCGCTAAGCCGGAGGGCGGCCTGAATATTTTTGGCTTATGCGTCGGTTTGCTGCAGCATCCCAGCCAGATTGCAGACGTGCTGCGACTGAGCCGTCAGAACAGTGCCGCCCGGAAAGCGCTACGCGACTTTGCGCTTCTCGGCTTCCCGCAGCTCTTCCTCGGTTAGGAAGCTGTTGACCTGCTGTTCGAAAACATATTCGGCGGGCCGCTGATGTTCGAGTGAGATTTCAGGCGCGAAATCACCCTCTGTCTTGATGCCCCGCAACCGCACCATCAGCGCCTTAAGCGGGTTTGCCGCCGCATCAGCCGCCGCTGTGGGCTCATATCCGCAATGCGCCATGCAGTTTGCGCATTTTTCGTATTTGCCGGTGCCGTAGGTGTCCCACTCGGTCGTTTCCATCAGCTCCTTGAACGTGCTGACATAGCCTTCGCCAAGCAGATAGCAGGGCTTTTGCCAGCCAAAAACATTGCGCGTCGGCATGCCCCAGGGCGTGCATTCATAGTCCTGATTGCCGGCCAGGAAATCCAGGTACAGGGATGAGTGGTTGATCCGCCACTTTTTCTTCTGTTCCTTTTGGATGCGGAAAACATCGCGGAACACATCCTTGGTGCGGCGGCGCGACAGAAAGTGTTCCTGATCGGGCGCACGCTCATAGGCGTAGCCGGGCGACATGGTGATGTTGACGCCAAGGTCTGACGCATAATCGAGAAAATCTGCGATCTGCTGCGGCTTCATATTGTCGAAGATCGTCGCATTGGCGTTGACCTGAAAGCCCTTGTCCTTGGCTGCCTTGATCGCCGAGATCGCCTGCTTGAAAACGCCTTGCTGATTGACCGCCTTGTCGTGCTCTTCCTCCAGACCATCCAGATGGACCGAGAAGAACAGGTAGGGCGACGGCTTGAACAGATGAAGTTTCTTCTCGAGCAGCAATGCATTGGTGCACAGCGAGACGAATTTCTTGCGCGCGACAATGCCGTCGACAATCTCGCCGATTTCCTTGTGGATCAGCGGCTCACCGCCGGGAATGGCGACGATCGGTGCACCACATTCGTCGACCGCTTCAAAGCACTCTTGCGCCGACAACCGCTTGTTCAGAATGTCATCGGGATAGTCGATCTTGCCGCAACCCGGGCACGCCAGATTGCAGCGGAACAGCGGCTCAAGCATCAGCACCAGCGGATAACGCTCGTTGCCCTTCAGCTTCTGCTTCATCACATAGGCCCCAACGCGGACCTGCTGTATCAGGGGAACCGTCACGATTTCATTCCTTTCGGTCTCGGGCCACCGGTCCTAGGCGGCTGGCCGTTCGACATGCCGCACCTGTGAGGGCAGCTTAAACACAACGTCTTCAATCAGCCCGGCAAGCGGCACAACTTCTTCCGCGCCAAGGTCTTTAAGGCACGACAGTAATTCGTCCACGAGGCCTTCCGGTGCGGAGGCGCCCGCCGTCACGCCGATCTTGTCCTTGCCTTTCAGCCACGCCGGGTCGAGCGATTCAGCATCGTCGATCAGATAGCTTGGAATATCCATTTCCTCGCCAATCTCACGCAACCGGTTCGAATTGGAGCTGTTCTGTGCGCCGATGACAAGCAACAGATCGGCCTGGCTGGCCAGGTCCCGCACCGCTTCCTGCCGGTTCTGTGTGGCGTAGCAGATGTCTTTGACATCCGGCCCCTTGATGGAGGGGAAACGCTCCTGCAGCGCCGCGATAATCTCGCGCGTGTCATCGACCGACAGCGTCGTCTGCGTAACATAGGCCAGCTTGTCCGGATCATGGACTTCAAGCTTGGCGACATCATCCACCGTACCGATCAGATGCACCGTGCCGTCGATCTGCCCGACCGTGCCTTCCACCTCGGCATGGCCCTCATGGCCAATCAGGATGACGTCATGGCCTTTGCGCGCATAGCGCTGCCCTTCCATGTGCACCTTGGCGACAAGCGGGCAGGTGGCGTCAATCACTTCAAGGCCACGGCCATCCGCATCTGTTTCAACCTTGCGGGCGACCCCGTGGGCGGAAAAGACGGTGATCGCGCCTTCGGGAATTTCCTCGACCTCGTCAACAAAGACGGCACCCTTGGCGCGCAGATCTTCGACCACACGCTTGTTATGCACGATCTCGTGCCGCACATAGACCGGCGGCCCGTATTTCACGAGCGCCCGCTCAACAATTTCAATGGCCCGTTCAACGCCCGCGCAAAATCCGCGAGGCTGTGCCAATAGAACTTTCATGCAGTCCTCTCCAGGGACGAAGACCCGTTAATCCCGCTATGCCTGTGCATTGCGGCCCGTATCGCTTCGGCGGCATTCTAGGGACGCGGCTGCGGCACCGCAATAGGTAGTGGTTCACGACCCCCAATAGCTAGCGTTCCAAGCCGGCGGTTCAACCAGATTTGGCTCGTGAACGGTGTGGCGCTCATCCCTTCCGGTTCGGCCAAGTCCAGTCTGTATAGTCACTGGTGTCGATCACGGTCTCGCCGAGTTCCTTTAGTAGCTCGTACCGAACGCTGTCCTGCTGGATGGCCAAAGCGTCTGCCAACACAGATGAATGTGTCACCACAATGATCTGTGATCGCTTCGACGCACTCGCGATCAAGCGCCCCAACGGCTCGATCAAACTGCGATGCAGACTGGTCTCTGGCTCATTGAGAACGATAAGAGGCGGCGCACGTGGTGTGAACAAGGCAACGATAAGCAGCAAATACCGAAGCGTTCCGTCAGAGAGTTCAGCAGTATGTAAAGGCCGGAGCAACCCTTGCTGTTTCATCAAGATTTCAAATCGGCCGTTTGTGACGTCGATATCCACCGAGCTTCCGGGAAACGCATCCTCAATGGCATCGGCCAGCCCCTCTGCATCACCGATCTCGCGTATGGTCTGGAAGGCGGCACCCAGATCAGCACCATCGGAAGCCAACGCAAACGTCCTTGTGCCGATCTGCGGACTGCGGGAGAGCGCATCTTGATCAGTCCTCAATCTGTCGTAGAAACGCCAGGCACGCATTCGCTCACGCAGAGCAAGCAACTCCGGTGCGCGGCGCGGGTCTGACGCATGTGTCATCATGCTGTCAAAAGTGGGCAAATTGGTGAAGATAGGACTGAATTTACCCCTCTCCGCCCGTACGTGGACTCCCGGTCCAGCCCGATAAGCGAGCGTGGACGACCGCTTCAGTAGGTTTCCGGCCCAGATCGCCTCCGCTTTGATTTCAGGATCAGAACCGAATAGTGAGCGGCTGTCGGGTTTCGGTAATCCGAGATCAATCGCATATCCATAGTCTTCATCAGCAAAACCAAGTTTCAGGCTTATTCGATTTCGCCTGACCGTACCTTGGACAGGCACGTCGCCAGATTTCATACCGCGCGAGAATGATTCAGGCCCGGCCCAGAGGGTGGATTGCAGACCACCTTCGGCAGCCAGTGCACCGATAACGCGCCCCTGTGCAACATCCGCGAGAAGTTTTATCGCCTTGTATAGGTTCGACTTCCCGCTTCCGTTGGAGCCGGTAACAACCGTCAACTGATCCAGTGGTATGGTTAAGTCCCGAAGCGAGCGATAGCCTGAAACCGCAAAGGTCAAAATCATTTTTTGTTAGCCTTTGCGTCTTACACGGCGAGGCGGTGCCAATTCACAAAGGATACACAGAAAGCAACTGTTTCGCACGGCCTCTACTGGACAGAACACATAGTTCCTGCCACGGTTTGGCACCCAAGGGGAGATGGGGAAGACAGGAGACCACGCCGATGATGACGGGTGAGGAGTACAAGGCGTCGCTGAGCGACGACCGGGCGGTTTATTTCGAGGGCGAGCGGATCACCGATCTGCCAAATCACCCGATCCTTGGCCAGATGGTCGATGCCTGTGCTGCCAGCTATGACCGGTTCTACAAACCTGAAACCGGCGCGATCAGCGATTACTTCACCGTGCCCGGCACCATCGACGCACTGCGCGAGCGCGTCGACATGCATCATGAGGTCGACCTGTTGACCCATGTGACCTATGCCTCGATCATGACCCTGCTGACGGCTGCGGACCGCATTGCGGAGAAGCGCCCGCAGGGCAAGGAGGCAATCCACAAATACGTCAGATATGTGCAGGAAAACGATCTACGCGTCGTCGAATGCATCACGGATGCCAAGGGTGATCGGGGCAAGAAACCCGGCGCGCAGGACGATCCTGACGCCTATTTGCATGTGGTTGAGCGGCGCGACGATGGGGTCGTGATTCGCGGCGCCAAGCTGCACATATCCTGCGCGGCCGTGTGCCATGAACTGATGGCGATCCCGACCAAATCCATGAAGCCTGGCGAGGAAGAGTTCGCCATCGCCTGCGCCGTACCGGTTGACGCACCGGGGGTCAAGATTGTCAACACCACCTATGCCACGCGCCATGAAGAACTGCGGGACTTCCCGGTATCCGGCGGTAAGGCGGTGCCGGAAGGCTTCGTAATTTTCGATAATGTCTTCGTGCCCAATGACCGGATATTCCTGGATGGTGAAGCCGAATATGCGGCGGTCTTTGCCCATTCCCTGGGGCTGTGGGAACGGTTGGGCGGGCTGGCCTCCATGGCTGATGGCGCAGACCTTCTTGTTGGGTTTGCCCAATTAATTGCTGAAGCCAATGGGCTGGAGCGGGTCGGTCATATCAAGGAGAAAATCTCCGAGATGATCATCCACGCGACCCTGGTCCGCGCATCGCTGGAGGCTGCCATTGCCCATTGCGATGTGACCGAAGATGGCGCCGCCTTCCCTAGCGAGCTCTATACCAATGCGGGCAAGTATCACGGCGCCGCCAATTACGGCCTGATGGTGCGGCACCTGCACGACATTGCCGGGGGGTCGATCCTGACCGCGCCGTCGATCCGCGACCTGGAAAACGAGGAAACCGGTCACCTGATCCGGAAGTATATGGGTACCAAACAGTCGGTCGACGGATTCTATCGGTCCCGCCTTTTCCATGCCATTCGCGATCTGACCGCGGACTCCTATGGCGGCTATCGCGCTGTCACCAACGTTCAGGCGGGCGGCGGGCTCTATGCACAACGCATCGTGACCCGCGCCCATTACGACCTCGACAAGGCCAAGCGCATGGCTCTGGACGCCGCCCAAATTGAAGACCCATCAATCGCATCTGCCGCGGAGTAAACCCTGATGCTTGGACTGATGCAGCAGAAGCCTCTGCTGATTACGACACTGCTTGAACACGCAGCGCTTAATCACCCGAACAAGGAAGTTGTCTCCTGCCCGATTGAGGGAGGCATCCACCGCTATACCTATGCAGACAGTTTGGTGCGGACGAAGAAACTGGCCAAGGCGTTACTGAAGCTGGGCGTGGACCGTGGCGACCGGATTGGCACCCTGGCCTGGAATACCTATCGTCATTTCGAGCTGTTTTATGGGGTTCCGGGCATCGGCGCGGTCTGCCACACGATCAATCCGCGGCTGTTCGATGAACAACTGATCTACATCATCAACCACGCGGAAAACCGTTTCTTGTTTGTCGATACGACGTTTTTGGATCTGGTCGAGCGGCTGATGCCACGGCTGCCCACGGTCGAAGCCGTGATCGTAATGACGGACACAGGCAACATGCCAGGTTCTTCCCTGCCCAACGTCCACTGCTATGAGGAGCTGCTGACCGAGCAGAATGACGATCTGGAATGGCCGGAATTTGACGAAAACACGGCCTCGTCGCTTTGCTACACGTCGGGCACCACGGGCGACCCCAAAGGCGTGCTTTATGCCCACCGGTCGACCTATATCCACACCATCACCGCCTGCATGGCTGACGTTCACGCGTTTCAGGAAGCCGATGTCATTCTCCCGATCGCCCCAATGTTCCACGCAAACAGCTGGGGTATTCCCTATTGCGCGCCCGCCGTTGGCGCCAACCTGATCCTGCCGGGCCGCGACGTCTCTGGCGCACACATCAAGACACTGATCAAACAGGAAAAAGTGACCAAGGCCTGTGCGGTGCCAACCATCTGGCTCGACTACCTCAATCAGGTTGAGGGAACCAACGAAGGCGCCGGCTCATTGGGGCGGATCGTGGTCGGCGGAACAGCACCGCCGCGCAGTATGTTTGAGCGCTTTCATGCCCTGGGGGTCGAGGTCGCGCAGGGCTGGGGTATGACGGAAATGAGCCCGCTGGGCACCGTTGGCAAACTCAAGGCATCGATGATGGATTTGCCGGACAAAGTGCAACTCGATCTTCTGCTGAAACAGGGCCGCGGGATCGTCGGCGTCGAAATGCGCATCGTCAATGACGACGGCAAAGAACTTCCCTGGGATGGCAAGGCGTTTGGCCTGCTGCAGGTGCGCGGTCCCTGGATCACGTCCGGTTACTTCAAACGCGACGACTCGCCTGTAGACGAGGCTGGCTGGTTCGACACGGGCGATGTCGCGACCATCGACCCCGAAGGTTTCATGCAAATCACCGACCGGGCGAAAGACGTAATCAAATCAGGCGGCGAATGGATCAGTTCCATTGATCTGGAAAATGCCGCCATGGGGCATCCCGGTGTCGCCGAGGCGGCCGTCATCGGCGTTTACCACCCGAAATGGGACGAACGCCCGCTGCTGGTTCTGGTGCCCAAGGGCGACCCGCCCGAAAAGCAGGATGTGATCGATTATCTGGCCGATCATGTCGTCAAATGGTGGCTGCCCGATGACATCGTTTTTGTTGACGAGTTGCCGCATACAGCAACTGGGAAGGTGCAGAAGAACACCCTGCGCGACACATTCAAAGACTATGAACTGCCCACGGTATGAAGATCACAAAGCCGCTCGGCCTGAGGAGGCTGGCAGATGCCAGCCATCTCGAAGGCTCCCTGCGAACGGCTTTGTTAAAGCGTACCGTTCATACTTCGAGACGGTGCTGACGCACCTCCTCTGCACGAACGGTTAAGGAGACAGAACCATGACCGACCAAATCCGCCAATTCGTCCTGAATGAAATTCCCAGCGGGACCCTGACGCCCGAGCACTTCCAGCTCGAGCGAGCACCTATGCCCGAACCCGGCGACGGCGAAGTGCTGGTCAAACCGCTCTATTACTCACTCGATGCCGCCAACCGAGCCTGGATGCAGGGGGCGACCTATCGCAGCGCACTGGAAGGCGGGATGGTGATGGCCGGTGGCTCGATCGCCGAGGTGCTCTCTTCAAATGATCCCGATTTTACAGCCGGCGATCTGGTCAGCGGAGACATTGGCTGGCGGGAGGCCGCGGCCCTGCCTGCGAAGAACCTGATCAAGCAACCGCGCATGGAGCCGCTGTCGCACTTGCTGAGCGTTTACGGAGTCACGGGCCTTACCGCTTACTTCGGCCTGCTTGAAGTCGGACAGCCAAAGGAAGGCGAAACGGTTGTCGTTTCAGCCGCCGCCGGCGCCGTTGGCAATACGGTCGGTCAGATCGCCAAAATCAAGGGCTGCCGAGTGGTTGGTATCGCTGGATCAGACGACAAGTGCCAGTGGCTGACCGATGAACTCGGCTTCGATGCCGCTGTAAATTACAAGGACGGACCAGTCTACAAATCCCTGAAGGCCGCCTGCCCCGATGGCATCGACGTCTATTTCGACAATGTCGGCGGCGATATCTTCGAAGCCGTGTTGTTTCAGATGAACATGCACGGGCGCATCTCCTGCTGTGGCGCGGTTTCGGCCTATGATGGCACCCCGCCGCCGCACGGTCCGCGCGGCGTGCCAGGTATGTTTGTCGTCAACCGATTGACCGTGCGCGGCTTTATCGTGATGGACTTCTATGAGAAACGCGACGAAGCGCTAGCTGAGATGCAGGGCTGGGTCGAAAGCGGCCAGCTCAAGGTCTATGAAGACATCATCGACGGCTTTGAGAACCTGCCCAACGCGCTCGTTGACCTGCTGGCCGGCGGCAACCGCGGCAAGCGGATGGTAAGGGCGGGCTAGCCCCATCATTTGTCCCGAACGGTTATCTCCACCTTGCTGCCCTCTTCTGCGACATCAAGATCGAACGGATCTTCCATCGACTGTGGCTTCGGTATTGGCTGATTGTTCAAATCGGACAAGACGCGGCACCTGACGTGCGAGGATGCTGGCGTAACCCACTCCTTAGTCGCGTCCAGTTTCCCTAGGCATTTGCTGAACGCGCAGGACCAATATGTTGAGGATTCCGCCGCGGTGGAATGGACGTTGAGAAACGCGCTGCCGTTCGCGCCACATACCGGCTGAACGATCTCACCCATGGACGTCAGTGGCTTAACAACCGCGTCCCTGCCAAACCACTCTACCTGCAAGGGCTTGGAGGTATCATTCTTGACCGAAACCGTGAGTTCCTGGGCGTCACCCTCGTTCGTTCCTTGGGCTGTCGCAGCAATAGGGGCGAGCATCATCAGAACAGTCGCGCAGGTCAAAATGACACGCATGTATTTGTCCTCCGGTTAGGGGCATATCCGTATTCATGAGGAGATAGAAGCGCCAGGCCCTTCGGCAACATCGTCAGCCAGTGCCGTAAAGCCGCTTGGCGTCCTCGGTCGCGGCCTGGCTGACCCAGGGCTGCATGCGGGCAAATAAGTCCCGGTGATTGTCGTGAACCCTGGCCATGAACTCATCATTCTGGCTCGAAATATCGTTCTCATTCGCGATAGTCAGCTCGCAGAAGTTCCTGAGCTGGGTCTCGTTGATCTCGAAACTCTCATGCGTGAAGCGATCACGAAAAACCAACGGACTTTCCACGCCGATCTTCGGCCAGAATTCATCACGGTCGCAGGCGCAGTAAAGATAGACCTGTGCCTCGGCTTCCCCGCCGATAATGTCCGCGATCGCCGACCGCTGGTCGAGGGAAACGATATTGTTTTCATATTGCGAGGTGCCATAGGCCGCATGAAACAGGCCCGCGTCGCACAACACCGGGTCAGCGCCATATGATTCGAGCCGGTCGCGGGTGCCCATAAGGTGATCCTTCAGCGACCCGTTAAAATGCCCGAAATCGCCGGCGCCCAACCGGCCCAACGCCTCGAATTTCTCGTCGAGGGTCAAGACGCTCCAGCCAGCACCGCCTCATCCCATGCGGCCTTGGAAAGCGGGATCACCCGTTCGGCATTGGCCGCAGCATTCGGATCGTTAGCCGTTCCGTCCCGCACCCGACCGATGATGCCCTGCAAAATGGCCGCTGAACGGAACAAATTATAGGCCTTGTAGTAGTGCAACTCCTCGTCCGTCGGGGACGGGCGATTGGCCCGCTCGCAGTAGGTATCGATATATTCGCGCAGCGACGGGATACCCAGTTCGCTTAAGTCCAGCCCGGCGAAGTTCGGCCGCCCGGCTGTCGTCTTGGGTCCGTACCAGTTCATGCACAGATAGGTCAGGTCACCAAGCGGATGGCCCAGCGTCGAAATCTCCCAGTCCAGCACTGCCTGAACCCGTGGTTCAGTGGGGTGGAACAGAATGTTGTGTGGCGAGTAATCGCCATGCACCAACGTGGTCTCATCGGTTGTTGGATTGTTGGCAGGCAACCACTCCATCAGCTTGTTCATTTCCTCGACATGCTGCGTTTCCGACGCGACATACTGCTTCGACCAGCGCGAAATCTGCCGGCCAAAATAGTTGCCCGGACGGCCATGGTTTTCGAGGCCCAGCGCGACGTAATCGTATGAATGCAGGCGTGCCAGCACCTCATTCATCGAATCATAGGCGGCGGCACGTTCTTCCGGCGACAGGTCCGGCATCGTCGGATCCCAGAAGACGCGGCCCGGTTCGCAACTCATGATGAAGAACTCGGTCCCTGCTATCGATTCATCGGTGCAATGGACATAGGCCTTCGGGACCGGGAAATCGGTTTTGTTGAGACCGCTGATGACGCGGAATTCCCGGTCGACAGCATGCGCCGACGGCAACAGCTTTCCCGGTGGCTTGCGCCGCATCACGTAGGCGCCTGACGGCGACTCAATCTTATAGGTCGGGTTGGACTGACCACCGGCAAACTGGCTGGCCGTCGCCGGTCCCTGAAAGCCCTCGACGTTGGCCTCCATATACTCTTCTAGTTTCTTGAGGTCGAACTGGTGCTTTTCCAGAACCTCGACGGTCTCGCCCTTGGATACTTTCGGATGGGACATCTCTTTCTCCCCTTCGGTAGAGTTTCCGCTCCGCCGCCTTTTACTATCAACCGTCATTCCGGCGTAGGCCGGAATCCATTCAGACAGTCAGTCTGGACCCCGGCCTTCGCCGGGGTGACGCATCAGGACAGTTTGTTACGTCTTCAAACTCTGCTCAAGCTTCCATCTAAGCAAGCGCGTCAAATAGTTCCCGCGCAGCCTTGGTCATGCCGCCCGACGTTGAGGACGGCACAATAATCGGCGTCGTTATCCCGCTGTCGAACCAGGCTTCAATCCCCTCGCGGACAGTCGATGCACTGCCATAAAGAGTAGTGTCTTTCAGCCAGCGTTCGCCAACGAGATTTGGTAAATCCGCCTGCCGGCCTTCCGCAATAGCGCTGGCGGCGGCCTGCATTTCGTCTTCGTAGCCGGCTGCGGCCCAATAGTTGCGGTAG
This sequence comes from Alphaproteobacteria bacterium, assembly GCA_028284945.1. Lineage (GTDB taxonomy): Bacteria > Pseudomonadota > Alphaproteobacteria > SMXS01 > SMXS01 > JANQQJ01. Next base: position 5,892 of record JANQQJ010000035.1, on the reverse strand, counting down.
TTCGGCAATGATAGATAGCCGGTCAGCGTGCGCCAATGAATCGCGGCAGCCGCCTGTTCATCGTCATCGATCACCGTGGGGATCATGACAGCCGTCGTAAAGCCCCCGTCCTTTGCCGACTGCGGAATCTCTGCCAGTTGCGTTGCCATGTAGGAACGCGCGGCATTGGCCCAAACAGCGCCCTGGGCCACTTCGGCAGACAATGCCAGCATCTTCGAGCGAAGGGTTGCTAGAATGACCGGTGGCAGCTCACCCGATTGTGGCTCCGCATCGCGCATTTCGGCGACATAATCGCGCATGTCGCTCAGCGGTGTGGTCCGGCCCGGTACGCCAAACTGGACCCGCGAGACCTCATGACTGACACCAATGCCCAGCCGGAATCGGCCCTCGCCCACCTCGTGCAGATAGGCTGCCGTGCGCGCCATTTCGCGCGGGTTGTAGTAGTAGATCGGCTGAATGGATGTCGCGACCTCAATGGACGAGGTCGCCTCCAGAACCGACTGGCAATAGGGGATCGCCGCTGACAGGCTGGGGACGTAGAGCCCAGTGAAGCCCCGTTGCTCGGCCTCCTTGGCCAGGTCGATCATTTTACCCCGCCGCCCTGGTGTGGCGACGAGGGTCAGTGCCGGCATCTGCGTCATCGCTACCTCTTAGGCGTTAACGGCCAGGTCGGCTTCGATCACATCAGCGAAGCGCTTGATCGCTTCTTCGCGCTTGGCCGGAATGTGCTGAGTCGGGAACATGCCATTGGTGCCGTTATATTCACGCAGCACCTGACGGGCGACGGTGATCTTGTGCACCTCGGTCGGGCCATCAGCCAACGCCATGTGGAAGCTCTCGATGACCTGATGCGCAAACGGCATTTCGTTCGAGACACCCAGCGAGCCATGGACCTGAAGCGCCCGTGCCGCGACATCGTGGAACACCCGCGGCATCATGGCCTTAACAGCGGCGATATCTTTACGGACCTTCAAATAGTCCTGATACTTGTCGATCTTCCAGGCGCTCTGCAGCACCAGCAGTCGGAAGCACTGAATGTCCGTCCAGCTGTCGGCGATCTTTTCCTGGACCATCTGTTTCTTGGCCAGCAGCTCACCCTGGGTCTCACGGGACAGGGCACGCTCGCACATCATGTCGAAGGCCTTCTGCGCCTGACCGATGGTGCGCATGGCGTGGTGAATCCGGCCGCCACCAAGACGTGTCTGCGCCACCGCAAACGCTTGGCCACGTTCGCCGAGCAGATTTTCCTTCGGCACGCGGACATTGTCGTAATGGATGTATGCGTGGCTGCCTTCGCCCTCAGCCTGATATCCAACACCGACATTGCGGAGAATATTCACACCCGGCGTTTCCTTCGGCACCAGGATCATCGACTGCTGCTGGTAGGGCGGCGCATCGGGCTCGGTCACGACCATGACAATCAGAAAGGATGCGTTCTTGGCGTTGGACGAGAACCACTTGTGGCCGTTGATGACCCACTCGTCGCCTTCCAGCACCGCCTTGGTCTGGAAAACTTTCGGGTCAGCGCCGCCTTGGGGTTCTGTCATAGAGAAGCAGGAGAGAATGTCGCCATTCAGCAACGGCTGCAGATATTTTTCCTTCTGCGCCGGGGTACCGTAATGCGCCAGAATCTCCGCGTTACCCGTATCAGGGGCCTGGCACCCGAAAACCGTCGGCGCCCAGCGGGCACGGCCCAGAATTTCGTTCATCAGGCCTAGCTTGACCTGACCATAGCCCTGCCCGCCCAGATTGGCGCCAAGGTGACAGGCCCAAAGCTTTTGCTTCTTGACCTCTTCCTGCAGCGGCTTGATCAGCTTGTTGCGCAGCGGGTTGGTGGGCGATGCGTCCTTGAGCACATGTTCCAGCGGCTCAACTTCTTCGCGCACGAAGTTGGACAACCAATCCAGCTTCTCCTGGAATTCGGGTTCCGTCTCAAAGTCCCATGACATAGTCAGTCTCCTGTCGAGCCCTTGGCGGGCTGATTGCTTGTTGTAGAAATCCCTCGGGGCCGCAGATTAGGGACCTACTGCAGCAAAGGCGAGTCTTTGTGATATGCCTTCCACCACATGCCCAAACCGTTCGTGCTGAGGAGGTGCGCAAGCGCCGTCTCGAAGTACGGACGGCCCAATCCCGTTCGCCAGAAGCCTTCGAGACGCCCGCAAAGCGGGCTCCTCAGGCCGAACGGGATTGAATGGCGATGCTTAGGCGTTCAAATACTGGTCCAGGGTCATATGCGTGCGCCGGACGCGGATTTCCTGATAATTGCCCAGGGTCTGGCCCGTCTTGATGCCAGCGGCGACAGCAGCCTTGAATCCACGTTGCTGCATTTCCAGATTGCCAGTGTCCTGGTCGTATACGGGACCGAGAAAATCTCCGACACCTGGCGCGTCGGCATAGGAATCGCCAATATCAACAGGATAGGGCTCCGGTGCTTCGGGCACCTCCTCCCCAGGTTTTTTCAGGCGCAGGAACAAGAGATCAAAGATCGAACTGTCCGGGTCCATTCCATTGGGCCGGAATCGATAGATCATCGGCAGAGTAATGCCCGGGAACAGGAACATATTCGGGAACAGATGATACTCAATCGAGTCCATCATCTCGGCGTCGGAATATTTGGAAAAATCGAGCTCCATCTCTTCCGCCATTGCGTCGCGGTTATATTGCGCAAGAAAGGCGCGCGCCGTCTGGCCGTCAGGCAGTTTCGTGCCTTCTGGCACCATGCCACAGGCATCCAGCACCTCCTGCTCAGTCATGGGCTTTTCCCAACTGGGGTCAGGCACACCAAAGGTGTGATGAAACCGGGTCACATGCTGGCCGAACACATCGTATTTTGCATTGAGGTTGGCTGAAAACGGCATCGCCTGATGATGCGTCTCCATCGAGTGATAGGCCTCAATGAACGCTTCCTGCGAGGCTTTCCAGTTCGCCGGAAGCGTCTTCTGCACATGCGTAACGACATAGCGCTCATCAAGCGGCCAGTTGGCGAAGTGTTCCGGTAGCACCTCCAGATATTCCATGAGCGGCACGCAGTCAGGATCCATATTGATGAAGACGAAACCGCCCCAAAAACCGATCTGAACCTCCGGCAGTTGGAAGTCTTCATCGGTCACTTTGGGAAAGTCCCAGCGGCAGGGAATTTCGCTTACCGAGCCATCCAAATTCCACTCCCAGCCATGGAACGGACAGCGCAGCGCGGGCGAATTGCCACTGCTGTGCGACGGCTTCAGCTGGGTACCGCGATGCATACAGGAATTGTGGTAGGCCTTGATGTCTTCCGGTCCCTCGCCATGACGCACGACCAGGATCGAATAAGGCCCGACGTCGTAGACATAATTGTCACCGACCTCGGGAATGTGCTCCATGCGGCAGGCCCACTGCCAGACTTTGTTCCACATCTTGTCGACTTCAGCCTGAAAGAAGTCCTGGCTGACATAACGCTCAAATGAAATGTCGCCATCGCCGAGAAATTCGTAATTTTCCGCCAGCAGCTCGGCGGGGGGCGTATTCGGATCACGCCCCACAATCTCGGCTGTGCTGGGCCCGGGAGAGCGGGCCTCACCCGGAGCGTCGTCTGTGGATACATAGATATTCATTGGTCGATCCCTAAGCGTCTAGATATTTGTGAAGAGTGGCGTCAATCCGGCGCAGGCGGATTTCCTGATAGTTACCAAGCGTCTGGCCCGGCTTGGCCACGCTGGCTTTGAAGCCCTTTTGCTGCATGTCGAGATTGCTGGTGTCCTGATCATAGACCGGGCCAAGCATGTCGCCCAATTCAGGCACAGTGGTATAGGAGTCATCGACCCCAAGCCAGTAGGGCTCCGGCGGTTCCGGCGTTTCCTGTCCTGGCGCTTTCAGACCCAGGAAAATCAGATCGAATATCGCTGTGTCCGTGTCCATACCATTGGGCCGGAACCGATAGATCATCGGCAAGCTAATGCCCGGAAACAGAAACATGTTCGGGAACAGATGATACTCGATGGAATCGAGCATCTCGGTCTCAGACACATGCGACAGATCAACCCCTACGGCGCCCCCGATGGCCTCGCGCAGATGCTGCGCGACATAGGCCCGCGCGCTCATACCCTCCGGTAGTTCGGCGCCCTCCGGTCCCATGCCGCAGGCGTCCAAAAGCTCCTGCTCGGTCTGCGGGGCCGTCCAGCTTGGGTCAGGATGGACAAACGGATGGTGGAACCGGGTGACGTTGTCGCCAAAGACGTCATATTGCGCGTTCTCACCCGAGCAATAGGGCACCAGATGCGCGTGGGTTTCCTTCACGTGATAGGCCTCTGTAAAAGCCTCCTGCGCAGCCTTCCAGTTGCAGGGCAGTATCTTCTGGACGTGCAGTGTGATGTACCGGTCTTCCAGCGGCCAGTTGGCAAAATGCGCGGGCAAGACCTCCAGATAATCCTCAAGCGGCGCGGCGTCCGGATCCATGTTGATGAAGACGAAGCCGCCCCAAATCTCGACCCTCACTTCAGGCAGGGCGAACTCTTCATCCGTGACCTTGGGGAAGTCCCAGCGGCAGGGTATTTCGCTGACCGAGCCATCCAAATTCCACTCCCAGCCATGGAAGGGGCAGCGCAATTTGGGCGAGTTACCGCTGCTGTATGAGGGTTTCAGCTGCGTACCGCGATGCAGGCACGAATTATGATAGGCCTTGATGTCTTCGGGCCCATCGCCGTGTCGGACGACAAGGATGGAATAGGGACCCACATCATAGACATAGTTGTCGCCGACTTCGGGAATGTGCTCCAGCCGGCAAACCCATTGCCAGACCTTGGGCCACATTTTTTCCACCTCAAGATCAAAGAACTCTTTGGAGGTGTACCGGTCATAGGGAATGTCGTCGTCGCCCATGAACTCATAGGCCTGTGCGAGCAGTTCTTTAGGCGGCTGGTTTGGGTCGCGCGCGATGATCTCAGCCATGGTTGGACCGGCGCTGCGGGCCTCGCCGGGCTTCATCTTATCTGTATTCTGAATATTCATAGGCTGGGACTGATCACGCGACGGATTTGAGCTTGGCGAGCGGGTTGCCCTCCATCCAGACATCAAGCCAGTCATGGAAGTGTTGCACGCGGGACTCGTCATCGTTCAGCCAGGCACGCTTGAATCCGGCGGAGTGCATGCCGGCCTGCATATCGCGCAAATAGTGAATGTCCTGATCGATGGTGATCGTCATCGAGTATTTACCGGCGATGACATCTTCCTGGTCGAACAGTTCGTGTTCAGGACGCTCGCCTTGCGGGTCGACGATCGCGTTCGGATCGCCGATCAGGCTAAGCCCGCGCGCGCCATCAGCGCCCTTATTGGTCGGAATCTGCAGCGTAATCTTGTCGAAGAAACACCTGTTCGGATCGGTCGGATGGGGCCGGGGCCGCATGACCCAGAGTTCTTCCGGCTTGATCGTCGCAATCACATTGGGAAAGAGATCATATTGCCAGACATCCGACACCTGTTCGTCGGTGAATTCTGCGTAGCTGAAGCCCAGCTCCTCACCCATTTCACGCTTGCGCTGTTGCACCGCCTTGCGGATTTCCGGCACGCGGCCTTTGAAATCGTCGGCATTCAGTCCCAGCGGCGCAATCGCGCCCGCCAGGATAGGCGGTGCTTCCTCCGGTTCGCCATAACGCGGATTTGTGACATAGCCCTCGACCAGCACCCGGCGGTGGCCATAGGGCCACAATTCATTGTCCGCATCACAGCAATCAACGAAGCTGGCATGCTGCGGATGGATGAAATCGACATGGTACTGTTCGTTGAAATTGTCGATCACCGTCTTCCAGTTGGCATCGAGCATCACGGTCTGGTCTTTGACCAGGACCATTTTCTCGAAGTGATAGGGTTCCAGCGTGTCCATCACGGCGCCCAAAAAGCTGCTAAGCGGCGCGGCAT
>JANQQJ010000016.1 GCA_028284945.1 Alphaproteobacteria bacterium | reverse complement strand
GCATCACGGTCTGGTCTTTGACCAGGACCATTTTCTCGAAGTGATAGGGTTCCAGCGTGTCCATCACGGCGCCCAAAAAGCTGCTAAGCGGCGCGGCATTCGGGTCCATATTGACCCAGACGATCCCGGCCCAGGTCTCGACCTTGACCGGGGTCAGCGACAACTCGTCACACGGCAGCCCCTGGGTAAAACGTTCCTCATCAGGCACCAATTTAAGCGTGCCATCCAGCTCATAGGTCCAACCGTGATAGGGACAGGTAAACGCCGTCACCGAGCCCAGCTTACTGACGATCAGTTTGTTGCCCCGGTGCTGACAGGCGTCATAAAGCGCCGCGACACCGCCATCTTCCGTGCGGACGACAATGATCGCCTCCCGGCCCAGCTCGAACAGGAAGTAGTCGCCGGGCTCACGGATATCTGATTCAAGACCCGCCAGCAGCCACGTCTTCGACCAGACCTGATCCCACTCCCGCGCCATAAAGTCGGGCGATGTATAGCGGTCCGGGCCGAGGACCGCTTTTCCGGCTGTTCGGGCATCGCTACCCTCTTCGAAGGACGAATAGATCGTCTTTTGTGGCATAGCGCCCTCCCCGGCGCGGCTTCTTCAATGAAGAACCGTAAGCTAGCACAGCGCCGGACAGGCCAGAAAGAAAAAGTCACGTGTGACGGTAAACTATCGATTCCGGCAATCCGGACAAAAAAAGGGCCCCAGCGGGGCCCTTGAAGTGTTGGCTGACCGGAAGGGAGGGCCGGTTAGCACTTGGGGTATGTCCTTCAACTTAGGCCAGCCGGTCAAATCGGTATGTGATGCACGACACATAGGCCTCCCCACATCCGAAAATTTGCTATGGTATCGCCCAGAAGCTTTTGCCGAGCGGGATCCGCCATGCGGCTAACATCCGACATTTATGACCTGTTGCCAGAAGACTCGATCCTGAAGGCGGTCGACGAAGCCGAGTTGGCGGCGCTGCTTGAATTCGGCGTCACCAAACGCTATGCGCCTCGCCAAACAGTCTTTGAAGAAGGCGATGACGGTGACAGCATGATGATTGTGCTGGCCGGGCGGCTGAAGGTCAGCGTCATGTCGATCGGCGGCAAGGAAACGCTGCTGGACTATATCGACAAGGGCAACATCGCCGGTGAAATCGCCATGCTGGATGGCGGTCCACGAGCGGCCACGGTATCGGCCGTTGAAGCCACCGATGTCATGATCCTGCACCGCCGGGACCTTTTACCTTGGCTCGCCAAACATACCGACGCCGCCCTAAAAATCATCCAGACGCTTTGCCTGCGGCTGCGCAACACCAATGCGCTTGTGCAGGACCAGGCAACCCTCGCCATGGGCCCGCGGTTGGCCAAGGGCCTGCTGCGCATGCTCGATTCGCACGGTGACCGGGAAGCCGACGGCAGCGTCAAACTGCGCATGAGCCAGGGCGAACTAGGCAACTATGTTGCCCTGTCGCGCGAAAACGTGAACCGGCAGCTGCGCCTTTGGTCTGAAGACGGACTTGTCGTGCTGACCCGTGGCGCCATCTCCGTCAGCAACCTCGAGCCACTTGAAGATATCGCCGATGAGTGGGACTAGGCCCAAAACAACGTGACAATCTGAAACCTGCTCGCTAGTCAAAGCGCCAATCCAACTCACAATTCGACGACAAGCATGAAAATCTTCTATGAAGGCCGGGTCGAGCCCGAGCATATCGACAATCTCGGCCACATGAATGTCCGGATCTATGCCATGAAGGCCGCGACAGCCGGAAACGCGCTGGCCGCCACACTCGGCCTGAATGATGTCGCGCTGGCCGAAATGGGTGCCGTGTTCATGGTGAAAGACGGTTATACACGTCACTACCGCGAACAGCTGGAAGGCGCACCGCTTGCCGTGCGCGCCGGTGTGCTGAACGCCAGCGCCGAGAGCCTGGAGCTCTACCTGGAACTGTTCAATATGAAAACCGGCGACCTGTCCGCCACGTTCCGCAATCAGGCAGTCGTCGCAGGCGCGCAGGACCGTGCCCCGATGTCTTTTCCGGCGGACTTTGTCGAGAATGCCAAAGCGCTTGAGATCGAGTGGCCGGACCATGGCAAACCGCGCAGCCTGAGCCTTGGGGCTATGCGTACGGATTTGACGCTGGCAGATATGGACCGGCTGGATATTCCGGTGCGGTTCGATGCCCACACCATTGAGGAAAAGGACAGCAGCGCGGATGGCTATCTTGATCTGTCCGACGGTAAATCCATTGCGTTCATGAGCCTGCCGATAAAATTCGAGGGCCAGAAGCGCTCAGCAGGCCGCGACGAAAGACTTGGCATCGCCACGATGGAAAGCCGCCAACTCGTCGTCAAAGTGCCGCGGGCGGGCGATGAAATCGTGACGCATTCGACCAATGTCGAGGTCCGGGAAAAACTGGTTCAATTCCGCAATTGGAGTTTCAACGCCAAGACAGGCGAACTCGTCGCGATCAACGCCAGCGTGGGCCTGGGGTTCGATATCGCCCAGCGCAAGTCCGTGCCCTTTCCGCCCAACATGCGCGCCGCAATGGAAAAGCATTCGCATCCGGAACTCGCCTAGAATTGAGCGGGTAGCGCAACAGGCCTGATCTGTGTAACGGTTCGGGCGTGAACGATCTCTATGTCTCATATGCGCACTGGCTCATCCGCTGGCGCTGGCTCGTCCTTCCCGTAGTTTTGGCGCTCGCGGTCTGGGCAGCGGCCGGCAACCAATACCGCGCCTTCTCCAACGATTACCGGGTTTTCTTCGACGCGCAGAACCCTGACCTGCTGGCACATGAGATGATGGAGCGGACCTATGTGGCCGCCGACGTCATCAGCTTCGTCATCAAGCCGCAGGACGGCACGGACATGTTCACGCCCGACCACCTGCGGTCGATCCAGGAACTGACCGAGCTCGCCTGGCAAATACCCTTTGTCGTGCGCGTCGACTCACTGAGTAACTATCAGCATACGGCGGCAGAAGGTGATGACCTGCTGGTCGATGATCTGATCCCCGAGGGCGTGGAATTCACGCCTGAGCGCATTGCCGAAATCCGCCGGATCGCGATGGCGGAACCCCAGCTGTTCCGCCGTGCCATATCCGAAGATGGCACCGCGACATCCGTGGTCGCGACATTGGAAGTGCCCGAAGAGGGCGTCAATATGCAGACGGTGATCGTCCCCAAGGTGGACGAGATCCAGAACAGCTTCCGCGAGGCCCACCCAGACCTTCGATTGTCAACCACCGGTCAGCTGATGATGAGCCTGTGGTTTTTCCGTGTGACCCAGAGCGACCTGTCGACCCTGTTCCCGATTATGATCCTGATCCTGGCTGTCTCGATGGCGCTGCTGCTGCGCTCGTTCCTGGCGTCGGGCGTGGCGATCGTCACCGTCCTGCTATCGGTGCTGAGCGCGATGGGACTATGGTTCTATTTGGGCGTCAAACTGACCCCGGCCTCGGGTTCTGTTGCCGTCATTATTGTGACGGTTGCGGTCGCAGACGCCATCCATTTGCTGGTCACCATCGGCAAGGAAATGGGTGCGGGAAAATCTCGCCGCGAAGCGATTGTCGAAAGCATTAGGATCAATATGGAGCCGGTCGCGCTGACCAGCCTGACGACGGCCATCGGGTTCCTGAGCCTTAATTTCTCCGATGCGCCACCGTTCCGCGACCTGGGCAATATTGCCGCCACCGGCGCGGTCTTGGCCTGGATCCTGTCCGTCGTATTACTGCCCGCGCTGGTCGCCGTGTTGCCGATGCGGCCGCGGATCGGGAAAGGCTTTGAGCAAGCCGCCCTGTTCGGCTTTGTCGAACGCGTGGTGCAGCGGCCCAAGGCGGTCTTACTCGGCGTCTTCGGCGTCGCGATTGTGCTGGGGTCGTCGATCCCGTTTGTTGCGATCAACGACCGGTTTGTCGAATTTCTGAGCCGCGACATCCCGTTCCGCCAAGATGCCGACTATATCTCCGACAATCTGCCGGGCATCTACGACGTTGCCTTCTCTTTAAGCTCGGGCGAAGAAGGCGGCATTGCCGACCCGGAGTATCTGGCGCACCTGGACAGATTCGCCACATGGCTTCAGGAACAGCCGGAAATCGTCCACGTGTCCCAATTCGGCACGGTGATGAAACGGCTGAACCGCAGCATGAATGGCGACGACGAGGCTTATTACCGACTGCCGGAAGACCGGGAATTGGCTGCGCAATATCTACTGCTATATGAAATGTCCCTGCCCTATGGGCTTGATCTCAACAACCAGATCAACGTGCCCAAATCCGCCACGCGCGTGATGGCCACCATGGACAACATCACCAGCACCCAGATGAAGCAGGTGAAGTGGCGGGCCGAGGCTTGGATGGCGGAAAACCTTCCGGAAGAAATGTATGGCGCCGGCAGCGGCACGACGATCATCTTTGCGTTCCTGACACAACGGAACCTGTCGAGCATGATGATCGGCACGGCCATCGCGATTGTGTTGATTTCTCTGTGCCTTGTGGCCGCTCTGCGCAGCGTCAAACTGGGCATGCTGAGCCTGATCCCGAACTTCCTGCCGCCGGTGATCGCCTTTGGTATATGGACCACCATTGTGGGCGAAATCGGGCTCTATGCCGCGATGGTGACGGCCACATCTCTGGGCCTGATCGTCGACTTTACCGTACACTTCCTGAGCAAATATCTGCGGGCGCGGCGCGAACAGGGATCAGACGTCGAAGCAGCGATCCACTATGCATTCCAGACTGTCGGGTCAGCGCTGTGGATTTCCGCCGCCGTGCTGATCGTCGGTTTCTCGGTCCTCGCCTGGTCTGACTTTGCGATCAACGCCAATCTGGGCATGTTTGTTGCGCTGACGGTTGCCGTGGCACTTGTCGTCGACTTCCTTGTCCTGCCGTCATTGCTGCTGTTGGTGGATAAGGAAAAGGCGCCTGATGCCGCCACAGGTCCGGCTCCGGCGCAATAGAGGCTGGCCAGCACCGCGCGCATTCTCGTTGACTTCGAGCTGGCGAAAGAACCACCAGCATCATGACAAGCACCTAAGTTACCACCCGGTACACCTTTAGGTAAGCGCACGGGCGAGAAGTGTACAACCCACTCGTTTAAATGGCGGAATTCGGCTTTTATTCACTGAATCAAGCCTGTAAGAAACGCCAGGGGGGTCGGGGACACAGTAAGGGTTCCGACCGAATTGAGTGCACTAAAATCCGCGCTATTGGCCAACGTCAGCGCTTTATTCATCGCCACGTCCGTCTGCGCCATGCCAGTCGACATCGTTTCCGTGGCTGGTAATGACATTATCACGCCAACAGCCAACTCCATCTCGACGAACACCATAACCGTCGCCATCACACCGCATCCGCTGTGGCAGGCCAACAATCCGCTGGGGCGTGGCGCGGTTTGGGTGTCCAACGCCCTGACAGGTGTGAACCCGGACAATCAGTCCCAGCCCACGGTAGACACGGGCGATGCGGACGCGGACATCATCTTTACCATCGACGAGACGTTCACGATTTCTGACAAGGGCATTCTGGACCTGACAATCTGGGCCGACGACACAGCCCGGGTTTGGCTGGACGGGATCCTGGTTCAAGACTGGAACCCGACCAACAATATCTGTGCGGATGGGCCGATTGGCTGCGAACCGGACGAGTTTTTCCGGCTTTGGCGGGTTCTGGATCCCGGTACGCACACTGTCAGCATCGACGCCTATCAACGGGGTGCCGGACCGTTCGGTGTTCTTTACAGCGGCGACTACCGGGAAGTGCCGGAACCTGCAGTCCTGATTCTGTTCGGAATCGGTCTGGCTGGCCTCGTCGCAGCCAGACGCCGGCGGACGATCTAAACCGTCAACTGTCCGTCCGACCGATACGCGGGAAATTGGGCGGCCGTTTCTCGCGGAAGGAGGTAACGCCTTCTTTCACGTCCGGGCCCGCGCTGGCTTCAACCATCGCGTCCCAGCTTTCTTCCAATGCGGTGCCGAAGTCCTTCTGAAGGTGCCGGTACATCAGCCCCTTCATCACCTGCAGCGAATAGGGTGACACAGTTTTCGAAAGCGTGGTGACGAATTCGGTTGCGCCTTCGAGCAGTTCATCCGCTGAAAACACCTTGTCTGCCAGGCCCAACCGATGTGCCTCATCCGCTTTGACGCGGCGCGATGTCCAAAGGATTTCCAGCGCCGTCGACAATCCCATGATGCGCGGCATCAGCCAGCTCAAGCCGTGTTCCGCGACCAATCCGCGCTGAGCAAAGGCGGTCATCAAGAACGCGTCTTCCGACATGAAGCGCAGGTCGCACATCATGGCGATCACAAAGCCCAGCCCGGCGCAGGGCCCGTTGGTCGCGGCAAGAACAGGCTTCTTCACGGTCGCCAGATAAGTGAAGGTGCGCTGATAGTCCTCGCCCACCCAAGGATCGCCGGGGGATGCGGGCAGGCTGCCGTCACCTTCCGGACGGCTGCGGCCTCTCCCGCCGCCCATGCCGCTGATATCGCGGCCGGAGCAGAAGGCCCGCCCCTCGCCCGTGATAATGATGCCGACGACACGCGCGTCATCTTCCGCGGCGGCAACAGCATGCTGCAGTTCGGCCAGCATCTTGTCGCTGGCGGCATTGAGTTTATCAGGCCGATTGAAGCGGATGACCGCGACCGGGTCATTCACCTCATAGATAATGTCGTCATACATGGGTGCGGCTAATTCTGCAGCACCGTGCAGGCCGAAATCCCCGGTGCGCCATAAACATGGGTGTAGCCGGTCTTCGGGTCATTGGGCACCTGCCGCTCACCCGCTTCGCCGCGAAGCTGCAGCACGACCTCGTAGATCTGCCGCAGGCCGGATGCCCCAATCGGCTCACCATTGGCGATACAGCCGCCGTCGGTATTCATCGGCATCGGTCCGTCGATACTCGTCGCGCCATCGCGCAGCAGCTTTTCCTGTTCACCGTCTTTGCAAAAGCCATTTTCAGCCATATGCATGATCTCGGCGCCGGACTCGGTGTCCTGAACCTGAATGACATCCATGTCCTCCGGGCCAACACCCGCCATTTCGAAGGCCGCCTGCGAGGCAAAGACGGTCGGACTAGGGGCCCGCTGCAACGCCAGATAGGGGCTGTAGACCTCGAAAGACCCGTAATGCCGGGTCTTCAGGGCAGCGGCGCGCAGAAAGATGGGGCGGTTGGTATAGCGCCGGGCGGTCTTTTCACTGGCCAGGATCAGCGCCGCACCGCCTTCCGACGGCGAGCAGAACATGAATTTGGTCAGCGGGTGCGCCAGCATGTCCGAATTCATGATCGTATCCATATCGACTTCATCGCGCCGCCAGGCATTCGGATTCTTTGACCCGTTGCGAAATGCCTTCTGCGCGACAAGACCCAGCGTGTCACGGGACAGACCATAATCGTCGAGATATTTCTGGATTTTCATGCCGAAGAACTGGGTCGTGAGCATAAGGCCGGTATCGCCATACCAGGTCTCCAAGCCCCGGCTGCGCGGATCGGAATTGAATGCGCCACGCGGATGCTTGTCAAAGCCGACAGCCACACCCAGGTCAAACTCGCCTGATTTGATCGCTGTATAGGCCGATAAAAGCGCCGAACCGCCCGTTGCGCAGCCATTCGACACATTGACGAACTGGATACCGGTCAATCCCAGCTCATTGACCAATGCATCGGCCGATCCAGCGGCTGCAGAGCCGCCAAAGGCGAACTGCATGTCCTTCCATTCAAGGCCACAATCCGCCAGCGCCTGGCGGACCGCGAAAGCCCCCTGTTGCATGCCGGAGCGTTCCGGGGTTCGCCCGAATTTGTGAATCCCGATCCCGATAATGCATACGTCAGTCATGGTGCCCTCCCCGGCCCGTGCGAAACAGGTACCGGATCATAGCGCCCCAATATCTGGCGTAAAGACGCAGCCCGAGCCCGGAATTCAGGGATCAGGCGTGGTGGGTATGAATGAAATCCCGCGCGACCGGATAGATCTGATTCTGGAATTTGGATCCCGAGAACACGCCATAGTGGCCGACGCCTTCCTGCACATGATGGCCGCGCAGATCGTCGCGGATATTCGGACACAGCCCATGCGCTGCCTCTGTCTGGCCGATGGAGCACATATTGTCCTTGGCCCCCTCAATGGTCAGCAGCGGCATATTCTCCAACGCCCCAAAGTCGACGCGGTCATCGCCATAGGTCACCACACCGCGCGGCAGGTGATGGTCGAAAAACACTCGTTCCAGGGATTCGATGTAAAAATTTTCCGTCATGTCGAGCACGGCAAAATACTCGTCATAAAAGTCCCGGAAGACTTCCGCGGCATCGTCCTCGCCCTTGAACATGTTCTTCACATGGGAAGCATGGCGCTTGATATGTGGCACCAGGCTGAGCGTGACAAACCCGGTCAGTTGGAAAAAGCCCGGATAGACACGACGCCCCGCGCCCGCATAGCGGCCGGGCACGGTCTTGATATTGTGCTTGCGCATCGTATCGAGCGAAATGACTTCAGTGACCTTGTTGATGGTGTTGCGGTTGATCTGGGTATCGATCGGCCCGGCCATCAGGGTCAGGCTGGCTGGTGCAAGTTCCGGGTGCCTCTCTGCCAGCAAAGCAGCCGCCATCAGGGCCGGGGGCGCTGCCTGACAGGTCGCGACCATATGCGTGCCCGGCCCCAGCGTTTCCATGAAGTTCATCAGATAGGTGACGTAGTCTTCAATGCCGAAGTCGCCTTCAGAAAGCGGGACATCGCGCGCATTCTTCCAGTCGGTGATGTAGGGGTCGAAATCACGGGCAAAGCCGCGGACCGTATCGCGCAGCAAGGTCGCATAGTGGCCCGACAATGCAGCCGCGATCAGCACCTTGGGCTTTGATTCTGCGCCCTCCATCGGGAAGCCGACCAGATCGCAAAACGGCAGGCTGTCGACCACCACTTCCGGTAACAGATGGGTTTCGCCGTCGATTTCGGCCGTCACCCCAAAAGCCTGGCGCGGATAGTCCTTCAACATCCGGTGCGGCAGCTCGACCATCGAGGCCACCGCGCTGTTGATGGCGGTGCCCCGCCACGGATTCAGGTCGTGGTGAAGGGCGTCAGACCATTGTTCCAGAAAAAACGACAGCGGCCGTGTCAACGTCCGTACCGAATCATAGGCCTTGTAGTGCATTCGGGATATTCCTTGTTGGCGTCGTGTTGATTTCGTCGGTGATTTAAAGCGTGTCAGGCGTCAACGACTTCGCGGACATAGGTGCCCGGCGCGTCGCAGATCGGCTGGTATTTTTCGCTGCCCAGAGCCTCAGGCGCGGCGATCTTCTTGCCGGTTCGCTTGTTGCTCCACTTGGTCCAGCTTTCCCACCAGCTGCCGGAGGTTTTTTCGGCATTTTCATGCCATTCATCAGCCGACTCACGAATTGAATCGCTGATCCAGTGATAGGCTTTCGGATTGCCGGGCGGATTGACCAGAGCCGCAATATGGCCGCCATTGCTTAGCGCGAATGTGCTTTTGCCCGGCATGATGTGAACCGTGTCATAACAGGCCCGCCAGGGCGTCAGGTGATCGGTGACGGCGCCGACGACAAATTTCTCGCAATCGATCTGCGACAAATCGATTTGCTCTCCATTCAGCGCATAGGCATCCGGCTCGATCAGTTCATTGCTTTCGAACAGGTCGAGAAAGTCGGTATGCAGTTTGGCGGGCAGATTGGTGCTGTCCTTGTTCCAGGCCAGAATGTCGAAGGCCGGCGGCGAATCTCCCATCAGGTAATTGTTGACCCAATAGTTCCAGACCAGATCGTTTGGCCGCATCCAGGTAAACACCTTGTGCAGGTCCTTGCCCCGGTGGATGCCGGTGATCTGCGACTGCGCTTTTGCGACAGACAGCATCGCCGGCAACCGGAACGCGCCCAGCGCGGCTTCCGACTTGAAGTCGAGCATGGTGACGCAGAGCGTCGCATTGTTGATCAGGTCGATATTCTTCTTTTTTAGGTACCCCATCAGCATGGAGGTCAGCATGCCTCCCGCGCAGAACCCCACGACATTGACCTTGGGCTGGCCTGTGATTTCCTGAACAGCCTCCAGCGCTTCCAGCGCCGCGACCATGTATTCTTCCAGACCCCAGTCGCGGTTATCCGGCGACGGGTTGCGCCAACTGATCGTAAAGAACTGCAGGCCCTGGCTGACCGTATATTCAGCAAAGCTGCGTCCCGGCGCCAGGTCAGTGAAATAGTACCGGCCGATCTGAGGCGGGATTAACACCACCGGGATCTCACGGACCTTCTCCGTGGCGGGCTTGTAGTGGATCAGTTCGAACATCTCCGTCCGGTGTACGATCGCACCCGGCGTTGTCGCCAGGTTTTTGCCGACCTCGAACTCTGAATCATCCACCTGTTCGGGCAGGCCCTCGTTTTGGAAAAGGTCGCGCCAGAAAGCCTGGGTGCCTTCCACCAGATTTTGGCCGCCTGTCTCCATGGTGCGCTTCATCGCCGCCGGGTTGCCCGCCAGCGTGTTGGTCGGCGCAATGGTGCTGGCGAAGACCTCAGCGGCAAACTGCGCCCGCGCCTTTTGATCCTGCGGTAGATCATCCGGGATCATCGATTCGATGGCGTTGGACATGGCCAGATAGGCTTGCGCCATACTTTTATAGGCCGGGCTTTTCACCCAGGCATCGTCCTTGAAGCGCCAGTCCCGCTGGTCGGGCTCAATGTCGGATGTGCCCGTGGCCACGCCCATCAAGTCCCAATAAAGCTTGCCGGTTGTCTGAAAGAAGGTCGCCGGCTGCATCGCCCTTGTATAGGCGGCAAATGCCTCCCCGATATCGAAGCTTTCGAAGCTGGGGAACGCATCTACGGCAGCCAATGCCGCATCATAGGCGTCCTGATCGGTCGGTTTCTTAGCCATGAGGCAGTGCCTCCCCGCTTCGCGGTGCCAGGGGTCCGTTCGCCACCATCACCCAATTCAGGCGGCGCCTTGCCAGTCATTCACCTGTCAAAACCAGCAAGAGTGCAAAAAATAGCACCGATCAACCTATGGGGTCGATATTTGCAAATGTCGCTAATTGTGGTGTTGGAGGCGCCATCAAAAGGTGGTCTTCCGACGGCTGGAATGGTGCGGACGGCGGGACTTGAACCCGCAAGCCCTAACGGGCGAGGGATTTTAAGTCCCTTGTGTTTACCAATTTCACCACGTCCGCTTGCGACGCCACTATAGGCGAAACGATCTCAAAAATTCAGCCGTTCCCTGTGACTAACCTGCGTCTTCGAATTCCGGGTCGCCACCCAATTCGAACGCGTGCCGGTAGACCGAATCAACAATCTTATCGATCAGATCTTCATCGGTGGAGCGGACCACGATGCTCGTGCCCCCCTTGCCCTTATGATAAAAGGGATAGGAGCCGATGTCTGAGTTGGCATTCGCCTCCTGCAACTCCCGCAATGTCGTCGCGATCTGACTTTCCGGCAAATGCACCCGCACAGACCGGGACCGTACCGGGCTGCCGCCGGTCAACCGGTGTTTCAGGCTTTCCAACATGGCCTGCATGACGATCGGGATGCCCGCCATCACAAACACATTCTCCATCTGGAACCCCGGCGCCTTGGAGATCGGATTGTCGATCAGCTCCGCACCCTTTGGTGTAAACGCCATGCGTGCCCGGGCAGATGTCAAGCCTTCGGGCCCGTAATATTCCTTCAGCAGCTCATGTGCTTGTGGGTGCAGTTCCCATTCGACCCCGAACGCCTTCGAGACGCTGGGTGATGTAATGTCGTCATGGGTGGGGCCAATGCCGCCGGTGGTGAAGACATAGTCGAACTTGGCGCGGCACTCATTAACCGTATCAACGATCGTCTCCTCGATATCGAGGATGACACGGCTTTCGGTTAGCTGGACGCCCGCCTCTTCATTCAGCCACTTGGCCAGATAGGCCAGATTGGCGTCCTGCGTGCGGCCGGACAGAATTTCGTTGCCGATGATGATCAGGCAGGCAGTGACAGTTTTTTCTTCGCTCATGGCGGTCTTATAGCAGCCGCAATTGTGGCAGCGCCACCACCGGCGCCCACGAAATGCCCTGAAATCGTCCCGCCCGGGCACGCCCCCGCCGCAACCGCGCCGCGATCAGGCGCTTTTATCGCTCCATCGTCATCAGGGAGCCGGTCATGCGCACAGCCATCATCATTTTCACTCTTTTCATTCTGCCCTTTAAGGCATCCGCGGGCGACATGATGAGCCTGGACCAGGTTGGCACCGGGAACCTGCTGATCCGCACCGAGACGCCGGGCCAGTATCTGTCGGCCCCCAGCGTTACGACCGACGTTAAGATCAATGTGACGGGCACAATAGCCCGCACGGTGGTGACACAGCGGTTCGAGAACCCGGCCGACGCCTGGGTCGAAGCGGTCTATGCCTTCCCTCTGCCCGAAGAGTCGGCGGTCGACACACTGCGCATGCGGATCGGTGACCGATTTATCGAAGGCCAGGTCAAGGAATGCGAGGAAGCACGCCAGGTTTATGAACAAGCCAAGGCAGACGGCAAGAAGGCCAGCCTGGTCGAACAGCAGCGCCCCAACCTGTTCACAAATGAGGTCGCCAATATCGGACCTGGTGAAGTGGTGGTCGTCCAGATCGAGTATCAAGAGGCGGTGCGCATTGATGACGGCGCCTTTCACCTGCGCTTTCCGATGGTCGTCGGCCCCCGCTACATGCCACCGGCACGCATGGCCTCTGTGCGGATGGACGGCAAGACACATCACGTGTTGGCCGACCCGGTGCCGGACAGGGCCAAGATCAGCCCGCCTGTCGCGCACCCTGATACCGGACACATCAATTCGCTGACCCTGTCGGTCGAGCTTGATCCCGGCTTTCCTCTCGCGGAGCTCGAAACGCCTTTTCACCAGACATCGCTGGACCGCCGGGACGATGGCTCGGTTTTCATTGCACTGGCGGACGGTGTCGTGCCGGCCAACCGGGATTTCGAGATTACCTGGCGTGCGAAGCAGGGTACCGAGCCGCACATCAACCTGTTCAAGGAGGTCGTTGGGGATCAAACCTATCTGCTGCTGACCCTGGTGCCACCTGAAGGCGGTCCGGTTGAACCCGGCCCCCGCGACCTGATGATCGTCATTGACGTCTCAGGATCCATGTCTGGGGCCTCCATCATTCAGGCCAAGGCGGCCGCGTTGAGTGCGCTTGATACGCTCAAGCCCCATGACCGGCTCAATGTTATCGCGGTTGCCAGCGGTTATGCCGAGGCGTTCAGCTATTCACGCGTTGCCACGCCGCAGAATGTCGCGGCAGCCCGCAGTTTCATCAACGGCCTGCGCGCCGGTGGTGGGACCGAGTTATTGCCGGCGATCCTGCGCGCGCTCGACACAGGCAATGGGGATGAAACTGGCCTACTACGTCAGGTGGTGTTCATCACCGATGGCGGTGTCGGCAACGAAGAAGAGCTGTTCCAGGCGATTGCGGCAAAACTTGGCGACACGCGGATGTTTACCGTCGGCATTGGCTCCGCGCCCAATTCCTATTTCATGAACCGGGCAGCCCGCATCGGCCGTGGCACCTATAGCTATATCGGTAGTCCGAAACAGGTGAAGGAGCGCATGGCAGCCCTGTTCCGAAAGCTGGAAAGCCCAATGCTGACCGGCATTACCGCGCGCTGGCCGTCCGGTGGCAAGACCGATGCCTGGCCGGACCCCATTCCAGACCTCTATGCGGCAGAGCCCGTTGTCCTGTCCTCCAAGCTGACCGACGCGACGGGAACCTTGTCCATTGATGGAACCCTGGCCGGGCGCGCCTGGCGGACGGATATCAATCTGATCCAGGCAAAGCCCGGCAAGGGTGTCGCCAAACTGTGGGCCCGTGGCAAAATCGCCGGCCTGATGGAGCAGCGCTATCGCAGTGGCGATCGCGGCGAGGCCGAGGCGCATATTATTGAGCTGGCGTTGGAACACCATCTGGTCAGCGCCCATACGAGCCTGGTTGCTGTCGACGTCACCCCATCCCGGCCGCAGGGTGACGCGCTCTATCGCAAGGATGTCCCCCTCATGCTGCCCGAAGGCTGGGAGTGGGAGGGCGTTTTCGGCGAACCCGGCCGGATGACCCCGATGCCGGATATGTCCGCTGACGTGATGGCGATGATCTCTACCCAACCCCCGAGCCAGACAGCACCCGTTCTGCCTCAAGGGTCAACGCCGGCAGCATTACAGATGCTGATCGGGTCACTGCTCCTTGTCCTCGGGATCGCATTTCTCTCCCGGCAGCTGCGAATGCGGGCTGCTTGATGCGATCCGCCGGACGTAACCGGTGGGGACTTGGGGCCGCCGCTGTCGTGTTGCTGGCATTGGGGTGCTGGCAGCTCGGCAGCGGCCTTTACATCAAGACAAAGGCCGCCCTCGGGCAGGTCATGCTGGAAGGCGCGTGGCAGGCAGTGCTGGCCGGCCGGGCAGACGCCAAGCCCTGGCCCTGGGCTGATGTCAGGCCGGTCGCGCGCCTGAGCGTACCGCGGCTGGGCCGGTCATTGCTCGTTCTGTCCGACGTTTCTGGCGAAGCGATGGCCTGGGGTCCGGGCCACATGACGGGCACGCCTCTTCCCGGTCAGCCGGGCCTGAGTACATTGGGTGGCCACCGGGACACGCATTTCTCGTTCCTGAAAGAGCTGGAACCCGGGGACAACCTGATTGTCGAGACCGCAGACGGGTCCGCGCATCACTTTACCGTTCAAACAAAGCATGTGGTGCACAACGAAACCCATGGGCTCGACTTCTCTGGCACCCGGCCCCGATTGGCGCTGATCACCTGTTGGCCGTTCGACGCCCTCACCACCGGTGGGCCGGAACGGTTTGTTGTGCTGGCGAAAAGTACAGAACCCAATTCTCTCTAGACTGTCATTGCGAGGAGCGCGTTCGCGGGTGACGCGGCAATCCAGCGATGAGCCCTATGCGCCCCAATGGATTGCTTCGTCCTAGCGGACTCGCAATGACGGCAGCGCGCCGATCAGTTCATCGCTTGATCGCAGAATGCTTCACGCGCCAGGGTGCCCAGGCCGCCTTCATCGCATCCCAATTCAGATATCTGCATGGCGTTGGCGAGCCGCACCAGCTCAAGAAACTCGGCGCGATAGCCGAACCGGTCGCGCCCTCGGGCACTTAGCGCCAGATCTTCAATGTCACGGTAACTGAAGCTACCCAGATAGGCCCCGCCACGCAGTTTCTCACCAAAGGCGGCGACAGCAACCGCGAAGCGAAAATCCGCACTGGGCGGGTCGGCCGCTTCGATCAGGCGCGTCTCCAGCGGAATTTCGATCAACGTGCTGGTGTCAGCATCAGGCAGTTTGTAGCGCAGTTTGACAAAGGCAAATTCATCGGTGGGGCCATCCGGCTGCACCGTCCGGTCACCATAGCGCAGTGGATCGAGCCGGAGCCCGCCCGAACCAACCAGCGCGATTTCGTAGAGCGCAGTTACCGTGTGCCCGGCACCGATATCACCGGCATCGACCTTGTCATTGTTAAAGGCCTCACGCGCCAGAAGGCGGTTGGTGTAACCAATCAGTCGGTATTCGGCGACGACGGCCGGGTTGAATTCAATCTGGATTTTGGTGTCCTTGGCAATGGTCATCAGCGTCGACCCAACCTGTTCGACCAGCACCTTGCGGCCTTCCTTCATGGTGTCGATATAGGCGTAGGCACCATTGCCGACATTGGCCAATTGCTCGACCATCTGGTCATTGAGATTGCCCGTGCCGAAGCCCAGAATGGAAAGCGAGACACCTGTTTCGCGCTTTTGTGCGACGAAGTCTTTCAGCGAATTGACCCGGACGGTCCCGACATTGAAGTCCCCATCTGTGGCCAGAATGATGCGGTTAATGCCGCCGGGAATCCTGGACTGTTCGGCCATGGCATAGGCGAGCTTGATACCCTCGCCGCCCGCTGTTGATCCACCTGCGCTGAGCCGGTCCAGCGCAGCGGCAATCGTCGCCTTGTCGCTGCCGGGCGTCGGTTCCAGAACCAGGCCGGCCGCACCAGCATAGACAACAATGGTGACCATGTCGTCATCGCGCAGCTGCTTGGTGAGCATCTTCATGGACAACACCAGCAGCGGCAGCTTGTTGGGCTGGTTCATTGACCCGGACACATCGAGCAGGAACACCAGATTGGCCGGGGGCCGCTGGTCCCGCGGCACTTCATACCCCTTCAGGCCAACTTTCAGCAGATAGGTGTCCTTGTTCCAGGGGGTCTGACCGACCTCGGTGTGCACGGCAAAAGGTGCCTCGGTGTCCCGCGGCGGGGCATAGGCGTAGTCGAAATAGTTGATCATCTCTTCGATGCGAATCGCATCGGACGGCGGCAGTGAGCCGCCGTTCAGGAATCGCCGCGCATTGGAATAAGCGCCGGTATCGACATCGACGCTGAAGGTCGATACGGGATCAACCGCCGCCTGTTTGATCGGATTGTCATCGATCTCGGCGTAGTTTTCGGTGTCCGCGGGCGAAAGGTGCCAACCCGGCCCCCGCTCGCGGTGGAGCACGGTAGGCGCGTAAGCAAAATGCGGCGCGCCCGCTAACGCCGGCGGTGGACTGGCATGGGAAAGCGCGACATCTGCTTTGTCCGCACGTTTGTAACTCTCGACTGTAACTGTCTCGAGCTCAGGCGGTTCCACCGTCACCTCATGTGGCGGCGATTCCAGCAGAGCCATGTCCTGCTGCTGGGCGCAGCTGGCCAGGACGAAGAGAACGAGAATGGTGGGGATGGTGGCGGCGACGCCGGACCCGAAGTAACGCAGTAACATGGTGGACCTCCACAAATGACGTTTCCGTCAAATTGCATCCCCCATGAGTTGGAATTAGGACCGCTTCGCGGCGATTTCTAGACAGCAGCGCTGTCTTATTCCGGTTCCGGCTTGTACGCGCGTCGGTGAGCGCATAGCCTCCGCGCATGAAATTCCACGCCCCCTTGATCAAAGGCACGCTGCTGAAGCGGTACAAACGGTTTCTAGCGGATGTCGAGTTGGAAAACGGCGAGGTTGTCACCGCCCATTGCGCCAATCCCGGATCGATGTTGGGACTGAAAGAGCCCGGCTCTACTGTCTGGCTGTCGCCGGCCGCCAATCCGAACCGCAAATTGAAATATAGCTGGGAGTTGATTGAAGCTGATGGCGGACTGGTCGGCATCCATACAGGCCATCCCAACCGCATCACCGAAGAGGCCATCGCGGACCAGCGCATCCCCGAACTCGCCGGCTATGCCGACATGCGCCGCGAGGTTAAATACGGCAAGAATTCCCGCATCGATATTCTGCTGGAAGACGCGAACAAGCCTGCCTGTTATGTCGAGGTGAAGAACGTACATCTCTATCGCGGCAACGGCGCAGAGTTCCCGGACTCCGTCACCGCGCGCGGCGCCAAACACCTGGAAGAACTGGGTGACATGGCTGAGGCCGGGTACCGGGCCGTGATGTTCTACCTGGTACAGCGCATGGACTGCGACCGCTTTTCCATTGCGAGCGACATCGACCCGGCCTATGACGCCGCCCTTAAACACGCTGTTTCACGGGGCGTTGAAGTTCTGTGCTACGCCTGTAAACTGTCGATTGAAGAAATTACCGTTGACCGGCCCGTCGACATAGCCATTTAGGCAGGATGATGAAGGAACGCCCGATGAACGATCAATTGGCCGAACTGGGCGAAGCCCGGACCGGCGCGATCAAGCTGCATGGCCCCGAAGGCTATGCAGGTATGCGCGCGGCTGGCCGGTTGGCGGCGGAAACGCTGGACTATATTACGCCCTTCGTTGAACCCGGCGTTACGACCGGCAAGCTTGACAAGCTATGCCACGACTTCATCGTCGAACGAGGCGGCATCCCCGCACCGCTTGGCTATCGCGGGTTCCCGAAAAGCGTCTGCACCTCGATCAACCATGTCGTTTGTCATGGCATACCCGGAGACCGGGTGTTGAAAGACGGCGACATCATGAATATCGACGTCACACCGACGGTTGACGGCTGGCACGGTGACCACAGCCGGATGTTCTTCGTCGGAAAAGTATCGGTGAAGGCGCGCCGGTTGTGCGACATCACTTATGAGGCGATGTGGCGCGGCATTGAACAGGTCAAGCCGGGCGCAACACTGGGCGATATTGGCCACGCCATTCAGAGCTTTGTTGAGAACGAACGTTGCTCTGTCGTGCGTGATTTCTGCGGCCATGGGCTGGGCAAAGTATTCCACGATGCCCCCAATGTGCTGCACTATGGCGAACCGCATTCGGGCACGGTACTGCGCCCGGGCATGTTCTTTACCATCGAGCCCATGGTCAATCTGGGGCGGTACGATGTGAAAATTCTGTCCGATGGCTGGACCGCCGTAACACGCGACCGGTCCTTATCAGCGCAGTTTGAACACTCCCTGGCTGTGACTGAAGACGGCTATGAGATATTCACCCGCTCACCGACAGAGCTGGAAAAACCACCCTACGCCACTTAGCGGCATCGCCGGCGATGGACGATAAGCCGCACCATCTGGGTCACCGGCAACGGCTTCGCGACCGCTTTATGAATGGCGGGTCGGACTCAATGCCGGACTACGAGATTCTCGAGCTGCTGTTGTTTCAGGCCCATCCGCGCGCTGATATGAAGCCGCTGGCAAAGCGCCTGATCAATCGCTTCGGCAGCCTGGCCGATGTGATCAGCGCCCCGCGAGACCGGTTGCTGGAAATCAAGGGTGTCGGCGAATCGACCGTTACCGTCTTCAAGATTGCCCGGGAGACCGGCATCCGCCTGACCAAGGCCAAGGCGCTGGAAAAACCCATCATCAGTTCATGGTCTGCGCTGATTGACTATTGCAGCGCATCAATGGCGTATCAGAGCATCGAACAATTGCGCGTTCTTTTCCTCGATAAGCGCAACCGCATCATCGCGGACGAGATTCTGCAGGAAGGCAGCGTCGATCACACGCCGGTCTATCCGCGTCAGGTCGCCAAGCGCGCGTTGGCGCTGGACGCCACGGCCCTGATCCTGGTGCACAACCACCCGTCAGGCGATCCGGAGCCCAGCAAGCCAGACATAGAGATGACCAAACTGGTGGTGGCCGCGGCCAAGGCGTGTGAAATCGTCGTCCACGATCATGTGATCATCGGCCGCGGCAGCCATTTCAGCATGCGATCCCAAGGATATATGGATTGACCTTAAGGCCCCAGTTCGTCGACGCAGGCCTTCAGCAGGTCGTATGACGCCCCGCCCATCATGCCGATCTCAATGCAGGAATCCTGCGTACTTGCTGACAACGCCGGCCAGCGCAGCGCAAGATCCTGCTGCGCCGTCTGCTCAAGCGCCATGCAGTCGGCAATGAGCTCCGGCGTGCCACCACCATGCGACGCCAGCTCCTGGCAGTAGGCATCCATGTCATAGACCGGCATGTCCGCAGCCGTCGCCATGGTACCCGGCAGGGCCAGGGCAAAGCCGCCAGCCAAAATCATTTTCAAAATCACATTCTGCATGGTGAGGCAGTATACTGCGCGGCACGGGATAAGGGGAATGTTGAATGAGCAAAATAATTCGCATTGGATCGGCCGGCGGGTTTTTGGGGGATACGTCGGTTGCGGCGCCGCAGCTGATCGCGGGCGGGGAGCTGGATTATCTGGTGCTCGACTATTTGGCAGAGGTCACCATGTCGATCCTGACCAAGGCGAAAGCAGCCAATCCGAACGGCGGCTACGCCCATGATTTCACCGAATGGGTCTGGAAGGACAATGTGGCCGAAATCGCCCGTCAGGGCATCAAGCTGGTCACCAATGCAGGCGGGGTGAACCCGCAGGCCTGCCGCGCCCGGATGGAAGAACTGGCTGCTGACGCCGGTGTGTCGCTCAAAATCGCCGTCGTCGAAGGCGACGATATCATGGACCTGATACCCGAACTGGCATCTGGCAGCACGGTGGAAATGTATTCGGGCGAGCCGATGCCGGACGCCTCGCGCATCACCAGCGCCAACGCTTATCTGGGCGGGCGGCCCATTGCCGACGCCCTGGCGCGCGGCGCTGATGTTGTCATCACCGGGCGGGTGGTGGATTCCGCCCTCGCCCTGGGCCCGTTGATGCACGAATTTGGCTGGCAGGACAGCGACTACGACATGATGTCAGCTGGCAGCCTGGTCGGCCACATTATCGAATGCGGCGCACAATGCTGCGGCGGGTTGTTCACCGACTGGGACCTTGTCAAGGATTGGGCGCATATCGGCTACCCCATCGCCGAATGCCAGGCCGATGGCAGCTTTGTGGTCACCAAAGTCGACGGCACCGGGGGACTGATCTCCGTTGGCACCGTCTCGGAACAGATGCTTTACGAGATCGGTGATCCGCAAGCCTATTTGTTGCCCGATGTCGCCTGTGACTGGACCGAAGTGAAAATAACCCAGGACGGTCCGGACCGTGTCCATGTCTCAGGCGCGAAAGGCCGGCCACCGACCAGCACTTACAAGGTCTGTGCGACATTCCAAGACGGTTACCGGTCCGTCGGGGTACTTCCCGTGGTTGGCATGAACGCCGCCGCCAAGGCCGCGCGCCAGGCAGACGCCATTATCGAACGCACCGAAGAGATCCTGCGCGGCCTTAACAAAGGCCCCTACCGTGCAACCCATGTTGAGAATCTGGGCGCCGAAGCCACCTATGGCGCCCATGCCCGCACCGGCGACAGCCGTGAAGTGGTCTGCAAGATCGGTGTCGAGCACGAAGACCGCGACGCGCTGGAGGTATTTGCCCGCGAACTCAATGCGCCCATGACGTCGATGATGGTCGGCAATACCGGCTGGTTTGCCGGGCGACCCAAGACAACGCCGGTGATCCGATTGTTTTCCTTTGCCATCGACAAGTCCCAGGTGCCTGTCACCATCAATCTGGGTGATGGACCGGAACCGGCCAACGTCACCAACACCGGCGGCTTCGATCTGGCGAGCATTCCCCGCCCCGGCGGCCCGGACGGCGAACCAGAAGCGGACATGACCACCACCCGTCTGATCCATCTGGCCTGGGGCCGCTCCGGCGACAAAGGCGACAAGTTCAATGTCGGGATCATCGCCCGCGATCCGGATTTTCTGCCCTGGATCCGCGCCGCGCTAACGGAAGACGCGGTCAAATCCTGGTTCGCACACGAATTTGAGGGGGCAACAAATCCTCGGGTGGAGCGCTTTGACGTCCCCGGCATTCACGCGCTCAACTTCCTGTGCCATGAGGCCTTGGGCGGCGGCGGCATTGCCACCATGCGCCTTGACCCGCTGGGCAAGGGGAAAGCGCAGCAGTTGTTGGAAATGGAGATTGAGGTACCGGTGGGGTTGTTCGAAGGTAAAGCATAGCCAACCTTGCCACCCCGGCGAAGGCCGGGGTCCAGAACAACCGTCGGGCTGGATTCCGGCCTTTAGCCTGTCCTGAGCGGCGTCGAAGGGCCGGAATGACAATATTCTGGGTGAGGGTGTAGCTAAGCCACCAACTTACTCTGCTGCTCGATGATGCGTTCGGCGTCTTCGACGATCCGGCTGACCAGTTCTTCGCAGGTCGGGATATCGTTGATGATCCCCTGCACCATGCCGGCTGACCACACACCAGCTTCAACGTCACCAGTTTCATAGACCTTGCGGCCACGGACGCCCGCGGCCAGCTCGCGAATGTCATCAAATGTGGCATCGGCTTTGGTGGTTTCGATCTCGTGGATCTCTTCGGCAACACCGTTCTTGTAAATGCGCGCCGTGTTGCGGAACTTGCGGTAGACGAGCTGTGTCGACCGCTCATCGGCTTCGACCATGGCGCGCTTCACATTCTCATGCACCGGTGATTCTTTCGTCGCCATGAAACGGGTACCCATATTGATGCCGCATGCGCCCAGCGCCAGCGCCGCAACCAGACCACGGCCATCGCCAAAACCGCCAGAGGCAACCATCGGGATAGACAACTTGTCAGCCGCGGCCGGTAGGAGGACCAGGTTCGGGACATCATCTTCGCCAGGGTGTCCGGCACATTCAAACCCGTCCATGGAAACCGCGTCACAGCCGACTTTTTCGGACTTCACCCCATGGCGCACAGACGTGCATTTGTGGATCACCTTGACGCCGTTTTCCTTCAGCATCGGCAGATAGGGTTCAGGGTTCCGGCCAGCGGTTTCAACCACCTTGACGCCGCCATCGACGATCGCCGCCATGTACTCGTCATAGGGGACAGGATTGATCGTCGGCAATATGGTCAGATTGACGCCAAACGGCTGATCGGTCATTTCCCGGCACCGCGCGATTTCCTTCGACAGATCTTCCGGAGTCGGCTGGGTCAATGCCGTGATGAAGCCCAAGGCCCCGGCATTGGCAACGGCTGAAACCAGTTCGGCACGGCCGACCCACTGCATGCCACCCTGCACCACCGGGTGTTTAACGCCGAATTGTTCTGTCAGTGCTGTTTTGAGCATTTACGTCCTCACTTTTTCGATTTCTGACATTCACACCGTTGGGTGCTGAAAAATCTGTTGAAACCCATCAACCCGAACTGTCACCCCGGCGAAGGCCGGGGTCCAGAACGGCATCTACACACAAACTAACTTGGTCGCAATGAGACATTGCATTAACGACCACTGGATCCCGGCCTCCGCCGGGATGACGCCGTGCTGGGCGACGGATGTAGAAGAAGCGCGGGCATTAAGGAAACAGGCCAACCTACTCAATAATCGCCTGATATACGAAACGTTTGGCTTCCTGGCGCATGGGATTGCTGCCGTAGGGTACGGTCTGCGTGAGGACGATCCCGAACAGGTCTTCCTTCGGGTCTATCCAGAAATCGGTGCTGAAAAACCCGGCCCAGGAGTACTCACCCTCGGATCCCATCACCTGGGTCGCCGCGACATCGGTGATAACGGCAAAACCCAGCCCAAAGCCAGCCCCGGCAAAGGCAGGTAACTCTGTCTTCTCGCCTTTAAGGTGGTTCATGGTCATCAACTCGATAGTCCGGGGCCCGAGCAATCGGACACCGCCGAGAGACCCGCCGTTCAACAGCATCTGGCAGAATTTGGCATAGTCGTTGGCCGTCGATACCAGCCCGCCCCCGCCGGACGGCGCGGGTGGGGGTGTCGCAAATCGTGCCTCGTCAGGTCCGACTAAAGTGGTCAACTGACCTGCATCATCGAAAGTATAGACCGCAGCGAACCGCGGCTGTTTTTCAGGCCGGACCCAAAACGCGGTATCGCGCATGCCCAGGGGGCCGAAAATCCGGTCCTGGAAGAACTGGTCCAGCGGCACGCCCGAGACGACCTCGATAAGGCGGCCCAGCACATCGGTCGAGACCCCATAGCTCCACTGCGCACCGGGATCATGCGCCAACGGCACGTCGGCGAGCCGTTGGGTGAAATCAGCCAGGCTGGTCAACGGCTCAGCGCCGTCGGGGCGGCTGGCGCCCGGCGTAATGCCCTTGCTGTCATAGAGTTCAGCAATCGCGCCTGTGCTGATAACCCCGCCATAGATCAAACCCGACTGGTGGGTCAGAAGGTCGCGGATGGTCATCTCTCGAGACGCCGGGCGGGTCACCATCTGATCGCCTTCGCCCGAAACATAGACCGGCAGGTCCTTGAACTCCGGAATGAACTTCGAGACCGGATCTGACAGCAGAAAATGCCCTTCTTCAAACAGCATCATGACCGCGACCGACGTCACAGGCTTGGTCATGGAGGCAATGCGCACGATGGTATCGCGCGCCATCGGGTGGTCGGTTTCGATATCGGCCTGACCGGCGGCCTTGAAGTGAACGATCTTGCCCTGCCTTGCCACCAGGCTGACGACACCGGCCACACGGCCCTGCTCGACATAGCTCTCCATCGTTGTCTCAAGGCGCGACAGCCGGTCCGAAGACATGCCGACATCTTCCGGCGTGCCGCGCGGCAGGTCCGCAGCGTAAACAGATAGCGACAGGCAAAGCGTAAGAGCTGTAGAGACGAAAGCCCGTTTCAGCATTTTGATATCCCCGGTTTGTTGTTGGCGCGGGCGGTGGACCTTACTGCCCAACAAAGCGCCAAGCGTCAAGCGTGCCAAGCGTTGTGGACGGATCGCCAGACGCATGTCACGATGCGCGCCAACAACAAATCAACCAACAATAATTCAGAATGGTTAGGAGCCCGATATGAGCCACCCGCAACTTGGCCTCAGCGCCGATGAACTTCTCAGCACAACACGCGCCGTGCGCAAACGCCTCGACTTGGAGCGCGAGGTGCCGATGGAGGTGATCAAGGAATGCATGGAAATGGCGGTTCAAGCCCCCAGCGGGTCAAACAGCCAGGGCTGGCAGTTCATGTTCGTGACCGACCCCGAAAAGAAGGCCGCCATTGGCGAGTATTACCGGCAGGCCTTTGAGGTCTACAAAACCATGCCGCAGGCGATTCACTACCTGCATAAGGATTCCAAGGACACGAATTTGACCGACAGCCAGGCGCGGTCGGCCTCATCGGCAGACTATCTCGGCGAAAACATGGGTAAGGTCCCCGCCATGCTGATCCCCTGCATTGCCGGCCGAACGGATGGGCCGGTGCCAGAGGGCATCAGCCCGGCGATCATGCAGGGACCCCAATTCGGGTCGATTATCCCCGCGGCCTGGAGCTTTATGCTGGCCGCCCGCGCCCGCGGCCTCGGCACATCCTGGACGACGCTCCACCTGTTCTACGAAAAAGAGATCGCTGAAATCCTCGGCATTCCCTATGACGAAATCATGCAAATCGCGCTGATTCCGATTGCCTATACCAAGGGCACGAATTTCAAGCCCGCCTACCGCCCACCGGTCGAAACCGTGATGCATATCAACGAGTGGTAGGCAGAACGTCTTGTTAGTGCGGGTCGACCCGTTCATGTCTCGATACACCGTCCCTCGCTAAGCTCGGGACGACACTCGACACGAACGGGTTCGGGACTGATCAAGAATGCCGTTCGCCTCGAGTGTCGGGCGCCTGCGTCCGATGTATCGAGAGGCATGAACACCGACCGGCTTCAATAGGACAGCGGCGGAGTTTGCCGCAGATAGGCGTCACTCGTCAGTTGACGGACCATGAAGCGGCCTATGTCCGCCCGTGAGGCCTTGAAGGTCAGCTTCTTCGAAAGTGTCGGCACGCCGCGATCAAACGCATCCGTCACCGGGCCGTCTGTGAAGGCGCCAGGCCGGACAATCACCCAATCCAAATCTGAGGCACGCAGGATCGCTTCCTGCTCTTCATGGTCCGCCAGCGCCGGCCGCAGCAGCAGGCCGAACATGATACGCTTCCACCAGAAGTTCAGAACGTGGTGGCTGTCGCCTGCGCCCAGGGTCGACAGCGCGACCAGGCGCCGGATGCCGTATTGCGTCATGGCGTCCACCACATTGCGGGTGCCGTTGGCCCGGATACCGCCATTGCGGCCCGCGCCCAGCGCGATGACGGTGCCGTCATGGCCGGGGACTGCGGCCGCCACGTCTGCCGCGTCGAGCACATTCCCCTGAACCACGTTGAGGTTGGCCCCTTCGATTTCGAATGTGGACGGGTTGCGTACGAAAGCGGTGACCTCATGGCCTTCCGCCAAAGCCTGCTGAACAACCTGCTGCCCGATGGTTCCTGTTGCGCCGAATACGATGAGTTTCATTGTCTATCTCCTTTGCTTGACACAGTGTCAATTGACACAACGTCAAGATAAGGTAACTTGACATCATGTCAAGTGAGAATCTGAGCACCCGAGAAAAAATTCTGCTCGCTGCCTGGGAACTGCTGGAAGCGGCCCAGGGCAAAGGCGTCCGCATGAGCGATATCGCCAAACGCGCCGGGATTTCGCGGCAGGCGGTCTATCTGCACTTTGAGACGCGGGCTGAACTGCTGACCGCCACAACCCGCTATCTCGATGAGATCAAGGATGTGGATGCGCGCCTTGCCGCCAGCCGCGCTGCCGAAACCGGGCAAGAGCGTCTGGATGCCTATATCGAGGCTTGGGGCAACTACATCCCGGAAATCTATGGCATCGGCAAAGCGCTGATGGCGATGCAGGACTCCGATGAAGAAGCGGCAGCGGCCTGGAACGACCGCATGCAGGCCATGCGCCATGGCTGCGAAGCGGCGATCAGTGCTTTGGAGCGGGACGGTGTGTTGGTCTCTGGCTACTCAATCGATAAAGCGACAGACCTGCTCTGGACAATCCTGTCCGTCCGCAACTGGGAGCAGCTGACCATCGACTGCGGCTGGCCACAGGACGACTATGTCGCGGCTATCAAACGAACCGCGCGTCAAGCCCTAGTCAGATCTGGTTAAACGCTAGGCCGTTCCGGTCGGGATCTGGTTGAACGGCACGTCCTTATCGACACGGATATCACCGGGCAGGCCGAGGACGCGTTCGGCGATAATGTTGCGCAAGATCTCGTCCGTGCCCCCCTCGATCCGGTGCGCGACCGCGCGGAAGAAGATCTGCTGGAATTCCGCGTCGCGGACCTGCAGTTCCTCGTCGGTCAGAATGCCGTACATGTCCTGAATATCGAGCATGGTGGACGCCATGTTCTGGCGGTTTTCGCCCAGCACGAGCTTCGAAATCGACGCTTCAGGTCCGGGCGTTTCACCCCGCGACAAGGCAGAGAACATCCGGTTTTGCGTATTGCGTAGCCCGGCGGACCGAATGTACCAGTCGGCCAGCTTTTCACGCACCGCCTTGTCACCCAGTGCCGGGCCATCCTCGCCATCGATATCGCGGGTCATATCGAACATTTCTTCAAAGTTCGTCGGGAATCCGCCGCCGACCGCAAGGCGCTCATTCATCAACGTCGTTAGCGACACGCGCCATCCGTCCCCGACGTCGCCGATGCGCCAACTATCCGGCACGCGCAGATCGGTAAAATAGACTTCGTTGAAGTCAGAGCGGCCGGAAACCTGCTTGATCGGCTTCACCTCAACCGCCGGGTCGTTCATGTCGATCTTGAACATGGTCAGGCCCTTGTGCTTGGGCACATTGGGGTCCGTCCGCAGGATCAGCATGCCGAAGTCGGAGAAGTGCGCGCC
>JANQQJ010000004.1 GCA_028284945.1 Alphaproteobacteria bacterium | reverse complement strand
GGCGCGGCGCAAGGTCTATGAATCCGATGCGCTGACTATGACGAGTGAGATGCCGGGCATTGTTGTGTTGCCGGACTCAGTTGAGCAGGTCGCGGCGATCCTGAAACTCTGCGCAGCGGCTGAAGTGCCGGTGGTGCCCCGCGGGGCGGGCACCGGCTTGTCGGGCGGGGCAGTGGCGGTGCCGGGCGGTGTGCTGCTCGGCATGGCGAAATTCAACCAGATCACCGAAATCGATTACGACAACCGGTGTGTTGTCGCGCAGCCGGGGGTGACCAATCTGGCGATCACCAAGGCGGTGGAAGACCGGGGGTTCTATTATGCACCTGATCCGTCCAGCCAGATTGCCTGCAGCATTGGCGGTAATGTGGCGCAGAATTCCGGCGGCGTGCACTGCCTGAAATACGGGCTCACCACCAACAATCTGCTGGGTATCGAGATTGTCACCATGGATGGCGAGGTGATGCGGATCGGCGGCAAACATCTGGATGCGGGCGGCTATGATCTGCTTGGTATTCTGACCGGGTCAGAGGGCCTGTTGGGCGTGATTACCGAAGTGACCGTGCGGATTTTGCGCAGCCCGGAAACGGCGCGGGCGCTGTTGCTCAGCTTCGATGATCTGGAACCCGCCGGCGATTGTGTGGCTGGCATTATTGCAGCAGGGATTATTCCGGCCGGCCTGGAACTGATGGACGATATGACCACGCAGGCGGTCGAGGCCTATTGCAAGCCCGGCTATCCTGTCGACGCCAAGGCGATCCTGATCTGCGAACTGGATGGCCCGGCGGCTGAGGTCGATCACCTGATCGAGGAAGTCAGCAAAATTGCCCGCGACTCGGGCGCCATCGGCATCCGCGCGTCACAGTCCGAAGACGAACGCCTGCGCTTCTGGCAGGGGCGCAAGGCGGCGTTCCCGGCATTGGCCCGGCTGAAGCCGGACTATTACGTGCTCGACGGCACAATCCCGCGCAAGGAACTGGCCAATGTGCTGGGGCAGATCAGCGCCATGGCCCGGCAATTTGGCCTGACCGTCGCCAATGTGTTCCATGCCGGGGATGGTAACCTCCACCCGCTCATCATGTATGACGCCAATGTCGAAGGCGAGATGGACAAGGCCGAGGCGATGGGTAAAGAAATCCTCAAGCTCTGTGTTGCGGTGGGTGGCGTGCTGACGGGTGAACACGGTGTCGGCACCGAAAAACGCGCGCTGATGGACGAGATGTTCTCCGAGGATGACCTCAATCAGCAACTACGGCTGAAATGCGCATTCGATCCGGGTCAGCATCTCAATCCGGGGAAGGTGTTTCCTAGGCTGCACCGTTGCGCCGAATTGGGCGCCATGCATGTCCACAAGGGCAAAATGCCGTTCCCGGACCTGGAGCGGTTTTAAAAAGAGGCCGTTCGTCCTGAGGAGCGAGCGTCGCGAGCGTCTCGAAGGGCGACGGCCGCTCGTACTTCGAGACGGCTGCTTCGCAGCCTCCTCAGCACGAACGGCCTTTTCGCTGAAACGAGAGCTTCAATCATTTGAGCGCAGGTGCCACAGTAGGGCCACCAACTGCAGGGGAGACACCATGACCATTGAAGAACTGCTCGAGATTGAAGAAATCAAGCGCGTCCGCAGCCTCTATTCACACTATTATGATGGCGCGGAGGTCGACAAGCTGGCCAATCTGTTCACAGACGACGCGATCTGCGAATTCGGCGAAAATTATGGCGGCAATTGGGTCGGCAAGGAGCAGATCCACGAAAACTATGCCAAGTGGATCGCCCATGAAGGCATCCCGCACGAGGTGATGCATGCCATCACCAACCCGAACATTACGCTGATCGACGAAACCCATGCGCATGGCCGGTGGTACTTGCTCGATCTGCGCACCAAAGTCGGCGTAGAGAACCCGCTCATTCTTTTTGGCATCTATGACGACGACTACCGCAAGGTCTTCGGCCAGTGGAAAATCTCCCGCACGCGGATCGATTTCCTGTGGCCGCAGCGGGACGTAAAGGCGGACCAGCTGGAAGCGGCAGAGTAGCTTAAATTACCAGCGTGTCATCCCCGCGAAGGCGGGGATCCAGGCATTCGGTGAAACAGCGATAAAGTTAAACTGGATTCCCGCTTTCGCGGGAATGACAGTGTAGTGTGTTGTGATGCCTGAAACCTTCAAACCCGCCGACGAACAACAGCTCACAGAGTTGATCGCCTGGGCGGTTGCTGAAGAAACGCCGCTCGAGATCATCGGATCAGGCAGCAAGCGCGGCCTGGGCCGTCCGGTTGACGCAACTCATGTTGTCGACCTGTCAGGCTTGAGCGGCGTTATCGACTATCAGCCCTCCGAACTGCTGGTTGTCGCAGGACCGGGAACGCCATTGGGCGAGGTCGAGCAATTGCTGGCCGATAACAATCAGATGCTGGCCTTTGAGCCACCGGATTGGGGCTGGCTGCTGCATGGCGAAAGCCGGCCGGGCACGATTGGTGGTGCAGTGGCGGTCGGCAGTGCGGGCCCACGCCGTATGAAGGCGGGTGGGGCGCGGGATCACCTGCTGGGGGCGCGGTCGATCAGTGGCCGGGGCGAACTTTTTGTCTCGGGCAGCCGGGTGGTGAAGAACGTCACCGGATATGATCTGCCTAAATTGCTGACGGGATCTTATGGAACCCTGGCCGCATTTGGCGAACTCAACATCAAGACGTTACCAGCGCCGGAAAAGACCTATACGCTTTTGGTCTATGGTTTGACTGAAAGTGAAGCGGTTGCAGCAATGCGCGATGCAGCGGGCAGTCCTTATGAAGTGTCCGGAGTCTCCTATCTTCCGGCTGGTGCGGCGTCGGCCTCCAAGGTGGATTATGTTGCCTCGCCCGGAGAGTCGGTGACGGCGATGCGGTTCGAGGGGCCGAAAGTTTCCGTCGAACATCGGCTTTCCAGCTTGCGCGGCGAACTCGGCAACGAGAGTGAAGAGTTGCACAGCATGAATTCGGTAAAATTCTGGTCGGAAGTCCGGGATGTTCGGCTCCTCCCTGCAGACCTGCCGATTATCTGGCGTGTTTCCTGCCCGCCCACTTCAATGGATGCTGTACTGACGGCCGCGGCGCCCGGCGCCTGGTTTGCGGACTGGGCCGGAGGACTATTGTGGCTTGGGTTTGATGCGACGACCGAGGGCATGGATGCCAAAATACGCGCTGCTCTCAGGGAAGGCGGGCATGCCACGTTGATCAAGGCGCCCGAGGCAATACGACGGGCCGTTTCAGTCTTCGAGCCAGAACCCGCGCCACTGGCGAAGCTGTCGGCACGGGTCAAGAACAGTTTCGACCCGAAAGCCATCCTTAATCCCGGGCGGATGGTGGAAGGCGTCTGATGAAGACAGACTTCAGCATTGTTCAACTGGCCGACCCGGCGATTCAGGAAGCGGAACGTGTCTTGCGCGCCTGCGTGCATTGCGGGTTCTGCCTGTCGTCCTGTCCGACCTATACGTTGTTGGGGGATGAACTCGATAGCCCGCGCGGCCGCATTTACCTGATCAAGGAGATGCTGGAGAACGACCAACCCGCGACCAAGGACGTCGTGCCACATATAGACAAGTGCCTTTCCTGCCTGGCGTGCCAGTCGATCTGCCCATCCAATGTCAATTACATGCATTTGATCGACCATGCCCGCGTGCATGTGGAGGACACTTATCAACGCCCGCTGGGCGACCGGTTGATCCGGCGATTGCTCGCCTGGCTGATGCCGCGCCCCGGCCTGTTCCGGTGGGCGCTTTTGGGTGCGAAGCTGGCCCGACCGTTCAAAGGATTGACGCCGGGGCGTCTGAAACAAATTGTGGCACTGGCGCCCGCCGGGCTGCTGACCAAGCCCGAATCAAGAAACCGGACCTATCCAGTGGAAGGAGAAACACAGCGGCGAGTCGGTTTGCTCCCCGGCTGCGTACAGCAGGTGATCGGGGCCGAGATCAATGAAGCCACCATTCGGCTTTTAACCCGCGTGGGCTGCGAGGTGGTGGTGTTGAACGACGCCTATTGCTGTGGCTCGATCACCCATCATATGGGCCAGGAAGACGACACCAAACAGCGGATGCGTGCCAATATGGACGCCTGGGGGGCTGAGATCGATAAGGGCCTCGATGCAATTGTGATCAATGCATCCGGCTGTGGCACGACCATGAAAGACTATGGCTACATGTTTGCTGAAGACCCGGCCTATGCGGACCGTGCGGCGCAGATTTCAGAACTTTCCAAGGACATTTCAGAGGTGGTTGGGGCCTTGGAGGAGGCGCATTCGCCAGATCTCAAAGTAACCTACCATTCCGCCTGTTCGCTGCGGAACGGGCAAGGGATTGAAGGGACTCCCATGGCGTTGCTGCGGCAGGCCGGGTTCGACGTATCCGAACCCAAGGAGCCGCATATGTGCTGTGGGTCGGCTGGGACCTACAACATGCTCCAATCTGAAATTGCTGGTGCGTTGCTCGACCGGAAAATCGCCAATATTGACCGCACGGCGCCGCAAGTCATCGCGACCGGCAATATCGGCTGCATTACCCAGTTGCGTACAGGCACGGATGTGCCGGTGGTCCACACCGTCGAGTTATTGGACTGGGCGACCGGCGGGCCAAAGCCGGAGGCGCTAAACTAGTGTTGCACTTCGGGACCGTTCCACTCATCGTCATTCCGGCGAAGGCCGGAATCCAGGCCACAGCCTCGGCGGTATCGATGTTGGACTGGACCCCGGCCTCCGCCGGGGTGACGGATTGAAGGGTGCCAATAGTGAGCACTGATGGGCGTTACAAAGTTATCGGGTCGCTGTCCTCACCATTCTCGGTGAAGATGCGGGCGATCATGCGCTATCGGCGCTTGCCGCATGACTGGATTCTCAACACCGGCGAATGGCAAGAGCGGACCAAGCATGTTCGTCCGCCGATTATTCCCAAGATCAATTTCCCCGAAGACGATTACGACACCTGGCATGTGGATTCCAGCCCGTTGGCCTATGCGCTCGAGGATCGCCATGCGGACCGGTCCATTATACCCGACGACCCGGCGCACGCTTTTCTCAGCCATCTGTTGGAGGATTTCGGCGATGAGTGGGGCACCAAGATGATGTTCTACTACCGCTGGGTGGAGGCGGATCAGGGCGGTGATACGGACTACACGTCTCACTTGATGCTCTATCCGGGTGTCGGTCCTGCAGGTGACGAGGCCCTGCGTGAAACCGCGCACGGGTTCCGAGACTGGCAGGTGCCGCTGTGGCCAAGGGCGGGTATCGAACCGCAGAACCTCCCGTTGATCGAGGAGATGTTTCGCCGGATCGTCCGCGCCTGGGACAAGGTGCTGACCGACCAGCACTTCCTGTTCGGGTCACGTCCGTCGCTGGGCGACTTTGGCTTTTACGGCCAGCTTTATCAGTGCTTCTGGAACCTGGCGTCGTTCGGGATCATGCGGCAGCACTCCAAGCGGCTGGTGCCGTGGCTCACCATTATTGACGATGCTTCGGGCGTCGACGGCGAATGGCTCTCCCCGGATGCACCGTTGGGGCAGGGCGTCAAAGATCTGCTCTGGCTCGCGGGGCAGGTCTATCTGCCCTATCTGGACGCGACCGCCAAAGCCATCGACGCGGGCGAAGACCGGATGCGCGTGGAGGTGCTGGACGGCATGATCCATGAGCAGACGCCACAAGGCTACCACGCCAAGTGCCTGAAGATCATGCGCGATAAGTTGGCCGCCATGGCCCCATCTGATCGGGAAAGGGTTGAGGTGCTCTTGAGCAGTACCGGGGCTTGGGAGAGGTTAAGCTAGGAGGGATTTAGGATCATGAGACTGAGATATTCTCTAGCCGCGCTTACTCTACTTCCAACCTTGTTCGCGGTGTTTCCCACGCCCAGCTTCGCGTGTAGTTGCGCCCCTTACAACACGACTTTTATTGAGGCAGACCATGTTTTTGTTGGCAGAGTGATGTCGTCTCGATTGTGCTCAGCAAACTCAGTTGGTCTTGCTGAATTGGAGCGGCAGTTTGGTGATAACCCTGACCCTAATCGAGAAATCGTTTGCTACGACGTCGAACGGTCGCAAACCATTAAAGGAGAGGTGAAAGACCGGTTGCTTTACGTGACTGATGAGTTTTTAACGGCAAACTGCAGCATTTGGCCCGTCACCGGTTCACATATGCTTTTCATGGAATTTGGTGATCCTCCGTATCTTGCTCATCTATGCAGCTCGGTCGTGGCAAGGTCGTATGATGAGCGTTTCGTTCAATTGCAGACCCAGTTTGGTTTCGAAATTGAAGCGAACCCCGACTAAGTCGGGCATGGATTGGCCTTGTACGTTTTCGAGGAGGTCACCTGTCTATTAGTTTAGGAATCTTAGCCATGAAACCAACCTTCGAGACCGAACGGCTGCGTATCCGGGCGCCCCGGGAGAACGACCGGGCTGACTTTGTCGCCATGTCGATGGACATCGATGTGATGCGCTTCATCAGTGATGGCAATCTGACCGAGGAGGGGGCAAACGAGATTGCCGATGTCAGTATCAATCAGGCGGATCAGGCCTATGGTGCGTGGACTATCGAAGACGGGGCCACGGGCGAGTTCCTGGGCTGGGTGGTGTTGATGCCACTCGATGAGAGCGACGACATCGAAGTTGGGTACGGCCTCAAGAAATCCGCGTGGGGCCGTGGGATCGCCACCGAAGCAGCGCGCTGCCTTGTCGAATACGGTTTTGACACGTTGGGCCTGGAAGAGATTGTTGCGATCACGAGGCCCGAAAACGCTGCGTCGCAGAATGTCCTGCAGAAAGTTGGCCTTAAACGGGACGGCTTCCGTGACGCTTATGGCGTCAAGGGGCATTTCTATTTTCGGATGCAGACTCACGCCCGAGACTAAAGGAATCGGTTTTTCCACCTGACCTAGCTGTCATTGCGAGCCCTTTTGGGCGAAGCAATCCAGAATCTTCACGAGGGGTTATGGATTGCTTCGTCGCCAGAAAGGCTCCTCGCAATGACCGGATCTTTATGACTAAGCCGCAGCAGGCGTCGCCGTCCCACCTTTGGCCGATGTCATGCCAAAGATCAGACTGCCCAACGCCATGGCGGCGAAGAAGATGTAGAAGTTGGTCAGACCGAAGGCGAGGGCGGTAATGCTCGGGCCCGGGCAGATTCCGGAAAGACCCCAGCCAACCCCGAATAGTGCAGCCCCGCCGATCAGTTTGGGGTCAATGTCACGCCGGGTCGGCACCTGAAAGGCCTGGGCTAACAGAGGCTTTGCTGAGCGCTGAGTCAGCGGAAATCCGATGCCGAACATGATCAGCGCCCCGACCATGACGAAGGCCAGGCTCGGGTCCCACTGGCCGGTGAAATCAACGAAGCGAATGATTTTTTCCGGGTTGGTCATGCCGGAAATGGTGAGGCCTATGCCGAAAACGAGGCCGCAAATCCAGGCTGCAATGGTGGTTTTCATGGCTCAGGCTCCCAGCACATGTTGCGTAATAAAGACGGTGATCGCGGCAACGCCGATATAAATCACCGTAGAAACCATGCCACGCGGCGACAACCGTCCGATGCCGCAGACCCCGTGGCCGCTGGTACAGCCGCTGCCCATCCGCGTGCCATAGCCGACCAGCAAGCCGCCGAAAATCAGCATGGGTGTGGAAGCGGTGGAGACAATGGCTGGTAACCCACCGGTTACGAGAACATAGGCGAGGCCGCCGCAGACCAGGCCGGCGACAAAAGCCAGCCGCCATGGCGCATCGCTGCCCGGCGGGAGCAGCCCGCCTAGAATGCCGCTGATGCCGGCAATGCGGCCGTTCAGCCACATCAGCAGGGTGGCGGCCAGACCGATAATCAGGCCGCCGATCAACGCGGGGATGGGCGTGAAATTGACGATTTCCATTGGCGCTCTCCTGTCTCAGATATCCGGATACCAGGCATCTGCCTTGAGTTCCGTCCGTAGTTTCTTCACAGCATCATGGGTGGATAGAAAGACTTCGCCGGGTGCCAGCTCTTCCACAAAACTGCTGCGGGCAAGCCGGTCCATCACCGGTCCTTTGACTTCGGCCAGATGCAAGGTGACACCGGCGTGTTTGAGGTTGTCACGAAGGTCGGCGAGCGTTTCCAGTGCACTGGCATCAATTAGGTTAACAGCGCTGCAGATCAGTACCACGGCTTTGACCTCCGGGTTCTCGGCAACTTCCCGGATCAGGTGGTCTTCCAGATAACCTGCATTGGCGAAATAAAGGTTTTCGTCGATCCGGAACAGCAGGATTTCCGGATCGGTGCGTACCTTGACCCGGTGCACATTCCGGTATTGTTCGGAGTCTCCCACCTGCCCGACGATCGCGAAATGAGGGCGGCTGGTGCGCCACAAATATAGCGCCAGGGAAAGCCCGATTCCGGTCAGGATGCCGGCCTCGACGCCGCCCAGCAGCACCACGAAAATCGTAACCCATTGGGCGAGGCCGTCGGCCTTATTGTACTTCCAGGCACGCAGGGGGCTTTTCAGGTCGACCAACGTGGCGACCGCGACCAGGATGATGGCCGCCAGCACGGCGCGGGGCAGGAAGTGGAACATCGGCGCGAAGATCACGACAGAGGCCGCAACGAGGGCGGCTGTCAGGATCGATGCCAGCGGTGTATTGGCCCCGGCCGAAAAATTCACCATGCTGCGGCTGAACCCGCCGGTGACGGGATAACCACCTGTAAAGGCCGCGCCAATATTGGCCGCTCCCAGTCCGACCAACTCCTGGTCCGCGTCGATTTTCTGGCGCTTCTTGCTGGCCAGCGCCTTGGCGACAGAGACACTTTCCAGATAGCCGACAAAGGCGATCAGCGCGGCCGACGGTAAAAGGGTAATCCAGAGGTCCCAGTCAAGCGAGGGCGTCGAAAGCTCGGGCAGGCCAGCGGGGATTGACCCCACGATGGCCAGGCCAGCATTTTTGTCGAGCGCCAGGTCTGCCGCGATAAGTGCCCCGGCAGCCACAACAACCAGGGGACCCGAGCGGGTGATCAGCTGGATGGCGAAGGCTTGCAAGCCGGTTCTCGACAAGAGCTTGCCGAGGTGATCGCGCATAAAGACAATGACGACGATGCTGCCAACGCCGATCCCAAACGCCCAGGCATTGGTCGCGCCGATGTTCTGGGCAAGGTTGGTCAGCGTTTCGACAACAGAGCCGCGTGGAATATCGACACCAAACAGATGCTTGATCTGGCTCAGGCCGATCACGATGGCGGCTGCGCTGGTGAAACCGGAAATCACCGGGTGGCTTAGAAAATTGGTTAGAAAGCCGGCGCGCATAATGCCCAGCGTTACCAAAACAAGACCGTTAAGCAGGGCGAGAACGAGGGCGGCGGCAATGTATTCAGGGCTGCCGGCGGGGGCGATGGTGGCCAGCGTGCTGGCCGTCATGAGCGAGACAATGGCAACCGGCCCGACGGCAAGCGCCCTGCTGGAACCGAAAATGCCGTAGAGAATGAGCGGCGCGATGCCGGCATAGAGCCCGATATGTGGCGGCAGGCCCGCCAGCATGGCATAGGCCATGCTTTGGGGCACCAGCATGATCGCCGTGATCAATCCTGCCATCAGGTCGCCGGGAAGGTCATCCGCCGAATAGCTGCGCCCCCAACCCAGAACCGGCAACAGCCTTGTCGCAAGCCCATTCATTTGCAGAACACCGAATAGAGCACCTCGATCACCGGGATGATGTCCTCGCGCCCAAGCGAATAGAAGATCGCGGTGCCGTCCCGGCGTGTCGAGACCAGCCCCTCGGCCCGCAGCCGCGCCAGATGCTGCGACAGGGTCGGTTGGCGCAGGTCCAAAATCTCGCAGAGCTCGCCGACGGATTTTTCGCCTTGCGATAGCTGGCACAAGATCAGCAGCCGGTGCGGGTTGCTCAGCGACCGCAGAAACTCCGTCGCCCGGGCCGCATTGGCGGTCATCTCTTCCAGACTAAGATTGGCTCTTTCATTCATAAATTCGTATATACGAATGTTAGAATGTATAAGTCAACACGGATTCTCGTTCCGTGTTACGGTCGCCACCAAAGAAGAGAGGGGAGCCAATGTCTTACGAAACACTGTTTTCGATATTCAACTTTGGGGTGCTGCCGTTCTGGGCCCTGTTGATTATTCTGCCCAATGCAAAGATTACCGAGGCACTGGTGCATTCAGCACTGATCCCGCTGATCTATGGCGCCGCCTATGTCGCGTTCCTGGTGATCGCAATATCGGGCGATAGCCCAGCCGGTGATTTCGGATCGCTTGAAGGGGTCATGGCAGGTTTTGCGACACCCGTCGGCATGCTGGCCGGTTGGATACACTACCTGGTTTTTGACATGTTCGTCGGTGCGTGGGAGGCGCGTGACGCCAAACGTCACGGCATCAGCCACTGGATCATGATCCCCATCCTGATCCTCACCTTGATGGCCGGGCCGCTCGGGCTGTTGCTCTATGTGATCCTTCGGGGTGTTACGAAGAAAACCTGGAGCCTGGCAGAAGCAGCCTAGTCAGAAACTACACCGTTCGCTTCGAGTGCCGCTTGAGCGCAGCGAAAGTGGTGTATCGAGAAGCCATCGGCCGGGTCTCGATACAATCGCCGCTTCGCGCCGATCACTCGACCCGAATGGACAATTTTGATCAAAACGCGGGTCTGGTCCATAAGCAATCTGCGCTGAAGGGGCGAGCGCAGTTTTAGGCAGTACCTTATCTTCCGGCCCGGATATCCGCACTATGGTGCCAGCAAGACAGCAACAATCCCGATGACGGTGAGCGTCATGCCAAGAATTTCGACCCCGCTGATGCGTTCCTTGAAGAATAGCCGAGATGTCAGCAGTGACAGGATCAGCTCGACCTGGCCGACGGCGCGCACATAAGGCACGGTCATATAGGCGAAGGCCGTGAACCAGAATACAGAGCCCATCATGCCGGTAATCCCGACAGGCGCTGTGCTGCGCCAGGAGCGAATCACCCGCATCGGACCACCCCTGTCGCGGGCGGCGTACCAGGCGGTCATCATCAGGGTTTGTGCCGTGTTCGTGACTGCCAGGACCATCGCTGCGCGGACCGCCGGGTTGGCATCGCCTTCCAGCGCGAATGAAGCGCCGCGAAACGACACGCCGGAGATTCCAAATAGTCCGCCGGCCACGATGCCATAGATCGCTGCCCGCTGGGTCCACCCGGTCAATAAAAGGCGCATCGAGACCGCTTGCCCATGCATCGACATGGCGATCACACCCATAAGGCTGATGACGATGCCGATCAGCGCCAAAGCGCTGACGCCTTCGCCCAGAATGATCAGGCTGAATAGCGCGGTTTGAATGACCTCTGTCTTCGAGTAGGTTGTCGCGACGGCGAAGTTCCTTAGTTGAAAACTGGCGACCAGGAGTACGGTGGCGAGGATTTGTGCCGCCCCGCCGATTAGGCAGCCCAGTAGAAAGGTCCATGTGGGGGTGGCGGTGGGCTGATCCCATAAAGACCACATGACTACCGCGTAAAGGATCGAAAGCGGAAATCCGAACAGGTAGCGGGCATAGGTCGCGCCGACCACGTCAATATCGTCCGCGACGCGCTTCTGCAGCGCGGTGCGCAGGTTCTGGAAGAACGCCGCAGCGAAGGTCAGTAGTACCCAGGTCTGGATCACGGCGCACCGGCATAGTAGTGCCACAGGAACAGGGCGCCCACGCCGCGATATGGGCGCCAGTGCTCGATCAGGTCTTCCGATGCGGCGCGGGCCGGGCGTTCATCAAGGTTTTTCAAGCGTTTTAACGCTTCCTGGATGGCCAGATCTTCTGCGGGCCAGATGTCAGCACGGCCCAGAGCGAACATCATGTAGATCTCGGCGGACCAACGGCCCAAACCGCGAATGGCGGTGATTTCGGTCAAAATGTCTGCATCATTCAGCTTGCGAAGGCGTTTTGCGTCCAGGTGACCGTCCATCATGGCTTCAGCAAGTCCGCGGCCATATTCGATCTTGCGGCGTGAAAGGCCGACCGCGCGCAGCGCGTCGTCATCGACAGCCAGAAATGCGTCGGGGC
The DNA here is from genome assembly GCA_028284945.1 of Alphaproteobacteria bacterium. GTDB lineage: Bacteria > Pseudomonadota > Alphaproteobacteria > SMXS01 > SMXS01 > JANQQJ01. Next base: position 69,929 of record JANQQJ010000004.1, on the reverse strand, counting down.
TCATCGGCTGCACCGCCAGTTCCAGTCGCCCCCTGATGGCGGTTGCGGCATGGGTGGAAACCTGCTGACCGGCGATGATGCCCATCAGCGTCGCAAATCCGGGTTTGCGGTTGCGCGGCGCCGGATAGCCGACCTGTTCAAGTGCGGCCGCAACGTCCGAGTCGCGGCTGGCAAGGTCATCCAGGGCTGCCTTAATTGATGCAGGTGTCATCTCAACAGCTTAACCCGGTCGACAGAGGGTAGGTCACCCGAAACCAGCCACAATATCTGCCATGTCACAAAAAGGCCTTTATTCAGCAATGGGCTGAATCTTCACTTTGATGTACACTCATAGTTGTTCGGGTCGTTTGGGTCCTTCGGGAATAGACTCGTACACATCAGAGCAGCAACAGCGTAATGGGGGCGCGCCAGTGGCAGAACTGGGTGTCGATCTGCATGAGGGATTCCATGATGACCGCGTTCAGGTGTTCTTGAACGAAGAGGAGGTATTCAATCAGGACTCTGTCAGTACACGCTATCAAATCGGTCTTGCTGCCAACATAAAACTGACCGTTTCCCCCGGCACACACCGCTTTCGCGTTGAGTTGCCGGGCCGCGGCCTGAAAATCCAGCAAGACGTAGACGTATCCGAGGAAACTTTCATCGGTGTTGCGTTGGATGATGAACGGGGACTTACCATAAAGGTTTCGGACCAGCCGTTCCTCTATCTTTGAACCAGCCATACCGGGCTCACGCGAGGACCAAGCCGGACCAGCACTGCTGTACAGCATCTGGCCCGATACGACCCCTGCGTGTGCTCCGGCCCGCCGGTTTGGACAGACAAGTGTTCCCTTAACCACAGTCTGCACAGGAGAGAGTGACATGACCGATGACAGTTTTGACGTATCAGGTGACATCTTTGAAGAACCGGTCGAGGCCTTGGGTGAAGAGGCCGAATTCGCCGAGGCCGATTTGGGGATTCAACCCGTTCCTCTCCAACCGAGGCAGCCATTACCGTTATGGCCGATCTTCGTCACGGTCAGCGGACTTTATGAATGGAACCAGCCCTACCTTCGGCCCACGCCGATTCCGCGCCCGTTACCGCTCCCCATTGAACGCGACCCGATTCCCATCCCCAGGCCACAGCCGGACCCTTCACCAGTTGGTCTGGAAGCTGAAGCCGACGACGGTGCGGAAGCGTCGCTCTCGCCGATTTATCCTTGGTGGTTTCAGCGCGAACAGCTTCGTTTGGATGTGGACGGCAGCCACCCTCAGATGCAGGTCAGCGGGACGGTGTATTCCGGCTTTGCAACCCGGGTGCACTGGATCGCCAATCTGTCGCCTGCCGGGCGGAATCGGTGGACCGGGACGATCTGGTACAAGGATGGGAACACGTCCAGTTTTCCGTTTACCAATGTTGTCGTGACCACCACCCGCTCTTGGATCAGTTCCCAGAAACGCGCCACGGTCGACTTCACCGGCGGCGGGGCGTCCCGGCGGCGGATTTTCCGCTTCAAGTCACGCTACTTTCATCCGGTTGAGTTTGAGTTCGATCGGGTCTCGAACGCCACGGCGGTGACGCAGATCAACACATGCGATCACCCTAACCGCCCGGCCAGCATGGGCTGTGGGCCGCTGTCGATAGAGACCGTGTTCCGGCGCAGTGGCTTTGACGTCAAACGAAGCGGCGACAACGTCATTCCCATCGGGTCGACCGGCACATGGAGCGATGCGGAAATGCACGATGCCATGCAGACCTACTGGTCGCGCTTTGCCAACCGGCCGCAATGGGCCATGTGGGTGTTGTTCGCGCGTCTGCATGATGCAGGCAGTAATCTTGGTGGGATCATGTTCGATGATATCGGTCCCAATCACCGGCAGGGCACCGCGATTTTCTCGCACAGCTTTATCTCCAACGCGCCAACCGGCGATCCCAATAGCGCTGCCTGGGTCCGCAGGATGCGGTTTTGGACGGCGGTGCATGAAATGGGTCATGGGTTTAACCTGGCGCATTCCTGGCAAAAGGCATTGGGGTCCCCGTGGATCCCGCTGGCCAACGAGCCTGAAGCGCGCAGCTTCATGAACTATCCGTACTTTGTGTCGGGCGGGCAGACGTCGTTCTTCTCTGACTTTGAATATCGGTTCAGTGACAACGAACTGACCTTCATGCGTCACGCGCCGGAGCGGTTTGTGCAGATGGGTAATGCTGACTGGTTTGACGACCATGGATTCCAGCAGGCCGAAATCTCGCCCGAACCGGCATATCAGCTTGATGTGAGTGTAAACCGCGATCAGCCGATCTTTGACTTCCTCGAGCCTGTGGTGCTTGAGCTTCGTCTGACCAATATCTCCGGTGAGCCGAAGATCGTCGCGTCTGATCTGCTGGATGACTATGAGCATCTAACCGTCATTCTGAAGAAGAACGGTAAACCGGCGCGTCAGTGGACCCCGTTTGCGACCTATTGCCGCGAGCCGGACAAGGTAGTGCTGAATGCCGGCGAGTCCCGCTATGGATCGTTGTTTGTCTCGGCGGGCCTGAATGGTTGGGATATGGCGGAACCGGGCATCTATACAGTGCAGATCGCCACGGAGATTGATGGCTTTGACGTTGTCTCGGCGCCGATCCAGCTTCGTGTGGCGCCGCCCCAGGGCTATGACGAGGAATATGTCGCCCAGGACGTCTTCAACGAAGATCCGGGGCGGGTGATGGCATTCGACGGGTCTATGGCGCTCGAATCCGGCAATGCCGCCTGGCAGGAACTGGTTGATCGGTTGCCGAAGTCAAAAGCGGCCGTGCATGCGCGCATCTGTCTTGCCAAGCCATTGATCCGTGACTTCAAGGTGCTCGACATTGAAGAAGACGCGTCGACGGCGGAATTGACCGAGCGGTCTGCGTTCAAGGAAATCAGTGCCAAGGTCGAAGAAGGTGCTGAGCAGTTGAACAAGGCGTTGTTTGATAATGCAGAACGCGCGGCCAAGACGTTGGGTTATGTCGACTTCAAATATTATACCGACAGCCTGGCGTCTTCTCTCTCCGGCGCCAAAAGCAAAACCGCGGCCAAGTCCGTCAAGGACAAGGCCGGACGGTGTCTGAAACGGGTGGGGGCGACCTATCTGGCTTGATCGGCAGGGCGTAGCATAGTGCAGGGCGGATCCATCGGGTCCGCCTTGTTCAATTCCAGGGCTGGTGGCGAACGCATTCTCGGCGTAGCGTGCCCGGATGACAGACGGTCCATACACAGCACTCGTCGCCGGGGGCACCGGTATTGTCGGGCGTGAGGTTGTCGCCCGCCTTGCCGGGTCACCGCGCTATGGCCAGATCATCGTCTTGAGCCGCCGTGCGACCAATCCGCCGGGGACCGGCGTTATTGTCCATCAGGTGGATTTCGACGCGCTGTGCGAGGACGGGGAACTGCCGCAGGCCGATCATGTCTATATCTGTCTCGGCACCACCCAAAAGATCGCCGGCAGCCCGGAGGCGTTCCGGCGTGTCGATCATGACTATGTGGTCGCAGTGGCCCGCGCGGCGCGGGCAGCCGGGGCGACGCGGGTGGCCCTGGTCTCGTCGGTGGGCGCCAATGCGGGCTCCGGCAATTTCTATTTGCGGATCAAGGGCGAGACGGAAGAGGCCGTCTCGGAACTCGAATTTGAACGCACCACCATTGCCCGCCCCGGCCTGTTACGCGGGCCGCGGGATAACGGCCGGCGTATTGGCGAGAGTCTTGCCAAGGTGGTCTCACCGGTTCTGGATGGGTTCATGCGCGGCGCGGCGCGCAAGTATCACAGCATTTACCCCGCCACGGTCGCCAAAGCGCTGATCGGGTCAACGCTTGACGGCGAACCGGGAGAGGAGATCATGGAATATGAAGCCCTGACGGATTGGGCGCGGCGTTAGGCCAGGCTTTGCGACCGCTTCCCCGGCTCGCCAATACCTGCATAATGGCAAACCAATCTACAGGGGGAAGACAGCGTGCAGGGTGTTCTAGACGGTATCCGGGTTCTTGATTTCGGGCGGTTCATCGCTGGGCCCTATTGCGGGCAATTGCTGGCGGACTTTGGTGCCGAAGTCATCCGCATGGACAAGGTCGGCGGCAGTGAAGACCGCTTCCTGTTGCCGGTCGCCGAAAGCGGCGAGGGGCCGTTGTTCTTCCAGATCAATCGCAACAAGAAGTCGCTTACGCTGAATTCCGGCACACCGGAGGGCCGCGCTGTTCTGGAAAAGCTGGTCAAGACCGCCGATGTGGTTGTCGCCAATTTGCCGTGGGAGATCCTGCCGAAGCTGGGCCTGGACTATGAGACGCTGAAATCCATCAAGCCGGACATCATTCTGGCCACCATGTCGACCTTCGGGCATGAAGGCCCTTATGCGCAGCGGGTCGGCTTCGATGGCATCGCGCAAGCGATGTCGGGCTCGATGTATATGACCGGCTGGGAAGACAAACCCGTCCGCGCGGCGTCACCCTATTGCGATTTCGGCACCGCACTGGTTTCAGCCTATGGGATTCTGCTGGCGCTGATGCACCGGGACAAGACCGGTGAGGGGCAGGTCGTCGAAGGCACGCTGTTGCGGACCGGCATGACCTTCTCCAACGCAATGCTAATCGAACAGGCGTTGACCAAGCCAAACCGCATTCCAACGGGCAATATGGCCCAAACTGCGGGACCCGCCGACGTCTATAACGCCAAGGATGGCACCATTCTGGTCAATGTGATTTCCGACCCGCTGTTCCGCCGCTGGGCGCGGCTGATGGGCGAGGAAGAGCAGTGGACCACCGACCCGCGCTTCAAAGACGATGTCAGCCGCGGCGACCACGGACATATTTTGAGCGAGCGTATGCAGCGTTGGGTAGGCGAGCGTACTGTGGCCGAAGCCATCGAAGGGCTGGAGGGCGCGCGCATCCCCGCTGGTCCGGTTCTCAAGCCACAACAGGTGCTGGAGGACGAGCACGTCAACGCCACGGGCATGCTGAAACCAACCGAGTTTCCCGGGCTCGACGGGTTGGCGCCCATTATGGAAACCCAGGTCAAGCTGTCGAAAACACCTGGTGAAATTCGTCATCGCGCACCGCTCAGCGGTGAGCACACAGATGATCTGCTTGAAGAACTCGGGATCTCGGCTGGCGAGGTCGCAGAGTTGCGGGAAAAGGGCGTGATCTGATGCCGGTATTTAGCGCCATTGGCTGAGCCGTCAAAGACCACGCGCGGCATTATCGGCTGGTGCCTGTTCGACTCAGGCATGTCCGCTTTCAATACGCTGATCATTACCTTTGTATTCAGCGTCTATTTCGCCCGCGGTATTTATGGCGATGCGACCGCGGGCAGCGTCGTCTGGGCCGATACCCTGGCGCTGGCCGGGTTGGTGACGGCCCTGTTGAGCCCGGTTTTTGGTTCAATTTCAGACCGGGTTGGCCGGCGAAAACCCTGGCTGGCCGTCTTCAGCACGATCACGATTTTGGCCTCTGCACTGCTGTGGTTTGCTGAGCCCGACGCGGCGTTTGTGCCGACGGCGCTTGCTTTGGTCGTTATCGCTAATATCTGCTTCGAATTCTCCAACGTTTTCTACAATGCGATGTTGCCCACCGCCGCGCCGCGACGGTTTCTTGGGCGGGTGTCCGGCTGGGGGTGGGCTGCGGGGTATATCGGCGGTCTCTTGTGCCTTGCGATCGCGCTTGTGGGATTCATCCAGCCCGCCGATCCATGGTTTGGCCTGTCCAAAGAAAACGGCGAGAATGTCCGTGCAACGGCGATCTTGGCCGCGATCTGGTATGCGGCGCTGGCTCTGCCGCTTTTCTTGTTTGCACCCGATGCGCCTTCACGAAACGTGCCATTCCGTGGCGCCGTCTGCGATGGTCTCGCCAAGCTGTGGCAAACACTCAGGCAGGTTCGGCGCTACGGCAATCTGGTGCGGTTCCTGCTCGCCAGCATGCTCTACCGCGACGGTCTGGCCACCCTGTTCATCGTCGGCGGCCTTTATGCGGCGGGCACGTTCGGCATGACCGAAACAGATATCTTGCTGTTTGCCATCGGGCTCAATGTGACCGCCGCGCTGGGCGCCTTTGTTTTTGGTTTTTTCGATGACAGGCTGGGGTCGAAGCGGACCGTGATGATGTCATTGATCGGTCTGATCGGTTTTGGAACACCACTGCTCTTCGTGCCGGATCAGCTTTGGTTTGTTATTGTGGCTCTGGGCCTGGGTCTTTTTGTCGGGCCGGCCCAGGCGGCCAGCCGCACGTTTTTGTCGCGGCTGGCGCCGGCAGACATGCAGGCAGAGATGTTCGGGCTCTACGCCTTGTCCGGCAAGGCAACGGTGTTTCTCGGCCCCTTCCTGTTTGCCCGCATGACCGAGTCCTTTGACAGCCAGCGTGCCGGCGTCGCCGTGATCGTCGTCTTTTTCGCCCTTGGGGCGTTAATGCTCCTTACGGTACGTGACGCGCCCAATGGAGAGGCTGGCACCAGCCAGGTTTAGGCGGGTGGGGCAGCTCTCAGGCCGTCTGCGCTTCAACGATCGCGTCGGTTTCCGCATGCAGATGGGCAACCAGTTCCGGGTCAAGTTTCAGGCGCGCTGCCAGCATGGCGAGATAGCCTTGTTCGGCAGCGCCGGTTGGGTCGATGGCCAGCAGCGAGGCGGCGTAGATCTCTGCGGCCTGTTCAGGGCTTTTGGCCGCGCCCGCGACCGCGTCGACGTCCAGCGGCTGCGCAAGCTCGTTTTCGATGAACGCCTGGTCGCTGCTGTCCAGTTCAAGTGCGCCAAGTTCGCCCGAGATTTTCTGCCGCTCTTCCGGTGTGACGTGGCCGTCGGCCTTTGCCGCTGCGATCATCGCACGGATCAGCGCTCGGCTCAGATCGGCTTCTTCCGCCGGTGTTGTTGGCAAAAAGGCTGAATCCGCCGGTGGCGGCGCAATTGGCTGGGCGGGTTGCGCGGGTGTCGCTGCAGGCTGCTGATGGCTCTGCCAGTTGCGCCATGCTTTGTAGGCCAGCCCGCCCACCAGCGCGATACCGCCGACCTTCAGCGCTGATTTTGCCACTTTGCGCGGCTTCTTCTTGCCCCCCAGAAGCAGTCCAGCCAGTCCGCCTGCAACCGCGCCGGTCGCCAGGGCGCCTGGACCGCTGACCAGACTTTTAAGGTTCAATCCGCCAGCGCTGGAACCCTGAGGCGCAGGTTCGCTTTGTGCCGGGCTGCTGATCTGGCCCAGGAACTGATTAAGTAGGTTGGTGGCATCTTGCATCGCTGGCGGATCCTTCTTGTAAATACTCGCAAAAACCGGCTCTTCTCGAACCGGTCTTTAACTAGTCTTACAAGCACCCTGAGCAATGGGTTTGACGGTACTTTTCGGGCGATCAACAGGCTTTATATTTCTAGCCGATAGGCTGTGCCCTCTCGAACGACGCGTCCCGCCGTCGGCGGCGGCCAATGGGTGCCGATGACCAGCGTCGGGGTGTCGGCGATGGCTGAAAAGACCCGGCCACGGCTTTCGCGGGATTGTTGCTGATCATAGTCGGTCGAGACCGACCATTCAGGATGCACCAACTGGCAGGGGTGATGAATGAAGTCACCGGTAATCAGGCCGCTTTCGCCCTTCGACGAGATTTCGACACTGACATGACCGATGGTGTGGCCAGGTGTCGGAATGAGGCGGACTTCGTCGCAAATCCGGTGGTCATTATCGATCAGTTCTAGCAGGCCCGCATCGGCCAATGGCTGAATGGAATCGGCCATGACCGTGCGGTTCATATCGCGCAGCCACGGCTCGATGTCTTCGTTTGTTGATTCGTCATTGGTAAACGCAAATTCGTTGCGCTCGATCAGGCATTTTGCATTAGGGAATGTCGGCACCCATTTGCCGTCAACAAGCATGGTGTTCCAGCCAACATGATCCAGATGCAGATGGGTGCACAGGATGGTGTCGATGCTCTCAGCTGGATACCCAGCCGTTTCCAGGTCCGATAGGAAGTCCGTCTGAAGCATGTGCCAGTCGGGGAAAAATTCCCGCGGTTTGTCATTCCCGACGCAGGTATCGACAACAATCCGCTGGTCGCCGGTATCGATCACCAGAGCATGGATGCTGAAGCGCAACACCCCTTCCGGTGTAATAAAGTCCGGCTGCAACCACTCTATCGGCAGCACCGCTTCCGGTGTCGCATCGGGCAGGAAGTCTTCCAGCCCCTGAAACGTCAGTTCGACGATCTGGGTGACCGTAACGTCACCGATGGTCCATTGGGCAAACTTTGCCATGGGTTAAAGCAGGACGCTGATGGAGTCGGCGCGGTCCATGGCGCCAGCACCCAGTTCGTCACGGCGGGTTTGTTTGAACGCCTCGAAGTCGCCGGCGATCACCTGCCAGGTAAAGAAACTGTCACCGGTCTCCAGCTTCTGAGGAATAGGACTGAATCCAAGCGGTATAACGGCAAAAGGCGCATCGCTGTTCCTATAGAGGTACTTTTCCACGAAGCGGGTATAGCTATCGAACTTGGGCCCTGTACAAAGGTCGACAAAGGCAACGCAGGTTTCATCTTCAGCGCCGACCCGGCGGATCATTTCGGCGGGGAAAATCCCGCCGGTCCAGCGCGCGTTGATTTCGGTGACCAGGAACTCCCCATTCTTGCCGATGAAGTAGTCCACGCCGCAGTTGACGCCTTCTGGCTCGACATAGCCTTGCGCGCGGGCATATTCGCCGACCTGGATCAGGGCCTTTTTATGGTCGTCTGTAAGTGTGACATCCGGACCGATCAGATTGCCGACCCAGATGCCGTCGGCAAACATGATCTGCCGCACATTGGAAATGCTGATGTCATTATCGGTGACCAGCAGGTCGGCGGTCATTTCGGTGTAGTCGGCCAGGTCCAGCCGTTGCTGCAGGATTACTTCCATGCCGTCGTGGTATTCGGCCACATAATCGATGCATTCCTGCAGGCTGTTGACCGGTGTCACATTGCGCGCCCCAGCGAGCCCCAGGGTCTTCAGGATGATCTTGTTGCCGTATTTTTCCATAAAGGCGCGAACCTGGTCGGAGCCGAGGTTCCCCTTCGTCGTCAGCAACGTGTTTGGGACCGGGATGCCAAAGCCCGGTGCGTTCTCGGCAAAGTGCACCTTTGAATTCACATTCTGGCTGACCGCATAGGCGGCCGGGTCGTTGTGCAGGACGCCGTTGGTGCCGCTGGTCATATAGAGCGTGACGCTGTCTGTGTCAGGCAGGTTTGCAGCGATTGAATCATAGAACCCGGCTTTTGGGTGGAGGTGCCGGTGTTCGGGCGGGATCGGATCAAGGCCCATTTTCTTGAAGAACTCGGTATAGGTCGCCAGCCGATCCGGCCAGGGCGCCGGGGCAAAATGCTCATACATGGCGACGTGGTCTGCTGGCTTTCCCAGGCCGACCAGCGCGACCTGAAGAAACCCCATCAGGTCCTTGTTGGATTCGTCGTCCTCAATCTGCTTCGGCGTCAGATTGTTGATGTCGAAATGCAATGAAGCATCGTCACCCGACATGGTGAACATCGTGCTCATTTTCTGACCGGGGAAGAAGGGGGCTGCGCGCACGTTGATGCTCTCCGTCAATTGATGGCCGGGGAACCAGGCTAGGCGAAAGTGCTGCATCTCCCCGCTGCAGTGCCACGACCCTAGCGCAGACCCCAGGCTAAAGTTAAGCGTGATTGTTGTATTGGGGTTGTCAGTCTATGGTCCGGCTTCATTCCAGTGTGAAGGAGCAGAGCATGAGCGAGAAGGTCCACTATGAACAGACGATCAGCGCATCACTGTCCAGGGTTTGGGAGGTGGTTTCGGACTTCGGCTCACTGCTCGGCTGGGTTGTCGGGGGTGATGAGGGGAGTATTTCACTGACGGGCGAAGGCGTCGGCATGCTGCGGGATATCGTGCTGCCCAGCGTTGGCGCGGTTCAGCACAGTCTTGATGAGCTTGATCACGACAAGCACCGCCTGACTTATACGCTGACCAAGGGGCAGCCGCTGGGCATGGAGGCCTATAGCGTCACCTTGACACTGCAGGCGGCAGGCGACCAGTCCTGCCAGCTCTTATGGGATGGTGTGTTCACGCCGACGCCCGGTGCTGATGCCGATGCCATGGGCGAGGGGCTCCGCGGCGCTTATGCGGATATGAGTGACCGCCTCGACGCGTTGTTAGGCTCGGGGTAGCAGTTATTCTGCTGCCGCTGGGATTTGCTTCGGCCGTCGCTCTGACCGAACCACGCGCCCTGAAACATCGGGGTCGCCGAACAGCGCGAAGTTGATCATCAGTCTTGTCCATGACGGATGCGACGCCAGCGGGTCGTAGGCATCAGCAGCGATGCGCCTGAGTTCGGGCAACCGGTTCCAGGGAATCCCCGGAAAATCATGATGTTCGTTGTGATAACCGATATTGAGCTGTACCCGGTTCAGCGGCCCGTAATAGCTATAGGTCTCTTGCTCGGGGTTTGAGGTGAAGTGTTCCTGAATCCAGCGGGCGCCTAACGGGTGCAGGCCCAGCGCGAACAGCATGGACAGGGCTAAGTACAGCAATGCGACCGGGCCCAGCAGATAGAAAACTGCCACGTCAAATGCGACGACAATCGCAAAGTTCAGCACGAGCCATCGGTCCCATAGCGGTCCAGCCGTCATGCGTGATGGGCGAAAGATCAGCAGGATCGGGAATACCAGCATCCAGCACATCCGCCCCAGAACGGTGCCGGAAAACAATTTGACCTCCCAGTTCCCAGGAAGGTCGCAATCGTGCTCGTAGACGCCTTGATAGACGTGATGGCGAAGATGATATTTCTCGAACGACGTCGAGGTCGGCACGACCATTGTCAGATTGGCCAAAATGCCTGCCAGCCGATTCGGCACTTCACCCTTCAAAACGCGGCAGTGAACACAGTCGTGAATCATCGCCCAAAGTGCGTGCGTGAAGAAGGCACCGACCAGATAGGCCGCAATAAGGGCAACCCACCAGGGGGAGTCGCTGAGAAGCCAGGCGCCTGCAATCTGTGCCGCGCAGACGCCAACAATGATGGCCAAGGTCCAGGGGTTCCGGCCGACGAGGTCTTTGACGCCAGGGTGGCGTTCAAGAATCTCACGCGTGCGGGAAAAATGCGGCTCAGGCTGATAGGACCGGAAGAACTGGTGCTCCGCGCGTTCAGCGCTTTTTACCGGCTCCGTAAGGACCGCCGGGTCGCGCTCCACGCTATATGTCACAGTGTATTCCCCTCAAGCTCGTCTGCACCATAGACGAACCAGTGGATAAGTACAGCGGGACGTTAGCTTTGGTTTTCCAGATGCTTAAGCCAGTTACCGATCTCCGCGGTCCGGATCATCGGATCGGAGACCGCCGCCAATTCAGCCGGAACGTTGGCCAGGTCGGCTTCCCAGCCCTTGATGGACAGCATGTTATCGGCATATGCGTCGACCGCTTCGGCATCCGAAAAAACGCCGGTTTTGATCAAGTGGTTCTGGTATCCGGTGACCAGGCTGGCGATCTCATAGCCATCGAACTCCAAGTGATACTGGGTTGCCCAGAACTCCCCGCCATTCCGCCGGAAGATCGCAGCCTGAACGCGTGAATTCTCATTGCTGGCCAGCAGGTCAGCCTCTTCCGGTAATTTTGTGACCGTGTCGGAATGCCAGCATAGCGCGTCGAAGCGATGGGCCTTGCCCTGGTACATCGGGTGTGCCCGCCCCGCGTCAGTCAGGGTTACGTCACGGGCATATCCGATTTCCGGACCGTTCGGATTGGCCAGAACGTCGCCACCGGCAGCGACAGCGCCGAGTTGAATGCCATAGCAGCACCCGAATTGAGGCACTTTCGCGTCATAGAGCGCGCGGGCGAGCGCAATTTGGGCGTCGATCAGCGGATTGCGGCGGTGAATTGTCAGGTTCGAACCGCTCCATATAACACCGTCATAGTCGGGAACAGAGGCAGGTGGCACAGCTGCGGCATCGTCGAATTCCAAGATGTCGATGTCAGCATCTGAAGCGTGGGTCCGAACAGCGCGTTCAAACAATGGGCCGGCGCAGGTCGCCTTGGCATCAATCGCGCTTTTTCGCCCATTCGCCGTATAGGCATCCACGATCAGGAGTTTAATCGCCATTTTCTGCCTTCCGGTTTTGGTTGTCCGCATATTGACGGCAAATGTTTGTGTATCTCAGAGTCGTAATTTAGCCTCATTTGACTCGACGTGTCGCCGCAATGCTTTAGGATTGTCGCCTTAGTCAAGAAGATTGAGAGAGGGGTAGTTGATGCTTGGCATTCGTATACAGATTGCAGCAGGTCTTGTGGTTCTATTGGCGGCCTGCGGTCAACCCGAGTCGGACAGTGCGCCGGCTGACGACACCATGGCACCGGACGCGACGGAAGAAGCAGCACCGGAAGAAGCGGGTTCTGAGGATGCGGCATCTGGGCATTCCCCGGAAAACGTGGCTGCGTTTCAGAAACAGTGCCTGGAAGCGACCGAACACGAGGCCAATTGTGAATGTGCGATTAACGCAATTCATGAGCTGCTTCCGGCAGAACACGTCCAGACCAACGAAGATGGTACTGTCACGATCCATGACGAAACCCCTGAGGACGTCAACGAGGCTGTGACGGCCGCGATTGCCGCGTGTGAGGAAGAACATCTTCCGCCGCAAGAGGAGGAAGAAGGAATACCTGAACCTGCGATGGAAGAGGGCGAGGATCAAACGGAAGAAGGCGCCTGATTTCAGAGCGAGGCTCTTGCCAACCGGTGGTTTGTCGCGATCAGTGACTTTTTGCGATAGGGTTGTCTGTAGAGCGTTCGACGATGAGCGCCGAACGCGCAAAACATGCAACTTCGCTTTATGCGCCACGTATGATGTTACGCCCATATAGAACCCGGCTTCGGGCTATCGGTTCGGTTTGCCGCAGGGCGGGCCTTGCCATTGTTTGCCTGCCCGCGCTGGCCGCATGCATTAGTTCACCTGAAGAACTGGATGCTGAAACCGAGGCGTTCATTGAGTCTTATCTGGCGCAAAGTGCCAAGATCGAGGCGGAGCGTCAGGCGCAGCAGGCCAGTGCCATCCATGCCCTTCAAGTGACGCCGACAGCAGACGGCACCGACGCGATGGTTACCGTGCATGTCGAGAACGCAAGTTTGCCGGAGCTTGTCCAGACTATTCTGGAGCAAAGCAAGGTATCCTATAGCCTGGCCAATGTTGGCCTGCACGGTAGGTCGACAGTTCGGTTTGAAAATCTACCGTTGGAGCGGGCGCTCAATCTGATGGTCACCCCTGCCGGTGTGGCCGTATCGAAACGCAACGGTATTTTCATCTTCTCCTATGGCGCTTCAATTGACGAAGATGCCGCTGCCTCAGATGACGACAAGGAGCGCCTGGTTCGAACTCAGCTCGCACTGAAACACCTTGATGCTGAAGTAGCAGTCCAGATGATTGGCCAACTTGCGCCGGGCTTCGGTGTTGTCGGTGGTGATCCATATGGCGGAGGCGGGGACGAGTCAGGCGAGGGCGAAGGTTCGGTTGAGACAGTGGTCGAGTCCTCGGAGGGGGAGGTTATATCGGTTTCCTCTGATGGGTCTGTGGTGAGCGAGCAGAGCTCTAGTGAACAGAACTCGGGTGACTATCCCGGCGGGCCACCCGCCGGCCGGCTTGCAGTCGCACCGCTACCGGGAACGAACATTGTCATTATCGCTGGTCCTTATGAACAGGTTGAAGCGGCCATATCGCTACTTCAGTTCGCTGATCAGGAACGTCCGCATGTCATTATAGAAGCGCTGATTATTGAGGCTGATGTCGCAGCGATTACGCGACTTGGGTCAAGCATCACAAATGGCGGTAGTGGTGAGTTTAGCGCAATCGACTTTGTTCCGGGGGGTGCGTTTACGGATGCGATTACGTTCAGTTTCCTAGAAGGGTCGAGCACGCCGACGCAACTGACAGCAATGCTTGACCTGCTGGTACGGGATGACCATGCCCGCATTCTGTCACGGCCCTATGCTTCGACTTTGAGCCATGAAACGGCGAGCATAAGCATAACGCAGGATCGATATGTCATTGTCGAGGATGCTCAATTCGGCGGCAGTACACCCGTTCGTTCGACACGTCCAATCAGTGCTGGCGTCACGCTTCGGATCACGCCAAAGGTGTTGGGCGATGAGATCGTACGCGTGCAGCTCCATGTTGAGGAATCAGAATTTTTGTCTTCATCCGATTCCGCGACTGTTTCGACAGACAAGAACTCTGCCAGCACGACAATGGATATCAAGAGTGGCAGAACGATCGTGATTGGCGGGCTTTATAAGAAGGAAGGTGTGACAGGTAATTCCGGCTTGCCCGGGCTGAGGCATATTCCTGGTCTTAATTTGTTCTTTGCGCAACAGGAAGAAGTCAACCGCGAGCAAGAGGTCATCGTCTATCTGACGCCTCACATCTGGACGCGTGATACCAGCCCAATCCCCATTCGCGATATCCAACGGTCGCTTATTGAAGGCAAATTTGAGCAGCAAGGCACCGCGACCGACTAACCCGCTTTTGCCAGAACCTGGTCCAGCGACTCCAGAATGTGCACGATGGCGCGTTTGCTGACGGCGGCATCGGGGGCAAGAAGATCGAAGCCATGCGGTGCTCCGGGGAACACCGCTAGGTCGACCGGCACACCCGCCGCGGACAGCCGCATCGCATATTGAATATCTTCATCACGGAACAGGTCCAGATCGCCGGTCATGATATAGGCCGGTGGCAAGCCCGAAAGATCTTCGGCTCGCGACGCGGCTGCATAGCACGACGCACCATCTTCTTCGACATACATGCTCCAGGCTAGCAGCGAGATTTCCCGATTCCAGGTCCAGCCCGGAATGTCCATATGGCCGGACGGCGTGTCATGGGTGTCGTCGATCATGGGATAGATTAGTAGCTGATAAAGCAGTTCCGGTCCGCCGCGGTCTCGGTTCAAGAGCGCAGCGCCCGCAGCCAGACCACCACCGCCGCTTGGCCCGCCCAGGATAATTTTCTTGGGATCGATACCAAGCTCGGCCGCGTTGGCCGCAACCCATTCGATGGCTGCGCAGGCGTCTTCAACGCCCGCTGGAGACCGGTGTTCGGGCGCCATGCGGTAATCAACCGAAAACACATGCATTAGCGGTGTGTAGCGATAGACCGGCAGGTCTTCGGCTTCCCCCATGATGTAGCCACCGCCGTGTAGCCAGACCATTGCCGCATCGGGGTACTTCGGTGCATCAGGGCGATAGCACCGCACCGGTACGTCAGGCGCCCCATTCAGCCCTGGTATATTAACGACCTCTTCGGTGCCCATGAATGGCGGCATCGCTTCAACCGCAGTGCCAAGCTGCTCCAGCCGCATGGCGCGCACGGCCGACATATCCGGCCCGATCATGGCAAAGAACGCCTCGGTTTCCTTTGGAAACCCAACCATCAGTTCCGGATCGACCCGATCTTCGAATGTAACCATTCTATTACCCTCGTTTCGTTTGGACGGTATTGGGCCTGATCTTGGCGGCCGTGTCGAGTATCGACTTGCCTTGCCAGCCGTGATCTTCTGTCATCAGGGCTGTTTGTGAAGCGTTTCGAGGGGAGCCGGTGATCGCTGGTCAATACCGCAAGTGGTGGATACTTGGCGCAATGGGCGCATCGCTGGGCCTTATCGTGCTGGACGAAACCATCGTGGGCGTTGCGCTGCCGACGGTCCAAACCGACCTTGGTATGTCACAAGGTGCCAGCCATTGGGTTGTGAACGCCTACCTGCTGGTTTTCACCTGTGTCGTTGCAGCGGGCGGTAAGCTGGGCGATGTCATGGGCCTGGACCGTGCCCTGCTCGTAGGTCTGGCGATCTTCGCGCTCAGCTCCGCGCTGGCGGGGTTTGCACCCCAGGGCTCCTGGATTGTTGCGGCCCGGACATTTCAGGGGATTGGGGCCGGGATCATTTTCCCGACTTCGGTAGCCATTGTTACTCGGACCTTCCCATTAGAGCAGCGGGGCCTGGCGCTGGGTATTCACACAACGATCGGTGGGATTTTCCTGTCGTCCGGCCCCCTCATCGGCGGCTTGTTGACCGAAAGTATTTCCTGGCGCTGGGTGTTCTGGGTCAACCTGCCGGTGGTTGCGATCATCGCTCTCATCGTCATCCGCACCTTATGGCGTGAGGATTCAAATGTTGTCTCGACCAGAGACGCAGGGTTCGGCGCAATCGACTGGCGGGGATTGGTTCTGATGATCGCGTCGCTTGGGGCGCTTGTGACCGCGTTGATGGAGGGAGTTGGATGGGGGTGGACGTCACCGCTGACACTCGCGCTAGCTGCCGGCGGGACAATTGGCCTTGTCTTGTTTGTTCTCCTTCAGAACAGGTCTGCTAATCCGCTGATGAAATTGCATCTGTTTGGCAATGCGACGTTCTCAGGCAGCAATCTTGTCATCTTTACCCAGCAATTCAGCAAGATCACCGTGGTTGTTTTTGTCGCCCTTTATCTGCAACAGATCGTCAAGATCAGTCCTATTGATGCCGGTGCGCTGATCTTTGCCGGCGCGGCCGCATCGCTTGTGACGTCAACCTTTGCCGGCATGGCGACAGACCGCTGGGGGACAAGACTTGCCGCCCAGATCGGCCTTGTCCTGAACGGGGGTGCGTTTCTGGCAATGGGTGCGATTGCCGGAACAGGGGGCGCAGATGGATTGATGATCCCCCTGATTCTATGGGGCGCGTCGTTGCCGTGGTTGGTGATTCCTTGCAGGCGAGCGGTGATGAACGCGGTGGATGCCTCAGATCAGGGGCAGGCGGGCGGCATCAGCGTTTCAGCCCAGATGCTGGGCGGGACCATTGCGATGGCGGTTTGCGGTACCCTGTTGATTGTGACGGATAGTTTCGAGACCATTTTTCTGGCGACAGGTGGCTGGATCTATCTTGTGCTGATGATCGCCTGGTTTACGATTGCCCGCGACCCGGCGAAAGCCGGTCAAAGTTAAGGCAGCATTCCTATCGATCTGATGGGGCCAACAATGTGTCTGAAGTGTTTCTGTAAGGAGAAATAAATGTCGGTATCTGGTCCGCCCCTGGGCGAGGGTGACTTTGTTCCGCTTCATCAATTGTTGGCAAAAGGTCTGGCGGCGGATGCCGATGACTGGGCGTTTGTGTCGCCGCTGACCCGGAAATCCTGGGCTGAACTGGACGCGGAGTCCGACCACTATGCCAGGCAGCTCTTGGCCAAAGGGTTAAAGCCGGGTGACCGCGTGGCCTCGCTGATGCCCAATCGCTATGCGCTCCTGGTGCACTATCTGGCCTGCTTTAAGGCCGGGCTCGTCGCTGTGCCGCTCAACTATCGCTATATGGCGCCCGAGATCGACCACGCGCTGGGCCTGACCGACGCGTCCATTCTGCTGGCCCACGCTGAACGCGATGACGATCTGGCCAAGAGCGAACTGGCACCCCGGTTACCCCTCGGCACCATTACCTATGATGCGTCAGATGGCAGGGAGGGCACGTTCGAGCAGTTGATGGTCGCGCCCGCTGAAGAGATCGAGCTGACGCCACCTCAGCCCGATGACGACTGCATCATCTTCTTTACGTCCGGCAGCACGGGCAAACCCAAGGGCGTGACGCATTCGAACCGCAGCTACGGGTTCGTCCTGGCAAGCATCGTGCAGGGGTTTGAAATTACATCTGACGACATTGTCCTGCCGGGCTCGTCGCTGTCGCATTTGGGCGGCAATGCGTTCGCGCTTGCGGCCCTTGCCGCCGGCGGCAAGGTCGTGACCGCCCGCGCGTTTGACGGCGATGAATTGCTGCCGCTCCTGCGCATCCATCGTCCAACACTGCTATGGATGCTGCCCGCGGCGTTGTTTGTGCTCGAACGGGATCATCATGCCACGCGTGATGACTTCCGGTCTGTTCGCTTGTGTACAGCCGGTGGGGACAAGGTCTCTGCAGCGCTTGAAAAAGAGTTTACCGAACTGACCGGCTTCCCGATCGACGAGCTCTACGGCATGAGCGAGTTCGGCTTGGCAACGGTGAGTCCCGTCTCTGGTGACTTCAGGCTAGGGTCTGTGGGGACAGCGCTCCCTGGCTTTGAACTCAGTGTGCGCGATGAAGACGGAGTCGAACTGCCCGTTAATGAGCCGGGCCGCCTCTGGGTGCGCGCACCCTCCAACATGATGCGCTATTGGGCGGCGCCGGAAGCAACGGCTGAAACCATTGTGGATGGCTGGCTCGATACCGGCGACGTCATGCGCATGGATGAAGACGGGTATTTGTGGTTCGGCGGCCGCAAGAAACAGATCATCGTTCATGATGGATCAAACGTGGCGCCGCAGGATGTCGAAGAAGCCATTGCCGAGCATCCCGCCATCGAAAGCGTCGGCGTCGTTGGCGTCCATAACCTGCTCCATGGCGAAAATGTCCGCGCCTATGTGACGGTACGCGACGGGGTTGAGCGCCCCAAGGCGCAGGATGTGATTCAGTTCGCGCGGGAGCGGGTTGGCTACAAGGCGCCAGAGGATATCTTCTTCCTCGACGAAATGCCCCTGAACGCGACAGGTAAGGTCGATCGCGTGACCCTGAAGAAGTGGTCGGATGAAGAGCATGCCGAACTGCATGCGCAGGAAATGCAACAGATGGGTGAATCCTGAGCAAAGCGGTAATTCTGTGCTACGGTCTCTTCAATCATGATCGAGGGGAGATGATATATGAGCCAGAAAAACTCACCGGACTTTCCGAACCAGTCACCGCCGAATGACGCCTATGTGCATCTGGATGATTTTGAGTGGCAGCCCTTTCCCGAGGAATTCTCCGAAGGTGGCATTCGCTGGAAGCTGTTGCACGTGTCACCTGAATCGGGATCATGGGCCGCGATCTATGATTGCCCGGCAGGGTCGTCGTTTAACGCCCATGTTCATCTGGGGCCCGGCGAGTACTTCCTGACCAAGGGAAAGATGGAAGTCCGTGGGGGCAATGATGAAGGGGGGGCGACGGCCACTGGCCGCTCCTATGGCTATGAGCCCTGCAACGCCCAGCACGACAAGACCTATTTTGTCGAAGACAGTGAGTTCTACATGACCTTCCAGGGACCGCTGAAATTCATCGACGATGAAGGCAACGCGATTGCCGTCGTGGGCTGGGAGGAATCCCAAGGCCTGTGGCTGGAGCAGATCGGCGCTGCCTGATCGTAGATTAGAGGCTTCGGCCCGGCGCTAAATTACAGCGTCAGGCCGAAGGCGCGCCTAGATAAGTGGCGGGTGTTGCCGCCCTTAATCGCAGTAACAGACGTCGAAGGCCGTCTTTTCCTTGCAGGTGAGCGATGCACTGGGGCTGTGTTTGTCCCACTTGGTGGTGCCGCGCGCCTCGACCGTGTATTCACAGTCGCCGCCGTCCACGTTGACCCGTACGGTTTGTCCAATGGCAACGTCATTGACCCAGCCATCGGTGCACGACCCGGTCCCGAAAAGCATGCCGATCAAGTCGTCGGCGCCCTGAATATGAAAATCGGCCCGTTGTTTGACCTTTCCGGAGGCCACTTCCCGGCAGTCCTGATTGTAGATCGTCATGATATCAGCGGACGAGGGGGCCGCTTGCATTGTCATCAGTCCAAGCATGACCGCAGTGGCGGCCGTGAGCCTTTTGAATCTTGGTTTGGACATTTTCACTCCTCTATTGTGTAACTGAGCGGACAGGCTTCTTTTTCACAGGCCTCCTAAACGCGCGATACTCGGCGTTTACTTAGCGCAGGGTACCCATGACGCATCACTCGGCAAAGTAAATATGCGAGGCGTTAGAGGCCGCTACATTCGCTGCCAATGCGCCAGATCCAGGCCGTCAAAAGGCCGATGGCATCACTGTCATTTAGCAGGGCGATCAGCAGAGACTCGGACTCCGACAGCGCAATGCGTGAGGCCGTGTATTCGCCGCCAAAAGCGTTGCAATTCGAGTTCGGGGACTCAAGAGTCACCACCAGCACGTCGCACATGGCTGCCAGGCAAACTTGTTGGTTCTTCTCGCCCTTGTCGACAATGCACTGGTCGATTTCATTTGCCGTTCTGTTCATGTTTTCGTCGCAATAGGCCATGGCGTTTAAAGGCATTGCGAGGGTGCCCATCAGGATGATGACGGCAGCTAATTTCTTCATCACTCAGCTTCTCCCGTGGTTGCGCAATTTCGGCCTCGCGCTTTACCAAACCTGTCACGCTGATGGGCCGGGATAGGGCCGCCACAACGTGAAGGTGTGCTCACATGACTCTACTCAAAGAATTGGGCCTAAGGCCTCCACTTGCAATCGTGCACGGGAAACTTTGTCAAAAATATGGCGCTTGTCATCCAAGGTGACGCTTGGGTGTGGACTCATTCAGAGTCGAGACCCACGGATTTCGGTCCGATGTACAATCTTTGTTGGAGTAATCTGTCTCAAACATAGGGTTGCAAAATCAATGCGGCATCAACACAACGCTCTTTGTTTCTTATTCAACAACATCAACTAACCCTTTGCCAGTCGGCACCCCGCGCCCTTAAAGTACCGCCCCTGAAACAGGAGTATCCAACAGGGGGAGAGTGAGACGGTGACATCACCCGTCGGCATTACATCTTTTGGCGCCTATGTGCCACGCCTGCGGCTGGCCCGCGAAAACATCGCCAAGGCCCATGCCTGGGCCATGCCTAATCTGCGCGGTCTCGGCAAGGGCGAGCGGTCCATGTGCAACTGGGACGAAGATTCAATCACCATGGCGGTGGAAGCCGCGCGCGACTGCCTGACCGAGCGGGACAGGGCGGCGGTCGATGGCATTTATTTCGCTTCGACCACCTTACCGTTTCTAGATCGCCAGAACGCCGGCGTTATTGGTGCGGCCGTTAATCTGGAAGCGGGTCTGTCCTCTCTGGACATAGCGGGTTCGCAACGGGCGGGAACGTCGGCCCTGATCACCGCTCTTAAGGCAACCGGTGATGGTGAGAGCTTGGTTGTGGCGTCGGATGCACGCAAGGCCAAGCCCGCCAGCACGGACGAAATGCATTTCGGCCACGGCGCGGCGGCGCTGGGTGTCGGCAGCGAGGGCGTTATTGCCAAATGCCTGGGCGCGCATACGGTGACTGTCGATTTCGTCGATCACTATCGCGGCGAGGGCGAAGATTTCGACTATGGCTGGGAAGAACGCTGGATTCGCGAAGAAGGCTATTTGAAGATTGTGCCGCAGGCCGTCAAAGGACTGATGGATAAGGTTGGTGGCTCTGGCGACGACATCACCCATTTCGTGATGCCGTGCACCATGCGCGGCATTCCCCAGCGGGTCGCCAAGATGTTCGGCATCGCTGACGACGCTGTCGTTGACAATATGGCCGCCACCGTGGGCGATACCGGTGCGGCGCATGCGCTGCTGATGCTGGTCTCTGCGCTGGAGAACGCGAAGGCGGGTGACAAAATCCTGGTGGTCAATTTCGGCCAGGGTGCGGACGTGATCCTGCTCGAGGCGACCGAGGCGCTGGCTGGTCTACCCAAGCGGGCAGGGGCGGCAGGCGCCGTCGCCCAAGGCCGCACCGAAACCGACTATATGAAGTTCGCGTCGTTCCAGAACAATGTGAAGCTCGACTTTGGCATGCGCGCTGAGACGGACAACAAGACAGCGCTGTCCATGGAATACCGCAAGAAGGACATGGTGACCGGCTTTGTTGGTGGCAGATGCACGAAATGTGGCACGGTCCAATATCCGCGCTCGCGCTATTGCGTGAACCCGAACTGTCAGGCTTTTGACAGTCAAGAGCCGCATCCATTTGCCGATCAGCCGGCGACGCTTATGTCATTTACGGCGGATTGGCTGTCCTACAATCCCAGCCCGCCCTTCTTTTATGGGCAGGTGAATTTTGACGATGGTGGCCGGGTGCTGATGGGCTTTACGGACACCGATGCAGGACAGTTGCAAGTCGGGACGCCATTGAAGATGATGTTCCGGATCAAAGATTATGACGAGTTGCGGGGCTATCGCCGCTATTTCTGGAAAGCGGCCCCCGATCTCAATGCTGAAAAGGAGACCTGATCATGGCTCGAGGAATTCGCGATAAAGTCGCCATTGTTGGCATGGGCTGCTCGAAATTCGGCGAGCGGTGGGAGTCCACGGCAGAAGACCTGATGGTCGAAGCGTTCAACGAAGCGCTGGAAGACGCCGGTATTGAAAAGAACCAGATCGAAGCCGCCTGGTTCGGAACCGCCTTTGATAAGGTCCATGTCGGCGCATCGGCGCTGCCGCTCGCAACCACGTTGCGGCTGTCCAACATTCCCATCACGCGTGTTGAGAATATGTGCGCGACGGGTACCGAAGCGCTGCGTGGCGCGACCTATGCGGTCGCCTCAGGCGCATGCGACATCGCTATGGCGTTGGGCGTCGAGAAGCTGAAAGACACCGGCTATGGCGGCCTGCCCGCCGGGTCACGCGGCACCATGACGGATCTGTGGGTGCCGAACGGGTCTGCCCCCGGCAACTTCGCGCAGCTGGCGACCGCCTATTCGGCCAAGCACGGCGTTGATGCCAAGGACCTGAAAGAAGCCATTGGTCATGTGTCATGGAAGAGCCATCAGAATGGCGCCAAGAACGAAAAGGCGCATCTGCGCAAGCCGGTGCCGATGGAAACCATCTTGAACGCGCCGATGATCGCAGAGCCGCTGGGCCTGTTCGATTGCTGCGGTGTGTCCGATGGGTCGGCCTGCGCCATCGTCACCACGCCGGAAATCGCAGCGACCTTGGGCAAGCATGATATTATCTCGATTAAAGCGCTGCAGCTTTGCCTGTCAGACGGCTCGGAAAGCGGCTTTTCCAACTGGGACGGCAGCCATTTTGCCACGACGCGTGTGGCGGCCAAAAAGGCGTATGAAGAAGCCGGTGTTGAGAACCCCCGCGACGAGATCAGCATGATCGAGGTGCATGATTGCTTCTCCGTCACCGAGCTGGTCACCATGGAAGACCTCTATATCTCCGCTGAGGGTGAAGCGGTGAAGGACGTGATGGACGGGTTCTATGACGCCGACGGCCAGGTGCCCTGCCAGATCGATGGCGGGTTGAAATGCTTTGGCCACCCGATCGGCGCCTCCGGCCTGCGCATGGTTTACGAAATGTATCAGCAGCTTCAGGGCAAGGCGGGCGAGCGGCAATTGGCCGACCCCAAGCTGGGCCTCACCCATAATCTGGGCGGCGCCCCGCACTCAAACGTCTCGTCAGTGTCGATTATCGGCCGGTTGAATTAGCGGTTTCGCTCCCCGTGTTCGCCGGTGATGACTACATCGGCGGGCGCGGCCTTCAAGCCGACTTTGAGGGAACGGTCTTACAGAACTTCAGGATGATCCTACGGAGCTGCGGCTCGGCCACAGACGCTGCTGCCTTTTTGGGTGACATCCATTTGCGGCGGCGCAGATCTTTTTCCGGCCATTTCGGCACTGCGCGGCGTACCCGCATCGGAAAGACCTGAACGCTGCAGTGGCCACCGCCTTTGAGCTCTGTCTTGTGATAGTCGAAGTGACCGATCGATACTTTCGATACCTGGCCAAGCAGGCCGGCTTCCTCGAACGCTTCCTTCTCTGCTGAGGCGCGAGCTGAAAGCCCTCCCTCAATGTGCCCCTTGGGGATGACCCACCGGCCTGTGTCGAGAGAGGTGATCATCATCACCTGCATGCGCTTTTTCTGGACCCGGTACGCCAAGACCGCTGATTGATGAATTCTCAGGTTTTCGTTCGTCATCAGGCTTAGAGCACTTTCAAGGAAATCGTAATCAGTCTGCCGAGGTGATTTTGCCCGGCTTTCAGGAGCGAGGACGAAGGACATGCTACAGCATATTCTAGGACGAGCGAGGCCAAAGCCGGGCAAAAGGCACCCGGCCCATGAGGGTTTCGCTCTGGCGGCCGCCCACCGTGTCCCGTCGCTCGCCCGATGCGACGGCATCGCGCTTCACGCCGCTCCTTGTGGATCGGCACGCCGGAGCAGAAACAGAATTGATCACGATTTCCTTGAAAGTGCTCTAGTTGCCAACATATGTGTTCGAATCTACCTCGCCGAGTATAGATCAGCTCCTTGGCGTTCGCAGCGCGGCTGCTGATATTTCTGCCGCGTTCACTGTCCCAATGCCTTGCGTCTGCTCTATAGTCCCCTCCTAACGTGTTTAAGGGGGAGGATGTCATGGAAGGCAAAGTCGCACTTGTAACCGGCGGATCGTTGGGCATAGGACGAGCGACGGCGATCAGACTCGCGCAATCGGGCGCCAAGGTGGCGATTACGGGGCGCAATCAGCCCGAAGGCGATGCGGCCGTTGCGATGATCGAGGAAGCGGGCGGGGAGGCGCTGTTCGTTCGAGGCGACGTCTCAAATGAAGCGGACATAGAACAGGCCGTAGCAGAGACCGTTGGGCGATTTGGGCGGCTGGATGCTGCGTTCAACAATGCGGGCATTGGCGAAATTGCTGGCCCGTTGGCCGATTTGGACGCGTCGACTTTCGACAACATGTTTACGGTCAATGTGCGCGGCGTGTGGCTCTCTATGAAGCACGAAATCCGCCAGATGGTGAAGCAGGGCGACGGCGGCGCCATCGTCAATTGCAGTTCAATCCAGGCGCATGTCGCGATCGGCGGTTCTGGTCACTACACCGCGACCAAGCACGCCATTGAGGGGTATACCAAGGTCGGTGCGCTGGACTATGCAGCGGATGGAATCCGGATTAACGCAGTGGCGCCGGGCGTCATTGAAGATGGGCGGCTAGGCGCGGGCGAAGCGCCGCAGGAATTTAAAGACTTCCTGCTGGCGAAACATCCGCTCGGCCGCTTTGGCCAGGGTAAAGATGTTGCTGGTGCGGTGGAATTCCTGATGTCCGATGCGGCTGACTTCATCACCGGTACGGTGCTGTTTGTCGACGGCGGCTATATGGTCGAATAGAGACCTTATTCTGCGTTTGCCTCTGCCGCCTGATTGGCCAGTTCGTGGGCGCGGCGGATGACATAGGCGCGGATCGCTTCGGCATCCTCTTCGCTGACAAACTCACCAAACGGGGCCATGCCGGCATCGGCCATCGTGCCGTTGAGCGTGATGTCGCGCCACTGGGTCTCGTCATGCAGGCTGGCTGAGTAGCGCAGGTCCATAACGACCCCGCCGCCGGCCGCACTGTCGCCGTGGCAGAACTGGCAGAACTGATGATAGACCTTGCGGCCCCGTTCGACCGTCTCCGCACTTGCGGTCTCTTCGGGCGGTTCTGGATGGTCGAGCGGTTCCCAGTCCAATTCGGGCAGGGCCATTGTGCTGCCCAGTTTGAATGTCAAAACCCGAGAGAGGGGTGGCCGGCTCTCATTCTTCACGAAGTAGCCTGCGACCAGCGCATAGGCGCCGCCCCAGCCGGCCATGACCGTCACATACTGTTCCCCATCGACTTCATAGGTGATCGGCGCGGCCACAATGCCCGTCTGCGACGGGGCGGACCAAAGCTCTTTACCCGTATCTGCCTGATAGGCCACGAACCGGGCATCTGCAGTGCCCTGGAAAACAAGATTGCCCGCCGTGCTCAACAGGCCCCCATTCCAGGGCGCATCGTACTGTGCGCGCCAGACTTCGGTCTGCTCTAACGGATCCCAGGCGGCCAAATGTCCCTTCAGCAAGGGCTTGATCGCTTTGCGCTGGGCCTCGTCATCCGGAAGCGCAGCAGCCAGGGAGTCGGTGCCCGTGTTCCAGCGGCCCTGTTTGAACAGGAAGGCGCTGTCATCGGCATAGGTGGATGGAATTTCCAATACCGGAATGTAAACCAGTCCAGTATTGGGGTTGAACGCCATCGGGTGCCAGTTGTGTCCGCCATAGGGGCCCGGTTCAACGACGGTGGCGCCGGCCTCATAGCGTGCCTCGGGCACTTCAATAGGGCGGCCGGTCAATTTATTGATTTTGGTCGCCCAGGTTGCGGTGACGTATTTTTCAGCCGAGATGAGCTGACAGGTTTCCCGATCGATGACGTAGAAGAAACCGTTTTTCGGCGCTTGCATCAGCACCTTGCGTGGGCTGCCGTCAATTTCCAGATCAGCCAGAATAATGTGCTGCGTGGCCGTGTAGTCCCAGGTCTCGCCCGGCGTGGTCTGATAGTGGCAGACATACTCGCCCGTGTCCGGGCGCAGAGCGACGATGGAGGACAGGAACAGGTTGTCGCCGCCTTCAGGGCTTCTGATACGCTGGTTCCATGGCGATCCATTACCGACCCCGATATAGAGCACGTCGAGCTCCGGGTCATAGGCCATGGAATCCCAGACGGTGCCGCCCCCGCCATACTCCCACCAGGTGCCGGTCCAGGTATCGGCTGCAGCCTCCATAATGTCGTTCTCAAAACCCTTTTCAGGGTCGCCGGGGACGGTATGGAAGCGCCAGATGCGCTTGCCGGAGGCCGCATCATAAGCGGAGACATAGCCGCGCACCCCTAGTTCTGCGCCGCCATTACCGATAATCACCTTGCCGTTGATGATGCGTGGTGCACCGGTGATCGTATAGGGTTGGCGGCGGTCGATGGTGTTGGTTTCCCAGACCACGTCACCGGATTCAGCATCAAGCGCAATCAGCCGGCCATCCAGGGAGCCGACATAGACCCGCCCTTTCCAGACGGCGACGCCGCGATTGACCACATCACAACAGGCATAGACGCCCCAATCCTTCGGGACCTCGGGGTCGTAGGTCCAGAGTGGTTCACCGGAGCGCGCATCAAGCGCGTGAACGACGCTCCAGGCGCTGGTCGTATACATCACGCCATCAACAACGATCGGTGTTGCCTCGATCCCGCGAATTTCGTCCAGGTCGACATACCAGGCAAGCCCAAGGCCGCCGACGGTTTCTGCATTGATGGCATCGAGCGGGCTGAAACGCTGTTCGGAATAGGTTCGACCGTGACTCATCCAGTTGCCCGGCTCGTTGTCGGCATTGATGATCCGCTCGCCATCAACCTCTGCCGGTCCACGCACTTCAGGTTCTGCAGGCACTTCTGCTTCCGGCGGTGCGGGCTCTACGGGTGTGGGCGGTTCCGCTGGTTCACACGCAGCAGCTGAAATGGCCAATACAGCAACGATAGTACGCGCCATGAAATGCATAGATCCTGAGCTCCCATTTCCCGATTTGTCTTTCGGGATCGTTAGCTTAGCAGGAAATCTTGATGTCGCTATGGTGGAATATGTCCTCTGCCCGGCCGACTGACGCCGGGCCGGTGATTTGCTATCATGAGCATAAGGGAGCGCACTTTTTTCGGAGTGGGTTATGGAGAATGACAAGGCTGGCCCGTTAAACGGGGTCAAAGTTCTCGACCTGTCGAACTTTTTGTTTGCGCCCTATGCCACGCAGATCCTGGGGGATTTGGGGGCTGACGTTATCAAAGTCGAAACCCCCGAGGGTGATGTCATGCGTCGGTCCGGGCCCTCACCGAGCGGCCAGGGCATGGGGCCGATGTTCATGGCCTGCAACCGCAATAAGCGGTCCGTTGTCCTCGACCTTCACAAAGAAAATGCGCGTGCCGCGCTCGACCGGATGATCGTTTGGGCCGATGTGGTGATCCACAATATCAGGGATGAGCATCTGACGAAGATGCGCCTGACCTATCAGGACGTCTGCGGTGTAAAGCCGGATGTCATCTACGTGCACTGTGTCGGCTTCGGGTCGGCAGGCCCCTATGCAGGGCGGGCGGCTTTCGATCAGCTGATCCAGTCCGCGACCGGTACGACCGACATTATCAGCCAGTTGGACGGCAACCCCGAACCGCGTTTCATTCCGACCTTGATGGCCGACAAGACATCGAGCCTCTATGCGGCCTATGGGATTATGGGCGGGATCATTCACAAACTGCGGACCGGTGAAGGCCAGCATATCGAAGTACCAATGTTCGAGGCACTGGCGTCGTTTACCGCGATCGACCAGCTGTTCGGCCATACCTTCGACCCGCCCATCGGGCCGATTGGCTATGGGTCACTGCTGTCAAAGCACCAGAAGCCGATCAAGGCGAAAGACGGCTATCTGTGTGTCATGCCCTATACGACGCGCCAATGGCACGCGACGCTGGAAGCGGTCGGCAAGGGCGATTTGGTGTCTGAACCGCGATTTGCGACTATCGAATCCAGGGTCGAGAACATGGATGAACTGGCGGGGTACGTCGCTGACGCCATCCCAACCAAAACCAATGCTGAATGGGTGGAGATTTTCGGCGAGGCTGGTGTGCCTGCGATGCCCGTTTCGCATATCGAGGACCTGACAGAGGATGAACATCTGCGGGAAGTCGGGGCGGTCACGAAAGTCGATCACCCGACGGAGGGTGCCACGTGGATGTTTGATCAACCGGTGCGGTTCTCTTCCAGTGTTCCTGAAACGCGGCATCTGCCTCCTGGGCTTGGCGACCACACCCGCGAGGTGCTGGGCGAATTCGGCCTAACCGAACAGGAAATTGACGCGCTGTCGGACTAGCTATGATCTTGCGCTGGCAACTCCGGTAACAACGGATTAGCGTGCCATCAACGACGATTGATTTCAGGGGAGAATAGGAATGGCACCCTCACAACGCATGGCGGTTACGCTGCCGGGTGGACCCAAAGTGTCCGACACCATCGACCGTGTCCAATGGGCTGAAGCGCATGGCTACACCGATGCCTGGTTCGGCGACGGTGGCGCACCCGACGCGCTGACCACCGCAGCCATATTGGGCGCGTATACCGACAAAATGCGGATCGGTGTCGCGGTTACGCCAGTCTTTACCCGTACGCCAGCTGTCCTGGCGGCGACCGCCAATGCGATCGGTCAGGTTCTGCCGGGCCGGTTCGTGATGGGGCTTGGTTCTTCCAGCCACAACATGATGGACGGGTGGCATGGCGTGCCGATGCAGAAACCGGTGACCCGTGTGCGTGAAACCGCGATCATGGTGAAGTCCATGCTGGCAGGCGAAAAATCGAACTTCGATCTGGATACGCTACACAGTCACGGCTATCGCCAGATGCCGCTGGAACACCCGGTGCCGGTCTATATGGCAGCGCTGCGCGGCAAAATGATTGAAAACGCAGCGGAGTTCAGCGACGGCGTCATCTTTAATCTGTGGCCCATGGGTGCGCTGCCGAAGATGATTAAACATGTCCATATCGGCGCAGAACGCGCTGGCAAGAAGGGTGAGGACGTAGAGGTCGTCAACCGGCATATGGTGCTGGTGACCGACGACAAGGAAGCCGCCCGCGCCAAATTCAGGGCAGCGTTTGCCCCTTACTATGCGACTCCGGTCTACAACAACTTCCTCGCCTGGGCAGGCTATGAGGATGCGGCCGCCATTATCCGCGAGGGCTGGGCCGAACGGGACCGTGAGAAAACGACGGGTGCGATTTCCGATGATCTTGTCGACGAGATCGCGATCATCGGCAGCCCGGAAGAAGTGCAGGAGCGGCTGCGCTGGTGCGGCCAGACTGGCATCCACACCCATATCATCGCGCCGCTGGGCGGTGCATCAGAGCAAGAGGTAGCTCTCACCTTCGAGGCGTGTACGCCGGAGAAGGTGGGGCTTTAGCCAGTTCAGGAGAGAGAAGACATGACCGATTTGACGCTTGAGGAGCGCATTCAGCGCCTGGAAGACATCGAGGAAATCAAGCAGCTGAAGGCGGAATACTGCGCCTCCTGCGATGACAATCACAACGGGCCGCGCATTGCCGCGCTCTTTGTTGAAGACGGTGTGTGGCACCGCCAGGACGAAGAGCCGAACGAGGGGCGCCAGGCCATCACCGACTATATGAATGCGATCCGCAATGCCGGGTTCATGCGTAACTCAGCTCATATGGTGACCAACCCGCAGATTGAAGTGACTGGCGACACCGCGGTCGCAAAATGGCGGTTCACCATGATGTACACGGCCATGCTGCCGGGCGGCGAACTGCAATATAACCGGATTATCGGCTATTACATCGACGACCATGTGAAGGTCGACGGCAAGTGGTGGTTCAAGGTCCTGCGGCCTTTTGTCGAAGAGGTTGATTCCTATCCGGTCGAGGCCAACAAACTCGAGGCCGCAGCCGAATAGCTACGGCCCCTGCCAGGCCGGGCGGGGCGTGCAGGCATGGGTCATTTGCCGCAGGCTGTCGCAAAGCGAGTCCACCAGGTTCCAGTCGTTGATGGGGCCAGCCATTAAGCGGCTGCCCGATCCTGCCTGCTCCAGAAAATAGACCATATCGGTCAGACGGGAATCCCCGGCGCGCAGCCGCCGCCACGCCGCGGTGGCGGCCCCCTGTGATCCATATTCGCCCAGGTCGATCAGCCAGGATTCGGCTGCGTCCGTGGTTTCAGCAGGGGGAACGCTGGCTGTCGGTTCCTCCGAGGCCCAGGCCAACCGTGGCGCGCAATCCGGTGCACTCCAGCGCATCACATTGCACAGTCGGTCTGCCTCTGCGCGGCTGCTGACAGGCCCGGCGGATAACAGGCTCGACGATCCCTTTTGTTCCAATACTTCGACCAGCCCGTCCAGGTCCCGCTTATGGCGGTTGACCAGCGTGCTCCAGGCCCGGCTTGCGGCCCGGGGTGAGCGGAAGCTGCCAAGGTCGATCAACCAGGATTCTGTGGGCATCTCAGCGGGCGGTTTGGCGGCTTCACGCCGCTGTATCGATTTTCGAACTGGGCGCTCATAGGGCAGGGCAGTAATCGGGGTGATTTCTCGGCTGGCGACCAGCACGTTTTCAGAGATTGGTTCAACCTCTGGCTCCGGCGCGTCGAGTGACTGTTGGGCGACCGATGGCTTGGCGACCGAGCTGACCTCCGGTGCCGCATTCGGGTCGGTAATCACCGTCTTCTCGCGCTTCAGCGCCACCTGTGAGGCGAGGACGATATCCCATTCCGTTGGTTCCTCAATCCGCCGCTCATCGAGCGGTGCGGATTCGGCAGGCGGCCCTGTGACTTCGGGTTGGGGTGGCACTGGACCAGCCGGCGGGGCGTCCAGATCATCCACCGTGTTAAGTGCAATGTCGGGGACAGGGTCCGGGTCAGGCGTCGGCAGTGGTATCAGGTCGGGCTGAGGCACAGGTTCAATCACAGGGTCGGGCTCAAAAGCGGGCGGCGTGTCCGGATCTTCTCCAGACTCAAGCGCGATGTCCTGAGTGGGCACGGGCTCAGGCGCCGCTGCTGGTGTGGGCTCAGGTTCCGGGACAGTTTCTGGAATTGGGGCCGGCTCGGCCACCGGGAGCGGTTCCAAGGGCGCTGGCGGGTCTTCAATTTCCGCCGCTTCAAGAAGCGGTTCAGATACCCCCGTACCCTCGAGAACCTGCTCCACCGTCTCTGTCCCTTCAGCGAGCTGAGTTTCAGGGGGTGTTTCTGTCACACTGATAGGCAACTCGATTGTGGGGGCCTGATCGGGCTGTGGGTCGATTGCGTCTTCAGCCAATTCAGCCGCGGATTCAGCTGTTTCTTCAGGCTCGACCACTTCGTCCGTGGCCTCGGGCTTGATGGGCAAAGGCTGGCTGTCCAGCGCTGGCTCAGGACTCAAAACCGGTTCCGGCGCCGGGTCGGCCGGCTCGACCGCTGCTTGCTCGATGACTTCTGGGTCGGCTTTGCTTTCGGTTGTCATGCCGGATGGTTCGGCTTCAGTCTCTTCTAAAGCCACATCCGGTTCCTCCGGCGCAGGTAACACCTCGTCGGGTTCCTCAGGCGATTGTCCTTCCGATGCGATGTCCTCGGCATCGGGCACCGTTTCCGGTAACTCGGCGGTCTCTGGCTCTGTCTCTTGAACCAGAATTTCCGGTGCTGGCGGCAAGGCGGGTTCAGCCTCATCTGTGACTGGCTCCACGGCATCTGGAACAACAGCTTGTTCAGCTTCGATCAGCGCAGGTTCATCCTGTGTGGGTTCCTGCGCAGCGCTCTCTTCAGGGACTGATGCGGCCGAAGTCTCCGCCACTGGGACAACTGTATCCTCAGGCGGCGCCACAACTTCTGGCTCCGGCGGGGATGCGATGACAATCGGTTCGGGCAGATCATCGTAGGCCTTGATCTCATTTTCGTCCGGCGCGACGGCTTCCGGAGATACCAAGTCGACTTCGGGCTCTGGTTCCGTCTTCTCGACGGTAACCTCGGGTACCGTTTCAGGCTCCGGTTCTGCTTCCGGCTCCGGCTTTGGCACGGGCTCTGGCTCAGGTAGGACGACAGCAAGGTCGGTTTCAGATACAGTCGGCTCTTGGGGAGGTTTCTCTTTCTCTCTGGTCACCACCTCTACATCGGCGCCGAGTTCAACCCCCATCTGTTTGCCCTGCTCCTCATCGACAATCAGCCTCAGGCCGCCATCCTCGCGGCGTGCCACGCGTGAGACCACACCGCCCGCGGGAATGTTCTCCGGGATCAGATCGGCAAGTGGGTCCTTTTTCACCTCATTTGCCCGTCCGGGATAGAGCGCATCGATAACGAAGGGGGCCGACGGGTAATCGTTCAGTGCGGCCTTTTTCAGCCACTGAAATCCGGCTTCCTTATCCCGCTCGACCCCGTCGCCATTGGCGTACATCAGGCCCATAAAATACTGGGCCGCCGCATTGCCGCCTTCAGCTGCATCGCGGCAGATTTTCAAATCTTGAAGCTCTCCATTCAGGCGCGCGGAATCGCAGGCTTTTGTGACAGAGCTGGCTTCGGCAAGGGGGATCCAACCCACCGCCAACATGCCGACGATACCCAGTATTGCGCTGAACCCGCTTAAAGCCCTCATGCCCCGTTCTTACCACCTGGGCGCTGGTGCCCGGAAGTGGCAAGTGGCGTATTCCCTATATTGCTTGTCGACTATCGAAATACCGCCCCTTTTTGCTATATTGCGGAGGCGTGACGAGGTGTGTTCACCGCGTTCTGCCGTTGGGGGACGGCAGCGAAAGGGGAGTATCCGAATGAGAGTGCTACTTGTGGCCATGATGGCCTTTGTTTTTGTGGGCACGGCGGTTCATGCCGAGTCCTCCCGTGACAGTTCTTCAGCGGCTGGTGTTGCGACGATGAAAGCGACACCGATGGAGACGCGGGATACGTCGACCGAAGGGGCCACCATTCCTGCATTGAGGAATTTGAGGTCGGTTGACTCGGTATTTGGCCGTCCGACCACGCCATCGGTCGGCGGGGTGAAACTGAAAGCCAATGTGGACGACGACACTAAGTATGAGTGCAACGGCATGATCTGCTATTGCAAAGGCTCATTCGACTGCGTCTCTATGATTGCCGCCGACAAGATGTGCGACAACGATACGGTGGGCTGCAATGACGACCTGTGTGTCTGCAGTCAAACCGGAACAACAGGCAATTAGCTGACCGGAGTCTCAGGCTTTCCGGGCGCTGACCAGAAGTGACTCGATGGTCGTTTCGCCCAGCGCCCGCATTGCCTCAAGCCGGTGCAAGCCCTCAACGAGAACGAACCGGCCCTTGCCTTGGCGCACCTGAATCGGCGTTCTGAAGCCGTTTTCAAGAATGTCCTCGGCCAGGCTATCGACCTTGTCACCGTTCAGGGTCTTTCGCCGCGCCGTCGGCACGTAAATCTGTTCGATTTCAATATCCTGCGGCTTCAGCATCACGTCGATCTCATTTGGGGGTAGTCGGAAGTCTAAATCCTGCGCTGCCCCAAGTGCAATCTCCCAAAGCCGGATTGAGCGTGCTAGCGTACGCCGGAATCAAAAACAGGGGACAAGCATCATGCCAGGCAAACCACCGCCCCCGGAGGAAGAGATTAAGGCCATCATCGGCCATGAATTCCCCGGTGGCACATACACAATCGAGCATTGGGAGAATTTTCTGCTGACCGAATGCACCGGCGCCGAGCCGTTGCCAGGCAAAATGGTGCATCCCGTGGCGCTGTTTCACATGCCGATTCTGGGTGCGAATACGACGATTGGCGAGATGTTCGCGGTTGGCAAAGCCGATTCTGATCACTCAATCGGCATTGAGAGCTATGACTGGGAAATGTATCAGCCGCTGGAGGAAGACACGCTCTATACGGTGACCGCCAAGGTGACGGACGCAGATCGGCGCAGCCGGGAAGACGGCCGCCTTTATGATCGTATCCAGTTCCAATTCGATCTCGCCGACCCGAACGGCGACCCCGCCGCGCGGACCACGATCACATGGCACTACAACAGGAGCGGCTCATGGACGTCCAGGTAGGCGACAACATCCCGGACTGGGTCATGGAAAGTGTCAGCGCGGCCCGCATGCGGACCATGGCGGCGATCCTGCGTGACCCGAACCCGGTTCACTGGGATCGCAAGGCGGTTGCGGCATTGAAACGATTGAACCTTGGTGAACGCACGATCAATCAGGGGCCGTTAGGCCTGAGCTATATGATCAACATGCTGCATGACTGGACCGGCCCGGGATCAATCCGCCGGATATACATGACCTTTCCCTTGGTGGTGCTGGATGAAGACAGGATCGTGGCCCAGGGTAAGATTACCGGTCTACGTGAGGAGAATGGTGAAAAGCTGGCCGATTGTGACATCTGGTTGCAGCGCGGCGACGATCAGCCTCTGGTCGGCAAGGCGACCGTGGTGTTACCCAGCTAACGCGGGATCGATTATCGCTTCATAGGCGTCGGTCATTCGCTCAAGGCTGAAGGCTTCGGCGCGTTGACGGGCGGCTTGCTGGTAGTGCGCTTTCTTGCTCTGGTCATCCAGCGTGCTCTGAAACGCGTCGATCCAGGCCTGTGGGTTGTCCGTCGGCAGCAAGATACCGGCCTTTTCGCCATCAGACCCAACCAGTGTTTCGACTTGTTCAGGGATGTCACTGGCAAAAATCAACATGCCTTCATACATCGCCTCAAGCAGTGCGTTGCTCTGTCCTTCGAATAGCGAACTTAGCGCGAATGCGTTACAGGCTCTGTAGAGATCGGGGAGCCGGCTTGGGGGCAGGTGTCCCAAGATATGGAGGCGGCTGACCATGTCTAGTTCCGTGGCCAACGCCTCGATATCCGGGCGTAATTCCCCGTCGCCGGCAATCACGAGATGCAGGTCCGGCAGCCCGGCGGCCGCGCGGAGCAAGAACGGGTAGTTTTTTTGCGGGGCCATCCTTCCGACGGCAAGCAACAGTCTGGCTTTCTGGGGAAGCCCGAATACGTCTCGTGCCTGTTCAGCCGAGAGGCCGCTGGGTCGCCAGTCTATGCCATTGTAAATGACCTGCATGTTCTGCCGATACCCGCCGGGCCACGCTGGAACGCTCTGACGCACCGCGTCCGAAACCGCGACCGCGTGGGTGTAGACGCCTGTATTGGCTGACAACCAATCCAGCCACCGCATGGGAGAGCTGTATGTTCTGGTGAGAACCCGGTGCGAGACAATCCTGTGCTTAACGCCGCTCAGTAGCGCGGCAGTCTGTCCGACGACATTGGCCAAAGGCAAAAAACTGACGACCGTATCGGGCCGCGTTTTGCGAAGTTCCCGAAAGCACCGCCACGCCAAGCGCATATACCCGAAGCCGCCAGGACTTTCGTCATCCAGCAGAGCGCTTACCTGTTCGATATCTTCTTCCGGATCCTGCTTGCGATAGAGCCCCCAGACATTGGCATCATGCCCGCGTTTTCGCAGCTCACGCGCCAATCGATAAGCGGCGCGCTGTGCGCCACCGCTGCCGATGTGGGAAACCACGATAACGACACGTTTGCCCATGCCGGGTTAGTAGAGCATTATTTCCGTGTATTGAACCATTCAATCCATATGAAACGGGCAGACGATGGCAGACGTGCTTGATCTCATGGGGCCTGACGAGATGGCCGACCCTGGCCTGTCGGCGGCGCGATTGCTAGCCGGTGACCGCTGCCGCCGCTATGAAGGGTTTGAGCCGCCGTTCTATATTCTGTCGCGCTATGACGACATTGCCGACACGTTGCTCGACCCGTCGACCTTTGTCAGCGGGCACGGGCAGGGGCCCAACTTCGTGCCGCCGGTGGGGGTGGTATCCGATCCGCCACAACACACCTTTTGCCGCCGATTGGTGCAGGACGACTTCAAGCCCGCGGCCATTGCGAAGCTGAAAGTCAGGTTGGAAGAGATCGCCGATGAGCTGCTGGACGAGGTGGCGGGCCAGGACGTCTGGGACCTGCACGACCATCTTTCCTTCCCGCTGCCCGTTACCATCATCTGCGAGATTTTCGGTATTCCCACAGATGACATTTGGCAGTTCAAGCTGTGGTCGGATGCCTCGGTAGCGGCGCTTTCGGCGCAGGACCCGACGGTCTATTTCGAGGAGCTGGACCGCATGCGCGCCTATATCCTCGATCTGCTGCACCAAAAGAAGCCCGACCTGGATGACAATAGCCTGCTCGCCCGCATCGCCCGCGCCCGGCAGGACGACATCGATATTACCGATGAAGAGGCGGTGGGCCTGGTGCTGCAGCTGTTCGTCGCGGGTAATGAGACGACGACCTCGCTGATCACCAATTTCATGTGGCGGTTCCTCGACCACGGGCTCTGGCCGGACTTTTGCGCTGGCAAGATCGATGTCGACAAAGCCATCAATGAGAGCCTGCGGTTCGACCCGCCGCTGCTGGGCCTGTTCCGCACCACGGCAGAAGATGTTGAAATTGCCGGAACGGCGGTGCCCGAAGGCACGAAAATCCTCACCCACTATGCCGCGGCGAACCGCGACCCGACGATGTGGGACCGGCCCAATATTTTCGACGTCGCCCGGCCGATCAAGAAGGTGATGTCGTTCGGGCTGGGCATCCATTTCTGCCTGGGGGCGGAGCTCGCCAAGTTGGAAACCAAGGTAACGCTGGCGGCGCTTGCCCGCCGCGCACCCAATCTCAAGCTGGTCAATGACGGCGAACGCATCGGCCCCTTCCTGTTTTGGGGACGCAAGAAACTGCCGGTGCGGTGGCAGTAGAGGGGCATCGTTGCTTCCGGCTGGATGACTGAAGACGCCGACAGCGAGACTTTCCGTGCGGCGCTGATCGCCGGAGACATGGATGCGCTGCGCCTTATCCCCAAAAGCGATCTGCATAATCATATTGTCGCCGGTGGCACGCCGGATCTCTTACCCGGTGCTTCGGCCGGTTATTTAGAGCACAAGCTTCGGTCGATGGACGAGATGCATGCCTGGGTCGATGGCCACTACGGGAAGTTCCTGTCGTCGGCGGAGGGCCGCTTCGAGGCGATTCATGCAACGTTTACAAGCGCCAAGCGGGATGGTGTCACCCTTCTTGCGGGTGGCGAAGACATATGGGCGCCGACGGCCTTCGATATGACGGCCGAAACTCTTACAGACACGCTGAAGCGCATTCACAGAGCTGCGGCGCCGGATCTTGAATGGTTACCACAGCTCGACATGTCACGGCACTGTCCGGTTGAAGCCTTGAATGCATGGCTGATCCCGTTTCTCGAACTAGGGTTCTACCGAACGATGGATCTGTCAGGCGATGAGTTTGCACAGCCCATCGAAGCGTTCAGACCCCTCTATAGGGAGGCCAAAGCGCAGGGCCTTCGGCTTAAGGCGCATGTGGGAGAGTGGGGCGATGCGGACTCGGTCTGGCGGGCGGTGGAAGAGCTGGAACTGGACGAGGTGCAGCATGGCATCGCCGCTGCGCAATCCCCAGCCGTGATGCGCTTTCTCACAGATCACCGCGTGCGCTTGAACATCTGTCCGACGTCCAATGTAATGCTCGGGCGGGTCGATAGCATGACTGAGCATCCGATCCGTAATCTCTTCGAAGCGGGAGTCATCGTGACTGTTAACACCGATGATATGTTGGTCTTCGGGCAAAGCGTTTCAGCGGAATTTCTGAATCTGTTCAGGGCGGGGTGTCTTGACGCGTTCGCGCTCGATGAGATTAGGCGCAATGGACTCGTTTCATCCTGATCGTCATTCCGGGGGTCAGCCGAGCCCAAATCCTTTCATGGATTTGGGGTGTGAGGCTTACAGCCCGGAATCCAGGCCAACGATTCAGTATGCACTCAGTTTTTCTGGATTCCGGATCGCGGCGCCCTTGGCGCCTTGTCCGGAATGACGAGTAGCAGTCGTCTATACCTCGACCACTTTCCCATCCTCAGCCACTTCATGCCCGGCATCACCCAGCCGCGCGAGCATGTCCGGGCCGAAATGGGTGAGTATGATCCGCTTCGCGCCAATCCGGTCCTCGTTTTCAAGCACCGAGGCATAGTCCAGATGTTGGCTGATTTTGCGCTCATAGGTCAGGGCTTCGACAATGAACAGGTCCGCATCGCGGCCCAGGGTAATCAGCGCGTCGGTCCATTCGGAATCACCGGAATAGGCGAGAATTTTCCCATCCACGTCAAGGCGGAGACCCAGTGGCGGCGCGCCGCAAGCGTGGTTCACTTCGACGGCCATCACCGCCACACCGTTGATCTCCAGGGTCTGGTCAGGCGCGATTTCATGAATAACCGTATCGAACTTGCGGGCGGCGGTGGACGAGCCGGTAAAGAACACCTCCATCGCCTCCATCAACCGCTGTTCGAACCCTGGCGGGCCGACAAGGGTGAGGGGCTCACGGCGCTTGCTATAGAATTGTGCGTCGAGAATGAAGAACGGCAGCCCGCCGAAATGGTCGCCATGTAGGTGCGAGATGAAAATGGTCTCGATGCTGTTCGGGGCGATACCCTGTTGCCGCATCGCGACCATGCTGGAGGCGCCGCAGTCGATCAAGAAATTCCCGCCGGACCGGTCGACATAAAAGCACGTATTAAACCGCCCGCCACTGCCGAATGCATCACCGGAGCCGATGAATTGCAGTTTCATATAGCTCTCCTTCGTATTCTAAGGATACATGCGTTGAGCCGGTGTGTTCCTGCAACCTTTGCGTATCAGACCCGCCCGCGTTCATTCCGCTTGCAATAGCGGCCAAATCCCTTACACACCCGCGCCATGACGCAGCGCACAAATGAAGCCCTTCGCAATATCGCGATCATCGCCCATGTCGACCACGGCAAGACGACACTGGTGGACGAGATGCTGCGCCAGTCCGGCGCGGTGGCCGCCCATTCGGAAATGGCCGAACGGGCGATGGATTCGAACGATATCGAGCGGGAACGCGGCATCACGATCCTGGCCAAATGCACCTCGGTGTTGTGGGAACAGGGTGACGTGCCGGTCCGCCTCAACATTGTCGATACACCGGGGCATGCGGACTTCGGCGGCGAGGTAGAGCGGATTCTCTCCATGGTGGATGGCTGCCTGCTGTTGATCGATGCGGCCGAAGGCCCAATGCCGCAGACCAAATTCGTGCTCTCCAAGGCGCTGGCGCTGGGGCTGAAACCGGTTGTTGTGCTTAACAAAGTCGACAGGCCCAATGCCGACCCGGATGCCGCGCTCGATGCCACGTTCGACCTGTTTGCCGCGCTGGGCGCCAATGATGAGCAGCTTGATTTCCCGGCGCTCTATGCGTCCGGCCGCGACGGCTGGGCCGATGACAGTCTTGAAGGTTCACGGGAAAACCTGCAGCCCCTGTTCGAAACCGTGGTGCGCCACGTACCACCGCCGGAGCTGGAAGACGGGGCGGCAGACGCGCCGTTTTGCATGTTGGCCACGACGCTCGAAGCCGACCCCTATCTGGGCCGCATTCTGACGGGCCGGATCGTCTCGGGTGTGGTGCGGCCGGGCATAACCATGAAGGCGCTCGCCGCCGATGGCAGTGAAATCGAGCGGGTTCGGCTGTCCAAGGTGCTCGCCTTCCGGGGGCTGAAACGCCAACCGGTGGAAGAGGCGTTTCCCGGCGATATTGTCGCTCTGGCCGGCTATTCCAACGCCTCTGTCGCGGATACGCTCTGCGACCTGGCGGTCACGGAGGCGTTGCCCGCGCAGCCGATCGATCCGCCGACACTCTCAATCACCATTGCCGCCAATGATTCACCCTTGGCAGGCCGTGAGGGCGACAAGGTTCAGTCGCGCGTCATCCGCGACCGGCTGTTACGGCAGGCCGAAGGCGATGTGGCCATCAGCGTCACCGAAACCCAGAATCGCGATGCCATGGAAGTGGCAGGCCGCGGCGAACTTCAATTGGGTGTTCTGATTGAAAACATGCGCCGCGAAGGGTTTGAGGTGGCGGTCTCCCGCCCGCGTGTGGTGACCCGCACCAATGAGGACGGCACTGTTCTGGAGCCGATTGAAGAAATCACCATAGACGTTGATGATGAATTTTCTGGCACGGTGATCGAGAAGCTGACCCGCCGCAAGGCCGAGCTGATCGAAATGACGCCGTCCAGCGGCGGCAAGACCCGGCTATTGATGCATGCGCCCGCACGCGCGCTGATCGGCTATCACGGCGAGTTCCTGACCGACACACGCGGCACCGGAATCCTGAACCGGGCCTATCTTGAACATGCCCCGCATAAGGGCCCCATCGAAGGCCGCCGCAATGGGGTGCTGATTTCGACCGGTGATGGCGACTCTGTCCCCTTTGCGCTGTTCAATCTGGAAGACCGGGGCGTGATGTTCATAGGCCCGGGCGAAAAGGTCTATAAGGGCATGGTGATCGGCGAAAACGCCAAGGACGATGATCTGGACGTCAATCCGCTAAAGGCGAAACAGCTCACCAATATCCGCGCGGCGGGCAAGGACGAGGCCGTGCGCCTCACCACACCGCGCCGGCTGAGCCTGGAAGAGGCCATAGCCTATATCAACGATGACGAGCTGGTCGAGGTGACGCCACAATCAATTCGCTTACGCAAACGCGAGCTTGAACCGCATTTGCGCAAACGCCGCGCCAAGGAATCGGTTTAAGATCAACGCCATTGTGACATCGCTCCAACCGGGAGGATCCAATGGCCTTTTTTGACAATCTGCAGCTGGCGTCCATCCTTCTTGAGGTTGCCATAATGCTTTTGTGCCTGCGTGCGGCGCTCAAAGGCAAAACGTTCATGTTCGGCCTGGCGCTGACCTTTGCCATCTATGTCTTCTATGACCTGGCTCGGTTTCTGGCATGGACGACACCCCAATCGGTGCTGACCGTTTCGTTCTTTGTCGCTACGGTCGCGGCTCTCTATACCGTGTGGCGGTTGCAGCCAGGTTCTGATTAGCCGTTCCGGCCGGTGCGACAGGGACCGCGCAAGTGTGGTAGCGTTTTCTGCTACTGATTCTATTGCGTGGCCGCGAAGGAGTGGGGGCATGCCAGGCAAGGCCGGGGGTATCACGACATTTATTTTGACGCTGGGTTTCGGCGCGCTTGTTGGATTGGTTCCGTTGGCTGACACCATTGCACAGGATGACGCGCCCTCTGAGCAGCAGACCGGCGTACAGCCGATACCAGAAGCCGGTTTTGAAATCCGAAACTGCTCCGAATGGGACTTGAACGTCCGCGTGGGGCTGACGGAATTCGACATGACCGATCAAAAGACCCTGGTGCCCGGCGGTAGCGCGGCCGACGGCTCGTATACATGTACAGAAGCCGCTTGCGTTGTCGTCTACGGCCGGACGGAGAGTCATTGTTCATGGTCCGCGCCAAATATGGCGCCCGGCGCCTATGTCCTGCGCCACGTCCACACCCGCATGATCGATCAATGCAGCTATGCGACAGAGACCCTGGGGGGCGGTGGTAGCCAGTTCTACTACCTATCGCTGGAGCCTGGGGCGCAATGCTGAGTGCCGCACCACCATTCTAGTCCATTTGCCAGCGCAGCGTTTCCCCGGCATGAAACGGCACCAGACAAAGCTCCGACTCTGTGATCGTCTCTGCGACATCGCCGGTGCATCGCTTTAAGGTGACCGTTCCTTCATTGAGCGGCAGGCCATAGAAGCGCGGGCCGAATTCCGATGCAAAGGCTTCGAACCGGTCCAATGCGTTTTCTTCCTCAAAAGTCTGCACATAGCTTTCCAGCGCATAGGGAGCGCTGAAAATTCCCGCACAGCCGCAGGCGCTTTCTTTTTCGTGCTTCTGGTGCGGCGCTGAATCAGTCCCCAGAAAGAACTTCGGATTGCCGGATGTTGCCGCCTTGCGCAGCGCTTCCCGGTGCAGCCGGCGTTTGGCGACGGGCAGGCAATAGGCGTGCGGCCGGATCCCGCCATCGAACATGGCATTGCGGTCAATCCGCAGATGATGCGCGGTAATGGTGGCAGCCAGGTTCAGCCCTGACGCCTCGACGAACTGCACGGAATCACGTGTCGTGATGTGCTCCAGCACGACCTTGAGATCCGGAAAATCGCGCATCGTGGGGCTGAGGACGGTGTCTAGAAACACCGCCTCCCGGTCGAAGATATCGATATCCGGCGAGACAACTTCGCCATGGACCAGGAGTGGCATGCCGATGGCCTGCAGCCTGTCCAGAACCCTGGTGATCTTGCCTATGTCCGTGACGCCCGCAGCCGAGTTGGTGGTCGCCCCGGCCGGATAGAGCTTACACGCAGTAAACACATTTTCCCGGAACCCCCGCTCGATTTCGTCCGGGTCGATCTCATCGGTCAGATAGGCTGTCATCAGCGGCGTGAAATCGATTGCCCTGGGCACGGCGGCCTTGATGCGGTCACGGTAGGCTTCTGCCGCGGCAACGGTTGTGATCGGTGGAGCGAGGTTGGGCATCACGATCGCTCGGGCAAACTGACGGGCGGTGTAGGGTGTGGCCAGTGCCAGCATCGGTCCATCGCGCAGATGCACATGCCAATCGTCGGGCCGCCTGATCTTAATCTGTTCAATCATGCCCACTACTTAGCGCAGCTTTTGATGCGGCACCATGGGCGAGCTGATCTTTAAATCAACGACCGGCCGTCGATGAAGGCGGGTGCCTCGACATCCAGCAATTTCAACAGTGTGGGGGCAATGTCGAGAGAGCTGGGCGCCGGGCCGCCTTCGCGCCATGCGGTGGACTTAGTCCGCCACAGGCGGCTGGCCGGGCGGTGGTCGCCTGTCCGCGGATATCCCGGTGAGTTGATCGGAACCTCGACCAATCCGACAGACGAAGAGGTGCAGGCTTCGAGGGGGCCCAAGTCGGTACGAAAAACGAGGATCAAGTCCGGTGTGTTCGGGTGATGGTCGGGCCCGAAGAGTTCGTCTGCCGTTGATATGCG
The DNA here is from genome assembly GCA_028284945.1 of Alphaproteobacteria bacterium. Taxonomy (GTDB): domain Bacteria; phylum Pseudomonadota; class Alphaproteobacteria; order SMXS01; family SMXS01; genus JANQQJ01. The sequence continues at coordinate 27,053 of JANQQJ010000004.1, read as the reverse complement.
CTCGATAATCGGGGCATCGGTACCGGGCTGCTTCAGCGCGTATAATTCTTCACTCAACTGATCGATCAACTGGTCGCGTTCTGCCCCGGGCTCAACCTGTCCAAACGGATCGCGGCCCTTGATGTTGAGGCGTATTGCGCCGCACCGGTTGTTGGGGACCGGGGCAGCGAGCGTATGAGGGGACCCGAACGGATCGACGGCGGCGCTGGCCAGCTGCTGAACTTTCTGTCCCCACCCCTTGCCGGTGGCCCGCCTTAGCCGCCGCTTTATTGGTAGGGGTAGATAGCGGCCCGCATTATACAGCTGCCTGATGCCCTTGCGCGCCGGGGGATCGGCACGGCCTGACATGCCAAGTCGTATCAAGACTTCCGGCAGCAAACGGGGGCCCCCAATATAGTCGCCGACGCCGTGACTCGCGACGATAAGCACCTCGGTGCTGTCGCCGACACTATCGATAACCTCGCCAACAGCTTTGTCCAAAGCGCAATAAAAGTTTCGATGAGCCTCGGAGGGTGATGAACTCCACAGCTGGTGGCCGGCGCAATGGGGCTCACCAAATCCGCAGAGGAACAGGTCCCAATCGTCGTCTGCAAGCACGCCCGTCGCCAGTGTGGCCTTAGCGGATACACCTTCATTCAGGCGTTTTGCGACAGCGTCAGGTCCTTCGCGGTAGGCCATCGTATCGCAGCTGCGGCCGCCCATCGGATGCTCGCCGTAGGTCGCGCGCAGATCATCCAATAGCGAAGGCGGTACAGTCTGCGGGCCATATAGTTCATCATGAAGGCCCCAACCATGGAGCGACACGCCATTGAGGTCCGGGACAGGCGCTGTTTCCGGAATGTCCAGAACCGCGACCCGTTTTCCGGCATCGCTTGCGATTTTCCAGAGATATTTGTCTGTATTTACGTGATTTTCCGACAGCGGCTTGAGTTTGCTTTCCCCGCTGACCAGCTGCCGACCGTGGAAAATTTCGCCGAGTTTGCCGCAGGAAACGCCCGTTGCAATTTCCGGCCAGACAGCCCCGGGAAGAGTTTCCAGGCAGGTCTCCAGATCGACCGATGAACCGGTTTGTGCCAGTCCCGCAAAGGTCGGCATACAACCTTCTGCGACATAAGTATCGATCAGGGCCGTGTCTGCTGAGTCGAGGCCAATTAGGACGACCTTGGCGCTCATGTGGCGGGGCCTCTGGTCTGCGAGGCGATATTGACCCCGGCTTTGGCCCAGGCGTCGTAAAGCAAGTACATATGGCGGCGGATATCCAAGGTTTTGGCCCGTGCGTGGGCGCGTTGACGGAGTTCTTCTGGCGGATCTTTGGCAATCAGGGTTGCAAGCTCTTCAATCTCATTAAACAAGAATCCGCATCCGTCCAGATAGACCTCCAGATCGGCACGGATTCGCTGCATGCAGACCCCAACCCCGGCGGCCCAGGCTTCAACGACGGCAATTGGCCAGCCGATCGATGCGAGTTCTTTTGACCCGGTATAAACCAGCCAGGATTGGCGTTTCCAGACCGCCAGCATATCGCTGTGGGGCACCGGGTCGTGAACCGTAACCCGCGTTCCCATTTCCGTGTTCAGATCGCGTAGCGTTTCCCAGCCGTCGGCCAGCGGGTAAAGGTTGAATGGCCGCTCAGGTACCAGATTCGAGAGCCGCAAGAAGTCCGGAAAGTTCTTCTTGGCCTTGTTGGCGCCCATATAGATCACGCCTGGCCCATTGGGGCCTGGATCGTCAAAGCGTTGAACATCCACGACAGGCGGTGCGTCGATCAATTTTTCTTCTTTCAGGCCGGCGTTCAGCAATAGGGACCGGGCGAACGGAAAAGCGATTACGCCGGCGCAGTCACTGTCGTTGCAGATCGCCACATTGGCTCTAACCGCCTCCGGCGTCGCTTCCAGCAAGTCGAACGAATGGGTCCGTACCGTCCAGGGCACGTCGCAGGCGCGGGCGGCGCGCCGGGCGTGCTTGGCGACAAACAGCCAGTGGGAATGAATGACGTCAGGCTGATAAGCGCGTGCCGCGCGATCAAGTCCCAGCGCCCAACGTGACGGAACGGCTATCGGCAGGATAGGGAGGCGGGCCGGCAGGCGTTGAAACGGCAAGTGTTCCAGGTTGAAGGTCCCCGGGCGGCTGATCGCCAGGGCGAAGGTCTCTGCGCGAGTTTCAACCTGCCGCCGCTCAACCTCGATATAGGTCTCGCTCGCCTCCGGATAGGATTGCAGGACGTAGAGAACTTTTATCATTTGGATCTGTAAGTCTCACCCCGTGCCGGTCAGATGCCCCTTTGGAAACTATAGCGGCCAAAACGGCGTTGCCAGAACCACTTCATGCTCATCAGGCAGTTTGGGTAGATCCATTGGTGCGGCGGAGAAGAAGGAAAATGGTGCCCAGGGGCGGAATCGAACCACCGACACCGCGATTTTCAGTCGCGTGCTCTACCAACTGAGCTACCTGGGCCCATGCGCGAAAGGGCCATCGGCCCGTGCGAGAGAGGCCGGTTTATAAGATGCGTCTGCGCGCTTGTCCAGCGCCAGCACGGCCTTCTATTGGTCTTCGAGATCTTCGGCGGACGGGCTATCTGATCCCTCGATCACATAGCTTTCGTTGAGCCACCGGCCAAGGTCGATTTTTGAGCAGCGCGACGAACAAAACGGCGCTAGTTTCTTGACCTGCGGCTTGCCGCAGATCGGACAGGCCGGTAACGGTTTCGGGGCCTCAGCCATGTCGTTCATCGCCGTATACCTCATAATGCTTCAGCGGCACGTCGTCGCGAGCCTGCAACAAGACGGGCGATCCGGCAAGGTGTTCGAGAATTTGCGGCCGGTTTTCAGCCTGTAGCCAGGCGATCAATGCAGGATGAGCGTCGACCCGGACATGGATTGAGGTCTGGGCCTTAACCGCGCGCAGAATGTCATAACCCAGGCTTTCGACAGAACGCGGCCTGGGTAAGGGAGCCCCTCCGCCACTCAAAAGTCCTGGCAGGTCGATCTCTCGGCGGCGACGGGTTAACTCGCAGAGGCCCATGCGGGTGATGCCCAATACCTGGCTGGGCGCCGGGTCAGCTGCCAGCGCTTCGCGCAGGAGGGCGAGCACCTGTTTGTCGTGGCCGGGATGGTTCATCTGGATCAGGTCGATAACAATCATACCGCCGATGTCTCGCAGGCGGAGCTGCTGTGCAATCACGGGGATGGCGCGGCAATTGATCGCGAAGGCGGTTTGCTCGAGGTCCGAGCCGCTGGTCTCTGACCCGGAATTGATGTCGATAGCCGTCAGCGCTTCGGTCGCTTCTATGGTGATCCAGCCGCCGCCCGGCAGATCGAGCCGGGTTTCGAGAGTGGTTTCTATGGCCTCCTCGACACCGCGCGCTGTAAACAGAGACAGGGTTCCGGTGTGAAACGCCACTTTGTCGACCAGAGGCGGAATGTTGTTCTTGAGATATCTTTTAGTGTCGGCCAGAAGCGCCGGCCCATCCAATGTGATGGCGGCCATATCGGGCGTCGCCCAGTCCCGCAGGGCGCGTTCAATCGGCGGTAAATCCTGATGCAGGTAAACGGGCGCATCGGCGTGGTCTGCGCGCTCCAGCAGCGTTGCCCAGCGCTCACGAAGGTCAGAGGCTTCCTTCTGCAGTGCTTCAGGTGGCGCCCCTTGCGCCGGGGTGCGGATGATAAAACCTCCGGGTCCCGAACGGTCGTCGATGGCGGTCTCAAGCCGCTCGCGTTCATCACGGGCGGTTATTTTGGATGATAGGGTGACGCCGGTATTAAAGGGCCGATAGACCAACATGTGACCCGGCAGTGAAATCATCGTCGTCAGGCCTGGGCCTTTGTCGCCGACTGCGTCGCGCGTTACCTCGACCAGAACTGTCTCGCCTTCGCGGACCAGCCGTTCAATGCGTTTTGGACCGTCATAGTCGTCGGGTACCAAGGCGCCGGCATGTTTGATGGAGAGGTAACCGGGCAGGCCGCCCCCTAAATCGACAAATGCCGCTTCCAATGCGGGTTCGACGGCGATGATGCGGCCCAAATAAATGTTCCCGACAGAACTTCGGTGACCGTCACGATCAATACCAATGTCGACGACCTCGTCGTCCTCAAGCAGCGCCACGCGCAGCTCCCCGGGCACACAGTCGATCAGCAGTTCGCGTTTCACCGCAGTTTCTGGGCGGGTGGATAGCCGGCACCCGCCAGCATCGATACGACTTCGAACACCGGCAGTCCCACAACATTTGTATAGGACCCGTGCACGGCGCGCACAAAAGCAGCGGCCAGGCCCTGAATGGCATAGCCGCCTGCCTTGCCGCGCCATTCATTGCTCGTCAGATAGGTTCTGATCTCGTTTTCGCTCAAGGCTTTGAAGGTGACGCGGGTTTCGACCACACGCCCGCGCCGGATGCCGCCGGGCGCCAGCAGCGTGACACCTGTGAAGACCCGGTGGCGCCGCCCTGACAGAAGTTTCAGGCATTGGCGCGCCTCGGTTTCGGCTTCCGTTTTTGGCAGGCATCGGCGTCCGCAAGCGACCACCGTGTCTGCGGCCAGCACAAAATCGTCGGGATATTGAGACGAGGCGGCATCTGCTTTTTCCGCAGCAAGACGTCCAGCGAGATCGCGCGGCAGTTCGTCTTTGCCCGGTGTTTCGTCAATCTCAGCCGGGGCAACGTGATCAGGGGTCAGATTGACCTGCTCAAGCAACTGATGCCGACGCGGTGAGGCGCTGGCTAGGATCAGTCGCGATGTGCCTGGGGCAACCAAGGCCCAGTGGTCTATTTGTAGCGGTAGGTAATCCGACCCTTGGTCAGATCATAGGGCGACATTTCGACAAGGACGCTGTCGCCAGCGAGCACCCGAATCCGGTGCTTGCGCATTTTGCCGGCGGTGTGCGCCAGCACTTCATGGTCGTTTTCGAGCTTCACGCGGAACATCGCATTCGGCAGTAGCTCGGTTACCGTACCAGGGAATTCTAAAAGTTCTTCTTTCGCCATACTGGTTTTTGGGCTCGATCTGGTTGATTTCTGGCCTATACATGATCGACGGGCCGCCAATATGCAAGCATTTTGGCCGGTCTGAGCCGCTAAAGTGTTGCTTGAATGTCACATTTCAGGGCGCGCACTGCATATGCACCTGGCCGCTCAGGGTCGCAATGGATCCGCGCAGTTCCGCCAATTCGGCTGGGCTGAGCTCGTAGGTTTCCATCAGTTTCAAGATATCCTCCGGGCTGGTGCCATCAACGCCACCCAGCATCGTAAAATCAGTAAATATGGCGTAGTGCTCCGTGCCCAGCGCCTGCCGCATCCCCTTGGCAACGCATTCGCAATAGCCCAGGGGATTGCCGTCCTGAATGCACTCCCGAACGACGACTTCTTGGCTGGTGGGCGCACATGTGGTGAGACAAAGGCTCAATACGCCGATCAGGCCGATGGGCCAGCGAAACGCACTCTGGGAGACGCTGGCCATCCCGCGGTGGCTCGGCCTAGTTGCACTCTTGCGAGGCGCGCATCGCGGGCTCGATGGTCGCCATGCCGAGCGCCATCAGTTCCATCATGTTGTATTCTTCCATCATTTTGGCCTGGGCTTCCTGTTCCGTCAGCCCGTCGTCCGCCTGCAGTTTGGACATGGTCGCCATCATTTCGATCTGATCCGGACTGAGCGCCTCCGTCATGATATCGGCCGTGCACTCGCAGACAGACTCGCTTTGGCCGTCCTTGATACAGGCCTCAACGAGATAGTTTTCGTCACTGCTGCCACAGGCGACGAGCAGAAACGGTGCGGCTGCTACCGCCATCACTTTGAATTTGCCGAACATGACGCTCTCCCTTTGTTGCTGTTGACGCTCCGCCAGATGCTGCTGGGTGCGCCCGTACCTGCTCGTACGGTACGGTGTGGATCGCGGCACTCCAAGGTGTTTTTCTTTACAATTGTGGTGCCGTTCCGGTCGAGAAACGGTCCTTGATCTTGTCCATCAGCAGGTCACGGAGCCCGCGATAGGCATCCAGCATCTGCTCTCGGCTGCCGGTGACGATCGTCGGATCAATGGTTGGCCAGTATTCAACCTCGCAGTCCAGGGTGCGGGTCAACTCTATGGCGTTATGCTGCGCCTCCGGCGTCATGCTGATCACCAGGTCGAAAGACGTATCTTCCAATTCGTCAAAGCTCTTGGGGATGTGCGTTGAAACATCGATACCGATTTCATCCATGGCCGCGACGATAAATGGGTCCAATTCGCCGTTCCGAACCCCGACTGAATCGAAGTAGATCCGGTGACCGAACAGAAATTTGGCAATTGCTTCTGCCATCGGGGACCGGACCGCGTTCAGGTTACAGGCGAACAGGACGCTGTCGGGCAGGTCCTCATCGCGGCGCGGCAGCTCCATGCTGGTTAACCCCGGATGTGGAGTACGCAGACCAGGGTGAACAACCGCCGGGCCGTATCGAAATCCATATCGACATGGTCTTTCAGCCTATCCTTCAGCAGTTCCGAGCCTTCATTGTGCAGCCCACGGCGGCCCATATCGATGGCCTCGATCTGCGATGGCGTCGCCGTTTTAATGGCATTGAAGTAGCTTTCGCAGACCAGGAAATAGTCCTTGATGATCTTCCGGAACGGTGTGAGCTGAAGTTTCAGTTCCTCTAGCTCACCCCCAGCGTCGTCGCGCAAATTGAGGATCAGCCGGTTTTCCTCCAGCCGGAGCGTCAGGTCATACGGCCCAGCGACGCCGCTGGTCAGCTTGAAGCGGTTGTCTTCTAAAAGGTCAAAGATGGCGACCTTGCGCTCATGTTCGATGTCGGCGTTCCGGCGGACAATCGACTTTTCATCGAGCGATATGTTGAAGATGTCTCCTGGCATAACGCCGGCAGACTAATCGTCCCTGTGGCGGATTTCCATGGACAGTGCATGCGCGTCCAGGCCTTCCAGATGCGCCAGGGTCTCGCCAGCTGGTGCCAGCTTGCCAAAACTGTCCGCGTCGCAAGCCACAAATGAGGTACGCTTCATGAAGTCCAAGACGGAAAGGCCGGACGAAAAACGCGCGCTGCGAGCCGTCGGCAGCACATGGTTCGGGCCGGCAATGTAGTCTCCAATCGCTTCGGGTGTATACCGGCCCAGGAACATGGCGCCTGCGTGCGTCACACCATCCGCCAGGACCTGGGGATCCTCGACGGCGAGCTCCAGGTGCTCCGGCGCAAAGCGATCCACGATCGCGGGCGCGTCGGACAGGTGCGGCACGGTGACGATCGTCCCGTTGGCCTCCCACGAGGCGCGGGCGATCTCAGTGCGCTCCAACGCCTGCAGATGAATTTCGATGGCCTGTTCCACCGCGTCGGCAAAGGCCGCATCGTCCGTGATCAGGATCGACTGTGACGCTGTGTCGTGTTCGGCCTGGCTGAGCAAATCAGCAGCGATCCAGGCAGGATTGTTCTGATTGTCTGCAACCACGAGAATCTCAGACGGTCCGGCAATCATGTCGATACCGACGGTGCCGAAGACTTGTCGCTTGGCCGCGGCGACATAGGCATTGCCCGGTCCGACGATCTTATCAACGGGGGCGACGGTTTCGGTGCCATAGGCCAGGGCCGCAACCGCTTGTGCGCCGCCGATCCGATAGATTTCACCCACGCCCGCCGTGCTGGCGGCGGCCAGGACCAACGGATTGAGAACGCCGTCCGGCGTCGGCACGACGATGGCAATGCGGGGTACACCGGCAACGCGCGCCGGGATCGCGTTCATCAGTACAGAACTGGGATAAGCCGCTGTGCCGCCCGGGACATAAAGTCCCGCGGCTGAAACCGGTGTCCAGCGGTGTCCAAGCCGCACACCGGCGTCATCCACATAATCCAGGTCGTCAGGAAGCTGCTTCTCGTGAAAGGCCCGAATTCGCTGAGCGGCTTTATTGAGGGCGTCCAATGCGTCGGCCGAACAGGCTTCGCGTGCTTGCAGGATTTCTTCCGGACCTACCCGAATCGTCTCAGGACCCAGTTCCAGCCGGTCAAACCGCGCTGTGTATTCGAAAAGGGCTGCGTCCCCGCGTTGCCGGACGTCATGCAGAATAGCCGCAACAGCCTGACCGACATCCTCGTCGGTTTCACGTTTCAGATTCAGGACTTGATCCAGCGCCTGTTCAAAGCTTGGGTCGGTCGCATTAAGCCGCCAGGGCATCGACACTCTCCCGAAACCGGTCAATCCATCCCGACAATTCGACCGAGCGCGTCTTGAAGGCGGCGCGGTTGACGACCAGCCGCGACGTCACATCGGCAATCTGCTCGATCTCGACCAGCCCGTTGGCTTTCAGGGTCGCCCCGGTGCTGACCAGGTCGACAATCCGGCGGCACAGGCCCAATGCCGGGGCCAGTTCCATGGCGCCATTCAACTTAATGCATTCGGCCTGAACCCCACGTGCCGCGAAATGCCGGCTAGTGATGTTCGGATATTTGGTCGCGACGCGAACATGGCTCCAGCGGCGTGGATCATCGGTGGCGCTGAGTTCTTTTGGCTCCGCGATCGACAGACGGCAGTGCCCGATATCGAGATCGAGCGGCGCATAGATGCCGTCATAGTCGAACTCCATCAGCACATCGTTGCCGCAGACCCCCATCTGTGCGCCGCCAAAGGCCACAAAGGTCGCGACGTCGAAGCTGCGCACCCGAATGATCTTGAGCCCCGGATGATTGGTTTCGAATTGCAGCTTGCGCGACGCGCTATCGTCGAAATCCGGTTCGGGTTCGATGCCCGCCTGTGTCAACAGGGGGCGAACCTCTTTCAATATTCGGCCCTTCGGCAGGGCTAAAATGATCGGTGATGGATCGCTCATATCAGGCTCGTTCGTCATCTCATTCAGGCTCATGCCCGAATGCGCGGCAAGCTTTAGAGGGAAGGGCAGGGGAAATCAACGGCTGGCGGCATTCCCCTTGCTGCGCCCCAGCCGACACTTTAGGATCACGCCTGACTTTCAAGTGTCCTCAGGGGAGAATAAAGGCACTCATGGTAAAGACGCAGGTACCCGTACAAGAAGGGTTGTTCACATGGCCGTCGGATGATCCGCGGCTGATCGGGCGGCTCGAAAAATCGACCGGAAGAATCTATTTTCCGGCCATTCATAATTATGTCAGCGACGAGGATTCTGAAGAGGTTTTGCTGTCCAAGCGCGGCACGCTCTGGACCTTTACGATCCAGGGTTTTTTGCCGAAGAACCCGCCCTATAAGGGGCCGGAGACGCTGGAAACCTTTAAGCCTTATGGTGTGGGTTACGTCGAACTGCCGGGCGAGATCATCGTCGAGACGCGGCTGACCGAAGGCGATCCAGACAAGCTGAAAATCGGCATGGAAATGGAAATGGTTATCGTGCCATTCGCCGAAGATGAAGACGGCAATGAGATCGTGACCTTTGCCTTCAAACCCGTTGAGGATGCCGCTTAGGCGGTTCCGAGAAGGAGACGAGATATGACAGAAGTTTGCATTATCGGGATCGGTATTCACAAGTTCGGCCGCACCCCGGAACGCACCGGCATGCAACAGGGCGCCTTTGCGGTGCGCCAGGCGCTGTCCGATTGCGGGCTGGAATGGAAAGACATGCAGTTCGCCTTTGGCGGGTCCGCTGCCGCGGGCTCTGCTGATGCCCTGGTCAACGAACTTGGCCTGACGGGCGTTCAATTCGTCAATGTGGCCAATGGCTGTGCCACCGGCGGGTCGGCGCTGCTGTCTGCCTATACGGCGATTAAGTCAGGCGAATTCGATGTCGGCGTCGCCGTCGGCTTCGACAAGCATCCGCGCGGCGCGTTCAACCCGGATCCCAAGGCGTCCGGTCTTGAGACATGGTACGGCGATACCGGCCTGATGCTGACCACCCAGTTCTTCGGCATGAAGATTCAGAAATATCTGCATGACCATGGTATTTCACAGGAAGCCCTCGGCCTCGTGGCCCAGAAGGCGTTCCGCAATGGCGCGAAGAACCCGAACGCATGGCGCCGGGACGAAATTGATCTCGACACGATCATGAACTCCGACATGCTGGCGCATCCGCTGACCAAGTTCATGTTCTGCTCGCCGTCCGAAGGCGGCGCGGCGTTGATCCTGGCCAGTGAACAGACGGCACGGCGCTATACCAACCGGCCGGTCTTCCTGCGGGCCGCTACCCTGCGCACGCGCCACTATGGTTCGTTCGAGGTGTTCAGCCCCTATCAGGCGCTCAAGCGCGCCCCGGCCCCGACCGAGTTTGCCTCACAGGCGGCTTATGAAATGGCCGGTGTTGGCCCGGAAGACATCGATGTGATTCAGATTCAGGACACCGAGTCCGGCGCCGAAATCATGCACATGGCCGAGAACGGTTTCTGCAAGGATGGCGATCAGGAGAAGCTGCTGCGCGAGCGTGCCACAGACATCGATGGCCCGATGCCGATGAATACCGATGGTGGCTGTATCGCCAATGGCGAGCCCATCGGCGCGTCCGGCCTGCGGCAAGTCTATGAAGTTGTGTTGCAGCTTCGTGGTGAAGCCGGCGAACGCCAGGTGCAGAACAATCCGAAGACCGGATACACCCATGTGTATGGGGCGCCCGGCCTGTCGGCCTGTACGGTGCTGCAGAACTAGATTTCCCGGAAAATCGGGAAGGAAATGAGCTCGGGCGGGAGACCGCCCGGGCTTTTTCTTGCCCCGTATCGTGCCCATCAGGCCGTTGCCTGATGCCATTCACCGCCTTAGTCTGCGGACGTTAAAGCGGCGAGGTGTATGAACTTTGACAAGCTTGGCAACGATGTGGCGACGTGCCGACTGGCGCATTCTGATGGGGGTTATCCTGACCTTCATCTGGATGGTGCTGGGTCTGACCTATCTGATCGGCGCGGGTGTCTCGGGCAGAACGATCTTTGATATTCCGCTGGAAAATCTGGGCAGCTTCCTGGAAGGGGCGTTCGCCCCACTGGCGTTTCTGTGGCTGGTGATCGGTTTGTTTGTGCAGCAGAAGGAACTGTCGGACAATACCGAAGTACTGCGGCTGAGCCTGGATCACGCCGCGGAGCAGACCCAGGCCCTGGCCGCTGCCGAACTGAACGCGCGGCAAGAGACGTTCTTTAAGATCGCGGAGAGTGTGAAGCGGCAGCTGGGGGGCATTTCCGGCATGCTCTATGCGTCCGCCCTTGCTGACCGTGAGAACGGCAATCTGACCGGAGAGAAGATCCGTGACATGTTCCACAGCCTGTCGATTGGCGATGCAGAGATCTTCGCGCGTGAGTTCCTGATCCTGGATCCAGAGCCTTATGGCGGCTATCCGGAGCTGTTCTATGGAACGGATATCAGGCGGCGTCATTCAGAAAATTTCCGGCGCTCGTTCGAGCGGCTTATGGCGCTAGGCGAGGATCTCGACATAGACGGAATCATTGTGGACTCGCTGATCCAAACCGGGCTGGGAATCTTTTATCAGCGGCTGATGGAAATGGACCCGAAGCAGCCGGAAATCCGCTATACTGCGATGCCGATTGGGGCGCGGACAGGCCCGCCCTCCGGTTGACGGGCCAGGCGCGTTGCGCCCCTTCAATGGCTGCCATAAAGTCTCATCATCAATGGGAGGTTTTCATGGCATACGACTCCATTCTTGTAGATACCGATGGCGCGGTTGCGGTCATCACGCTCAATCGACCAGAGCGCCGCAACGCCTGGACGCCGGACATGTCGCAGGAACTGCAGCACGCGATCCAGGCGATCAATGATGATCCAGCCCTGGGCGCCATCGTGGTTACCGGTGCGGGCAAGAGCTTTTGCGCAGGCGCCGACATTGAACACGCCTTCAAGGCCCGGCTGACAGACATCGATGAAGGGTCACACGACAGCAATAACGGCATGCCGGCAGGTGTCGACTGGATCAAGCTGTGTGGTGAATCGAAACCTCTCATCGCGGCGGTCAACGGGCATTCCGTGGGCATTGGTGCGACCATGATTCTGCCGTTCGACGTTATCGTCGCGTCGACGGCGGCCCAGTTCGGCATGTTCTTCGTCAAGATGGGCTTGGTGCCCGAATTGGCCAGTTCGCACTTCCTGGAGCGCCGCGTCGGCTTTGGCAATGCCAACAAGATGTGCCTGACCGCGCGGCTGTTCGGGGCCGAAGAATGCGAAAAACTGGGCCTGGTGGACCAGCTCTCGACCCCGGAACGCCTGGTCGATGACGCAAAAGCGCTCGCTGCGGAAATTGCCGGGAACCCGGATCGTCAGCTCCGCATGATCAAGGGGCTGCTCCGCGAAAATGGTGTGCCTAACGACTACAAGGCCATTCAGGCCAAGGAGGGCGCGTTGCTGGAACAATGCTATCCGTCGGCGGAACACAGGGAGGCGGTTGATGCGTTCCTCAACAAGCGCAAACCGGATTTCCGTAAGGCTGCAGCAGAGTAATTCCGTGTCCTATGAAACACTGCTTTATGAAACGCGTGGCCATGTCGCGCTGATTACGCTCAACCGGCCGGACCGGCTTAACGCCTGGACGGGGCAGATGAGCCTGGAACAGGCCGATGCGTTTGAGCGCGCGAATAATGATCCGGCGGTGGGTGCCGTTGTCATGACCGGTGCGGGTCGGGGATTCTGTGCCGGGGCAGACATCCAGGATGCCTTCAAGGCCAGGCTGGACGGTGATGCCAAGGGTGCGGATACGCTTCTGCCCGGTGGTATGGACTGGATCGCGCTTGTGGAACGAACCAAGCCGTTGATTGCCGCCGTCAACGGCCCTGCGGTCGGGGTCGGCGCGACGATGATCCTGCCCTTTGATGTCATCATCGCCTCAGAAGAGGCCAAATTCGGCATGTTCTTCGTCAAGATGGGGCTGGTGCCGGAACTGGCGTCGAGCCACTATTTGGAACGCCGGGTCGGGTTCGCCAAGGCCAGCGAACTCTGCTTGACCGGTGATCTGATCGATGCGCAGGAGGCACTAGCCATCGGGCTTGTCAATGAGGTGACACCGCCGCACCGGCTGATGGAGCGGGCACTGGAGATGGGCGAGATTATTGCCGGCAATCCCGATTTGCAGCTTCGCATGATCAAGAAGCTGCTGCGCGAAAACGGAACCGAAACCGACACAACGGTGATCCAGGAGCGGGAGTTCACAGCCCTTCAGGAAGCGCGCGAGTCACCGGAACATGCTGAAGCGGTTGACGCGTTCCTGAACAAGCGCGAGCCGAATTTCCGCTAATCTATCGACGCCGCGTCATAGGGTTCACCGGCCCGGTGCTCGCCTTTTCTACCGGGTCCGCGTCCCTGGCCCGGGCCGCCCTCAGGGCGCCTGCTATTGGACGCACGGCTGGGGCTCAATCCTTTGGGTGCTTTCCAGACAACGATCTTGAACCCGTCGGCAGCCTTTTGGCCTGCCTGGATCAGATCTTCAGCGATCGCAGCATCCAGTCTGGCCAGCACTTCGGTTGGCAACGGTGTAAACGCGGGGCGGCTGCGGCGTGGGTTGCGGTTGTAGAGCGCTAGCCACAATGCCGCCTCACGCAGGTCCGGCACAGGTCCTTCAACATATTCAACCGCCAATGCCCCTTGCGCTTCCGGCCAACCGGCTTCAGCAGACCGGCGCAGCCATAGCAGCCCTTCGAGATATTGTGTCTGATTGTCAGCGGCTGTCGAGGTGAGACACTCGCCGAGGTGGCGTTGCGCGTCTTCGAAGCCCGCGCCAGCCATGGCGACGGGATAGAGGCGCCGGATCGCGGCGCTGCAATTGCCTGATCTGTGCAAGTCGACGCCTTTCAGATAGGCCTGGTTGAGCTGGTCGATGCCGGGGCCACCATTGCCGCGGGAGGGTGGGCCCCCAGCACGGGGTCCGGGCGAGGATGAACAGGCGGTGACAAGGCCTGCAATCAACAAAATGGCAACGGCCGGTTTAAATGGCGTCATTGTATTTTTCCCTGATGTCCAAGCTCTCCAGCCTTACACGGAGAGTTGGCCCGTCACCCTTCGATTGGTGTTCGACTCAGGGACGTCCTGCTATGATGTAGGAAAAGGGAGACGAAGTATGTCGGCGGACGAAGGCATTGTTGATCTTAAGACAACTTATCTGCATCTGACCGATGGTCCCGATGTCATTGAACTACCGGTGACGGAAAACTTTTGGCAGGAACTGCCAGCCCGCACCGATCTGGGCGACGGCCGGCTGGTCAGCGCTTATGTGTTTACAGAAGACTGGGACTCCTGGGAGATGCATCCGGCCGGTGAAGAAGTCGTTTGCATGCTGTCGGGGGCGGCCGACATGCATCTGGAAGAAGAGGGTGGGGTAAGGGTTGTTAAACTGCGCGGCAGCGGTGCGGTGATCGTCCCCCGCGGGACGTGGCATACCGCCAAGGTCCACGAGCCCAGCCATATGCTGTTCATTACGCGCGGCGCCGGGACCGAGATTAGACCGCTTTAGGTGAGCCTTAGGCGCGGGTCGAGGGCATCTGATTTTGACACGACGATTCTGCGGCGTTCCGGCCGAATAGCAGGGCTTCAATCAGCATTTTGGTCAGTGCTGAAAAACGCATTGTTCGGACGAGTCTCATGGCGATTCCCCTTCTTGGGTGTTCGTCGATACACATCTTATACGGCGGATAGCGCAAGACCCTTCGTGACGAACATCACACAGTGAAAAACCTGAAATCGGCCCGCCACAGGCGCTTGGGAACGTCAGCAGCGGGCCATCCCGGGGACGGGGAGAATTAGTCTCCCTGGGAATAGGTCATCAGGGCGACCACAGCGCCGGTCGGGTCCTGAATGGTCGACATTCGGCCAACACCCGGCATGTCCATCGGTGGCGCGATAACGGTCGCGCCGGCGTCTTCGGCCTTCCTGGTCCGCGCATCCACGTCATCGACGGTGATATAGGCACACCAATGCGAGGGTGCGCCGGCAGCGGCTTCCGGCAAAGCGACGATGCCGCCCACGCTGTCTTCGCCTGTTTTCAGGATTGTATAAGGCGCCGGCCCGGGCATTTCGTCAGTATTCCAGCCGATTACATCGGCATAGAAGGATTTGGCTTTGTCCGGGTCGCTGGTCCGTAACTCGACCCAGCTGAAGGCCGAATGTGTCTCGAAAGGGTTGCTCATCGCGTGCTCCTGTTGTCTGGCTGCCGGTTCTGGACCGGTATCAGCTAGACGGATGGAGACCCGCTAATCAGACATGTTCGTGATACACAATTGGCCGGATCTCGATACAGCCCCGTTCCGCGTGCGGGATCAGCTTGGCGTAGTCGGCGGCCTGCTCCGCCGTGTCGCAGTCGACGAGATAGAACCCGATCAGATGTTCCTTGGTCTCCGCAAACGGTCCATCGGTCACCAACGTCTTGCCGCCGCGCACCCGCAGGCACTGCGCGGCGGGTGGCGGTTCAAGCTGGTCGGCGGCAACGAATACACCTGCCTGCTTGGTCGTCTCCTGCATATGCCGGTGCCCGGCGAGGATTTCTTCCATCGCCGATCCTTCGGGCGCATCCAGATCGGCATCTTCGTAAATCAGTAGTGCGAATTTCATAGCGTTCTCCCCATCTCACTGTGCTGGACGATGGTGACGGTGCCAACCCGACAAATTTATCCCAGGATGGATGCGGAATAGTGCCGGACGGTCGGGAAGGGGTCGTAAAAGTCGTGGAGCAGGGTGCGCCATTGCTTGTATCGGTCCGAACCCCTGAAGCCGATCTCGTGGTCTTCCACCGTCTTCCACCAGACCAGCAGTAGATACCGGCCCGGTTGCTCAACGCAGGGCCTTACCTCAATGCCCTGAAATCCCGGCGATTGTTCGATGAGTGGCTTGGCCGTTTTCATGGCAGCCTCAAACGCGGCCTCCTGGCCTGGTTTCACGTCAAGAAGGGCGTGTTCCAGAATCATGGTGCGTCTCACTGCCAATGCGCAAAATTGCCGTGCGGATGGACCGTGGCGAGCACGCGGTCCTCACCGTTTGGCCATATTTGAAGCCTGATTTCCGGCAGGGACTGGCTAAGTTCACCGGCAAACTCCATTCGCAGCCAGGCGACAGGGGCATCTGCCGCGGCCGTCGCGCCGGCGGATTCCATGGCTGATTTCAGGCCGTTGCGGGTCTCATCGCTGAAATAGTGCTGCGCGATGGAGTGATAGACAACCGTGGCGGCGCCGGGCCGCGCCTCCGCCAGGTGTTCTTTCGTCCACTCAGCTGCGTCAGCCTGGTCAAGCGGCGCGTTTTGCGCGCGTGCAATTTCGATGGCGGCATTGAGATTGCGGAAGCGCGCAAGCTGATCAGGCCAGACATAGGATGCCATTCGCGTCGCTGTTTCCGGGTTGGAGAGATCTATGGGGCTGATGTCACACCCGGCCCGTTCGGTGACGACAGCGTCGATATCGAGTCCAATGGCGGGGCCCGTCCATTCGGATTCAAGCTGGACCGGGCTGGCAGGGTTGCCCCAGCGGCCCATCAGCCCGTTGTCGCCCGTGATGGTGTAGTGGAACTGGTCCCAGTTCTGGTTCAGCCCGGCGCTGGCGGCGATCTCCAGGCAGCGCAGGGGAAGGCCGGTTTTTTGAGCAACGGTCAAGAAACCGCCAAGCAAAACGGCGGACCGGCGCACCTCGTTGGTTTGCGGTGGCCCTTCCAGGAACGTGGTCAAGATGGGCTGGTTGGACCGGATGGTTTCTTCGACGGCAGCCCAAAATCCATCGTCCCGGAATGTCCCACCCGTGCTGGGATAAAAGTCAGCCAGACGGTTGGCGTGTCCGGTCAGCGCTGCGTAATGCAGCCCCCCGATCAAGCGCAGCGCCACCGCATCATCATTGGCGTCGCCATCCCAGCGGGGTAGCAGATCACGGGTGATGCCACCGGCTCTCAGGTCATCGGCCAGCAGGAACAGAAGCGTCGCGGAGATTTCCGATCCCAATGCCCTGCAGGCATTACCCTGCCATTCGAATGAAGCGACCAGTGGATCGGTATCAGGACCTGCATCAGTCAATATCAGGCAGCCTGATCGTTTTGTTCATAGGTCATGATGCAGATCGCACCGCCGGTCGGATCGGCGATTACCGCCATCCGGCCGACGCCCGGAACATCCCAAGGCTCACGCATCACCTGACCGCCGGCGGCCTGGGCCTGCGCGCAACTGATATCGACGTCATCGACGGTCAGGTAGGGCGTCCACATGGGCGGCATATTTTCCATACCGGGCGGATTCTGCATGATGCCGCCGATCCCTTCGCCATTGACCTTGACGACCGTATAGGTGCCGCCGTCAGGCATGGGATTGTCTTCCAACTCCCACCCTGCGATCTCTGAATAGAACGCCTTTGCTGCTGCGACATCCGTGGTCGTCAGTTCGATCCAGCTTGCTGCGCCATGGGTTTCAAACAGATTAGACATGATCGAGCTCCCGCTTTGTCGGTCTCGATCACTGATCATACACGATAAGGCCGCAGCATGCCTGCCTGCGGCCGTTAAGATTTGGTGAAACAAGGATCAGCCGTCGTGGCTCGGCCGGTTCGGCGTTTCCCAAGGGGTGCCTAAGTCGGTCAGCTCTGCTTCCACTACCTCGGCTTCAAGACGCATATCGGCGTTCCCGGCAAAGGCAAGTGAGATCAACGTCCGGCTATCCTGTTCGACGGCATGGATGGTCAGTAGCTCAAGGATGTGATCCTTGGCATCCATTGGGATGCCTCTTGTCTGGACCTTGGTTACTGTTTCGAAGTGAATGCCGCAGCGGCTGCGGAACCAGGGAGGCGTGTCGCGCTCCCACAGGAACCGATTACAGACCAACGCAAGGCGCTGCTGTTTCGGCAGCCAGGCGATGTCGCCAATGCGAACCGTCGCATCCTGCAAGTAACCGCCGAAAACGACCAGATCCTCGGCATTCTCTGCGCGCAGCGCAACCATCAGTCCGGCTGCCCGACGCGTTCGATATCGGCCCCGACTGCGCGTAGCTTGTCTTCAAGCCGTTCATAGCCCCGGTCCAGGTGAAACACACCGTTGACAATGGTCTCACCCTCGGCCGCCAATCCCGCCAGGACCAGACAGACCGAGGCGCGCAGGTCAGTGGCCATCACCGGCGCACCGCGCAATGCGGGGTTGCCACGGACCATGGCCGAATTACCGTGAACGGTGACATCTGCGCCCATACGAACCAGTTCAGGCACATGCATGAACCGGTTCTCGAAGATCGTCTCTGTGATTAGAGAGGCACCATTGGCGACGGCCATCAGCGCCATGAACTGCGCCTGCATGTCCGTCGGGAAACCGGGAAACGCTTTGGTCATGACGTCAAAGCCGCGGCATTGCCCTGTGGGATGAGAGACACGTAACTTGCCCAATCCGATGGAGACATTGACCCCGGCATGGCCCAGCGCTTCAAACACCGCACCCAGATGGTCGGGATCGGCGCCATCCAGAACAAGTTCGCCGCCGGTGATCGCTGCTGCAACCGCATAGGTGCCGGCTTCGATCCTGTCCGGCACCACGGTATGATCTGCGCCATGCAGCGCGTCGACGCCCTGGACAACGAGACACTGCGTGCCAATGCCATGAATGTTGGCGCCCATTGCAGAGAGGCACTTCGCGAGATCGGTGACCTCGGGCTCCTGCGCGGCATTCTCCAGAATGGTCGTCCCCCTGGCCAAAGTGGCGGCCATCAGCAAATTTTCCGTGGCGCCAACGGATACAAAGGGAAAGCGAATGTTGGCGCCGGTCAGCCCATTGGGGGCTTTGGCGTGGACGTCGCCGCCTTCCAGCCTGATTTCCGCACCCATCTCCTCCAGGCCCTTGATATGCAGGTCGATGGGGCGAATGCCGATCGCGTCCCCGCCGGGCATTGAAACGGTGGCTTCACCCGTGCGGGCCAATAGCGGGCCGAGCACCAGCACCGAGGCGCGAATTCGATTAACCAGATCATAGGGGGCCACGGTGTCAATGGGGCCTTTAGCAGTCAGGGTGAGTGTCAGGCCAAGATCGCCGCTGTCGTCGCGGTCAATCTGTGCACCATGATTGTGCAGCAGTTCGGCCATGGTATCGATGTCGTCAAGGCCGGGTACACCGCGCAATGTCAAAGGTTGGTCGGTCAAAAGACCGGCGACCATCAGGGGCAGGGCGGCATTCTTCGCCCCGCTGATCGGGATCGTGCCGCGCAGCGGTTTCCGGCCCTTGATCCTGATCTGCTCCATCAGCTCAGAGTTTCGGCAGGGTTACACCCTGCTGTCCCTGATATTTGCCCGATTTGTCGGCGTAGGAGACCTCACAGGGCTCATTACCTTTCAGGAACAGGAATTGGCACGCGCCCTCATTGGCATAGATTTTGGCGGGCAGGGGCGTGGTGTTAGAGAATTCAAGGGTGACATGGCCTTCCCATTCCGGTTCCAGCGGGGTGACATTGACGATAATGCCGCAGCGCGCATAGGTGCTTTTGCCCAGGCAAATCACCAACACATCGCGTGGAATCCGGAAATACTCGACGGTTCTGGCCAGCGCGAAGGAATTCGGCGGAATGATGCAGACATCACCAGGCCTGTCGACAAAGCTTTGATTGGAAAACTCTTTCGGGTCGACAATCGCTGAATCGACATTGGTGAAAATCTTGAATTCATCAGAAACGCGCGCGTCATAGCCATAGGACGAAAGCCCATAGGAAATAACGCCTTCACGCTGTTGTTTTTCAACGAATGGTTCGATCATGCCCGTTGCCTGCGACTGCTCGCGAATCCAACGGTCGGACAGAATTGCCATGAGGGCCCCCGGAGAAATAGTCAGTGCGTCTTCTTAGCCGACCGGCCGCTTCACCTCAACGCCGCAGGCACCGCGCCCGTGAATGGTCATAATGTTGCCCCAATTAGGGCCTACGCATGTCCGTAGCTAGGCATCTGGTGGTGGTTTGTGGCCAGATGCCTGCTAATGGGAGCCAAAACACGTATGCGGGGGAGTAAACCGCATGGTTTGGCTATATTGGGTTATCGTCGGTGGCGGTCTTGGACTGCTCATTAGATTCGTGGTTTCTGGGAGCCAATCGCTTAGTGCGATAGGCTCGATCGCTATGGGCGCGGTCGGCGCCATTGTCGGCGGACTGCTGGGCCGACACTTCGTGAATATCGGACCGTCGGAGATCATGGGCATCGAAGCCATCGCCGCAGCCGGTATCGGATCATTCACCGTCGTGACCGTTTATGGAATTATGAACCGCTAACCCTTTGTTTCTGAGGGCTTTTGGTCCTCAGGGGCAGGGGTTTGTCTGTCTTTTGTCAGTTTTCGGCGCCGCAGATTATCGCGTAGCGCTTTTGCCGCCCGCTCCTGATGGGCGCTTTTTTTGTCTCCTGGCCGATTTTTCTCTGCCATAGGCCACGCCTTCCCGGTTCGTCGTCACCAAAATGTTACGACAGTTTTTGCGGCTGCGTGATAGATTTCCACCCCATGAGAACCGGTTTTCAAGCGCTGTTTTTGATCGCGCTGGCGCATGTTTTTGCGTCGGCACCATCGCATGCGGCCCCCGTCCGCACGGAAAATACTACTGTCGAGCTGGTCAGCGAGGCGCGTTTTGCTGCGCCAGGCTCAACGTTCTGGACCGCGCTTAAGGTCACACCGCGGCCTGGCTGGCATACTTATTGGCGTAATCCTGGCGATTCCGGCATGCCGACGACCATTGAGTGGACCCTGCCGAATGGGGCTAGGGCGGGTGAGATTTCGTGGCCCGCGCCGCACGCGGTACCCTATGGCCCCTTGATGAACTATGGATTTGGCGAAGAACATTGGTTGCTGGTGCCGGTGACCGTCCCTTCAGATGCCCGGTCCGGAACGGTGCTGGAGCTTGAAGCCCGGGCGGATTGGCTGGTCTGCGACGATATATGCATTCCAGAAGGAGCCGATCTGTCGCTCACGGTTCCGATCGACGTCAATGGTACGACCGATCCGGCTCAAGCGTCAGGTTTCGAACAGGCGCGGGCTGCTACTCCAGTGTCTTTTGAAGGCGATGCGGTTTTTCAAGCCGATGAATCCAACATTGCTCTCAAGTTTCCCAGCATCAGCAGCGATGACACACGCTTTTTCCCGTATCAGGAATCGCTTATTCGCAACAATGCCGATCAGCCGGCCGTCGGCGAGGCAGGCGCGCTTTATCTCAAAATGGTGCGGGCAACGGCCGAACCAGTGGAAGCCATCGATGGCGTGTTGGTCGCCGGTGACAAGGCCTATGAGGTTGCCTTAGCGCCCGGTGCGGTAACCTTCCCGGCGGCGGCACAGGCACCGCTTAATCGCGCGGCGGTAAGCCTCTGGCATGCATTGGCGCTGGCGTTGCTGGGGGGTGTTCTGCTTAATCTGATGCCCTGCGTGTTTCCCGTCCTGTCACTCAAAGCCCTTTCGGTGGTGAGCGCGTCAGGTCTTTCCCTGCGGGAGAAACGCCTGGAGGGGGTTTCTTATACGGCAGGTGTGATCGTTAGTTTCCTGGCCATCGCGGCCGCGCTGCTGGTCATCCGTGCGGGTGGTGAGGCCGTCGGCTGGGGGTTCCAGTTGCAGTCGCCACTGATCATCGCGTTACTCGCCATGCTGCTGTTTGCGGTCGGACTCTCCTTATCAGGGATGTTCGAGCTGGGTGGCCGGTTTACCGGCCTGGGCCAGGGATTGGTTGACCGGGGCGGAAACACCGGCGCGTTCTTCACCGGCATATTGGCGACCATTGTCGCGACACCGTGTACGGCGCCCTTTATGGCGACGGCACTTGGCTTTGCCATGACACAGTCGGCGGGCATCGCGCTCGCGGTGTTCCTGGCCCTGGGCGTCGGGCTGGCGCTGCCGATGCTGCTGATCAGCGAGATTCCGGCGCTGGGACGTATGCTGCCAAAACCCGGTGCATGGATGGAAACCTTCCGCCAATTCCTGGCCTTTCCGATCTATGGCACGGTGATTTGGCTGATATGGGTATTGGGCCAGCAAACCGGGATGAATGGCGTTGCGGCCTTGCTCGCCGCATTGATGTTGATCCCGTTGACTGTCTGGCTCTGGCAAAAGCGGCGCGACAGCGCGGGAACGCCCCGCGCCTTGGCGACGCTTGTGGCCGGCATTGCCGTGATTGGTATGGTGTCGCTTGTCCTGTGGTCTGACGACCAGCAAGCTGCCCCGGCGACCGCTCAGGCGAGCGGGATTCCCTATGAGCCCTTCTCGCCGGATGCGCTCGCGACGCACCGGGCTGAGGGCACGCCCGTTTTCGTGAACTTTACTGCGGCCTGGTGCATTACCTGCCTTGCCAATGAACAGGTCGCGCTAACCAGCCAGGACGTCGCGGACTACTTTGGCGAGAACGGCATTGTCTATATGAAGGGCGACTGGACCCGGCGTGATCCCGTTATCACCGAGACACTGGCCATGTATGGCCGCAGCGGCGTTCCGCTCTATCTGTATTATCCATCGGGCAGTGACAGGGTTGTGGTGCTGCCACAGCTGTTGACGCCTGGCATTGTTTTGACCGAATTGACCGCGGCTGATGAGAGCGCACGGTCATTTGCTTCAGCAGGAAGGATCACACCATGACCCCCATTCTTCGCGGCGCAGCTATCGCGCTATCAAGCCTGACCATTGCATTCTCGGCCCAGGCCGTGCCTGAAGTTGGCGCACAGGCCCCGGGATTTACTGGTACGACAACGACCGGTGACAATATCAGCCTGTCGGATTTCGCCGGTCAAAAGGTGGTTCTGGAATGGACCAACCACGATTGTCCCTTCGTCCGCAAACACTATGACAGCAACAATATGCAGACGTTGCAGCAGGAATTGACCGGTGACGATGTGGTTTGGATTACCGTCATTTCCTCTGCTCCGGGCAAGCAGGGCCATGTCTCGCCAGCAGAGGCGGATTCACTGACTGAATCCCGTGGCGCTGCGCCGTCCTATGTTGTACTCGATGAGTCCGGCGAGATTGGCCAAGCCTATAACGCCAAGACCACGCCGGAGATGTTTCTGATTCTGCCCGATCAGACCCTGGCCTATATGGGTGCGATTGACAGCATACGCTCCGCGCGGGCATCGGACATTCCAAAAGCAACCAACTATCTGAGTGCAGCCTATGCCGAGGTGGGTGCCGGGCAGCCGGTTTCTATGGCGCAGACCACACCCTATGGCTGTTCGGTCAAGTATGCGGACTGAGTGACGCCATATCGATTGTGAAACGCTGCCGAGGACAACTCAGAGCTGGTCTGCGTTTCCATGACATTCAGGGTCTTGTTTTTTAGGCTCATGTGATAGCGTTCCAGCCGTAGATTTCGAGTACAGGAATAGGCTGCGGTGACCGAGGCGAGGCCCGACATCCATGAATCGATTGCGCATGAGCAACCGATACAGACGTCATCAGACCGGTCCTTCGGGATCGTCATGGGCGTATTCTTTGCGATTGTCGGTCTATGGCCGGTGCTCTTCGGCGGTACGCCCAGGTGGTGGAGTATCGGCATAGCCGCCGCGTTTACCGTTCTGGCGCTCGTGTTGCCCAGGGTTCTGGCGCCGCTTAATCGATTGTGGTTTCGGTTTGGTTTGTTTTTGAACCGGATCGTCAGTCCGATCATTTTGGGTCTCATGTTCTATGGGGTGTTCACCCCGATCGGGCTTCTGCTTCGATTGTTCGGTAAGGACCTGTTGCGGCTTAAGTTGGATAAGTCTACAGAAAGCTACTGGATCGATAGAGACCCGCCCGGGCCTGCGCCAGAGACGATCAAGCAACAGTTTTAGATCGGACGTCAGATGAGTTTTTTGAGGGAATTTTGGGCGTTTACGAGGGCCAGGAAGAAGTTCTGGCTGTTGCCGATTTTCATCATGATGGTGCTCTTCGGGGGCCTTATCGTTCTTACCCAGGGCAGCGCCGTCGCTCCCTTCATCTATACAATTTTCTAAGAGATTTGACGCCCCATGCGGGTTTTGGGCCTTTCAGCGTTCTATCACGATAGTGCGGCGGCGCTCGTCGAAGACGGCAGGATCGTCGCAGCGGCTCAGGAAGAGAGATTCACCCGGAAAAAGCACGATTCTGCGTTTCCCGCCGAGTCCGTGGACTATTGCCTTGGCAAGGCCGGGATTTCGCTCGATGCGGTGGACTATGTCGCGTTTTACGACAAACCGTTCTTGAAGTTCGAACGGCTTCTGGAGACCTATCTGGCTTTCGCACCGCGCGGATTCCAGTCGTTCAGAATGGCTATTCCGGTCTGGATAAAAGAGAAGTTGTTCCAGAAACGCCTGCTGACCCAGGAACTTCAACACTCGGCGCCGGATTTTGACTGGGAAAACCGGTTGTTGTTTGCCGAGCATCACCAAAGCCATGCCGCGAGCGCGTTTTATCCCTCACCCTTTGAAGAGGCTGTCGTGCTGACCATGGACGGCGTCGGCGAGTGGGCAACGACATCTGTCGGCATGGGTACGGGCAGTAGGCTGGAGATGACGAAGGAGATCCACTTTCCGCATTCGTTGGGTCTGCTTTATTCCGCATTCACCT
Organism: Alphaproteobacteria bacterium; assembly: GCA_028284945.1. Classification (GTDB taxonomy): domain Bacteria; phylum Pseudomonadota; class Alphaproteobacteria; order SMXS01; family SMXS01; genus JANQQJ01. The sequence goes on along the minus strand of JANQQJ010000004.1, from coordinate 2,672 downwards.
ATTACACGGGATTTCGCGTCAACTCTGGTGAATACAAGGTTATGGGGCTTGCGCCCTATGGGCAGCCAACGTACCGGGATCTCATTCTGGATAGGCTGCTCGATCTGAAAGATGACGGCAGTTTCAGGCTGGACCTTTCCTATTTTGACTATTGCACCGGCTTGCGTATGACCAATGACCGTTTCGCTGACCTCTTCGGCGGGCCGGCCAGGAATCCGGAGTCGCCGCTCACCCAGCGAGAGATGGATCTGGCAGCATCGATACAATCTGTAACAGAAGAGGTCGTCCTGCGCCTTACACGAGGTCTTGCACAAGAGACGGGTGTCAAAAATCTGTGTCTGGCGGGGGGCGTAGCACTGAATTGCGTCGCCAATGGCAAGGTCCTGCGCGACGGCGCGTTCGACGATATATGGGTCCAGCCCGCTGCCGGTGACGCCGGCGGCGCCCTGGGCGCTGCGCTCGTTGCCCATCACCGGCTGGAGGATAATCCACGTTCGGTGACGCCTGGTCATGACTCCATGCACGGCAGCTATCTGGGCCCGTCATTTGACCAGGCAGAGATTGAACAACGGCTCACCGCGGCGGGTGCTCGCTTCACCTCCTATCAGAACGACTCAGAGTATCTGGATGCGGTCGCCGGCCGGCTTGTTGATGGTCAGGCGGTCGGATGGTTCCAGGGCCGTATGGAATTTGGGCCCAGGGCGCTGGGCAACCGCTCCATTCTGGGCGATCCGCGCTCACCCGACATGCAAAAGACCCTGAACCTTAAGGTGAAGTATCGGGAGAGTTTCAGACCCTTTGCCCCGTCAATTTTGGCAGAAGATGTCGGCGACTGGTTCGAGTTGGATCGGTCCAGCCCCTATATGTTGCAGGTCGCCAATGTGGCGGCGGCGCGCCGCCGGTCGATGTCTGACGAAGAAGAAGCGCTCTTCGGGATCGAAAAACTCAACGTGCCCCGTTCAGAGATTCCCGCAGTGACCCATGTCGATTATTCCGCGCGTATCCAGACCGTGCATCGCGAGACCAACCCGCGCTATCACGCGCTGATCAGCGCCTTCAAAGACCGAACAGGATGTCCTGTGCTGGTCAATACCAGCTTCAACGTTCGCGGCGAGCCAATTGTGAACACGCCGGAAGACGCGTTTCGCTGCTTCATGGGCACCGAGCTTGATGTGCTGGCGATCGGCAATTGCCTGTTGGAAAAGGTTGATCAGGATCCTTCGCTTCGGCTCAATTATGAAGAAGCCTTTGAGCTTGATTGATCGTGGCGCGGCCGAGCCCGTGAACAGTGAAAAGGCGTCGAACGGCGCTTGTCAAAGCCTTGGGCCTGTGGCAGTTTCCGCGCCCTCTGATCAAGCTGCCGTAGCTCAGGGGTAGAGCACTCCCTTGGTAAGGGAGAGGCCGAGAGTTCGAATCTCTCCGGCAGCACCATCCGCCTTCGCTGATTTTGGCAAAGCCAAAATCTAGCTTCGGCGTGACAGGCCGAAGCGTTTGAAGCGGATGCCGCGCCGTAAATAAGTGAAGGCGGGCTGTTCAAACTTTCTCCCTCACCGGGCATCATTTTCCTTTTTAAATCCCTGAATGGCGTTTCGTGGTCGATGTGAGACCCAAACGCTTCACCTTTTTTATTGCTTGGGCGTAGAATTCTTTTTTCATGATGCGGATGATGAGTATTCCGGGGCGATGAATGAATACAGCTTCAAGTGATGATGATCTGAGCTTAGACAAGAAAACCCAGATCCTGAATGCAGCCACAAAGGTGCTCAGGGTCCAGGGCCTCCAGGCGTTGTCGTTTGTGTCCATCGCAAACGAGGCTGGCCTGTCCCGTCAATTGGTTCGGTATTACTATTCTGATTTGGATACATTGATGGTCGATTTGTGCGGCCATCTCCAAAAGGTCTATCAGGATTTCCTGGTTGCGGGCATCGTCGACGTGGCCGAGGTGGAGCGGCTCGGGTTCTTTTTTGATTTTCTTTTTGGCGTGGATCAGGGCCACCCGTTACCCGACAATCTTGAGACTTATGATGCGTTGTTTGCGTACGCCGTCGGCTCAGAATCCGTAAAGGACCGGTTGTGCGAAAAATACGTGACCCTCGGTTCGGTCATTCTTCATGAGCTGGCCATTGCGCATCCGGCATTGGATCATACTGCCTGTCAGGAGCTGTCTTTTCTTATCGTCTCCATGATGCATGCGCATTGGAGTTATGTCGCGACTCTGGGCTTTTCCCCTCACCATAATCGCATTGCCCGTGGTGCCATCGACCGTTTGATCGACTCTTACATCGCCAATGCACCTGCCGCGGGTTCAGATGAGAAGCCCTGGTCTCGCAGCGGCTGAACTTGGCGGCACGGACCTCGGTCATCATCCTCAGTTTGAAAACGACGATTCCCTGGCCTCGCGGATCAGCCGCCCGGGATGGCCGGGCAGGGGCCGTTCGGAAGGAGGATCACCGACACTGAGTTGGCCGACGCCGACCACCTCGCGCTCGGCAAACAACCACTCGCCATCGACCTTGACGATCTTGTCGACCCAGCGGCCCCAATAGTGCATCGGTTCGAAATTGTGGGCATAGCGGTGGAACGCATAAACGTATGAGAGGCCGGTCGCAGTATCCCCGTTGATCTCAAGTTGGACATTGGACAGGTGGTGGCTGGTCGCGGCAAAGGCGTTG
>JANQQJ010000039.1 GCA_028284945.1 Alphaproteobacteria bacterium | reverse complement strand
GGCGGAGTAGCTCAGCTGGTTAGAGCAGCGGAATCATAATCCGCGTGTCGGGGGTTCAAGTCCCTCCTCCGCTACCAGACTTTCTTATGATAGACACGCCAAGGTTCCCACCTGAGTCAGGCCGTGTATCCCTAGCTATGCGCTGGCAATCACGCCGAATGTGGTGTCGTCGGAAGGATCAACACCGAAACCTTCTGTGAACTCAATTTTACCGAATCCGGCCTGCGTGAGTTCGCGATGGATTTCTTCCGGCGAGAAATGTTTCAGCCAGTTATAGACGTCCCAACTGCGGTCTTTTTCAATGATCGTGAAGTGATCGAGAGATACGGCCTCATCCTCATATCGGAAGGTGTGCTGAAAGCCGAAATAGTCATCCGCAGACCAGAAACCATTCATGAGATTGCGCTCAAAGGAGACGCCCTCGCGCACAGTTTCGAAGGCCTTGATTGAAGAAACGTCGAGTATGAACCTGCCGCCTGGCTTTAAGGCTTGCCGGATTTTGGCCAGCAACGTTTCGCGTTGAACGGGAGAGAGCGGGCATAGGTCACAATAGATCAGGGTGACCAGGTCCTGTTGCCCGGGCAAGGGGTCTTTGAGGTAATCAGCGATCTGGTAGGTAACCTGCCTGGACTTTGCGAGCGCGTGCTTTCGGGCATAGCCGATGGACGTTGGCGAAAAATCCAAGCCGTGCACGACTGCGCCATGCTCGGCGAATCTGTTCGTATATAACCCCGGCCCGCAGCCAAGGTCACAGACCGATATGCCATCCAACCCGACCGTCTGGTCGATCCAGTTAACAACGCGATTTATGGCAGTGATCGGCCGGGATGCCAGCGCGGTATCCTGACTGAGGTGAAATTGGAGCATCTGCTCCGCCAGATGTGGATCGGTCCAAAGCGTATTGGCTGTATAAATGGAAAACGCGTCCGGACGTTCGGACAGCTTCTTCAATTTGGCGTACATGACTAAGGCTTTCGGGTGGCGGGGTTCTCACTCGATTTACGGTTTACCAGCCACGCACCGACAAGTGTGACGCCCACCCCGGCCAATTGCTGTGGGGTAAAGGAGTCGCCCAGCAGTACCCCACTGAAGATGATCGCGAATATCGGCATGAAATAGCCATAGGTGGAGGCAAATACGGGGCCGGCGCGGCGGATCAATGCATAGAAAATCACATAGGCCACGCCGCTGGAGGCCACACCGATGAAACCGACCGCCAGCCAGGCGTCTCGGTCCGGCCGGATTGCAAGCGGCGCCTCGAATGTGAAGGCAAGCAGCCCGGCAAAGAGCGTCACAAACACCATGGTGCCGGTCGTGGCCACGAACGGGTCGAAATCGAGCCGGCGGGCATAGAGCATATTGACCGCATAGGCGCCATAGCCGATCAGAATGATCACCACACCGATCAATTCGGGTGATGCGGAGAAAAGCCTGTCAAAGCCGATAAACAGCGCGCCGCCGATCAGTGCAATCAGGGCGCCTGTAAGCCGGACAAGGGAAAACGATTCCCAGCGGAGCAAAAGTGTCGTCAGCAGAAAGGTGATCACAGGCAGGGTAAATGACATCAGCGCCCCCAGGCTCGCGGAAATCCGCTGTTCGGCAATAGTGACGGAAATGAAGAAGCCGGTGAGCAGTGCGCCCAGGATCGCAAAGGCAGGCCATCGGGATTTCAGGACGCTAAGGTCCCGCTTGAGGATCGGTCCGGTAACGATCAGCAGTAAAATGGCCGCGAACAGGGCCCGCAACAGGGCGACGGTCAGGGGCGGAATGCCGTTCTCTGCAATCTTGATGAGCGGATAGATTACCGCGATCAGCGCGGCAAAGCTGAGCATCAGGCTGATGTCGATCCAGGTTTTCCTGTCGGGCAAAATCGCGGCTCCCACCGGTGTCGTCGGTTACAGCCTGTCGATCAGCTGGTTGGCGGGTGCATCCGGATCGCGCAGGCGGTCGCCTTGTTCCATGCCCATGACCGGCAAGCCAGCATCAATCAGTCCCATCTGTGCAAGGACGGTGGCCTGATCCCAATAGATGTGCTCAGAGGCGATCAAGCCTCCCTCGAACGCAATGATGCCGACATGGGGGACGGCGAGTTTCTTGCCAGTGGGTTCGATGCCGGGCGCAAACCAGTCCATCCGCACGGTATGGGTGAGGTGCAAAATGAACTCATCGATCAGCCGGTTCTGACTGACCGTTCGGGTCAGGAGTTCCAGTTCCACATCCTCGGGCATCTGGGGAATGAATATTTCGGCATAGAATTTTCTCAGCGCTTCACGGCCTGTGGCCCCGGTGTTGACGGGCACATGGATCAGCACGGGGTTTTCCGTCATCGTCGCGATGGCCGCGTCGGCGTCCTTGTCGACGAACTCGCTGGCGGTGTGTTTATCCCATATGTCGATCAGCGCCTGCTGTGATGGGCTGAACTCTGTCATGACCTGCTCTCCCTACTGTCAACGAGTGGGCGGGTCGCCCGGCAATTCAAACACGTAAATGGCCTGCCCCGTGGTGGGTTGGTAGATATCAGGGGAGATCGTGCCGGTCATCGCCCGGAACACGCCGATCCCGGTCTGGACCGCGACATACTGTTTGCCGTCTGCGGTAAACGTGACCGGGAACCCGTGCGCCGGGGCGGTCAGTCGGCTCGACCACAATTCTTCGCCCGTGGCGCTGTCAAATGCCTTGAAGTGGCGGTCCAGGTCGCCAATGAAGGTGAGGCCGCCACCGGTAGTAAGCGCCCCGGTCAGGAACATAGCGGGCTGTTCCGTGCGCCAGTTCACACTCATGGTCCTGACATCGACTGAGATCAGCGCGCCCAGCTTGTCCTCCTTGCCGGGCATAGGATAGGTGACGGTGCCCGCACCAAAGCCACCTCCGCCGAGCACCCGGTCAACCGGCCGCCCGGTCATGTCAGAGCATGTTTGGTGCAACGGAATAATCAGAGAATGGCTCTCCGGCGCATAAGCTGACGCCTGCCAGTTGTGGCCGCCGTAAATGCCGGGGCAGGCGGTGATTGTGTCGCCGACCTTGGCGGCGATAATGTCGTCGCGGTAGGTCACCTTGCCATTTTCGCGGTCAACGTCGCTAAAGATGGTCTGCGGTAGGGTTTCCAGCAGGTCCACATAGGCGCCCGTCTCCAGATCCAGTTTCCACAGGATCGCGTCCTTACCGATGGTCAGAACGGAGCGTTCGCCATCGACGTCGACCAGAACCCGTTCCAGCCCGACCTCCATGTCGATGGACTCACCACCGATGTGCTGGAAATACCATTTGATCTCCCCGGTCTTGGGGTCGAGGGCCAAGGTGGCGTTGGTAAACAGGGCTGCGTCCTCAGGTGTCATGCCGCGGCTGGCGGCGACCCACGGCTTGGCCTGGGACGTGCCGATAATGAAGAGCCCGGATTCAGTGTCGTAGGACCCAGCGATCCACATGTCGCTGCCGGCCCGGAATTCTATCGGCAGATCGCCCCAGGTGTCGCCGCCGGGTTCCCCGGGGGCGGCAATGGTCGAGGTGCGCCAGAGTTCTTCCCCGGTATCGGGATCATGCCCGGTCAGGAAACAGCCGTCCTTCGTATAGAGTTCGCAGCCATTGATGCCGCTGACCAAAACGCCGGCGGCGACAATGGGCCCCGCACTGTGGGTATAGGCCTCCTTGTAGTCGGCTTTCACCGTGCGCCAGCGCTCTTCGCCGGTTGTGGCATCGATAGCGACAATCGCTGCGTCATAGGTCGCAAGGAAAAGCTTGTCGCCATAGATCGCGATATTGCGCGTTGGCCCGCCCAATAGACGCGATTCTTCAGGATAGGTGTAGCTGTACTCCCACAGCACATCACCGCTGGCGGCATCGACGGCCTGGATCATATTGGTTGGATGGGTCAGGAACATCACCCCGTCATGAACGAGCGGCGTGCCCTGATTGCTGCCATCGGTCATTGCCAACGACCATGCGAGGCGCAGGCCACCGACGTTTTCCCTGGTGATCTGATCGAGCGGGCTGAACCCCTGGCCATCAAGCGTGCGGCGCCAGCTGAGCCAGTCGCCGTCGGGAGGGCTCTCCAGCATCTGTTCGGTTACGGGGACGAAATCAGGGAGTGTTTGGTTCTGGAAGCCGGCGGTGCTGCGCGCCATTTCATCAATCGAGCCTGCACCTGACCAGTCAACTGAGTCTTCAGAGGCTTCCGCACCTTCATCGACGGCTTCCGGTATCGGTTCAAACAATGCCAAATCGGCGTCGCTGCGATCCCGATTTCGGGCGATGATATAGGCGTTGATTGCCTGGTGGTCCGCCATGCTCAACTTACCGCTCGTTCCGGGCGGCATGGTGGCTCTGGTGTAATCGAGAAAGTCTGCCTGGCTGACGTTGCCCCATACCGACAGGAAAGTCTCTCCGATCAGTGGGGTGCCATGGGCCGAGCCGCGTAGAGTCATGGCGTGGCAGTTGGCGCAGTGCTTCTTGTAGAGGGCCTCACCCTGGGCCAAAGCGTCTGTGCCAAGTGCCATACACAGAAGTAACGCGGTCAGTGGCAATTTCATCGGAATGCTTCCCCCCTCGATTTATCCCGCTCTGCGTTGATCTTTTTTATCAGACGGGGGCTCTACCCTAGCACAGCTGATATGGGCGCCTATTGCCGGGTTAGTGTCAGGTAGGGATCAAATCTCTCATTCGGATGATCGATGAGGATTGTATCAGCGTCATCGTTGATATCGATCCAATAGGTGTTCCCGTCCGCGCTGATGTTGACAAGAAACCACCGGCCGTCGCCATCGGGCAGGGTGACAAAGCGCACGGATTTCTTCTCTTCGCCTGCGGATTTGATTTCCAAGAGTGACGTGGTCCCTGGATAGAACGTCCAGATGCTGTCTCCGGCCCGCCAATCCCCCGTCAGTTGGGGAGGTTCCACAGCAGGCGCTTCGCCTTTAACCGTGACGCTGACTGGAGTCGTCTGGGAGGCGAAAAATACGGATCGGCCGCTCACCGCGCTGCCTGTGCCATCAGCTGAGACGGTGAAGCTGATGTCGCCTTGGGCTGTCGGCGGTATTTCAATCAACAGGTCGCCGATGACACGGCCGGTGCCGATCAATCCCACGGTATGAGCTAGCAGTTTTGCACCTTGGGGTAACGGCTTAGGCTCTAGTCGCGGGAACGCCGGGATATAGCCTAGGGCCTCTGCCGGTTCGCCTCGAATTGGGGCGTTGATCGGGATCACGACGGCTGTTCCTGGCCGCGCTTCGATATCGACAGGCTCTGGCGGCAATACGGCATCATCGCAGGAAACGATGGCGAGCAGCAGGACCGGCGCCAGGCATAAGCGGGCCATCTTTGGCAACTGCCTATTCCGCCGCGAGTTTGGGGATGCCGACACCGCGTTCGCTTTCCGCAAACAAGGTATTGAGATCTGCATCGGTGTCCGCTGCCAGCACCTTTGCGCACCATTGATGGAAGCGCTGGTTGCCCAGCTCGTTGCGGCCTAGAAGGATGTGGTCCATGCCGCTTTTGGGCAGCGATTGTTGGATCGTATAGCCCGTGGCGTAGTCCTCACGCATGACCACCTCCTGCAGAAAGTCGAACTGCGCATTGGCCGCATCGATATCCTCAGGGACCGGCATCTTTTCCATGATGTAGTATTGCGTGGTGATGCTCTCTTCCACCGTCTTGCCCGGCAGGATCTGGGAGATCATCACGCCCCGTCCGCCGCCTGCGAAACAGGCGATCGAGGTGCAGGGAAACACGGTCCATACGCCGAAGGTCAGGGTGTCGTTGTCCCAGTCTGTTTCCGGCTTGTCGGCAATGTCGGCCATATATCCCAGGGTCTCGGTGGCCGAGTGGCCCTTCTCCATGGCGGGAGATTTGATGTGCTGATGGGGTCCCCACGCGTAGTAGAGCCCGCGATTGGTCGAGTCCGTGCCGAAGGTCGCGCCGTGCAGGGTGGGGATATGGTAATATTCGAGATAGCCGTCATAGGCGATCTTCCAGTTCGGCCCCTTGAAGGTCCGCTTTGAGACATAGACCCATTCGTCGAACCCAAAATTGGCCAGCATATCGTCATAGCCAGACAGGAATGTTGGGATATCGAGGGTCGAGTCGGGATTGATGACCACCCAGATCAGCCCGGCTTTTTCATGGGTTGGCAGCGCCTTCAGGCCATAATCGGCTTTGTCGAAATCGCCGAAATCCTGTGAGGCCGCAACACCGACCAGGCGGCCTTTCTGATTGAATGTCCAACCGTGATAAGGGCAGGTAAAACGGCTTTTATTGCCGTAATCCTCTCGCGCGAGCGCTGCACCGCGATGGGTGCAGGTATTCATGAAGGCACGAACGGTCATGTCCTTGCCGCGGCTCAACAAAATGGACGAGCCCGCCACCTCTATGGATTTAAAGTCGCCGGCATTAGGCAGTTCGCACCCTGCCGCTACCAGGATTGGCAGCCGGTGGAAGATCTTGTCCAATTCCTGGTCAAACTGGTCTGGATCGTAATAGGTCGACGCCTTCAGCTTCATCACATCGTCGGCCTGTTCCATTGTCCCGGCCTTGCCGTGCCCGATCACATGTCTGGCGATGTCGACGAGGTTTTTGCGCGACATATCAGTCTCCCGTGCTGATCGCCGGTATCTTTTCATACTCTTTATCGGCGTGCCAGATCGCCGTTCCGGTTATTCGGGCCTTTGCTCCGGGGCGTGGCTTGGGGTAATCACTGCCCAACCTGAATTGTTTCACAAGGACTCAATACGATTTCTACCGAGCACAATAGTTTGTTGGCTGAGCGGCCTGCCTCAACCGAGGATTGGGCACAGCGGCGGACATTTGCCATCATCTCGCATCCCGATGCGGGAAAGACGACCTTGACAGAGAAGCTGCTGCTGTTCGGCGGCGCGATCCGCATGGCGGGGCACGTCAAGGCACGCGGCGAACGGCGGCGCACCCAGTCCGACTGGATGGAGATTGAGCGCAATCGCGGCATCTCGATTTCCAGCTCGGTGATGACTTTCGAGAGAGATGGAATCACCTTCAACCTGCTCGATACGCCGGGCCATGAAGACTTCAGCGAGGACACATACCGCACGCTGACCGCGGTAGATTCCGCGATTATGGTCATCGATGCGGCGAAGGGCATCGAGAGCCAGACCCGCAAACTGTTCGAGGTCTGCCGGCTGCGCGACATTCCGATCATCACCTTTATCAACAAGGTCGACCGTGAAGCGCTTGATCCCTTCGAACTGATCGATGAAATCGAGAGCTCCCTGGCGCTGGATGCCAGCCCCGTGACGTGGCCCGTCGGGACGGGCGCGGATTTCCACGGCTGTTACGATCTGCTGAACAATCGGTTCCTGACGTCCGATAGCGGGCGGGGCGGAACCTATGACAAGCCGCTTTCCTGCTCGGGGCTGGACGACCCTATCCTCGATGATCTGGTGCCGGAATTGATTCTGGAATCTTTCCGCGACAGCGCGGCCCTGGCGTCGGAGGCCTACAAGCCATTCGATCTGCAGGCCTATTGGGATGGGCACCTGACGCCGATCTTCTTTGGTAGCGCGCTGAAGGATTACACGGTTGAGGAACTGCTCGACACATTGGCATCGGTCGCGCCGGCGCCACGGCCCCAGCCGGCGGAACCGCGCAGCATCGCGCCTGATGAGAACAAGGTGACGGGTTTTGTCTTCAAAGTTCAGGCCAACATGGATCCTAACCACCGGGATCGCGTTGCATTTTTGCGGCTTTGCTCAGGCCGCTTCAAGCGTGGGATGAAGTTGCGTCCCGGCGGCGACGGAAAGCCGTTGGCAGTACAGAATCCGATCTTCTTTTTTGCCCATGACCGTGAATTGGCGGAAGAAGCTTTGCCCGGCGATATTATCGGCATTCCCAATCACGGTACCCTGCGTGTCGGCGATACGCTGACCGAGGGTGAAACCCTGCGGATTACCGGCATCCCCAATTTTGCGCCCGAGATTCTGCGCCGAATTCGGCTGGGAGACCCGATGCGCGCAAAGCAGCTTAAGCGCGCTTTGCTTGACCTGGCGGACGAAGGCGTAACCCAGGTGTTCAAGCCGATGATCGGTTCCCAATGGATTATCGGTGTCGTCGGTCAGCTGCAGCTGGACGTTCTGCTGTCACGGATGGAAGCCGAATACGGCATTCCGATTGACTTTGATGTTGTGCCCTATGAATCGGCCCGTTGGGTGGTCGGGGACGATCCGGCCATGGTGAAACGCTTTACCGAACAAAACCGAGGGGCCATGGCCGAAGACCGGGATGACGAGCCCGTCTTCCTGGCGCGCAACGCCTGGGAACTCAACCGAATGGCCGAGAACTGGCCCGACCTGCGCTTTCCCGCCACCCGCGAGCGGGCCTAAATCACTTCCGCCAGGCCGCGATGTAGCGGTGGTTCTTTTTCGCCCCGTCATAGCCAGAAACCGCGCGCGTCAACAGATTGGCTTGAAGCGCGCTGGTATATTCCGACTGGTATTTCTGTGACGTCATTCCGTGCCGGTCCTTGCGCTGCCCGGTTGGTTTGGAAGAGAAAACCACGGTGTAATAGGGCTTGCCCTTATGCATATAGGCATTGGCGTAGGAGGGTTTCTTCCCGGCCTGGCTTTGGCTGTTATAGAGCGCTTGATACTCAGCCTCCGGCACCCGGGATTTCACCGTCCACGCGCCCAGATTTTCGGCGCGCCATAGCACCGTATAGCGGCGCTGGCCACCGACAGACATCACCGAAATGTTTGCTGGATAAAGGTTCTTGCCTTTGGCTTCATTCATCACGGCCATGTGCTGATCATAGTTCAGGCCATGCCGGGCCAGCCAACCGCCGGGCTTGTTCTTGACGAAGATCACCGAATAGCGTGCCTTGCCACCGACCGTAGACCCATCGACAAAGACCGGGGCATAGCCCTGGTTCGCCGCTTTGGTGAACTCGCTTTGGTATTTGCTAGGTCCGATCAGGAAGAAGGCGCGCCAGGCACCTTTGGCCGGCCGCCAGACATAGTTCAAATAACCCTTGCCGCCAACGCTATAGCCGTCGATCCAGACGGGCCAGAACCCGGAATCCGCCAGGTGGTCAAACATCCGCTGGAAGGAACCGGATGGAAAGCCATGCCGGGCATATTCGCCGGCCAGGCGGCGCGGCGGCCAGATGGCGACAGGCCCGTCAGGAATGCGTTTGCCGGCAAACCGCGTCCACTGGTTGATATTGACCTTCTTGTCGACTGCGGGCGTGGATAGGCCCCGCCGGAAGCTGAACTGCTTCGGGTTGCCGTCGGCATCCTGCAGGTGGATGTGCAGATGGGGCCCGCTGGAATTGCCGCTATTGCCGGTCTTATACAGGCGCTGACCTGCTTTGATCCTGACCTGTTGATCTTCAGGCACGTCGGCCTGCGATGTGGCATCGGGCATCGTGTAGAGCTGGGCATTGTGTGGGCAGAGCGCCTGGGGAATCGTACCCGGCTGTGCGTGGGCATAGAGAATTAGATCGCCATCATCCTCTTCGACGAGCAGATGATTGCCCGCGCCGGACATGCGCTTGGCGCGCCACATGGGATGTAGCCAGTCGCGGTCTTCAAAGTCCTCATCGAAATCGTCCCCCAGGGCTGAACTGAACGGGCGGGGGTTTTCCGGCGCATTACGCCAGCAGCGGATGATGGTGCCCGGCCCAACCGCATAAACCGGCTTGCCATAGACATAGGCGTCGGAATTCTTCGGGTCGTTCCAATCGGTGCTCTTCTTATAGTCGCGCCAGGCTGCGTCGTTGCCCTGTTTCTTGAGGACGCCGACGTCATAGCCCCATTTCTGCGAGCCGGACTCAGAGTGGATCTTCTTGCCCACATAGTAGCGTTCGCCAGGCTTAAGGTCGTTTGCCAGGTAGTACATGTCGTACATGGTGGCCGCGGCCCGGCGCATGGCCTGTGGGCCGGTTGGCTGCGCCCGGATGATGCCGGACCGGTCCGGGAACACGTAGGGGACATCCCTGATCATTTCGACAGACATGCCGGGCTGGTTCGATACCCGCTGAATGGCGGACGGGGAAACCCGCTGAACAGTATTAGGCGATACTCGTTGCGGCGTTTGCTGAGGCGAGACCCGCTGTGGTGTGCGTGGGGCGGTTCTCATAGGTTCCTGTGGCGACACGCGCTGTATGCTCGAAGGCGAGACCCGCTTGACCGACGAATCATCCTCATTAGCGGCAAAAACCGCAGTGTGCGGGGCGAAAAACAGTGAAAAAGACGAAAAGACGAGGACGGTACGGCGCATGGCTACTCTCCATTCTCCAGCTGGACCGCTGCCGGAGGGCTCCCAGGAACAGGTACCTCGTCACGGGTAAAGGTACGCGCGCTTGCGCCAATATGCAAATGGGGGAGTCTTCAGCTCCCGAGATAGGGGCAGGGCGTGTTCCGAAGAAGAATGAATACGGCGAGGCCTTCGCCAAATGCCGCTTGGCCTAGATTATGTTGAACGTCCTTGTTTGCGGACGCCTCATGCTTGTCCGTGGGCTCAAATCCGCCCAGCTTCTTCAAGAGGTCCTGCCGGGCCTCTTCTAGCGCGTCGTGATCTTGCATGGCCTCTGGATGCAATCTGGCGACAAGCTCATACCGATCTTTTGAGATTTTGTCGAAACTGAGGTCAGTTTTTTCAACGCATTGCCTAAGTGCGATGAGGGCCTGTGCATCGCCAGTGGCTGCCAGATTGGCCAGTACTCTGTTGGGTAGGAAATTGTCCCGCATGCAGCCTGAGCTGCTGCTTGGGCAGAAACTTGGGTCGTGGAACCAATTGAGAAACGTCCGCATTGCGTCAACTCTTTTGGCTTCCATTGCCGCGCGCTGAATCCACGAAAAAGCAATCTGATGATCGGCAGGATAGCCGTCAGAACCGAGCCGAAAAAGTTTGGCAACCATAAGGAATCCGTTTTCGGAGCTCTCCATAAGGTGGACCAATTGACTTCGTTCCTCCATTAGGGCCCGGGGCAGCTCCCACGGTCCCGTCGCAGAATCGACAAAGTTGAAGACCGCTTCAGGCCTCGTGAGATTCCAGCGCTGCGCGTGTTGATCGGGAGGTCCAATCGAAACCGCATAAGACGCGCCCTCGTTGTAAAACAAGCCGAACGAGTCAAATGTCGATGGATGCATCGAACTTGCCGCGACACTTTTTATATGCTCATGCCACGGAAGCATCTCCCCGACTGCCCGCCGATAGAGTGTTGTCGCCTTTTCACTATCGGCCTGCACTCCGATCCCGGCCTCATGGAGCCATCCCAGTCTTGCGAGTGCATTACCGTGCGACAGGCGATCTTCAATTGCTTCTTCGAGCAGAGCTTTTGCAGCGTCGACGTCTTGTTCCAGGCAGCGTCCAGCCAACAACAAATCAGCGAAGGCAACCTCGAGAAGTAGCCTTGCCATACCGTCTGAATAGAGTTCCTTGACCCGATCGCAACCAGCGTCTGAGTTGGCGTCGGCGATCACCTCTCTGATGTCTATGATCTTCTCAGGGAGTTCAGGAATTGGGTGCTGTTCTGCGATGGCGCCGAAGGGAGACAGAAGCCCGATAAAAGCTGTGACCTGAATAAAGCGGGCAATCATTTGCAAACCTGTTGCCTTGTTTGATCGCATGCTCCGCTTGTTGGCTACCCCACCTGTACGGGTAGGCGTTTGCGGCCCCAGAGGAAGAACGGTTTGATGCGTTCGCCGGCGTTTTCCAGGGTCAGGTCGGGGAACCGTTTCACCAATGCCTTCATTGCCGTGCGGGCTTCTAGCCGGGCGAGTTCCGACCCCAGGCAGAAATGCACGCCCAACCCAAAGGCCAGGTGGCGTTTGTTCTTCTTGCGGTCGAGGGAGAATTCATACGGGTTCTCGAAAATCTCCGGGTCGCGGTTGGCGGCTGCGTAATGCAGCATCACCTTGGCGTTTTCCGGAATGGTGACGCCGCGCAGGGTGACCGGCTCATTGGTCGTGCGGTAAAGGCCCAGCACCGGCGGATCAAAGCGCAGGCTTTCCTCCAGCGCGGTTTCCACCAGATCGGGGTCGTCGACCAGCCGCTGCCACAGGGCTGGCCGCTCCAGCAGACGCCAGACGCAGTTGGTGATCAGCGATGTGGTGGTTTCATTGCCGCCAACAAATAGCTGGTTGAAGACGCTCAAGATCTGGGGGTCGGGCAGGGGCTCGCCTTCATGTTCTGTCTGGACCAACAGGGTGACCAGATCATCCGGCGGGTTGTCCATGTTGCGGCGTTCTTCCACCTGGGCCAGTTGGAAGGCGGCCATGGCCTCCATCTTCTCTGCCCAGGGTGCCGGGTCTTCCGAGCCCATCGCCTCCACCGAGGCATCCGACCATACCTTGAATTTCTCGATGTCCTTTTCGGGGATGCCAAGAATCCGGCAGATGATAATCACCGGCAGCGGGAAGGCGAAATCATCGTGAACATCGAATTTCGAAACATCGGTGATTTTGTCCAGCAGTTCGTCCGCCAGCGCTTCGATCCAGGGTGTCATGCTGCGGATCGATGCCGGGGTGAATTTCTGCTGCACCAGCGAGCGAAAAAATGTGTGCTGCGGCGGGTTGGACAACATGCCCATGGGGGGCGTGAAACGCGGGCCCTGGCCCCAATGGCTGGAGAAGCGCTTTGTGTCACGCAACGCATCAGCCACGTCTTCATATTTCGACAGGGTGTAGAATGGCGGGTCGTAGTCTGCGTAATAGTGAACCGGCGCCTCGGCGTGCAGTTCTGCATAGGCGTTCGACGGATCCGTCATCGTCGAGTCTGAAAATGGGCTGTAGGCGATATTCACTGTCTGTCTCCCCTGCGGGCCGCGGTGCGGGTGGGCCGCGATCGTCGAACCGGTAAAATCAGGACAGGGCGCGCTGAAGAGATTTCCGGTCAGCGATCCTCGTCCAAGAGTTCCCGCAATCTTGCAGATAATTCGGCCTTAGGGAAAGGTTTCGACAACAGGACGATATCATCGTCAAGCCGGCCCTGGCGGGTGACAACGTCCTTGGTATAGCCAGACATGAACAGAACTTTGCAGGCCGGCAGGCGCTCGTGCAGCGCTTCGCTGACCTCCCGCCCATTCATGCCGCGCGGCAGGATCACATCCAACAAGGCGAGTTGCGGCAGGAACTGTCCGGAATCCAGCAACGCCAGCGCTTCGGGTCCATCGGTGACCGCACGAACATCATAGCCCAGCGA
Organism: Alphaproteobacteria bacterium; assembly: GCA_028284945.1. Classification (GTDB taxonomy): domain Bacteria; phylum Pseudomonadota; class Alphaproteobacteria; order SMXS01; family SMXS01; genus JANQQJ01. The sequence goes on along the minus strand of JANQQJ010000039.1, from coordinate 69,827 downwards.
AAGCAACAAACTGCGGATGGTGACGCGGACATCCGGATCGTCTTCGACAACCAGAATGGCTTCGTGGCCCTGTGCTGCCATTGTTGCCTTTGGCGTTTCTTTTGTCAGGGGCGATCCGCTGGCGACGCGTGGCAAAAAGACTTTTACCGTCGTGCCGACACCGACCTCGCTGTAAATGTTGATGTGCCCGCGGGACTGCTTGGCAAATCCATAGGCCATGCTAAGCCCCAGCCCCGTTCCACGGCCCATTTCCTTGGTCGTGAAGAACGGTTCAAACGCATGATCGACAGTGTCAGACTCCATACCGACCCCGGTATCGCTGATCGAGATGCAGACATATTCACCCGGAGAAACATCCTCGAACTTGTTTGTGTATTCTTCGTCGAGTGTGGTGTTGGATGCTTCTATGGCTAGTGTGCCGCCCTGATCCATGGCGTCCCGCGCATTGAGCGCCAGGTTCAGGATTGCGTTTTCCAACTGCCCGGGATCAACTTCCGTGGTCCAAAGGTCCTCTGCAACATTGCGTTTGATCTCGATGTGCTCGCCGAGGGTACGCTTCAGCAGGCCAACAAGATTCTCAAGCAGATCGCCAACATCGATATGCTCGGGCTTAAGGACCTGCCGCCGCGCGAACGAAAGAAGCTGACCGGTCAAGCGAGCACCCCGTTCAACGCTGCCAATAGACGCGTCCAACAGCTCTTTCGATTCAGGGTCGCTTTCCTGCCGGTCCAGCAGCATTTCCAGATTGATCTGAAGCGCCATGAGCAGATTATTGAAATCATGGGCGACACCGCCGGTCAGTTGGCCAATTGCATCCAGCCGGTGTGATCGTTCAAGTTGGTCCTGGACTTCGCGAGCTTCTGTCAGGTCCACGGCCTGCGAAATAAAATGAAGCGGCTGCCCGGCCTCGTTTCTGACCAGCGATGCGCTGACAATCGCAAAGACGTCGGTGCCGTCTTTACGAATGAACCGGCGCTCCGTCTGGAAACTTGTCAGTTCCCCCGCGATCATTCTCTTTGAAAATTCAAAGGCTTCCTCTGCATCTGCGGGGTGGCGAACGGATTCGAAATCCTTTTGCAGAAGCTCGTTTTCCTCATAGCCGAGCATCCGGCAATAAGCGTCGTTGACCTGAACCCAACGCCCCTCCAGGTCAATGATGGCCATGCCGTGGGGCGCGGTGCCGAACGCGACGCGAAAACGGACCTCGCTGTCAAGCAGGGCCTGGTTGGCCCGCGTGAGCTGAGAGTTGGCAACCTCCAGCTCGCGCATTGTATGACGGTAATCAGCTTCAAGCCGAGCCCGGTCGATCGCCGCTCTGATCGCCCGGTTCAACGCGCCGGGATTGAGGTCTTCCTTGACCATGTAATCCTGGGCGCCGGCCTGCATTGTCCGGACCGCCAGCCGCTCGTCACCGACGCCCGTCAACATCACGACGGGCATATCACTCAGGATCGGGTGGTCGCGAAGTTTTTCCAACAGGTCGATCCCGTCTGAATCGGGCAATCGATAATCCAGCAGCGTGCAGTCGACAATTTCGCGCTCAAGGACATCCAGTGCCTCTTGAGCATTGGCAGCCTCACGGACTGTATAGTCGCTCTCGCGCGCGACCAGGGACCGGCGCACGGCCTGACGATCGACGGCATCATCATCCACAATGAGGACTGTCTGAGACAATTCAGGCTCTCCTATGGAAACTCCACCACACGCCAGTAGTGGTCGAGCATCTGTACAGCGTCCAGGAAGCTTCTCGCTGGATCGGCTTTGACGATGTAGCCGGCAACATTCAGACGGTAGGCCTCGGTCTTATCTTCATCGGCTTTCGAGGTGGTAAGCACGAACACGATGGACTTTTTCAGCTCCGGGTCCGATCGAATCTCCGTCAGGAATTCAATACCGTTCATCCGCGGCATGTTGAGATCCAGAATAATCAGATAGGGGTGCAGGTCCTTCGCGCGGTCGCTCCGCAACAACTCCAGCGCTTCGATACCGTCCCTTGCGACGGTGATCGGGTTAGCGACTTTCAGTTTTTTAAAAGCCCGGGTTAGCCCTTGGACGTCGACTTCGTCATCCTCGACCAGAAGAATGTTAACTTCCTTGCCCACTACGCTGCTCCCACAAATTCACGGTCATCTGGTATCGGCCACTCACGCGGCCAGAGAAAACTGAAAGTCGTTCCGCGTTGGCCTGATTTACTGTCGATCCGGATCATGCCGCCGGCACTCTCGACAACCTTTTTGACCACGGCCAAGCCCATGCCGCTGCCTTCGACTTCGTCGCGAGGCTTGAGCGACTGGAACATTTCAAAAATACGTTGGTGGAATTCTTCTTCGATACCGGGCCCGTCGTCGGAGACTGAGAATTCAAACCAGTCCTCCCGGCGCTTTACGGAGACGGTGATTGTTCCTTCAGGCCTGTCATGATGCTTGACCGCGTTCGAGAACAGGTTTTGAAAAACTTGTTCGAGAGCAGCTCGGGCGGTCGAAAATCTGGGCATATCCCCTCGAACAACAAGTTTGAATGTTTCTGGTGGGCTTACGAAGTCAAACGTTTCATGGATCAGCTTGTTTGTTTCAACAGGAACGATCTTGCCAGGGACTCTTCCTGCTCTCGAGTATTCAAGAAGTGAATCCAATAGGGTTTCCATGCGTGCGACACGGCCGCGCAACAGACCCATATTCTGTTTGGGCTCACCCTCAAGAACCTCCTCAAGATCGTCTTCGATCCAGTGCGCAAGGTTATCAATGCCGCGCAATGGCGCCTTCAGATCGTGGGAGGCGACATAGGCAAACTGTTCCAGTTCTTCATTGACGCGCTCGATCTCCTCAAGCGCGGCATTGCGGGCGGCCAATGTCTCCTTCTGGCGGACGACAGTGACGGTAGTCACCCAGATCGCCAGAAGTGACATTCCCCTATTGATCAGGATTGTGCTGGTTTCGGCAGCCGAAATCTCCGATGAGAATGCGCCGACAACGACGAAAATCGTCGACAAGGTCGCGAAGACATATGACGTCGACGGGCGGGGAAACCAAAAGCTTGCCAGTACCGGCAAAAGATAGGCGACACCGATTGCGACGCCCAAAGGCAGGTACAGTTCAAGCCCAATAATCGTCGTATAGAGAGACACGACGATCCATACAGGCCCCTCTAGGGTTCCCTCGGTCAGCCAGACGCGCATCGCGAGGACCACACCGATAACGAGGAAGCCAATGGATGTGTGCACCGCCATCCGGGTGAATTCACCCCAGCCATAGGCAGCTTCGGTCCCGCTCAGATATCCAATAATCGCGATCAGGGCGAGCCCCGCGATCAGAAGGCCGGTAAGCTCGTTACCGGCCATTGCCGTGGTTCGCCCGATCCAACTGCCGTGCAGATATGAAATGCTCAATCCAAATCCGACCAGGATAAAGCAAACAGCCGTATTGGGGGCCATGCGGCCCGGGTGCAATGTTTTTACGTCGACGAAGGCTTCGACAAAGAGCTCATCTATCCCAAGATTGAAGCCCAACAGGTCCTGCGCCAGTGTCGCAGCGGCGAAAAGAGATGCCGTGAGACCAAAACCGGCGGCCAGGCCATTGCGGCCAAGGCTTAATGAGATCAAACCCAGGCCGCAGATGCCGAATATAAGGGCCGTGTTGAACTGCATGGGTGCAAAGCTCGGCACGATTTGCACGATCTCGGGCAGACGAAGGACCCAGCCCGTCATGACCGTGATGGCGAGCAAAACGACAAGCAGCCCACCCGAGGCCGTCGCTGCTGATTCAGCAACAGGGTGGTTGCTCTTGAATACAGGATGAACCGCGCTTGCTCGCGCGTCTGCTACGCCCGCCGCATTGGCCAAAAAATGCTACTCATTTTGCCCAAGCCCACTTATGGGACTGATTCTACGTACAATAGGCTCTGGAATCTACTGTCAGTTGAGCTTGGCCGGCCCAACTGCTGGCGTTGCGATTGAGTGTCAGCTGCTGATTGAGCTTAAGTATCTGCCATAAAAAGAAAAATCAGAACCGAATATGGGCCTGGGCAAAAGCAGCAATGCTGCTGTTTTTTCCTGCAATATGACCGGGATTGAGGCGATAGACCAAGTTTGAGTGCAGGCTGACAGGCCCGCCGGTCCAAAAGCCATGGCTGATTTCAAAGTCGATTTCACGTCCAGACGGCGTCAGGTTGAGACTGTGGCTGTCGAAATGAATTTGCCCGGTCGTCAGGTTCCGCCCGGTTGGTACGTCTATACGGGCGCTGCCCTGTTCGACACGCAGAGGCTGAGCGATGGCAAAACCCAACGTGTGGCCGGTCCACGGTGTTCGCCAAAGAGCGGCGATGGAATAGGCTGAGGTTTCGATATTTGAGAAACCGTTCAACAGGGCATCCTGTTCCTTGACAGCCGTCCATCCGCGGCTGGCCTGCGCGGCGAGCGTCCAATCACCAAAGCGATAGGCTGCCGTCAGGGTCAGGAAACGGGTGGTGGCGCGATCGACACCATCGAATGCACCGGTTGCGATGGTATCCAACAGGCTGCCATTCTCCCGCAGCATGCCCAACCGCATACCGATTTGCAGGGAGTCGGACATGGCGCGCCTGATTTGAACGGCGGCGATCTGGTGACGCACGGGTTCACCAGGGTTGAACCCTCTGAACGATGCCGAGGCGCTGGCCATTTCGACCACCGTCTTGTCGTCCAGCCGATGATGAACACCAACGCCTGTCCCGTCACTGGCGAATCGCATGAAGGCGCCTGCATTAACCGACCGCAGCCCATGGACACCGCTGTGGTCCAGCGTCCCGCTAAAGGCGCTGCCATGGGCGATGGTGACGCTGGTATCGGGTGTCAATGTATGCGCAAGCCGGAACGAGACATTTTCGACTTTCCGGTCGCCGGCCAGGTTAGGGAAAATTTCCCGGTCGTCCAACACACCCCACTCATCGGAAAATGACACCTGAAACGTGCCAATGCCGGGGATCTGACCCTGCGCGCCGCGGCGATAGACGCTGTTGCGGGCAAAGGATGCCAGGTCGAAACGGTCGTCGCCCAACCCGCCTATCCGCCCGGTCAGGTCCGCAACATAGGTCCGGTCATACCGGTCCAGAAACACGGTTGTCGCCAGGGATGATTGTGCGGCCTGATTTCCTGTCACGGCGTCGCCGAATGCGGCGCCTGTCTGTACACCGCTGCCGGACATATCCAGGTTGGCGCCCGTTAGCGTCTGGACGGATTGCGTTCCCTGCGGCATCAGGGCTTCTGCGATGTTGATCAGGCCTGCCCCGCTGGTACTGTCGACGCCCAGCGTGCCGATATCTGATGCGGTATCCAGCAAGATTTGCAGAACCTCTGCGCCAGTCAGATTGGGAAAATTCTGCAGCAAAAGTGCAGCGGCCCCTGCAACATGCGGTGCGGCGAAGGATGTGCCCGTCGCGGTGCGTGTCCCGCCGCCCAGATCGGCCACGGTGATGTTTACCCCCGGCGCAAGGACGAAACTGTCTCGCGCGTTAGCGCCCGCCCGGTTGGAGAAGGATGCGATATTGTTGCTCTGGTCGCTGGCCCCGACGATGATGGCGAACCCGTTGGCATCAGCGGTTGTTGCGAAGTTAACCGATGCATTGGGCGTGGCGCGGCCCCCATTGCCGGCCGCAAACACAATGATAACGCCCGCGTCGACGGCGCGTTGATAGGCATTGGTAAGGGTCAGACCGACAGGGGAATTGTCGCCGAGGGAAATGTTGATGATGTCGGCGCCATTGGCCACGGCGTGGTCTACGGCCGATGCGATATCGCTGTTGAAATAGCCACAATCGTTGGAGCAGAAATCCAGCTCATCGGTGCGGATCATCATCAATGTCGATTCATAGGCGACGCCGTGGACACCGACGTCGTTCTTTTCCGCTGCAATAATGCTGGCGACGCCCGTGCCGTGAGGCGAATCCGGTGTCAGCGTATTCCGGTTGCCGACGATATCGATGCTGGCCGGTGACAGGTTGTCGTCGAACTCAGGATTGTTGGGGTCGATTCCGGAATCGATTACAGCAACGGTGACGCCCTGTCCCGTAACACCGTCATTGTAGGCAGCCAGACTATTAATTCTGCCCAGCCCATAATTCCGCTGAAACTCGTTTGTATCGAATGGGCCGCCACTGATCGGTGCCGGAAGAGGCGGCGCTTGTGCGGGCGGCTGAGGCGGCGGATTGGGTTGAGGCTGTGGTGCTGGTTGGGGCGGCGGTTGAGGTGCTGGCTGGGGGGCAGGCTGTGGCGCCGGCTGAGGCTGCGGGTTCGGTTGGGGCTGTGGTGCAGGTTGCGGTGCCGGCTGTGGTGCCGGTGCGTTTACGACGGGCGCGCCGGCCCCGCCGCAGGCAACCAATGCCAGAGACGCGGCAAACGCCAATACAATCCTTACACCTGCTGTGTGTCTCAAATGCGCCGTTCCTTGCGGCAGGTTCCGAAGGCTGATGGTCGCGGATGGCGCCTTACTTTGCAAGCGTGTCCGTCTCGGAATCTCGCAATAATCTCAACGGGCTTTGCCCTTCGACGAAGCCCATGGAGGCGCCGACCACCCACCAGCCCGCCAACCTCTGGACGATTCTCGGCATGGTACGGACAGTCGATTCCGGGACGGCCAGATATTGGTTTTCCTGCTGCCGAAGCCAGGCGCGGCAATAGAGGATAATGGCGCCCCGCCTGATCAAATCGTCCGTATGATTGGCGCCACCCCCATGCCAAAGCGATCCGGTCCATAGCAATACCGACCCTGCCGGCATCTCAACATTGATCGGGTTGCCCGGGGGACGGTCCCGGGTCTGGGGATCATGCGATCCTGGAAGAACCAGGGTGCCACCGTTCTGGTCGGTGAAATCGTCCAGCGCCCAGATCGTTGACACCGACAGCGGACCGTGCGGGTCGGGCAGGTTGTAGAACGCGTCATCCCGGTGAAGTGTCTGCGCTGGCTGGCCGGGATGCAGTGTCGCGCCGGTCAAGCTGGAGAGCTGAATCTGATCCTGCATGTGGGATTCGCAGATCGCAATGACGTCCGGATGTGCTGCCAGCGGATAGATCTCCGGGGCCTTCGCCAGAAGGCTATAGGGGCGGCGGGTGCGTTCGCCCAAAAAGGCCGACCGGGAGAAATCAGTCCCATTGTTGACGCGGTCCAGCCCGGCCCGCATCGCCTCAAGTGTAGGTGTATCAATGGCATTTTCGACCACCACATATCCGTCACGGTTCAGCCGTTCCGCATAGGGGGCGACGCGGTCGCGGTCTTCCGCCGATGAAATTAAATCAGCATATTCCGCCTGCTGGACGTCGGCCCCAAAAGGATCCTCGCCATAGGCACCGTCACTGCGCATGTCAGGTGGTCTCTAACGGAATGATTTCATGTTCTTCATTGAACCAGAGCGGTGAGTTTTCCAGATCGATGAATTTCTTCTCGTCTTCCAGCAGCATTTTTCCGGCGGCCTGGGCTTCGGGATCTGACTGGTTTTGCAGGATCGCGTCTTCGGATTCGAACCACAACTCGGCGACGCCGTCATAGGGCTCTGGCGCGTTGCGGCTAGCGCGCAAGGCATCACTCATGGGAGACTCCTTGCGGGCGTGCACCTGGACATAGTGTTTGATCTTAAGCTTGTCCTGGACACTGCGGACCAGCGGTCCGTGATTGTTCAGCCAATAGTCGTGGAATTCCTCATAACTCAGATTTGGCAGGCGCCGCAGGCAGAAGGTCAGTTTGATCATCGTGCAATCCCCATTATGCTGCTGCCAACAATACCGAAGAGGTCAGGGGATGGCGACCAGAGCCGACGAATTTATTCGAGAAACACCGCCGATCGATACTGAGGCACCGCTGCCCAATCTGGGGCATGAGCGGATTCCAGGCGAGCGCTTTCATTCGCGTGCGTGGATGGAAAAAGAATGGACCCATATGTGGCGCCGGGTCTGGAATATGGCCTGCCGGGAAAGCGACATGCCTGAGGCGGGTGACACCTTCGTCTATGAGCTGGGCAAGGAGAGTTTTGTCTTTGTCCGAGGCGAAGACGGTCAACTGCGTGGTTTTTACAATGTCTGTCAGCACCGGGGGAACCAGCTTGCGTTGGGCGGCGAGGGGTGCGGCCATCAACAGGCTTTTCAGTGCGCCTATCACGGCTGGCGCTGGAATTTGGACGGGACGCTCGATCACATCCCTGACGTGGAGACCTACCCCCAGTTTGCCGATGGTGTACCCAGGGACGAGCTGGGCATGGAACCGGTGCAGGTGGACACCTGGGGCGGATGGGTCTGGTTCAAGATGGACCCGGGTGGCCCGGACCTCTACGAGTTCCTCGATCCTGTGCCCGATCATCTCGCTGTCTACGAGATCGAGAAGTGGGATATCGTCGACTACAAAACGTTCGAGTGGCCCTGCAATTGGAAAGCCGCCTGTGATGCCTTTAACGAAAGCTATCACTTTCAGGCGCTGCATCCGCAGATGATGCAGTGGTCGAACGGCATTGCCGATATCGATCTGATGGGTATTCACAGCCGGATGGTGAACCAGTATTCGACCGTCGATCCGCGCTATCCTGATCAGGATACGCCTGGGCCGGAACTGGCAACAATGATGGGGATGCTGGGCATTGATCCTGAAACCTATGAGGGCAAGCCCAAGGACGTCCGTCTTGTGTTGCAGCAGATGAAGCGGTCGGTCGAGGACAAGACTTATCTGCCTTACAAGAACCTGCGCGACGACCAACTTTCAGATACCTACCACTACACGATCTTTCCGAACGTCTCGTGGAACGTGACATCGGAGAGCATCAACGGGTTCCGCTACCGGCCGCATCCGACCGATCCGAACCTCTGCTATTACGACTTGATCATCATGCGCCACTGCGCGCCGGATGAACCGAAGCCGGAATACACGCACCGGGTGATCCCGGTGGACCAGTTGCCGCGATCCTATCTCGATGTACTGGATATGGATATGCACCCGATCATCTCGAAAGTGCTGGAGCAGGATGGTTCAAATCTGGGCGCTGTTCAGCGCGGTCTGAGTTCGGACGGTTTTAAAGGTATGGTGCTCTGTGATCAGGAGCTGCGTGTGCGCCAGTTCCATCTGGTGCTGGAGGAATATGTAAACGGCGACCGCTGAGGGGCGGTCGGTGACCAATCGGGAATGGGGAGAGACCGATGGCCGATTTTGTAACGCTTGAGTGGCCCGCCGAAGGCGTGGCGCTTGTTACCATGACCAATCCAGAGATCAATAATCATGGGTCGTGGATCGGCATCTATGAGCTTTGGCAGGCGCTGGTTCAGGCGCGCGAAGCGGGGGCCCGGGTTGCCGTGCTGGCCTCTGGCGTCGAGGGTCACTGGTTCGAGCATGCCTGGCTGCATGACATGATTAGCATGTTTCGAAAACGCGAGGTTTCGGGGCCGTCGGACGGCTGGTTCGGGTGCCTGGATGAGCTGTCAAAAACACATATGGTTTCCATTGCCGCGATCTCAGGCGACACATCGGGCGGCGGGTGTGAAATCGGCTGGGCCTGTGACCTGCGTGTCGCTGAGGAACAGGTTCTGTTCAGTCAGCCGGAAGTACGGATCGGTGTGGGCACCGGCATTGGCGGCACCAGCCGGCTGGTGCGGCTGATCGGCCGGACCGTAGCGGCTGAAATGGTGCTGGATGGTGTGCCGGTCACGGCACAGCGCATCTATGATCTGGGAGGTATCAACCGGATCGTGCCGACAGGCCAAGCCAAGGAAAACGCGCTGGCCTGGGCCCAGAAGCTCGCCGCCTATCCACCCGACGCGCTGGGCGGTATGAAGCGCATGCTGGCCGAAGCCTGGGAAGCACACTTGTCGGACGCGGTGATGAACGATCAGCGGATCTTTCAGGAGTTTTCCGGCAAGGAACCCGCCATCGAAAAAATGACCGAAATTCAGGCCAAATTCGATGCCGGCGCTTCAATCCGCGAAACCTACTGGCCGGAGGAAATTCCGGAGTAGGGCACCGTTGCTTTTCCTTGACGCCCAGGCATTCGCCGCTAAGGTGCGCCGCATGTTTGTGATGGTGACATATCGTGTCCGCGGCTCGGCGGACATACCGGGACCGACAGCGGCGTCGGCTCGGACAGAATTTTCTTCGCGCCGCAACGGCTGAACGCATTGTCGATCAGGCGGGCTTCCGCCGTGGCGACCTGGTCCTGGAGATAGGGGCCGGTAAGGGCGCGATTACGTCTGCTCTTGCCCGTCGTGACGTCAGGGTGCTTGCTGTGGAGATCGACGCCCGGTGGAGCGAGAAGCTGCGCGATCAGTTCTCCGGCAATCCGGGCATCCGCGTCCTACAGGGTGATTTTCTCTCCATAGCTCTTCCGGAAGAGCCTTTCAGAGTGATCGGGTCGCTGCCGTTCCGGCGCACAACCGATATTCTGCGTCGTTTGCTGGATCATCCAGAGTCTGGGCTAATCCGCGCGGATCTGATCGTTCAATGGGAAGTGGCGAAAAAGCGCTCGGCCACTCCGCCCAACAACCTCGTTTCCACAGCCTGGGCGCCGTGGTGGCGGGTTCGCCTTGCGACGCGTATTCCGGCCCGGGACTTCAGGCCTGTGCCACGCGTGGACGGCGGCCTTTTGGAGATAACCCGCCGGGAGCCACCGCTTCTGCCTACCTCAATGGCCGAAAACTACGCCCGCTTTGTCAGGGACAATTGGCCGTTTGTTTGATCGCTGACGTCTTAACGGATATCGCGCGGTTAGCAATCGGGGCTTCTTCCGGTAGTGTAAGGATGCTGGAGAGGAAACGCCGGAGTTCCCATGGATGAGATCGTCGACATCGCGGACCTGAAGATCGGCCGGAAAGACTATCGCGCGCGGCTGCATGATTTGCACGTCGAGCTGGTCAAACTGCAACGCCACATCATCGCCGAGGATGAGAAGGTTTTGATCATTTTTGAGGGGCGTGATGCAGGGGGCAAGGACGGCACCATAAAGCGTGTCACCGAGCACCTGAGCCCGCGCGAAACCCGGGTCGTCGCTCTGGGTAAGCCGTCAGACCGGGACAAGACCTCATGGTATTTCCAGCGCTGGGTCGCGCACCTGCCTGCGGCTGGCGAACTCGTGTTGTTCAACCGCAGTTGGTACAACCGCGCCGGCGTTGAGCGGGTCATGGGCTTTTGTACCGATGCCGAACTTCAGGAATTCATGGAGACGGTTGAGTTCTTTGAGCAGATGTTGATCCGTTCCGGTATCAAGCTATTCAAATATTATCTCGATATTTCCCGCGAGGAGCAGCGCGTGCGGATGCAGGCGCGGCACGATGATCCATTAAAGCAGTGGAAGATCAGTCCGATTGACGAAGTCGCGAACGAAAAGTGGGACGACTATAGCGCCGCGCGCAACGAGATGCTTGCCCGCACCCACAACCCGATGTCGCCCTGGCGAATTGCCCGTGCCGACAATAAGCGGCTGACCCGGTTAAACGTGATCGCCGACATCCTGTCGCACATGGATTATGAAGGCAAAGACGCGAGCCTGGCTCAGCCCAATCCGGCACTGGTGTTTTCCTACGATCCGGCCTATCTGGAGAGCGGTGCAATATCTCCCTAATCCTGAGTAGCCGTCGCTGATGGAAACCGAAGTCAAGCTCAAGGTTCACCCCAATGACCTGCCTGCGGTCATGGAAGCTTTGTCGGGCATGGTCGTGGTTGAGCAGCAGCCGAAGGTTAAGCAGCTCGAGAGCCGGTACTTCGATACCCCGGACCGACTTCTGGCCGGTCAAAAGGTCGCGCTGCGAGTTCGAAAGACCGGCGATGGTTACATACAGACCCTGAAGACCGCCGGCGACGCGGGCGGAGCACTCTTCGCTCGCGGCGAATGGGAGTCGCCGGTTGATACCTTTGTGCCCCAGTTGGATGACAAAATGACGGTTCTGTCGCCAGAGCTTCTGGCGGCGGTCGATCTGGCGTTCGTGACTGAAATCGAACGGCACAAGATGGTGGTGATCTATCCACGCTATCGTCCCAATGCGAGCCGGATAGAGATCGCTTTTGACAGCGGTACCATTCGGTCAAATGGCGCTGCCGATCCGGTCTCTGAAGTCGAGCTGGAATTGCTTGATGGCCGGGCAGCCGACATGTTGGACTTGGCGCTGAGGCTGTCAGAACAATTACCGCTTCAGCTTGGCACGGACAGTAAGTCGGCGCGTGGCTATCGCCTTGCCGATAACGAAATCCCAATGGGGGTCAAAGCCGAAAGCCTCAGTTTTCCATCCGACATCACTTTAGAGGATGGCATGCGCGACAGTCTGCGTGCGTGCATGCGCCAGTGGTTCGCTAACCAATCGCCGGCTCTTGATGGCCGCGATATTGAAGGTGTGCACCAGATGCGCGTGGCGCTTAGGCGCCTTCGGTCGGCGTTGACGTTTTTCCGCGATCTGATCCCGGACCCGCCGCTTGAAAGCTTCAAGGATGATGCGCGTTGGGTTGCGTCAAGCCTGGGTCCGGCCCGCGACTGGGATGTCTTTTTTGCGGAAACTCTTCCGCCAGCGATGAACAGCATGATTGGTGACGCGGGTTTGCGCGCGCTCGAAAAAGCGGCCGGTGAAAGGCGTGAGCAAGGCTACGAAACCGCGCGCGTGGCGATTACATCGCCGCGATATACCGCCTTTGCGCTTCGAATCAGTGGCTGGATCGAACAAGCCGGCTGGCGGGCCGGGATGACGTCTGAATTGGAAGAGCGGTTGGCGGCGCCGATGTCACAGCATGCGACACGGCTGTTGGAGCGTCGTTATCAACGGGTTCTGAAGGCTGGCCGTAAATTCGACAAAATGACCCGGGAAGATCGTCATCAGCTTCGAATCATCATGAAACGCCTCCGCTATGCTGGTGACTTCTTTCGCAGCCTTTATCCAAAATCGAGGGTCAGGCCGTTTCGTGCCGGCATGGTCGATATGCTCGAAGAGCTGGGCCGCATGAACGACCTGACCGTGGCGCACCAATTGTGCGATCAACTCATTGAGCATGCTGGATCGGATGCTGATGCGATCCGCAAAGGAGCCGAGACACTGCTGCTATGGCACGAAACCCATGGGCATGTCGCTGAGTCGGCCATGCGCCGGAACTGGCGCGGATTCAAAGCCGCTGAGCCCTATTGGCAATAAAATGTTCGATCTTAGGAGAAAGATCTGATGCGACTATTCTTCTTTCTTGCTGGCTGTTTTATCGCCGTGACGACCGCATCGGCTGAAGAACAGCCTCCCAAGGCCAGGGCCATTCTGGTGTTGGATGCGTCCGGCAGCATGTGGGGCCAGATTGACGGTCAGAACAAGATTGTTATTGCGCGCGATGTGGTCGGCGAACTGATCGGATCATGGGATCCTGAAATACATTTGGGGCTTACTGCCTATGGCCACCGCCGCAAGGGGGATTGCGCCGACATTGAAGACCTCGTCACGGTCGGACCAATTGATGGGGATGCGCTGACCTCCGTGGTTAACGGGATTAACCCGAAGGGCAAGACGCCATTGTCGGCGGCGGTTCAGCAGGCTGCGGAAAGGCTGAAATATACTGAAGAGGCAGCGACCGTCATCCTCGTCACCGACGGGCTGGAGACCTGTAATGCAGATCCCTGTGCTGTCGCGTCGATCCTGGAGCAAAGTGGCGTCGACTTCACCGCCCATGTCGTCGGCTTCGATCTTTCCGAAGAAGAGAGCAAGCAGGTGCAATGCGTCGCTGAAAACACCGGCGGGCAGTATTTCAGTGCGGGCAATGCAAGCGAGTTACGTGACGCGCTGGGCTCGGTGGTGGAAACCGTCCAAGCCAGCGTTGTTGCCGACACGATCCATGTGGTGCTGGCCGAGGGCCAGGACCCGATCGAGGGGGAGAGCGTGAGTTTCAAATACTTCCCTGCCTCCGACGCGAATAGCAGTAAGCCGAACCAGGTGGGCTATGGGTATGGCGCCAAGGGCAGGCCGTCGCTGGAACCAGGCGACTATTTTGCGCGTGTGAAACTGGGGTCGGGTGAGATCGACCTGCCGTTTACCGTCGATGCGGAAGAGCGCCGGGAGTTTACGGCGAACCTGAACGCTGGGCGCCTTGGCGCGACTGCACAACTTGACGAATCGTCCGGGCAGGCGGACGCCAGCCTGGGTTGGAAAATCTTCGCGCTCGGTCCGGATGGCAAACCCACCAGGAACCAGGTCGGCTATGCATATGGTCCCAGTCCCAAATTTGTTCTGCCGGCGGGCGACTATTCGGTTGAGGTCAAGTTGGGCTCTGCGACGGCGTCTGCTGTGCAGAGCATTGCGGCGGGGAAAGGTCACGATCTGCGGATCGATCTGCGCGCCGGCACGGTTTCCTACAATGCCGTGCTAACGGAGGGTGCGGCTCCCTATCAGGGTGACATGGGGTGGAAGGCGTATGCCATTGATGCAGATGGCACGGTGTCAAAACAGCAGGCGACTTATTCCTATAATACAGCTGGCCAATATACGTTGACGGCAGGCAAATATCAGCTACGCGCGAAAGCGGGCAGCATTGAGCGTGCAGTCGACGTTGAAATCCTCCCCGGCAAAGACGTGTCCGTCACCGTCAATCTCAATGGTGGTATCGTCAATTACGAGGTGTTGCTGACCGAGGGCGGTAAGCGGGTCGGCGGGTCGCCTGGATGGAAGGCGCACCCGGTGGATGCGGATGGCAGTGTCGGCAAGCAGATTGCCTATAGCTATACCGCTGCGGGCCGCTACGCGCTTCCCGCAGGTGAGGTCGAGCTGCAGGTCAAGGAAGGTGCGGTCAATGTCAGCAAGCACGTTACCGTGATCGCCGGTGAAACGACTGACGCCCAGATCGTCCTCAATGCAGGTTATGTGAGTTTTGCGATCGTCGATGAGGCGGGCAAGCCCCTAAGCGGCAATCCAGGCTGGAAGGTCTACCCGCTTGAAGATGGAAAGCCGTCTTCAAAGTCAGTTGCCTATGGCTACAGCGACAAAGGGACCGTTCTGCTGGTCGAAGGCGCCTATGAATTACGAGTCAAAGGCAAGGCTCATGTCGGCAGTACACGAATTGACGCCAAGGCCGGAGAGACTATAACCGTCACCGCTGAAACAGCCCCCGCGCCGTAAGAGTCCAACGAATATGAGAGCCCCATGATCCGCGACCAGGAAATCCTCAACCAGTTCCGCGATACCGTTCAGCGGTTTGTCCGCGACCGATTGATCCCAGCCGAAGAACAGGTCGCGGAGACCGAAACCGTGCCGGAAGATATCCTCGCTGAAATGCGTGAACTGGGCCTCTATGGGATGACCGTCCCGGAGGAATATGGTGGCCTGGGTATGACCGCAGAGGAAGAGGTCCTGGTGGTGATGGATCTCTGCCATGCCGCCCCGGTTTTCCGGTCCAAGGTGGGTACCAATAACGGTATCGGGTCACAGGGCATTGTGATCGACGGGACAGAAGAGCAGAAAGCTAAGTACCTGCCCAAGGTGGCAACGGGGGAATATGTCACCTCCTTCGCGCTGACGGAGCCAGACGCGGGCTCAGACTCGGCCAGCCTGCGCACCCAGGCGATTCGTGATGGCAATCAATATGTCCTGAACGGCTCAAAGCGTTACATCACCAACGCAGCCGACGCCTCGATCCTGACCGTGATGGCGCGGACCGATCCAGACAATAAGGGCGCCAGCGGCATCTCGGCCTTCATTGTCGAGAAGGATTCTCCAGGGATCAGCATCGGCAAGGCCAACAAGAAAATGGGGCAGCCCGGCGCCAATGTGTACGACATCAATTTCGACGACGTCCGCGTGCCGCCTGAAAACCTGATCGGCGGCGTAGAAGGCAAGGGCTTCTATACTGCGATGAAGACGCTGGACCGTGGACGGCTGCATGTCGCGGCGGTTTGCATCGGCGTGTCAGAGCGGCTGATTGAAGAAAGCCTGCGTTATGCCACAGAACGCAAGCAGTTCGGACAACCGATTGCAGACTTTCAGCTTGTCCAGGCCATGCTGGCGGACAGCCGCGCGGAATCCTATGCCGCGCGCTGCATGCTGCTCGAATCAGCCCGTGCCTATGACCGGGGCGAGCGCAATCCGGGCGATGTGGCGTGCTGTAAATACTACGCCTCAGAGATGGTCGGCCGCGCCGCCGACCGAGCGGTGCAGATCCACGGGGGCGCCGGATATATGAGTGAATATGCGGTGGAGCGCCTTTACCGTGACGTTCGTATTTTCCGGATCTATGAGGGGACGTCGCAGATCCAGCAGCTGGTTATTGCCCGCAACATGCTGAAAAATTTCGACGGGTAACTGACCCTGAAAATCTGAGGAGGGCGCATGAACGATCTCAACCGCCAATGGGTGCTTGCCAAAGAAGCCTATGGCGAGGGCATGTGCCTGCCCGAGGATTGCTTTGGCTACAACGAGGCCGGCATCCCTGAGTCTGGCGAGGGCGAAATCCTGGTCCGCAATGTCTACTTCGCCTGCGAGCCGGCGGTCCATGCCATGGTGCGTGGGGTGCCGGGCCGCATCGATCCGTTGCCTGTCGGCAGCGTTATGCGGGGCAGCGCAGCAGGCGTGGTCGTCGAGTCCAACCATCCTGACTATCAGGCCGGCGAGCTGGTCAATGGCAGTTTCGAATGGGCCGATTATACTGTGATGGGCGGCACCGATCCGCGCGGCAACCCGGTCAACAAACTGATCACGGGCTATCCGATGGCGAGCGCCATGACGACGCTCGGGATGAGCGGTGTCTGCGCCTATATCGGTATGTTCCGGATTGGCAAGCCAGTGCCGGGCGACACGGTCGTCGTCTCTGCAGCAGCGGGCGGGATCGGCTCGATTGCCGGGCAGCTGGCAAAGCTGTCGGGCGCGCGGGTGATCGGCATCACCAGCAGCGCTGAAAAAGCCCGGCGTCTGGTTGAAGAGGTCGGTTACGACGACGCGATCGACTATCGCGGAGAGGATCTGGTTGGGCGGCTGGCCGAGCTGGCGCCAGAGGGTGTCAATGTCTTCTTCGATAATGCCGGCGGGCCGATTCTGGATGCGGTGCTGGTCAATCTTGCCAATTGGGGGCGCATTGCCATTTGCGGCGGCGCGTCCTCCTACCAAAACCCGGATGTGGGCGTGAAATCTCATATGCTGCTGGCGCAGCGGAACGGGCTGATGCGGGGTTTCTGGCTATTTGATAATGCCGATATTATCCCCGAGGCGCTGGCCCGCATCGGCCGCTGGCACAAGGCCGGTCTGATCAAGGATGTCCTTGATATTGCGGAGGGTTTCGAGGCGGTGCCTAGGGCTGCTCGAGGCATTTTCGACGGCGCCAATATGGGTAAACAGCTTGTGCGTATCTCCGACGACCCCACTGCCTGAGCCATTTCCTCGTCTTTTTGGCGAAGGGTTTCGTGCCGACCTACGTTTAACAGGTCAGGAAACGCGATCTTTCGACGGAGACGAGCATTATGAATTTCAAGACAGCAGCAATGACAACCGCGCTGGGCCTGACCGTGATCGCGGGTGCAGCGGCAGTGAATGCCGAGATGGGCCATGGCCGCGGTGACGGTCCCTATCAAAAGTTTCAGCAGGCGGACACCGACGGCGACGGGCTGATCAGTAAATCTGAATTCGAGGTCCGGCATGACAGCCGGTTCGCCGAGGCTGATACGGATGGTTCAGGTGGCCTCAGCCTGGATGAAATGAAGGCGATGCAGGACGCGCGCGCCCAGGAACGCCGGGAGCGGCGCTTTTCGCGGGGTGACACGGACGGTAATGGCGAAATCAGCGCTGCAGAATTTGCCGCAGCCTCTGACCGCCGCTTCGACCGGATGGATGCTAATGGTGATGGCGTGATCGAAAAGGGCGAAGGCCGCAAGCATGGAAAAAGCCATCACCGAGGCGGCAAGCGCGGCCATGAACGTTTCGCGGCGGCCGATGCCAACGATGACGGCGTGATCGACAGGGCTGAATTTGACGTCCGGCGTGATGCGCGTTTTGCTGAAATCGACGCTGACGGCAGTGGCAGCCTAACCCTTGGTGAAGCATCCGCCATGCGTGATGAACGCCGGGCTGAGAAATGGGCTGGCAAAGCAGAGCGCCGATTCAATCGGGCGGACCGAGACGGCAGCGGTGAAATCAGCGAAGCTGAGTTCGATGCCATTGGCAATCAACGCTTTGCGAAAATGGACCGTAATGGCGACGGATCGCTTGCCCCTCATGAGTTGAAGCGCGGGCACCACAAAGGTGGCTGGCGCGGTCACGGTTCCCGCTAAGACTGAATTACTCTCAAATTACCCTCCCTCCCCAAACTTGGGCGTCCGGCTTTGCCGGGCGTCCATTTTCTTTTCGGCATTGCAATCGTCAGCCGGTTTGGCATGCTGCGTCGCAACGAAACAGGAGCAGTTCATGCCGCAGATCACCGCCAATGGCATCACTATCGAATATGACGAACGGGGCAATCCCAATGATCCGGCTTTGCTGTTGATCATGGGCTATACCGCCCAGATGGTCGCCTGGCCGGCCACGTTCTGCGACATGCTTGCCGCCGAAGGCTACCGGGTCATCCGGTTTGATAACCGCGACGTGGGTCTGACCCAGAAATTCGAAGAATTCGGCGTCCCCAATTTGCAGGAAGCCATTGCCGGGATGGCCAAGGGAAACGTGCCCGATTCAGCCTATACGCTGGAGGACATGGCCGACGACGCCGCAGGCCTGCTCGATGCGCTAGGCATTTCAGCCGCGCACATTATGGGCGCCAGCATGGGCGGCATGATCGCGCAGCTGTTTGCCCTGCGCCACCCGCAAAAGACCTTGAGCCTGATCTCCGTTATGTCGAGCACGGGTCGCCCTGGCGTGGGACAACCGACCCCGGAAGCCGCTGCTGCCCTGTTCGCAGCACCGGCGTCTACGAGCAGGGAAGATGTGGTGGAGCACGCGCTCAAGACCTCAAAGGTGCTTGGCAGCCCCGCCAATGAAATTGATGAGGACAAATTCCGCGAACTTTCGGGCATGGTCTATGACCGGGGATATTATCCGCAAGGGATCCCCCGGCAATATGTCGCGATCCTCGCGACACCACCGCGACACGACCGGTTGCACGAGATCACCGCGCCTACGCTGGTGATTCATGGTGCTGACGATGCGTTGATTCAACCTGATGGGGGCGAGGATACCGCGAAATCGATCCCCGGCGCTGTGCTGGAAATCGTCGAAGGCATGGGCCATGACCTGCCGCCGCAGCGTTGGCAGCAGCTCGTCGATCTCATTACGGGCCATGCCAAGGGCTCTGCTGCGGCCGCTTAGGTCAAAAGCACGTCATTCAGCGCACGGCGGGGACTGGGTGAGGCCGGCCTGTCGGGATAACCCATCCTGAAAACGAAGGTCGGACGCCAGTCGACACTGCCGGCGATTTGCGCCAGGTCAGCGGCCATCAGGGGCGTTTTGCCAAGCTCATATTCACGGTCGACGATCTCAACCGGTTGATTGAGTGGTTGCAGGGCCAGGCCCAGTTCGGTCGCCTTCAGGTGCAGCCGTTGCCAGGCCCGGCCGGCCCGCAGCGACGCTTCACGGCCATAGAGGTCATCGACCAGGATCATGCCGAGCATCGCCGACGTGGCGACATGCACGTCGCGCGTCGCGCTCAGCCATTGCAGATCACTGGTTTTTGACGATGGCGTCGGGAGCATTTTGGCACCGATCGCTAGCAATGGCGGCAGTCCTGCGGCGTCGAGTGTCACGCCGTCACGGTGTTCCTGCAGATCATCCCAATCGAACCGGAACCATTTGGCGCTGTCGGCGGCCATGGTGTGATCGCTAACGATCTGTCGGGTTGCATCGACAATGACGCCCCCCAGTTTTGCCCATTGCTGGCCGCGCGGAAAAAGCGCCATCTGAACGTCGTGGCCTGCGACAGCCTGTTCCAGTTCGCTGATAATGTCTGGCTTGATTTTCCTGCCTGATGCATAGGCGCCACGGTTGGTATGCCGGCGATGAATTTGTGGGTAGAGCGGGTCCTTTGCTGGTGTGCCATGGGCCAGGTCGACCTGGGCGACCAACGTCATTGCAGTGCCGGCAGGTGGGGGAAGGGTGCCTGGCATCAGTTCCACGTCGGTCGATAGGCCTTCATAGCTCGCTGCGACAACCAGGTTCTCCAGCGCGCAGCCCAGGCTGATAAACATCTCACGGCGATAGGGGTCGAACGCGCCTAAGTTCCGCGACAAATCGGCATAGAGGTCGATCCGGCGGTCGGTAGCCCGGAACAACCAGGGCTGGGTGTTGTGTGCGTTGGCCGACAGAATGGCCGCTTTCACCAGACTGAGGGGCGGGGATGTTTCTTCAGTCTGCCAGTCCTTCCAGGGTTGATAGGCCGGCCCATCCCCCGCACTGAAAACGCCATTGTCCCAGGCGCGCCAGACAAGGCCGCCCGCGACCAGAATCGTTGCGCCTGCCGCGCCCTTCTTGAGAAACCCTCGCCTGGAGTGCCCTTGCGTCATCGCAAAACCCTAAAGCGAAATGCAGAACAGCGCGGCAAGCGCGATCTGGACACCATCAATCGCGACATCCCATCCGATGTGGGTCCAGGGGATCTGATGCCCGATCCAGACCGCGGCGGCACCGGCAACATTCTTGGCAGTGCCGATAATCAAAGTGGTTTTGCTCATTGCGCTGTCTCCTGTTCAAGGGAAATGATGAAAGCGCGCAGCATGGCTTCCACCGTCTCGTAGATTTGTTGCCAGCCGCGTTCGGACTGAACGTCGATGGCATTAAAGGTGCGGATTGTCCGGGCGCGGGTAACGAGATAGTTGCTGGCGGCGCCAAACAACGCCATGACGGGGCCGATGTGACGCAGAACGGTTTGCTCGTCGGCGCCGAACCGGCCCGCCAGCAGGCGCATCAGTTCTATACCGCGCGCCTCGCGTACTTCTTCCAGGGCGATGGTGAGGGGGTTACGGTCGCTCATTTCCCAAGCCAGGATTTCTAAAGTCACCGGATGGTGACGCAAAAACTCGATATGTTGGCGAAAAACCACCGTGAGCCAGGCGGCTAAGTCACCATCTGGAGACTTTCCTGCATATTCGAGGACGTCATCGACCGTCCACCAGAAGTTACCGCGCTCGCCATAGGCGGCCAGCAGACCCTCCATGTTCCCAAAGTAACGATATATCAATACTTTATCGAGGCCCGCCTCACGGGCGACGGCATTGATGCCCAAGGCGCCAAAGCCGTCCCGGGCAATCACCCGGCCGACCGCATCAATCAACTCATCCTGGGTCGCCGACTTGTCGCGCTGCGCGGTTGCAGACATGAGATTTACTCTTTGTCACTATAGGGTGACAAGAAGTTAGTCACCATACGGTGACTTGTCAACAGCTTTGTTCAGTCGCCGATGAAATGCAGCACAACGCTGCGGGTGTGCGGGTGGTCACGGTGTTCGAACAGATAGATGCCCTGCCAGGTCCCCAGCATCATCCGGCCGTTACTGACGGGAATCGATAGGCTGGTTTGGGTCAGTGCGGATTTAATATGCGCGGGCATATCGTCGGGCCCTTCGGTGCTGTGCCGATAGGCGCCGGCGTGTGGCGCGACTCGCGCAAAGAAGTCCCGAAGATCGGTCAGAACATCCGGATCGGCATTCTCCTGAATCACCAGCGATGCCGAGGTGTGTTGGATGAAGACGGTAAGCGTGCCGTCGGTCGATGACGCCTGCGATAGCCAATGGGAGACATCAGCGGTGATATCGGTGAGGCCAGGGCCATTGCTCCGAAAACTCAAGCTCGTGCGGTGCTGTATCAAAGCCGGCCCCCTGTCACCATGAATCCAGCCCAAGCAGTTTGCGCCCCAATGCGGTGAGGTCTGCCGAAGGCCACGGTTCAACACGGTCATAGCCGTGCCGATGACGCCACCACGGGACGCATTGTCCGGTTTGCCAGCATTCGATATTGGCCTTCATGGTCGCCTCATCCATCGAAGGGTGCAGGGCGACGTAGAATGCCAGCCTTGGCCGGTCCGAGAGATTTAGGGAATTGCCGTGTGGCAAACGATAGGTCCAGACGAGAAGGTCACCCTTGTTCAGAGCGACATGTGTGATCTCGCTGGGCTTCGGGTCTGCCAGCCACTCCTCATCGCCCTGTGCGTCCAGGGTTGGTTGTTGTGGCCAGCGGCTGCTGTCGCGGAACAGAGCAGGGGCGCAACGGAAGCCGCCCTGGTTTTCAGATGTGTCTGTCAGGGCGACGAGTCCCTGAATCATGCGCATGCTGGCATCTGCCGGGTCGCCGTCCCAATGCAGTGGGAAAGGTTCGGCATAGCCCGGTTTCCAGGGCGGGCTAAAGCGGCAGGAGTCCGGCACGGTCCAGAGCTGTTCCTGACCGTGCAGCGCCACGAAGACTTCATATAACGGTGGGTACTGGCGGATATCCCACTGCGACTGATGGCCCCACATCGGAATGAAGTCGCGCAGATAGCCGCCATGCTCGTCCCAGCGTGACGGGTCGTTGACGGGCACGCCACGGCCATTTTCCATGGCGGCGGTTACCTGATCGCACAGGTCGTGCGGGATAAGGCCCGGCACCCGCGTCCAGCCCTGGGTCTTGAAGTGCTCGAGATCGATTGCCGGCTGCATCCTGGATTTCCGGAACCTTTAATCCGCGTGCGGCACCTTTTCGCGCTCGACCGGTTGCAGGTTCTCATAATTGGCCGGGCGCTTTTCGCGGAACGCAGCGACACCTTCGCGCAGATCCGTCCCACCGACCAAAGTGGCCGCTGTCCAGATGGCGATATAGTTCAGGCTGTCCTCGACGGAATGATCGCGGGCGTAGTTCATCATTTCCTTGCAGCCATGAACTGCGAGCGGTGACTTGCTGGCGATCTCGCGCGCAATCTCCATTACCCCGGCCAGCATGTCCTCGTGCGTGTCGAACACTTTGTTGACATAGCCGACCTCCTTGGCCTCATCGCCATAGAGGCGGCGGCCGGTATAGGCCAGCTCGCGGGCAATGCCGCTGGGGATCAGCTTCGGCAGCCGCTGCAGCGTACCCAGGTCGGGCGCCATGCCGATATTGGTTTCCTGGACGACAAAGAAGGCATCCTTGGTGCAGTAACGGCTGTCGGCACAGACCGTCATGTCGATACCGCCGCCGACACAGGCACCCTGAACGGCTGCGAGTACCGGATAGCGGCATTTTTCCAGCCGTCCAAGGCGTGCATGAAGGTCAAGCAGATGGCGGCGGAACGCTTCACGCTTGCGGCCCTCGTCTTCATCCGGCGTATCGGCATTGATGCTCTTGAACGAATTCAGGTCGAGCCCGGCGCAGAAGTGTTTACCCGTCGACGACAGCACCACCACGCGAACATCGTTCCGCGCCTCGATCTCGTCGAACACTTTGGGGAATTCATCCCAAAAGGCGGGGTTCAGGCTGTTGAATTCATCAGCGCGGTTCAGGATCACATGCGCGATTTGGTCCTTTACCTCGAGCTTCACGGCTTGATCAGTCATCAAATTCTCCAGAGAATAGGGTGCGTCGCAGCGTAGCGTCCGGGTAACGGGCTCACAAGGTGGAGGGAACCATGCGCGGAACCATTATTGCTCTTATCCTGGCCGTTGTCGTGCTGGCTGTCGTCGGCATTGGCTTCAGGAACCTTACGACCGATACCGAGATCGAGGAGCGCATGGGAATTGCTTTTGAGTGTCAGGACGGCACGGTCTTTCGCGCGCAATACAGCGAGGACGCCGAGGCGGTTACCCTCTATATGCACGGCCGCCCACAGCTAAAGCTGAAACGGTCCCGGTCAGGATCGGGCGCGCGTTATGCCGACAACCGCAATGAGTTCTGGGAACATCAGGGTGAGGCCAAAGTCACTCTGGGTGATGGCACGGTCTGGGAAGGCTGCAAGCCGGATTAGGCCTCAAAAAAGCCCGTTCGCGTAGAGTGCGGCCTAACCTGCGCATTGGCGCAGGTGGCCGTGTGTCGAGACGCCTGCCGCCATTCATCTCTCGATACAACGGTCGGCCTGAGGCGCTGGCCGCCCGTCACTCGAGACGAACGGCCTTGCAGGGCGATCTACTCAGCGGCCTGTTTAACCGGCGCGCCGTAGAAGCTTTCGTCCTTGGCAGCCATGTCGCGCAGCAGTTGGGGCGGGGTGAACCGCTCACCATATTGCTGGGCTAGTCGGTCACACTCACGGACGAAGGCATCAAGGCCGACCGTATCGATTAGGCTAAGCGGTCCGCCGGTATAGGGTGCGAAACCCCAGCCCAGAATGGCCCCAATATCGCCGTCGGCCGGGGCCAGCAGCACACCTTCTTCGATGCAGCGGGCGGCTTCCACCGCCTGGCGATAGAGGAAACGCTTTTTGACCTCATCCACCTCCGGCTGCTCGTCTGCGGGTGGCCAGTTTTCTTTCAGACCCGGCCACAGGAACTTCTTCCCGCCTTCGGGATATTCGTAATAGCCCTTACCGGCTTTCTTGCCCAACCGGCCCTGCGCCATCAACTCGTCGATGATGTGATCGCCCGGTGCAGGCTTGTACGCGTCGCCCAGATCCTTCTTGGTTTGTTCGCGAACCTTGTAGCCAAGCTCGATCGAAACCGCGTCGCCCACGTCGAGCGGGCCAACCGGCATGCCGGAAAACTTGCCAGCATTTTCGATCAGCGCAGGTTCGACGCCGTCGGCGAGCATGGCGAGACCTTCAGCCACATAGGTGCCGAAGCAGCGCGACGTATAGAAGCCGCGGCTATCATTGACGACAATCGGCGTCTTCCTGATCTGCTGCACATAATCCATGGCGCGGGCGAGAGTCTCATCCGCCGTTTTCTCGCCCATGATGATCTCGACAAGCGGCATGCGGTCGACGGGTGAGAAGAAGTGCAGGCCGATAAAGTCATGGGGACGCGAGAAGCTCTCGGCCAGCCCGGTGATCGGCAAGGTGGACGTGTTTGACGCAAAGACGGGCAGGGCGGGTTCGGCCGCTTCCGTTGCCTTGGTCACGTCGTCCTTGATATCGCGGCTTTCAAACACCGCTTCAATCACCAGGTCACAACCTTTCAACTCGTCATAGCTGGTGGTCGGGTGAATCCGGTCCAACAGGGCCTGGCCCTTTTCCTCGGTCACCTTTCTACGTTTGATTCCCTTGGCGACCAGGCCTTCGGAATAGGCTTTGCCTTTTTCCGCCGACTCCTGATCCCTGTCGAGCAGGACGACATCCATGCCTGCGCGGGCTGACACATAGGCGATGCCCGCGCCCATCATGCCGGCGCCGAGGACGCCAAGCTTCTTGACGGTAGACTTGTCGACGCCCTCCGGACGGCTGGCCAGCTTGTCGGCCGCCTGTTTGTTGATAAACAGCGACCGGATCATCGCCTTGGAGACCGGGTCCAGCAGCAGCTTGGTGAAATAGCGGCTCTCGATCCGCAGCGCGGCGTCCATCGGTACCTGATGGCCTTCATAGACCGCTGACAGAATGGCGGCAGGTGCCGGATAATTGTGCAGGGTTTCCTTCTGCAGCATGGCGTTGCCGACGGTAAAGGTCTGGGAAATACGCGGGTCCATCGGTCCCTGGCCGCCGGGGATTTTGAAGCCCTTTTTGTCCCAGGGTTGAACGCCTTCACCGCCGTCGCGGATCCAGGCCTTGGCTTTGTCGACGATCTCATCGCGAGGTGCGATTTCATGGACGACGCCGAAGCCTTGCGCCTCCTGCGGACTCATATTCTTGCCCTGCAGCAGGTAAGGGGCAGCGGCCTGTACGCCCATCAGGCGCGGCAGCCGTTGGGTGCCACCACCGCCGGGTAACAGGCCGACATTCACTTCCGGCAGGCCCAGCGTCAGCTTCGGGTCGTCGGCGCAGACCCGGTAATGACAGGCCAATGTGATTTCCAACCCACCACCGAGCGCGAGACCATTGATCGCAGCCGCAAAAGGCTTGCCGCAGGTTTCCATGGCACGAAGCTGCTTGTTCATGGCGTAGACACCGTTGAACACATCTTCCGGCGTTGCTTCGCCGGTCGAGGCGGCGCCAGCGTTTTCGCCCATCATGCTCAGATCAGCCCCGGCCATGAAGGCCGGCTTACCTGAGGTGATGACCGCGCCTTTAATCGCATCGTCAGAGACGACCTTGTCAATAAGCTCCGTCAGATCGGCCATGAACTGGCCGTCAATCACGTTCATGGAGCGGCCGGGCAGGTCGATTGTCATAAGGGCGACACCGTCGGAGTCGACCTCGAATTTGATGGTTTCCGTCATGGAAATTCTCCTGATCCGTCGCTTAGACGCGTTCGATGATGGTAGCGGTGCCCATGCCGGCGCCGATGCACAGGGTGACAAGGGCCGTATTCAGGTCACGGCGTTCCAGTTCGTCGAGAACGGTGCCCATGATCATCGCACCCGTTGCGCCCAGCGGATGACCCATGGCAATCGCGCCGCCATTGACGTTGATGTCGCTGTGGTCGATGTCGAGCGCTTGCATGAAACGCAACACGACGGAGGCAAAGGCCTCGTTCAGCTCCCAAAGGTCGATGTCATCTTTGGTCATGCCGGCGCGCTTCAGGGCTTTTTCTGCGGCAAAGGACGGGCCGGTCAGCATGATGGTGGGTTCGGAGCCGATGTCGGCGAAGGCCTTGATGCGGGCCCGGGGCTTCATGCCGGTGACGGCTTCCATTTCAGCACTGCCAACCAGCACCGCCGCAGAGCCATCGACAATGCCCGAGCTGTTACCCGCGTGGTGGACGTGATCGAGCTTTTCGATTTCTGGATACTTCTGTAGCGCGACGCTGTTGAAGCCGAACTGGTCGCCGGTTTCGGCGAAAGAGGGCTTTAAGGAAGCGAGCGACTGCATGGTTGTTTCGGGCCGCATGTGTTCATCACGGTCAAGAACGGTAATACCCAGGTCGTCTTTGACGGTCATCACGGACTTATCGAACCGGCCTTCGTCCCAGGATTCCTTGGCACGGCGCTGGCTCTCCAGCGCATAGGCGTCGACGTCGTCGCGGCTGAAACCATATTTGGTGGCAATGAGATCGGCGCTGATGCCCTGCGGCACGAAATAGGTCTTGATGGCGACCGCCGGGTCCGTCGCCCAGGCACCACCGGACGAGCCCATGGGAACGCGGGACATGCACTCAGTACCGCCACCGATCGCCAGGTCCGCCTGACCAGCCATCACCTTGGTGGCGGCATAGTTGGTGGCGACAAGGCCGGATGCACAAAAGCGGTTGAGCTGCACACCTGCAACTTCCTCGGAGTAATCGGCATTGAGAGCGGCGATGCGGGGAAGCACGGCACCTTGTTCGCTGACTGGCTCCACCGTGCCCCAGACGATGTCGTCGACCAGGCTGGTATCCAGATCATTGCGGTCACGAACTTCTTTCAGCACGTCGGTGGTCAGCGAAATCGGCGTCACCTCGTGCAGGCTGCCGTCTTTTTTGCCGCGGCCGCGCGGGGTGCGGACTGTGTCGTAAATGAATGCGTCTGCCATTTTATTGGTCCTTTAAGGGAAGGGTTGTTCCTCAACTACGGGGCGGTTTATGGGTCAGAATGCCTCGGCGGGCATGGCCATCATGGAGTCGCCGCCGGCTTCGATTTTGCGCAAGAGGCTGTCGGTTTCCGGCAACATCCGGTCAAAGAAGAACTGGGCCGTGGTCAGCTTATTCTCATAGAACGGCTTGTTGTCAGCACCGTTGGCCAGTTTGGCGGCAGCGGCTTTGGCGGAAATGGCCCAGACATAGGCAAAGGCTGTCAAAGCCATCAGTTTCAGATAGTCGGTCGAGGCGGCGCCGGCATTGTCCGGGTTTGCAACACCGTTCTGCATCAACCACATAGTTGCCTGCTGGAGCTGTCCGGCAACGCGGCCCAACTCAGCGGCATGCTTGCCGATCGACTCGTCTTCTTTGTTGTCATTGGCGAATTGCTGCACCTCGGCGAAGAACGCCTGAACCGCACGGCCACCATTCTGGGCCAGTTTACGGCCGACGAGATCAAGCGCCTGAATACCGTTGGTGCCTTCATAGATCGGGGCGATCCGGGCGTCGCGCAGGAATTGTTCCATGCCATGTTCGGCGATGTAGCCATGACCGCCATAGCATTGCAGCGACAGACTGGCGACCTCGACGCCCATATCGGTGAAGTAGGCTTTCACAACAGGCGTCATCAGCGCGACGAAGTCTTCGGCCTTCTGGCGTACATCTTCATCGGGGTGCGTGTGCGACAGATCAATCTGCAGGCCGGTCATCGCCGCCAGCGCCCGCGCGCCTTCGGTGAAGGCTTTGCCCGTCATCAGCATTTTGCGTACATCGGGGTGAACGATGATCGGGTCGGCGGCGGTCTCCGGGCTCTTGGTGCCGCTGATCGACCGGCCTTGAATACGCTCGCGGGCATAGGTGACCGCGTTTTGGTAGGAGACCTCGGCAATGCCCAGGCCCTGCATGCCAACACCCAGGCGGGCTTCGTTCATCATGGTGAACATGGCCGGCATGCCCTTGTGCTCTTCGCCGACCAGATAGCCGACCGCATCGTCATAGTTCATCACGCAGGTCGCGTTGGAGTGGATGCCCATCTTCTCTTCGATGGAGCCGCACGAAACACCGTTACGTTCGCCGACTGAGCCATCTTCATTAACCAGGAATTTCGGCACCAGGAACAGGCTGATGCCCTTGGTACCTTCTGGCCCGCCGGGAATTTTCGCCAGGACAAGGTGAATAATGTTCTCTGTCAGGTCGTGTTCGCCCGCGGAGATAAAAATCTTGGTCCCGGTAATCCGAAATGTGCCGTCGGCTTGCGGTTCGGCCTTGGTCCGCAGCATGCCTAGATCCGTGCCGCAGTGCGGCTCGGTGAGGTTCATGGTGCCCGACCATTTGCCTTCCATCATGTTTGGCAGATAAGTGTTTTTCAGGTCGTCCGATCCGTGTGCTTCGAGCGCTTCTGCAGCACCCTTGGTCAGGCCGGGATACATGCCGAAGCCCCAATTGGCGGCGATCATCATTTCCGAGACCGCGAGCCCCAGTGTTTGCGGCAGGCCCTGGCCACCGAATTCAGGATTCCCGGTCAGGCTCTGCCAACCACTTTCCTGATAGAGATCATAGGCCTCTTTGAAGCCGCTGGGCGTTGTCACAACACCGTCATTCCAGGTGCAGCCTTCCTGGTCGCCGCTGTGATTGATCGGGTGCAACACCTCAGAAGCCATCTTGCCAGCCTCTTCCAGAATGGCGCTGACAATATCGGGTGAGGCATCTTCAAACCCGGGCAGGTTGGAATATTTGTCAATGCCCAGAAAGTCGTAGAGCACAAACTTCATGTCGTCTATGGGGGCGGTATAGGTGGTCATGTCACGGCTCTCCTGAACAGGTCTTCGTGTTCCTTGCGGGCTTTGCCCAGCGGCAGCCCGGAATTCAATTTGTCGAGCAGCTCGCAGAATGCGGAAAGCTCGTCGATGGTCGCGTCAAGGTCAGCGCGCTGCGCCTCAAGTGATTTAAGCCGGTCCTGGCATTTCTCGAGCGTGACCCGGCGTTGCGTTGCCCGGCCGTCGCCCAGGTCATAAAGGTCCAGCATTTCGCGGATCTCAGCGAGTGAGAAACCGACGCGTTTGGCGCGTAGAATCCAGGCTAGGCGTGTGCGGTCCGTGGCGCTGAAGATGCGGTTTTGTCCGTCGCGCTTGGGGTGAACAAGGTCCTGGTCCTCATAGAACCGGATTGTCCGGGGTGTTACCCCGAACTCCTTGGACAGCTCGGATATGCTGTAGCACTCGCTCACGAAAGAAGGCTCCCGACTCACTTCACGTCCTGACAGGGCATTATTTAGTTAACGTTTACGTAAACGTCAAGTCATGAATTTTTGGTTGGATGGAAAGCAATCCAAGCTTGTCATCCCCGCCCAAGGCGGGGGTGACACGTTCGAGGCGGTTTGGTTGCCGCTCCAGTGCCTGATACACTTCAGTCCATGGCCAGCAACCGCATAACCACCTACGAGGAATTCTTTCCGTTCTATTTGCGCGAGCACAGCAAACCGGTGACGCGGGGGCTTCACTATTTCGGGTCTACACTTGCCTTGGGGTCGGTTGCCGCCGCGCTAGCAACTCAAATGTGGTGGTTGATCGCTGTGGCTTTGGTCGCGGGATATGGCCCTGCTTGGGTCGCTCACTTCTTTTTCGAGAAGAACCGGCCGGCGACCTTCACCTATCCATTCTGGTCGCTGAGGGGGGACTATCATATGTATCTGCTCTGGCTCACCCGGCGATTGAAACCCCGGCTGGTTGAGGCTGGGGCTGCGTAGCTGTAAATGGACGTGCTCGTTCGACCGCTCCGGCCTGAGGACTTTGATCAGTTGGTGGGCGCTTACGCGGCTCGATTTCCCTATTCAATAGACCCGGTCCGCTGGCGGACCTTGCTCGATGACCAGGGACCAGAGTTCATAGTTCTTGTCGCCGAAGTGTCAGGCCAGATTGCCGGTCTTGGCTGCCTTATGATGAACTCTAGGTATCCTCTCTTTCGCGAGTGGAACATCCCCGAGATTTACGACCTGACCGTGGCGCCTGATCTCTGGCGCCGAGGTATTGCGACGGCGCTCATGGATGCTTTGGAGAATTCAGCCAGGGATAAGGGTTGTGAGGAAGTCGGCCTCGGTGTCGGTCTCTATGCGGATTACGGGCCTGCCCACCGGCTCTATGCCACACGCGGCTATGTCCTGGATGGCAGGGGCGTCACCTATGACCAAGAGGCGGTGGCGCCCGGTGCCTCGATTGCGATCGATGATCGTGCGCTGATCTGGATGACCAAGGCGCTCTAGCCTTGAAGTTTTTCAATGATGAACGTCATGGGGTAGCCGCGCTCCCGGCTGACCAGGCGGTGCCCAGCTTCCTGACAGAACGATGCCATATCGGTCCATGATGCGGGGTCCGACGTGTACACTTCAAGCAACTCACCTGGTGCCATCCCCCGCAACACCTTCTGCGCACGCAGGACCGGCATGGGGCACAGCAGACCGGTCGCGTCGAGAGTCTGGGACGCTGCCTTCATCTGCGCGACTCCTATTGATATGACAGCCTAGTCGGGTAAAGCGGCAACGGCGATGGAATCGCAACCAGCAGGTGGTTCCGACCCTGAAACCGGATCATAGGAATAGATATAGTAGTTTTCATCGACGAAGTGTGCGCCTTCGACATAGGCGCAAATTGTCAGGCCATAGGATGCAGGCTGGGCCAGCGGCAGCGGCGAAACAAAAAGAAACGGGTTTGCGCCAAACTGTTTTTTTGACAGCCGGATTTGTTCTTCGGTCGACATGCTTTTATGGCTGGGAAACAGTTCGTCATGAGTGTCGTAGGTTCCAAAAGCGGCGCGATAGGGTCGCCATACCTGCCGATCTGGAATGTATGGCAGGACTGATTTTGTGTTGGGGCTTTGAGATACCAATGGAAGCGGCTCAATTTCTCGGATCGTTTCCGCGGTCATTGCGGCCATAGAGAAGGGATAGATCAGATCTTCCCAGCCGTTGTACAGGCTCTTGGGAATGGACAGAACAGCCGCCACGAAAAAGGCCATCGAACCGAGCTGGAGCCCGCGAGAGGGCTGGTTACCTGACTTGGCGGGCGTTGCAGGAGAGATTCTGTGTATCCAAAGAACAACCAAACTCAGGACAAAAATCAGGCCGAAGTGCCGGTGGGTTCCAGGAGACATCACAGCAAACAAGAACAGCCAGAGCGCTAAGGTGGCTCCGAACATTAACAACAAACCAAGTCGATTTCGGACGTCGAATAGCAGAAGCAATACGATGGCAACTGCGAAAACAAAGGTAGGTGTTTGCGGCAGACCCGCCATCGGAAAATATGCTAGGCGCAGGGCAGTAACAGAATTCTGAATGCCTGGATTTTCTGATCGTGATGCATAGTCACCATCCGACAGCATGGCATCATTGTTTGGCCAAGCTTGAATCAGAGCGGGCCCGACGCCTAATCCCAGTCCAACTATGCACACCATCGCGGTTGCACGGAAAAAGCGTCGTGTGACCAACCAATCCCAAATCATAAGGCCGCAAAAGCCCGCAGCGAGAACCGCCCCCTGTAGACTGCTATTTGCCAACCCCACCAGTAACAGACCAAAAAGAAACGGATCTGTGCCGCGCCTTGAGTAGGCAGCAGCGGCGGCAAAGGCGAACAAAACCATAAGTGAATAGTGACGTTGAATAACGCCGTACTCGAAGAAGATATAGTACGAGAATACAACGGCTGTTTTCTGCCAAAGCCGAAAGGGCGCGAAATAAACAATCAGCCCGGCGGCGATGATCATGACAACTGAATGCAGCGCTGCCATAGCGCCATAGGGAGCCCCGAGTTGGGCGAGGGGCCAGAGCATGAGGTGCCAAAGCCCGGGGGTGACCTCATAACCCATTGAATGGATCAGTTCGCCAATAGACTGATCCCGGGCCATAAGCCACGCCTGCGCTTCATCCCGCCAGGGCTCATGGGTGACTGCAAGGAGGACATTAAGCGCCGTGAAGAGAAGAAGGGTTATGGCCTTTCCAACGGACGTTCGGTCTGCAATGTCCCGTGGTTCACTGTCCATAAGCTAATCCAATGACCCGACACAGCATTCCGGTAAGTCGCCCGTCGCCGTCCCCGGCAACACTTTCTCCGCACGAAGGACCGGCATGGGGAACAGCAGACCGGTCGCATCGAGGGTTCTTGTCGCCTGTTTCAATTGCAGATTCCGTGCTGTAGAGATGAATGCGAGCCAAGGAGCCTGCATGATCCACGACCGGTTGACGAACTACAAGCCTGCACGGATGCTATTCGGCCTTTGGGTGATGACAGCGTTTGTTTTGGCCGGGTGCGATGGCGTCGAAGACCGGTCGCAAAAGTCGTTCATTCTGACCACTGCCTCCACCGGGGGAACCTATTACCCCGTGGGCGTCGCCATCAGTACGCTGGTGAAACTAAACCTTCAGGAAAGCGAAGGTATTTCGCTGTCGGCGATCAATTCCGCCGGGTCGGGCGAGAACATCAAGTTGATGCGGTCGCATGAGGCGGACTTTGCCTTGGTGCAGGGACTATTCGGTTTTTGGGCCAAGACGGGCGAGGGGACCTGGGGGCAAGCCGGGCCGCAACTGGGCCTGCGGTCGATCACCATGCTCTGGCAGAATGTCGAGCACTTCGCGATCCGGTCAGATGCAGTGGAAAGCGGCACGCTTGCTGACTTGCACAATATTGACGGCGGTACCTTTGCGGTCGGTGGCCGGAACTCCGGGGCCATGGAGTCGACCAAACGGATTCTATTGTCGTTGGATATTGAGAAAGACCGTGATCTGCGGTTCGCCTATCTGAGTTATAACGCTGCCGCTGACGCGCTGCAGAACGGCACGATTGACGGATTTAGTGCACCCGCAGGGGCGCCTGTCAGTGCGGTGTCGCGTGCCATGGCCGCGATTGGCGACGAGATGACGGTGTTGACCATCACGCCGGAAGAACTAGCAGCCCTGAATGAAGGTGTCGGCTTATGGAGCGCGTTTGAGGTGCCGGCTGGTACATATCCGGGTCAGACCGAACCGATCTTGACGGCCGCGCAACCAAACTTCTTTGCGGTCAATGCTGATGTCGATGACGAAGTGGTCTACCAGATCACCAAGGTCATGTTCGAGAACTTGCCCTTTCTCTATTCGGTCCACCGGGCGACCCGGTCGATCACGCTGGATACCGCCCTGACCGGGCTTCCCGTGCCGTTGCACCCCGGTGCAGTCCGCTACTTTGCTGAGCAGGGCGTGGTAATCCCGCCGGAGCTGTTGCCACCGGAACTGCTGGAGGCGACACCGTGACGGTCGATAAAACACTTTTGTCGCCCCATCGGATTCGCGACCGGCTGGTCTTTTGGCTGGGCGTCGTCATTTCACTTGCCCATCTTTATGCTAATCTGCTGGGCACCCTGCCGGAAATCTGGATGTCAGCCCTGCATTTCGGCCTGTTTGCAGCGCTGACCGCACTCTTGCTGCCCGCGCTTTCAACCCGGGCGGCGCTCGTACTGGGTGGCATGGCGCTGGCCGGCGGAATATACGTCATTCTGGGCGAGCAACCGCTGTTTGATCGCGGCCTGACCTTTTCCGTAATGGACTGGGTTTTCGCACTCGGTACGATCGTAATCGCGCTTGAGCTGGTGCGACGAACCACGGGGCTATTCATCCCTGTCGTGATTATCCTGGCCGTCTTCTATGTGGTCTGGTGGGGGCGTTATGTCCCGGGTGTGCTGCACTTTCCCGGCTTGTCTTTGGAGACAATCGCCTTTCGCAGCTATTTCGGGGGCGAAGGTATGTTCGGGCCGATTGCCCGCATATCGTCGACCTTTGTGTTCATGTTTATCCTGTTCGGCGCATTTTTAATCCGCTCCGGAGCCGGTGAATTCGTCATCCAAATGGCCAAGGCGGTGGCGGGCAAAGTCACGGGTGGACCGGGGTTCGTAGCGGTGATCAGTTCGGGTCTTACCGGCACCGTCACCGGGTCTGCTGTCGCCAATACGGTGACCACCGGCGTAATCACTATCCCCCTGATGCAGCGTGCAGGGTTTCCCGCACGGTTTGCCGCAGGCGTGGAGGCAGCGGCCTCGACCGGTGGGCAGCTCATGCCGCCGATCATGGGGGCAGGGGCCTTTGTTATGGCGAGCTATACCCAGATTCCCTATTTACAGATCGTCGCGGTCTCGGTGCTTCCGGCATTGCTCTACTTCGCGTCGATCTGTTTCTTCGTGCGGATCGAGGCCAAGAAACACGACATCAAGGTGGTTGAGGAGGACGGCCCTGCTTTGGGCCAGGTGCTGCTTACCCGTGGCCCGTCATTTCTGATTCCCATAGCAGTGCTCATTGCGCTTCTGGTCGATGGCTTCACGCCAACCTACGCCGCCGGGATTGCCATTCTGGCTGTCATTGTTTCGTCCTGGCTAACGCCGGACAGAATGGGGCCAAAAGCCATCGTTGAGGCGCTGGCGCTGGGATCGCGGAACATGGCGTTTACCGCTGTTCTGCTTGTCGCCATTGGCTTGGTGGTGAATGCGGTGGCGACGACGGGCATCGGCGCCACCTTCTCGATCATGATCAGCAGCTGGGCGGATGGAAACCTGTTTATCGCGATTCTGCTGGTCGCTGCTGCCTCGCTGGTCCTGGGGGCGGGGTTGCCGGTGACAGCGAGCTACATCGTCCTCGCTACGCTATCAGCGCCAGCGCTCTATCACATGATCGCGGGTACCCATCTTGTGCATGCCCTTGCGGACGGGACACTGGCAGAAGGGGCGCGACAGGTGTTAGCAGCGGCGCGGCCCGAACTTGCAGAGGTGCTCGGCGCGCCGATGACTCGCTATGCGGCGGAACAGCTTGCGGCCGGTATTTCGCCTGACTTGATGCCGTTGATTGTCGAGCGCGGGCTGGATGCCGGGCTGCTGACCGCTGCGCTTTTATCAGCGCATATGATCATCTTCTGGCTCAGCCAGGACAGTAATGTTACCCCGCCGGTCTGCCTGGTGGCCTTTGCCGCGGCGGCCATTGCCAAGACTCCGCCGGTTGCGACGGGCTTTACAGCATGGAAGATCGCCAAGGGGCTCTACATCATCCCGTTTCTCTTCGCTTACACACCCATCCTATCCGGCGACTGGCTGGCTGCCCTGCAGGTGTTCGGCTTTGCGCTGATTGGTGTTTATGCATTAGCAGGGGCGCTCGACGGTTATCTCGAGCGGCCATTGCCACCATTGCTTCGAGTGCTCTCGGCGGTGGCAGGCGTTTTTCTGCTGTGGCCCGAACCCTTGACTGTCAATTTGGTCGGGTTGGTGTTGTTTGTCGCCCTGTTTGCAATCAGCCGTCGGCGGGTTGCAGCTTAGCGTATCCACTGCGGTGGAAGATAAGCGGCTCTGCCTCGCTCAACCGTTCCGCGCGATGGACGCGGCATAAGTAAATGACATGGTCCCCTCCTTCGAGACGCTCTTCGAGCGAGCAGTCGAACGCGGCAATACTGTCGTTCAGGATGGGCGCACCCGTCTCCCACGTCCTGAAGACGTCCGAGGCGAGGGTCTTGTCGTCATTCATTGCCTGATTGTTCGACAGTTCTTCTTGTGCCTGGCACAGGATGTTGATCGCGAAATTGGTCGCTGCCGCGAAATGATCGAATTGATCGGATGTGCGGGCCAGACTGAACAAAACCAAGGGTGGATCCAGCGAAACCGACGAAAAAGAGTTCATCGTCACGCCGATCGGCGTGCCGTCGGTTGTATGCGTCGTGACCACCGTCACACCGGTGGCAAAACAGCCCAGCGCCTTGCGCAGGCTAAGAGGATCGAGCTCGGATGTGTCAGTCACAAGGGGGCCTGCCGTCTGTTGGGTGAGGAAGCCATTGATCTCAGAAAGACCGTCTTAGTGCAAGCAGGGTTTCGGCCTCGGCATCTTGCAGGGTGGTGACAGCTTGCGCATAGTGCGCGCCAGGTCAAAAAGCCCCCATAAGGAGAGTGTCCATGCCGCTATCGGCGCCGCAGGAAGGCCGCAGGCCGCTGCATACCCGCGACATCGAAATGAATGCGTTCTATCGTGAAGACGGGCTTTGGGACATTGAAGGCCGCGTCCGTGACGTAAAAGCCTATTCCTATGAAAGTCAGGCCCGCGGACGGGTTGTGGCGGGCGAACCGGTGCATGATATGAATATCCGCCTGACCGTCGACGAGACGTTCACCGTGGTCGATATTGAAGTCAAGATGGACGCGTTTCCGTTTTCCATTTGCAACGAGGTAGAGCCCAATTTCGACGCCATAAGAGGGCTTAAGATTGGCCCTGGTTGGATGAAACGGGTGCGTGAACAGGTCGGTGGCAAGCACGGCTGTACGCATGTGGTTGAGCTGTTTGGCCCGATGGCCACCGTCGCGTTTCAGGCGATTCCAACCCATATGCGCCAGATGAACGACGGCAAGCCGCAAGACCCGAACAAACCAAAGCGCAAACCGCACGCCCTGGGTGGTTGCCACTCCTGGGCCTATGACAGCCCGGTGGTCAAGGAGCTTCTGCCGGAATGGTATCAGGGGGACTAGACTGTTCGTGTGGCAATCAGGATTCCTGTCGACCATTCCAGGTAGGTTGACCTGAACCCGGGCTCGTTCTTCAGCCGTTCGACGAAGGCATCCACCCTGGGCTGGTGGTTTTCCGGCCAGTTGGGTTGCGGAAGCAGGTCGTCGACGACATAGAGGCCGCCGGGTGCGACGAGGGCAAGCGCTTCATCCAGTGCGTCGAACTTGCCGGGCATTGCGTCGGCAAAGATCAGATCAAACGGTGGCCCATCATAGGCCGTGAGGAAGTCTGCGCCGTCGATGAGCTGGAAGGTGATCCGGTCATCGCCTGTCAGGGCACCCTGCGCGACCGCACTCGCATCTTTGTCTACATCGATCGACAAAAGGCGGCTGGTTTCATCCATACCATCGGCGAGCCAGGCGGTTGACGCGCCCGTCCCGGTCCCGAGTTCGAGAAAGATCCCGCCGGGCTTACTGGCCGCCAATGTCCGCAACAGCGTGCCGGTCTCCAGGTCGATGGCCATGTCGAAGCCGAGAGCTTTGGTGCCGCGTTCGATGGCTGGTATCGCTTTAGGTGTTTGCATCATTAGAACCCACTGATCAGAAAATCGATGGCGGCAATAATGTTGTCTCGATGGGCGTCGATACTGCCAATGGTCGGACCGATCATGCTTCGTTCCAGGCCAACGATTTCCTGAGTCATCAGTGTTAATCTGTCGCCATCTATCTCAAAAACGGGGTTTAGCCTAGGAACCGGTGTGTAGGTCGAAGGGCGGTGTAATGGGATTACCACTTTGGTCTGGATATCATGGATAAGATCGCTTTGAACGATAACGAAGCAGGGGACGGCCCGTTCCCGATATCCAGTTGTATTTCTGATCAGGTCGAATTGCGACGCCATAGGTGACTGCCAATTGTTCCATGTTTGTCGGCATAATGGTTGTAGGACTCAATTGCCTCGCGGTTTTCTTCGAGCCAAATGCGCTCTTTTTCTCGTTTGACGGCAAGGCGCAGCCCGTCTTCGAAGGTTTGTGACAGGTTCAGACCCAGCGATTTTGCCTCTTCGACCAATGACTTGTCGGCGGTGAGATTGACCGGCCGCCTGTTTCCCCTGGAAATTCGCTCGGGACGATTCATGCGCATACTCCATGCGTATTAGATATGCGCATATTTTAGCTGGGTTAGAGGTCTGCGACAAGACGGGTTAAGTCCGGCGCTGACTTCCAGTTCGCGATCCGCGGCAGAATGATCATCCGCACGCCGGGCAGGAACCGCTGCAGCGTATCGCGGGTTTCTTCCAGTGGCACCGGGCTTTCGACTGATTCGGAGATGACGATTCCGGCAACGGGAATGTCGCGTCCGATCAGCGACTCATAGGTCGCGATGGTGTGGCTGAGCGTACCCAGATAGCTGCCGCAAACCAGAATGGTCGGCATGTCGAGTGCATCGATCCAGTCGACAACCATATGGGTCCTGTCCAGGGGGACAAAGGCGCCACCGACCCCCTCGATCAACAATACGTCCTCGGGATGATCGGCCCCGCAGTGGTCGATCAAGTCATCAAAATTGATTTCTTTGCCTTCGCGCCGTGCGGCCATGTCTGGTGAAAGCGGCGCGATAAAGCGCCAGGGTGAAACGCGTGTGACCCACTCGGCATCGACCTTGTGGCCCATGGCGTGAATGATCTCATAGGTGTCGGTGGCTTCGATCCGGTGTTCGGCAAAGTCGCTGATCACCGGTTTGAGCGCCAACACGCTCTTCCCCTGTTGACGCAGCTGCCAGGTCAGCGCGCAGGTCACCAGCGTTTTGCCGATTCCGGTGCCTGACGATGTAACGAAGTATCTGCTCACGCTGCGAGGTCCAGATCGCGAATGGTGCTCACAAGGCCGTCGATTTCGCCATGCGTATGTGATGCCGTGAACGTAAAGCGAAGCCGCGCTGTACCATCCGGCACGGTGGGTGGGCGGATGCCTGTGACCAAGTAGCCCCGATCCTCGAGGGCGGCAGATGCCGTCATCACCCTGTCCGCTTCGCCCAGGATTAACGGCACGATTGGGGTTTCCGGCGCGCGCAGATTAAGGGCCGTGCAGAACCGGCTGGCGTTCTCGACCGGCCGGGCGCACAGCGCCTTGTCCTGTTCAATCAGCTCGAGCGCTTTGATTGACGCAGCCGCCATGGCCGGCGGCAGGCCGGTGGAATAAACGAAGCTGCGCGCCCGGTTGCGGATCAGGTCGATTACAGGCCTGCTGGCGCACAAATAGCCGCCATAGGCGCCAATCGCCTTCGACAAGGTCCCCATTTGCAGTGGAATATCGGCATGGTGGCCGCCGACGATTCCTGAGCCGCGGCCTTCTGCCAGCACCCCCAGACCGTGTGCATCATCTGTCATCAGCCACGCGTCATATTGCGATGCCAGCGCGGTAAGCCGTTCGATGGGCGCAATGTTCCCATCCATGCTGAACACACCGTCGGTGATGATCAGGCAGTGCTCGTGCCCGGTACGGAGCTGCTTCAGCAGTTCTTCCAGGTGCCGCATGTCGACATGATTGTAGGGTCTCACCGCTGCCCGGCTCAGCTGCGCGCCGCCATGCATGCAGGCATGATTGAGTTCGTCCATCAGGATCAGGTCACCAGGTCCGGCCAAGCAGGGGATGATACCGATATTGGCCAGATAACCGCTGCCGAACACCATGGCCGCTTCGGTTCCTTTGAAGCGGGCCAGCCGGTTTTCGAGTTCTGCCAGAAGCGGGGTGTTGCCGCTAATCAGCCGCGAGCCGCCCGACCCTGTGCCATAGCGTTCGGTTGCCGCATTGGCCGCGGCAATAACCTGCGGGTGGTGCGACAGGTTCAAATAGTCGTTGCAACAGAAGGAAATCAGTTCGCGCCCAGCCCGCCGGACATGCGTGTCGCTGAAGCGGTCCGTCTCGTAAAGCCGGCGCCGAAGGCCGCGATCTTCCAATCCGGCCAGTTTTCGGGTGGCAAATTCGGTCAGTGAGGACATGGCTGACCCTCTATCACACTCCGCTTCGGCTTGACATAACATCCCGTGCTGTGAAGGGTAGCCTCGATTTCGGAGATGCACGCATGACAGATTCTTCCATCCGCCACGATTGGACCCTCGACCAGGTCGAAGCCCTCTACAATCTGCCGTTCAACGACCTGGTTTTCAGGGCGCAGAGTGTGCACAGAGAGCACTTCGATCCCAACAAGGTCCAGCTCAGCACGCTTTTGTCGATCAAGACAGGCGGCTGCCCGGAAGACTGCAAATATTGCCCTCAGGCGGCGCAATACACGACCGGGGTCGAGGCTGAAAAGCTGATGCCGGTCGAGACCGTTCTGGAAGACGCCAAGCGGGCCAAGGCCAATGGGGCGTCCCGCTATTGCATGGGGGCTGCCTGGCGCAACCCGAAGGACAAGGATCTGGACCAGGTCATTGAGATGATCCAGGGCGTGCGTGGCCTGGGTATGGAGACCTGCGTGACGCTGGGCATGCTGACAGGACCTCAGGCACAGAAACTGAAAGCCGCGGGCCTCGATTACTACAACCACAATGTCGATACGTCGCGGGACTATTATGGCGAGGTGATTACGTCTCGCACCTATGACGACCGTCTCGATACGTTGGAAAATGTCCGCGGCGCGGGAATCAATGTCTGCTCCGGCGGTATTGTCGGCATGGGAGAAACCCGTGCGGACCGCGCCGGCATGCTGATCACGCTGGCCAATTTGCCGCAGCATCCGGAAAGCGTACCCATCAACATGCTTGTGCAGGTCGAAGGAACGCCGTTCTTCGATATGGACAAGCTCGATGGTTTCGAATTTGTCCGCACCATTGCCGTTGCGCGGATCATGATGCCGGAGAGTTTCGTGCGCCTTTCCGCAGGACGTGAAACCATGCCGGAAGGTATTCAAGCGCTCTGCTTCCTGGCGGGTGCTAATTCGATCTTCTATGGCGAGAAACTGCTGACGACGCCCAATCCGGAAAACAACCGCGACATGGCGATGTTCGAGCGGTTGGGAATCGAGCCGTTGCGCTCTGAGGACCTGGCTACGCTCAACGCGGCAGAATGACGGCGGACCTGCCGCGCCTGCCGAACAGTGCACCTGCCTGGCAGCGTGATGGCCAGGATCATGTCTGGATGCCCTATACCCAGATGCAGACCACCGCACCGCCGTTGCCGGTCGCGCGGACCGACGGCGTGCGCATTATCCTTGAGGACGGGCGCGAGCTGATCGACGGGACGGCCTCCTGGTGGACGGCGTGCCACGGCTATAATCACCCTCATATCACCGCGGCCATCGCGAAACAGGCCAACGAAATGCCCCATGTGATGTTCGGCGGCTTGTCACACGAGCCCGCTTTCGCCTTGGCCTCAAGGCTGGCGGCGCTGACGCCTGGTGACCTGAATCGGGTCTTCTACGCGGATGGCGGATCGGTTGCTGTCGAGGTCGCGATGAAGATGGCGCTGCAATATTTCATCAACCGCGGTGAGCCGAACCGGAAGCGGTTTGTGAGTTTTCTGGGCGGCTATCATGGCGATACTTTCGGCGCGATGTCGGTTTGCGACCCGGAAGACGGCATGCACCGGCTGTTCGCGGATTCGATGCCAAAAAACCATGTTTTTCCATTGCCCGGGTCCGCGACGGACATGACCGGCTTGAAGGATTTTCTGGACGATAATCACGAAGAGATTGCCGCAGTTATCATCGAACCCTTGGTTCAGGGCGCAGCCGGTATGCAGATGCATGACGCCACCCTGCTCCAGGGCCTGCGGAACATTTGCGATGACAATGGTGTGTTGCTGATTTTCGATGAAATTTTCACCGGTTTTGGCCGCACTGGTTCACTATTTGCCTGTGAAGAAGCTGACGTAGTTCCTGATATTCTCTGTATCGGTAAAGCGCTCACGGGCGGGACGATGCCGCTGTCAGCGGCAATCGCGCGGGAGCATGTCTTTGAAGCCTTCTTAAGCGACGATCCCAGTGCGGCTCTGATGCACGGGCCGACCTTTATGGCCAATCCCCTATCTTGTGCCGCGGCCAACGCGTCGCTTGATCTGTTTGAGCAGGGTGAGTGGAAGGACAGAGTTGCGCAGATCGAACAACACCTGACAGAAAAACTCCGTCCCTGTGCGGACATGTCCGGTGTTGTTGATGTCAGGATCAAAGGGGCGATTGCTGCGATTGAACTCGATAGTATCGGTGACGCCGATGCGCTAAAGCGCGCCTTTGTCGATAACGGGGTCTTTCTGCGGCCCATCGGTAATGTTGTTTATCTGACACCGCCCTTTGTGATTGGCGATGAAGATTTGGCAAAGTTGACGGATGCGCTGGTAACCGTTCTGTCGGATATGGTGGGCGGTCACACAAGCGAAACAGCGTTGCCGGTGCGTTGAAAGGTCCAATATAGAAATTATGAGCAACCCGCTTCCCGATGACGAGATTCCAGCCGCAGAGGTCGGTCAAAGACTTCGGGCCGTCGCTGCGGCGCCGGTTAGCTTGGTTGATGGCGTCGATGCCGCACTGATCGGCGATGCCGACGCTGCGGCGCAGGTTAGTGCGTTGGTCGATGGCTTTGAGGCTGATGTCGAGACTGAAAATGGCGCTGAGCGGATTGCTTTATTACGAGCTGAGTTGGTTAGCCGGGGCCTTGATGGGTTCATCGTGCCGATGGCCGACGAGTATCAGAACGAATATGTCCCCTGGTATGCCAAACGACTGGCCTGGCTGAGTGGCTTTTTGGGTTCCGCCGGCACAATCATTGTGCTGAAAGACAAGGCAGCGCTGTTTACAGATGGCCGCTATACGATCCAGGCCCGCGACCAAGTCGATACAGACGTTTTTGAAACTAGGGGTCACCTGGAGGTCGATGCCTGGTTGCGCGAGCACGCCGGACGAGGTGACCGTATTGGTTATGATGCGTGGCTGCACACGGCAGGTGGCCGCGATGCACTTCAGAAGACCTGTGTGTCAGCCGGGGCTGAATTGGTCGCTGTCGACAATAACCCCGTCGACGCTGTCTGGCATGACCAGCCGCCCCGTCCGCTGGCCCGGATCGTGCCTCACCCAATTGAGTTTTCGGGCAAGCCATCGTCAGAGAAGCGGAGCGAGATCGCAGACGCCATCAAAGACGCCGGGGCACAGGCCCTGGCGCTCGCGGCGACGGACTCCATTGCGTGGCTGCTGAATATTCGCGGCGCTGATGTCTCGCGCAGCCCGCTCGCACTAGCCTATGCAATTCTGAACGAAGACGCGTCTGTCGATCTGTTTGTTGATGAGCGTAAGGTCGACGCAGACCTGCGCGCCCATCTCGGCAATCAGGTTCGGATTGTGCCGGAGGATGCGCTGGCGGCGTCGCTGAGTTTGTTGGGCGCTGATGAAAAAAGTGTTCTTGCGGGGCCTGCAACACCAGTCTGGATTGTTGATCAGTTGAAGGATGCGGGCGCTACCGTTGTTGCTGGCACGGATCCCTGCCAGTTGCCCAAGGCGCTCAAGAACGAGACCGAACTGGATGGCACGCGGCAGGCGCATCACCGGGATGGCGTTGCGCTGACCCGTTTTCTGGCCTGGCTTGATAGGGAAGCCCCCGGCGGGAAGGTTGACGAGCTGGGCGCTGTGGCGCGCCTGCAGGAGTTTCGCCGAGAAAACGAACGATTCCGGGATCTCAGCTTCGATACTATTTCCGGCGCCGGACCGAACGGCGCGATTGTTCATTACCGCGTCAATGAAGCAACGAACCGCAAGTTGGGTTCAGGCGAGCTCTATCTGGTCGATTCCGGTGCCCAGTATCTCGACGGCACGACGGATGTGACCCGCACGATTGTTGTCGGTGACCCCAGCGCAGAACAGCGCGACCGGTTTACCCGTGTACTGAAAGGCCATATTGCGCTAGCGCAGGCGCGGTTCCCGGAAGGTACGACGGGCAGCCAGCTCGACATCCTTGCGCGGCATGCGCTTTGGCAAGCGGGGCTCGACTTCAAGCATGGCACCGGCCATGGGGTCGGTAGCTATCTC
Organism: Alphaproteobacteria bacterium; assembly: GCA_028284945.1. Lineage (GTDB taxonomy): Bacteria > Pseudomonadota > Alphaproteobacteria > SMXS01 > SMXS01 > JANQQJ01. The sequence goes on along the minus strand of JANQQJ010000039.1, from coordinate 25,884 downwards.
GGTGTCCATGAAGGCCCGCATAATATCTCGCCGCGGCCGTCCAATGTGGCGCTTGAAGCAGGGATGATCGTGTCGAACGAGCCGGGGTACTACAAGGAAGACGCCTACGGTATCCGCATCGAAAATCTGGTCGCTGTTGTTGAGGGGGAGTCGGGCGAGGACGAATCCCGCTTTTTCGGGTTCGAAACATTAACCCTTGCGCCGATTGACCGGCGGCTGGTGGATTCGTCGCTCATGACGGCAGATGAACTGGATTGGTTCAACGCCTATCACGCGCGCGTCAGGAATGAGGTTGGACCTGCCCTGGATGACGACACACGGGCCTGGCTGGATCAGGCGACGGCGCCGATCAATTCCTGACCGGTACGACCTTGGGGCGGAGGGTCCGCGCCAGCATTTCAGTCGCGGCAAAGGTAACGATTGCCAAAGCGACAGCGCCACCCATGAAGGCAATGGTCGTTCGGTAATCCCATAGAAGGTCGAGATAGGCTGTCAGCACATTCAGCGTGACAAACAGGCTTGCTGTCATCCGGACCGGGGGGTTGCGAATGATTAATCCGAACACGACGAACCAGATCGACGCGGCAATGAAGGTGAGGCGAAATGCGATCATCGCAAATGATAGCGGCGTAATGGCCGTCATCACGAATAATTGCAGGCTGATGGCGACCACGAAGATGCCGATGCCATTACCGGTAAATCTTGGCGCCAGGACAAACATATCGGCGCGTTCCGGCTGCCGCAGCGACATGACCAGGGCCAGGGCCGCGACACTGCCGATAAATCCAAGGAACCATAGCGCGTCGGCGGGATAGGCGCTCAACGCGTGTTCAAGAACATATGCGTCTGAAACGACATAAAAGCTGATCAATCCGATGATGACGGCATAGAGCCGGCCAACACGCCAGAGGCTTCCGGCGGTTCGCGCCTTGGCCGATCGGGTCGAGATTTCGAACAGTGTTACCGCATTGACCGCATAGATTGCCACCAGCGCGCTGATATTCGGATACCCGACCTTCAGTGCGAGCAGGAAGAGACCCGCGACCAGCAACAGAAACAGGGCGTGGGCGAAGAGCATGCCTCCCATTTTTCCACGCGCTCTCATGGGGACGCCGTCTCGGATGCCCGCGCGAAACCCAGATGTCGGCGGGTCGGGAAAATTGATTTGATGACGTCATAACCGGGATTGGGCGGTTGCGCGCCGTCATCGGCACCGATCGTCTGCTCAAGTGCCTCTATCCGATCTTCGGTCTCAGCCCGTCCGGCATAGAGCGACGTCGTGCCGGTAGCGCCAACAGGCGCCAATGCCGAGAGCGTTTGGAAAATGGTGGCACCTCGCACAGGACTGTGACCGCTCCGCCGCATGATCTCGGTTGCTGCGTCATCTGCCGCACGTTCCAGCTCAGCGCCATATCCCTGCCGGACGATCTCGAACAGGGCGTTGTCAACGGCGCCGAGAGCACGGGGTGCCAGAATGCCGGCAATCGGATTCTCCTGAAACGATGCGAGCATGGTGGTTACTTGCGATGGGGTCAGACGTGCTACAAATGTGGGCCGCCTGACAATATCCATGAGGTGGTTCTGTTCGGCATGAGCCATTTCATGGGTGATCACCAGGGCCAGCTCATCCGGCGTATCGACGTATCGCAGCAAGCCTTTGTAGATCACAACGTGGCCGCCGGGCAGGGCCCAGGCAGAGGGAAGATCGTTGTTCACAACGGTTACTCGCCAAGGAAAAGCGCGCCGGCCCGATTGCAGAAAAAGTTGCTGGGCAAAGTCAGCCACGGCGGTCTGAAGGGCAGGGTTCAGGTAGCGTCCGCCGACGCGCGCGATAAAGCGCTGCTCGAGGTCGCGCCCAAGTTTTATCTGGCCGGCATCAGACGCTGAGAGTTTGCTTAGATGGTCTTCATGGAGTTGCTGTGCAGCGGGGCTCAAAACGGATTGCGACGATGCATTGGGTATCCCCGCAAGTGTAAGCCCAAGGCACATCACAAGCGCCAGAATGATAGAAGGGCCGCTCATTCCAAATCCGTGCCGCTGTCGGAGAGCCAGACCATCTGATTAAGGGCCGTCCTTGAAAAACTCAGATCCAGATCAACGGAAAAAGTGCCGCGCAGAGGCTGCTTTCCCTCTGTTTCGATCGTGACCAGATAGGGCTGACCGGGGATCAGGGTATAGGCTTCTGCCGGATAGGCTACATAAGGATAGGGGGTTTCAATCTGCCAAACCGTGCGAGGCTCTGGATGATCGAGTTCCTGGATCGAGACCGTTGCGACGCTTCCGTGTGCCATCCCGCCCCATTTGAAGACGGGCCGCCCGTTGACGACATCTTCTTGCCAGTCCTTCTGAAGAAACGGGCCTTCATCCGGTAAAATACCCCGCTTCAGCGCCGGGTGTGGAAGCTCGTCTGATGGACGGCAGGATGCAGCTTCGGTTCTCAGTTTCGACTGCGCGTCGGCGTCAACACCCGCTGGCACAATAGTTATTGTACCGCCGTTGATAATCTCGGTGCGGCAGGGCGACAAAAAAGTCAGGTCGATTTCACCATCGTCGCCAAGATCAATCCGCTGCCCTGGATAGACCAGATCGAACTGGTGCAGATCCGGCAGCGCTACCCCCCGGATCGAATTCACGAAGGCGATAGGCCGCGCTGAATGGTCGGGGCTCTCAGGCGGCGCGGCGACGGGCGTTGCCTCCGGTGTGATTTTTTCCTCGGCAAACAGGCCCAGTAATCCGCGTGCGTCAGCATTGTTCGACGCCAGCGACCCGGTGATCAGCAAAACCGCGGCCGCTGTGTCCCGCAAAGAGGCGGCGACGCGGTCCGCCGATCCTCGATCAATCCGCTTGGATTGTGATGCTCTGATAGGGCTCGCCAAGATCGCGGATATCCTCGCTCAGGTAGCATTCGGCGCGCATGGACTCACCATCGGCAAATCCTGCCTTCACGTCCGAACTGAAACCAGGGTCCTGGATCAACATCTCACAGGTCCATTCGGGCAAAATGCCGGCGTCATTCTGAAACGCGCTATATTCAGAAACCGTATAGCTGATCACGTCACCATTCAGCATGTAGAAAAATCCAATCAGCGTCTTCAATGCGGCGGCTTCAAGCATCTTGCGCCGCCCTTTCAGAGATCCGGTCCAGAACCGCCTGACGTTCCTCATCATCAAAGCTCGACCAGCCGCCGATCTCGCGGATGCTACGCAGGCATCCCTTGCAATAGGGGCCCTCCAGCTTGCAGACGCCAATACAGGGACTTTCAATCATAGGTTGTTAAAACCCTTGCTGCCGCACACTATCTTCTGAATGAGTCTGTGGACCTTATACAGCCGGTTTAGTGAATATCGCTATTGTTCATTTGCCGTTTAACAAGCGCCTAGTAAGATATTCCAATGCGTTGGATTGCGACCATCTTTGTTCTGTGCTTCCTGGCCTATTCGCCTGCGGCGTCCGCCGACAGTGAGCAAAACCGCGCGCGTGAAGCGTATCAGCGCGGTGAAATCATGTCCCTGGCTGAAATCAGGCGGCAAGTGTTGCAGCGGTTTAACGGACAGATCATCGATACGGAATTTCACTCGCCCAACAACGGCGGCACTTACGTCTATCAATTCAAAATAATGTCGGGGGATGGCGGCATTATGGAGATTACCGTGCGCGCGACAGATTCCCAGGTCATCCAGATCAGAGGGCAATAGATGCGTATCCTGGTAGTTGAGGACGACCCCGATCTGTTGGCACAACTCGCTGAGACCCTGAGGGGCGAGGGCTACGCTGTCGATACGGCAGCTGATGGAGAAGAGGCGCAATATCTCGGCGAGGTGGAGCCCTATGACGCTGTCGTGCTCGATCTGGGCCTACCGGTGATCGATGGTGTCAGTGTCTTGAAGGGCTGGCGCAGCGAAGGGCATGCCATGCCCGTGCTGATTCTAACCGCCCGCGGCCAGTGGAGTGAAAAAGTCGCCGGGTTCGACGCCGGTGCAGACGATTATTTGACCAAGCCGTTTCAGATGGAGGAGCTACTGGCCCGCTTGAGGGCGCTGATCCGCAGGGCCGCCGGCCATGCGTCGCCGATTTTGAGCTGCGGACCTGTTCAGGTGGATACCCGTGCCGCAACTGCGTCGGTCAATGGTGAGCCGATCAAGCTGACCGGGCACGAATACAAATTGCTTGCCTATCTGGTGCACCATCCAGACAAGATCGTTTCCCGCACGGAGTTGACCGAACACATTTACGATCAGGATTTTGACCGGGATTCCAATACGATTGAGGTGTTCGTCGGCCGTTTGCGCAAGAAACTCGGCGTGGATGTGATCAAGACGGTGAGGGGCCTGGGCTATCGGATGGAGTCCGAAGCCGGGTCGGCCTGAACGGGGCGTATCGCCGGGCTGGCGAACATACCGATGACATCATGAGCAGCCGCACGAGTTCCCTTACATTCCGACTGATTATGGGGGCGGGCCTTTGGACTCTGTTTGCCCTCATTGCCGGGGGCCTCTTGCTGGTGGTGTTGTTCCGGGACTCTGTCGAACGTAGCTTTGACGCGCGGCTGGACGTTTTGCTGGAAAGCCTGATTGTTGCGGCTGACTATAACGAAGAACGCGGCGTATTCCTGACGGGACCATTGGCCGAACCGCGTTTTGAGCAGCCCTATTCCGGGTGGTACTGGCAAATTACGGTGCCCGGCGGGCAAACCATTCCATCGCGGTCGCTTTGGGATCACGAGCTTGCCGTCGATCTAGCGGAGTCCGCACCTCAGCCGCGCCATACCTATGCATCTGGTCCGGATGATCAGCAGATCCGCACCGTCGAGCGCGATATCCGGTTCCCGGAAGGCGACACGAGCATCCGGTTTACGGTTGCGGCGGTAACCACCGAGAATGAGCGGGAAATCAGCAGTTTCGTGCGTGCGCTCGTCACCGCGCTGGGGTTTTTGGGCGCCGGACTGATCGCGGCTGTTATCGTTCAGGTTCGTTATGGCCTGCGCCCGCTTCGCAGCCTGCAGGAGGCGTTGGGCCGCGTGCGGTCCGGCGACGCAGACCGCTTGGAGGGTGAGTATCCATCCGAAATCGCCCCGGTCGTTGGCGAACTTAATCAGTTGATTGATCACAATGCTGAAGTGGTTGCACGGGCCCGCACCCATGTCGGTAATCTGGCGCATGCGTTGAAGACGCCGATATCGGTGCTAATGAATGAATCGCAGGCTGAGGAAAACCGGTTGGCGGGTTCGGTGCAACGTCAGGTCGATGTCATGCGACGCTATATCGATCACTATCTCGTCCGTGCCCGAACGGCGGCAAGCAGCAAGGTGATCGGCAGCCGCACCCTGGTCGGCCCGGCGATGCACAGCCTGAAGACGACGCTCGAGAAGATCTACGCTGAACGGGGGCTAGCGATTACCGTCTCCGGCGGTGACCGACTGAATTTTCGCGGCGAGCGGCAGGACCTCGACGAATTGCTGGGCAATCTGATGGACAATGCCTGTAAATGGGCGTCGTCAGAGATCAATGTGTCGGTTGAAAAACAGGATGGCATGCTGGTCTTTACGGTTGAGGATGACGGTCCCGGAATCAGCGATGAAGCACGCGAAGCGGTGTTTAGCCGTGGCGAAAGACTTGACGAGGCGACGCCCGGCAGCGGCCTAGGCCTCAATATCGTGCGCGATATTGCCGGGCTCTATGGTGGTGGCGTCCAGCTGGACCGGTCTGACCTTGGCGGCCTCAAGGCGGAACTCACCCTGCCTGCTGCTGCCGATGCCGGCGGGTTCTAATCGCGGACGCCTAGGTATCCCATTCTGGAATTGGGTCGCCGATCATGTCTCTGAACTCATTGGTTCTGTCGGACAAATAATCGAAGATCGCCTGAGGCACGTCGTCGCGGGTCGCCTGCACCTGCGCAGGCTTATAGAGAATTTTGCGCACGATGTTTTTCGCGCCGTCTGGCGTTGCCTGGCTGATGGTTTTCCAAGTCGGGGAAAGCTTGAGTTCCCTTAGCAGGCGGGGGGAAATCCGCGGGGGTTTGAGCTCCTTTGGCGTGACGTTGGCTCTAACTGTTTTCAGATCAGGTAGTGAACTGACGCCAAGAAACTGCTCGACTTGCTGAAACGTCGCTACGGGATCGTTGCGCAGTCTCTCCGAGATCAACACCAGAATGTTCTCTGGGCGGAACCGGTCTCGATAGGGTTTCAGCTGGGTTGCATAGTCACTTACGCCGGTAAACATGGACTGTCTGACCGTCTCGGTGGCCAGGTCGCTCGATACGAATTTGTCGGATATGGAAACGTTGTAATGGCTTACGAGCCGGTCGATCGGGTTCCGCACCAGATAGATGATTTTCGCGTCGGGATTGTGTTCGTGAATCCGTTTCGCCACGCCCACGGAGAACGGCGGCAATGTGTACGGGGTCGAGGCTTCGCCGCGAAGTTTTCCAGTCTCGAACATGGCACTGAATTCCTGAAGCGTCCACGCGTCGCGGTCACGCAAGCGCTGAACCAGGTTCAGGTTCTCTTCAAGCAGAAAGAACGCCGGTTCCTTTTCTGCGCACATTGCAATTTCGGGATGCTGAATCAGCATGTGGTAAAGCGAGGTCGTGCCTGATTTCATGGCGCCGACCACGAAGAAATCGACCTTGAAGGGATCCTGCATTTCGTTACCTCTTGACCTCACACATCAATCGAACAGCGCTGGTACCGAACGTCGACTACACTCAGTTGCGCGCAAAGCGTCATCGTTCAACACGTTGATCTGAAGCATCGTCGCCAAACAGAACATGCTCGTAAGCACTGACCGCTTTTTCGACGGTAAAGTCCTGCGCGCGCGCGATTAGGGGTTCTGAGGGCAGCGGATTGTCCAGCCTGTATGCCATGGCCTCGGCCAGACCCACTTCGTCGCCCACCTGCACAAGAGTGCCGAATTCTCCATTGTTAAGAATTTCGGCGGGACCTGTCGGACAGTCGGTGGTGACCACGGTCGTGCCGCAGGCCAGGGCCTCGATGATGACGTCACACAGGCCTTCCTGATTGGTGGCCAGGGCAAACAGATCCGCGCGCCGCAGAAAGCACATTTGATTAGGCACCCAGCCCGGCATATCGATGTCGTCGCCCATGCCGAGCTCCTGCACCAGCTGTTCAAGTTTGGGCCGCTCCGGCCCCTCGCTCAGAATGACCAGCCGGGCTTCGCGGGTTTCACGCAGGCGCGCGAATGCCCTGATCAGCATTTCATGATTTTTGCGGGCGACAAGAATTCCAATGGATACGATCAGGGGAACTGAATGGTCGTTGAACCATTTGTGATCGCTCTCCTCATAGGAAAGGGCTGTCCGCTCCTCAGAAACAACGGGGTCGTAAATGGCCATGTACCGGTCGTCAGGCAGGCGCGACACGCGCTGCTGGAGCGGTATTAATCCTTTGGAGACACAGACAACCTTGTAGGCCGGCCGGTAAATGAATTTGGCGAGCCATTGCAGCACCAACTGGCGCTTCCTGTATCCGCGCATGGGCAGCTTGAACGGGTGGTTGTGTTCACAAAGAACGAGCCTGTGTTTGGACTTCGCCCACCACGAACCAAACGCGGTAATGACATTGATTGTAACAAAGCCGCTCAGGACGGCCCGAGGCGTATACTGGTCGATCAGCGCGGCCATGGGCCTGATGCACTCATGCGATCGCTTACCCTTGAAGGAGAATGTCAGAATGTCGGGATGCAGTTTCTCGAGCAGCGGTCCCTGGTCGATAAGTGACAGAATTCCCACCCGATACCCCCTCGCGGTGAGTTCGTTTGCCAGGCACACTTGAATGCCGTGAACACTGCCGTTGCTGAGGCCGGCATTGACGATAAGCAGGTCCAGTTTTTCACTGTTCAATTTTGTGCGTTCCCTCGGTTCACCGGGCGTGCTCGTCTGGCGCAGCGGGCCGGACGGTAGCGGCTTCGCAGCAGCAAGACAACTGCGCTGGTCGGCGACATGGATCTACTCTCATTTCACGTGGTCTGACGGGCTGGCCTGAATCCCTTTGAACAGCAATTCCACATAGCTGTTGACCGCTCTTTCGACCGTAAAATCCTGCGCCCGTTTTATCAGGGCGCTTGGGTCGAAGGGGTTGTCGAGCCGGTGGATGATCGCGCGGACAAAGGCATCTTCATCCCCGACGGGGACAAGGTCTCCCAGTGCACCATCTTTGAGAATCTCACGTGGACCGCTTCGGCAATCGGTCGATACGACGGATGTGCCGCAGGCCAGCGCTTCGACGATGACGTTGGAGAGTGCTTCTCGTTCAGAGGTCTGGATAAACAGGTCAGCGCGCCGCATAAGGCTGTATGGATTGCGGGCGAAACCCGGCATGTCTATTGCGTCTTCGAGGCCCAGTTTTTTGATTTCGCCGGCCAGGTTCTTGCGCTGAATACCTTCACCAAGAACGATCAGCCGGACGGGTCTCTGCTGATGGACTTTGGCGATCGCCCGGAACATGACATCGTAGTTCTTGACCAGATCAAGCCGGCCGACGGCGACCAGAAGCGGTGTCGCCGTATCTTCCACCCATGGATGGTCGAACGGTTCATTCGAAAGTGTTTCCAGATCGTCGGTCACGACGGGATTGTAAATTGCCGCAAATCGGTCGGGGGCTAATCCCGTATACCGGACGAAGTCTTCCTTCAGCCCTTTGGATACACAGACGATTTTGGTGGTAAAGGGATAGAGGTAGCGCATCAGCTTGTACGCGACGTACTCGCCTTTCGGGCGTCCTTTCAGCGGCAGGCTGACAGGTTGGTTATGTTCGCTGACAGCCAGTGTCGCATTGCTGCCGGCTAATCGCGCGGCGAAGATCGTTGTGATGTTTACCGGGCCATAGGCGCTGAGTATCGCCCTTGGCTTTGTTGCTTTGATGATGCGTGACAGGGGTCGAATACAGGCGAGCGACCGTAGGCCGCCGCAGTCAAAAAACACCGTAGAGGCTGGATACTCGCTCCGGACCTCTCCTTCAGGACTGAATCCGACAACACCCACCTTGTAGCCGCGGTCGATAAATCCCTTTGTCAGGTGTAGGTTAATCCGCTGAATACTGGTTTCCTTGAAGTCGCGATAGACAATCAGCGCGTCCAGTTCCTCGGAAGTGGGCTTATGTGCCATCAGAAAAAGGTCACCTTTGGAGAGCGTCGGAGAATTTCCTCGCTATCATACTGAACGAGTTGACTTTTTGGCGTATATCCATGCGCGGAACTGCGTTGTTGACGAAGGTATTGTCCGGTCAATCGCGCAGTTTCTCAAGGCTATTGGCTGAATCTGAACGGCATTCAGGTTTCGTTCAGTTTCGAAACGCTAGATTTCACTCAATACGCCGCGGATGGCGGCTTTCATCAATGCCATCGGGGGAAACAAGATGACGACCAAATTGATAGCAGCACTTATGTCGGTCAGCCTGTTGGCGGCTTGCAACAGCACCAACAGCAACGAGGTCGCGGGCACCTTGCTGGGTGCGGCCATCGGCGCCGGACTGGGCGCGCATGCCAAAGGGCACGGCGAAGGCGCGGCAATTGCCTTCGGTGCGATGGCTGGCGGCCTGATCGGTAACCGGATTGGCGCCTCGCTGGACGACGCCAACCGCCGCAAACATCAGCAGGCGACCTATTATGCGCTGGAGAATAACCGGTCCTACGACACGTCCGGCTGGTATGACCCGCGCAACAACGCCCGCGGCTCGGTAACGCCGCAGCCGGGATACTATGCACGGGACGGCCGCTATTGCCGTGAATTCCAGCAGAGCATCATTGTCGATGGCCAGGAACAGCGGGGCTATGGCACCGCTTGCCGCCAGCCGGATGGGAGCTGGGAAATTATCTAAAGTTTCTGATTTCTGCTGGGGGCCAACTCCTCGTCGCGTTTCCGGCCCCCAGCAGATGATATGAGGCGTAGCCGATATCCCCCCGGCTGCGCCTCATTCTATTTAGGATGCGGTTCCTGCTTTTTCAGTACTCGCCCTCGGGCTCCGGACGCTTGAATTTGATCGTCACCAGCCAGCTATCCTTGCCATAGTCGGCAGATGCATCGACAGCCTCACTGAAGGTCATATCCGCGCCCTTTGGCACGGCTTCAGCGGCGATTTCGATGGCCTCTTCTGCGGTTGACGCACTGACAACAGATTCGAAAGTGCCGCGTTTGCGAGACATCAGGGCTCCCTTCTTTGAAAGGCCGCTATGGCAAAGCATATCCATCCGGCCATCAGCAAAAGGCCGCCAAACGGCGCTGCGAAGGCAAGCGGATGCGGCCCGAAAAAGGCCGTGCCGTAAAGCGTGCCGCAAAACAGCAGCGTGCCGGCCAGCATGGCCCCGGCGGCGAGCTGAATCATCCACCCATAGAGGCGGCCGATGGAAAGACCGACGGCGATGATGCCCAACGCGTGGATGAAGTGGTAGTCGCTGGCGGTCTCGAAAAGCCGCCGGGAACTCGGGTTGTCGAATGCGCCGTCATGGCCGCCCAGGGCACCCAGGATCACGGCGATCAATGCGCTCAGCGCACCTGTCCCCACCCAGACATGCATCAGGAGGCAAATTCGCGCATGGCGTCGGGTTCCTCGACGATTTCCGGCAGGAAGCGATGGACGACCGCGGCTCCCACCGCATCACCCCAGACGTTAATGGACGTGCGGAACCGATCAAGGAACCAGTCGACCGCGAGCAGCAGGCCGATGCCTTCCAGTGGCAGGCCGACCGCGTTCAGCACGATCACCAGGGTTACCAACCCGGCTTCAGGAATCCCCGCAGCGCCGACCGCTGCCAGCGTCGCGGTGACGAAGATGATCAGCTGCGCTTCAACCCCCAGCGGCACGCCGTAAGCCTGCGCGATGAACATGGCCGCGCACGCTTCATAAAGTGCGGTACCGTTCATGTTCAGCGTGCTGCCCAATGGGATTACGAACCGCACGGCGCGCTGGTCGACCCCGGCCTCGCGGGCGCATTCCATGGTCAGCGGCAGGGTCGCCGATGAGCTGGCGGTGCCGAATGCCGTCAGAAGCGCGCGCATCAGGCTGACCAGATAAGGCAGTCCGCGGCGCGCCAGGAAAACAAGGACCAGGAACAGTATGATGAAGTGGATGCCCAGGCCGGACAGGACGGTCACCACATGCATGCCAACCGCGGTAATTTCGGCAACAAAGTCACCCTCAATGCGCGCGGTCCCCAGGCGACCGGCGACCAGGCCGAAGATACCGACCGGTGCGGTATACATCAGCCAGATCACCAGCTTCATCATGGCGTCGTTCAGTCCATTGAAGAAGCCAATTGTGGACTCTCCGGAGTGGCCGACAGTGGTGAGTGCCGCGCCCAACAGGATGGCAAAAAAGATAACAGGTAGAAGCTTGGTCTCGCTGGCGGCTTGCACCAGATTTGGGTGGAACAATTCGAACAGGATGTCGGTCGCGGCCTTGTCCTGATTGGCTTCCACCCGTTCGGCCAGGAACCCGCCACCAATGTCGATCCCGGCGCCGGGTTGAAAGAAGTTCACCACGATCAGCCCGATGAACACAGCGATGCCGGTTGTGATCAGATAATAGGACACGGTGATGCCGCCGATCCGGCCCAGTTTTCTGATATCGCCCAATGCTGTGATGCCGCTGATCACGGCGGCAAAGATCAGCGGGATGATCAGCATCTTCAGGGCATTGAGAAACAGCTTGCCGATAACACCCAGCGATACAGCTGTTTCGGGCGCATACCATCCCAGCAGGGCGCCCAGGACGACCCCTGATGCAATCAGCCAAAGAAGAATTTTCGCGTGTTGATGGTTCATGCAGGGACCTGTTCGGCAGGAGAGGTTAGGTTGAATGCGTCGGCCAACAACTCGTAAGAGCGCAGCCGGTCCTTGAAGTCGTAACAGATGGTCAGGATCACCAGTTCATTAGTCTGGTAACTGGCGGCAAAATCTGTGAGCTGCTGTTTCACCTGTTCCGGCGCGCCAATGATGGAGTGCACAGTGCGGCTTGCAATCATCGCTCGGTCCAGATCGGTATAGGGATAGTTTGCCGCCTCGTCCGGTGACGGGTAGGGGCCCAACTCCCCCTTTTCGAAGCGCAGGCGCCAGAGATCGCGGCTGGAGGCGATGCGCTGAGCCTCTTCTTCAGTGTCGGCGCACAGCACAAAGACGCCGACGCTGACCTTGGGAACGCCATAAAACCGTGAGGGCCGAAAGGCGTCGCGGTATTGCGCGACAATCTGCTGTCCGTCGACGGGGTTGATGAAGTGCGCGAAAGACAGCGCCAGGCCAAATTGCGCGGCCAAGGAAGCGCTACCATTGGACGATGCCAGCATCCAAACTTCAGGCACGGTTTCCGGCCTTGGCGTTGCGATCACTTTGTCCAGGGCGCGCGTGGCCGGCGTTGAATCGCTCAGAAAGGCGAGCGTGTCGGCGACGCGGGTGCCGAAATATTCGGTCCCGACCTGCGAGCCATAGGCCAGCGCGGCTGCTGTCAACTGGTCGCTGCCCGGTGCGCGGCCGATGCCCAGGTCAATCCGGTTCGGATGCATGGTTTCCAAAATGCGGAAGTTCTCGGCCACCTTAAGCGGGCTGTAATGGCTCAGCATAACGCCGCCGGACCCGACGCGGATGCTGGACGTTTCCGCGGCCAGCCTTGTGACCAAAATCTCGGGCGATGATCCGGCGAACCCATTGGTGCTGTGATGTTCGGCGACCCAGAACCGTTTATAGCCCAGCCGTTCGGCGGCTTTGGCCAATGCTATCGTCTCGTTGATTGCATCTGCGGCTGTCCCGCCTTCACGGATGGGGGATTGGTCGACGATGCTGAGTTTGAGATCGGTCATAATACGGTGGGCTGTTGATACGGTCCCTAGCAGTAGGTAGCTTGGCACCTGAACGCAAGGAGAGAACGATGGGCTTAACCACAGATGACGACCGGCTGCGGCTGCTGCACACCATGATCCGGGTGAAGGATCTGGACAAGTCGCTCGATTTCTACTGCAACAAGCTGGGCATGGTGGTCCGCCGCCGGGCAGATTACGAGGATGGCCGCTTCAGTCTGGTTTATCTGGGGTATGACGACGAAGCGACCGGTACGGTGCTCGAACTTACCTGGAACTGGGACCAGGACGAGGCCTATAGCCACGGGTCGGGCTATGGCCATATCGCGATTGGGGCAGAGGATATTCATGGGCTTTGTGCACGGCTGGAGGGTGAAGGTGTGTCGGTCCCGCGTAAGCCGGGACCGATGGGTGATTCAGGCATCGATATCGCCTTTATCGAAGACCCTGACGGCTACAAGATTGAAATGATTCAATATCCGTTCCCGCCCGCGGCCTAAACTTGCCGGAGTTTTGCGACTCTGCTTCAAGGAAAAATCGTTTCGTGATACGCCTATAGGCTGTGCTGGGGTGAGGGGCCCAAGCAATCATTCAGCCTAGGAGGGGTGAACTATTATGAAGCGATTACTCGTTAGCGCGTTTTGTGCCGGGTTGTGGGTCTTGCCGGCTCATGCGGAGTTGCCTGATTTTGAAAATCAGACAGAGACGATCAGGGCCATCGGTGCGCTCTCGCAGGAATGTACGAATGCGGGTCTTGATGGCGAAACGACCAAGCCCTGTATTGATGCATGCGCGACCAGCAAGCGGCTGGCGCAATCGCAATATTCTAAATCCTATCCATCCATGATGGGCATCCGTGCCGCCTATGAATCGTGCAAGGAAGCCAGAGATACGGCGCTGACCGCTGGCAGCGACACTGACATGTCGACCTGGAAAGTGGCGGGTGTCGGCCTTGGTGATGATTTCAACAAGCTGTTCGACACCTTCGACAAGTCGAAGGCCATGGTCGAGGCCAAGGGCTATTACGAATCTGACGGTGTGGAGACCAGTAAGCGGATCTGGTTCTACAAAGAAGGTGAAAGCGACCCGGAGCCTGACGTCATCAAGGAATATTCATTCCAGATTCGTGATGGCAAGACCTTCATTCAGGGCGATGCCGATGGCAAAAAGCGGATCACGCATATCCTGTTCCGCGATACCAACGAGGTCGATGCCGCACAGCGCCGTGCCATGGTCGTCGAGCGCTATGGCGAACCACGCACCCAAAGCGGTGATGTTCTGGAATGGGGTTGCGAGTCCTCATCTGGGCCATGCTTGCAGGCTGAACCCGGTCAATGGAGGCTTGAGGTGCGCATCCGCAATGCCGATGCAATGTCTGCGTGGGTTAGCGAGTACAACAAGCTGCTCTCTGAAGCCAAAGGCGAAAATACCAAAAACATGTTTTAGTTCCGGGGTTTCCGGCAAAAAGAAGGGCCGCCTCGGCACTTTGCCGGGGCGGCCTCAGTTGGTCGCATGGGAACGGAAAATTCTTTAGATCAGGCCGGATAGGCTCAGCGCCAGTCCTTCGAGAACAATGGCGGCAACGGCAAGGACGGCAACGAATTCGATGATGCTGGATGTCTTGGTATGCATGGCTCGGCTCCTCGGTTTGGGCGGGGCACCCGGTTGATGTGTGCGTAAGGTAACCGGCAGTTGATTGTGTGAAAATTATCGACTTATGCAAATTCACTGTGCATAATTGCACTCATGATCAATTGGGATGACATTCGTTACTTTCTTGCGGTCGCGCGGCAGGGCTCGATAACCGCCGCAGCGCGGGACCTGGGCGTTAATCACTCGACGGTGTCGCGGCGTATTGCGGCGTTCGAAGAAAACATGGGTGCGCGGCTGTTTGACCGGGTTGCGTCAGGCTATGTGCTGACCCAGGCCGGCCAGGAGATGGTCGCCTCGGCACAGCGGATGGAGGAAGAAGCCCTTTCTCTGGATAGGCAACTCTATGGCCGTGATACAGAGCTCAATGGCGAGCTGCGCGTGGCCGCGGCAGGCCCTTTGATCAATCCGTTCATCATGGATCAGTTGCGGTTGTTTCTGGCGGACTATCCCGGTATCAGCATTGATTTGGTGATCTCCCACGAGGTGGCCAACCTGCATGCGCGGGAAGTCGATGTGGCGATCAGGGCGACCAACAATCCGCCTGAAACGCTTGTCGGCCGGCGCATGGGCCGGCTGACAGCCATGCTTTATGGTCCGGCGGATTTTGTTGCCCCAGGTGAACCGGGCGCGCCCAATTCGGCAGCGTCTCCGGATTTGGTGACGTATTCCTGGCGTGAGCACAATTATGCCGAGGCGGCATGGTTCCGCGACGTCTATCCGCATGCGCGCAAACGCCTCACGATCAACACGCCTGATGCGATGCTAGAGGCGATCAGAGCAGGCGTCGGGATCGGTATGCTGCCATGCCATATCGGCGATGTGTCGGAAGGGGTCAGGCGCTTACCGCCATACCGGGCAGAGGGATTTCTGGACCTATGGCTGCTGACCCATGCTGACCTGCGCAAGACGGCGAAAGTGCGCGCTTTCATGAATTTCATGGCCGCGGCAATTTTGCCGCATAAGGACCTGATCGAGGGGCGCCGCCCACCGCAATTCTCGTCTGGTGAGGATATGCGGGCGAAAAGCAGCTACCAACCGATGAGCAGCGCTGGCTGAACCCGTTTGATTTCCCGGCGCCGGCAGCCGATATCCTGGACGTACGACAACAATTGGGGGCCGTGATGCGGATCGCTCTCGCACTATCGATTTTTCTGTTTGCTACACCTGGCTATGCGCAGTCTGAGGCACAATCCGAGCCCCAACCCGATCCGGTGGAAGAGGTCGAACAGGCTGCCCGTGAGGCCGCTCAGACGGTCATTCAGGCGTTGCAACTTTTCGTGAAAACCATCCCGCAATATGAGACGCCGGAAATTATGCCCAACGGCGACATTGTGATCCGCCGCAAGCCCAAGCCGGGAGAAGAGCGGCAGCCCTCTCCCAATCGGGGCCCTTGCGAAATCGACGGCGAAATTACGATCTAATCTTCTGCGCTAAGGTCGCCACTTCCCCCTGCTTGCTGTGACGCACAAGCCGGTCCACTATCCCGGCCTGGAACCAGCAAGACGTGTGGGAGGGGCGCGATGGATGGGGCAATGACGGTCCCGCTTTGGGGTTTGGCGATCTATGTTGTCTGGATCGTTTTCGTGGTGGT
This sequence comes from Alphaproteobacteria bacterium, assembly GCA_028284945.1. GTDB lineage: Bacteria > Pseudomonadota > Alphaproteobacteria > SMXS01 > SMXS01 > JANQQJ01. The sequence goes on along the minus strand of JANQQJ010000039.1, from coordinate 9,839 downwards.
CATGCTTCTGGGCGCACGGGGCCGGCACCTGGCGGCCGGCGGCGATGTTGCCGCTTTTGGTATTCCCGATGATTCCAAGCTGATCTGGCGCCTGTTCCGGGTCCAGGCCAACCTTGTTGAGAATCTGCCGCTCTATGCCGCAGTTGTGCTCATTATCTCAATTCGCGGGGTTTCCAGCGGGACGATTGATGCGCTGGTCATCATCTACATGGTGGCCCGCATCGCGCATTCCGTGATCCACATTTACGGAGCGGACCCGCGCTTCAGATTGGCTTGCCTGTTGGTGCAATTGCTAAGCCTTTTGGGCCTGGTCGGATTGGCGGTTTTGTAGCGCTTGATGTGCGCAGGCTGCAGTCTGCGTCTCACCTGTTTTTCTGCGGAATCGATAGCCAATTTCCGGTTTGGGTCTGACCTACTCCCGGAATCGATAGTTTAGGCAAGGTCCTATTTTCTGATATTATGCGCAGCTAAAATTCAGGGAAGCGAAGGGATAATCCTCATGGCGACAAAGCTTAAAGACATCGAAGAATGGCGCGCATCACCGCCGGAAAAGGCACCGGAAATACCGCTGCGCGGCCACCGCATGGAAGGCTACCGCTATACGTCGAAGGAATTCTTCGACAAGGAATGGGAGCACATGTGGACCAAGGTCTGGCTGCTGTTGGGCCGTGAGGACGAAATCCCCGAAGCCGGCGACTACCAGATGGAAGAGGTGGGCCCCGAAGCCTTCATCATGGTGCGCCAGCACGATGGTTCCATCAAAGCCTTCTACAATGTCTGCCACCACCGCGGCGCGCGTCTGGTGTTCAACGATGTCGGCTTTACCGATTCCTTTATCTGCCCGTATCACGGCTGGGACTGGCAGCTCGACGGGTCACTGAAATCGGTTCAGGACCCGGAGGATTTCCCCGAGGGCGATCCCTGCGGCAAGCTGACGCTGACCGAAGTACCCTGCGATACCTTCGCCGGTTTCATCTGGATCAATATGGACCCGGATTGTGAGCCGCTGAGAGACTATCTGGGCCCCGTCGTCGAGCAGTGGGAAGCTTATGAAATCCAGAACTGGAAGCGCTATCAGGCGCTGACCGCGACCATCCCGGTGAACTGGAAATCGATCCAGGACAATTTCAACGAGTCATATCACTTGCCCACGGTGCACCCGGAATCCGACACCTCGGTGGACGATAACTATAAGTACACCCAGTTTGACATTTGGGAACACCATCACCGCATGTGGATGCGCTCAGGGTCGCCGTCGCAGCGGCTGCGGGGCTCAGAGGATGAGCTTCTGCGTGAACCGCTGATCAGCACGCTGCAGCAATACGGGCTCGATCCGGAAGACTTCAAGGACGACCCGTTCTCGACCCGTGAAGCGCTGCAAACGGCCAAACGGGAATATGGCGAAAAGCACGGCTATACCCATTACGAGAATCTGAAAGATCATCAGATGACCGATACCTATCACTACAACATCTTCCCGAATTTCTCGGTGTCGTTGTGGGCCGATGGGTTCCATTTCCTGCGTTCGCGGCCGCATCCCACCGACCCGAACCAGTGCGTGTTCGACAATTGGTGGTATGCCAGCCAGCCGGAAGGCGAAACCGGCGATGTGTTTACCGCCGCCGGCCCTGTGCCCCGCGATGAAGAAGTCGAACACGACGTCTTTGAATATGGCGAAAAGTCCATGGGCTTCGCCATCGATCAGGACTTGAACGTGACACCCGGCCAGCAGCTTGGTTTCCGCAGCCGTGCCTATAAGGGTGCTTACTTGAGCGGACAGGAAAGCCGTATCCGGCACTATCACGAAGTGATCGATGACTATATCGAAGGCCGCCGGCCCGAGAAGAAGTAGGCGTCCACACCAGTGAAATTGCGAAAGGCCCGGTTGTTTGACCGGGCCTTTTTCTTTCCCCCTCACCCTGGTTTCGCGTTGCTCGGCCTTCCCTCTCCCCGGCGGGGAGAGGGATACCGCAGCTTTGCGCCGCATCAGCGGGCGCTTAGCGAAAGTAGGGTGAGGGGGGCTTACACAATCAATCCCGCCAGCGCGCCGGTCATGCAGGTGGCGAGGGTTCCGGCGACAATTGATTTCAGGCCCAGCGCGGTTACCTCACCACGCCGGTCGGGGCAGATTGTCGCCAGCCCGCCGATCATGATGCCGACACTGCCGAAATTGGCAAAGCCACAGAGCGCATAGGTCATGATCAAACGGCTGTGTTCAGAAAGCGCACCGGGCGCCAACGCGGCCATCTCCGAATAGGCGATCAGTTCGTTCAGGATCACCTTGGTGCCCAGCAATTCGCCGGCAACTTGTGCCTCAGCCCAAGGGACGCCGATCAGCCAGGCGATGGGCGCAAAGACCCACCCGGCCATGCGCTCCAGAGTCAGCGGTGCGCCATTCAGATCAGGCGCCAGACCCAGCACCTGATCGACAATGGCGACCAGGGCGACGAGCACGATCAGCATGGCAATGACGTTGATCAGCAGCGGGATCCCCTCAGCCGTGCCGCGGGTAATCGCATCCATCGCGCCGCGGGCTTCAGAGGGCGGAATGTCGAGTGATGAGTCAACGGGTTCGGCGCCGCTCGGCACCATGATCGCGGCAATCAGGATAGCCGCCGGTGCGCTGATCAGCGAGGCGACCATCAGATGGCCCGCCGCGCCGGGCAGGATTGGGCTCAGCATCGTCGCATAGAGCGCGAACATGGTGCCGGCTATGGTGGCCATGCCGCATGTCATCACCATGAACAGCTCACCACGGCCCAGCTTGCTCATATAGGGCTTGATCATCAGCGGCGCTTCGACCATGCCGATGAAGACGTTGAGTGCGGCCCCCACGCCGACCGGCCCGCCGATGCCCAGGCTGCGCTGCAGCAACCAGGCGAAGCCGCGCACGATCCGGGGCAGGATGTTCCAGTAGAACAGCAAGGCGCTCAACGCACTGACGATCAACATCAGGGGCAGCGCCTGGAAGGCGAAGATGAAGCTCTGGCCCGGGCGGGTCTCGGCAAAGGGCAAAGTGCCGCCGCCAATATAGCCGAATACGAAGGAGGTGCCGGCCTGGGTCGCGGTCTGCAGCGCGTCGACGCCGCGGGCGATGACCAAGAATAAATCCGGCGAGCCCGGGATCTTCAGCATAATCAGGGCGATCACCACCTGAAGCGCCAGCCCACCGGCCACCAGCCGCCAGCGCAGGGCGCGCCGGTCTTCGCTGATCGCCCAGGCCAGCAGGATCAAAACCATAATGCCCAGAATGGCCTGCATGATGTTTCCCGCACGGTTGCGATGGCGCAGCATAGGGCGGGTGCGGGCGATCCTCCATATGCTATATAGCGGTCACATTCTTCCGATAGGATTAGTCCATGAGTTCACAATCATCCGACCAGCCCGCCCGCGTTCTGCCGCTGGAGGGGGCGAGCAACTTCCGCGACCTGGGCGGATATCGCACCCAGGATGGTCGTCACACGATCTGGCGGCATCTTTACCGGTCGAACTCGCTTGCGGGACTGACCGATGCGGACCTCAACCATGTGACGGATCTCAACATCAAAGTGGTGTGTGATTTCAGGCGCGATGAAGAGCGGGTGGAAAATCCGTCGCGCCTGCCGCAGGCCAATGCGCCGCAAGTGATTCCGTTCTCCATCGGCCCCGACCGGCAGGATTCAGAACTGCACCACGTGCTCCAAAAACCGCAGGTGGACGAGGCTGAACTGGGCGAGGCGATGAAGAATATTTACCGGGCCTATGCGCGGGATTTCACCAGCGCCTATGCCCAGTTCCTGCGGCTGTGTTCACAGGCTGACCAGCTTCCGCTGTTGTTCCACTGCGCCGCAGGCAAGGACCGCACCGGATGGGGCGCGGCCATATTGCTGGAAGCGCTGGGTGTCGACCGCGAGACAATCTACCACGATTATGAATTGACCAATCAATATCTGGTACGAAATCTGGATCTGCTGGCGGAGAAGTATCCAGACATGAATTCACTGGAGGTCTTCCACACCATGCTGGCCGCCCATCCAGACTATCTGGCGGCCGGTCACGAAACCATGGAAGAAGAGTTCGGTAGCTTTGACGGCTACCTAACCGATGGCTTGGGCTTTACCCCGGTCGAGCGCGAGCAGATGAAAGATCACCTGCTCGAGTAGCGCATTCGGCGATCAAGCGACTTTGGTTTGGCTTTCCTTGCGGCCGATCCGGCTGATTTTGCCAGCTTTCAAGCCAATCCGATCAATTTTGCCTGTCTTGGCGCTCAAGCGGTCGATTTTGCCTGTCTTGGCACCAACAATGGCAGATGTATCAGCGAGTTCGTCCGCAACAATGCGCAGGCCGAGAAGTTTACTGACGTCTAGTCCCGATTTGGTCATGGTGTTCTCCCGAGCAATAGCCTCTGATTACCAAAATAGGCTTTGCGATACGGCTGCGCAAGCCGCTAGCGGCCCCTGATCTGATGTGGTGGACAAATGCCGGCTTTGGGGCGATCCTGCTTTTACAGTCAATACTGGCGGGCCGCCGACGTAATCAACAAAGGGGAAGAATGATGATCAAGACTTGGTTCATGCTCGCGGGCTCCGCCAGCTTACTATTCGCCATGCCGGCCTGTTCGCAGGCGCCCGAATCCACGGCAAATACGTTCGACCAGTTTAAGGCGCAGTTCTGTCAGGCAAACCGCGCCCAAGAACATATTTTTGTCTTGCCGTTGGCGGCGTTCGACGAACACTCAACGATCGAGTGCGACTTCGGCACCTCCGGCATGCGATCAGCCGAACCCGCCGACGATCCGGGGCATGTGGTGTTGAATGTTGACCCGCCAGCAGATGTCCCTGATGGCTTTGACTGCGATTCAAAAGCCGATGTCGGCATGACCTATGTCGCACTGAATTGCCTGCCCGCCAACAAGGAAAGCGCCGGCCACGCTAAACCTGAGTAGCGCGCGCCGGATTTGCTTTCTTTGAGGGGAAGGGCAATGGTGCCGGTTGCAGGAGTCGAACCCGCGACCTTCGGTTTACAAAACCGCTGCTCTACCAACTGAGCTAAACCGGCATGCCAAGGCTGCGCGGCATAAATAAGGGCGGGGTCTGTCAGAAATCAACCGAATTGTCGGATTGTCAGCTATCTGGCCGGGAAGGTGGGGTGCTTGTCGTTTCAGTCAGATTGCGGGGCGTGATAGCGTCTTGGCATAAAATGAAGGGCAGGGAGGCTGACAATCCATGGATGACACACCGCGCAAACCATCAAAAATTGAACTGGGTGGCCTGACCCATTCAGCAGCGGGGATCATCGCGCTGGTGTTGGGCGGGTTGATGTACACCCTGCCCTGGGCGGTGCATGCGTTTTCGGCGCTGATGCTGATCTCGGCCGTCAGCGCGATCATGATCAGCTGGCGGATGGACGCCTGGGTGCCCGGCCATTTCCTGTCGATGGCGCCGATTGTCGGGGTCGTGGCGGGCTATATGGGCGTACCGGGTGCCTTCACCTTTGCCTATATCTGTCTCGTTCTGGCATTCACCCATTTCCTTTGGCGTGGCATACAGGGGATGAAACAAGCCAGTTAAGGAGGTCGACATGCGGTTTCCCCTGTCAGCGATGGTGCTGTCTTTGGTCCTGACCGCATGTAGTGAACCGGAAACTGTGTTCGATCCTGCCGCCATGCAGGTGATTGATCTGACCCATGCCTATGGCAGGGATACAATCTACTGGCCAAGTTCGCCCACCTCGTTCGAGTTGAAAAAGCTGGCCTATGGTGAAACGCCGGGTGGATGGTTTTATGCCTCATATTCATTTTGCACGCCTGAACATGGTGGCACCCACATGGATGCGCCGGAACACTTCTTCAAAGGCGCGCAGACCGTTGACCGGGTACCCGTTGAAGAGATGATTGCCCCGGTTGCGGTGATTGACGTGTCTGAAAAGGCGGCTGCTGATCCCGACTACCGGCTGACCGTTGCAGATATAGAGGCCTATGAGGCCGCTCACGGCAAGATCGAACCCGGCATGATCGTGCTGATGAATAATGGCTGGAGCGCCCGCTGGCCCGACCGCAAGGCCTATTTGGGCGATGACCGCCCGGGCCGTACCGACAGTTTGCATTTCCCAAGCTTTGGCGCGGCTGCGGCTGTGTTTTTGATCAAAGAGCGCGATGTGGCGATGATTGGCGTCGATACAGCGTCAATAGATTACGGGCCCTCAAAGGACTTCATCGTTCATCGCATTGCGGGTGAGTACAATGTCCCTGGCCTGGAGAACTTGAAAGACCTTGATAGGGTCCCGCCACGCGGTGCGACACTCATTGCGCTACCGATTAAAATTGAACGGGGCTCCGGCGGCCCGGTGCGCGTGGTGGCCCTGGTGCCCAAAGGGACGTAGTCATGAGTTATGCCGGTGAACGGCTGATCAATGATGCGGACAGTCATCTTATGGAGTTGCCGGATTTTCTGTCGGCGCATACGGCAGCCAGTGATCAACATCTGTTGCCTGTCTTGGGCGCCAGTACAACGGGGCAGTTTGACCCCGGTGATCACGTCGGCGCGGCGGGCCACGCCGCCGAGACCGTTGAGAAACTGAAAGAGCTTGGCGATCAGATCACGCGTGGGCCGAAATGGCATGACGCGCTGGGCGCTTTCAACGGACCGGAAAGGGCTGTGGCGCTCGATATGCTTGGCTTTGAGCGGCAGGTGGTTTTTGCCTCATTCTGTGCCAGGCTGATTTTTGAAGCACCGGCCGAAGCCCGCTATGTCACGTGCCGGGCCCACAATCGCGCCATGGCCGAATTCTGTGATGCAGACACCCGCCTGATCGGTGTCGCGATTGTCCCGCTCGACGATGTGCAGCAGGCGATGAAAGAGATCACGTTTGCCGCGGAATTGGGTCTGGGGGCGGTCTGGATTGCCGCGGACGCGCCTGGCGGACGGTCTCCCGGTCATGTCGATCACGAGCCAATCTGGCGCCTGTTGGCCGAAAGGAACATGCCCTTCATTCTCCATGTCGGCAGCGCGCCGCTTCAGATTCCCAAGGCCTGGATGAATGATGGCTATCCAGACCGGACGACGGCGCGTGGCGGTGCCGAAGTGATCGGGTCGAAGGACCTGACGGTCATCCATCAGGCCGCGCAACGGTTTATCTCCGTGTTGGTGCTCGATGGTGTGCTCGACCGGCACCCGGATCTGCGTGGCGGCGTGATCGAGATTGGCGCAGGATGGGTACCTGATATGATCAGGCGCCTTGATCATGCAGTTGATATCTGGAGCCGGCCCGAGCCACACCTGGCCAAGATGCAGCGCAAACCATCCGAACAGATCCGCGACCAGATTAGGTTTACGCCCTATCCCTTCGAAGATGTGGCACAGATCGTCAACGACTCATGGTCGGAACTCTATATGTTCTCGTCCGACTATCCGCATGCCGAAGGCGGCCGCGATCCGATCGGGCGGTTCGACCGGTCGACGGCCTCACTGAGCGAGGCCGCGCGGCGGCAGTTTTTCTTTGAGAATTTCCAGACGCTCTATCCGGCCGTCAGCTCATAGCGGGTTAGTTCGCGGCGTTCATATTGTAGTTCCGCGTCATGGTGCAGGTCATGCCCTGCTCACTGGCCTGCGAGTAAAGATCGCCTGAGATGCTGGTCTCGCTATTGACGGTCCAATTGAATTCGATGGTCATCGGAATGCCCCCTTGCGAACCGCCTATCGTTCCCTGGTAGCCGCAACCGGGCAGGCGCTGCATCACCAGCGTCGCGTCGTCTTCTGACAGGCTTTCACCAATGATGGTGTTGCAGCCATTTTGAATGGTCAGGGTGCCTCTTTGTGTGCTGGGTGTCAGTGGCATGGTTATGTTGGCTGCGCCCGTGCAACTCATCTGCCCCGGCAGGTTATTGATTGTCCATGGTCCTTCTTTTGGACAGACGCAGCTGCCCTCGGTCACCGTTCCGCCGGGCACGGCGCTTGGCTCTTCCGATGGTGCTGTTCCGGATGGACCGGCCCCTGGCGTCGCAGAAGGTGTGCTTCCTGGCTCGCCCGGCTCAGTCGAATCTCTCGGCTCTTCTGGCGTCTTGGTCAGCAGAAATGTGCAGCTCACGCTCTCGCCGTCAGCGATCTCGAACTTGGCACGGCGGCTCAGCACCCCGCCGGTACTGTCGTCATCATCACAGGTGACCGATGTTAGTTGGTAGCCGCCGTCGACCGCCGCCGGGTCTGTGCGCACCAGGGTGGCATTGTAGCTGCCTGCTGCAAGCCCCGAGGCACTCATGCTTCCTTCCGCACCAGACAGGGTAAGCTCACCCGAAGGCGTGCCACTGAACCTGAATGTACCAGAGCCGAGCGGCGGCGACGTCACAACACGGACTGTTGCGGTGCCGGTGTCGGCTGCTGCTGGCGAAGCAGCGCCTGAAACAAGGAACGCGAGGCAAAATAGGGCGGCGAGGCTTACTCTCATCGGTCACTCCTGAACGCATAACGTTGAATGGAGCCTAAACCAGATAAGACGGCCTTTACCAGAAGGGCTTAGTCGCGCGTCAGTTCATAAAGCGCGATGGCGGCCGCGTTGGAAACGTTCAGGCTCTCCATGTCGCCCTTCATGGGCAGGCGGGCCAGCTGATCGCAGCGTTCGCGGGTCAACTGGCGCAGGCCTTTGCCTTCGGCGCCCATGACGACAGCAATGCGGCCCGGGTTAGCGACGTCTTGGAGCTTGGTTCCGCCATCGGCGTCGAGGCCAACGATATGGAACCCGGCATCGGAGAGGGTGCTGAGCGCGTCGGCCAGATTGCGAATCCGGACATAGGGGATCAGATCGACCGCGCCGGCGGCAGATTTGGCCAGCACCGCTGTCTCCGGTGGGGAATGCCGCCAGGTTGTGACCACGGCGGCAGAGCCAAACGCCGCGGCCGACCGCAGGATCGCGCCGACATTGTGCGGATCGGTCACTTGGTCGAGCACGAGCAGCAGCATATTTTCACTGCCATCGATCAGATCTGCAAGTGACGTCTCCGGCAGCGGGTCAACTTCTAGCGCGATACCCTGATGCACTGCATCGGCAGGCACCAGCCGGTCAATGGCTTTGCGCTCAACAATGTCCGGCGGGAAGGGCGCTTCACCCAGATTGGCGGCGGCGTTTCGGGTCGCCAGCAGTTTGCCGTATTTTCGGGCCGGGTTGACCAGTGCGGCGCGGACCGGGTGCAGCCCATAGAGCCAGTATCGCTCCTGCCCGGCATAAGGCTTTTTTCGAGCCGGCCGTTTGTTGCGATTTGGTGTGGTCAATGTGCTGGTCTCATGATGTGCTGATCGCAGGGGAATTCCGCTTGGATTGTGGTTGACATAGGGAAGCAATTTCTCATAGTCCCGTGCACCGTCTGTCGGGCCGAAAACGATGGAGGGGTGGCCGAGTGGTTAAAGGCACCAGACTGTAAATCTGGCCGCATAGCGTACGTAGGTTCGAATCCTACCCCCTCCACCACCATCGTCCAAGCGGGCAGACATAGTGGGCCTCTTTTGAAGGGTTTGCGGGTGTAGCTCAATGGTAGAGCATTAGCCTTCCAAGCTAGTGACGTGGGTTCGATTCCCATCACCCGCTCCAACCCTCCAGCCGGGGTTCGGGCAAGGCAGGAAACGACAGCAAACGGACAGGGAAATTAGCCGATGTCGAAAGAGAAGTTTGAACGCACGAAGCCACATGTGAATGTTGGCACGATTGGTCACGTTGATCACGGTAAGACGACGCTGACGGCTGCGATCACGAAGGTATTGGGCGAGGCCGGCGGGGCTGAGTTCACGGATTATGACCAGATTGACAAGGCGCCTGAAGAGCGTGAGCGCGGGATCACGATCTCGACGGCACACGTTGAGTATGAGACGGAC